>NZ_CP110482.1:0-1403484 GCF_049563345.1 Vibrio mytili | reverse complement strand
GATCAATTGTACAGCACATGCAACCAAAAACAACAAAAAGGTGAACAAACATTTTGAATAACAATCACATAAAAAAACACTAAAATCGTCTGTTTGATGATTATCAGAGAAAAACATCACAATATTTACTAAAATATTCTTTCATAGAGCGCTTAATTGATTCAAACTTTTAAAGTGTTACAGCGTCACACATTTACATTGTAAATCCAGTGTTTTCACGGAACGATTACATCTTCAAGCTAGATTACGGATTATGTAAAATGAACAACGAAACATCGAGAACTGTTAAGATAGCATTAAACATTGCGGTATTGAGCTGTCTTGATCATGGTTCCAGAGTAAATAAAGCCAAGCGACAATAACGACCTTGGAAGAATGATCAAGGTAGGCACTTGATCATTCTTCCATGAATAGCCAGAGAAACGGAAGCATGATCATGAGTTACCGGACAAAAATTGAGAAATCATTGCAAAGTAGAGTGCGATCCCGGGATCGGAACAATGATCAAGTATATTAGCGCTCCGGAAGCATGAAGTTTTCCGGCTAATTTACGGTAAAATGTAGGCAGACTGGGGCATGAGACAAAACGGCCAAGCAAAAACACCGGAACGATGAACGTTGCTAAGAATCTTTGATATGTCCCTATATCATGATCATGCTTCCTAACTTTTAAAGTAGCCGCTCAATGAGTAGACTAACGCAGTGTAAATATTAAATATTTACCCACTTGACTCATTTTTATCCAAAATGGGAACAAAACGGATGAATTGACACATACTTGATCATTGTTCCGAGGTAAATATATGCCGCAAACACCTGTAATTAGGAAAGAGGATTAAAAATAATCTCCCGCTTCTGTGGATAACCTGTAGAAAGTTCATGATCATTGTTTCGAGACTATTTTGATCATGTTTTCATTAACTTGATGATCATGCTTACCGAAGGATATGATCATGCTTTCAAGTTATTGATGATCATGTTTTCTAAAATAGATGATCATAGTTCCGAAGTGCCAATCTATAAAAGCCATTCATAACAACAAGTTACAAAGAAGTAAAACGCCAGATCAATAGATCATATAATCAATTAAGATCATAATAATCAAAAAGATCAGTTATTTAAAAAACAACAATTTTTCTTTATTTATGATCTATTTTTCTTTATTCTTCGGAACCATAGCATAACTACGGCTAGTGTGATCTGGATCTAAAATGACAGCTGAAGAAAAAATTCTAATTAAAGCACCAAGGAGCCACAAAGATGGCCATCTTTTTGAAGTGCACGAATCCTCTGCGGATTGGGTAGAGCAATACCAGCACTTTAAAGGGGTCACTAAAAGCATCTTAGAGTTGCTTAATTTGATCTCATTGCGAGGCTTCAGCAGCAAAGATGGACTTGTTTCAACGACCGAAATTGTCGAAGCAACCGACGGTCAACTTACTCGCGCGGCTCTGCAGCAGCGTCTACGGGCTGCGGTTAATATTGGATTATTTACCCAAACACCAGTTCGTTTTGAAGAAGGTTTGGCCGGAAAAACCATGCTTCATAAATTTGTTAATCCTAATCAGCTGATTTCAGTATTAGGGGCAACCAGTTTAGTGACGGAGAAAGTTCGACAGAGTGAAAAGCAAAAACGCTCTAAAGCGCTGGCTCAAACGCAAGTAAACAAACGCTTATTGAATGAGTATGGCTTGAATACTCCGCCAACGATGAAGGATGAAGCCGATCAATTTGTGGTATCACCAACAAATTGGGCAGGGATCATAGATCAAGCTCTTGCTCCTCCTCGAACACGGAAAAGTTACCAAAAGTCCATGGTATCCATCTCTGGTACGAAAGCCGTCATTGAAACTCGATCGTCGAAAAATATCATGACAGTCGATGATCTTATGACATTGTTTGCTCTGTTTACGCTCACTGTTCAATATCACGATCATCACAAGGATCAATACCATCTCGATGCGGCACATGTACCGAATAAAACACCATTGTACATCACGGATATTTTGTCACTACGCGGTAAAAAAGACAGTGGACCAGCTCGTGATTCTATTCGTGACAGTATTGATCGTATTGAGTTTACCGATTTTCAATTACATGAGTTAACGGGTCGTTGGCTTAGCGAGAACATGCCTGAAGGGTTCAAGAGTGATCGTTTTCGCTTTCTTGCTCGAACCATCACCGCTTCTGAGGAAGCCCCATCAGAAGGTGCGGATGGTGAAATTAGAATAAAACCTAATTTGTATATTCTCGTTTGGGAACCTTCGTTTTATGAAGAGTTACTCACACGCGATTACTTTTTCCTTTTTCCTCCAGAAATACTCAAACAACACACTCTGGTCTTCCAACTTTACTCATTTTTTCGTAGTCGCATGGTGCGACGTCACACTGACAGCATGCTTCTCAGTGAATTGAACCAAAAGTTAGCCCGTAATATCGAATGGCGACGTTTTTCTATGGATCTTATTCGTGAATTAAAACGCTTATCCGATGGGAAAGGGACCGACGATCTGTTTGTCGTGAATTTATGGGGATATCACTTGACGATCGAAACAATGATCGAGAATGGTAAGATCATGGATTATCAAGTGGACATAAAATGCGATGTTGAAGAAGTATTACGTTACTCTCGAGCTCGTACCACTAACGCTGGTAAGCGCAATATGGCACCTACACTGCCAAACCCACTGCGCAATGAGCTAGTTAGCCGACAACAGTTAGAAGAGCTCTCAGGCATCATAGATGGCGAATTTGAGCCTATCCAACGCAAAGCTCGTTCTCCACGAGGGAATTTAGGACGACGAGTAAAGCAAAGAAAGCACCTGGTTGAAATCAATGCCGACGAGATCACCATTACCTTATCTAAATATACATCCTCAGAGGCTCTAGAACGCAGTGTAACGGCGTTATCCGCAATGACCGGGCACTCCTATGCTTCAATCAAAGAAGAGTGCTTAGAGTTTATTGAGAAGCTAGATTGGTTGAGAGTAGGGGAGGAGCCCATCCCCTACGAAACATTGAGTAAAACCGTTGAGTTATTTAATACCCAAAATGACATCAAGCACTTAACGATCGAGCGTTTGATCGCAGGACTGGCTGTACGACGTAAGGTTTGTCGACAAATTTATGATGGCCACATTGACGAAATGGTATTTCGCGCGCTCGATGAAATGGCTATTTAGGCTTAATCAAGTAGCATAACCTCTTGATCATTCTTACGAGCGTCCAGTTTTGAGATCTTCGTTCCAAGCGATTGTTTATGTTCAGTAAAGTTGGTGCTTCATAGCGCGATGCCAGAATTCGGCGTGTGATTTTTATGATTGAAAATAGACTTAACTCTAACAAAGTGATGACAATTTGACCCTAGGGCACGACTAATATTAAACACGAATAGACAACCTTTTGTCCTTTCTGATGATTAATAGATTGGCTCATATATTGTTACATTCATTCTGAATAGATTCGCGAGTTTCGTCCAACGAGACTCGCTTTTTTTTGTCTAAGATATCTAAGATACTTGATCATGTTTTCGGTTTAATGCATTACTCCATGATCATGCTTCCCAATTCCATTCCAGTTCAATGTCTGCATGAATGCCATGTGTGACTCGATCAGGTCGTGTGCGTGTTGTTGCCATTTCTTTTGATCGTGCTGTTGATTACAGAATTCTAAAGCAAGCACTGTTAGATGACGTAAGCGTTTTATACACCAACGCCTGATCTCGATATCGCAATTGTGTTCATAAACGGCGCGTTCTAATTTGGCGCTAGCGTAGATCAGAATACGATACGCCTTTTCTTGTTGGTGGTATTTGGTGTGCTCATAAACTCTTAAACACCCATCTAACCAACATGCGATCGCTTTACTTTGTTGACCAGTCAGCTTTGGACCAAACACAGTATCAGGAGCTTGATATAAGAGCGCTTCTAGTGGTTCTATTTGATCAAGCCTTTGTGATTCATACCAGCTAGAAATGTGCTTTTGCCACACATTCAGTTCCATCCTGGCCCCCTGTTAGTGATACCAATCGGAGTAAATAACTGGTCATCTAGCTTGTTAAAATATTCGATAACTTCGTTGCCTTTCTCGTTTATAAAGTAGGTTGATTGCGGAATAACTACTTGTCGAAAAATTGCGCCCTGTTATCAAGCATTTTTCCTACGCTATTTCTGATCACTTATACTGTGATTGGTCTAATAAAATGTTGGCGGTGTTGACACTGCGTATTTGC
Source organism: Vibrio mytili (assembly GCF_049563345.1). Classification (NCBI taxonomy): domain Bacteria; kingdom Pseudomonadati; phylum Pseudomonadota; class Gammaproteobacteria; order Vibrionales; family Vibrionaceae; genus Vibrio; species Vibrio mytili. Next base: position 1,399,253 of record NZ_CP110482.1, on the reverse strand, counting down.
ACTGTCTTATCCAGTTTCAGTTTCAGTTTCAGTTTCAGTTTGAATCACCTAAGCTGAAATTGCCAAATAAGGCTGAGTTTGTTTTTCTGCCGCTAAGTGAATGCATGAAGAAAGCTAGGGTCGATAATTTACTTCGGATTTTTGTTTAACTACATGGAGATGTTTGGCAGGGGAGTCTTTCGATGACGGACAAAAATGAGAGCTAGATCAGCACACTTTTCATAAGGTTAATCCTTCAAATTTAATCCTAAATCTGGTGTTTGGCAAAGCTTTAATGATTAATCTATTACCAAGTTAATGAAAGGGCGGTTGGGCTCACAATTCCCTACAGTTTTTCTTATCAGTGTTGATGGGTTTTGCTATAGATTATCCATCGAAAACATGGTGTGTTCGGAGGAAATATGTCCATTAATTCTATCGACCATGAAGAGATGAGTAACATCGCTCACAAGTGGGAATTACCCGAAGAAGAAACCGGTGTGCAACCTGAAAAGTCAACCAAGTCGGCTGAAGCCAGAAGACGTATAGAAGCGCTCCGTGAAATCCGTGAAAGTGGCCTAAGTATTGAAGAAGCACGAGAGTTGGGCCTCATACATTGATTGTATTTTTCAACAGGTATCTAAAATATTCTAGGGTGGCCATGGGTCGCCCTTTTTATTTTGGTGAGTGGTCTAACGCGCTAACTTAACCATTTACTTATCTCGAATTTACTTATCCAGAATGGTATAGGCCAGTTGCGCGTAATCAAGATTTGTCACCTATTGTTGCTATTTTACAGTGTAAATAGCGAATACTATTTATCAGATTTCGATTTGACAGGGGCCCACATTGAAAACGCTTGCCAAAACGTATGAAGTAACTTGAAACTGATCAAGTTAACTGCGTTTCTATTCTGCAATTGCGACTCGGTATGCTATAGTTCGCGGCTAGTATTTAAAGTACCTGAGGCTGTGAATGTCGTTTAATCTATCCTTATTGCCGCCTGATGAAAAAAACAAAATCGAACTGGATAAACAAGCATCGTTTTTGGTTTGGAAACTCAGAGAGGCCAAATCTGGCCCTGAAGCAATAGAAGAGCAGCTTTCGAAGATTCGTGATGCTGACGAAAAAGCGTTTTTTCAGCAATCGGTCGAAAAGTACAAACGAGTAATGGGTGTCGCATAAAGCGGCTCATCGCCTTGATAGAGATCGTGTTTCTCATACCGAGCTGAACGATGAATGAGATTATCTCCCTATTACTTTGCTGAGCGAAAATTGAAAAGGTTTCGCTTTTTGCTAAAATCCTTCGCATTAAATTTGAATTTAGAGAGACATCCCGATGGGAAGAAGTTTTGAAGTGCGCAAAGCCTCAATGGCGAAAACAGCAGGCGCAAAAATTAAAGTTTATTCCAAATACGGTAAAGAAATTTACATGTGCGCGAAAAATGGTGGTAGCGACCCAGACATGAACTTGTCTCTTCGTCACCTAATCGCAAAAGCAAAAAAAGATCAGGTTCCTGCGCACGTTATCGATAAAGCATTAGATAAAGCGAGTGGCGGGGGTGGTGAAGATTACCAACCTGCACGCTACGAAGGTTTTGGCCCTGGCGGTACTAGTGTTATCGTTGACTGTCTAACAGATAACGGTAACCGTACGTTCCAAGATGTGCGCCAATGCTTTGTTAAAGTTGGAGCGAAAATTGGTGTTGAGGGTTCGGTTTCTCACATGTTTGATCATCAAGCGGTATTCCAGTTTAAAGGCGATGATGACGAAGTCATTCTAGAGACGCTAATGATGGAAGACGTCGATGTAACCGATGTTGAACTTGAGGATGGTGTAATCACTGTATTTGCACCGCATACTGAATTCTTCAAGACTAAGACTGCTCTAAACGGTGCATTTCCTGATTTGACTCTTGATGTGGAAGAGATCACTTTCGTCCCTCAAACTCATACGCCTGTTGCGGGAGAAGATGCAGAGAAGTTCCAGAAGTTCTTAGACCTTCTCGATGATTGTGATGACGTTCAGCAGGTTTACCACAACGCTGAGCTGTAATTTATTCATTTTCGTGGTTGTAAAAAAGCTTCCATCAGGAAGCTTTTTTTTTGCCACTATGGTCCACATTAGATATCACTCAAAGGAGAGTCTTGGTTATCGAAGGAAGGTGATACCAATCGTAGTAAATAACAGCTCTATCATTAGGGAGGATGAAGAGAACAATAATAAACAATATGAGGCGATATGAATCAGACAATTTCTATTGGGGCGTTAGAGTCCTTCATGGTTGCAATCAGTGTCCTTTTTCTTGGCAATTTCATTAATGCTAAGCTCCCAGTGCTAAAGAAGTTCAACATACCAGAACCTATCGTGGGTGGCTTAATCATAGCCTGTATCATTACTGCTCTTCATTTTAATGGTCTCGATTTAGAATTTGACTTACCGTTGCAAAACACATTCATGCTGATGTTTTTTTCAACGGTAGGATTAGCTGCAAACTACACTCAACTAATAAAAGGTGGCGCGAAAGTGTTTGTCTTTCTCGCGGTGGCTTCCTTTTACATCATCATTCAAAATGGGGTAGGTGTCTCTCTGGCTACTGCGTTGGGTTTAGATCCGTTAATGGGACTTATCGCAGGTTCGATTACACTCTCAGGCGGACATGGTACCGGTGCAGCGTGGTCGCAGACTTTTCAAGATGTATATGGACTAAACAACGTATTAGAAATTGCGATGGCGTCGGCAACATTTGGCTTGATCATTGGCGGAATCATCGGTAGCCCGATAGCCGAGCGTTTGGTCGACAAGCATGGTGTTGAATCTGAATATGGGCGCAGCGCCAAAACGCACGAAAAGTTTCCGGAGTTGGTGACATATAACCAGTATGAAGAAGACAAAGTCACCGCAAGGAAAGTGGTTGAAAAACTGTTCTTTCTACTGATTTGTGTCACTGGGGCAAAATATTTGGAACAATGGGTGAATACACTCAATATTACGTGGCTGATGATTCCCGATTTTGTTTATGCGTTGTTTATCGGGGTGATTGTCACTAACGTTCTAGAAGTCACCAAAATTCGTAAATTGCATGCGGAAACCGTGGATATGCTTGGCACCGTCTCGCTGTCTCTGTTTTTAGCCATGGCACTAATGAGCCTAAAACTGTGGAACATTTTTGACTTGGCGATTCCATTTCTTATCATTTTAGCGGTTCAGTCCGTTGTATTGGCATTCTTTACTTACTATGTGACGTTTAAAGTCATGGGACGAAACTACGATGCTGCGGTGATTGCAGGTGGCCACTGTGGTTTTGGCTTAGGTGCTACGCCAACCGCGGTGATGAATATGGGCTCAATCGTTAATCGATATGGACCGTCGCCTCAGGCATTTATGGTCGTACCTATTGTAGGGGCGTTTTTTATCGACATCGTCAACTTGATCATTCTACAAGGTTATATTTCGTTCCTCGGATAAAGAAATTTTTCACCATAGCCCTATAAAAAACGGTCACTGCGTAGTGACCGTTTTTTTTTGGAGTAGTGCAGTCTTATTAAGAGACTGTGCGGCTGAATTTTAGGCTTGCTGTCCACGCAAAAATACCAAGAAAGGTATAAATACCAATATACGTCCAGCCTATCTTAGGGATCTCATCAAACGGGTTGGCAGCGATGAGCGCACGTAGTGGCAGAGCGAATATTTCAGTGAAAAAATCATCAATGCCGTAGTATCCAAACAGGCCAATTGGCATCCAGCGAAGGGTATAAATGATAACTAATAGGAGTACCAAAGGTGAGTTTACCTTCTGTGAGATCGCCATTGCACTTAATGCTAGTGGCAGTAATAACACACCGACTAATCCCATTCTGGCGACAAACTCTACCCAGTGCAGCAATACATAACCGAGCGAGGTTTGACGGTACAAAAATTCGAACTGATAGTCAGAATAGATATTGATAAACCACAACATCAAGTCCGACGCGAGGACAAGGAGCGAGCAAACTAATGGAATAACCAGCAGGCCGAACCCCAGCTTCGCGACATGAGTTTGAACATTGCTAATAGGCATACTACGCCAAAACATGATACTGCCTTCTGCGCGTTCTTTATGGAGCGTTCTTGGGAAGTATTGAGTCCCCAGTAGGATAGAGAGTAAACCCGCACCACCAGCGATTAAGAGGTGAACATTGTTACTCAGTGATTTTTGCATATCACTTAAATCTCCCCCGAAACTGATATGAAAGAATACACCGTGTTCTAGGGTTGAGCTGCTAATTAGACTGATAAATAACACCGCGCCACAGCCAAACATAAAAAGTGGTAAGCGATACACCAACGGATTTTCCCACCATTCTTTGCGTAACATCGCTAGAAGAGAATGCATTATATGGCCTCCTTTTGTAGCGCCAAAAATATATCTGCTAATTTAACTTGATAACACTCTCCCCAACCATCAACCTGCGCGGTGTATTTTGAGCGAAGCAGCCATTTGGTCGTTCCCAGTCCTTTTTGTGATGACAACGGATTCAATGCTTCGATTTTTTGTTGGTAGTCATCACTGGCATCGAGAATGAAGTAGTCATTGCTGATGCTATCCATGGTATTTTGGAAAACAGGACGACCATGTTTGAGGATCAGAACATCTGTCAGTAAATGCTCAATTTCGGAGACCTCATGACTGGTAATTATTAATACACGTTCACCATCATGAAACCATTCTAATAAATGACGATAAAAGGTTTCACGATATACGAGGTCGAGACCGAGTGTCGGCTCATCAAGTATCAAGATCTGTGTATTGGTGGCAATAACGATCGATAGATGCAATTGTACTTTCATTCCCTTTGAGAGCGATTTAATACGCGCTCTTGGCTTGATGTCGGTCTGTGTTAGGAGCTCATCCGCTTTGGTCCGGTTAAAGCCTGGGTGTACCCCTTGTGTATAACTTAATAGTTGTGCCACGGTCATCCAATCAGGTAGCACATTTACATCCGATATATAGGAGAGGTTACGCATGATCTTGTCACGTTGCATGATCGGCTCATAGCCATTAATACGAATGTTTCCTTGGTATTCGTGTACACCCAGTAGGGCATTGATTAGTGTTGATTTTCCTGCGCCATTGTGGCCGAGAAGGCCAAGCACTTGACCTGCGTGCAAATCAAAGCTGACTTCATGCAATGCCTCGCCTTTTTGATGATAGTGCTTAGAGAGGTTTTTTACACTGACTAATGCGCTCATTGGTCACCCTTAATGTGTGGTTTGAGTTGCTGGATCAGTTCGTTGAGCGACATGTCCAGACGCTGTAATGTGTCGGCAATCTGTGGAATTTGTTCGTCGAGAAATCGGATTTTTTCTGCGGCTAAGAGTTTTTGTTTGGCTCCGATTGTGACAAACATGCCTTGGCCGCGTTTCTTTTCTATCAAGCCTTCATCGACAAGAAGTTGATAGCCTTTCATCACGGTCAGGTGGTTGATCTTCATGTCTGCTGCGACACGACGAACCGAAGGCAATGGTGAACCTTCTTGCCAAATACCTTGTTGAATTTGATGGATGATCTTATCCGCTAACTGACGAAAAATCGGTTGGCGATCATGCCAATGTGCCATGGTTGAGCCCTTTAGCTGAATTGGTGCTATATATAGGTATAACACTCAGATACTAAGGTAGACATTGGCATAAAAAAATAGTTCAAAGTTAGAAAGGGAGAAGCTGTCATCTGTGGGGTAACAGCGTGCAAAAAAGACCCCCTATGAGAGTAAACTCACAGGGGGAGGTTGATTATGACGTTTATCTTTAGAGTTTTTTGCCTTTAGACATGAAAAAGGCTTTACGCTTAAAAGCCTTTCGCTTAGAAACCTTTGATGTTCTCTGCTTCTAGTTCAGCGAAGTATTTCACTGTCTTCACCTTTAACTCTTGTTGTGCAGCATCGTCACATACGATAACCGCTTTCGGATGGAGCTGTAGTGCTGAGACTGTCCATAGATGGTTAACACAGCCCTCGACAGCGGCTTGAAGTGCTAAAGCCTTGTTGTGACCTGTTACTAGGATCATCACTTCTTCCGCATCAAGTAGTGTTCCCACACCGATAGTCAATGCATATTTAGGTACTTGGTTAATGTCACCGTCAAAGAATCGAGAGTTTGCGATGCGCGTATCTTCAGTTAACGTTTTGATACGTGTACGAGAAGAAAGAGAAGACGCTGGTTCATTGAAAGCAATGTGACCATCATTACCGACACCACCCATGAACAGGTTGATCTTACCGTACGACTTAATCTTGTCTTCGTAGCGCTTGCACTCGGCGTCGTGATCGTTTGTGTTACCGTTTAATAGGTTAATATTTTGTTCTTGAATATCAATGTGGTTAAAGAAGTTGTTATACATGAATGAACGGTATGACTCTGGGTGATCGGCTGCAATGCCGATGTATTCATCCATGTTGAAGGTTACAACGTTTTTGAAGCTCACTTGACCTGCTTGGTAAAGTTCAATCAGTGCTTTATAAGTTGCTAGAGGAGTGCCACCAGTCGGTAGACCCAGAACGAATGGACGCTCAGCAGTAGGTTTAAAATCGTTGATTCGTTTTGCAATGTGCGCGGCTGCCCACTTGCCTACTTGTGCTGCTTGAGTTAACGGGATAAGTCTCATTTTGTGCCCCTAGTTATTGGATTTAAGATGCAGTGATACATTAATTCGCATTATAAAATAAGTATTCCGTGTCTGCCAACATTTTAGGTCAAAAAATTGTTTTTTATTTAATCGATGTGCTTTTTTTCACCAATCATGATTTGAGTATTGAGATGTTTGGGGGCTTTTTTCTCTCGTAACTAAAGTCTGTCAGTAATAAGTTTACGACTTAAATTAAGTTTAATTTTCTATCGCTTAGTGTCGTTACAGACGTCGTGCTTGGTAGGCGAGACGTTCGAGCAAGCTCAGATATGGCATGCCGCTGTTTTTTTGACCATAATTGAAATGTCTGCACAGGTAAGGAAATCGTTATGAAAAATGAACTCGATCCGAGCAAAGTATTGCAAGCTTACGAAAACGTGATGAATAACGGTATGCCAACCGATTTGGGGAAAATTTACGAAGGGATTGAAGCGTTTTCTGACTATGATGGTTACAACGTATTTTTACGAGGAAATGGCGTAGAATTAAAAATTGGTTTCCACAATACGTATCATCTTGAGTACGACCAAGAGCACTTGAAAGAAAGCTTTTTAAAGAAAATCGCTATGCTAGCGAAGTAGATGGGATTAGAAAAGGAGGTGTGATGTAGTACGCAACACGCTCTTTTTGAAAAAATCCCTCAGGGTGTTCGCATCTGTAGCGCTGGGGAATGAGAACTCAGTACGGCAAATGAGGTTGTACTGAGTTCTTAAAATACCGTGGTTGGTGTATTAATCTTCTTCGACCAAGACGTCTTCTGTGTAGTCTTCCAATGCTTCTGGTTTGTTACGACCATTCAACGTGTGGAAACGTTTGCGTCCTCGTGCGAGTTGGGTGTACTTTAACCAAGTGCGCTCGATTTTGGTCTTTGCCTTACCAGGGTTCTCTAACACTTTAACGAAGTGCTTTTCTTCGCTGTTCTCTGGAGTCAACTCGCCTGATTCAAGACCAAGCATCGTATCTCCATAAATTGTTAGGATTTCCTCTTCTGTAAGAGTAAAATCGCCAGACTTTGCAAAGCCACGTGGAAATTTTACGTTATCGTAAAATCGTTTTTTGCCATGACGGAATTCAGTGTCAGACATATCAACAGCCTCTATCACCGTTATTGATTAATGTAATTAACTAGGGTGAAAATTAGGCTTAAAGTCAGCAAAAGAAAAACAAATTTTTTTTATCGTCATGATTGTGTATCGTTGTTAAATTAACCGAGAGATGGTTTATGGATGTAAAGGTCTTTAGAACATTTTTAGAGCTGGCAAGAGTTCGTCATTTTGGACGAGCTGCCGAGAACCTGTATATCACCCAAGCAGCGGTCAGTGCGCGGATTAAACAGCTCGAAGGTTATTTCGACACTCAACTGTTTATTCGTGATCGCAACAACATAAAACTCACCTCTGCAGGTGAGCGGTTGATTAGTTATGCCGAAGTAATGGTCACGACGCTGCAACAAGCCAAGTTGGAATTGTCACTTGACGATGGGAAAGCTCTGCAGCTGACTTTAGGTGGTACTCCTAACATTTGGGACGCTTACCTTCAGAACTGCCTGAGTGTGGTCACTGATTCCTTTGGTGGGTATGGCTTTATGGCCGAGGTGATGGGGCGTGAAATGTTGAGCCGCAGTTTGCTTGACCGCACGCTCGATATGGCATTTGCCTTCGATCAAATCAAAGCAGATGAACTAAACTGTAAAAAAGTGGCAGACGTTGTTCTGGTGTTGGTTTCGACACAACAAGATTCATTAGATGCGGTATTTGAACATAAATACGTGTACGTCGACTGGGGTACTCGTTTTGCTTCTGAACACTCGGAAAGACATCCTAAAATTCCTGCGCCATATCTGCGTACCTCGACGGCTCGTATAGCCCTAGACTTTATCTTAGAGAAGGGTGGGGCGGCTTACTTGCCAGTGTCACTTGTTGAGCCGTTTATTGCTAATGGCCAGCTTTACAAGGTATCTGAAGTGGAAGATTGGCAACGACCTATTTATTTAAGTTACCGCAAGGCCAGCTCTTCGGTGGATGCCATAAAGCAAGTGGAAGAAATCGTCAAAGAAATCGACCCGTTAACCGCATATAGCTTGCAACAAATAGGCTCTGGTTTGCCTGAAGAGTAAAATCTCTCGACGTTCAGATTTCTTGAACTGAAAAAGACCCTGAGTGTTGTCAGGGTCTTTTTGCTTTTACTGGTTGCTGCCAATATATTCATCAATCCTGATGTGGTAGGCAGTGATATTGATCGTTGCTTGAACGATTATGAAAGCTTTTTGTTCAGCAAGTTGTCCAGTCCTACTTTACCTGCACCTGAAAATGCCAGTGAGACGCTCGCGGCGAGTAGCGCTAGACCAAACTCGTAACCGTTGTTCGATAGGAATAGCCCGTTTTCGAAGTGAACGGAGAAGATCGCAACAACCATGGTGAACGCTGTGACAGCTGCGGCTGGTCGAGTGAGTAGACCAAGCAAAAGTAATAAGCCACCAAAGAACTCTCCACTACCCGCTAAAAAGGCCATTAATATGCCCGGACCTAAGCCAATTGAATCTAGCCATTGTCCTGTGCCTTCTAAGCCATAACCACCGAACCAGCCAAACAACTTCTGTGAGCCGTGCGCCATAAAAATGATTCCGATAGGAATGCGCAGTGCTAGTGTGCTGAAGCCCGCATTTGATGTCGTGATTGTCTTAAGTAGTGCTTTCATCATTCTGTCCTCAATGGCAATTTTGATACGTAGGAGTGATTCTCCCCTTGCTGTTGAGTACAGTTTAAGCACCTTATACTTGGATAAACACAATAGGTTCCCGATTAACTAGTTCGAAAAATTAGAATATAATTATTTATTTTATTTAATCAAATAGTTAAGTTTTTATTTTTAGTTTTAATAATGACATATTCGGACTTTATTTAGGTGTTAGTGTTATTTTTTTGATGTTGTTTATGAGACAGGCGTGTTGAGGCTGCGCTTGGGTCTGCATGGGTTGCCTACGGCGAGCGTATCTTTTGGGATGTCTTTCGTGACTACACTTCCGGCACCAATCACGGCGCCACCTCCAATTTTTACGCCAGGTAAAATCACACAGTTTCCACCTATCCATACATTGCTGCCAATTTCTACCGGCTCTGCATAACCAACATGTTGATTTCGAGTCTGTGCATCCAGTGGATGGTGAGCGGTGTAAACCTGCACATTGGGACCGATAAAAACGTGATCGCCAATCGTGACTGGAGCACAGTCAAGGAGAGTGAAATTGAAGTTGATAAACACATGATTACCAATTGTCGTGTTAATACCGTAATCGATATTGATGGACTTCTCCATATGGACATCTTCGCCAATACTGGCAAAAATCTGCTTGAGTAATTGACGTTGCTGCTGGCGATCGCTGCGGGCGGTTTGGTTGTATTCCGCCGCTCTATCACGTGTTGTATCTCGAATTCGAATTAATTCTTCATCGTTAATATCATAGTGCTCGCCTGACACCATTTTTTCATACGCTGTGGTCATTTATTTGTACTCGAATTGATAACTGGTTTGATATTGATAAAGGGATTGTTTGGCAATAAATCTTCGATTCTCTTTGGGCCAGTTTTCATGATTAGGGCAATCAGGCAGAAACTGAGTTTCCAGCGCTACGCCCTGATAGTCATCGTACTCTCCTTGTCGAGAAGGTGTCCCTGCTAAGAAATTACCGCTGTAGAGTTGAATGGCTGGCTTATCGGTAAATACCGACATAGTGACTTGCTTGTCGGAACTCATCAGGCGAGCGATGGCTTGGCATCCATCAGTGAGTTCGTTCGGTAGAGTAAACGCATGATCATAACCTTTCGCTCTTTTTTGGTCCTCATCTTGAAGTAACTGCTCTCCAATACGATGAGCACGATTGAAATCAAAATGAGTCCCCTTCACGGACCTCAGTTCCCCGGTTGGAATTAAGGTCTCATTGGTTGGTAGGTACTCATTAGCGCTAAGTTGCAGTTCGTGATTAAGAATGGTTTGTCCTGATTCTGCACCATCCAAGTTAAAGTAGGCATGGTTGGTTAGGTTTATCGGGCAGTCTTGATCACAAATTGCAGAGTATTCGATGCGAACCTGGTTATTGTCTGTCAGCGTATAGGCGACTTCAGCGGTTAGGTTTCCTGGAAAGCCTTGATCGCCATCGGGAGACGTCAGGCAATATGTAATCTGGGAATCACTTTTTTCTTTTATTTGCCACCGGCGCTTGTCAAAGCCTTCAATGCCACCGTGTAGACTGTTTCCATTATTGTTCAGTGTGATGTTGTGCGTTGTGCCGTTTAACTGAAACTGTCCGTTAGCAATACGATTAGCGAATCGACCGATCGTGGCACCTAGAAATGCACTGTGGGTTTGATAGTCTTTTAGTGTTTTCATCCCCAATAGGACTTCACGTGGGCCTTGTTCCGTAGGCAGTTGACAGCTCAGCCATGTGGCACCAATGTCCATGAATGTGGCGGTCATGCCTCGTTGATTACGTAAAGTGTGCACGTGGGCCGGTAATTCATCAGAAAACAAATCAGCTTCAATCGAAGTCTTAATTGACTCTGGAGAGAGGTTCTTAGTCAGCATGGCTGCTCCTTATAAAGCTGTATTTACACAAATTCAAATATTGTGCTTCATAGTTGAACTCGATATTACAAGGTAACTTAGGAATGAACCGATAAAGCAATCATAAATAGGCACACACAGCTAATTTGTGCATGCTTTCAACAAATCCGTTTATATGTGAAGGTAAAGTGTCGGGTATAACTTTTTGATTTTTGTTCTTTTTTCTTTTCAGAATACTGAGGGGTGATGAAAGAGCGCCAGAAAAGGGCTCTTTCATTGACGAGAAGGTTTGTGTGGGATTAGTGAGTTCAAAGGTTCATTAAGCTTTCAAGCGATTCTTCAATAGTGTTGTAATGGTAGGTTTGAATGTTTTTACCATCCGTTGTGTTGATTTGAATTTCTGATATTTCGTTGCTTAAGTCACGCTCTATGATGCCAATCGAGTGATCAACCGACTTGCTGGTGATGACTCTTTGATTCCTTAATACGATGACGCAGGTATGTAGATTCATGCCAATTCCCTCTAGCCTTGATGACGTTGATAATGATTTTTGTGATGTTTGGGTTCCTAGCTAAACAAGCAAACGCTTTTCCTTACATGGAAAGTGGATGGCTGCTTATCTAGACAGTCTTTAACTTTAGTGGAAAAAATCTGAGATGCCAATGTGCACCATTATTAGGTTCCGTAAATGGCTACTATTGTTTCGCGTGAGTCCTACAATATAGACATATTTCATAGTATCTTTCATCCACGAGTCGCTCGAAAGGACATATCTAATGCCACTGCACCCTTATACTTCGCTGACTTTCGAACAATGTCAAAAGGCTCGCGTTTCCAGAGACGTTCGCTTTGATGGCCGCTTTTATGTTGCGGTGAAAACGACAGGTATTTTTTGTCGGCCAATTTGTCCGGCTAACTTACCTAACGAAGAGAATGTCGAATATTTCACTGATAAAGCACAAGCACTTAAGGCTGGATATCGCCCATGCCTGCGTTGTCGACCGGATAGCGCGCCCGGCTCTTGGGCCTGGAAAGGTGTGGAAACAACATTTCAGCGAGCGATGACTTTGATCGACAATGGTGAACTTCAGCACAGCGCTGTCACCGAACTCGCTGAGCGACTAGGAGTCTCTGACCGCTATTTAAGAATGCTTTTTGAGCGATACCTCGGTATGCCGCCAAAACAATATGCCCAATATCAGCAACTCATGTTTGCTAAGCAGTTATTGCATTCGAGTTCGATGTCCATTACCGATATTGGCTTTGCTGCTGGTTTTAATAGTACACGTCGATTTAACGATGCGTTTCAAAAGTGTTTGAAGCTTACGCCGTCCCAAGTTCGGCGGCAACTCGTCCAATCATCAGGCGGTCATCAAATAGTTTTGCCATTTCGAGGTGAGTTAAATTGGCAACACATGCTCAATTTCTACCGTATACGAGCGATTGAAGGTGTAGAAAACGTGACTCAAGAGAGCTATCAGAGAACGGTGTGTATTGAGAATAGCCAAGCATGGTTCAAAGCGACAAAAAGAGACAGTCATCTTAATTTAGAGTTTGAAATCGATGATGTTACTCAATTGCAACGTTTGGTTTTAGGTGTGCGCCGTATGTTCGATCTCGATACTGATATTGACACGGTAGAGCATTACCTGAATTCCGCGGTTCCGGGCTTAGTAACTGAAAAAGGCATTCGGATTCCGGGGGTATGGAGCCCTTGGGAGGCGGGGATCCGTGCGATTTTAGGTCAGCAAGTTTCTGTAAAAGCCGCAATTGGACAGCTCAATTTATTGGTCGAGAAACAGAGTGCTCCGGGCGCGATACGCTACTTTCCAGAACCTGATACGATTGCCAATGCTGATATTAGTTATTTACGTATGCCGCAGAGCCGTAAAGACACCTTAATTCGTTTTGCACAATTGATGCAGCAAAAACCAAAGATCGATCCGGTACAGTGGCTTGATTTAAAAGGCATTGGCCCGTGGACGATTCATTACGTTCAACTTCGTGGGCAGTCTCTTCCTGATTGCTTGCTAGATAACGATCTAGTGGTGAAGAGAACCATGCAACGCTATCCTTCGTTTGACCGACATGCCGTCTCTCCATGGGGGAGTTATGCCACCTTTCATTTATGGAACCAATCATGAAAAAAGTTTATACCGTCATGACTAGTCAATTTGGCGAAGTCACCATTCAGGCCAACGCTGATGGTTTGCTTGGCATTTGGTTTGAAACCTGCACAACGAAACCGGATGAGCTTGGTGATCGAGAAGATCATCATCCGGTGTTGAGTGAAAGTGTTGTTCAGTTGCAAGAGTATTTTACTGGGTTACGTAATGACTTTGATCTCCCACTTGCTGCAAAAGGAACCGATTTCCAAAACCAAGTTTGGCAAGCGCTAACCACAATCCCTTACGGTGAAACATGGAGTTATCAGGATCTGGCGAATGCGATTGGCAACCCAAAAGCGGTACGTGCAGTAGGGTTGGCAAATGGTAAAAACCCTATTTCTATTGTCGTGCCTTGCCATCGAGTGATTGGTAAAAATGGTAAGCTGACCGGGTATGCTGGTGGCGTGGAGCGAAAGCAAGGTTTGCTGGCGTTAGAGCAAGGTAACAAGCTTTAGTCGCAATCCAGATAAGGACTTGATTAATTAAACCTCGTTTGTGTAAATCCTGCGCACTCAAAATTAGGAAGCCCCGAAACCATGGTTCCGGGGCTTAGTTTGCTCGCGACAGTGAGAATAGGCGTCGCTTTAAGTCAACTGAGGTTTGGCTTGATATCGCCCTGGTTTATGGTTCATTGCCAAAATTAGGTTTGTAGCGACCGCTCCAATCACTGAGAGACCAATTAGGTAAATATCAACAATAAACAGAGACATTATGACAATGGCACAATCCAGAGCCATTTGAACTTTGCCTGCGCGAATGCCATAACGGTCCTGTAAAAACAACGCTAGGATATTGAATCCTCCCAAGCTCATCTTGTGACGGAAAATGACCAGCATTCCAGTGCCGATCATCCCACCGCCTATTAATGCAGCGTAAATTGGCGCGATTCTCGATATTTCCAATACATGGTGCAGGTGGTCAACGGCAAAAGAAACCAGTGACACGGCGATAAGCGTATTGATTGTGAAGCGCCATCCCATCCGTTTGACGGAAAGAATGTAAAACGGGAGGTTAAGCAGGAAGAAAACTTGTCCAAAACTGAAATCGCTGACTTTGGTAAGGAAGATGGCCAATCCAGCGGTTCCTCCTGTTAGTAGTCCAACTTTACTAAAAAATATGACGCCTAACGACACCAGTGCGCTACCGAGCATTAGCGCCAGCAGATTTTCTCTTAAGCTATGATCATTATCCATAAAACATGTTCCTTGGGTTTAATCAAGCCTTCCGCATAGGGTGAAAGTGGGAAGGACAGCGGACCTAAATATTGTCGGTCCAAAAAAACGCTCAATAACATGTCTTGAAAAGTGACCAATGTCGAGTTTTCAGCCAAAATAGGTGCAATGTGAACTGTTTAACATAATGTACACATGTCGTTTATGGAAGCGCAACAGAGCCTAGAATAAACCACTATTTAACCATAAATGTGCTCCGATGCTGGTGGCATAGCCGATTGCAATGACGGGCGCCCATTTTAGGTGACCAAAAAAGGTATATTGTCCGCGAGCGGCTCCCATTAATGCCACGCCAGCAGCTGAACCAATCGACAATAAGCTGCCACCAACGCCGGCCGTCAATGTGACGAGCAGCCAATTTCCTATCGACATACTTGGTTCCATGGTTAAGACGGCAAACATAACGGGGATATTATCTACGATGGCAGAGAGCACCCCAACCATCACATTGGCCCACACTGGGTTCCACTCTGTATACATGACATTTGAAACCAACTCTAAATAGCCAAGTAAACTCAAACCACCCACGCACATCACAACACCATAAAAGAACAGAAGCGTATCCCACTCCGCCCGTGATACCCGGTGGAAGACATCAAACGGAACGACAGAGCCGATGCGTTTTAAGGCCTGTTCATCTCCATTGGCAATGGCGATTGCTGTTTTTTTCGCGAGGGATTGCTTAAGTGTTTGGCGTAGAAAATAGCCAAAGAATTGCAAATAAGCTAATCCCATCATCATGCCGATGACCGGAGGGAAATGCAGCAATGCATGGAAGCAGACGGCGGTAGCGATGGTAAGGATGAACAACAGAACAATCCGTCTCGCACCACGCTTCAACTCGATATGCTCATGTACCGTGTTTGGCTTGGTGTTAGGTACAAAAAATGACATAACAAATGCAGGCACGAAATAGTTGAGCAAAGAAGGCACAAATAGCGGAATAAACTCTGCAAAGTGGACATGACCTGCTTGCCAGACCATTAAGGTTGTAATATCACCAAATGGACTGAAAGCGCCGCCTGCGTTTGCTGCGATAACGATATTGATACAAGCAATGTTAACGAATTTAGGGTTGTCCCCTGAAACTTTCATGACCACTGCACACATGAGCAGAGCCGTTGTTAAGTTATCAGCGATAGGAGAAATAATAAACGCAAGAAAACCCGTGAGCCAAAACAACTGTTTAAAACCAAAGCCTTTTCCGACCATCCAAGCTTGCAGAGCATCAAACAGTTTGCGTTCCTCCATTGCGTTGATGTAAGTCATCGCGACAAGTAGAAACAGTAACAACTCTGCGTATTCCAGTAAGTTATGCTCCAACGCAGCTTTCGCAACGTCGGGTTGGTTATGCTGAGCAAATGTATAGCCGATGAGAATCCAAATTAATCCAGCGGCCAATAGTACAGGCTTGGATTTTCTCATTTTTAGATACTCTTCTAGCATCACGAGAATATAAGCAATGGAAAAGAGAATGAGAGCGGTGTACCCGACTGCTGAGTTAACCAGATTGAGCTCATTGGTTGTGGAAGCCATACTCGAGTTGGAAAATAATAAACAACAGAAAGCTATGACTAAATAAATTGGCATCGACATTTCTCCCTTGTCTTAATGGAGAAATAGTAGACACAAATGAACCGTTTAGTTGTGAGAGAGTTCGAATTAACGTTAGACGCTAATCATTAGTGTGTCTTTGAGTGAGTGGCTACTTTTTGAGTGACGCAATGCTAGCGATGCCACAAAGAATGGCGGCGGCATACAAACCGTAAGTCAACCAATGACTGATCTCTAGAAATGGAACGATTTCTTGGGGTGCCCACATACTGCCTCCGTTTAATGAGCAAGTTAATGCGCCCAATCTAAATGAAATGAACAACGTTTTTTGTGAGAAGTGACTAATTCTAGTCGCCTAGAGTCCCTATTTTCAGTGAGTGAGAGAGAGCTCTCATTTTGATGTGGGTGAACAATTCTTGCAATTTAGAACGATCGTGCTAAAAATACAGCTATGAAAAAAGGAAAAGTGACCAAAGAACTGATTCTGCAACGCGCCTTTCAGATCGCCAGTGAGCAAGGGCTCGAGAGTTTGACAATTGGTGAACTCGCTAAGCAGTGTGGCATGTCAAAAAGCGGTTTGTTTGCCCATTTCAACTCTAAACTGAATTTACAGCTTTCGGTGCTGGAGTATGCGAACCAAGTTTTTACCGAGCGAGTCATCGCACCTGTTAGAGAGTTGGGGGATGACAATATTGAACACAAAATTCGAGGGCTGTTGGATAACTGGATGACATGGAATCACTCGTTTCAAGGCAGTTGCATGTTTCTTGATGCCTGGAATGACAGTGCTGCCGATGATTGTTTGCTGCAAACAGCACTCAGAAAGTCCATTGATACGTGGTTACATTATCTAGAAATACAAGTTATTAAAGGAAAGGAAAACCAAGAGTTCTCAGAAGATTTAGAGGCAAGCCAGGCGATTTTTGATTTGTACGGGCTGTATTTAAGCGCTCATGTGTTTTACTCAATTAAAGGTGAACAAGCGAGTCAAAAGCTATTTTGGCAAGGCATCGAAAATTTATTTGCACGATGGAAAGGTTAATCTCCAGACTATCAATCTAGAATCAAACAAATAAAGAAAGAGCGACACGTTCGCTCTTTCTTATCAGCCTTAAAAGCACGACCGTTCTATTTTTTGGCTGATAACGAAGGAACAAATCATGAGTGAGAAAATTTACTTTAACACCTCGCAGCGTTTTAGTGTCAAACGTAGCCTCGTCAACATTAGCACCCGTTTACATCATACTTTAGCGCCGTCACACGCAAAAAAAAGTGCAAGAAAGTTATTGCTTACGCCAGTTCGCACGCAGCCTAAAAACGCCCAGCCGAACGGGCTTGTAAAAAATGAAATTCAAGGGCGTAGCGGAATGATTAAAACCTATTCATTGGGTGCAGGTCCGATTTGGATACTGACTCATGGTTGGTCGGGGACAGCGAGTCAGTTCTATCCGTTAATGGAACATATTGCGGCAAAAGGTTATACGGCGCTTGCATACGATCATCCTGCTCATGGTGAAAGTGAAGGGCAGTATGGGCATATTCCTGGGTTTATTCGTGGTCTGGAAGATGTGCTCGATTCGGTGGATGATATTGTCGGTTTAGTGGGGCATAGTATGGGGACGGCCTCTGCGTTGGAATGTCGACACAGTAAGCTAGAAGGTAAGCCTTTGCTTCTTATCGCTCCGGTTTTGAATTATGTTGAAAACCTCTTTGGTAGCATTGCACGATCTGGGTACTCGATGAAACTGTTCCATGCCGTTGTGTCAGAAGTTGAAGAACAGTTTGACTATCCGTTGCAGGCGATTAACCCAATGGAGCGACTTGCAAATCGCCCTTCTTCGACCATCATCGTGCATGACAAACAGGATAAATTCACCAAACACAGCGTGTCTGCACAAGCTGCGCATGATATCGACAATGTTGAGCTTGTCACTACACAAGGGCAAGGTCACGGAAGAGTGATGACGTGCGAACAAGTGTTTGCTAGTTTCGATCGTTTAGTTGAAATAGCAGATGGTAAGTAAGTGATTACTTACATTTTAAGTTATTAATAATAATGAAGTTAAGAACAACAAAAGGACAGCCTAAGCTGTCCTTTTCTCATCGTGATCAGATAGGTTTATACCAATCTCCGGTATTGTTACCAGTCTTAATCAGTACGTGATTATGTCCTGATCCAGATTGATATACCTCTTGTGATCTCTTAGTTACAGTTTGCTGTACCTACTTCTTTCCAAACACCCCATTGACCAGACTTAGATGGATCTTCTCCACGTGTCCACCATTTTGCTTCCCAAGTACTGCCTGCGTGAGTGACTTGATCGCCGCCTGTGTAGACAGTGCTCTGATCCCATGCGTTGTCACATGTCACTGGGTCAGTGACTGAGGTGTACTCTGCTACGACAACCGTTGCGGTTGCAGTCGAAGATGCTTCGCCATCGCTTACGCTTACTGCAAAGTTTAGGCTGGTGTCTTGTGGGTATTCCGCTGCAGTAAAGGTCACTTTAGCACCTTCAATTGTTGCGTTTAGGCCTTGCGGTAGCGTCCAATTGAATGTGAGTGTGTCGCTGTCCGCATCCGTTGAAGCAGAGGCATCAACGACCACTACGTCACCTGCATTGGCTGTAGCTGGTGCCGATACTTGTGCCACAGGAGCGGTGTTTTGCGGTGGTTCAACCACGCCTGCTGGTTGTACAGTCACCACAACGAGATCCGTCGCGCTTTCGCCTTCGTTATCAGTCACGGTTAGTTGGAAGGTCAACTGCTCCTCCGTCGTCACTTCTGCTACATCAAAGCTTGCTGTTGCCGTGTTTGCACTGGTTAGTACCACGGCTGCTCCTGACACTTGTTCCCAAGCGTAACTAGCGATTGTCCCATCAGAATCAGACGATTGGCTACCATCCAGTACAACACTGGCAGGACCCGTTACTGATTGGTCTGCGCCAGCCGCTGCCGTTGGTGCATTGTTTGGCTGATCAATGACAACACCAGACATACCTTCGTGCATCGCGTTGAGAATATCACCGTTGTCTGCATCGATTTCCCAAGAGAATAGACCTGCTAGACCAAGTGACTTCGCGTAGTTACCTTTTGCGATAACAGAGCGTTTATCATCAAACGTGATTAACTCACCTGTTGAGCGATTCCAAACCCATGGTGCTTCGGCTTGTGCGTCATAACCGTATTCAAAACCATTGATACCTTTGTTATCGGCTCCTAGCATAAATGACTTAATGCCTTTGTAGTCGATAACGCCCGCTTCCCATACGCCTTGGGCTGTACTGCCTTTCAGTTTACCCGTTGCGGTACCTGTCATAGGATCGGTTGGATCGGTGAGTGTATCTGGTGTGACGCCTTCCCAACCACGACCGTACATGGCAGCTCCAAGGACTAGCTTGTTGGCAGGAACACCTTGTGCAAGAAGAAGTTGGATAGCGTTATCTGCAGTGTAAGCAGGCCCTTTGAACTGCTCACCGTTTTCATCTACACCGCTGCCGTCACATTGACCAGGGCGCATGAATGAACCACAGTAAAGCGCGGCTTGGTGACCCGGTACGTTGTTCCAACCGCCGTAAAAGTCATACGTCATTGCAAAAATGTAGTCCATGTATTGAACGGCATCTGCGTAGTCTACGTCTTCAATCTTGTCGTAACCTACGCCGATAGCTGACGTCAATTCGTACGTGCGGCCTGTCTCTGCTTCTAGCTCGTCAAGCATCGCGCGCAATTCACGCATTAGGGCAACGTAAGCCGGACCATCATTGACCGAGTCTCCTCTATCGGCTGCAGCACCGCCACCGCCAGGGAATTCCCAGTCAATGTCTACGCCGTCGTAGAACTTCCAAGTCTTCAAGAACTTTTTAACCGAAGCTACGAAAGTGTCACGGTTAGTTTTATCCACAAAGTCGAAGAATGGGTCTGACAGTGTCCAACCACCAATTGATGGGATTATCTTCAGGTCTGGGTTACGTTGTTTCAACGCCATTAGCATTGCGTAATTTCCCTTGATTGGGGTGCTGTACTCATGACCCGCTTGAGGGAAGCTCTTTTGGTAGGCTGCCCACGGGTCATGGATGACTACTTCGTAATCATTTACGCCATTACACGCGGTTTGCAGTGCGTTAAAGCTGTTGCCACCGACTGATTTTACTGACTCATTTGGACCACAAATTGGGATAAAACCGTAAAGGATGTGAGTCAAGTTATCGACAGGCATATTATCGACCGTGTAATCACGACCATAAATGCCCCATTCCACGAAATAAGTACCCATGACAACACTAGGATCGGTGTCGAAAGACTTGTTATTTGGATCGACATTCATTGTAAGCGGTTTTAAGTGAGAACCATCGGTGTCTGCGATCGTGATTTCAGCTGGTGCGCTTTTCGCACAGCCAGTTTCATCACATGCTTCGATTTCCATTTGGTACAAACCACCTTGACCATATTCGAATGTCGCTGTGGTTTGGCTACCAGAAATTGGACCGGTTGCGACTTTGACGCCATCAAAATAGATGTTGTATGTGTCACCAGAGGTCCCACTCCACTGGTTGAATTTTACCGTGATGGTGGCTTGGTCATGGTATTTCACCATGCTGTTGTAGCCAGATGTGGTTTCCATTGCCAGTTCAATTTTAGAAAACTGCAGGTTATTGGAACCATACAGATCGATACTTGGTGCTGTAGGCGCTGCCACTGCAGTGCCAGATAATGCTAACGCTACGCCAGCAGCACATAGATTAAATCGAATCATAACTTATCTCTCAATCCTTGGATTCGTGTTCTATAGGGAACATTAAGCTGCTCTTGCACCGCATAAATGACTGGTTTTTTACCCTGTCCAAAACACACACCATGTGCAAAAGCATCCTCTACAGCATTTCAGAGAGTTTTTTTTCGTCAAAAAAAATTAAAACGGTTTTCGAGTGATATGAGGGAAGTTAAATAAAACTCACACTCTGTTGCACGGAAAATGCCATATTGAGTCAATAAACAAATTATTTTCGGCAAGAATAGAATTTAGCGTTTACTCAAAAGACCTTGAGTGAAGGTTTTTTGTGGTTATCTGTTTGTTTATTTTGGTTTTTTGTCATTTTTTCGTTAGTTAACGGACTGAATTAATCGCTATTAAAATGTTCGCTTAATGCTGCTCGGCGTTTAGATGCTGTGCCGATTTCTGATCCTTGAACTGTGTGCTCAAACCCTTTGCGAATAAAACGTTGGTCTGGAAATAGAGGCTCAATACGGCGAATCTGTGGTGATAGGTGTGAACCGGATAGTTGATAAACCGTCTTACCTAAACCGGTGTTAAGAGTGATGGTTTGTCCATCAAAGTCGAACTTGGTTGAGACCAAGCGATGGTTACGGTATACCCCTTCAGACGTAAAGTTGAGCCGCTCAGTTTGATAAGGTGGTGCGCCTATTTCGATCCATTCACCATAAATATTAGTGGGACTAATAGATGCTTGATAGGAGAGGTGAAGTTGATAGCTGGTAAAGGCAAGAAGACTAGCACCGACAAAAGCGAAAATGATTTTTAATAGTGTGCGCTGATTCAGAATGGCCTCCCTCGGTCACGTGTGGAGCACGGTCGATCTTGCGTTTTGGTTTATTGTTGCCATGACAGTATAACGGCTTACATCATGGTGCGAGTCTTCTGACAGAATTACAAATGATCCTGTATTTACCGTTAACAAATCATGATCTAGAGAGTGTTTTTACATCCTGATACAACACTTTTGATCTATATCCAACCAAATAGTTATTAGATTTAAGTATTGAGTCATTGATAAAAACAAGGTAAAAAAGAGCGGATTATTGATAAGGAAAACAAGTATGAGCATTAAGGAAAATAGCTATTTCGCTGGTGGCGTTAAGTCACTCGGTTTTAGTCAACATGAACAGGACATCAGTGTTGGTGTAATGCTTCCTGGTACGTATACCTTTGGTACTCAAGCCCCAGAGCGTATGACTGTTGTTAAAGGTGCACTCGTCGTTAAGCTTGCGGGTGAAGGCGACTGGAGAACATACTCTAGCGGTGAGTCGTTCGATGTAGACGGTAGCTCATCGTTTGAAGTTGAAGTAAAAGACGCTTCTGCTTACTTGTGTGAATATTTGTAAATTCAGTTGAGTTACGCCACTCGGCGAATTCACTTAGGTCATCTACTATGACAAAAGGCAAAGTTCTGGTGTTGTATTCCTGAGGGAATGGTGAATCCTGAATTGCGCCTGTCTATCGAGACTAAAGCCACCTTGAGTGGCTTTTTTTGTTTGCCCAGCATATCTGTAACTAACGTGTATACTTAAAGTAACCAAGTGAATTAGATAACCACTAAGGAGGAAGTGATGGCGATACAACAAAAACATACCGATCTCCCTCCTCGTTACGAGTCTAAGGATTTCACCGACGAGCAGAGACACCGATTCACGGAAGTGGCGAATGCGGCGCAAAAGCGGCGTGATCGGTATAGACGTGCGATAGCTAATAGCTTGAGAAGAAAGAAAGCAAGTTCACGAACGTTTAATGTTGACAACACGCCTTCGAAAGATAAACCGAGACGCACCCGTCGAGTCATCGCGCTTATCATGGTATTAGTACTTGGATTGTTGGCAATGTATCTGTTTTAGGCATGTATAGAGTCGGTGTTCATCATTTGAACCTCTCCATGCTTTATCGAGAATAGCAGTCTTTGATTCTACCAATGAAAAATATTTTTACTCTTAACGTGAATTTGTGTTGCTGATGCCCCCCAACAATGACTAGAATCCACGCTTGCACTTGGGTTGGTTAAACTTCAAGTTTTAATTATTATTTTTATTAACTGCCTCACATTTTTTGTGGGGCAGTTTTTCATTGTGTGAAGGTAACTACTATGCCTAATGGCCAGACAATCAACCAACGTATGTCGATCGTGACATTAGCTTGGCCCATATTTGTCGAAATTTTGCTACGGACGGCTTTAGGAACCAGTGATGTATTTATGTTAAGTGGCTATTCTGACAAAGCGGTCTCGGCGGTTGGGGTTATTACTCAGATCACCTTCTTTCTGATTGTTGTGTCTACTTTTGTTAGCAGTGGCACTGGGATTCTAATCGCGCAATACAACGGCGCTGATCGGGATAAGGACTCTGTTGATGTCGGGGTTGCCAGTATTGTTTTATCTATAATCATCGGTGTGTTATTGAGTGTTGTAGCCGTGCTTGGCGCGATATTTTTACTGCCATACTATGGTTTAGAAGCTCAGGTAGAGCAATATGCACGTGAGTACTTACTTATTAGTGGTGCCCTGACATTCAACGTAACGATTGGCATTGTACTGACCACGATTTTACGTAGTCACGGTTATTCACGCTCGCCGATGATGGTTAATTTAATTAGTGGTGTACTCAACGTTGCGGGCAATTACATAGCGTTGTATCAACCGTTTGGGTTGCCAGTATTCGGTGTTCAGGGTGTCGCAGTGGCAACGGTGGTGAGCCAAGTCATTGGCACACTGATGTTTTGGCTTATTTTGGCTCGTAGCAGCATTGCATTACCGATGTCGACACTCAAACAAGTCCCCGCAGATATTTATAAAAGGATTCTAAAAATTGGTGGGATGAATGCGGGTGAAGTGTTGTCATATAACCTTGCGCAAATTTGTATTGTGTACTTCGTCGTCCAGATGGGGACCGCGTCTTTGGCTGCGTTTACTTATGCTCAGAACATCGCGCGATTTTCTTTTGCTTTTGCCTTGGCAATAGGTCAGGCTGCTCAGATTCAAACGGGTTATTACATTGGCAAAGGTTGGGTAACGAGCATTCTTAAACGAGTACAAATCTATTTTCTCGTTGGTTTTGCTGCTTCTACGATCGCAACAACGCTGATCTACCTATTCAAAGACGAAATTCTGCGTGTCTTTACTGAACAACCCGAAATATTGGCATTGACGGGTTCACTTGTTCTGGGCTCCATTGTTCTTGAAGCGGGCCGAGTATTTAACTTGATTTTTATTGCTGGGTTGAAGGGCGCTGGCGATATCAAGTTCCCCGTTCAGATGGGCATACTGAGTATGTGGGGTCTAGGTGTGTTGTTCTCTTACATCTTTGGTATTCATATGGGCTACGGGGTATTGGGAGCATGGATGGCGATTGCTCTTGATGAATGGATGCGCGGTATCATCATGGCGAGACGCTGGCGCTCACAGGTGTGGACCAAGTTTAAAATGAGTTGATATTTTGACTCAGAAGCGATGAGAGGGCAGTGCCTGCTCATCGCTAACTTTAAAATTCGCAATCAGCCTGAAACACCATCCTCTCTTTTGTATAGGGATGGTCCAATTCTAATGTTTCGGCGTGCAGGTGCAGACGCTCGGCTTTTTCGCCGTACAAACCGTCACCCACCATTGGCATGTTCAAGCCCAGATGATGCGCGCTGTGGACACGCAGTTGGTGGGTGCGACCCGTTTTAGGGTACATATATACCTTACTGCGGCCGTTCTTTACTTCAATCAACTGCCAGTAAGTCTCGGCTGGTTTGCCGTGTTCATAACAAACTAATTGACGTGGACGGTCTTCTGGATCGCCACGCATTGGTAATGAGATTTCACCCTCTGAATCCTTGAGTTCACCTTCTAGCAACGCCATATAGCGCTTTGTTACGCCCCGGGCCATGAACTGTTTTTGCAAGCTTTTATTGGCGCGCTTAGTAAGCGCAAACACTAAGATTCCTGATGTTGCCATGTCTAAGCGATGGATGACAAAAGGTCCTTCCACGTCAGAAAATAGGCTCTGAAGTCGCGTATAGGCCGAGTCTTTGATGGTTTTTCCCGGTACTGATAGCAATCCTGAAGGCTTATTAACAACTACCATGGCATCGTCTTGGTAAAGTATTTCCAGCTCTTTATCTTCTGCCCAGTTTTCGGCTAGGGGATTGGCTTCAACATTCAAGCCTTGCATCATGTGGCCTAAAATTGGCTGGCACTTGCTGTTGCATGATGGATAGAATTTCTTGTGTTGACGCACCTCCGATTTGGGAGATTCCCCCCACCAGAACTCGGCAAGCGCTAACGGTTTTAGGCCATGTTTAAAAGCATACTGAAGTAGCTTGGGGGCCGCACATTCCCCGGCACCAGCTGGTGGTACAGGGTTACTGGTCTCGGCGAAAATATCCACCAAATCACGTGATTCACCAAAGCTATTGAGGAAGCGATATTGACGGTGAAGTTTATGCTGCAGCGCGTTAGACCGCTCTTTTCTGAGTGCTTTAAACTCATTGAGTTGCTGTTTGAGTTCTGCCAATCGCTGCTCTTTTACTGCCAACTTTTCATCCCACATCATCTTGAGGTGCTTTAGTTGGTTTTTGTCGGCCACGCTTTGTTTACTTAACTCATCCAGCAATGCTTTGAGAGCGTCAGGGCCGAGTGTTTGCTCGCCTTGTCTACGCTGTTCTTTGCGTTTAGCGCGTCCTGCTATCATCACTTGTCGTTGCTGCTGTTCTGCTTGTTGGTAAGCCGCCCGGTCGGCTTGAATGTCTGCTGTTAGCTCAGCCAATTCAGGGTTAGCTGCTGCCTTTCTGTAGTCGGTATTGACCGCATTGATGGCATCAGTTTCTGCACGGAAGAAACCCAGATCGGTCAACATATCATAAACTGGTGGCACAAAGCCTGGCAGCAAGTTTTTATCCGCGATTTTTCCGGAGAAGGCGCTTAGATAACCCAGCTCTCCTTGTTTATTTTTCACCAAGAGCACACCGAACATTTTTCCACGTCCTGATTTATGAGCGTCCAGGCCAAAATCATGATCAAAATCGCTTTGCGTGAGCAAATTCTGTTGTAACTGCTCAGCGGCCAATACACAAAGCGGATGCGGTGTATAGTAGAACGGAAACGTAAACTGCTCAGGTAACGTATAGCCAGAAATATCAGCAGTAAAGCGAGTAAAACAGTGTTCAGGAGAGTGCATGGTGAATATCCGCACGAGTAAAAAATTGAGCGAGGATTGTACATGTTTGATTCAAGAATGCCATATACCTGACCCACATCGAGGTGCTCGTTTTTATGAGAGTGGTTTGAGCTGTCAGACGCAGCATCGCGCTAAATTCTATATCTTGTAGTGACTTGATTGTTCTGGTGCGTCTTCACTTGAGATTCATTCACGATCCTGTACCTTAAACCATATTCCTATTTCTTACACCAGTTAGAGTTTTATCGTATGCCACACGCTAGTATTAAATTTATCGCCTCCGATATGGACGGTACGTTGCTTGACCAATATGGTCGCTTAGATCCAGAATTTTTCGACTTGTTTTTGCAGTTAGAACAAAAAGGCATTGTGTTTTCAGCGGCATCTGGTCGCCAGTACTACAGCTTACGTGACACGTTCGCTCCTATCCAAGACCGTATTGTTTACGTCGCGGAAAATGGTACGTTGGTGATGCACAAGGATAAAGAAATCTATAGCTGTACCATTCCTAAAGCAGAAGTGGCAGAGATCGTCACAGCGGCGCGTGACATTGAAGGGGCGCACATCGTATTGTGTGGCAAACGCTCTGCATATATAGAGAATCAAGACCAAAAAACATTAGAAGAATTTCAGAAGTACTACCACCGTTGTGAACGTGTCGACGATTTACTGGGTGTTGACGATGAGTTCATCAAAGTGGCTATTTGTCATTTTGACGGCTCAGAAGAGCAGCTTTTTTCCACCATGAATGCGAAGTTTGGTGATTCACATAAAGTCGTGGTGAGTGCAAAAATTTGGCTAGATGTGATGAATGCCAAAGCGTCAAAAGGGGCTGCGATAGAGTTTTTGCAACAAACCATGGGCTTTACTCCTGCTGAAACCATGACCTTTGGTGATTATTTGAATGACCTTGAAATGCTACAAGTGAGTGAGCACTCTTATGCCGTTGCCAATGCGCACGAAAAGATAAAACAGGTGGCTCGATTTTCTGCACCTAGCAATCAAGACTCAGGCGTTTTAACCGTACTCCGGGAGCGATTTAATTTGGATTAGGTTTGTCTGTGAATATTAAAAACTCCCTAATGCTTGGAAAGGGAGTTTTTACGACTAGGTGTATATATTGGTTGTATCACCATAAGTAGGGCTTTGTATTTATATCTGTCGCTCTGGTACCGGTTCAGTTTGTGATTTTGGGCGACTTTCAAACGTCTTGCTACTTGCGAATTTCATTTTATACATGCGCTTGTCTGCATAGTTTATGAGCAAGTCAATATCGTCACTGTCAATTGGATAATGCGCAATACCAATACTTGTCGACAGAGAATTGGTCTGTTTTACTGCTAAAACTGGCGTGACGAATACGTTGTGAATGAGTTGTCGTGCTTGTGTATCATTGATACTTTCGCCTTCAATCACGACGGCAAATTCGTCCCCTCCCATCCGATAAACAGTGAAATGATTCATTTGCATTGCTTTTAGTCTTTTCGCGACCTCTTTAAGTACGAAGTCACCCGCCTGATGCCCGTGTGTATCATTAATCGCTTTAAAGCCATTTAAATCCAAAATGCACAATGAAAAGCTGGTGTGATTCTTTGTGTACTTTCGCAAAGTATTAAACAAAGCATTTCGATTACCAAGTCCGGTCAATGGGTCACTGAGCGCCAGCTTTCTGTGAAAATGAGACTCGCGATAAAAGAAATAAATCAGCGAGAGTGTGGATAGCACAAAGGTAGCAAACAACATGTATTGCGCTCGCATTAATCGTTGTGTTTCTCCTTGTTGGGCTTCGTAGACCTTACTGCTTTGACGAAAGTTTTGGTTTACGAAATCAACCAAATTTAGATACAACGTTTGGGTAGACCGATAAAATATCGCTGCCGCTTGACTGTCGCCTGTCTTTGCTTCAACAAGCTGTGGCTCTAGAGCTTTGTATTGTTCAAACAGATCTAAAAAATAATATTGGATGTTGTTGCGCTTAAAAAACTCAAAGGCGTCATGACTGTTAATCAGTAGGTCGAAACGGCTCCAAGCGAGTTCATATTGCAGTTCCGCCCCTTCAATATTCAAAACGTTTTCATCGAGCCTCCTGGCTTCACTCACTAACTCAGAGAGCTCTTTCGAGAGTTGAAACAAAAACCAAGTGGCTTGTTTTTGTTCTTTAGTAAAATTTTGTGCCAAATCGCGGGTTTGTTGCAGCAGAAATACGTTCGCAAGTAATAAAGATACCGCGAAAATGACCAGCAACAGTTTATTCAATGACGAGTAATGCCATTTTTGGGCTTTGTCTGAAGACGTGCTTGCGTTGGTCATTTTTTCATTTCTATCTGACTGACTTGCCAAACCATCTGTGCATGATACTCAGTCCGATCTATTTCAGGGTAACTGCTTAATGGGTACACAACCCAATAAGGCCCTTTATCTCGTATTTTTATATATTGACCATCTTTCTTAAAAGCCAAGATTGGTTCATAACGAAGAATATCTTGACGAGGTAATATTGAGTGATAATTGTTGAGACCAGCGATATCAGTATATTCAGGGATACTGCCGTAGATCTGGGTAAGTAGAGTACTGAGCTTTACACCATCAAATTTAGCTGGTGCAGAAATCCAAGGTAAATTGGTTGTATAACTGGTAATGGGTAAAGCCTGAAGTTGTTCTAGCGTTACCGAAACATCGGTTTTTTGAGAACCACTAAAAACGATTTCATGTGCAGAGATAAATGTTGAAAAAACCAACAAAATCAAAGCGATTATCTTCTTCATTATAAGGCCTTGTTATATTTTATTATTTTGTTCTGCTTATGCAACCATGACTGATAGTCATAACTAATTTGTGGTCTTATTAATATAGTCAACCTAAATGCATTATATATCAGATTTTGGTTCAAAAGTAACGACTGGTTTGTTGAAGGTTAATGCTATTCAGTGATAAGACGTAGTGTTTGGCTGAGGGATATTAATACTAAGTGATTAAAATTTAAACGCTTGCTGAGTTTTTGAAACGTTTTATTTTCTTAGATAAGAAAAGCCATCGTGAGAGGATGGCTTATCAGTCAAGCAATGGTTTCTGAAGAAAATGGAAGCATTATCCAAACAAATGCTTAGCGTGGAAGCTTAAGTGATCGTCAATAAAACTGGAGATGAAGTAGTAGCTGTGGTCATACCCAGATTGCATACGCAAGCTAAACGGTGAATCATGTAGTCTGGCAGCAGACACTAACGCTTCTGGCTTAAGTTGTTCACTTAAGAACCCATCGGCATCACCTTGATCGACCAGTATCGGCAGTGGTGATTGTGCTCGTTTTAAAAGCTCACTGGCATCGTATTGCTTCCAGCTTTCGATATCTGTGCCAAGGTAAGCGGTAAATGCTTTTTTACCCCATGGACACTGCATCGGGTTACTGATAGGACTGAAGGCTGAAATAGACCGATATTGTTGGCTATTTTTTAAGCCGATGGTTAAAGCACCATGCCCACCCATACTATGGCCTGAGATAGATTTTACATCTGAAACAGGAAAATTACTTTCAATAATGCTAGGCAGCTCTTTGGTGATATAGTCATACATGAAATAGTGTAATGACCAAGGCGCTTGTGTCGCATTTAGGTAGAATCCTGCCCCTTGACCTAAGTCGTAACTTTCATCATCCGCAATCTCTTCTCCACGTGGGCTGGTATCGGGCGCAATGATCGCGATGCCGAGTTCGGCAGCCATGCGAAACGCGCCAGCTTTCTGCATGAAGTTCTCATCGGTACAAGTTAATCCTGACAACCAGTACAACGCGGGTACAGGCTGTGTCTTGGTTGCGTTTGGCGGTAGAAAAATAGCAAAGCGCATCGTGCAGTTCAAAGCGGTGGATTCGTGCGTATATTGCTTATGCCAGCCTCCAAATACTTTAGTTTGGCTAACGTTTTCAATCATCATAATACACTCTCAAGAGACATAAATTTTAAGGAAGTGGTTGTTGGGAGTCAGTTAATGAAAAGGCCCTCCTACGGAGAGCCTTCACAGAAATTATTTGTCCATGTGGACAACGCTTCGGATACTCTTACCTTCGTGCATCAGATCAAACGCTTCGTTGATTTCCTCTAGCCCCATAGTGTGAGTAATGAATTCTTGTAGACCAAATTCACCCGCCAAGTATTGCTCTACAATGCCCGGTAGCTCTGAACGACCTTTAACACCACCAAACGCACTACCTCGCCATACACGACCTGTGACGAGCTGGAATGGACGAGTAGAAATCTCTTGACCAGCACCTGCAACACCGATGATGACCGATTCACCCCAACCTTTGTGGCAACATTCAAGGGCTTGACGCATTACATTGACGTTACCAATACATTCGAATGAGTAGTCGACACCACCATCTGTCATTTCAACAATGACTTCTTGGATTGGTTTATCGAATTTTTGAGGGTTAATGAGGTCAGTTGCACCAAGTTGCTTCGCAAGCTCGAATTTGCTCTCGTTGATGTCGATACCAAGAATACGGCTTGCACCAGCCATACGAGCACCGATAATTGCCGATAGGCCGATACCGCCTAAACCGAAAATTGCAACGGTATCACCTTTTTGAACTTTTGCTGTATTCAATACGGCACCCATGCCAGTTGTCACGCCGCAGCCAAGAAGACATACTTCTTCCAAAGGGGCTTCTTTGTTTACTTTTGCTAGCGAGATTTCAGGAAGAACGGTGTACTCGGAGAACGTTGAACAGCCCATGTAGTGGAAAATGGTTTCACCGTTGATAGAGAAGCGGCTAGTACCATCAGGCATCAGACCTTTACCTTGCGTTTCACGTACAGCCTGACACAGGTTCGTTTTACCTGATTTACAGAATTTACACTCGCCACATTCTGCCGTGTAAAGTGGAATCACGTGATCACCCACCTCTACGCTGGTCACACCTTCACCTACCATTTCCACAATACCGCCACCCTCGTGACCTAAGATTGCTGGAAAGATCCCTTCTGGATCATCACCTGAAAGTGTAAAGGCATCGGTATGACAAACGCCTGTTGCTACGATACGGACTAACACTTCGCCTTTTTTAGGCAGTTGTACATCCACTTCTTCCATTTTTAGTGGTTCACCTGCTGCCCAAGCGACAGCGGCTTTCGATTTGATCGATGTTTGACCTGGTTTGATTTCAAGTGCCATTAGGTTTTCCTTATCTAATCAATAGGTAGGCGTTGTCATTAAGCGTAGTTGAGCTTTGCATTTTCGCCTGATGTTTTACTAATACGCATTTTATCTATTTCAATAAAAATGATAATCCGTCCTTTTTGAAAATGATTTTTACGTTTGTGTAATAATTAAAGGTGTAACATAATGCCGCTTTACACACGCGCTCATTTTTGAATGCTAATAAATATTGATAGGATCA
This sequence comes from Vibrio mytili, assembly GCF_049563345.1. Lineage (NCBI taxonomy): Bacteria > Pseudomonadati > Pseudomonadota > Gammaproteobacteria > Vibrionales > Vibrionaceae > Vibrio > Vibrio mytili. The sequence goes on along the minus strand of NZ_CP110482.1, from coordinate 1,367,760 downwards.
AGCGATGGCGAATTGGGAAGGTGTCAGTGAATTTGTTGCCGTGGCAGAAACCAATAGCTTCACCGGGGCGGCCGCTAAGCTCAAAACTTCGGTGGCACAGATTAGTCGTCGTGTTTCCGCTTTGGAAGCGCGTCTTGCGGTAAAGCTGCTGCATCGTACGACCCGAAAAGTCTCCCTTTCTGAAGCTGGTAAACTCTATTATCAACAATGTAAACATTTGGTTGAAGGTTTGGAATTAGCTGAGCTCGTAGTGACGCAAATGCAAACTGAGCCCAAAGGTGTGCTTCGTGTCACCGCGCCAGTAACGTATGGTGAACAAACCTTGTCGCCGCTTTTGCATCAGTTTTTAGAAAAATATCCGCAAGTGAATTTGGATTTAATTTTAACCAATCAGCGACTGGATCTAATTGAGCAAGGTGTGGATCTGGCGATCCGTCTGGGTCGTTTGCAAGATTCTAGCTTGGTTGCAAAACGGCTTTCATCTCGACAAATGTATGTTTGTGCCAGCCCTTTGTATCTCGAACGTTTTGGCGAGCCTCATACTCTATCAGAGCTCGGGCGCCATCAATGTTTGGTTGGCTCGGTTGATTACTGGCACTTTAAAGAACAAAACAGAGAGCGGTCTTTGCGTGTGTCTGGGCGGATTAAATGCAACAGTGGATTTGCGTTGGTTGATGCTGCAAAACGTGGCTTGGGTCTGGCGCAATTACCCGATAATTATGTTCAAGAGGCTTTAGACAGCGGTGAGCTGGTCGAAGTATTGAGTGATTATCGCGACGATCGTGAAGGGATATGGGCTTTGTATCCGCAAAGTCATAATCTCTCACCAAAGGTCCGGTTGTTGATCGATTTTCTGGCTCAAGAGCTTTGTTAATTTTGCTGCGTTTTTAATCTGCTCTCTTATGTCGAGCACAGACTATATCCATATTGATTTTAATGGCCACATTATAACCCTCGTAATGTGCGATAGTTTACTGCAGCCATTATAGTTATATTTTTTATGAGTGATCACTGATTCGATTCTGCATCGTCACGCTTAATCACTTTGTGCCCGTCTTCTGAGATACCGTTTTTCCAGTAGCTACTGATATAAATGTTTTCGCGCTCGACTTCTTTTTCATTGCGGAAGTATTGACGTAATGCACGCATCGAATCGAATTCACATGCACACCAAACCGCAGCCGTGCCATCTTGCCACTTCAGTTCACGGACTGCTTCCGCTAAAGGTTGTCCCTCTGTTAACCAAATTAATTCCATCCCTGCTGGCGCGTGTAAGGGTTGAATGTCTGAAGAAGACAGCACACTGATGACCGCGTAGCCTTTGGCATCTTCAGGTAGCGTGCGGATTTTTGCTGACAGGGCGGGTAGTGCCGTCATATCTGCAGCCATAAAGAACCAGTCGGCATCGGTGTTGAGGTTAGAAATGCTGCCTGGGCCAACGATGCTGATGGTATCCCCTGGCTGCGCTTTTATCGCCCAGCGAGCGGCAAAGCCGCTTTGCAAGTCGTTGCTTTCGTGGCGCACAAAATCGACTTCGATCGTACATGCTTGAGAGTCATAGCGACGAATGGTATAGGTGCGAAGTATGGGTTTATCTTCTTCCGAAACGGATTCCAACTGGGTACTGCCAGATTGATTAAATAGCAGCTTAATGTAGCTACCTTCACAATCTTGAGGGAAGTGACTAAGCGCATCGCCTTGTAAGGTAATGCGCTGCATGTTTGGTGTAATGCGCTCAGTATGGGTGACAGCAAGCACCTTAGGCTGTGGTTTATTTTTCATCACTACAATTCTTCAATAATAATTCTTTTTCTCATTTAGATTATCAGTATTGCTAAAGAGAGGGTAGTAACTTTATATAAATTTACACTGTTAATTTGTGTGAAGAAGAAGGTAGGGCCTGATGAAAAATGGACCTTCTTCTTCCTTACTTACGGGGTTGCGTTTTTTTGCGTTGATGCAGTTAATGACCTATATCATTGGGAAAGTGGACAAAAGAAGCAATGCAGCCATACCATAGTTGAACCCTTTTGTACGCTTAGGTGTGGTTAACCAGCGTTGAAGTTGCATCCCTGCAGTGGTCCAAAAGGTGACGGATGGAATATTTGCTAAGCAGAATACGCCTGCAATAACTGCTAATTCTATCCACATTCCTCCACTGCTGTAGACGGTAATCGCTGTTAAAGCCATAGACCAGCCTTTTGGGTTGACCCATTGAAACGCCACGGCGCCTATAAAAGACATCGGGCGAAAGTCATGCTTTATGTCGGCGTTAGAACTGGTCGCTATTTTATACGTTAGGAACAATAAGTAACTTAAACTGAGGATTTTTAAAATCGTATGGCTAAACGGATAGGCATGAAACAAACTCATCAAGCCAATACCTACCAGTATCAACATCACACCGAAGCCAAAAGTAATGCCCAACATGTGGGGTATAGTGCGTTTAAAACCGACATTAGCACCGGATGTCATTAGCATGATGTTGTTTGGTCCAGGAGTGAATGTAGAGACAAACGCAAACAGTGCTAATGCGCCTAATTGATGGTATTCCATAGCGTAATCCTTCGTTTTATGCTTCCAAATTGAAGCCGCTCAGTTATATAAGTAACGTAGAAACAACTATAAGTAGAAATGCCAGCAACATTGTGCCTTTATCGAGCTATACTCATTTTTATTCACAATAAAACGTTATAAATTTCATATTTTTAGCAATAATATTGCTTAAGTTTCGGTTGGAAGAGAAAACGTCGTTGTTGAGCGCTTTGCTCGAACAGGATTCGCACTTCTGCTAACCATGTGCCAGTGTATTAATTAGATTAGGCAAATACTTTAAGCAATTTTTGGAAGTAGTTTCACTAGATTAGATTGGTGAGTATTTAAAAATTAACATTTATCTATAAATATTAACTTATAATTTTTTCGGTTAAAATAAAAACAGTGATCGAAAGCAAAATATTAATATTACTAATGTTTATAAAACGAAATTTATTGAAAATTAAGCTTAGAAACCTTTCCGTAAAGTACAATGTTGAGAACTATTTACATATAAAAATTAATTTCAATTAAATATCATAAACATGGGGACTTTGCTATATAGGTCACACAAGTGATATTTTATAAATTGATTGTTTTTTTTTGTAATTTTATGTAAATCCCCTCTTATTTATTATCGAATGGTAGTTAACGATAATAAAAAAGGGTAGAACATGTACAATACAAAAAGCATAACGCAGATTACGATAGTCGTTGCTTTAGGGGGGCTCCTCTTTGGTTATGACACTGCCGTTATATCTGGAGCAACCGAAGCTTTACAATACTTCTTTAACCTATCACCTGCTGAACTGGGTTTTGCAGCATCATCAGCATTGATTGGCTGTGTCATTGGCTCTATCGTGGCTGGCCCAGTTAGCACTAAGTATGGTCGTAAAAAATCGCTCATTTTAGCGGCCGTTCTTTTCTTCATTTCTGCCTTTGGGTCAGCGTTACCAGAAACGCTGAACTTCATAGCTGGTACAACATATTCTAGTTTCATCATTTATCGAATTTTAGGGGGCATTGGTGTTGGTATTGCTTCAATGGTATCACCAATGTATATCGCAGAAGTTGCCCCACCAAGTAAACGAGGAAGTTTAGTTTCTTGTAATCAATTTGCCATCATATTTGGTATGTTGATAGTTTACTTCGTAAATTATGGTATTGCGCTATTAGGTTCTGATGAGTGGTTATTCTCAATTGGTTGGCGCTATATGTTTGCTTCCGAATGTTTACCTGCAGGAATTTTCTTTATTCTATTATTTGGTGTGCCAGAAACACCACGTTGGTTGGCAATGAATGGTTACTTTCAAGATGCTCGTAATTTGATCGCAAGCTTTAATAAAGGTGATGATTTTGATAAGCAATGGGCAGAAATTAAAGCGTCATTAAATGATAAAGCAAAGAATGTAAGTGTATTTTCACATGGCATTTTCTTTATTCTTTTACTTGGTATCACTCTGAGTGTTTTGCAACAAATTACCGGGATTAATGTTTTCTTGTATTACGCGCCGGTTATTTTCAAGAGCTTTAGTTCCTCGTCCACCGATGTCGCGATGCTGCAAACCATCTTAGTTGGCGCTGTGAATCTACTGTTTACTGTTATTGCTATTTATACCGTTGATAAATTTGGCCGTAAGCCATTGATGATGATTGGTGCTGCTGCAATGGCAATCAGTATGCTTGCCATTGGGACCGCCGCTTACCTAGATGCAATTGGTGGCTACTTGATCATCTTTGTATTGATGTACATCGCGGCATTTGCTTTATCGCTTGGTCCTGTCACCTGGGTATTACTATCGGAAATGTTCCCAAATGCGGTTCGCTCTAAAGCGCTGTCGATTGCTGTATTTGCCCAATGGTTTGCTAACTACGCTGTTTCACAAACTTTCCCAATGATGAACGCGAAAGACAGCTTTTTATACCAAGAATTTCATGGCGGTTTTCCATTCTGGTTATACGGTGCGATGGCCGTTGTTACGGTGTACTTCATTTATCGCTGGATCCCAGAAACCAAAGGCAAGTCTTTAGAAGAATTGGAAAAACTGTGGGATCAAAAAGGTGAAGAGAAAGAACTGTCTGTTTCATCCGCAAATTCATAAATATTTTTAACATATTATAAGTTTATATCTGGAGTCTATTATGATTAATTTACCACAAGTAAAAATGGGTATTGTGGCAGTAAGCCGAGATTGTTTTCCTATTTCTTTGTCTGAGCAGCGTCGTCAAAAAGTAGTTGCTGCATGTATTGAGCAAGATATTGAAATCGTCGAATTGCAAACGGTTATAGAAAATGAAAATGATATGCTTAAAGCGCTCGCTGAAGCCGAGCAAGCGCAATTAAATTCGTTAGTCATTTATTTAGGAAACTTTGGTCCAGAAGGGCCGTTAACTCAAATGGCGCAGCGTTTTAATGGTCCTGTTATGTTTGCTGCTGCGGCAGAAGAAGCAACTTGTGGTTTACAAGATGCGCGAGGAGATGCTTATTGTGGAGTTTTGAATGCGTCTTACAGCGCTAACTTACGTCACATTCGTCCTCATATTCCTGAGAATCCTGTTGGGACTGCAACCGAAGTTGCTCAAATGATCGCAGACTTTAAGCCGGTAGCTCGTACCATTTTAGGCTTAAAGGGGCTTAAAATATTTAGCTTTGGTCCAAGACCTCAGGATTTCGTTGCTTGCAATGCACCGATCAAAGCATTGTTTGATCTCGGAGTGGAGGTGATGGAGAACAGCGAACTTGATTTGTTAGACATCTATCAGCAAGCTGAAGGTCACCCTGATATTCCGAAGATCATTTCAGAAATGGAATCTGAACTAGGCGACCATAATCCTTACCCTGATTTGTTACCTAAACTTGCTCAGTATGAAGCCGCATTGTTGGATTTCTATCAACAAAATTTAGGTGCTTCCACATTTGGCATTTTCGCAAACAAATGTTGGCCTTCTTTTGAGAAGTTCTTTGGCTTCGTACCTTGCTATGTGAATGCAAGGTTAGCTGAACGTGGTATTCCTGTCGCGTGTGAAGTGGATATTTACGGCGCTTTATCTGAATATATGATTACTTGTGCGACCGATCACCCAGCTACCCTGTTGGATATCAACAACACGGTTCCAACAGATATGGTTGAAAATAACCAAGATAAGATGGGAAGTTATACGGCAAAAGATCTCTTCATGGGATTCCATTGTGGTAACACGGCTTCAAGCTGCATGAAAAACTCCCAATTAAGATTTCAAAAAATCATGCATAGCTTAATGGAGCCGGGACAAGAGCCAGATATAACTCGCGGTACTCTAGAAGGGCAGATCAAAGCTGGTGAGGTCACTTTGTTCCGCTTACAAAGCACTGCAGATACTCAATTGCGTGCTTATGTTGCACAAGGTGACATTTTAGAGATTGATCCTCAATCCTTTGGTTCGATTGCCGTGTTCGCTATCCCTGAAATGCAGCGATTTTATCGTCATGTCTTGGTTCAAAAGAACTACCCACACCATGCTGGCATTGCTTTTGGTCATGTGGGTAAGACCTTATATCAAGTTCTTAATTTATTGGGTGTTACTGATATTGACTATAACCAAGAAGCTGGGAATAGATATCCGTTTGAAATTCCGTGTGCGTTTTTAGGTTAACCAATTAATAGAGTCGGGAAGCTTAGATTAAAAACAAGCTTTCCGACTTTTTGTATTTAGGAGTAGGCTGATGAAGAATCAAAAGTGGGGAGACTTCTCCCTGTATACGCTAGTGAACGATTTGGGCAGTAAAATTGTTGTTTCTGATTTAGGGGCGACGGTTGTTGATTGGTGGGTAAAAGATAAGTCGGGTACGTTGACGAATATTGTCTTAGGTTTTAAAACACCTGAGCAATATTTAGAGACTAGCGCTTATATTGGTAGTGTTGTCGGCCCTTGGGCGAATCGTATTTATCAAGGTAAATATCAAGTGAATGGTGTGAACTACGAGCTTGACCTCAACGAAGGCGTGAATCACTTACATGGGGGCAGTGTGCAGCTTGATAAGCGACGTTGGAGTGTTAAGTCTTACTCTAACAATAGCATTGTATTTACCATCAAAGTCACGCAAGGAGAGGCCGGATACCCCGCGAACCTTGATATTGATGTATCTTATATGCTCACAGAGGACAATAAGCTAAACGTCGAATATACGGCAAGTGCTGACAATGTAGTGCCTATCAATTTAACACAACATACGTATTTTAATTTCTCAGGAGGCAATGAAAGTATCGTCAACCACGAGGTAAGAATTGATGCAGATGAATTTTTAAGCATTGATGAACACTCCATTCCATTCGAGGCAACCCCAGTAGCGAATACTGCCATGGACTTGCGTCAATTTTGCCAATTAAAAGAACGGTTAGCGGCAGATGATCAACAAGTGAAGTTGGTTAATGGCTTTGACCATTGTTGGTGTTTAAATACAAAAGGGATGGGATTAGCTGCGCAAGTTTACAATCCGAGCAATGGGATTTATATGGATGTTTATACGGATCAAGATGCGATTCAGCTTTATACAGGTAATGCTTTGCCAGCAGAAGTGTCACGTACAGGGCAGTCTCTTTCTCCCTATGATGGCTTGTGTTTAGAAACTCAGCACTATCCAAACCAAGTCAACATGCCCCAACATGCAGAAGAATGTATTTATGGGCCGGATAAAAGTTATACACATAAAACGGTATTTGAGTTTGGTTCGCGTTAATTAATCTTATTCTAAAAAAAGCATCACATACGAGATTGTGATGCTTTTTTTATCTGATGTAACTATATAAACCTGTGACTGAACACTATTTAAACTTTCTCTCACATTATGAGTAGCACTACTATTATGTATTAAAGTAGGGGCAGATTAACCCAACTCAGACTCTGAAGCTGCCTCTTATGCAGTGTTAACGATTTTTGATTTAGAACCACTAGCTCTTCAAATCGATGCCGCGCCTGTGAACCAAGTCATTCTCGCTGAACCTAGCACCTTGAGGTTATTTGGGTATACATTAAAAATAGTACCTTACCTAAGAGCGAGTAAATTCTCACGGAACAAGCATCTTGAAGTAACTTGAGTATAGAAGTAAAAAGCCCAAGTATATCCATGTTTATGAACATACTTGGGCTTTAATTTGATGTTTTATTTTATAAGTTAGCGCTTATTTATAAATAAATCCGTTGATAATATTTTCTAAGTACTCTTGGCGGCCTGATTCTTTTACTGGAGACAAGTTGTTGCTGACGGCAAAGTTAGCCAATTGTTCTAGGTTAAGCTCACCGTTTAAGATTTGCTTGCCTAGATCTTGGTTCCATTCTGCATAGCGTTGAGCGATGTTTTTTGCTAGTACATCATTTTCTATCATAGCCGCTGCACGCTCAAGAGAAAGAGCCATCGTGTCCATACCTCCAATATGGCCATGGAAGAGATCTTCTGCGTCAATAGATGGGCGACGAAGGCGAGCGTCAAAGTTAAAGCCTCCAGTTGTAAATCCACCTGCTTTCAAGATTTCATACATGACTAAGGTGTTTTCTTCGACACTGTTTGGGAACTGGTCAGTATCCCAACCAAGCTGAGCGTCGCCACGGTTTGCATCAACTGAGCCAAAGATACCTAATGATGTTGCTGTCGCGATTTCATGATGGAAGCTGTGCCCTGCGAGCGTTGCATGGTTAGCTTCAATATTGACTTTTATTTCGTTCTCTAGCCCAAACTGTTTTAAGAAGCCGTAGACCGTCGCAGTGTCGTAATCGTATTGGTGTTTGGTTGGTTCTTGTGGCTTAGGCTCGATTAAGATCGTACCTTTAAAGCCAATTTTGTGTTTGTGTTCAACTACCATTTGCATCAATCGACCAAGCTGTTCACGTTCTTGTCGAAGATCGGTATTTAGTAAAGTTTCATAGCCTTCTCGACCGCCCCATAGTACATAGTTTTCGCCGCCTAGACGCTGAGTTGCACCCATGGCATTAAAAATTTGAGTCGCAGCGTAGGCAAATACTTTTGGATCAGGGTTGGTCCCAGCACCAGACATGTAACGTGGGTTGGAGAAGGCATTTGCTGTACCCCAAAGCAATTTGAGGCCAGTTTCCTCTTGTTTCTGCTCTAATACATCGACCATGGTTTGGAAGTTGTTTACGTATTCTTTAATGGAATTACCTTCTGGCGCTACGTCAACGTCATGGAAGCAGTAGTAAGGAATGCTTAATTTTGAGAAAAAGTCGAACGCATGATCCGCTTTGATTTTTGCCATTTCCATGGCATCACCAGAGCTTAGCCATGGACGTTCAAAGGTGCCGGCGCCAAATACATCTGAGCCTGGCCAACAAAAGTTATGCCAGTAACACGCTGCAAATCGCAAATGCTCCTTCATACTCTTACCTAAAATCATTTTATCTTCATCATAATGACGAAATGCAAGAGGGTTGGTTGAATCTTTACCCTCAAATTTTATTTTATTTATATTCTTAAAGTATTCAGTCATAGTCGATATTCCGGTTAAATTTCAAAAGAATCACGTTCTATAATAATATTTACCAAATATAATTTTCTTACAATTATGATTTTTTATTCTTAAATTAACCTATTTTTTAACTGTGCTTAAGATCTCATTTTTGGGACTGTATAGAGCTAAAAGTACGGGCTATCTATTAGTTTATTTAGCTCTATTATTCCAATTTCTGATTGTGTTCACATTTGAGAAATATCATAACTTTATTATGAATTTGGACAAATTGTAGATCTCCATATTATCGATAACATTAAAAACGGATAAAAATTAATTGGAGAGCTATGTATATGAATACGATAAAGTTATCTGTAAAAGAAAAGGTGGCATACGGTCTCGGCGATACAGGGTGTAACTTTGTATGGCAGACGGTAATGCTATTCCTTGCTTACTTTTATACTGATATCTACGGTCTATCACCGGCGCATATGGGGACCATGTTCCTATTGGTGCGCTTCATTGATGCGGTAACTGATCCTTTAATGGGATCCATTGTTGACCGCACAAAATCTAAACATGGTCGCTACCGTCCATACTTGTTGTGGATGGCGGTACCATTTGGTGTTGCTTGTATGATGGCGTTCTTTACGCCTGACTTTGGTCAAACGGGAAAAATTGTATACGCTTACGCTTCTTATATTTTCTTAACTTTAATGTATACCGCAATTAACGTCCCATATTGTGCAATGGCAAATGCTCTAACCAATGACTCGAATGAACGTACTTCGCTACAATCTTACCGATTTGCATTGAGCACCGCTGGTGGGCTCGTAGTGGCGATGGTCGCTTTACCTTTAGTCGATATTATCGGTCAAGGAGATACGCAAAAAGGTTATTTAGGTGCAATGGGTGTAATGGGGCTGTGTGCAATAGCGCTATTTTTCTTTAGCTTTAGCCAAACCAAAGAGCGTTGTGTCCCTCAAGAAGACGAAGTAAAGCAATCTGTTTGGAAAGATTTACAACTACTGTTTAAGAACAACCAATGGAGAGTGCTGTTCATTCTGAATGTTGTGTTGCTAACTGGCGTGGTATTGAAAGGTGCTTCAACCATGTACTATGTTAATACAGTAATGGGACGCAGTGACTTAGCGACTATCTTCATGGTAAGCGGTATGCTAGCGAATATTATTGGTGCCATCCTTTCCGCTCCACTTTTAGGTAAATTTGATAAACCTAAAATCTATCGCGTGCTAATTTTAGCGTCAGGTGTATTGTCAGCCTTGCTGTATTTGGTAGAGCCTAGCAATGTGTTTATGATTTTCGCTCTTGTAATTGCATTGGGTATTGTACAAATGAGTACAACCCCGATTCTTTGGAGCATGATGTCAGATGTGGTTGATTATGAAAAAACACGCAGTAATCGTTCATTAAGTGGCATGGTATTTTCAACGAACCTATTCGCTATCAAACTAGGTATTGCGGTAGGCGGTGCGGCTGTAGGTTGGGTGCTAGCTGCTGCTGGATATGTAGGTGGAGCAGAAGTCCAAACTGCAGAGGCAGTAACAGCAATCAACTTACTCTTCACCGTGATTCCTGGGATAATTTTCATGTCGTTGGCAGTGATCATGTTGTTCTATAAGTTAGACAACCAACGCTTGGCACAAGTAAAAGCACTATTAACGCTTGATGCGAAGGAACAAGAAAAACTGAAACCAGTTAACCATAATGTTGAACTAGGCTAATCCGTTTGTTTCGATGGATAAAAAGCCCCAATTTTGGGGCTTTTTTCGTTTAGAGTTATGGACTGAAAACTCTCGATAGTGTCTGATTTTTCTATATTGTCACAATGTTATATGAATGATTTTATTTTTTTTCAATCTAGTCTATATATTTCAACAACGGTTAATAAAACAATAAAAATTTATTTTGATCATTTTCTTATCAGATTGATATATCCAAAAAGAGAATGTTTGATCAACTTTGATGCTTTTACGTACTCTTTTACATAGGTGATTTTTGCCAATGCCTTAACTTTTTTAAGTAGAAGGTGCGACAACTAATGGTAGAAATACCGGCATTATTGTGTTGTTATCAAGTCATGTTTACTTTTTTTGGCAATAAAAGGTTACCATGGACAGGTTTGACGAAAGGATATTGCAGGAGCTGAAAGCAGATGGAAGAGTGTCCAATGTTGAGCTTTCTGAACGCGTAGGGTTATCTCCTTCCGCAACGTTACGTCGCGTTCAGGATTTAGAGCGCAAAGGGGTCATTAAAGGCTATCGTGCGGTGCTAAACAATGAGCAACTCGGTGTCGGTTTTATCGCTTACGTTTCGATTGGTTTATCGTCACATTCAAAAAAAGCTCAGCAAGAATTTGAGGAGCACGTTCGTTTTGTTAAGCAAGTGGTTGAGTGTCATAACATTACGGGGGTCAACGAATATTTATTGCGTGTTGAAACTCAAGACTTAGCGACTTACAAAGCGTTTCACGCTGATGTATTAGGCGAGTGTGAACACGTCAAATCCATCACAACGATGGTCGTGATGGATACATCGAAAGATGTTCGATGATGAGTAAGTTACTAAGCCCTCGATTATGTAGCACGTCAATTTGAAGTGACTCGAAATACTCCGTCGAGTATGAGAAGGCTTCTCATGGAATTCTGGCAAGCGCTTGGCACTCTTGCAATTCTAATCGTGATTCTTACCTGCTAAGTAATTTCATCCTGCTAGTTTTATGCACACCGCTTTTGTTGTTAAGCGGTGAGTCAGATAATTTAAGGATGAATAATGAAATCACATCTTACAATTCCACTATTGAGTGTCGGTGCGATTGCAGCACTGAGTAGTTTCAATGTTAGTGCCCATGGTTGGGTTGAGTTTCCGAGCGCACGTCAACACACGTGTTACTTAGATGGTGGGTTCTGGACAGACGAAATACCAAACCAAGCGTGTCAGGCTGCCTACGATGAGTCCGGTGCCTTCCCGTTTGTCCAGCGCAGTGAAATTTCTGCGAATGTCGCCAATTATCGCGACATGACACACGTTCAAGCAGTCATTCGTGACGGTGAGTTATGTTCTGCCGGCAGTGTGGCGAAAAACGGGCTTAATCTTCCGTCTCCACATTGGCAACGAACCAATGTAACGCTCGATGAAAATAACCAAATCGAATTAGTGTTTTACGGTAAAGCCCCTCATAACCCTTCTTATTGGGAGTTTTATCTTACTAAACCAAGCTATGATGCGACTCAACCTTTAACGTGGAGCGACTTGGAGTTGATCGATACGGCTGGTGATGTCTATACCGATGAAGAGAAGCGTTATCGTATCCAGGTTACTTTCCCATCGGATCGTTCAGGTGATGCCATTTTATACACTCGCTGGCAGCGAATTGATCCTGCGGGTGAAGGCTTTTATAACTGCAGTGATATTACATTAACCAATTCTGGAGGTTCGACGCCAGTTGATCCTGTCGACCCGGTAAACAACCTAACAAGTCTTGGCTATTTCGTCCCACAAGGTTTTGGTCCAGTGGCGTCGGGAGATACGATTCGTTTTCGTACATTCGATGCAACAGGTAGTGAGATCGTAGATATTTCACTGCCAATTAATGGCAACAATACAATCACTTGGGCAGCCGAGTTGGCTGATCAATTCAACTCACAACAAACTGGAGACTGGTATGTCGGTATATGGCATCAGGCGATGAGCCATTATATGTTTGATAGCGACAACCTGAATGCAAACCAAGTGTTAGCGCCAAGCGCAGATTTCAGTTACGCCTTATCGCTAATCAAAGCGGACGTCCCACCTCCCGTAGAGCCCACTAACTTATGGGATAAAACTGCTGTATATACTCAAGGTGACATGGTAACTCATAACGGCCAAGAGTGGACCGCGCAATGGTGGACGCGTGGTGAAGAGCCTGGCACGACTGGCGAATGGGGAGTGTGGCGTTAATTCACCTGCAGGTTATATTTAGTCGCCTAATTTTCATTGATTAAATGTAAAACCCTTCTCATATCGTTATGGGCAGGGTTTTATTGATAAAATACCGCCAGCCAAATTGTTTCCTTGTCTGGCGTTGTCCAGTTCACTCTATGCTTAGTGTGTGCAGGGATGTTGATATGATCGCCTGCCTCAAGTCGTTTAACGGGCCCATTTTTAAATTCAATTTCTCCTGCCCCCTGAATGATCACAACCCATTCATGCTCCTCTTGATCGTACCAGCCTTCTTCTGGCGATACATGACCTCTTGAGACGATCCGTTCGATACGCAATGTTTGATAATTCAGAAGCTCGTCAAACATCTCCTTACCAAGGTCGTGGGGTAAGTCTTTATATAGGTTCATCAGGTCTCCGTATATTTTTAATAACATATCTCGCAAACGCACAATATAAATTACAAAATTGCGTCCCATTTGCATATTTTTTTGATCAAACATACATTTATTCATACAGAATAGACATGATTTTTACAAATTGATTTCCATCAAAAATGTAGGGTTTTTATGTGCTAGATTGCGCACAGCTCAGAGAAATAACGATATCCGCGTGCTTCAGGCTTGTCCTCTAACTTGTTGGCAGAACAGGCGAGAAGCAGAGTGGTGTCAATATAACGAAGCCCTATAAAGGAAAGATAAAATGAAAAAAACAATCTCCAGTTTGGCAGTGGTTGCCGCACTCTTGTCGCCTAGCGTTTTTGCCCATCAGCAAGGAGACTTCGTGTTACGTGTCGGTGCTGCCTCGGTGGTTCCCAATGATAGTAGCGACAAAATATTAGGCTCAAAGGAAGAGCTAAAGGTAGATTCAAACACCCAACTTGGTTTGACATTAGGTTATATGTTTACCGACAACATCAGTCTGGAAATATTGGCCGCAACGCCGTTCAGTCACGATATTTCAACGGATTTATTGGGGCTCGGTGATATCGCAGACACCAAGCATTTACCACCGACTCTGATGGTTCAATATTACTTTGGTGAGCCAGAAAGCAAGGTGCGACCTTACGTTGGCGCAGGCATTAACTACACCATCTTCTTTGATGAGGGCTTTAATAGCAAAGCAAAACAGGCGGGTCTTTCTGATCTTGAGTTAGATGACTCTTTCGGTCTGGCAGCAAATTTTGGTGTCGACTATCAGATTGATGAAAAATGGTTTGTCGGCGCGTCTGCATGGTATGCAAATATAGAGACGGAAGCGACCTACAAGTTTGCTGGTGATAAACAAAAAACCGACGTCAAAATTAATCCTTGGGTCTTCATGATTAGCGGCGGCTATAAGTTCTAACGTTATTATTTTCCTACCAACGATTGTCAGTATCGACACTCGGGCAGGCTGTTTAGATGACCATGTTTGGCGTGGTTATTAAGTGCCTCGGAAACTGACTTTAGCGATTGCGCCCGATAGCTTAATTGGGCGCTACTTATTCTAAGCATCTGCTGTGTCTGTATTAATCATTGAATGGTCACCTATTGACTGGATAGTGCCAAGACCGCTTGTTGTACTGACGCGAACTGTATTTTAATGATACATCGTTGCGCCTGACTGAATTCATGGCATTGAATCAGGGCTGTCACTTCTTCGACGGATAATACGTTGTCTGTTGGGCTCAATGTGATGCGCTTGTCGTTGTCATATCTCAGTCTAAAAGAGCGACCTTCGGAGTCAACAACGTAATCTTCTTTGCTCCAAATCAGCGACTCGCATTCAGCGTGTAATTCTGTAATGGAGGGAAGATAAATGAGTTCATCGTCACCTTCTAGTTTTAGTAGGCATGGCCATAATACCGTGTTTTGAGTCATTCTTGTGCCTTGTTGTTAGAAACTAGAGTGTGGTGTCTTTAAAAACTCAATTTCCTCAGGAGTACTCTCTCTTCCCAAAACCGCGTTGCGATGTGGATAACGTCCAAACTGATCGATGATGGCTTTGTGTTTTAGCTCAAAATTGTAATTGTTTTCAAGTCCCGGAGCTCGAAACAGCTGTTCTGCTTGCACATGAATAAGGTGAGATTCACTGTGCATGAGTGGCATGTACAAAAAGCTTTGTTTTTCTGGAGAAAGTTTTTTATCAAGGCCTAGTCGAATCGCCTCTTGCGCTAACGCTAGAGCAAGTGGGTCTTGCGCAAATGCTTTAGGCGAATTGCGATAGATATTGCGTGAGAATTGGTCGAGCACGATGATTTCGGCTAATCGTCCTTGTGCGTTATCGCGCCAGTGAAACAGTTCACAACAAGCGGCTTGTTCTAATAACGTGGCAAAGCGTGATTGGATTTCTGCGTCCAGATCGGGATTATTTTCAAACCAATTTTCAGGTGTCAGTTCTTCAAACCAGAAATGAATGATCGACTGGTACATGGCGTGTCCTTTTGTTTTTTTGTTGCAAAGAAGCAGTAACGAAGCGCCAACTGAAGGTATTGGCGCTTGCCTTTATTCACGACCGTAAGTTTCTACTATATAGCGTTCTCACTCTTCACACATCTGTGTGTCGGAAACCGTGTTGCTAGTCAGTTCTTTATTGCCGTCGACTACTTTGATGTTTGCGTTAGGTCTGTGGTTGATTATTGCACGGTTGAGAGGAAGAAAGGAGCCATCTGGTCATCTACGGTTTTATTAAACGTAAATGTCATTTTACCAATGCGTTACATTTGTATAGTTTGCCAAGTTGTTTACCAGTTTTGATGTGACAGACTATTTCACTCTTATGTGCCGAGAGCAAATGAATTTGAGCTATTCATAAATAAGATAAATGTCACTGGTTGTGATTGGTAAGGTATTGTCACACCTTGGTTTACTCTACCAAGCAATAACGCCTGTCACCTATGATATTGATCAAGTACTAACTACTCACAAAGTGTTAATTTGCAATCTATAATTACAATTTGTAAGCAAGTGTAGCGAGTTATTAAAATGAAAAAACGATATATTATTTTGCTATTAGTGGCCGGGATAGGGGTTGGCTGGTTAACCCTCGGGGGAACGGCAGCCGTCATGCACTACACCTCATCTACGGAGTTTTGTGTCTCATGTCATACTATGGAAACCCCTCTTAAAGAGTATCAAGGCTCTGTTCACTTTAGCAATGCTAAGGGTATTCGCGCAGAATGTGCGGACTGCCATATACCTCATGAACCTTTGGATTACTTGATAACTAAAATACGGGCATCTAAAGACATCTACCACGAATTTATAACTGGCAAAATTGATACTCCAGAAAAATACGAAGCACATCGCACAGAATTAGCAGAAATGGTGTGGGAACAGTTCCGTAAAAATGATTCTGCGACCTGTCGCTCTTGTCATGAGTTTGATGCGATGGAAGGGTTTGAGCAGTCCCGTGACGCAGTGAAAATGCACGCTTACGGTATCGAAAATAATCAAACTTGTATTGATTGTCACAAGGGGGTCGCACACTTCGCACCAGAGGCTGAGCTCGATAGCAAAGCGTTTGATACCTTAATGAGCTTTACGACTAAAACGTCACCAGATGCGAAAGTTGTATACCCAGTTACTACTATTGATATGGGTGAAATGGGAACCATTAATCCAACAACTGAGTTAGAAGTGGTGAGTGCTGAGGGTGATAATCGAACTGTTAAGTTACGTGCTTTCCAAATGAAAGGTGCCGAGCAAGTGCTTTATATGGGGGAAGGGCAGCGTGCGATAGTCGCGACGTTGACAGAGCAAGGTCAACAAGCGCTTGAGGGCGGTGACTTTACCGCTGATGTTTACGGCAACGAATGGCGATCTGTTTCATTGACAAGCACGATTGACTCTCCAGTTGTGGATACACTCGATCCTGTTTGGTCATACGCAGAAGAGTTGGACAATGTTTATTGTGCAACGTGTCACGCGAAGATTCCTTCGAATCACTTTACGGTGAACGCATGGGGACCAGTTGCGAAGAGTATGGGTGATCGTACGGATATTACTGCTGAAAATCTAGAAATTCTGACTAAGTTCTTCCAGCACCACGCGAAAGACGTGGTTGGTCACTAACGATAAATAGAAGGATAATACTATGACGAAAATGACCCGCCGCGGATTTTTAAAAGGTACCAGTATGGCGGCTGGTGCAATGGCATTCACTTCATTCGCGCCAATGTCGGTTGCGTCTTCAAATGAACGTGGTAAAGGCATTTTAACTGCAGGTCGCATGGGACCGTTACTGTGTGAAGTACAAGATGGCAAGCTGGTTTCTACAACCAATGCACTTGCTCAGACGGTACCAAATAGTTTGCAAAGCACTGGTCCTGATCAAGTTCACACTAAGGCTCGTGTGAAATTCCCAATGGTACGTAAAGGCTATTTGGCGAACCCGTCTTCACCTGAAGGCGTTCGTGGCCGCGATGAGTTTGTTCGAGTCTCTTGGGATGATGCGTACAAACTGATCCATGAGCAACACATGCGTATTCGTAAAGAATACGGCCCGACATCTATTTTCGCAGGTTCTTATGGCTGGCGTTCAAGTGGTGTGTTACATAAAGCGCAAACCTTGTTGCAACGCTACATGAGTATGGCTGGTGGTTATTCTGGCCACTTAGGTGATTACTCAACTGGTGCTGCTCAGGTCATCATGCCGCACGTTGTTGGTTCCATTGAAGTGTACGAGCAACAAACCACTTACCCTGTGGTTCTTGAACACAGTGATGTGGTGGTGCTTTGGGGTTTGAACCCAATTAACACCTTAAAAATCGCTTGGAGTTCAACAGACTGTGCTGGCTTAGAGTTCTTCCATCAACTGAAAAAATCGGGCAAAACCGTAATCGCGATAGACCCGATTCGTTCTGAAACCATAGAGTTCTTTGGCGATAATGCAGAGTGGATTGCCCCTCATCCAATGACTGACGTGGCAATGATGATGGGTATCGCGCATACATTAGTGAAACAGGGTAAGCACGATAAAGCCTTCCTCGATAAGTATGCTACTGGCTATGAGATCTTCGAAGCTTATTTATTAGGTGAAGAAGATGGTGTTGAGAAGTCCTCAGAGTGGGCATCTCAAATTTGTGGCGTCCCAGCGAAACAGATAGAGCTATTGGCTGATATCTTCAGCAAAAACCGTACTATGCTAATGTCTGGCTGGGGCATTCAGCGCCAGCAATACGGTGAACAACGTCATTGGATGTTGGTGACACTTGCATCTATGTTGGGGCAAATTGGCTTACCGGGTGGTGGCTTTGGTTTATCTTATCACTACTCAAATGGTGGTAACCCTGCTCGTGACGCAGGTGTACTTCCCGCGATTTCTGCTTCTATAGGTGGTGGTTCGTCTGCTGGTAATGACTGGGCGATCACGGGTGCAATACAAAGTTTCCCGGTTGCACGAATTGTTGAGGCACTGGAAAACCCAGGTAAATCATTCCACCATAATGGTCATGAACTCACGTTCCCTGACATCAAAATGATTTGGTGGGCTGGTGGTGCGAACTTTACTCACCATCAAGATACAAACCGTTTGATAAGAGCATGGCAAAAGCCTGAACTGATCGTGATTTCGGAACCTTATTGGACAGCAGCAGCAAAACATGCGGACATCGTGCTGCCAATTACGACATCGTTTGAGCGTAATGATCTGACGATGACAGGTGACTACAGTAACCAACATTTGGTACCGATGAAGCAAGTGGTTGAACCGCAAGGTGAAGCGCGGAATGACTTCGATGTCTTTGCTGACCTCGCTGAGTTTCTTGCACCTGGTGGACACGATGTATACACCGAAGGCAAAACTGAGATGGAGTGGCTATATGGCTTCTATAAAGTGGCGCAAAAAGGTGGCCGCGGATCTCGTGTAGCAATGCCTAACTTCAGTAAGTTTTGGGAAGATAACCAACTGATCGAAATGAAGTGGAACGAGAAAAACGCTCAGTTTGTTCGCTATGCTGACTTCCGTGAAGATCCGGTTATGAATCCATTAGGCACACCGAGTGGTAAGATCGAAATCTATTCGAAAACGATTGCAGGTTATCAGTTAGAAGACTGTCTGCCGCATCCTGCTTGGTTCGAGCCAACTGAATATACGGGTAACGCGCAAAGTGGTGAATTGCAGTTAATGACAGCGCATGCCGCGCACCGTCTACACAGTCAATTTAACTACGCGAAGATTCGTGAAGAGTACGCGATTGCAAACCGTGAGCCGATTTGGATTCACCCTGAAGATGCAAAATCTCGTGGCATTAATACTGGTGATCTCGTTCGTGCGTTTAACGGCCGTGGCCAAGTGTTAGTCGGTGCAGAAGTTACAGACCGTATCAAACAAGGCTCTGTGTGTATTCACGAGGGAGGTTGGCCTGACTTAGATCCGAATACTGGTATCTGTAAAAACGGCGGTTGTAACGTACTGACATTAGATATCCCTACGTCGAGACTCGCTAACGGCTGTGCGGCCAACTCAGCACTGGTCCGTATTGAAAAATACACAGGACCAGAGTTAGAACTCACAGCGTTTGAACCACCTAAAAACGGTTAGATAAATAACGTTTGAAAGTAAGAAGCCAGCGATTCGCTGGCTTCTTTTTTATTGAGAAAAAATCAATTTTTATTAAGCAAAAATCAAACAGGTTGATACAGAATTAGAGAAGCAAATGCCCTTTTTCTGTATAGCCAAAAGTAACTATGATTTCATCGCTCAGTTCATTAAGCTAAGTAAGTACTCACATTTGACTTTTGGATCGTCAGCATGACAAATCGCAGATACTAGTGCTAAACCGTGTACCCCAGTTGCGCTGAGTTCTGTGATAGTGGCTTCGTTAATGCCACCAATCGCGACGATCGGGAGAGATGTGGTATTGAGTGCCATTTTTAAACCATCTATACCCCAGTGTTTTTGGGTGTTGGTTTTGGTTGGTGTCGCATAGATAGCGCTTAAGCCGATGTAATCTATCGGTAGGGTGTCGACTTGCGCGAGTTGTTGCTCATCCTCAATGGATAAACCGAGAATTTTATTTGGACCAATCAGCTCGCGTGCGATATGAGCAGGCATGTCCGATTGACCGAGGTGCACGCCGTCAGCATCGACTGCAAGTGCAACATCGACTCGATCGTTGATGATTAATGGGATATTGGTATCTTTTAGAATCGCTTTTACCGCGAGTGCCCGTTCGATGAAAGCACGTACGTCACCATGTTTCTCACGAACTTGCACCATGGTCACGCCACCTTCCACTGCTTTACTGACCACATGCTTGAGCGTGGCAAGATCTTGTTGGTCATCGGTGACCAAATACAAACGATAGGCGTTCATTTTGTTTCCTTTATGCCTCCAACTCTTCGCTATGAGCCGGAGGCATCGATGTTAAGTTGCTCTGTTGTTAGTCTTTAATGACGGTAAGCTTGAGTCGTTTTGCCAGTGTTTGTTCATCAAGCTGATACAACTCGTCAAGCAAGGTTAATTGTAAGCTGCCCGGACCGCGCGCTTGTTCGGCGGCGATTTCACCCGCGACACCAAGTATGGCAGCGGCGGCTAAACCGGTTTCATCACCCACCGCGGCAAATGCGCCAGTGAGTGCAGATAACGTACAACCCATTCCCGTTACGTATGGCATCATTTCGTGGCCATTGCCGAGTGTTACGGTCTGCGATTTCGTCACGATGTAATCTGTCTCGCCAGAAATCACCACGTTTGCACCATATTCTGCAACCAAAAACTCAGCCGCACCTAAAGCAGCATCGCTGCTATCCAGAGAATCGACCCCTTTGCTCTGAGCCCGCTCGCCAGCTAGAGCAATGATTTCTGACGCGTTACCACGAATGATAAGTTTGTCTGCAAGACGCGCAATCTGGCGGGACGTTTCTGTTCTCAGTGTGCTTGCGCCGCAGCCTACAGGATCGAGGACGACGACTTTACCATTGGCATTGGCTTGCTCTACCGCAAAGATCATACGAGGTGTCCACTCGCTGTCGAGTGTGCCAATGTTGATCACCAGCGCGCCAGAAAATGACATCATTTCGGCCATCTCTTGTTTGGAGTGCGCCATGATTGGAGAGGCACCGATTGCCAGCAGAGCGTTCGCCGTGTTGTTCATTACAACGTAGTTCGTGATGTTCACAACCAATGGCTTTTGTTGACGTACAGCGGCTAATGCTTGAGTGATATTTTCAATTAACATGGGCGTCTCCAATTAATTTTGCTGAGCATTTAAGCCTTGTTGCCAGAAAGCGACTTCCATACGCGTTGCCGTTTTGAATACCTGAATTAGGTTCTGGCCGCGCTGGCTGTTGATGTCGATTTCAGCTAGTAGCTCGTTAAAGTGCGCCGCGCCCTCCGCAACACCTGACTGGAACTCTTCACCGCCATAGAGGGTGATCCAGCTAGCGTACGGGTTACCTTCAATAATGGTGTTTTCATCTTCCATCAACATTTTGCCAATAACCGCATAGCCGATAGAGCAAGGCGCTAATGCCGCATACAGGTCAACCAAATCACCCGTCATACCTGCATCTAGCACATAGCGTGTGTAGGCTACGGTGCCGAAATCTTCCGGTTCGTTTTCCAGATCGGATTCAGTCAAGCCCCATTGACCACAGTAAGTCACATGGTGAGCGATTTCTGAATCCAACAACGCATGAACGCTCGGCAGTGCGCGACGCATGTCATACAAAGTACGTGCTTTATAAATCGCTAATGCATAAGCGCGAGCGTATTGCTTGAGAAATAAAAAGTCCTGTTTCAAATAATGCAGAAAACAAGGTTGAGCAAGCGTGCCTTGCGCTAATTGCTGAACGAATAGGTGCTCTGTATATTCCTGCCAGTCTTGACGGCAAGCGTCGATCAAATCTTGGTATTTCATAATGGGATAACCTCAGAATTAGTCAAAGCTAGGCACGTAATCTTTCGCTTTTGGTAGCGTTTCGATGATTTTTTGTGAGTACATGAACTCGGCGTAATCGTCGTAACGTTTTAGATCAACTGCGGATGGGCGAAGCGCAAAACGAGTCAAGGTGTCATTCCAGGCTCGTTGGTTCAGTTCGTTGTTCAGCGTGTCTGGTGAGTAAGCAACAAACTCTTTCCAAGATGCTTTGGGATGGTTCACGATGTAAGTGGTGGCTTGCTCAAGCGCTTTGTTGAAGGCTTTGATGGCCTCTTTGTCGTATGTTTTTGCATTCGCGACAAACACAAGTTCGTCATATGCTGGCACGCCGTGTTCTTCTGGGAAGAAGGCTTTAGCTTGGTAGCCTTCTAACGCAAGTTGGTTAGTTTCGAAGTTACGTAGTCCACCCCAAATCGCATCCACTTTGCCTGATGCCAAAGATGAAGAAAGCGCCCAACCAACGTTGATGATTTGTACGTCAGAAAACTTTACATTTTCTTGCGCCAACATTGTGCCAATAGTCGCTTCTTCATTACCAGCGATAGCAATACCTATCTTCTTACCTTTTAGATCGGCAAGGCTGTCGTTCTTACCGTTGTCGAGTACCATCATGGTATTCAGTGGCGTTGCAATAAGTGTTGCGGAGCGAATCAGTGGTAGACCTGCTGCAACGTCAATCGTCAGGCTTGGCTGGTACGAAATTGCCATATCGACTTTGCCAGCAGCAACCAGCTTTGGGGGCGTACTTGGATCGGCAGGTTCTTGAATATTGACTTTTAAACCTTGCTCTTCAAAGTAACCTCGCTCTTGCGCGATGACAATAGGACCATGGTTAGGGTTCACGAACCAGTCCAACATCAAAGTCAGCTCTTTTTTGGCCGCCAGTACGTTAGTGGATACAATTGAAGCAAGCAGAGCTGCAGCGCTAATAAGTTTGTTTTTATTCACGGGTAATCTTCCTTTTGGTGATCTCTATTTGTTTTATCTATTTGCTTTCCCAAGGGATGGCTTTTTTCAATATTTTGTCAGTGGTGAAGTAGAGTGCGATGGACAGCACGGCGAGGATAAACAGTGCGGCAAACATCTCGTCGATGATCATGCGTGCGTTGGCTTGTAACATGAGATAACCCAAGCCTTCACTTGAACCGACCCACTCGCCGACGACCGCTCCAATTGGGGCGATAACGACTGCGACGCGAATGCCTGAAGCCAATGTTGGCAGTGCCGCGGGCAACTGAATGTGACGCAGCAGTTGCCATTTTGAAGCGCCCATCGTTTTAGCGAGATCTAGGTAGCCACTTGGGGTATTACGCAAACCGTCGTAACAACAAGTCGTAACAGGGAAAAAGATGATGATCGCTGCCATGACGACTTTTGATGCGATGCCGTAGCCAAGCCAAAGCATCAGAACGGGTGCAATGGCAAATACCGGAATCGCCTGGCTAGCAATCAGAATCGGTAGCAGCCAGCGTTTGAGTGGTTCGAACAGCAACATCTGTAGAGCAAACAACAACCCCATCGATAAGCCCAGAGTGAGCCCGAGCAAGATTTCTTTTGCCGTGACCCAAGTATGTGGGAGCAACACATCGTATCGCGACACCAATCTATCAAGTACTTCTATCGGGGCGGGTAAAATGAAGCTGGGCAGCTTGAATAGTATTACGGTCAATTGCCACAAACTTAAAATCACCGCAGTGCTGACCAATAACCGGGTTATAGGGTGTGTCACCCGTTCTTTTTTTCTGATGCGTGTGGAGACGCTCTGGTACTGAGTCATATCACTCATAATCTATCTCCAACTGCTCTAAGATCGTTTGCTGCAAAGTGGCGCACTCACCATCAATCGCGCGAGGCGGTTGGGATTCCGGTACGACTAGATGCTGAGCGCGTGCTGGTGTTCCTTGCAGAACATAAAGTTGATTCGCCAAGCGTACGGCCTCTTGTGGATCATGCGTAATGAGTATGACGGTTTTTCCTTTCAGCATGGTGGCAGAAAGAGTTTGCAGTTTATGACGGGTGACGGCATCCAGTGCGGAGAAAGGCTCATCCATTAAGATCAGTGGTTTGTCTTGCATCAGCGTGCGAGCTAGGGCGACTCGTTGTCGCATTCCACCTGAAAGCTGGCTTGGTTTTGCGTTTGCGTAATTTCTCAAGCCAACCTGCTCAAGCAATGTCATCGCACGTTGCTTGTTACACTGGTGTTGAGCGTGAGAAAATCGTGCGCTTAAACAAACATTATCTAGTACATTGAGCCATGGTAAGAGCAAATCCTGTTGTGCCATATACGCGATACGACCATGCAGATCGAGTTTATCCGTTGTAATTATTTCTCCCTGCCATTTGATTTGATCTTCGAGTAAACCTGCCAAATAACGCAAAATAGTGGTTTTTCCACTGCCACTACGACCGAGTAATACCGTCCACCGTCCAGCAGGGACAGTCATATGCAGTCCTGACAGAGTGGGCGCTTTGTTGTCGTTGAACTGTAGACAAGCGTTAGTTATCTGAATACCAAAGGCATTAGGATTCATTATTACTTGTCTCCAGACTTGCTCTGACAAAAAAGTGATGAACTGGGCCGTGTCCTTTACCTACCGCCAGTTCATCAGCGTGAGCAATCGCGCGGGAAATATATTGCTTACCCAAACGCACTGCTTGGTGCAGGTCATTACCTTGCCCTAGGTAAGACGCAATGGCAGAAGAAAGGGTACAACCCGTCCCATGAGTGTTTTTGGTTAGCAGACGTTTTGCGCTGATCAATGTCGCAGAGTCTTGCGTGATAAGAAGATCGTTGCTGTTCTCATCTGTCTCTAAATGTCCCCCTTTCAGCAATATTGCTTTTGCGCCAAGCGCACGAAGATCCGTAATCATTTCATTCATTTCGGCTTCAGATTCTGGAACAGGTCTGCCCGTTAACGCCGCGCCTTCCGGAAGGTTTGGGGTGACGATGTCTGCGAGAGGAATGAGTACTTCTTTTAAAGTATTAATCGAGGAGTGTTCCAATAATAAATCACCGCTAGTGGCGACCATTACTGGGTCAATGACCAAATGCTTTGGTTGGTACTGCTTAATTTTGTTCGCGACGACTTTAATGATATCGGAGTCCGCCAACATACCGATTTTTACTGCCACGATATTAAGGTCGGTAAAGACGGCATCGAGTTGGCTTTCAACATGTTCTAACGGGATAGGAAAAATGGCGGAAACGCCTAGGGTATTCTGTGAAGTGATGGCGGTAATGACAGAGCAAGCAAAACTGCCTGTTGCTGACATGGCTTTGATATCAGCCTGTATCCCGGCACCGCCACCGCTGTCAGAGCCAGCAATAGTTAAGACAACAGGAATTATTGATGATGACGTAGTACGAGATTTGGGCTTGAATTGTTGTGTCATGGTCGCTCCTATAACAAGACATATAGGAACTGACTTTGACTGATATTGGGCAGATCGACATTGAGATCTACGGTCGCAAGCCCTGGAAGTTAGGCTAAAGGCAAAGTGTATATAGTTCCCTACGTCAGTGCTAACTGAATCAGGTTCAACGGGTCTCGAATTTCGATCTCAGCCAGCGCACAATGACGCGGGCCCCCCGACTATTTGGTAAAGATGATAACAGGACACTAACCTAAGCGGTATGCTTTTTTGTAAGATTTATGATTGAGTGTCCGATGATGAATGCTAAAGTAGCATGTAAATCCCGTGCTTAAACGGTTTTAATAGTGTAACCCACTGCTTTTTTAATGAAATTTAGAATAATTAATAATAGCCCGTAATCTGATTTGGCAAGGATTAGTACAAAAATAGGTTAATAGAATGTTAAAATAGCTTCCGTTGCCAATGTAATGTTACGTACTGCTAGTAACGTTATTTAGGAAGGCTAAACGATCATCTAGCAAGGAGACTTCATGCTTAATTCTGCAACAGCGAAGTCAGTGATCGATCATGCTCTATTTTTAGGGGCTGATTTCGCTGAGCTATTCGTTGAACATCATCAAACCAACACCGTCCAGATCGCCTCTGGTGAAGTGGATAAGGTGAACTCAGGTATCGACTTTGGTATCGGTATTCGCCTTTTCTTCGGCCATAAAGTGCTTTACGGCTATACCAACAGCACCAATGAGGCTGAACTAAAGCGGGTCACGTCATTGCTTGCGGCAAAAGATAAGCGAGAGCAAATTGCATCTGCAGGAGCTTTGAACTTGAATCGCTACCCCATTCAGCATGGCTGTGCTCTGCCACTGAGCAAAGATGCCAACCTGGATTCTAAAATTGCGTTTCTACTTAACGTTGACCAAGCGGCTCGTTCTGAAAGTGAGTACATCAGTCAGTTTATAGGCAGTGTGCTGCAACGAGAACAGCAAGTTTCTATTTTCAACTCTGAAGGCTTGAACGTTGAAGATACTCGTCACTATATTCGAGTGGCGGGGAATACGGTGGCTCAAAAGGGCAATGAGCAATCTTCCGGAATGGAAGGGCCTGGTGCGCTAGCCGGTTGGGAGTATAGCGAACAACTGGATGCTCAAGATCTAGGCCAAACTATCGCACGACAAGCGCTGGTTAAGCTTGGTGCAGATGTGTGTCCATCAGGTGAGATGCCTGTGGTGATTGGCAATGGCTTTGGCGGTGTCATCTTCCACGAAGCGTGTGGTCACTTACTCGAAACAACGTCGGTCGCGAAGAAAGCGTCGGTGTTCCATGACAAGATGGGCGAGATGATTGCGCATTCTGCCGTTAGTGCTGTCGATGATGGCACGATGACGAACGAATGGGGCTCAATCCACGTTGATGATGAAGGTTTGTCAACGCAGCGTACCCAACTGATCAAAGACGGTAAGCTAACTAGCTTTATGGTCGACAAAATGGGTGGCATGAAGACGGGGTACGAACCAACAGGTTCTGGTCGTCGTCAGAACTACAAGTTCGCACCAACCTCGCGCATGCGCAATACCTTTATCGAAGAAGGAGAGCATTCACTCGATGATATGCTTGTGGGAATCGAACGCGGTATTTACGCCAAAAAAATGGGTGGTGGCTCCGTTCAACCAGGGACCGGCGAATTTAACTTTGCTGTTCGTGAAGCGTATTTGATTGAAAACGGCAAAATTACCAAGCCTTTGAAAGCGGCGACACTGATCAGTACTGGACCTAAAGTACTGAAAGAAATCAGTATGGTCGGTAAGGACATGGCACTTGCTCCAGGTATGTGTGGTTCAGTGAGTGGCGCAGTACCTACAACAGTCGGTCAACCAACCCTTAAAGTAGACAATATTCTGGTAGGAGGTGGTAACTAATGAGCCAAGAAAAACAACTTCTTAATGCAGTTGATTACGTCCTGTCAGAAGCCAAACGCCAAGGTGCGGAAGCGGATGTGATTGTGAACCGTAACAGTAGCTTTTCGCTAAAAGCAAACCAAGGCAAGCTGGATGAGTACAAAGTTAGCTCAAGCCAAGTGCTGGGTGTTCGAGTCATTAAAGACGAGCGTGTCGCGACAAGTTATTCTGAATCACTAGAGCAACCAAGTTTAGATTTGATGCTCACAAACGCGCTGCAAAGTGCTCGCTTTTCTAAACAAGATGAACATCAAACTATCAGCTGTGTAAACAGCAAAATCACTACTGATATTGCAGAAATTGCGCAAGACGATACCACATCGGTCGATGAGAAAATTGAATTGTCTCTCGCGCTTGAACAAGGTGTTGTGGCTCTGCCTCACGCTTCAAGCTCACCATACAATGGTTATAGCGATGGTGAATCTCAGCTGATCATTGCGAATACTCAAGGTACTCTATGTCAGCATTTTGAACGCTCTTTCAACTGTTATGCTTATACGCTTTTCGAAAAAGACGGTAAGCAATCGATGGCGGGCAAAATGTCGGTTGGTCGCCGTTTTGATGAGTTGAATCCAACTTACTGCATTGAAGGCGGTTACCACCTTGCTCGCGACCTCCTTGATGGAGCACCAGTTGCGACAGGTAACTATCCGGCCATCTTCCACATCAATGCGTTAAGCAGCCTGTTTGGTGCATTTGGCAGTGCGTTTTCTGGTGTGAGTGCGATGAAAGGCATCTCGCCACTGGGTGACAAGCTTGGTCAAAGCGTAGCAAGTGAACTGATCACCTTTACTGATGCGGCATACATGCCAAATGGTATGGCTATCACAGGGTTTGATAGTGAAGGTTTTGCCACCCAAGACAATGTGTTGATAGCCAATGGCCAACTGAATACGCTATTGCACAATAGCCAAACAGCGAGTTATTTGGGTGCAGTGTCGACGGCAAGTGCATCTCGCAGTGCAAAATCAAGCCTAGATGTTGCAGCGAATCATAAAGTGATCGCTACGGGTGGAAGTAGTGGTGCTGAAGTAAAAGCTGGTCAGTATCTAGAGCTTGTGGAGTTGCAAGGGGTTCATTCTGGCGCAGATGTAGTCAGTGGTGATTTCTCTTTTGGCGCAAGTGGCTTTTTATGCCGAGATGGTAAACGAGTTCAGCCAGTGCGTGGCATTACGGTCGCGGGAAACTTTTACAGAATGCTCCAAGAAGTGGAAGCGGTTGGAGATGTTCAGTTGACCAATGATAGTCGAACCTTTTTTGCACCAGATGTGCGTTTTTCACGTTTAAGCATTGGTGGCAAATAAGCCGAGCATTAGCAATACAGAAATAAAAAGAGGACTCAATGGAGTCCTCTTTCTTCTATACTACTTGCTGATACTCGTAGAGTTAAAACTCTCGGATGTCCAATTCATTGTGGATCAGCACCACACACTGAGAGGCGAAAAGCATCTTAGGGCCAAGGCTTATTTTCTCGGTGCCAAGGCGCTTCAAGCTGTTGAATGACTTCTTCGGCATAGGAATGTGGTCGGTGAGCAAAAAACATGGGTTCGGACCTATTTCAGCGTCGCGCACGAACTCGCCTTTCTTGTCTAACATATAAAGCTGATGGTCTTCAGCAAGTTCTTGAACCAAGCGTTCGAAGCTTACCGTGCGTACGATAATTCCCGGTTCGACTTCGCGAAGCTGTTCTTTACCCATACCTGCAGATGCATCCAACGCGCGAGCAATTGCTGCGATTAGCGTCGATTCATGAAAACCGCCAATATTAGTGATGTCGTTTGAACGGATGGTAATTGTGCGTGAGTAATCTTTCGTGCTCTCTAGAACTAAGTGAACCACAACATCTTCGCGATGAGATTGAGCGACAAACATCGTGTTCATCATGGTATGAGCAAGGATTTCAGTATGCGCTTCATTACCAACACCTTCTAGTAGTGCTTTGCTGGTGGTCGGTGCCGCGCGAGCTCGTAAAACAAAAGAGCGCATGAATTTAGCCTCTAATAGGAAGAGTGAATGCGCGAAGTATATACCCAGACGGCTCCTTGGTGCGAGTTTAATAGCAAATGTGAACTTACTTACAAAGCTTTTATTGTGATGAGTGCACTGACCGTTAAAATGGCCTTAGCCCAATTAGGAGTGGTCCATGGAAATTAAAAATATAGATAAAGTAGTCTATCGAAAGAAAGTTAACCTTGTTATAGGCGGCTTTATTATTTTACTTGCCGTATCGTCTTTGGCGTTTAGTACTCTACTCATTAGTTTTTTTGGAAATACTAGTATTCAGCCAGAGCAATCGACTGGTAACTTTCACTGGAACTTAATCGGTGTCATTTTAGCACTGACTACGTCACTTTCGTTGCTGAATCAGATTAAAAAAAGCCCGTTTATGTTAGAGGTCTGGTACGTCTGGAAATTAAAGCAGTTGCACAACAAGATTTACCGCAAGCTAAAATATATTAAGGCTGCCGCGAGTTCTGATGATCTCAAAGCGCTAACCATTCTTAAGTTCTACTACACCACACAAAGACAAGTATTTGAGTTGGATAACAACACAATCACCATCAGCAATGTAAATAAAGAAATAGAAACGATTGAAGAAATCGAAGCGAGTAAATCATTATTACTTGATATTACGAGTTTTGAAGAGGCGTGGTTGGACACATATTGATCGCTAATTTGCTACGTTTATATAACATTTAACTGCTAAAAATAACCGTTTGAATAAGATTTCGTCACTCAACGTGTAGAACTGAATTTTTTATTAAAAAAGGGTTGCCAAGAAAAATCATCTCCCTATAATTCGCCTCCGTTGTCAGGGCAAAGCGGAAACGCAAAAGCAGTTGGCAACGAGGCGAAATAACACTTCTAAAAATTAACTTAAAAAGTGTTTGACACTGAAAATTAGTTCATTAGAATACGCCTCCGCTTTGAGAGAAAACTTCTCGAAAAGCAAGCTCTTTAACAATATAGACCTATCAATCTGTGTGGGCACTCGTTGATGATAATCCAATTAGATACCTCGGTATCAAATTAGGTTTCAATGATACGAAGTGACCATTCGAATTGGGAAGCAGCCTTGAGCTGTTTTGTTTTACTTTTTCAAAAGTGAAAACCAATAAGAGCACAGTCAATTCAAACATTACGTTATGTAATGTTCAGTATTCATTGAGCCGAAAAAACTTTAAATTGAAGAGTTTGATCATGGCTCAGATTGAACGCTGGCGGCAGGCCTAACACATGCAAGTCGAGCGGAAACGAGTTAACTGACCCTTCGGGGAACGTTAACGGCGTCGAGCGGCGGACGGGTGAGTAATGCCTAGGAAATTGCCCTGATGTGGGGGATAACCATTGGAAACGATGGCTAATACCGCATGATGCCTTCGGGCCAAAGAGGGGGACCTTCGGGCCTCTCGCGTCAGGATATGCCTAGGTGGGATTAGCTAGTTGGTGAGGTAAGGGCTCACCAAGGCGACGATCCCTAGCTGGTCTGAGAGGATGATCAGCCACACTGGAACTGAGACACGGTCCAGACTCCTACGGGAGGCAGCAGTGGGGAATATTGCACAATGGGCGCAAGCCTGATGCAGCCATGCCGCGTGTATGAAGAAGGCCTTCGGGTTGTAAAGTACTTTCAGCAGTGAGGAAGGGGTGTGTGTTAATAGCGCACATCTTTGACGTTAGCTGCAGAAGAAGCACCGGCTAACTCCGTGCCAGCAGCCGCGGTAATACGGAGGGTGCGAGCGTTAATCGGAATTACTGGGCGTAAAGCGCATGCAGGTGGTTTGTTAAGTCAGATGTGAAAGCCCGGGGCTCAACCTCGGAATAGCATTTGAAACTGGCAGACTAGAGTACTGTAGAGGGGGGTAGAATTTCAGGTGTAGCGGTGAAATGCGTAGAGATCTGAAGGAATACCGGTGGCGAAGGCGGCCCCCTGGACAGATACTGACACTCAGATGCGAAAGCGTGGGGAGCAAACAGGATTAGATACCCTGGTAGTCCACGCCGTAAACGATGTCTACTTGGAGGTTGTGGCCTTGAGCCGTGGCTTTCGGAGCTAACGCGTTAAGTAGACCGCCTGGGGAGTACGGTCGCAAGATTAAAACTCAAATGAATTGACGGGGGCCCGCACAAGCGGTGGAGCATGTGGTTTAATTCGATGCAACGCGAAGAACCTTACCTACTCTTGACATCCAGAGAACTTTCCAGAGATGGATTGGTGCCTTCGGGAACTCTGAGACAGGTGCTGCATGGCTGTCGTCAGCTCGTGTTGTGAAATGTTGGGTTAAGTCCCGCAACGAGCGCAACCCTTATCCTTGTTTGCCAGCGAGTCATGTCGGGAACTCCAGGGAGACTGCCGGTGATAAACCGGAGGAAGGTGGGGACGACGTCAAGTCATCATGGCCCTTACGAGTAGGGCTACACACGTGCTACAATGGCGCATACAGAGGGCAGCCAACTTGCGAGAGTGAGCGAATCCCAAAAAGTGCGTCGTAGTCCGGATTGGAGTCTGCAACTCGACTCCATGAAGTCGGAATCGCTAGTAATCGTGGATCAGAATGCCACGGTGAATACGTTCCCGGGCCTTGTACACACCGCCCGTCACACCATGGGAGTGGGCTGCAAAAGAAGTAGGTAGTTTAACCTTCGGGGGGACGCTTACCACTTTGTGGTTCATGACTGGGGTGAAGTCGTAACAAGGTAGCGCTAGGGGAACCTGGCGCTGGATCACCTCCTTATATACGATGGATAGTTTGCTTTCACTTTTTAAAGTGAAGACAAATGAGTCACGATGAGTGTCCACACAGATTGATACGGTTTATAAAGTTTAAGAGAGAGAACATCCCCCAAGATGTTCAAGCGATTTTGGTTCTGCTTTTTCAAAAGTGGAAGCAAACACAGTGTCCCGTTCGTCTAGAGGCCTAGGACACCGCCCTTTCACGGCGGTAACAGGGGTTCGACTCCCCTACGGGATACCACTTTCTTTTTGAAAGTAAATGGGTCGTTAGCTCAGTTGGTAGAGCAGTTGACTTTTAATCAATTGGTCGCAGGTTCGAATCCTGCACGACCCACCATTCCTTCCATTAGGAATTAAAACTCAAAGTATGGGGCTATAGCTCAGCTGGGAGAGCGCCTGCCTTGCACGCAGGAGGTCTGCGGTTCGATCCCGCATAGCTCCACCATATTTTGAAATAATGGGCGATTAGCTCAGTTGGGAGAGCACCTGCCTTACAAGCAGGGGGTCACTGGTTCGAGCCCGGTATCGCCCACCATCTTTAAGTGCACTTTATTTGAAATAGAAAGCAGAGTGCTTTTAGAAATGGTTTCTTTCTTTAAATAGAAAGTTAAACATAGCTCTTTAACAATTTGGAAAGCTGACAAAACAACAATTTATTGTTGTTTGTAAAGTTCTCAAAGTATTCCTAAGGGAATACAACTAAAAACACATTCAAGTGTTCTTGGGAATAACATCTTTAGATGTTGTTCATATTTGAGTCCGGCAAAATCGAACTGTCTCTCGCTCATTCAAATAATGAGAGACAACTTTGGTTGTTTAACGTCAATTCGAAACTTCTTCGGGTTGTATGGTTAAGTGACTAAGCGTACACGGTGGATGCCTTGGCAGTCAGAGGCGATGAAGGACGTATTAACTTGCGATAAGCCCAGATTAGGCAGTAAAAGCCACTTGAGTCTGGGATTTCCGAATGGGGAAACCCACTTACATAAGTAAGTATCGTTATGTGAATACATAGCATAACGAGGCGAACCGGGAGAACTGAAACATCTAAGTACCCCGAGGAAAAGAAATCAACCGAGATTCCGAAAGTAGCGGCGAGCGAAATTGGACTAGCCCTTAAGCTTTATATGCGTTAGACGAACGGTCTGGAAAGTCCGGCGATACAGGGTGATAGCCCCGTAGTTGACAACGCACATTCAGTGAAATCGAGTAGGGCGGGACACGTGATATCCTGTCTGAATATGGGGGGACCATCCTCCAAGGCTAAATACTACTGACTGACCGATAGTGAACCAGTACCGTGAGGGAAAGGCGAAAAGAACCCCTGTGAGGGGAGTGAAATAGAACCTGAAACCGTGTACGTACAAGCAGTAGGAGCACCTTTGTGGTGTGACTGCGTACCTTTTGTATAATGGGTCAGCGACTTATATTCAGTGGCAAGGTTAACCATCTAGGGGAGCCGTAGGGAAACCGAGTCTTAACTGGGCGTTCAGTCTCTGGATATAGACCCGAAACCAGGTGATCTAGCCATGGGCAGGTTGAAGGTTGAGTAACATCAACTGGAGGACCGAACCGACTAATGTTGAAAAATTAGCGGATGACTTGTGGCTAGGGGTGAAAGGCCAATCAAACCTGGAGATAGCTGGTTCTCCCCGAAAGCTATTTAGGTAGCGCCTCGGACGAATACTACTGGGGGTAGAGCACTGTTAAGGCTAGGGGGTCATCCCGACTTACCAACCCTTTGCAAACTCCGAATACCAGTAAGTACTATCCGGGAGACACACGGCGGGTGCTAACGTCCGTCGTGGAGAGGGAAACAACCCAGACCGCCAGCTAAGGTCCCAAATTACTACTAAGTGGGAAACGATGTGGGAAGGCTCAGACAGCCAGGATGTTGGCTTAGAAGCAGCCATCATTTAAAGAAAGCGTAATAGCTCACTGGTCGAGTCGGCCTGCGCGGAAGATGTAACGGGGCTAAGTAGTAAACCGAAGCTGCGGCAATATACTTTTGTATATTGGGTAGGGGAGCGTTCTGTAAGCGGTTGAAGGTGTGTGGTAACGCATGCTGGACGTATCAGAAGTGCGAATGCTGACATGAGTAACGATAAAGGGGGTGAAAAACCCCCTCGCCGGAAGACCAAGGGTTCCTGTCCAACGTTAATCGGGGCAGGGTAAGTCGACCCCTAAGGCGAGGCCGAAAGGCGTAGTCGATGGGAAACGGGTTAATATTCCCGTACTTCAACTTATTGCGATGGGGGGACGGAGAAGGCTAGGTGGGCCTGGCGACGGTTGTCCAGGTTCAAGTGCGTAGGCTTAAGAGTTAGGTAAATCCGGCTCTTTTTAAGGCTGAGACACGACGTCGAGCATCTACGGATGTGAAGTCATTGATGCCATGCTTCCAGGAAAAGCCTCTAAGCTTCAGATAAGTTGGAATCGTACCCCAAACCGACACAGGTGGTCGGGTAGAGAATACCAAGGCGCTTGAGAGAACTCGGGTGAAGGAACTAGGCAAAATGGTACCGTAACTTCGGGAGAAGGTACGCTCCTGGCGGTGAAGTCCCTTGCGGATGGAGCTACTAGGAGTCGCAGATACCAGGTGGCTGCAACTGTTTATTAAAAACACAGCACTGTGCAAAATCGTAAGATGACGTATACGGTGTGACGCCTGCCCGGTGCCGGAAGGTTAATTGATGGGGTTAGACTTTGGTCGAAGCTCTTGATCGAAGCCCCGGTAAACGGCGGCCGTAACTATAACGGTCCTAAGGTAGCGAAATTCCTTGTCGGGTAAGTTCCGACCTGCACGAATGGCGTAATGATGGCCACGCTGTCTCCACCCGAGACTCAGTGAAATTGAAATCGCTGTGAAGATGCAGTGTACCCGCGGCTAGACGGAAAGACCCCGTGAACCTTTACTACAGCTTGGCACTGAACATTGACCCTACATGTGTAGGATAGGTGGGAGGCTTTGAAACCAGCACGCCAGTGTTGGTGGAGCCGACCTTGAAATACCACCCTTGTAGTGTTGATGTTCTAACTTGGTCCCCTTATCGGGGATGAGGACAGTGCCTGGTGGGTAGTTTGACTGGGGCGGTCTCCTCCCAAAGAGTAACGGAGGAGCACGAAGGTGGGCTAATCACGGTTGGACATCGTGAGGTTAGTGCAATGGCATAAGCCCGCTTGACTGCGAGAATGACAATTCGAGCAGGTGCGAAAGCAGGTCATAGTGATCCGGTGGTTCTGAATGGAAGGGCCATCGCTCAACGGATAAAAGGTACTCCGGGGATAACAGGCTGATACCGCCCAAGAGTTCATATCGACGGCGGTGTTTGGCACCTCGATGTCGGCTCATCACATCCTGGGGCTGAAGTCGGTCCCAAGGGTATGGCTGTTCGCCATTTAAAGTGGTACGCGAGCTGGGTTTAGAACGTCGTGAGACAGTTCGGTCCCTATCTGCCGTGGGCGTTGGAGAATTGAAAGGGGCTGCTCCTAGTACGAGAGGACCGGAGTGGACGAACCTCTGGTGTTCGGGTTGTGTCGCCAGACGCATTGCCCGGTAGCTAAGTTCGGAATTGATAACCGCTGAAAGCATCTAAGCGGGAAGCGAGCCTTGAGATGAGTTCTCCCTGATACTTTAAGTATCCTAAAGGGTTGTCGTAGACTACGACGTTGATAGGTCAGGTGTGTAAGCGTTGTGAGGCGTTGAGCTAACTGATACTAATTGCCCGTGAGGCTTAACCATACAACACCCAAGGGGTTTTGATGGACTCAATGAAAGAACATTGAATGTGTGATAATGAGAAATAAAAACAGCTTTCCAGATTATTAAACTTGCTTAAGCAGCGAGTTTAACCCGAATTTGCTTGGCGACCATAGCGTTTTGGACCCACCTGACTCCATTCCGAACTCAGAAGTGAAACAAAGTAGCGCCGATGGTAGTGTGGGGTTTCCCCATGTGAGAGTAGGACATCGCCAGGCTTGCTTCCTTGTTTTTAGATTTTGAAAATCTAAAGGCAAAACTAAATAGGTATTCATCTTTAAAAAAGATGAAAGCCAAGACTAAAAATTAGCATCTATGTGTAAGACTAAATTTTAGTAACAATTTGTGGAGAGATGGCTGAGTGGTTGAAAGCACCGGTCTTGAAAACCGGCATACGTTAATAGCGTATCTAGGGTTCAAATCCCTATCTCTCCGCCACATTCAAGCCCTTGATTTATCAAGGGCTTTTCTCGTTTTAAGACGTTCAAATGTCACCTAATACAAGTAGGTGATACATATGTATTTGATTAAACTGAGCAATAACGTGTTTTATACACGTATTTCCACTCCCGCTATTCTGCAAACTTCTCTGGGTTATCCGAGAGAGATTCGTCTCTCTCTTTTCACTAAATATCGTCGATTAGCGACCAAACGAAATGCTCAGCTTGCTAGCGCGATTCACACGCTACATGAACAAGCTTTAGCAGAAAACATCCCTTATACAGATTTTAAGATTAGCTTATCTACAAAGGTGGCGGAGATTCGCCAACAGTTCTGCTCTAATCTTCCGCATGTAGACAACCCACAGTCAAAATGTACGTCAATGAGTATGGAGACCCGAGCAATGCCTGCTCCTGCTCCTGCTCCTGCTCCTGAAGAAAGCCTAAACAGTCGTTTGGTTGGAGCACAAGAACTTACCACCGAGTTAAATAACTTTATTCGTAGTAAACGTCTGGAACAAGTAACGCCTTTGACTCTAACTCAATTAAATCAACGGTGTACTAACTTCTTGAACTATCTAGCCAAACAGGAGATCTGCTTATCTGCGAAAGCTGCCAACACTTACAGAGATCACTTAATTGAAAAAGGATTAAGTGCAAAGACAGTAAAAGAATACATTGCAGCAAATAAGCAGTTCTTTGACTATTGCGAACGAATTGAACTCATCGAAAGAAATATTTTCAAAGCGGTAAAAGCACCAAAAAGCCGTGGTACAAAAGCATCACAGCAACGTGATCGGTGGCAGTTAAAAGATCTTAAAAGACTATTTTCTAGCCCCGAATTTCGTAAAAAAGACACTCAGTTTCAATGGACAACCAAACTACAGCTCTATCAAGGATGTAGGCCTTCTGAAGTTTGCCAGTTGACGACTAATGACATCCAAGTCATTGAAGGTGTCTCATGCATCACGGTTTCCGATTCTGACGCTGAACAGCGGCTAAAAACATCCAATGCTTTCCGCACTATCCCTTTGCACTATCAATTGATAAAAGAGGGCTTTCTTGATTATGTGCAAGAGCGCCGAGAACAAAAACAGAAACAGCTTTTTGATTATAAGCCGCACGGAGAAAATAAAGATTGGTCATTTCGATACCGTACCAACCTGGGGAAATTGCAAACCACAATCGGGATGAAGCCCAATGCTCGACCAACGGCTTACTCATTCCGACATACTTTTATCGATGAGTTAAAGATTGCTGATATACCAGAGCACATAGTGGCTGAAATCGTTGGGCATGCTCATCCTAACATCACCTTCGGACGATACGGAAAACAAGCGAATATTCAGCAATTAAATGAAGCAGTTAACAAGTTTCCATCAGTAGAGGTGATGTATGCGTAAACTAGCAAACTTTGAGCTTAAAGCGATTCTAGACGCCATTGAGCATGCTGATTTTACAAATAACTATGACTTCTTCAATCTGTTAACTTGTGGGATATCAATTGAACAGATTAGAGCAGTATATAGACTTAGATCAGCTTTGCTGCGTGACTCTTCTAAAACGATCTTTGATTATCCCTTGTTCCTTGATCAAATTTACTCGAATGTTGACTCCTTCTACTCTGTCAAGGAGGCTCTTGGATACGAAGTTAATACCCAAGAAATAGAGCGTGAAGATAAGCTTATATTTCTTATGCAGTTTTTAGCTGAAAACAAAATGCAACTCAGTATAGACCGCCGTAATACACCGTACTCTATTGCAATAAATCTAGGCTAGGAAGGAGCTTTAGTATGGAAGACATTCATAAACAATTAAGTGTCAGCAAATCATTTCTCAACGATACATTTGCCATGATACGTATTGCGAAAGATGGTGAAGTATGGGTGCAGTATTCAGATAAGCTTGATATACCCACTGGCATAAAAGCTATGCGTATTACCGCTAAAGTTCTAAGAGTTATAGCTACTGAGTCAACTAACAACAACTGACAAGGTTTTCAAACCCGAGATAAAAGCGGCTTATAGCGAGCCGCTTTTAAAAATAAGTTGAAGTTTTAGACGTTTGTTGGATTAATTACTTAGATGCACTAAGATTTTGGTATTGTTCTAGAGCGAAACCATCAGTCATACCACTAATATAATCAATTACTAACCTGGAACGATGATAAATCTCAGTTAGCTTTTGAGCGTTTGAAGGGGTATCAGCGGCATAGAGATCAGATACTGCCGAAAAATAAGTGTTCTTATGTTTACTCGATAACTTATGGAATAAACGTGTTTCAATCGGATGACTTTTTAACCTGTTGCTTTGTGCTAGCGTCTTAAACTCCGAGAACGATAGTTTGATCAACGGAGAATAAATTTCCAACAGCCCAGATATTACTGCATATCCCTTTAGCTCCAAGTTTTCAACTTCAGCATGATTAAATACATTTTCTATCGAGAGAAGCCTTAAAGTCTCGGTTGCAAGATTGTACTTATCACACCCATCAAGCAAAGACTCATCAAAAGCCCCCGAAAAAACCAAATCATGGTTTTCGACATAACGGCTAGCTGCATAGTGTGCGAGATCATTAACTAAAGTCGTACGAAGTGTCAAAATATAGGCATGGTTACTATTAAATTTCTGCTCTCTAGCTTTTTCCATAGCTTTTTCAGAGATTTTTAATAAGTAACCCTCATCTACTACAGAGTCGTCAACGCCATCTTTACCTCGGAAAGATTCCCATATTCTTGCTATTTCATAATGGAGTTTATCTATTGATAGAATACCTTTATCGACGGCATCATCAACGTCGGCAATGCAGTAAGATATATCGTCAGCAGCCTCCATAATGTAAGTTAGTGGGAATCTTGCACCATCTTCAATCCCAAGGTTTTCTTGTATAGATTTGTACAATGTTTCTTCCGTCAGGTAAAAACCTGGCTTCTTTTTTCTGTATTTGAACTCATCATTAGAAGATGAAGGCTTATCTTCATAAGCGGCTCTCGTATATTTTACCAAACAAGCCAATTGCGTATATGTAAGATTCAAAGCTTGTATTTGATGTAGTAGTCTAATCCCTTGGGCATTACCTTCAAAATTACAAAGATCTTTAATTAACTTCTGACAATCTGTTTCTTCACCAAAAGCATCTTGTATGGTTTTAGAGAGAAAGGACTTAGTCCATAAATTAATAGCCTCTTCGCCAAAATGACCAAATGGTGGATTACCAATATCATGTAGCAAACATGATACCTCTACAGCACTAACAAAACCTTCCGAATACTCTGAGAGGTCAAACCCCTGCTTACCAAGCTCTTTAAGAATAATTTTACTTATGTAGCGACCAACTTGCTGAACTTCTAGCGAATGCGTTAAACGACTTCGAACAGCTGCATTAGATTCTAATGGGAAAACTTGCGTTTTCTGTTGTAAACGCCTTACGGCGGCAGAGTTGACTGCTCTGCCACGATCGCTTTCCATTTCTTCATTGAAATCGCGACCTCCAATAGTGGAAGTTCGATATCTATCCGATTTTAGTTTTTCTTTATAGTTCATATTGTTTCCAACTGACAATACAGTTTACAAAATACAGACAATACCTACATATAACACGATAGTAAACTGATTACATAGTTAACCATCAGCTAAAATAGGTCAACAAATGGCAAGAGAAACACATCAAGCTTATTGAGCTAAACCACTTTGGGGATAAAAAAACTAGTCCATACGCCATGATATCTAAACTTTGGCTCCTTCTGCGATAAGTGACTAAAGTTCACCAAGCATGTCTTTCAGTCCATTAAGCCAAACCCAATCGTCTTAGCATTTCAGAGATTGCTACTTTCCACAATCTTCCCCTACCAACCAATCTTCTGGTTATTTTTTGACCAGTCAGATCATTTTTTTCAAAAAATTTTCTAGGTCAAAAACCTCGATAAACTCGATGCGTATAGGTTTGATAAATAATCTCAAATTCGATATCGATTATTTCTACGTATAGACAAATGATGTCAAAAGTAAATAATTTATTGTTAATATTCAATACCTTACTGAGTTGACGGCTGTAATTTTTAGCCGTAACTTCCGTTTTGACGAATGACTTGCATTCGATAAAAAACGGAAAATATTATGAAAACTATTACAACTACAAAGTCACCAACTGTAAAAGACTACATCGACGCATATCTCATAGAGAGAAAATATTGTGCTGCTCCCTCGACATTAGCCTCCGACCTCAGCAGAGCAAAGAATATAAACGAGGCATTGGGAGAGTTCCCCATCAATGCAGTTAGCCACACTCAGATTAATATGCTTCTGGTAAGTTGGCACGAGCGCTTTCGAAACAAAACCATCAACGAACATCTGACAATCTTACGTCGCATTTCTTTGAAAGCGGTACGTGATGGCGTAATTGCACGAAATCCGATGACAGGCGTACAGAACTTTAAAACAGTGGATCCTGAGCCAAACCCTTTCACAAAAAAGGAATTAGCACGGATGCATGAGTGCAAGAATGTCTGCACCCAGGGACAGAATGCCGTAATGCTGAATCTGTTGACAGGTCTTCGTATCAGTGAACTGATAGCGTTGTCTTGGCAAGATATAAACTGGGAACGCGAAGTGCTCTATGTACGTAGAGCTTGCGTATTGAACATTTATAAATGTCCAAAAACTAAAGGTTCTGTACGTGAAGTTGATTTAAATCCACTTGCTTTAAAACTATTGAAAGAGCAGTTGAAACTTACAGGAAAGCGCCGCCCACAAACAATCAACATTCTAGAATGCGACAATAAAACATTCACGAAAGACTCTGTCAGTTTCATTTTCTTAAATACGAAAACGAATCAACCTTTTACTGATGCTAAAGAATTCACTGAGCGATTCTTCATCAAATTTCTAGAACAAGCGGGTGTGGCTCACAGAGGTGTTGGTCAGCTACGTCATACATTTGCTTCCCAGTGCCTAACGGCAGGGATCAGCAAAGACTGGCTCGCGGTTCAAATGGGGCATAAAAGCACAACAATGATCGACAAACACTACGGTCGATGGATTCGTGAAGATTCACCAAACTACGCAAGAGAGGCTGCGCAACACCTTCAGGAGATATTCGGCCTACCGCAAATAAAGCCAACAGTGACTTTACCTGCTGTTCCTCACTCTTCGTTAGTGTTGTTGAAAAAACTTCAGTCCAAACCACAGCTCATTCAACTTCTTGAAGGCATGCTGGAGAGCGACAGATGAGCACAGTGGCCATTGAGAACAAACATAAAGTCGTACATTTTGAAAATGTGACGACATGGCAACCCGCTACGCTTCCGTCACACTTTTGCTTCGCAAAAGATGCACGGAAGCTGCGGGCAAGAGAAGGCTCTCTTGACTCTCTAACTCGACCTCTTGGAGGTCGAGAATGAGAACAATCAGATTATTCCACCGACGAATGAATTACTCTTCAACTACAGAAAGTCGTGTGAAATGCGAACACTCTCTTGCGCACTCTCTCAGGATTGATCCTCCAACTAATGCAAAAATATCCAAGAAACTTGAGTTCAATGAGGAGCTAAGCCAACACAATTTCATCTGGATAAACAACCATATTTCTCCACTGGAATCTTGGACTGAAACTGAGCGGCTTGAACTCTTGTATAAGATTGTCCCAGAGCCACGTGTTCACAACCAGTTAAAGCTTCAAACACAGCAGCGCCAGTATCGCCGCAAAATGAAAAACGCAATAGATAGTGAAATTAAAAGTGGTAACACGGATGCTGCTAAGTTTTTGCAGAGTATTTTAGAAGCTGATGGTCATGTTTCGTACTCGTCTATTCAGAAGTTTTCTCTTCTGACAATGCAGCGCAAGAAACAGCGTCTCAAGATGCTAGAGACTTATCTGAACGCTCACAATCAGCTACAACACAGAGCGCCGACTAATAACATATTCATCCAAGAAGGGATTTTTAAGATCCCTCACCGATGGGAGGTTGGTAGTGATTTGGTGAGTGCTTCGGATTATATCGAGTTCACTCGACTATTTCTTGGGCATTATTTCCCAGACTATGAAATTAAAACAATTATTTGCCATGACGATGAACGGGATAAAAACCAAAACACAGGGTGCCACACGCATTATTTTTTATCTGCTTTGAATCAGAAAACCTACAAATTTGATCTTCACAAACGTCAAATACAAGTTGTGAGCGAATACATAGAAAAAGTTACAGGGGTAAAGGATTTCTTTCCTAGTGACTCAAAGTTGACACGTGAGGAGACGCAAGACTTTGGGCATTACTTTCAACGAATGGTTCAGGATTTTGCGAATGAACATTTGTGTCGTTCAAAGGGGTTGTTAGTTGAGTTTTCTTCTGAAACAGAAAGGAGAACAAAGCAGCGTAAAGAAATGGATCAGCAAGCAAAACTTCCGAAAAGCCAGAGGAAAAACAACTTAAATAACTACTTGCTCAAAAGACAAGCAATACAACGCAAGGAACTCGCGAGTGATATTGAAGCTGGAAGAAGTGAACTAGACGACATTAAAACGCAAGTTGCTATTTCTACAGGCGAAAACGAAATGATCAATGAACTAAAAAGGCAAAATAGTCGAGATATTTCTGCTGAGAAAAAAGAAATCGTTCAATTGCGTGCTGAAAAGCACGCTTTAGAAAAGTTAGTTCAAAGCTTAAAAGATGACATCATCCGTCCTTTAAGCAAGTTCTGCCAGTCAGTTTTCTTGGGTTTGAAAGCTAAAGAATCAGGTCAAGCACGGATGGTTGAATCATTCTTAGATAACGCAATGAGAGATATGTTGAACCTGCCACCAAGCATGCAGGTTAAAGCAAAGGTACTGTTGGAATCAGTAGAACTGCGCAAAAGTAATTTTGAGCGCAATAAGACCGACGAAAAGTCAGAAAACGATACGTTTGAAAGGTAAGTTAGTTAGGTTCTTAACTTACTAACTTACTAACTTACTAACTTTCATTAAAAAAACAATAATAATGGTGAACAGCATGGCAAGACCGAAAACTTACACTGACGAAGACCTCATCCAAGTCGCTAATGAGCTGATTAGCAGAGGAAAGAAGCCTAGCGGGTGGCGAATTAGAGAGTATTTACAAAGAGGAAAAAGCTCTTCGATTCAGGCTGATTTGGAAAGGCTCATTGCTGACGGTAGGATTCCAGAAGCACAAAATGATATCCCATCAGCAACAACTCAAGTAAGGACCTCATATGAGCTACCAGCGGAAATTCAAGAGCTTCTCGACAGAAAGGAATACGATATCTCTACATCACTTCGAGATATTGTTATTGCTATGAATGACAGTATTCATACCCATTTTGAGTCAATTACTTACACACGCATTAGAGAAGCAGAGGCAATCAGTCAACACGCGATCAAACAAAAAGAGCAGTCTGAGGGAGAAGCTTCGGATATGGAACAGACTCTCCAAAGGGCTACAGATGCAAATGATCAACTAGAGGAGAAAATTGAAGCTCTGCAATCTGAGGTAGTCGAATCACAAATCGAGAAATCTGAGTTATTAAAAAATATCAGTCAACTTACGAGTTCACTCAATCAAGCAAATGACAGGTTAGAAAACCAGCAAGATACCATTTGTGGACTCCAAGCCAGCCTATCAAAAGTCGAAAAAATGAATTCTGCACTAACGGTACAACTGGAACACGCACTTAACGATGCTAAAAAGCTTGAGTCTCAGCTTACTGAACTATCTGAACGCTATGAGAGTACTTGTATCAAACTAACTGAAAGTTCGTCTAAACTACAGTCAATGACAGAGGCACTGGACAATTCTGAACATAAGTTAAGCACTGTCCAGGATGAATATACCGATCTTTCAGTAAATTATCGAATCTTAGAGAGTAAGTTACATGAGTCTCAATCCAATATCTCAGAACTTAAGCTTGCAAATCATGAACTTGAAAAGCAGCTTACGTACTTTTTAGAAGAAACTGACTCCATTTGTGATGCTGTCAATGACTCATCAAGTGGACACTAA
This sequence comes from Vibrio mytili, assembly GCF_049563345.1. Lineage (NCBI taxonomy): Bacteria > Pseudomonadati > Pseudomonadota > Gammaproteobacteria > Vibrionales > Vibrionaceae > Vibrio > Vibrio mytili. Next base: position 1,323,718 of record NZ_CP110482.1, on the reverse strand, counting down.
AGTATGCTATGGTTACCACTATCGTCTACTTATCACACTAAACAATATGGATATTCAAACGGCGTTAGAGCGTCTGCATAAATTTGATAGGCAACGCATTTACGTATATACCAAGCGCAACTTGCGAAGAGTATTTTTTGATGACAGTGAAGAAGCTTTTAAGCAAAGTTTATCGCGTTTGATCAAATTCGGGGTACTAGAACGAGCTTGTCGAGGCGTTTACGTGTTTGCTTTAAGTCGCAATAAAGGTGGCTATACCATTGAATATGTGGCTAAAAGTCTACGTCGTGGTGAATACAATTACATCTCGCTTGAATCCGCTCTTTCAGAATATGGCGTAATTTCTCAGATTCCTATTGATCGTCTGACAGTGATGACGACAGGTCGAAAAGGTGTATTCAAAACTCCATACGGGGTGATCGAATTTACACACACTGAACGCAACGATATCGATATTCTGAACAATACAATTCTGTATGACAGACCACTAAGAATCGCCACGGAGTCTGCGGCGATTCGAGATTTGAAGCGCGTTGGCAGGAATACTCATATGCTTTGCAATGAGTTTGATTGAGCACGGTAGGTTTACTAGAACTCTCCATTGAGGTCGATTTTGTAGTCACCGATGATCTCGTCCATTTCCTGTTTGAGCACAGGTGTTACGATTACTAGGCTCTGGCAGTTTTCCTCAATACCTTTACCCGCAAGTTGAGAAAATCTGTCTTATGCTGAGCTTCTAAAGCATCATTCTCTCCTGTTTTTGCTGAGTGCTTCATAACCTGATAGCCATTACTCACTATTGGAAAGAACTTTCTTAGTGTAATCACTTAACTTAGTAAAATGCGTACAAGTTTTGGTATCGGAATGTCGATCAATGATGTATCCAGCTTATTAGTGTAGCCATCACATACCATCTAGTTATTCTCCAATACACCAAGTGGTACCGATGCTAGTTTCATGCTTTATTGTATCGTTGAAACCACGAAAGCTAACTGTCTTATATATGATCAAGCACATGAAGAAGCGCGCGCATGCTGATCCAGATATCAATGTGCACCCACCCTGGAACTTCAGACACTAACAATGCCACTCCGTTGGTTCATGGGGCGAACATATTTAAGAGTATGATAGACGTCAAAGAACAATTAAAAACAAAATCATAAGCATACAATTCTGAAGCCTTATAACCCCATTAAAGCGTATAATGTTTGGATTTAGTTCAAACAAATATTCGATTGGTTAGGTACATACAATGCAGGAAAAGAAGGCTCTTAATAAGCTAATTGTTATAAAGTCTGCGCAATTAAATGAAAATCAGGGCTTTGTCACACCAATACTAAGCATCTCAGACAATGAAGAATTCGCACCAGTATCCAGACACGATTATCCTCAAGACATATTAGTATCAAGAGGCTATCCAGATATTGATGTTAATTATGAGTCGGGCGAGCTTTTCATCCTTAAATCCCATAACTTAGATGAAGAGAAAACACAACAAAGTGGTTCTCCTCGTTATTGGGCTAGAGATGAGTCAGCATTCTCGGATTTAACACCAAGTACTCTTCTACCAATCGTATCCGTCCCCCTTCCAAGTAAAGAGAATGGTATTTTGCCAGCAGGGGTAACTCCTCCATCGCGCCCATTCTTCATACTAGATGATGCCCACCTTTTTGGGCCTTTAACCAGTAGCCAAACAGAAGACGATAGATACATCGTTGAACCTTACGTTCACCCAAGCTTATCGTTTGGTAGAGGTTACATTGGTAGATTTCCAATTTCCGACATCACAAATTGCTTGGTTGAGACAAGAGTTAACGATGAGAGTTGTTTATATGTATCTTCATTTAAACAACTTTCATCTCATCGTAACGACAAAACTAGTATTGATTATGTTTCCGATGATCAATTGATTAAAGTTGTAAATCAACTCGGGTTCGGTAAGCAAACTAAAGGGCTGGGTAAAAAAGAGGCAGAAAGACTTCAACAAATTATTGCAGATAGTGAAAAAGCAAACAAATTTGGAAAACATGATGAAAGACTCGAACGTCTTAAAGGTCTGCTAGACAGATACTTGAGTGAAGCAGACATCGGTTTTGAATTAGTGAAGAACTATCTTGATAGCAGTTCAGGTCAATCGTTTCTTAACAAATATGTGGAAATTAACAAGTCTACACTATTGAGCGATTTTATAGATAAGGTTAAAGCTGACGCTAAAGCTGAAGAGAAAAAAATTCAGCAAAAACTACAAGAACAAAAAGCTCAGATAGCAGCCAAAGAGCAAGAAATTACACAGATAATAGAAAACGTCGCTTTGAAACGTAGAGAAGCGCAAGATGAAATTAAGCGAATTGCAGCAGAGACTGAAGATGAGGTAAGGCAAACCCTCAAGTTAAAGCAGCAAGAGCTGAGTGAGAATATAGCAGCCCTAGAAGATGAGCAAAATTCATTAGAGAAGCAAATTATAGATAAGGTTCAGCACTTAGAGCTAGTCAATGAAATAGAAAAGCTCAAAGAAGAGTGTAATTACTACGAAAAGCACTCAAAAAGGCTTGAATCTACAGTAAAAGGATTTGAGGCAACGCTTAAAAATAATGATACAGAAGAACTAGCAAAGAAAATAGGTGAAATGGAGGCTATTAACCGAGTATTAAGCGGTAAATCTGCTTCAGTATCGAAACCTGCCCAAAGGTATAGTCCTGTTAAATTTTGTGAGTCTGAACCAGATTCTGCGGAGCAAGTGGTAGATGCTATATACGCACACTTTGCTCAGGACAACGGTAGAATGTTCAGTAAAGAAGAAATGACAAACCTGATCGTTTCTGTAAATCAGTCTTTTCTTACGATTCTATCTGGACCTCCAGGTACAGGTAAAACGTCAACAGCAACACGTTTAGCGAAAGCTCTGCACTTGGGAAGTAGTAGAGGTGACCAAAATTTCCTTTACGTTCCCGTAGGTCGTGGGTGGGTATCGAGCAGAGATACTCTCGGTTTTTACAACTCCTTAAAAGATGTATATCAAGAGTCGAGAACAGGGCTATATAGCTTTCTTTCAAGGAAAGAATCAAAAGATAGTGATGCTCTAAAGTTAATCCTTTTGGACGAGGCAAACTTGTCTAGTATGGAACACTATTGGTCAGACTTTCTTGCGTTGTGTGACTTAGAAAACTTAAACCGCCCAATCGATACTGGCATCCCACACGAAAGCCTCCGCTTTCTAAAAGTTGGAGACAGCACAAGGTTTATTGCCACCATCAATAATGATGCAACCACAGAAAAACTATCTCCTCGCTTAATCGATAGAGTACCAGTGATAACACTAGATTCACCGACAGACAAGATTTTGGATACAACAAGCCTAGTCCTGGATGGCTCCGTGCGAGCTTCAAAGCTTCGGGAGTTGTTTGTCCCAGAATATGCAGAATTATCTAAGGCTGACGAATCTATTTTGGCAAAAATAATAGATACGTTAGGTACAAGAGATCCTGCTTTTGGAAAGGCTATTCCAATAAGTAGAAGAAAAGTGAATGCGATTACAAACTATTGTGATGTTGCAGGTCAGATGATTGGTTCAGAAGCTGCGATGGACTTTGCTATCCAACAACATATCCTACCACACATTGAAGGCTACGGCGTTTCCTTCAGAAAACGACTAGAGCAATTACTGACTATCGTAAACAAAACCTACCCTCGCTCAGCCGCTGAAATTGAGAGAATACTTGCGAGCGGTAACGAGTTTACAGGTTCATACTCATACTTCTAGGATTAGGCGAATATGCATTTAGAGCTACACATTAAATCAGGTAGTAGATCTGGAGAGGTTATTCGACTAAACGAGGTCGGCTTCCAACTGGAGCCTTCCTCATGGGTAAAAGAAAACGAAGTTATTGAATTACTTTTAAGTGTCCCCGCAAAGTTTCAAAGTGCGATATTAAATCTCTACGATCATCAGGTTCCAGCTACTTACGTTGATTTTGGTGAAGACCACACGAATTTTATTTGGAAACCTCAACGACTGAAAAACCGCTCAATTGACTGCCTGTTCATTAACTATTTTGGTTTAGCAGAACTTGCAGTCGAACTTGAAGACGAAGAAGGAAGCAAAGTAATCAAAAATTTTGCTCCACTTGAGATTTTTGCATCAAAACTCAATGCTAAGAATGTAGAGGATATGCTTTCTTATCTAGCTACATTAGGGGATGAGCAACTTCACTCTCTATTTCAAACAACAAAGCATGGAGCTGGCTTTAAGGAAGGCTCAACTTCCCCGAATGGTAGCTTAGAAAGGCTTGAGCACACTATAGATAAGTTATCATTTCTGTTTCAGAGCTTGTTTTCAAAGCCTATAACTAAGCTTTTGCCTGAACATCGTGTTTTACAAGCATCTGGAGAGGAGGACTTGGATGACAGTGCATTAGGGTGGCTATTAGACAACTTATCTGTGGTAGAAGAAGTTGATGATATTGATCGTGCTCACTTTGAGTTCAATGACAGAATGTATAAGGCTCATTCTGTACAAGTTCCTGTACTCAAAGAAAACTCTAACCTATACGAGAACCAAGTAATTCACGGTTTTATTGTAACTCTTCTAAATGAAGCTGATAAACAACTGACAAACTACAACAGGACTGGCAGTTTAAAATCAACATTTAGTGAGGAGATACCCGAGGGCTATTCCTCTTTTTTTACCCAAGTAAATCGATTTAAAAAAGAGCTGCTTGGCAACCAAATAACGCGATGTTTACGAGCAATTGACCGCTTAAAGTTCCTAAAACATAGCTTGGATGCGTCGATTCCCGTGACAAACTACGTACTTGATCGACCTATACTCACTCAAAAAGCAGAGGCTCAACAGAGTTATAGAGGCGTTTTTATTGAGTATATAAATTGGTTTGAAAGAAGCTGTCCTGATTGGTCTGTGTATCAAAACCTCTTAGCGATAAAGAGTATTCCGACACTATTTGAGTCTTACACTTACTATCGAATTGGTGAATCGCTTAACAGTATCCTAAACCCTACTAAAGGTCAGAAATCTATCAACTCTCTAATGCATGATATAGATGGCAACGAGATCAGTTTGGTTAGGGAACCAACTTATTGGATGCCGAAAAACTCTCGCTCGAATGAAAGCTCATATATCAACTCTGAAGGTAAAGTGCTAAGGAAGGGAAAGGTGACAATTCGATCCAGTCAGCACAAGTATTCACATAGATGTCCTGACATTGTGATTGAAGTTCGAAATGAAAACAAACCATCAAAACTAATAGTGCTAGATGCTAAGTATACATACCCCACACTAGCTTTTTCCAAGTACCTACCAGAATGTACGATGAAATATGTTCATGGCATACACAATAGGTCTAACAAAAATAGCTTAGTTTGTTCCATGACGATCATTCACCCGATGGGGGATGCAGAGAGGTCATTCCAGAGCTTCCATACTTTTGACTACAGCATTGAAGGTAGCATGCCCGTATCTCCATCATTGCAGACATTGGGACTTCAACTTAGTTTTTCACAAGATGCTGACTGTTTAAGGGAAACTTTAAAGCTTCTCTTAAAACAAGCTGGAGTTGCTATCCCTGAAAACCTCCAACTCCCTCTATTCATAAGCTAGATAGGAAAAGTTGTGCTCCCCTAACCAAAGTGCAGAAGGGGGAGATTTCCATATATTAGGGGAATTGGGGTAAGTGAAGAATTAGCAAGGTGTGATAGGGAATAGTCCTAAAAAATTTGGGGCAGAAATAAGCAGGCCAAACAATAATCGATTTACTAACTCGATTGTTGTGAAAGAACAACTTAGTTATAGGATTTTACCAATCATCAGGATCACGAAGCTTTGCTTGTTCACGGCTTACAGCTTTGTCTTGAATATGTAGCTCAAGATCTAGTGATGACAGCAGGCGCATCAGACTTTCGATACTGGACGAGGTAGGATCACGTTCAAGTTTCGATACCGTGGTCTGTTTTAGACCCACAATATCGCCGACTTTAGTTTGGTTGCGCCTTTGATTCCTGCGTACATCACGCAAGTATATCCCCAGTTGCTTAGGACTTGTTATGAGCATATCTGCCTCCAATCTAAATTAACCCCTGTAGGGGATATTAGCACTTTAACCCCTATGAGGGTTAAAGTTAATTTTACCCCCGCACAGGGGTAATCAGTAATAGCTAAGATTAAGAGGATTAGTTGACTGGGTAAGGATACTAGAAAATATTTCGGCTTATATGCTTGATGCTCTTGCTAAGTTCGATTGTTTTCGTATACTGATTGTGATTAACATTCGTCAACGTGACATTTGGTTGATGAACGTAGAAAGCTAGAAAATTCAAGAGCTTGATATATATAGGTTTTCAAAGAGATGGGGTTCAAATCCCTATCTCTCCGCCACTTTAAAAAATTAAACCGCTGTTCTTACAGCGGTTTTTTTTCGTTTTTATACCTCAAAAGCCGACAAATACAGATGATACAAATGTATTTGTAACCCTCCCCGAAAAACTGGTCGCTAGTAATTAGAGCTTTTCCGTTTAAACTGAAACAAACGGAGAGCGCATGATGAAGAAATCACGCTACACAGAAACACAAATCGTTAAGATCCTGAAGGAAGTGGAGGCTGGCCGAAAGGTGAATGAAGTCTGCCGCGCAGTTGGCATCAGTGACTCAGTCTATCGCTACGGCCAGAGCCTCATCGAGATGATGAGGTTCTGGCCAAACTACAACAAGCTGTAGAGCGGTATCCTGCGTACGGATTTGGCAAGTTATTTAAAGTACTCAAGCGTTGGGGACACACCTGGAACCATAAGCGGGCTTATCGCGTGTACTGTTCGCTCAAGTTAAACATGCGACGCAAGGGTAAAAAGCGCTTACCCAAGCGTGACCCCACACCGCTGGTATGTCCCGAGTGGATTAACGGTTGCTGGTCTATCGACTTTATGAGTGACGCACTGGTCTGTGGCAGACGCTTTCGTACGTTTAATGTGGTAGATGATTTTAACCGTGAGGTACTGGCGATTTAAGTGGATTTAAACCTGCCAGCACCACGCGTGATACGGGTTCTAGAGCGTGTCATTGCCTGGCGTGGGTTGCCAAGTAAGTTGCGTATGGATAATGGCCCCGAATTTATCTCAACAACTCTGGCTGAGTGGGCGGACGAAAATAACGTACAGCTCGAATTCATTCGGCTAGGCAAGCCGACAGAGAACTCATATATTGAGCGCTTTAACCGAACTTATCGGACAGAAGTACTGGATATGTACGTGTTTAAAACACTGAGTCAAGTCCGAGAGCTGATAGACAACTGGATGAGGGAATACAACGATGAACGACCTCATGACTCACTGGATGATCTGACTCCTTGGGAATATTTAGCAAGGCACGAAAGCAGGAAAAAATCTAATTTAGAGTGCCACTAAAACAGGGAGGGTTACATAATCTCATTCTGATCATTCATCGGAACAACGTAACTAGCTCTATATATTTTTACCCATACTAACCCACCATATAGTCATCCATGCTTCTATAGTTAGTTATAAATACAATAATCACATTATAAGTAAAATTAGAAGCTATAAATTTTTTATACCTCCTTTTAAATTAGAATTTAATTAGTTTTCTATATGTGGCCCCGGTAGTTTGCTGGGATCAGAATTCGTTACAGGCTTTGTTGCAGAAATCGAATGAACTAAATCGTAATCTTACGATCAGATCTGGGACAATACGCATATCGATGACCGCTGATATTCAAAAAATTACATAAAAATGTGATGTATTTTCAATAAAAACATAAAATATGATAAAAACGCGATCCAGTTCACACATTAAGTAAGGTTGCGTGTATTTTATAACCATATGAGAGTAATTTTCCAACTAGAAAAGAGTAATTTTCCAACAGGAAAAGAGCGAATTTCCAACTGAACCGAGACAAATCAGTCGATTATCACTCCTTTGAGGCAAATCCCGATTATCGCTCGCCTATATACATTTATACTTTATACGGTGGCAATAACAATGAACACAATTAATCCTGGCACTATTGTTTATCAAATTTATCCAAAAAGTTTTGCAGACAGCAACAACGATGGGATAGGCGATTTACAAGGTGTAATTTCTAAACTTGACTACTTAACCGATCTTGGCGTTAATGCCATTTGGTTAAGTCCAGTCTACAAGTCACCTCTTGACGATAACGGTTACGATATTTCCGATTATCAATCAATCCTTCCCCAATTTGGCACAATGTCTGATCTTGATCAGTTAATTGAAGAGTGTCATAGCCGTGACATTAAGATAATCATGGATCTTGTAATCAACCATTGTTCTGATGAACATGAATGGTTTGAACAATCCAAGCTTTCTAAAGACAACCCTTATTCTGATTATTTCCATTGGGCTGATGGTGTAAATGGTAAAGAACCTAATAAATGGCGTTCTGCGTTTGGTGGTAGTGCATGGGAGTATGAACCCCAGCGTGATCAGTATTACCTGCACGTCTTTAGTAAAAAGCAACCCGATCTCAATTGGAGTAATCCAAAATTAGTTGAAGAAATTCATACAATGATCGCATGGTGGCTAGAAAAGGGCGTTGATGGCTTTCGTATTGATGCCATCTCATTCTTAGAAAAACCAAACGACTTCCATGCCTGTGAGAGTGACGATTTTGCTACCGTCCCGTGTGCTAACAAAGATATCGGTCATGGTTATATCAAGGGCTTTATGGACGTTATTAACCGTTATAATGCTTTTAGTGTTGGCGAAATCAATGATATTGATAGCAAAGGGATCATGACCTACGTTTCTCCTGAGGCGCAACAATTCCAAATGGCTATCTCATTTGTCCCACCTGAGATTGAAGTGTTCAATAACGATCTTGTTGCTTATTACAAAAGTCAACTCCAGACCAAGTTAGAAATTGAGCAGCAAGGTGCTTGGAATACCTTGTTCTTCTCCAATCATGATAAACCACGTCAGGTTTCTTTATTTGGTAATGATGCAAAAGAGTATTGGAAAGATTCAGCAAAAGCACTAGCGGTATTAACGCTAACACAAAAAGGCACGCCGTTCTTATATCAAGGTGAAGAGATTGGCATGACGAATTGTTATTACGATTCGATTGCTCAATATAATGATCTAGACACAATCAACAAATACAATGAAAAAGTGCTAGCGGGTATGGACCCAGCGCAAGCACTTATGGAAGTGTCATTGGCGAGTCGTGATAACGCAAGGACGCCTATGCAATGGACACACGGTGATTTTGCTGGATTTAGTCAAGTTAAACCATGGCTCGATGTTAATCCAAACAAAGACACAATTAATGTTGAGTCACAGATTAATGAATCTACATCCATTTTAAATCATTACAAAAATCTTATTAACCTACGTAAAAAGGAAAAGACATTAACGCTTGGTGATACCAAATTAATCGACTTAGACAAAAACATCGTTGCTTATGAACGTAAATTTGAAAATGAACGTTTTGTTGTCGCCGTGAATATGTCAACTGATTCCGTATCAATCAAAGAGTCTACTCTACAATCAATGACTCCTTTAATGTCAAACAACTATCACAACAACAAATTAGAAAGCTACGGCTACGTGATATACAAAGGTTAATTTATGAAAATTTCGATGAAAGAAAAGGTCGGCTATGGCTTAGGCGACTTAGGCTGTAACGTCATATTCCAGACAGTTATGACCTACCTTATGTTCTATTACACCGATATTGCATTAATTGACGCTGCGGTGGTGGGGGTTATCTTCTTAGTTGCTCGTATTGTTGATGCGGTATCAGACCCTGTTGTGGGGATGATTGTAGATAAAACAAATACTCGCTATGGTCGTTTTAGACCTTATATATTATTCGGTTCAGTTTTTCTTAGTTTAACCGCATTTGCTTGTTTTACCATACCAATGGATATGTCAGCTACCGGTAAAATTGCTTACGCTACCGTCACGTACATTGCATTAAGCCTTGCTTATACCGTTGTTAATATTCCTTACTCAGCATTAACATCGGCAATTTCACAAGACCCTGACGAGCGTACAAAGATTACTGCGGTTCGTGTAATGTTCGCTGTAATATCTGGTATGGTTGTTGCGCAAATTGGTAACCTAGTGGATTTCTTTGGTGAAGGAGATAAACTGTTAGGTTACCGTTATACTATGGGTTTTGCAGCGCTGTTATCTACACTTTTACTATGGATAACATTTGCAACAACTAAAGAGCGTCAAGTTGTCAATGCATCCACAGAAACTAAGTACAAACTAAAAGATGGTTTCCGTATTGTTGCTCAAAACAAACCACTGCTCATTTTGTCAACTGTGTTCTTAATGACATTAACTGCTGCTTTCATTTCTTTCTCTATCAATATTTACTACTTGGAACACGTAATTCAAAGACCCGACCTTATCGGTACTTCAATTATGGTTGGTACGATAACGACTTTTTTCGGTACTTTCATTGTTCCAACAGTAGCTAAAATATACGGTAAGAAAGAAACGACGATTGTTACATTAACCATGTTTGGTTTAGTACACCTGTTCTTTGCATTGAACTTCTACACAGTAAACTCAATCGAGTTATACTTTGTAATCATTGCAGCGAAAGGTTTCTTAAACGCATTTGCATGGGCTATGGGATGGGCTATGGTGCCAGACACCATTGAATACGGTGAGAAACAAACAGGTGTACGAAGTGAGGGACTTGTTTACTCAACATTTAGCTTCTGCCAAAAACTAGGGATGGCGTTGTCAGGGGTAATCACTGGTTTTGTATTATCTCAATATAACTACAACCCAGAAGCTATTACGACCGAAGCAACGGATGGCATCATGGCTTTATTAGCTTATATTCCATTTACAATAATGATTGCAAGTTCATTATTGCTCACTAGATATAATCTAAGTGGTACTGATAAAGGGCACTTTGTCGAACAACGCTCTTAATTAAGTAATAATTTTGAAAATGCTAGCAGTCTCAGGCATTGCAAAATGTCTGAGACTGCTAATCTTAACTCGAATGAGAATATTTTACTTAGCACTGTGATGAGTTCTAAAATAGGATTTAATTTGATTCGTCTGGACTCAACCACTATTTGAATCCTTTGAGTCGATCTAATTAGTGTGAAGATAGCTTTATGCAAGATTGCATAGAACAAATTCAGCTGTGGGACAGTAAGCACCGTGAGTTCAGTATGTTTAAGATGGAACTCTCAGATCAAAGCTTTGGACTAATGCGAAATAAAATCTACAAACGTTTAAGGTTTCAATATACTTTTTCCTATCTGAAATGTGATGCCACTAAGTGATTTGAGTTAAGCGGTTAGCCAAGACCGTATTTTTTCGGTCTGTGGTATGCCTCCCGAGTGCACGACTTCTTCATCCATAACCACAGCTGGCGTCGACATTACACCGTAATCCATAATGGTTTCCATATCGGTGATTTTTTCTACTTTCACTTCAATGCCTTGCTCTAAGGCAATGCTTTCAATGAGTTTTGCGGTATTTACGCATTTTGTACATCCCGAACCGAGTACTTTAAATACTTTCATTTTATGACTCCCAATTTTATTTTCTAACGCCTAGAAGTGCCACAATGGTAAATTGAATATCCAACCCATCACTGTAAATGCTAAAAGTAACAAACCAAAGAGCATGCCTAGCAGCTTCCACTGCATAACCTGCTTTAGCATCACAAACTCGGGAACACTGGCAGCAACGGTACTCATACAAAATGCTAACGTTGTTCCTATTGGTAATCCGTTAGTGAGTAAGCTTTCCATAACGGGTATAACACCGGTCGCATTGGAGTAGAGAGGGATGCCGATCAACACGGCTGCTGGAACGGACCACCACTGCCCTTGACCTAAATGGGTCTCAATCCATCCATCGGGTACAAAGCCATGTAAACCTGCACCAATCCCGACCCCAATTAATACCCATTTCCAAACGCGGCTGACAATTTCAGTCATTTCTTGTTTGGCAAACTGATGACGCTCTGAAAGCGTAATACGTGAGTGTGTATGAGCATGATTAGGAACACCGCTTTGCGTAGCGCTCTTCGCGTTATGCATCGCCTTTGCTGCAATAGGCTGTAACCAACGATGAGCGCCGATTAAATCTAGTAGCCAGCCACTTAATATGCCGATGCTCATGCCAACGATGACGTACATGACGGTGAACTGCCATCCAAGCAGACTAAATAGCAATAACACGGCAATTTCATTAATTAATGGCGACGTAATGAGAAAAGCCATAGTGATTCCTATGGGGATACCAGCAGAGGTAAAACCAAGAAAGACAGGAATACTGGAACATGAACAAAACGGAGTAATTGCGCCAAAAAAGCTGCCTGCTAGGTAACCAAAAAAGCGTCGTTTTCCTTCCAGGTAATGGCGAACCTTTTCAACATTTAAGGATGCTCGCAGTAGGGCAATCACATATATCATGATGATCAATAAGGCGAGTATCTTCGTAGTGTCTTCGATAAAGAAATGTGTCGCGTCTGCTAGCTTAGAGCCTGACGACAGGCCAAGTAATCGGTAGGTCATCCAATCAGCTAGATAGGTAAAAGCTTCAAACACATCCGCTCCTTAAACATTGGTAACTATTCCGATCACCATGTGTATTAATCAGGTGAAACAACCAAAGGTCTTTTTAGGTACTTACTCTAAGTTTAATTCACCTTAGTGTGAGTGAGAGTATATAAAATGATATATGTCTCGTTTTGAAAGAGTAGGAGGGCTTGTTGGGGGTAAGTCATAAACGATCAGGAGAAAGTCGGTACATATCCTCATTGCACGAATGGTAACGTTACCAACCAAGTTGTTTAATGGGTGAGGTTAAGAGAGCGATGGGCATTTGCTTATAATTTTTTCTGTTATTATGTTTTTATGTCATTTTTGTGTGTTTTTTGGGTTATTTTTAATTAGTTTGGTGTGAAGGTTTTTTATTTGGTTCAAACTCTATTGTTGCTGTTTCTTGTAACCGGAACCAACCTAGTTTCAATAAGGTTTTGTTGCGTGAAGTGCTTCATATATCAACGTTCAATTGAGTCACGCCATTGTCAGAGTTTCATACTTGTAATCGTATTATCCTTGAATTGTCATTTTCCATTGTTATGATTTTTCGCGTGGACAGAACAGCATGTCCACGGCCAGTTGACCATATCTCCCCATGTGAGTGTTGCTTAACTGATAAAGGCAAAACCTTCGAAAGAGGGTGACGCAAAGTCTCCGATCTAACGGATATTTCCTATGGTAGCGGGACCGCCAGTTTTGTATGCTGACTAAGAAAATTTAGTTGTATTTCAATAACAAAAACATATTTGAGATTTACTTTCACACAGGTGTTCAGTCGTTTTCATAGTCTGTTTGATGTGAAGGTTTAAGTTTTGCTTATTTTAGGGAACGTTCTCAACTTTTGATTTGAAGTTGTATGCAGCAATTTAATGTGATTAGTTCGTCGCAATACTGAGGGTTAACCACTTCTAGAAAATTAAAAATTTCAAAATTTTATTAGCAGAGGTAAGTAAAATGCGTTCAACGAAAATCAAAGCGAGAGTCCCTATTTTAGGGATGCTAATAGGGACAGCAACGGCTAGCCAGTTTGCTTTCGCCGCTCAGCTTCAACCAGGGCCAGAGCCTACCGTACACACGCAAGAAGCATTCGCTCCTGATGCTGACTTTACCGCTAAGTGGACCCGTGCTGACGCACGCCAGCTCAAGCGTTTGTCTGACCCAATGGCAGGATCTCGTGAAAACTCGATGCCAGAGGAATACACGATGCCAAGCGTCCCTCAAGATTTTCCAGATATGTCTAACGAACAGGTTTGGGTATGGGACTCATGGCCTCTAACCGATGCGGATGCGAACCAATACAGCGTTAACGGGCAGGAAGTTATTTTTTCGCTCGTGGCCGATCGAAGTCTAGGTTTTGATGACCGTCATGTATTTGCGAAGATCGGTTACTTCTATCGTCCTGCGGGAATTCCAGCGGATCAGCGCCCTGAAAACGGTGGGTGGACTTACGGTGGTTTGATCTTTGATGAAGGCGTCACCGGACAAATTTTTGAGGATCAGTCCTTCAGCCATCAAACACAGTGGTCTGGGTCTGCTCGTATTTTCCCAGGTGGCGAGGTTAAGCTTTTCTTTACTGATGTTGCGTTTTATCGTGATTCTGAAGGTAATGACATTAAGCCATATGATCCGCGTATCGCGCTAAGTGTTGGTAAGATACACGCAAATAAAAATGGCGTGAAGTTCACGGGTTTCGATAAGGTGATTAACCTACTGGAAGCCGACGGAACTTACTATCAGACCGCAGAACAAAACCCTTACTTTAACTTCCGTGATCCATTCACCTTTGAGGACCCTGCTCACCCAGGTGAAACGTTTATGGTATTTGAGGGTAACTCAGCAATGGAGAGGGGCTCTGCGAAGTGTACTGCGGAAGATCTTGGTTATCAGGTAGGAGACCCGTACGCTGAAACCGTCAGAGAAGTGAATTCATCAGGTGCAACGTTCCAGATTGGTAATGTCGGTTTGGCGAGAGCGACCAATGAAGATCTGACTGAATGGGAGTTCTTGCCACCGATTCTTTCAGCGAACTGTGTAACCGATCAGACTGAACGACCTCAAATTTACCAGAAAGACGGTAAGTACTACCTATTCACTATCAGCCACAGCACGACTTTTGCAAACGGCATTACCGGTCCTGAAGGGGTTTACGGTTTTGTCGGCAATGGCATTCGCAGTGATTACCAGCCGATGAACCAAGGCTCAGGTTTAGTCCTTGGTAATCCGACGAATTTGAACTTCTACCCAGGAACGCCGTTTGATCCGGACTACAACCAGCCAGCAGGCCACTTCCAGTCTTATTCACACTATGTGATGCCTGATGGTTTGATCCAATCCTTCATTGATACGGTCGGTTTTAAAGAAAACTTTCGACGCGGTGGCACTTTGGCTCCTACCGTGAAAGTGCTTATTGATGGGGACACATCTGAAGTCGATTATTATTATGGTGCTAATGGATTGGGTGGTTGGGCTGATATTCCTGCCAACATAAACGTGAACCCGAGTGGTAAAAAGGAAAAAGCACTGAAATAACGAAGCAAAGTTATTTGTGTCATCGATTGGAGGAGCGGTTTTTCCGCTCCTTTATTATATTAAGAAGGGCTATGCGATTTACTTATTTAAGGCCAGGGTTTAGACCTGCCGTTACGACTTTTCTTCTCGTTACATTATTAATACCAGGCATTGCAAGTAGCGTACAACGTGTCGAAGACGGGCAGTTGTCTGTAGATTCCTTACCATTTTCTTATCGTGCGGAATGGGCTAATTATCGACCTGCAATACATATTACTCCTGAAAAACACTGGATGAACGATCCGCAGCGCCCATTACTGATCGATGGTATCTGGCACTACTACTATCTCTATAACGCTGACTATCCGCATGGAAATGGGACTGAGTGGTACCACATGACATCGAAAGACTTGGTGCATTGGCAAGAGCATGGGGTTGCTATCCATAAATATAAAAATGGCCTTGGCGACATTCAAACCGGCAGTGCGGTGGTTGATGTGAACAATACCGCAGGTTTTGGTGCCGGGGCGGTTATCGCAATTGTGACTCAACAGCATGACGGTGTGCAGCGTCAGTCGCTATTTATTTCAACGGATGGTGGTTACCATTTTAAAGCGTATGACGATAACCCGATTATGGATAACCCCGGGGCTGAACACTGGCGTGACCCAAAGATAGTCTGGGATGAGAAGCATCGTAAATGGATTATGGCGCTTGCTGAAGGAAATAAAATCGGATTCTATACCTCGCCAGACCTTAAGCGTTGGACGCATCAATCTGATTTCCATCGTAACGACCTTGGTCTTCTCGAATGCCCTGATCTGTTTCAACTCTCCCTTGATGGCGATCCTAGTAAGACCCGATGGATACTAGCATCTGGAGCGAATGGGTTTAGAATGGGGAAAACAACAGGTACCGCTTATTGGGTTGGAAACTGGGATGGAAAACGGTTTATACCAGAAAGGAAAGAACCACAATGGCTAGACGCCGGTGCTGATTTTTATGCAATGGTATCGTGGGACGATACCCGCTTAGACACAAAACCGGGATTTAACTCTCGGTATGCGATTGGCTGGCTGAATAATTGGGCTTACGCCACGGACTTACCGACTAGACAATGGTCAGGTGCTGCTGATTCAATCGTGCGTCAAATGAAGCTACAAACTGTGGATGGCGAGGCGATTCTTACGTCCAAGCCCATTGAGGCTATCGCAGGACTAGAAGGCGATGCATATACTCGCTCGGCAGTGGATGTATTTGAAGCATCGCCAACGGTTTTCCCCAAGCCACTGTCTGATGCATACCGTCTCAGAGTTGAACTTGATGCACACTCTGATGCGAGAGAGATTCAGTTTCGCCTAAAGGAAAAGGATGGGCATTTTGCCGTCGTTGGGTACAACTTTAACGACAAAACCGTGTTTGTGCGGCGTGATAGTGATGCGATAGCAAGCTCAATGCCTAAAGAGTATCGAGCGGAGCGGTCTGCGGCGGTTCGCACTCTTAATGACAAAGTGAAACTGGACATCATTGTCGATACTTTTTCCGTTGAAGTCTTTGTCAATGATGGAGAGAGCGCATTATCAAATCTCATCTTTGGACTTCCAGGAAGTAATGCACTGTCTGCTGTATCAATCGGTGGCAACAGCGTACTCCGTCATTTACAACTCACCCCTCTAAAGGTTGCACCAGTTCAGCGATATAGGACTGGGCCATCATCTCAATAGATATTCTTAGTGATAGGAGTAAAAGCGTTTTATTCCTGTCATTAAAGTTGGCGTACTCGAACTAAGAGTTATTTCAAAGAATGATGACCTCTCAATTTACACGGAATCTATAGTCGTATGAGTAACTTACTGCTATTCTCAACTAATGATTGAGAATCACAATGTATATTTTTCTCGAAAAGTAGAAGAGGCTGAGTTTGAAAGCAAAAATCTTACTGAGTGGTATTTTTATACTGTCTTTACTCACGTCTCTGTTCAGTGCCATGCTATTTTCATATCAACTGCAGCAAGACGAGCAAGAAGACTTTACTGCTGATGTATTAGAATATACTGAAATGGTGACCGATCAGTTGGCTTCTGCTCTTTCTGCTACGGAACAGTTATCGGACTTTAAATGCACCAAAGAGCATATCAACAAGCTTCGAGAGATCGCTCAGGTGAATTTGGAAGTTTTTGATGTCGGTTATATCGTTGATGATGAGGTATTTTGTACAGCAAATTGGGGAAAGATAACGCCAATAAAACTCCAAGCTCAAGATGTTGGCTCACAGAATGGCTATCGTTTTTACTCAAATGAGAAAAATCTTTATGATATTTCTAACCACTATAATATCACGGCTAAAAATCATTTTTTCGCGGTAAACATCGCCATTTCTTACTCGCGAATGATTAAGTCCACGCCTAACCACTCATTTAAAATTTACTCTAGTTCTAATAGTGGCTACATCTTTGATGAGTACACTTTCAAGCAAGTAAAAAGAGGCCCTCTTTCTTTAAGTTTGGAAACCAATCTTTGTAGTGAGAAATACGATTATTGTGTGAAGAGCTCAAACTCTAACGCAGGTCTTGCTCATTACAGCGGGAAAACCAAACAACTCATCCTTTTCTTGAGCATTATTTTTGCTTATCTGGTTACTCACTTAGCAAAAATGGTGATGGTAAGTAATCAGTCCATTGAGTCGCGATTTAGGAAAGCACTAATTAACAAATCCTTATTCATGGAGTACCAGCCCATCGTTGCGATCCAGGACGGTAAGATTATGGGGGTTGAAAGCTTGGTACGTTGGAAAGATGATGTATTTGGTTATGTACCACCAGATCTGTTTATTGGAATTGCAGAAAAGCGCGGCTTATACCCTCAGCTTGCGCATTTCACTGCGAAGCGTTCTATCTCTGATATGGCACCGATATTGCGCGATAATCCACTGTTTTCGGTCGGAATTAATGTTGGGAGTTATGAAGTCTTAGATCATGGTTTCTTACTTTTTCTTGAGAAGGTTGCTAAAAAGCAACGGGTTAGACCTGAACAGATCAAAATAGAAATCACAGAAAGTATTGACGTTGCACTGGCTGATCTTACCGACTTTTCTAATCGAGCTCGTCAGTTAGGCTTTATGGTGGTATTGGATGATTTCGGAACAGGTGTGTCCAATTTAGTTTGGCTAACTGAGGTTAACTTTGACTACATCAAGATTGACCGTGTATTCGTGAATGCACTCAACTTTGATGTGAAAAAAGGTATGGTTAACTCAATCATGGAATTGATTGCAAATCTTGGCAGAGAGGTCGTGTTTGAAGGTGTAGAAACTGAGTATGAATACCACATGATCAAAGAGCGCTGTAAGTCTGGCTATGTGCAAGGATGGCTGTTTTATAAATCATTGCCATTCACTGAATTACAGTCTCTGCTCAAGTCCAAATCCTTAGATTGAAACGTTGCAGGTCGTGTTAGTTGAGCTCGGTATTCACCGAGCTCTGATAAAAATTTAACCAAATAGACGCTGGTCGTTATCTTCGCGCTCATTAATCACAATGGTCTGCGCACGTTTGAAAAAGTTAAAATCGGTTGCGGTTGCACTGGTGTATGCCCCCATCATGCGACCGATAACCAAGTCACCGTTCTCAAGCTTCGGTAACATGACGTTTTCTGCAATGACATCAATGCTGTCGCAAGTTGGGCCAGACAATACACTAGGGTAGTGTTCTCTGTCATGGTTCAACGTTACCAGTGGGTATTGCGCATCGTCAAACATCAAACCACTAAAAGAACCATAAATACCATCGTCTAGGTAGTACCACATTTGTCCTTCACGCTCTGCTTGTCCCATTACTGACGCAACACTGGTTACAGCGGCTGCGACGATAAAGCGGCCTGGCTCTGCAATAACGTGGACGGTTTCAGGCAGTTCATTAAGCGCTTCGTTAATTGGTACACAGAAGTCCGCGATTGGCATGGCTTGTTCTGTATACGTCACAGGGAATCCACCACCAATATCCAATGTGCTTAGCGCTGGCAAACCGCGTTCAACGACTTCAGCCATGACTTGTTTACAAGTACGAATCGCGTCCACGTATTTTTGTGGGTTCATCGTTTGAGAACCGACATGGAATGACAATCCTTTGATGCGAATATTCCACGCTTGAGCCGTTTCAATAATGTTTAATGCTTGCTCAGGCGCACAACCGAACTTTTTCGACAGATCGGCGAATACGTCAGAGTTGCGAAAACTCAGGCGAACAAGCAGCTCGACTTCATCTCGGTACGCTTTGAATTTCTCTAGCTCGTTCAAGTTGTCGACAACAAACACATTGCAGCCATAAGCCAATGCATCGCGAATATCACGATCACGTTTGATAGGGTGCGTGTGAATGGTGCGTTCAGCAGGTACGCCTTGTTGTTTTACCAAGTCAACTTCGCCCGAAGTCGCCAAATCAAAACTTGCGCCTTCTTCCAATAGTGTTTTCACTACCGTCGGATGGGGCAGTGGTTTTAGGGCAAAGTGCAGAGTCACGTTCGGCAGTGCTTGGTTCAGTGCTCTGTATTGTTGGCGAACGATATCGCAGTCGAGCATAAGCAATGGTGCGCCAAACTGCTCAACAGAGGTTTGAATAAGATTGACTGTCTCCGCAGGTAATGCTGGAGAAGAGAAAGATTGAAAACCAAGTACAGACGCAGAATGAGCCATAGCAAACCTCCAAAGTTAAGTAGCACTTTTCATGGATGATGTGATGAAAAGTGGAGCGTCAATAAAAGCGGGTTACCGCCATCAAAGAAACTCTTGGATAGTTGCTCTATCGCCTTGCCACAAAACTGCTGTGATGTACTCGGATTGGCTATCATCAAGAAGCAGCGTGATATTAAGGTCATCTATTTTTGTGCGCAATAAAAAATGCAGCAAAGAAAGAAGAAGTTTTTTATCGTAAAGATTAGGTTTTTTGATGATAAATTTGTGTTCTAAAATCACACACGGCTCAACAAAATGAGCCGTGTGTGATGTCGATGGTTGAACTCAGCGACCTAAAGGTCCGAAGTCGGCGTGTTAAGCCTGCACACCGTCTGAGTTTTTAGGATCTGGGCCATATTGATTGTTGCCTGATTCACCGTCTGTTGCAGCAAATACCAGCAGAACAATTAAACCAATAAAAGGAATAAATCCAATCAGTGCCCACCATCCTGTACGACCAATGTCATGCAATCGGCGAACGGTGAGGGCAATACTCGGAATCAATACCGCTAAACCATAAAGACCACCGATGATAGTTGTGCCTAGTAAGCCGTCAACAATGCCAAGTGCCAAAGAGATAAGTAGGTTGAATAAAAAGAACATCCAATACTCTTTTCTTCGCGCTCGTCCATTAAAAACGGCGTATTTCTTTAATACACTGATATACCAATCCATTTGTTTTTCCTTGTCATGATCATAAAGTCGATAACGAATCCCCAATAACGTCAAGGTGTAGAAAGAACGATTAGTAAATCAACACCTTGACGGTTTTTGGATATTACATTCATTATGACACAGTGTGAATAACCATGCCGTAGATCGCACTCGACAACGTAAAAGACGAAACGTGTTTTTATGATCTCAGTGTCTGTTTTGCTCTCTAGGGTCTGTTGACGTTTCGTGGTTAAATTTTGTTCGAGATAAAAGCGTTTTAATCGCGGCGAGAGGTTTGTAGCCTAGTCATTCTAAGCAAAACACCTCTCAACAAAGAGTAAAACGCTTTTAGCCGAACCCTTCGGGCAGCGTTTGTGGCTCCTTTCTACTGCGTTATCGGCTTATCAGGTAGGGCAACTACATTTCAAAGCCTCTGCCTTGTATAAAGAATCCACAAACTGCTGCAAAAATCATCTCGAAACGTCAACAGACCCTAGGTTGGCTTTACATCTGAGTGTTGGCCGATAGAAAGCTGGAAAAGGCTTGCCAAGATTTTTCATCCGCGTCTTTACGATAGCGGTCGGATCCCCAAACGGTAAACGCGTGAGGGGCACCACCATAGGTGATCATTTCATGCGGGATCTTGGTTTCTTCCAACTCTGAAGCCAGCTGGGCGAAGTCTGCCATAGTAATGGCTGTGTCAGCGGTGCCATGTAGAATTAACAGCGGAGATGTCGTCTTTGAATAGTCTTGTCCGTCTGGTGTGCTAAGACCGCCATGAAAGGTGACAAAGCCACGTGCGTTCATCCCAGCGCGGGCGGATTCCAGCACTGCTGCGCCGCCAAAGCAATAACCCATGACCACGGTGTTGTCTAAATTCCCGCCCAGTTTACTGGCTTCTACTAGGCTTGCATTCATCAAGCTTCTAAGTTTGTTTCTGTCTTTATAAAGCTCACCCGTATGTTGTCTTTTGTCTTCAACTTTGGTCGGTCTTACGCCTTTACCGAAGAGATCGGCAGCGAAAACGTTGTAGCCCATTTTATTGAGCATTTCTGCCCGTTTTTGTTCATAGTCGGTCAAACCGTCCCAATCGTGGATGAGTAATACTAGTGGGGCTTTATCATCGACTTTGGCCCAATAACCTTCGTAAGCCTCACCATCGACTTGGTAAGTTATGTTTTGTCCAGCAAGGACTGACGCGCTACCGAGCGTCGCGAGAACTGCCAATCCAACATGTTTCATTTTCATACTCATTCCTTTTTGTATTACTTTGCAGGGTACTCTCGAAGCTTAGTACATGCTCAGAAAGGGATAAAAATAATGATGAGCAGTTTTGTTACGGATGTTGTCGAAAAAAAAGGCGACACACGGTCGCCTTCCATTTCATTGTTGGTATTGTCATGCGGTAATTAACGCCGATAGTACAACGAAATAAGATTGCCATTGAGTTCTTGAACACTGAATGGAATTTCGTAAATATCGCTCAATACCGCTTCATCAATCACTTCGTTTACGCTGCCTGCTTTGATCACTTCACCCAGTTTCATCGCGACGATATGGTCTGAATAACAGGACGCGAAGTTGATATCATGAATCACAATTACGACGGCTTTATTATTGCGTTCAGCGAGTTTTTGCAACGTGCTCATGATGTCGACCGAGTGTTTAATATCGAGGTTGTTCAGAGGTTCATCTAAGAAAATATAGTCCGTGTCTTGGGCGACTACCATGGCGATAAATGCCATTTGACGCTGGCCACCAGAAAGCTGGTCAATAAAACGATCGTGTAAGTGATCAATCTCTAGTTGCTGCATGGACTCATTGATAATGCGATTATCCTCTTCGGTCAAACGACCTTGCGAATAGGGGAATCGTCCAAACGCCACCAAGTCCCGCACGGTAAAACGCATATTGATGTTGTTGGACTGACGCAAAACAGACAGACGTTTGGCGAGGTCTTCTGTGTCCCACTGGTCTAGCGGTTTGTCGCCGATCACGACCGTACCTGCATCGCTCTCTGTCAGACGACTTGCCATCGAAAGCAGGGTACTTTTCCCGGCACCATTAGGACCGATTATACTGGTGACTTTTCCAAGAGGAAAAAGGGCATCCGCATTTTTTACCACGTATTTTTCATTGTATTGTTTACTTAAACCTTGAATACGGATCATGAGATACACCTTTAATCGAATTTATTTTTCATAAGAAGCAGTAAGAAATAGCCGCCACCAACAAAGTTGATGATAACGCTGATGGTCGTGTCGAAGTCGAATAGGTTTTCAACCACCCATTGCCCACCGGAGAGCAACACAACAGACAGGATAGAGCTGGCAACTAGAAGTAATCGGTGTGAGTAGCTGGTAAATACTTGACGGGTTAACGCGACTACAATAAGCCCAAAAAATAAGATGGGGCCTACCAGCGCGGTGGAAATCGACACCATTAACGTGATGATAAACATTACCTGCATGGTCAGTTTGTGGGTATTGATACCCAAGCTTTTAGCGTTATCAACGCCGAGCCACATCACATCCAATGTGTTGGCGATTTTGGTTAAATAAGCACCACAGAGGAGTAAGGGGATGATGCACCAATACACCAGCTCATCATTGATGTTGTTGAAACTGGCAAACATAGAGCCCTGAATAAAATTGAACTCGTCTGGGTCAATGACCATCGTGAAAAAGCCTGTAATGCTGCTAAACAAACTGCTTAACACAATACCAATCAGTAACAAGGTAAAGATGTTTCGTTGTCGACCTCGAAAGTAAAAGCTGAATAATGTCATGGCACACAGAATCATAATGCCAGTCGATAAGAGAAAGTTGATCTTGGTGTTGATGACCAAAGCACTCATTCCACCAAACACAGCAACCAACATAACCTGAATCATGACATACAGGGAGTCAAAGCCCAATATGGAAGGCGTTAGTATACGGTTGTTGGTGATGGTCTGAAATATTAACGATGAAGAAGCAATCGCCATCGCTGCGAGTACAATCGCTAATACTTTGGGAATGCGACGCGACAAGAAAAACTGATAGTTATCTGGTGTTAAACCTTTACCGATAAATACGGCACAAATCAGTGTTGCGGCCACTGCGAGCAGAATGACTTTCATGGAATCACGCATTCTTTTTGTCTCTCAATATCAGATAAATGAAAACCGAGCCGCCCAAAATACTGATGATCATCGATATTGGAATTTCATAAGGGAAAATAATTAGGCGGCCTAAAATGTCGCAAGTTAGGACTAAAATGACGCCCGCGTACGCAGTCCAAGGAAGGTTGCGTCGCATGTTGTCCCCAATAAAGATCGACACTACGTTAGGCACAATAAGTCCAAGAAATGGGATCATTCCAACAATCATGACGACGGATGAAGACAAAACGGCCACCAAAATAACACCAATGAAGACGATACGCTGGTAGTTCAAACCGATGTTTTTGGCAAAGCTTTCACCAATGCTTGCAGCGCTGAAGCGATTGGCATAAGCGTAAGCAAGTACGGATATGGGGAGCGCTAAGTATAAGAACTCGTAATTACCTCGCAGAACTGAGGCAAAATTCGCTACGGTCCAGGAGCCCAGCGTTTGGACAAGATCGTATTTGTAGGCAATGAAGGTGGTCATGGAAGACACCACATTGCCATACATGATGCCAATGAGTGGAACAAGTACTGCGTTCTTGAACTTTAGATGTTGGAGAAATCGAACAAAAATAAGTGTTCCGAGTACGGAGAAACCAAAGATGGTGAACAGATGGACCCAACTGCTCATATCCGCAAAAAATATCAACGCAATGATGTAGCCAAACATTGCCCAGTCCACAGTTCCGGTGGTTGAAGGGGCGGCAAAGCGGTTTTGGACAATTTGTTGCATGATCAAGCCGGCAATGCTCAAGCCTGCACCTGCTAACACTATGGCGATCAAACGAGGCAGACGGCTGACGATAAGAATGTTTAGGCTCTGGCTGTCACCAGCCAATATCTGTGGCAGAGATATATTTGCGACTCCGACTAACAGAGATGTGCAGCCGAGAGTCAAAAGCAAAATGGACGCTAGGATATGGTGTAATTTCATTGTGAAGATACGACTATATAAATACAACAATGACCTTTCACGCCATAAGCGGAAAGGCCATGCTTTATCGGGTGATTAACGTGGATTATTTAGTTAACAGCGACTTGGTTGAGATCTTGAATCATGGTTTGAGTGGATTGGTAGCCACCTGCGGTTAAGTACCAAGCGGCTGGATCAACAAACATGACTCGATCGTTTTTTGCAGCTGGAGTCGACTTTACGAGCGCATTGTCAAACAAGGCTTTTGCTTTGCCATTGCTTTGACCAATGGCTTGCTCACGATCAAGCACCAATAAGACCTCAGGTTGCGCATCAGCAATGTACTCAAACGAGATCAAATTGCCGTGTCTTCCTGGGGTTGCCTTCACGTTCTGAGATGTTGAGGGTTTAAAGCCTGCCTCATCATACACAAATGAGAAGCGACTGTTGGCACCGAACATGGCAAGGTTGTTGCCGCTATTAGTGACAGTCAATGTTCGAGGAGCATGTTTAGCTACCTTAGTATGCAGCGTATCAATCTGACCTTGGACCTGCTCAATAAGTTGATTGGCACGATCTTGTTTATGGAAAATTTCACCTAGCGTACGCCAATTTTTCTGTGTGGTTTGCCAGTAATCCCCCGTATCGATTTGGAACATATAAGTGGGAGCAATTTGCTTCAAATCGTCGTAGCTTTCTGCGACTCGAGGCTCTGCGATGATCAAGTCTGGCTTAAGGTTAAAGAGCGTTTCGAAGTTCACTTCTTTCACAGTGCCAGTATTTACAACCGAATCGTTATCATATTTTTTTAATGTCTGTGGCAACAGTGTCTTTGGTAAACCAACAGGCGTGATACCTAGCGCATCAATATAATCCAGACTGCCATAGCCAAGTACAACAACACGCTTCGGTACGTCATTTATTTCTACAGAGCCT
The DNA here is from genome assembly GCF_049563345.1 of Vibrio mytili. Lineage (NCBI taxonomy): Bacteria > Pseudomonadati > Pseudomonadota > Gammaproteobacteria > Vibrionales > Vibrionaceae > Vibrio > Vibrio mytili. The sequence continues at coordinate 1,298,254 of NZ_CP110482.1, read as the reverse complement.
AAGCTGTGTTCGTAGGTTTTTGCGCTTGCCCCAATAGGCACTAAAGCAAGTAACAACATGCCTGTTGCTACGCGAAGAGAGGTTTTACCAAACATGGTGACTCCTAAAACGGTTCATATCATCAGTCATCGAGTGAAAGACACCGAAACCAAAGCTAAGCACGAGATGACCTGACAGGCGTTAGTTATATTTAATTGGCAATAAAAATAAGAATGATTATTGATTGCATATACGTTAGCAGATAGTCTATATGCAGCAATAAAATTATTAGAATAATGGGTATGCAAAAAGTGAATTTAGCTCAGGTGGACTTAAGCTTACTGTTTATCCTCAAAAACTTACTTGAGGAAAAGCATGTGTCCAATACTGCCGTTTTGCTGAACATGAGTCAGCCATCGGTCAGTCGCTCTTTACAAAAGTTACGCAATTTATTTCATGATGAGTTATTAGTTCGTACGGCACATGGGTACGAATTAACGCCTAAAGCGGAAATGATCAAGCAGGATTTGAATGCGGTACTGACGGGGTTGGAAAAGCTGATGTATGGTCAGTCTTTTGTGCCAGAAAAGAGTCAGGGAACCATCCGATTTTATGGTTTGGCTCCTCAGGTCAATATGCTCTTGCCCAGAGTCGTGGCTCGTATTCGTGAAAAGGCGCCCAACATGACCGTCGATATTGACTCAACGCCAAAACGGCACTTTGAGGCACTAGTGACAGGAGATGTCCACTTTGTTCTTTCAACCTCGGAGCCAAATAGTTCGGAACAAAACTTATATCGAATGAAGATCGCCCATCGAGATTATCGGTTTCTCATGTCTGAATCTCATCCACTGGCTGAGGTAGAAGAACTCACCGTTGAGATGTTGCTTGAATGCGATTTTGGGCAAATCTCGCTCGAGGGTGGGAAGCAGTTGTCTATCTATAATCGCTTTGTAGAATTAGGCGTCGTGGATAAACAACGCAAACTATCCATCCCTATTCAGTTATCGAACTTTAACGCCGCTCCTGCTATTGCAGAGCACTCAAATGTGATTTTTCATCTTCCTACTCCATTCGCTAAGGAATCGTGTCAGGGGCGGAAACTGATCACAAAAGCGGTGCCAAAAGCGATTCGGTTGGATAGCGAGTCTGTCTATTTGTATTGGCATAAGCGTTATCATAATGACCCAATGTGTCAGTGGGTTAAGTCGTTATTTAAGGACATCAATGGTGCAGAAAACCTCGAGTGTTAGACTTATCCCCTAATTTATCGTCACTTAGATATCGTACTTTTGGCTTCGACGGCAGTGTGGGTGGCTGCTGAAACGCTAAAACCGCGTAAAATGTTCAGTAATGTAATCACGGTAAACAGTGCAATGACGAGCGAAAGGTGCCATGCCTCACTTAGCCCTAATTGAACCAAAGTTAAACTGACAACTGCTGACACCACCATCTGCCCTCCGCCTGACATCGCTGCTGCTGTGCCTGCTTGATCTTTATAGGGTTGCATGACCAAAGCCTGAGCGCATGGCAATGCAATACCATTACCTAAGATCATCAACAGCTGTCCAATCATCAAATACAAAGGATCTAATGGGCAAAAGAATAACCATAATGCAGCGCTAAGATGCAAGATAGGTGTACAGAGTAACATCTTCTTATTGCCAATGATGGGGCGGACGCGATTGCAAGTGATTGTGCCTCCCAACATCCCGAGAGCGGGAATCAGTGCCCACATCGCGTATTCATCGGACGTCATACCAATTTGGTCTTGCATGATAAACGGCATGACAGAGACCGTAGTAATCATCAAACTGAAGTTTAACCAACTGATACTGGCAAAGCTCATAAAGTAACGTGAACAGAGCAAATCACGATACTGCCCCAACATTTTTTTGGGGGAAGGTAACGTCGTTTTTTGTGGAATGGTTTCTTTAAAATGCAGTGCAATAACAACCCACGCGAGTGCTACATAGCCAAATAGCGAGATAAACACCATGCTCCAACCAAAATGGAAGTTGATAAAACCGCCAATGACTGGGGCCATGACGGGAGTAATCGACGCCGCCATTGCGATATAAGACATCGCAACCGGAAGCGCACTTCCATTAAATTGATCTCTGGTCGAAGCCCTTGCTAATACAGCACAGCAGCCCGTTCCAAGCCCTTGAAGAAAACGGCCTAGCACCATGCCAGTAAAGGTTTGGCTGAAAAAGATGATCATTAACAGTCCCGACATCGCAATCAATAAGCCTGTTTGCAGCACTTTTTTTCGTCCTAATGCATCGGATACGGGTCCATAAATAAATTGAGAAGGGCCAAAACCGAGCAAGTAAACACTGACTAACAACTGAGCTTTATCAAGAGTAATCGAGAAATCTTTTGCTATCCAAGGCAAAGAGGGCATGACCAGCCCCATACTCAGCTGGCCAATACTAATGATGAGACATGCGAGCAAAATCGCTCGGAAGTTAATGGCATGCTTCATGATGATTCACCATCGGAAAGGCCTGCATTCCCACGGGTTCGCAGTCCTCCCTCATCATCAAATTCATTCAGTTTCGCTTTGATCCGCTTGACGGTCGACAAGCTCACCTCACACTGCTCAGCAACGCTCTGCAGCGTATTTCCATCAAGTAAAAGTGTGGCGATTTGCTGATGTTTCGCTGTGTTGGCAGGACGCCCCCGAAACTTTTTCTTCCACATTTCGGGTTGGTCTTTGATCGCTTTTCGGCCTTGTTCTGCTGCGAATAAACGGTGTTGGATTTGAACTTTACTGTAGCCAGATAGGACGGTAAGTAAGGTTTGCGTTTGGACCGAGTTAGATTCGAATGTTAAAGGTTCACAAACTGTTTTTAGTGCAACGCCTTTGTCCAGCAGCAAGTTGATGGTCGCGAGTGCTTGACTGAAATCCCGGCCAAATACCGTCAGCCACCAGACGATGACAGTATCCCCCGTTTTAACGGTGTTGAGTAATTGTTGAAAGGCTTGTCTCTCGGTAGGTGGCAGGCATCCTTGAACTTTGTCCTCAAAATGTCGGGCATTAGGGGCAATGGCTTGCAGTGACGCTAGGTGATCACAGTAGGCTCGATTTTTTGGTGAATAGCGAGTGTAAAGGTAAGTCGTCATGATCCTTTGCCAGAGAGTTGGTTCATATGATGTATTGGCTCATAAATATACAGGGGTTCATTATTTACCGCAACACCAAATGAGCTTTAAAGGTGTTTAGCTCAATCACTCATTTAGAGGCTAATAGCAGGGGCTATAACTAAAAAACCGATGCACGGAGGCATCGGTTTTACTACTTTTTGTCAAACAAGTGGCTGACATCAAAGGTTTATTCTTTACTAAGATGTTTTGGACTTGGTTTTTTTAAGACCTGCCTGAGCTTTTTTTGATTGAGATGAAGTTTGCGCTTCTGGTTCGAAGTGCAATATTGCCATGGATGATGGAGACAGCAGCACTTCACCTTCGGCATGGCCTGGGTTTACATTGCGCACGTTGGTATCACAAATGGTTATCCAGTTTTGTTTGCGATCATTTGGGAGCTTAAAGCGTGCGGTGGCGTTGGTTTGGTTGATCAAATACACCAACTCTTGTCCATCTTTACCAATTCCCAGGTGTAGTGCAACAGAGCTTAAACGGTTCCAGTCGTCATGTTCCATTAAGTGGCCATCGGTTCGTCGCCAGAAAATACGGTTATTATTGCGATTTTCACCACTGAAAGAACGGATAAATGGCACCATGTACTGGCTTCGGTTTGCCACCATTTGTGCCATCCACGTTTTAAAATGTTGTTTTCTCTCGGTTTCGCTCCAGTCTAACCAACTGGTCTCGTTATCTTGGCAGTAGGCATTGTTATTACCACCTTGAGAGTGCGAAAGAATATCAGCAGTCAAAATATGGGGAATACCAAAGGCAAACAGTAGGCTAGCGATAAGGTTACGCTTTTGCTTTTCACGCGTAGCAATGATCATTAGATTTTCAGTTGGGCCTTCCACACCATAATTTTCTGAGCGGTTATCTCCATGCCCATCGCGATTGTCTTCACCATTGGCTTCATTGTGTTTGTGTTTGTAAGACACTAAGTCTTGCAAGGTGAAGCCGTCATGGTAGGTGATATAGTTAACCGTCAATTTGTATGGCCAATTTGCTGCACTGTATATATCGCGTGAACCCATCAAGCGAGTGGCGAATTCTTTCAAATAGCCGTTATCACCTCGCCAAAAGCTACGCGCAATATCACGCAGTTTATCGTTGCACTCATTCCAGCCAAACGGGAAATTACCAACTTGGTAGCCATTCGGGCCAATATCCCAAGGTTCGGCAATTAACTTGGTTTCGCGTAAGACAGGGTCTTGTGCAACGGCTTTGAAAAACGCCGATTCTGGATTGTAATCGTCACCTTGGCGTCCAAGGGTTGCGGCCAAGTCAAACCGGAAACCGTCCACCTTAAACTCGCTTACCCAGTATCGTAACGTGTCCATGACAAGGTTAAGTGCGGGCTGATAGGTAAGGTCAACCGTGTTACCACAGCCGGTATAGTTCGCAAAGTGCGTACCGTGTTTGATATAGAAGCGTGAATCTAGCGCTTTGAGGTTAAAAATGATCGGGCCTTCGCCACCTTCCGCCGTGTGGTTGTACACCACGTCAAGTATCACCTCTATGCCGTGTTTGTGCAGTTCTCGAATGGTGGTTTTAAGTTCTGTCACCGCATCGTCTTGCGCATAGCGTGGATCTGGGACCATAAACAGATAGGGATTGTAGCCCCAATAGTTCACCTTCTCCATCTCCAGAAGGTGAGGTTCATGCATACAAGCTGCAACCGGTAACAATTGTAAGGTGTTAATGTTTTGTCGTTTATAAAACGCCAGCATTTCTGGTGATGCTAATCCCAGGTACTTTCCTTTAAGATCATCGCCGACACTTGGATGCTGTTTTGTAAGTCCCTTAACGTGGGTTTCAAATAGCACCATTTCTTCTCTTGGAATCCTTGGATGTTTGGTGTCCTGCCAATCGAAACTATCATCCACCACTATACACTTCGGCATATCGAAGCTTTTACTCGGGCTGTAAGGCGGAGTGTAATGCAGTACTTTATCAATCGACTTGGCATAAGGATCCGAGACCAGCAGAGGCTCATCTTGGTGAGAAACAACATAACCGTATTTCTGCCCCGGTTTAATATCAGCGATGAATGTATGCCGTATGCCTGCGTACTCATTTGGTAAGTCGTGCAGTGCATAGCTGTCGTCTTCGGCAAACAGTGCCAGCTTAATGTCTTTGTTCTCTGGCGCGTAGATTGAGAAGTTACACCCTTCTTTAGCTACCGTCGCACCCAGAGGGTAAGGGAGAGATTTTAGTTGTGTCATCGGCGATTCTTTATATAAATATTATTACGACCTTTGGAAACTATAAGTTAAAAACTTTGTCTTAATAAGGTCAACCACCTAACAATATAAATATTACTGTAATTTAATTACTTTTTATTGCGACTTTGAGACAGATTTTTGAAACGGGTATCACTTTGTAGCCATTTACGGCCGAAGAAACTTACTAACTCCTCCCTAGAACTTTGAGATAACTCGTAAAAACACCATGCGGTAAAATCCCTCCTCCCTTCTCATCCCCCCTAAATAGTTTTAGGGTGGAGGAAGTCATATTTTTACGCCTCAGGTAGATTCTTAACTGTTGAAACAAAACGGGGATACATTCCCATCTTACCTCTCTTTCTCTTGGTGAATTTTTACTGCCTATATTCGCTGAGAGAAAGAAAGGAAAGACAAAAAATTATAAATACCCTTAATGGAGTTAAGAATGAAAAAAGTAAGTATGATTGCTGCAGCAGTGGCTGCCTCTTTAGCTGCTGGTTCTGCATTCGCAGTAGATTTTCATGGTTACATGCGTGCTGGTGTAGGTGTAAGCGGTGATGGTGGCCAACAAGTTACATTTGAAAAACAAAAAGTTGGTCGTTTAGGTAACGAAGGCGATATCTACGGTGAAGTTCAACTTGGTCAAGAAGTTTACAACAACAACGGTAAAACCTTCTATGTCGACTCTATGGTTGCCATGACTTCAAACGGTTCAAACGACTGGGAAAGTACTTCAACGAACTGTGGTGTTACTACTGATACTAATGGCGCAGTGGATGGCGTTGATTGTGTTGATGATGCACAATTCGCGCTACGTCAATTTAACGTTCAAGCGAAAGGTCTGCTGAACTTTGCTCCTGAAGCAACACTTTGGGCTGGTAAGCGTTTCTACCAACGTCACGATATCCATATCTCGGACTTCTACTACTGGAATATCTCTGGCGCAGGTGCGGGTATTGAAGGTATCGAAGCGGGCCCTGGTAAACTTTCTTTTGCGTGGGTACGTAATGACCGTAATGACAATGGAGGAACACCAGACGCAGGCAATGATGGTAAAGCAGCAAACGTTAACACATTAGACCTACGTTATGCAGGCATTCCGCTATGGAGTAATGCTTCTCTTGAAACGGGTCTGGACTACGCCATCGTAAACGAAACTGAAGATGCTTCAAATGCAGCTAAAGATGCGAAAAACGGCGTGATGTTCACTGCTGAGTTAACTCAAGGTCTAGACTCTGGCTTTAACAAAACTGTATTCCAATACGGTACAGAAGGTTACTCTAAAGCGTTCGCATTCTACGGCGATGGTAGCTGGTACGGTGCAGAAGCAAACGATGGTGCAGACGGTTACCGTATCATCAACTGGGGTGTAATCGGTCTTGGCGATAACTGGGAACTTGGTCACCAATTAGTATACGGTGTTGGTAACGACATGTGGGATGGCCAAGATAAGTGGGAAACCATGTCTGCTGTCGTACGCCCTGTATTCAAATGGGATGACAATAACAAGACAATCTTCGAAGCGGGCTATGCGATTGACGATGACGACGGTGACGAGAACAAGTTTGGTAAGATGACCGTTGCGCAAGCTTGGTCTGCAGGGTCTAGCTTCTGGGCGCGTCCTGAAATACGCCTATACGCGACTTACCTAACGGCTGATAAAGCGGACAATAGTAATTCTTTTGACGGTGGTCGTTCAGACGATACATTCCAATTTGGTGTACAAGCAGAAGCTTGGTGGTAATCATTTGACCATTAGGTCCTAAATTGTCCTAGAATGATACAGCCAGAACTTATCTGGCTGTATTTATTTAAAAAACAATTAAATTCGAGGTAGACAGTAATGAGAAAATGGCTTGCTCCCGTACTGCTAGGTATGTTGGCAACTGGTTGTGCGTCTGTAGAACAAGTAGAGATGGCCCCAAGTGATCAGCAACAGGTGATTACCCAGTCTGATGATATTCAATGGGTGCCGCTTGATGTGCCAGTGGTTACTGATTTTGCTTTGACTAATAAAAGCCAAATGCTACTGGATGGTAGTAGCGCAGGCGCTATCGCAGCATTTGCACTTCCGGGAAACCGTGGCAGTCTCGATTTGCAACTAGAGACATTCGTTAGCACAGACCTTCAGTTTTACGCGCCTAATGTAATTGTGGTAAACGCAGATGGGAAAACCGTTTACTCAGCAGATTTTTCTCAGTTTGAGTACGTTCCAGCCAAAATGCTAGATAACGATAAATTTGTTCTGAATCTGAATATTATTCCTGATACAAGTGGGGAAGACCTTCACGTATTGATTTACACAACTTCAGATGATTTAAAAGGAAGTACTCAGATTCTGCACCCTGCTAAAGCTTATGCGTTAGCGCGTCATACTCAGCCACCTGATATTGCCGATCCGCAAGCGAAACACAGTCCACTTGGTCAGTTCCGTTTATCTGTATCTGCAAATGACATCGTGACGACGAAGATTGTCGCTAAAAACGATAATATTCCTGAAGGCGCAGAATTAACAGGTTACTACCACCGCGCTATTGAAAGAGCAGTAGCGGAAGACAATATTCCTAAAGCTTTAACTTTACTAGATGAAGCGAAAGCGTTAGATATTAAAGGCGCACAAGAAGTATTTGTTAAAGCAGTAAACAGAAAATAATAGATAGTATATTCATATAAAAAGGTCAGTCTCAAACTGGCCTTTTTTAATTATTATGCGTTCAAAAATAGTTACCCCTACATAGAGTTATCCCATTCACATATTCACTCACATTCCTTTGTCTTTAGTATTGTTTAGATCAATAATTTAATTTGTTAGTCATTTTATCTCGTATGATGAAAATGATAATTTTCTCTGACCTTTGAAACGAGCAAGAAAGCTGTCTTAATTAACTCAGTCTGCATTGAGCTAATTTTATTCTTGTTTATTTTCTGTTGTTAAAATAAAAAAGGAATCACTTCAATATGAATATGATGAAGACTTCAATTGCAGCTGCATTGCTTATCGCTCTTGTTGGTTGCCAATCTACATCTGAACCAGAGCCAACGGTTACGGCTACCAATACAATGTCTGACGCAGAATTGGTGATGTTTATGCAAGCGTGTGACAATCCAGACAGCGTAGAAACGGGACCGATTAAGAAGCCGCTATTTGTTGTCGGATCTTTTTCAGACTCTAACTGGAAGCATGTTCCTCAGCGTCAATATTCTTATAAAGGAAATAACATTTACCAAGCAGTAATACAAGAAAAGTCAGGCTCATTTAAAATGCAGTATGCGACAGAGTTATGGTTCCCACAATTTACTGCAAAGGGTAATCGAATGAATGTCGGTGAATTAACACCATTAACTTTTGGTGGTTATGGTACCGATACGTCAGTGGATATTAAAGAAGACGGGACATATGTTTGGAGTCTGCATTTTGAAGGCGAAGGTAAGCCTCTTCATGTCATGGTAAATAAGTGCCAATAATATTTAGTTGATCTGGCGATAATTTGATTTTTGTGTAATTAGCCCCTGCATGTGAAGTATGTAGGGGCTAATTTCTTTTGGGAGGGATTCATGAGTACAAATTTATATAAATCTTTTTTAGCCTTAGCCATCGCGGGAGTAATAGCGGGTTGTAATTCGTCTGATAGTAATAATGAGAAGGCCTCAACACCCAGTGAGGCCAGTTATGATTGCCAAATTGGTATAGCGGAGCAGAGTAATCAGTTGCGTACTTATCAAATTATGGTGGAGAGCTTTGTCGATGGTGATACCAGTATCGGTCATGGAACGGGATACGGAACCAGCCATCATAATGGTGATTTACAAGGTATTATTGATTCATTGGATTATATTCAAGCATTGGGCATGAACGCGATTTGGCTGACACCGATCTTCGAGTCTGAAGCCATTGCAGGACAAGATCATTGGGCCGATCGTTTGGACGCAACCGGATATTATGCGACAGACTATTTTAAGATTGAACCTCGGTTTGGCGATCTTGAAACGGCGAGAAAGATGGTAGAGGAGGCCCACAAACGTGGATTATATGTCTTTTTTGACGGTGTTTTTGGGCACCATAAAGCGGGGCTAATCAAACCTTCGCCCTCTGGGCTGCTCCCTTCTGGTTCTAACAATCCTGTTGATTACCCAGCGAGTCTCGAGTTTTATAAAGAGGTCGCTACATATTGGATAAACGAACTAAAAATTGATGGCTGGCGCTTAGACCAAGCTTACCAAGTACCAACCGACGCTTGGGCGCAACTGCGTATGGCGGTTGAGCAAGCCTCACAAAGTGTGACCTATATCAACAGGTTAGATGAGCGAGTGCATCCGTTAGGTTACATGGTGGCAGAAATCTGGAAAGGTGAATCAGATATTGCTGATGAGGCTTATGGAACGGAAAGCGAGCCGGCGTTATGTTCTGCTTTTGACTTCCCTATGCGTTACCGCATTGTCGAAACCTTAGCGGTGAATGAAAGTGGCGTAGGCGGTAAAGATGTTGAATGGTTGGACAACGGTTACCTCACACATCAACAATATCCAAGCCACGCCCAACCCAATTTAATGATTGGTAATCACGATCTAGTTCGCTTTGGCGACTTGTTACAGCGTGGTGGGTTAGCTGATGTAAATGATCAAGAATACTGGTTGCGACACAAAGCTGCGTTTGCATTTCAGGCTGCATATAGTGGTCCTATCACGCTTTATTACGGTGACGAGATTGGTGATCAAGTGGCGGATTTTGCAACAAAAGAAGACACGAATACTTGTGCAGTCGCTGGTTTGTGTGATGACCATGTGGCTCGCAGTAGCGCAAAAATTGAAGGCGTGACGGCGACGCTAGATGCAAACCAAGCCGACCTAAAGTCTTATGTACAAGAGTTGATGGCCATGCGTACCGCTCATTCGTCGCTGTATGAAGGATCACGTACTAACTTGTTGGCCAGCAACGGTATTTATGTCGATTTAAAAACATCGGACACCGATCGAGTCGTTTTTGCATTGAATACTCTTGAAAATGCAAGGACCGTTATCCTCACCGAGGGTATGCTCGGGGGGCAGTACTCGCTGGTGGATTTGATGACCAATGAGACGATCTTGTCTAATAACGGCCAGTACCAAATATTGATGTCACCACTGCAAGGAAGGTTCTTTGCAGTGAGCCAATAGTGTCCTACCCGTTAAAGTATGGGTCAAGTGATGCGGTTAGCTTGAAGGAACGCTTGGCTTTTGTCTCTGTGCAAAGTGAGCAAATGAAAAAAAGGGGGGAAGCAATAGCTTCCCCCCTTTTTGGTGCTGTTACATTAATTAGTTTTGTGTAACGGTCACTATTGGTGCAGCTGTATCGGCAGCATTAAAGTGGAAGTGATAGCTTCCGTCTGCAGGGACAGTGATACTAATGTTACCGCTTGAACCACCGGCCTCCATAGTTAATGGCGTGCCAAATTCAATGGCACCTTGCCCACCGAAGTTGGTTGCGTCTGCCCAGTCAGAACTTGCCACTTTCATCTCGAACGTGCCAGCGGTCAGATCGATGTCTAATGAGTAAACGTCGTTGGCTACATAACTAAACTTAGCGGTTTCAAGTGCGCCCCAGTCTGCATCCGTCACGTCTCCGCGTAAGTATAGAGAGGTATCGCCGAAGGTTGGGGCGTCCGCGGATTTGGTTACCGAAACCACAGGCTTTTCGACGCTTTCATCTTGAACATTGAGTGCGTTAAGAATGAAGTTGTATTTGCCTGTTTCAGCTACAGTCAGTGTGCAGTTGTCACCCGTTCCAAGATCAAGAGAGTCACCGGCTTGCTCTGCAGCACTGCAACCAATGTTTGGAACTGACCAGTCAGCATCTGCAAACTTGAACTCATGGTCACCTGCTTCCAGTACACCTGTCACTGAATACATACCGTTGCCAATAAAGGTCATTGCCCAGTCAGAGCTGTCAGCCCAACCGTTCATTGTGCCTTTTACATAAACCACGGTTTCGCCATACGGCGGGATACTTGATACGTCTTTGTTAGAGGTATCGACTGGAAGCCCAGCCCCTTGTGCGCCGGCTTGTGGCTGCACAAATACTGCGGTTGTTAGTGCTGGTACGGTAAAGGTTTCACCAGAGAAGCTTGCCGCTTTCACCACAGAGTCAGCCGAGTTTTTCTGGATGTCATGAAGCTCAAAGCCGCTTGTGCCAGAGATGGTGAACGACTGTTGTTCAGCCGAAGCATTGATCACTGCCACGATCGCATCGTAGTTCGGATCCAAGTCTTGCCCTGCAGAGACCCCGTCATCAATCGTCATTACAATCAGACCAGAGACCTGATTTTGGCCAACGTTGCGGAAGTCCACTCGGTTCATCACTTCTTGAGCCGTATCTAAGCGGAACAGTTCACTGGAGCTACGGATTTTAAGTAACTCTATGAATTGCTGTTTCGTTAACTCGATGTCAGTCGTATCCGGTTTTGATGTACTGTCACTGGTGATCGTTTTGATCAGCGCCCAGTTATCGCCATCTTTATCTTCGCGTGGCAAACCAACGTTCCAGTTGTTGTCACTGCCATCGAAGAACACGCGGTTGAACCAATCGCCAGAGTCGTAGGAATCACGCTGCATCGACTTCGAGCGTAAGAGTTCTGAACCCATGTGAATGAATGGAATACCTTGACCTAACATGACAGTCGAAAGCGATACGTTTTGCATACGAGCTCGCTCAGCTGAGCTAGTGCCCATTGCGATCTTATAGGCATTATTATCCCAAAGGGTTTGGTTATCGTGTTTAGAAACGTACGAGATGTTCTCCGATGGTACTTTCGTGTAGCCAGCAGGTGCACCATTGTAATCGACGTTCTTACCGAGTTTGGTTTCGCCGGTGTAGTCCAGCAGTACATAGTCTGCCAAGTTACCTGCCATACCTAGACGTACGATGTCTTGATTGTGTAGGCGACCGTTCACTGAATCGGCATCCGTTTTAGTTTCTTCGTTCGGGTACGCTGCATTACCAAAACCCTGGTTGTAGCGTAATGAGTGAGAACCATCTGAATCGACACCACCATCAAACGGACCGCCACCGCGTACAGCATCACGCAGACGGTCAGAGAAAGTACCGATCTCTGTACCAGCCATGTTAGGTTGATTAGCTTGATCAAAGCGTGCATTGTTCGCTACTTCACCAAAGTCCCAGCCTTCTCCATAAAATAAGGTATTTGGGTCAATCTTACGGACTTGCTCTAACGCGTAGACCATGACGTCTTTTGGCTGGTGGCCCATTAAGTCAAAGCGGAAGCCATCGACTTTGTAGTCTTGCGCCCAAACTTTCAGTGAGTCCACCATCAACTTGCCCATCATCAAGTTTTCAGTCGCAGTGTTATCACAGCAAGTTGAGGTCTCTACACCACCAGTATTCACATTGAGGCGATGGTAGTATCCCGGAACGATCTTATCCAGAACAGACTTTTCATTGATACCGGATGCGTTGGTGTGATTGTAAACCACGTCCATCACCAGTTTTAGTCCCATTTTGTGAGTCGCTTGAACCATTTCACGGAACTCAATGATTCGCTGAGTGCCATTTGGGTTGGTCGCGTAGCTGCCTTCCGGTACGGTGTAGTGGAATGGGTCATACCCCCAGTTAAAGCTGTCTAAACTGCGCAGATCGTTCATTAGTGCTTGTGCTGATCCTGTTGTGGGATCATAACTGTTGAGCACATCTTCAATCACTCTCGCTTCACCTTCGCTATCACATACGGCTGCGTCTGGCTTAACCGCACATAGCTTGCCAACCGTATCAGTAATATCGACTCGATTATCCGTATTTTCATCTACGGTCGCGATATCAAAGGCAGGCAGAATATGTAAAGTGGTTAAACCTGCGTCTTTTAGTGCTTGTAAGTGAGAAACGGACTCGCGCTCAGGTTCGGTGAGGGCTAAATACTTACCATCGTAAGCGGGTGTACCTTGACGGTCGTTAAAGCTAAAGTCACGAAGATGGGATTCGTACAATACGTGATCTTCATCTTTCGCTAGGGTTGGGCGATCGTAGTTGTTCCAATCTTGCGGCATCAAGCTCGCATCGTTTAGATCAACGACTTGTGAGTAGAGGGAGTTAATCGACAAGCTCAGTGAATATGGGTCAGTGACCATCCGTGTCTCTACCGCGCCCGTTGTAGGATGATAAACCGTCACTTGGTAACGATAGAATTTGTTTACAACGTTACTTTGTGGTTCAGACATCCAAATACCGGTGGTGGTATCTTCCGTCATTGTCACGGTTGACTCTTCTTGTAGGTTATCATCATAGATGACAAGAGATACATCTTGCGCTGTTGGTGCCCACAGCTTAAAGGTTGCCGCACCACCTTCGACGATAGCGCCTAAAGATTGACCCATTGCATTACCGGCATCGGCATCAGCAAAAACGGCATCCAACACGCCCGGTTTCTGGACTTCTGTCGCTGAAATAACATCACCATCAGCATTGTAAGCTACTACCACAATTTGCGATTTTAGGATGGTACGCAGTGTCGCATCATCGACATTGATTTCTGCCGCTTTTAGGCTTGATAGGTGACGGAATCGTGATTTTAATTCTTCGGAAAGCTCGCCGCTCGGAATGAGTTCGATGGCCGTACCACCAGTGAACTGTTTATTTTCGTTCATCGAAATGTCATTGGTCAGGCTATAGTAAAGCTTCAATGAGTCGGCATCACCAGCGGCTTCCCAGGCGATCGTCGTTGCATTTAACCAATGCGCTTTCTGACCATCTACCTCAACTGGACGCTCTTCGATTGGCTCGTAGTAAAGTTCGCTGCTGCCATGGAAACCGAACAGACCTTGAGACGCTCCGACTTTAGTCAATTCAACCTTTGAGTTAGCACTACCGAATGCTTTTTCATCGCCGTTGTGCAAAATAAAGTTCATACATTCGTATGGGTCAGCCGCATCTGGGTCGACCTTCAAGATATAATATGCACCGTAAGTATCGCTAATGCCGTCATAAGGATGAGGCGACGCCCAATCTGTACCACCATTGGCAATCCCCATCGCTTCAAGATCGGTACTTGTACAACCTTCACCGTTCCACAAGTGCAGACCCCAACCATCATAATCACTGGCGGTTGAAGCGGACGCTACGTCTCGTTTGTAATAGACCACCACTTCATTTTCGCCTGCAGGGTACAAACCTGAACTAGGGCTGGTCGTATCGTCGTTAGTGCTGTCACTGCCACAACCGCTGATCACCGCAATGGAGATCAAAGGCAGTACGGTTTTGGCAATCGCTGATAGTTTAAATGTTTTTTTGTCCACGTTTACAAATCCATTTTTATGTAATTGAAATATCGCGTGGTGTATTTCACTGATTAATTCGTGAAATACACCACTAGCTTGTGCGGCAAAATGCCGAAAGGAAATGTTCAACTAGATGCTAATACACAGAATCACCAACAAAATGTGAGGACAAACGCCGAAGTTATTTGCGAAGAAAAAATTTGCCTCACAGTCGATGACGTTCACAAATTCACTACGAAACGCAACACAGATTGAGAGTTGTCGCACATCTCATATTTAAGAACTATGGCGGGAGTAGAGCGGAGGGAGGAGGAAGGAGGAGAGATGCTCAGCCTCAAAAGCGTGACGCATATCTATAAAAATCACGTATATATTTTTAGATGAGAAATAAGTATTGCCAATACTTCAGGTGGGTGGGTATTCAATTCGTTTGTTTGTTACGATTGGTATCAATTTATCGTCATGCTACCCAGCGCTATTTCGCTGCTAAACTTCAGTTTTTTGCCTGACGGTCGATATAATCGTCAAGCGCCGAGGAAAGTCGGTATTGATTTCTGTTTGTATTCCTAAATAAAAAGAGGCGATTTATGAGCGGTATAGGCATTGCTATTGCGGCAACTGGCCTTTCTCTCGTCCTGATATTTGTGTGGATGGCTTCGTTATCCATGCGCAAGCAACGCCTTGAAGCTGAGAGAAAAGCCCGCGAAGCGGTTTATCGAAAGGCGATGAAGAAGGCCCGAGAACAAGAGCGAAAAGAACGTGAGTTTAAAGCGGAAACGGGCCACATCCCAACCATTTTATATCTCGCGAAAGAAGCGGAAAAACGCAATATTAAGCAGGCTCTCTATTGGTATGAAAAAGCCGCTAAACTCGATAATATCACTGGTATGTACAGCATTGTCCGCCTCAGCGAGCGCATGAGGGAGGATATGGTTCTAAAGGAACAAGCGAATTTTTGGCGCATGGCCATTGCTGGAGTGGAAGGCGATGTAGATGCCAGATTTGGTACTGGTAAGGCTTTAGTGTTTGGACGTGGTATAGAGCAAAATACATCTAAAGGGCTTGAGCTGATAGAGTCAGCAGCAGAAGAAGGGTGCGTTGACGCCATGTTATATATGGGAGAATGGCAACTTTCTCCTGAAAATGCAGCAGGCAAAAAAGAAGACGCACTTTACTGGTTTCTAAAAGCGGCGGATAAAGGCAGTATTGCAGGGAAAATTCAACTCGGCCTATGCTATTTAAAAGGCCTTGGAACGGAGAAAAACCTGCTTAAGGGGCGTTATTGGTTAGAGCGTGCAGCTGAATGCGGCAGCGCAGAAGCCATGTACCACGCGGGTGAAGCTTGGCAAGACACCAGTAAAACTGGCAATGCGATTGCTTATATTTGGCTGTTCCTCTCGGCCAGTATGGGATATGAGCCAGCACGTATTTTACGAGACAAAGTGGCAAGTAGCATAGGGGTTGATGTTGTCGTCGGGTTGCAGTCGATCGCGAAACCACTGCAGCGTAAATTAGCTTCAGGCGATGTGAAAAAGCATGGCATTATTCGCGCTTTGAACAAGGTGTACAAACGCCCACCGTATTTTCCAGACAAAGAAAATATTACAGAGTCCGTAGAGGAGACTGATGCAGATAAAGCAGGCATCGATTTATTTGAAGGCGAGCAAGAGAGTCACTTTCAATCGGATACTCAGCTTGCGGAATTTGAACCTCGTGATTCTGAACCAAAGCCAACTCGTTTATCAAAAGAAGCTCTGGACTTCACTCAGAACTTTCTTCAACCCTAGACCCCAGCATCAACCATACCCTTAAAATAATTAAGGGGAGCCAATTGGCTCCCCTTGTTGTTTATATATTCTTGCGATTACGACTGTTCTTTTTGATGTTCAGAGCGGCACACGGCAGCGGTGAAAACAACGTCAGTCGAGCTGTTAAGTGCTGTTTCAGCAGAGTCTTGAATCACACCGATAATAAACCCAACGGCAACCACTTGCATCGCAACGTCGTTAGAGATACCGAACAAACCACACGCGAGAGGGATCAGTAATAGAGATCCACCGGCAACACCAGAAGCGCCACATGCCGATACCGCTGCAACGATACTCAGAAGCAGTGCAGTCAAGATGTCTACTTCAATACCCATAGTATGCACGGCGGCGAGCGTTAACGTGGTGATGGTGATTGCAGCTCCTGCCATGTTAATAGTTGCACCTAGAGGAATAGACACAGAGTAAGTATCTTCATCCAGCTTTAATTTTTCACATAGCGTCATGTTAACTGGGATGTTTGCGGCACTTGAACGAGTGAAGAATGCGGTTACACCACTTTCACGTAGACATTGGAACACAAGCGGGTAAGGGTTTTGCTTAGTTTTGAAGAAGACGATGGCTGGGTTAACAACCAAAGCAATGATTGCCATTGCGCCCAGCAACACTGCCAGTAGGTGAGCGTAGCTTGCTAGGGCGCTGAAACCTGTCGTTGCAAATGTTGCGGATACCAAGCCAAAAATACCAAATGGTGCAAGGCGAATGACGAAACGCACAATGTAAGAGACACTGTGGCTGAGATCTTCAAATACCGCCTTTGTGGTAGCAGATGCATGATGAAGCGCAAGCCCAAGACCTACACCCCAAGCCAGAATACCGATGTAGTTCGCTTCAACAAGAGCGTTAACCGGGTTATCGACTACTTTGAAAAGCAGTGTACGTAAGACCTCTGCAATACCTTGAGGAGGCATTGCACCTTCAGCACCGGTCACAAGCGTCAAAGTGGTTGGGAAAAGGAAGCTTAGAACAACGGCTGATAGGGCCGCAAAAAATGTCCCCATTAGATACAGAGCAACGATTGGGCGCATGTAAGTGTGTTGGTTTTTCTTCTGATTAGCGATAGAAGCCGCAACCAAAATAAAGACTAAGATTGGGGCAATCGCTTTAAGCGCGCCAACAAATAAACTACCAATAAGGCCAGCGCTTTCTGCGTGACTTGGTGAGATTGTCGCAAGCAAAATCCCCAAGACGATACCGACTAGGATTTGAACGACAAGGTTGCCACGAGCATATCGGGCAACGAGACTGTTATGTTGCATACTTCATTCCTGCATGTTGTGCTTTAGTGATTCAGCCAATGGTTACTATCACGCTATAGCAATAGCTGATCTCCCCGAACGACAAAGAGAAAACATCACTGTTAATCACCGAGTTGCATTATTATCAATTAGAGCATTCAACCACTGTATTGTTGAATGCGACATATCTTAACTTCGGAATATTTTGTGTCTAGTTTTTGTTTGTTTTTGGACTAAATGTTTGCTCAATGTTACTAAAATAAGTCTTTTGTGTTGCAAGTTGTTGGCGAATGTGAGTGATACTTTTGAACGTGTGCTTAACCTGCATTCGCTTGGTCTTCCGCTTGTTCATCGACCGTTAGTTTTGATATTGCTTCGACAATTGGAGCAGGGGTCAGCGTATGCGGTACTTTGGTGATGAGTGTGCCATCAGGCTTTAAGAAATAAAAATAAGAGCTGTGGTCCAGCGTGTACCCAAGCTCCGAGCCTTCCAGTTCTGTTTTACGGAAAATAACACCGTATCGGTGAGCAAGAGGTGTTGTCACATCGAGTGGCGCTGAAAGTCCTTCAATCATCGGATGAAAGTAATGGGCATACTTGGCTGACGCGTCGGCTCCGTCTCGTTCAGGATCAAGTGAAATAAACATTGGACGAAACTGAGCTTTTTGCTTGTCATCAATTTGGTTGAGCGCCCCCGCTAACATCGCTAAAGATGTTGGGCATACATCCGGACAACGAGTAAAGCCAAAGTAAACAATTCGAATGCGTGAATCATTGACATCGAAAATATCAACGGGTTGTTGATTTTCACCAAACAGTATCGTTTGCTGATCGGCTTGTTGGATTGCAGCTTGTTTGGAAGCGGAGGTTTGATCGTGTGTTGATACGTTGCTCTGATTGTCTAAATAGCTTTTAACGCCAAAACCCAGTGCGAACGCGGCAACGAGAAAAAGGGACCAATTACGGCTCATTATTTATTCCTTATCTTTATCTGTGCATTTTAAGGGCGGGATAAAGGGTGCTTTGCCCATCCGTTAGCTCTCCGACCCATGTCATTGAATCTTGTATACACACTGGCAGCAGTAGCTCTCCCTGGTACTTACCTGGAGAGACTTGTTTAAGTATGTATTTGGGTTGTCCCATATCCATCTCCCGACCAGCTAACGTAAGAATTAACTGTTCTGCTTGACTGTCTTCCCAGTCAACGGTGAGTTGCGCCGGAACCAAAGGTTGTGGCACTTCGACATCAAGCATCATAGACACGCCTTGCTGTTCACAAGGTGAGGTCGATAGAAAGCAGTATTCATCGAGTGGTTTGAGAGTGGAAGAAGAGGAAAAATTTTTAAGTAACGTTGGAGTGTAAAAACCAACAACAAGCGCCGCTACGACACCTGCCATTTTTATCAGTTTCATTCGGACCCGCACCCATCGCAGAAAGTTATCTGTATCGTATCACACAAGGGTATCGCACTAATCGAGCAGATCGGCAAATTGTGCGCGATACCCAAGTGTTAACGCCAGCATTTAGCTATTTGATTCTGAGAATTTTTCTAGGCCAAGTACTAAAGCAATCGCGACCAGCATCATGACAATGGCTAATATCAGTTGCGAAGGCTGTGAGGTAATGTGCTCAAATTCAAACGGTGACAAATTGTGTTGCAACAAAGGCACTTGTTCACCTTTGGAGTTGATACGCCAGGTAATGGTTTCTTTCCAGGGCCAAATTTTTGGCAGCGTCCCTAACATGAGGCCGGTTAAGAACATGAGTGTGAAATCGCGAAATTTGCGCAACAACCAAGACAAGAGGTGTGAAAAGGTCAGAAGGCCAATCACACACCCGGTTAAAAATAGTGCCAAGATATCAATTTGCAAACCTTTGACTGCGGTTAATACCGGCGTATACATGCCAATAAGCAGTAAAATGAAGCTGCCTGAAATACCTGGCAGAATCATGGCACATATGGCTATCGAGCCCGCAATTAGAATATTCAGCGTTGTTGGCTCCATGTGCAGCGGCTGCAGCACGGTAATGCTATAAGCGAACGTAATGCCTATGAGTAGAGTAATGAAGCGAATCACATCTCGTTTTTCGACCTGGCGAATGATGTGGTAAACCGACACTAAAATAAGTCCAAAGAAGAATGACCAAACCGGGATTGGGTGAGTGTCGAGCAACCATGTAATCAGTTTCGCGAGTGTTGCGATACTGCTAAATATACCGGCAAACAGAGCAATAAGAAAAAAGCCGTTGATATGGTTGAATGCCGCTTTAAACCCTTCTTTTCGCCAAGTCGATAAAAGTGAAGGGTTAATACGGCGGATGCTTTCTAGCAAGGTGTCATAAATACCTGTGATGAACGCGATTGTACCGCCTGATACGCCTGGGACCACATCGGCTGCCCCCATAGCCATTCCTTTGAAGAAAGTAATTAAATAGTTCATTTCTTGTTATTCAATGCTGTAAGTGGAACAGAGTATACAAATTTTGCAGTAAAAATAGTATGAGATAATGCTGGAGGATGAGCTCTGAATGTCGCCAAAAATAGAATTTAAAACCTTGGATAAAGCTAAGAAAAGAAGCTATGTGGCGTAATCGTCAGCGCATTACTCGTTCTTTGAGTGTGAAGTTGTGTCGGATAATCACCATGAGAAGTGAGTGAAATTGGGGTGTTTGCATTTTGCAATTGCGAAATGCAAGCAACTTTTTGGTTTTGCGAGAGTGTAGGGTGGAAAATGTATAAAAATGTGTCGGCTAACATTAAAAATAGCACTTCAAAAGTTGGCATGTTTAATGCATAATAAATATCGACCCTTCTTAAGCCGAGGGTCACCTAGCCAACTGACGTTGTTAGTGAATGCACATTGTTCACATTAAATATTAGCCAATCGCGATTGTTGCGGTTGGCTATTTTTTTTATCTGAGTAAGGCCAATCTCTCAGTTGGGTATGGTCATTTTTACGAATGCAAGTCATGCCATTATCAGAAAATGGCGGGAATGAGTAAAAGAACGGTCAATTAAAAAGGGCTTACGTTATCTCGCAAGCCCTTTGTCGTATACACAGACTAATCAAACGACGGAAGTTAATATCCCATCAATTGAAGTAAGTTTTCCGCTGTGATAATCGCTTCTTTTCGATTCGCGATATTTAGCTTTTGATACAAGTTACGAATGTGAGTCTTGATTGTGGTGCCTGCGACATCCAATTCTTGAGCAATCTGCTCGTTACTAAACCCAGAGTAAATTAATCCTAGTACTTGCCATTCGCGTTGGGTTAGTGGGCTAGTGCGTACTAACTCAGGGACATTCGGGTGATTCACTAACTTTTCAATGAAATCTTCGTCAAAGTGAACGGAACGGCTACGTTGATTCGAAGAAATGTCTTTCATCAATTGTTGAGCACGATGGCGCTCCAGATCACCCAATTCGTGACGCAGACTGAGTTTTTCAAGCAAACCTCCGATGGTCGCGCCATCGACTAGGAAGTTACCGACCATGCCAGTTTGATTGGTCATGACGAGCGCTTCTTTTAATAACCGCTTGGCCTGTTCTTCATCTTTTTGGCGAGCGGCCAGCGCGGCTTCGACGACTAGGTTGCGATTTGTATCCGTGACTAAGTGACTTTTACTGGCTTCACTTTGTAGGAAGTCCAAAGTTTGACGAGCTTGTTCGAATTGACCCAAATTAATATGCGCACGAGTGATGTTACGCCATTGTAACTGCAAGAAATGGTTACACGCTGATTCAGGACGAACCGCGGTATTTAGCCATTCTTGCATTGCTTCAGTGTCACCTCGAGCTTGCCAGAACAAAATGAGCGACAGTGACGCGTTGGCTGTCCAATCAACGTGGTAGGTAGACTGTCTCATGAGATGCTGAATGTGCTCGATAAATTTACCGGCTTTGTCTAGTTCGCCACGACCAACGGCGATACGTGCCAGCATTGAGTAGCTATGTAAGTGCTTACTTGGCGAGTGGTTTTCAAGAATTTGTAACCCTTTGTATGAACACTCTTCTGCTTCATCTAATCGATTCCAGCACCAGAGTACTTGAGCTCGGATTCGTAGAAGAAACTCATGCAACGGGACATGTTGAAGCTGATGTTCCTCGATTAAACGAAACCCTGAATCTTGTACTTCAAAGGCTGCTTGGACATAGCCTTGCGCAATTAAAATTTCACTCTGTTGCAAGATGGCCCAAAGCGCTTGGTGATAGACTTGATATTGACGTGCCAGCTTTTCGGTCTGTTGCATCATCGGCAGAGCGCGATCTAGTTTACCAAGTACGTGGTTTACCTCTCCAACGACAGAGGTCGCCACAATTCGGCTACGATAAATAGTGTGATCGAGTTGACTCAGCGCAAGTTCGGCCAGCTCAAGTGCTTTTTCCGGCTCGTTATTGTTAATCGCTACTTGGGCAAGCAGGGCATTTGCCTGACCTTGATAGTGAATATCCAGTTCGATGTCACGTTTTTTATGCTCTTCTTCTGCCTCTTTAAGTAGCTGGCCAACTTGGTTATAACGGTGTTGGGATTGAGCAAGCCACGCTCGTAACATCGTCAATTTAGGGTGGAAATATAGCAGGTCAGCATCAAGTTTATTGATTGCAATTTCAAGCGTGCTGAGCTCGCCTTGATTAAACATTTTCCAACCATATTGATTGAGGATATCGACGACGAGATGCTTGTCGTCTGACTTCTGAGCATGGTGGATGGCTTGATGTGGTGATTCTTGTTGCAGCCATGCAATAGCTGCGTTTCGGTGCAGTTCCTTTTCTTGTTGCGGAATACGGGCTTGGCGCTGGTGTGATAAAAACTCGCCAAACAAATTGTGGAAGCGGAACCAGTTTTGTTCACCATCCAGAGGATAAATAAACAAACCGTAACGATTTAGGGATTCGATCAAACCAAGCGCATCTTCGCGCTGGGTAAGAGCAAAGACAAGCTCATCATTAAAATGATCCAGTACCGAGACTTGCATAAGAAATTGACGAGTTTCGTTGTCTAACAGATCAAATACTTCCTCTACCAAATAATCCCATAAATGCGCATGGTTGAACTGAGACACAGATTCGACCGTTTGAGCCAAAGTGCGTTTTTGATGCTGCGCTTGCAGAGCGATCAATTGCATCGCAGAAGGCCAGCCTTCCACGTAAGCTCTTAAGTCATTTGCCATGTCTTCGTCTATGCCGTCGGCCACGCGTTGATTGAAGAAGCGTGTCGTCTCTTCAGTATCGAACGCCAGCATCTCATTACCGACTTCGATCATAAGATCGCGCACACGCAAGTTTGCGGTACCTAACGGTGGCGCAGCGCGGCTAGTGACAACCACGGTTAGGTTATCGGGCATATGTTTTAAGAAAAATCGCATGGATTCATGAATTTCATCATTGGTGATCAAGTGGTAATCATCCAGCACCACATAGCACTCTTGATGGAAATCGGCCATTTCGGCAAACACTTCGCTGAACAATGAACGCAAAGACGAAATCTGGCGCTTTTCTGCGAGTTTTTGAGCATTAGAACAACTGGAGTGAGTCGCTTTATTTAGCGCCTGAAGCAGATAATTGACGAAACGAAAGTCATCGTTGTCGCTATCGTCAATACTATACCAGCCGACATTAGGCTTATCCGATAGCCATTGCGCTGCCATTGTTGTTTTGCCGTAACCAGCAGGAGAGCGAAACAAAACCAACTTGTAGCAAGGCGCCTGTTGGAGTAAGTCCAATACCCGAGGACGAACGATGGCATTGTGTAAGCGGCCAGGACGAGTCAGTTTAGATGGAATCCACATTTGTTATTGTGTCCTTTTTATTTATATACCAAGTGACTTCAAGAAGCGGAGTTCTGTGCATTGTTTACGACATTGAGTAGTAAAAAACGTTAACAGTTATTAATAGTTATCAGTTAATAAATAGCTAATTAAAGGTAAGCCTCGGCTTTTGTATCTCGTAGCGACTGTGGCATTAAAGCAAGCAAACTTATAGTGACTCACGTTGTTTATGCTTGGTGTGTACAAAAAACATTCAACTTTATGAGTCGAAAGGGATGGTACGACATCCGAATTGCCACAAACTATGATCAACGTCCTAATTCTTGTTCGTTGCTGAAATAAACGTCATCTACGCCCTGTAATTGTGATGCGTGTCACTTTTGTAAGGTGTTTATACGTCAATGGTATTCCGTGTTGCACATATGATAACGTTTTTTAGCTAATGTAGTTGTTGTAAATGTGATCAATAACTCAGTTTTTAAATTCCTGATTAAATGAGACGTAAAAGACTAGATGGATAATCTATTACGGCTTTACGCGTTTACCTGTGATCAAACTCACTCAGAAATATGATGAAACCGTTTTTGATGAGAGTTGGATCACTAACTTAGTCATGGTACGCCTTCTACGCCCTGTCCCCTCCTCCTTGAGAGGTGGAGATTTAGGAGGATGTTCATTCACAGCAGTAGTTGCACGATATATAGCAGATGCATTACTTGAAGACGTGAGAATTTCGCAATGAAACCTACACAACAAAAAAAATTTGATAAAAAGTCTTTCCAAGATAGCGTGAAAAAACACCTATCCGTTACGTACGCACATACTGTTGAAAATGCAGACTCTCGTGCATGGTATCTAGCAATGGGCCACGCCCTTGCCGAGTTCACCACCATCGATCTCCTTGCAACAGAAGAAGACCCAAAAATTCAACAAGCGAAAAGTGTTAACTACCTTTCTCTAGAGTTCTTAATTGGCCGTCTGACAGGTAACAACTTAATCAGCATGGGTCTGTACGATCAAGTTACTGAAGCGATGGCTGAACTCGGCTATAACTTGACTGACTTGTTAGAAGAAGAGCGTGACCCATCACTAGGTAATGGTGGTCTTGGTCGCTTAGCCGCTTGTTTTATGGATTCTTGTGCTGCGCAAGAGTACCCAACAGTTGGTTATGGTCTTCACTATGAATATGGGCTATTTAAACAGTCATTCAAAGATGGTCGTCAACAAGAAGCGCCAGATGCTTGGCGTGGCGTAGAAGGTTACCCGTGGGAAATCGCACGTCCTGAACTTGCACAAGAAATCGGCTTTTATGGCCACGTTGAAGTGGTAAATAAAGACGGTAAAGAAGTACGTCAGTGGGTACCAGGTATGACCGTAAAAGCGATGCCTTGGGATCTACCGATCGTTGGTTACGAGTCAGATACCGTATATCCATTGCGTCTTTGGGAATGTCAGGCAATTGCACCATTCTCTCTTGCTAGCTTTAACAACGGTGATTACTTCGAAGCTCAGCACGCACTGATTGATGCAGGTAATATTACTAAGGTGCTTTACCCGAACGACAACCATCAGAAAGGTAAAACACTGCGTTTGATGCAGCAGTACTTCCATTCAGCGGCGTCAGTACGCGACATTTTACGTCGTCACGAAGCAGCGGGCTTCACGCTAGAGCAGTTACCTGAGCAAGAGACCATCCAGCTTAACGACACACACCCAACCATCGCAATCCCTGAACTGATGCGCATCTTTATTGATGAAAAAGGATTGACTTGGGACCAAGCGTGGGCGATCAGCTCTAAAACATTCGCCTACACTAACCACACGTTGCTTCCAGAAGCGTTAGAGACATGGCCGGAATCATTGATTCAACACTTGTTGCCACGTCACATGGAGATCATTTACGAGATCAACCATCGTTTCTTACAAGAAGTACGTGCGATGTGGCCAGGCGATGTTGCAAAGCAACAGAAACTTTCCATCATTGAAGAGGGCTTCAATCGCATGGTTCGTATGGCAAACCTGAGTGTGATTGGTTCTTACGCTGTAAATGGTGTTGCGGCACTTCACTCTGAGTTGGTTAAGAAAGACCTGTTCCCAGAGTTCCATGAAATGTACCCAACACGTCTACACAACGTGACAAATGGTATTACGCCACGTCGCTGGTTGAAGTTCTGTAACCCAGGCTTATCTCAACTGATCACAGACAAAATTGGCAGCGAATGGCCAGCGAAGTTAGAGCAGTTAGAGGGTATTGCTAAATACGCGACTGACGCGACCTTCCAAAAAGAATTCATGGCGGTGAAGAAAGAGAACAAAGAGCGCCTAGCAAACTGGGTGAAAGATCACATGGGTATCGAGCTGGATACGAATGCGATTTTCGATGTTCAAATCAAACGTCTACACGAGTACAAGCGTCAGCACTTAGATCTGCTTCACGTCTTGTCTCTTTACCACCGAATCCTCAATGAGCCGGGTTTTGATTGTGTGCCGCGTGTGGTGTTCTTCGCAGCGAAAGCGGCACCAGGTTACCACCTAGCTAAAGAAATCATTTTTGCTATCAATAAGATTGCAGAGAAGATCAATAATGATCCACGCATTGGTAACAAACTTAAAGTTGTCTTTATTCCTGATTACCGTGTGAGCATGGCGGAAATCATCATCCCAGCAGCGGATGTATCGCAGCAAATCTCGTTAGCGGGTAAAGAAGCATCGGGTACAGGCAACATGAAGATGGCGCTTAACGGAGCACTTACTATCGGTACGATGGATGGTGCAAACGTAGAGATCCGTGAAGAAGTAGGCGATGAAAACATCTACATCTTCGGTTTGGATGTTGAAGGCGTGAAAGCGGTTAAAGCACAAGGCTATAACCCATTTGACTACTACAATGCGGATCACTTATTGAAAGCGTCAATGGACTTGCTGGTGGGTGAAGAGTTCTCTCCTGGTCAACCAGGCTTGCTACGCGCAACGTTTGACAGTCTGTTAGATGGTGGCGATCCATACCTATGTCTTGCTGATTTCGCATCGTACGTGAAAGCGCATGAAGATATGGGTGCACAGTACAAAGATCAGGCGGGCTGGGCTAAGAAAGCGATTCTAAACACGGCTCTGGTTGGTAAGTTCACATCAGACCGTTCGATTCGTGATTATGTGAATAACATCTGGAAATTAGAACCGGTACACCGTTAATCACTTAACGTTAAGATCAAGGTAGCCACGCGCTACCTTGGTCACTTTCAACTTACAACGGTTTAGCAATAGAAACGTTAAACAATAGAAACGTTTGATAATAATAAAACCCTACATAGTAGAAGGTCGTTGCATTACCTTCGGAGAAAGCGATGAAAGAACAAACTGTATTAAAGAAAGTCGCAGAAATGGCGAAATTGGCTGATAGCTATGTCAGCGCGTGGGGAGAGGAAGCAAAAGTGTCAGACGAGACTCTACGTCGACTATTGGCTTCACTTGGCTACGATACCAGCAGCGATGAGAAACTATTAGCTTCAGCAGAAAGAAAACATAAGAAAGACGTACTAGCCCCTGTTCTTGTTCTGCGCGATGGTGAACCCGTCGAAGTAGCATTAAACCTAGGTACGAGTGCTCGTGAGAGTGAATTCAGCTGGCGTTTAGAGACAGAACAAGGAGAGGTACTTGAAGGCTATCTTCAGTCTCAGATTGTTCGTGATGAAAGAGCTGAGGGTGGCCCTCTAGTGTTTATATTGCCAAAGAATTTGGCATGGGGTTACCACAAACTGATTATTAATCGTAAGCGCCGCAAAACGCCTTACGAAATGACGTTGATCATTACGCCGAAAGCGTGTTTCAAACAAGATGCTCTAAATAAACATAAAAAGCTATGGGGCCCAAGTATTCAGCTTTACACCTTGCGCACGCAACACAACTGGGGAATTGGTGACTTTGGTGACTTGAAACAATTGGTCAGTGATATTGCTTCTCGTGGTGGAGACTTCATCGGTTTAAACCCGATCCATTCATTGTTCCCTGCCAACCCTGAAGGTGCGAGCCCATACAGTCCTTCTTCTCGTCGCTGGCTCAATATCATGTACATTGATGTCAGTTCAGTGCCTGAGTTTGCATTGAGTGCAGAAGCACAGCAGCGAGTAGGAAGTGGTGAATTTCAGCAACGGCTACAAAAAGCGCGTGAGTCGCATTGGGTAAATTACACCGAAGTATCGAACCTCAAAATGAGTGTTCTACCTTTGCTGTTTAGTGAGTTTAAAGCGCGTCATCTAGACAAGGATACCGAACGTGCACGTGCTTTCCTTAACTTTGTCGAAAACGGTGGCGACAGTTTGCTACACCAAGCGGCATTTGATGCCATTCATGCAGATTTGCATGCAGAAGACCAAAGTGTTTGGGGATGGCCTGTTTTCCCAGAAAAATACCGCACATTTGATTCTGCTGGCACTCAAAAGTACATTAAAGAAAGCAATGACCGTGTTCAGCTTTACATGTATTTGCAGTGGATAGCGGACGACCAAATCAAAGAAGCGCAATCGCTGGCAGAAGAAAAGGGCATGTCCGTCGGTTTGTATCGTGACCTAGCCGTTGGTGTGTCAGATTCAGGTAGCGAAACGTGGGCGGATGACGGCAACTTGGTGCAGGAAGCCAGCATTGGTGCTCCACCGGATATTCTTGGTCCTCTAGGACAAAACTGGGGATTACCACCTCTCAACCCGGAAGTTTTACAGGCCACAAGCTACGATGCGTACATCAAGTTGCTGCGTGCGAATATGAAGCACTGTGGCGCACTACGCATTGATCACGTACTTGGATTGTTGCGTTTATGGTGGATTCCAAAAGGCGAAAAAGCCACGGAAGGAGCGTACCTGTACTACCCGGTTGAGGATATGCTGGCGATTCTAGCATTAGAGTCACATCGCCATCATTGTTCGGTGATTGGGGAAGATTTAGGTACAGTGCCTGATGAGATTGTCGATATCCTGCGTGACGCTGGGGTTCACTCCTACAAAGTATTCTTCTTCGAAACATCAAAAGAAGATGGAGGTTTTATCTCACCTAAGCATTACGCAGAGCAATCCATGGCAGCGTTGTGTACGCATGACATGCCGACATTACGCGGCTTCTGGCATTGTGATGACCTTAAAATGGGCAAAGAGATTGGCCTTTATCCAGATGAGCAGCAACTAGAAGGTTTATTTGCGGATCGTTTGAAGTGCAAACAAGGAATCTTAGACAGTGTACGCTGGCATGGCTACTTACCTGAGGGGATTGGTCATGACGCGCAATATGTGCCAATGGACTCTCATCTCAGTGAAGCGCTTCAGTTGCATGTGGCAGCGGGGGACTCTGCACTACTCAGTGTTCAGCTCGAAGACTGGCTAGAAATGGAGCAACCTGTCAACATACCTGGCACGGTAGACGAATACCCAAACTGGCGTCGTAAGCTATCAATGAATTTAGATGAGATCTTCACGCGTGAAGATGTGAATCGTATAGCAAAACGTTTAACCGACGTTCGTGCTCAAGCGAGTAAATGAAAAAGCTAAGGCCACGCGAGATTCATGTCATTTATTAGATTTGTTAGTTTTGAGACACGAAAGTACCAACTGGGTCACTCATTCAAAGCCTACAATCCGGTAGGATGAGAGATTGTTATTGCGCCCGCGAATAGCGGGCGTTTTTTGTTTCATGTTTAGCTTGTTTTAGTAAGTACACAATGTTGGTTATGTAAACAATATTGAAGAGGGCGCTATGCTTTCTAAGGATATTGGCTCTAGGGAGATTGGTTTGAAAAACACCAAGATAAATAAAATAAAGAACAAATGCGAACGCGCTTATGAACAGCTTGCTGAGGCTGCTTACCCAGATCCATTTGGCACTCTTGGTCCTTTCATCGACGACGGTAAAGGTTCTTTGAGAGTATGGATGCCTGGAGCAGATAAAGTTGAGCTGATTATTGAGGGTGAACCTCGTGTTGTCCTTGATCGCGAAGGTGACCACGGTTTTATCTTAAAGGAAAAGCGAGACTTACACTTAACACACTACCGTCTAGCCGTCGACTGGGCTGGTGTAGAACAGATTATTGATGACCCGTATCAATATCACAATATTTATCAAGAATACGAGCATTTACATACACCAAAAGACATGTATCACTACATGGGTGCACATTTCGTGACGTTAGAGCGTGGCGGTGAGTATGTTTCTGGCGTTCGTTTTCTTGTATACGCTCCGCATGCTTCAGCAGTGAGCTTAATTGGTGGCTTTAACCAATGGGATGGTCGTCGCCATCCTATGCAGCGACTAGATTACGGTATTTGGGGGCTGTTCGTTCCTGGCCTAGAAGAAGGCAGCCAATACAAGTACGAGATTAAAGGTCCACATGGCGAAGGGCTACCTCACAAGCAAGACCCTTGGGGTTTCTATTCTGAACAGTATCCATCGTTCGCTTCAGTGACGTATGACCACAATCGTTATCAATGGCAAGATGCACAATGGCTATCGCGCCCAGTAACACAAAAGCGCGAAGAAGCACTGTCTTTTTATGAGCTGCATGCTGGCTCTTGGAAGCGAAACGAGCAGGGTGAATTTCTCAATTATCGTGAATTGGCGGAGCATCTTGTCCCATACCTTGTTGACATGGAATATACCCATGTTGAGTTGATGCCTGTGTCGGAACACCCATTCTATGGCTCTTGGGGGTATCAACCTGTCGGGCTTTTTGCTCCAACCAGTCGCTATGGTTCACCGGATGACTTTAAATACTTTGTCGATGCCTGTCACCAAGCTGGCATTGGGGTAGTGCTTGACTGGGTGCCAGCACACTTCCCAGCCGATGGTCACGGTTTAGCAAACTTCGATGGCACGCCGCTTTATCACGATCCCGATCCGCGTCGAGGTTGGCATCAGGATTGGAATTCTTACATTTATGATGTGGGTCGTGAGCATGTGCGCCGTTTCCTTGTTGCGAATGCACTTTACTGGTTCGAACAATTCCATATTGATGGCATCCGTGTTGATGCGGTCGCGTCGATGATTTACCTTGATTACTCGCGCAGTCATGACCAATGGATCCCGAATATCGACGGCGGTAACGAAAACTACGACGCCATTGCGACGCTGAAGTGGATGAATGAAGAAGTCTACAAACACTTCCCAAATGCGATGACGATTGCCGAAGAATCTACCGCATTCCCAGGCGTATCCGCCCCCACTTTTATGGGTGGCTTAGGTTTTGGGTTCAAGTGGAACATGGGTTGGATGCATGACAGCCTTTCCTACGTGAAAGAAGATCCAGTTCATCGCAAATACCATCATAATACCATCACGTTCCCGTTGATTTACGCCCATAGTGAAAACTACGTATTGTCATTGTCCCATGATGAAGTGGTGTACGGCAAAGGCTCTATACACAACAAAATGCCGGGCGACGAGTGGCAGCAAACCGCGAACTTACGTGCTTACTACGGCTATATGTACGGCCAACCAGGCAAAAAACTGAATTTCATGGGCGCTGAAATCGGACAAACGGCAGAATGGAACCATGATGATCAACTGCAGTGGTTTTTGTTGGAATTTGAACGACACAAAGGCGTGCAAGACTTAACCCGTGATTTGAATCATGTCTATCGCACTGAGCCAGCAATGCACGATCAAGACTGTGAGCCTGCTGGGTTTGAATGGCGCCTTCAAGATGAAGCTGATGCCAGCATTTTAGCTCATGAGCGCATCAGTCAAAACGGTGAACGTATTCTGGTTATTACTAACTTTACGCCAGTACCACACGAGCGCTTTCGTTTAGGTGTGCCTGTAAAAGGTCGTTATGAGTTGCTTCTGAATACGGATGATACTCAATATGGCGGAAGTGGCTTCAAAGTGCATATGAGTGCTGTGACGGAAGCGAAAGAGAGTGAATCGCTTCCGCAATCTCTTGAACTGCGTTTACCACCACTATCCACGGTGTTCTACAAGCTCATTAAATAATATTTAAATCAAACGCTAAGCCCGTTTACATTGTAAATCGGGCTTTTTTTGACCTATTTTTTACCGATAAATCTTGTTGTTTGGGATAGAATACGGCAATCTTGGCCGCTTCTTTTCGTTGTTGGGACCTAGGCATGCTGAAAAGGCTTAAATCAATTCTCTTTAAAGTGGTACTGGTTTTGTTACTCACACCTGTTGTCTTGGTGGGCGTGGGTAAGTTTATCGATCCGCCAATCTGGGGATGGAAAGTCAGTCGCATGGTTTCACCGCCAGAGAATTATCCCGAGAGTAGCCAACATGAATGGGTGCCATTGTCACGTATTTCAAAGAACATGCAAGTAGCGGTAATTGCAACGGAAGACCAAAAATTCCCTTACCATTATGGTGTCGACTTTGAGTCGTTGTTCCAAGTCATTGCCAACGCAGGTGACAATGGTCCTTCTCGCGGGGCGAGCACCATCACCCAGCAGACAGCGAAAAATCTTTTCTTATTTCCATCTCATTCTTACCTTCGTAAGGCGTACGAACTGTATTTCGCTTTATTAATGGAGTTGATGTGGAGCAAAGAGCGTATCTTAGAAATGTATCTGAATGTGGTGGAGTTTGGACCTGGTATATACGGCGCAGAAGCGGCTGCGCAGAACTACTTTGGTATTGGTGCGGCCAGCCTATCAAAATGGCAAGCAGCTCAGTTAGCGGTTGTCTTACCAAACCCATATAAAATTAAAGTATATCCGCAAAGTGATTATACCCAGCGCAGAACTCGTTGGGCGATGCGTCAAATGAATAATTTAGGGCGAGTAGAGCTGTAAGGCCACGCTATTCAGTCTCATTGACTCGGTTGCAATCTAATCTTCACGTTGCCGTCGTTTTTAGTCATTAAACCGACATACAAGCGCGTTTAACTAAAGTCACACTCAGTTAAGCGTTGCGTTTAAAATGTCTGAAACGATCCTGAAAAGCCGTTATTTTTCTGTTAAGGGCAGCTCTGGCTCCCTGATCCCTTTGCAAACTTACTATACTCAGCTTGCGAATCGGATGCGTCGCTCACCTCAATTCCGTAATGGGCGCGTTATCAATAGCATGCCGAATGTTCCTAATCAGCAGCCTATTTGGCAAGTCTGTTGGAGCTTTTTAGGTGGTCGGAAGCAGTTATGTCCCAATAATTATCTACCTTATTCACCAATTGAGCATCATCAGTTTGAACGTCGTAGTGAAGACATGAGAGTGACTTGGTTAGGGCATTCCACCATGCTGATTGAAGTTGACGGTGTGCGGATTTTGACTGATCCAGTGTTTGACTATGCATCACCTCTTATCGCTAAAGCATGGTTTACGCGAAACATCCCCAATACCCACGCGAGAGAAAGCCTTCCTGTGCCGGACATCATCGTGATTTCTCATGATCATTACGATCATTTAGAGGAATCGACGGTTCGATTCTATGCCAGTCAGTCGGTGACATTTTACGTTCCGCTAGGAGTAGGAAAGCACTTAATTCGATGGGGCGTTTGCCCTGACAATATCGTTGAGTTTGACTGGTGGGAGAGTGTTCACTACGCCAATATCGAACTCGTTTGTACGCCAGCCAATCACAACTCTGGGCGCACGTGCTTTGATAAAAATACAACGTTGTGGGCGTCGTGGGTTATCAAAGGTACGAATGAGAGTCTTTTCTTCAGTGGTGATACGGCCTATGACCAACATTTTTCAGAGATCGCGAAGCGGTGTGGGCCGATTGATATCGCCTGTTTAGAGGTCGCAGCTGATGTGAAGGGCAACCATGGCTATGCGGTAGAAAATTGTGGTCATATGCAAGCTCACCACACCGCGCTCGCCTTTAAAGACTTAAAGGCGAAGAAGTTGTTACCGATACACTGGGCCACTTATGAGCTGTTTACCCACAAATGGGATGAGCCTATTTTAGATCTGATAACCCATTGCCAATCAAACCACATCAATCTACTTACACCGATGCCAGGAGAGAGCTTTTACGTATATCAAACTGAGCCCAGCAGCCATTGGTGGCTGAAAGACCCAAAAGAGGTAGATGCGCATGGATACGTGAGTCATTCATCAAACATCAGGTTATCTGAGGTTTAAGCTCAACGACGTTGCCTTCCGGATCGTAAATATACAGGGAACGGCCGAAGCCTTGTGCACCATATCGTTTGGAGAACTCTCCGGTTTCAACCCCTTGTGACTCGAGGTATAGGAGTAAATCCTCTTCGATAAATGGTGAAAGTTGTAGGCAAAAGTGATCCACATTGCGTCCATTTTGCTCGGGAGGTCTACCACCAAGTTTCCCCAGCTTACTGTCGACCGTGACGATGTCAATCAATGCGTTTCCCGCTCTGAGCTGCGTCAAGCCAAGATCGGTGCGTTCGCGCTCCACAGGGCAACCTAACACATCTCGATAAAACTTTAACATGGCATCCAGGTCACGCGTTCTTATCACTACATGGTCAAGCGCTTGAATGTTAATGGGGTTGTGCGATGGCATGTTAACCTCCAGTTTGATGGTGATGACAAAGTATATACACAAACAACCTTTTAATGCATGACTTCACCTCTCACACTGTGTTGTAACAATAATAGTTTGTAACGATTGCAATGAGGAAGGTAAGTTGTGTCACGTCTGTTTAAGAGGGGGAGTGAATAACGGAGAGGAAAACCAATATCAACCTTGCTCTTGGCGAATTTTTTGCGTACCTTGCGAGTAATTGAATGACTGGCATTGATGCATATAACTCGGCGGAAAAATGATAAAAAATACAGTAGTTACATTCGCTTGTATAGGTTCGGTGTTGGTAGGCTGTACTTCGGTCACACCAACTGCAAGTGAGACAAATACAGAGATTCAGCAGAACTGCTCGGTGATTCTCAGCAGCCATGTTTCAGATGAACAGCGTTGGCAGGTTTACAATGATTTATTGCAAGCGTACGCCGTACATAGCGTCCATCAGCCTTCTCAGCTTGAACGACTAAACGCGTTTATCGATCACGTCAAAGCGGATAATACGGGGCAGTTAGCGACGGAGCTGATAGAAGTAACGGACTGGGGCTGTGCAAATGGAAACTATCTTGAAGAGATGACACTGTTTATTCAAGAAGTGCAAAAGTAAAAAAACCGAGCGATTCACCGCTCGGTTTTGTCGAAAGTCTTGGGGTACCATCACGAGTTCAAAGACAATACGAGGTCAAAGACAATATCGCGAGTTTATTCCTCAGGGTACTCGCCCATACCTTGAGATTTCCCTTGTGCTTTCCAGTGTTCATTTGGGTCAAATGCTTCGTCACATAAGTCGACGGTATAACCCATTTCGGTAATTTCTTTCAGGGTGAGGTTGTCAGCAACTTTCGCTTTATCGCCCGCTTTGTTACGTAGTTCCATAGTATGTTCTCCGTTACATCAGCTTTCTTGCCTATGTCGTTCAACATACCAATGTCATAACAATCGTTATAAACAACCGATCATTCTAGCTGGTTAAAATGCCGACTATTTCTGATCGCTTACTCACGGCGATTGATATAAATCGATATGACTTTCTAAAATTATAGACCCAAATAAGAGTAAAAAAAGAGGAAGCTAATTCCAATTAGCTTCCTCTTTGATTTGACAGGGTTAATGCGTTAACGAGTTACGCTTGTGCCTTTTTCAAGTGAACCTCTTCTTCAGCGACTCCTGCCAATGGGTCATTGAAGCGAGCCTCATCCAGTGCACCTTCTGATTTTGCAACAATGATAGTCACCGCACTATCACCAGTAATATTCACGGCAGTACGAATCATATCGAGTAGACGGTCAACACCCATGATTAGAGCGATCCCTTCAAGTGGCAGACCGACTTGGTTAAGAACCATCGCAAGCATAACCAGACCCACGCCAGGAACACCCGCAGTACCGATGGACGCAAGAGTGGCTGTCATGATCACCATTAGGTAATCGCCCATCGTGAGATCGATGTTGAACGCTTGTGCAATGAATGCAGTAGCGACACCTTGCATGATGGCGGTTCCGTCCATATTTACTGTCGCGCCAAGTGGTATCGTGAAGGACGATACTCGGTTAGCAACACCCATACGGTGTTTCGCGGTTTCCATCGTAACAGGAATGGTTGCGTTCGATGATGCCGTCGAGAATGCAAACATGATCGCGTCTTCCATTTTGCGTAGGAACGTCATCGGGCTAAGACCAGTAAATCCTTTTAGCATTAGGCTGTAAGTGACGAGTCCGTGTAGGACAAGTGTGCCAGCCAGTACTAAAAAGTATTCTGCAAGGTTAAAGATTGCGCTTAGACCAAGACCAGTAAATAGTTTCGCCATTAAGAAGAACACACCGTAAGGCGCTAAGTGCATCAAAATAGCAACGAGCTTCATGATCACTTCATTGAGATCAGAGAAGAACTCAGCGATACGTTCACCTGGCTTACCTGCAGCACTGATCGCGATACCGAATAGTACAGCGAACACGATAACTTGCAGCGTTTTGCCTTCAGCCATCGCGCTGATTGGGTTGGTTGGGAACATGTTGATGATCACCTGACCCAACGAAGGCGCTTCTGCTGAGGAGAAGGAGCTTGCTGCAGTAAGGTCCGCCCCTGCTCCTGGCTGGAATAACCAACCCATTGTCAGAGCAAGCGTGATTGCGACAGCGGTGGTTACGATGTAAAAGCCGAGCGTTTTACCACCCATACGACCTAAAGTTGAAAGGTCTTTTAGCGAGCTGGTACCACACACAAGTGAAACAAACACAAGTGGTACAACAAGCATTTTTAAGCTAGCAACAAAGATTTGTCCGCCAACTTCGAATAATCCATTAACAATGTATGCATCGACAAATCCGTTGTCGGCAAAAAGTGTGCGTATAGCAAACCCTGTCAAGATACCCGCTACCATACCTAAAATAACTCGGCTGGTCAGCGACATCGGTTTCTTGGTATTCATGAGAACACTCCTTATATTTATGCACTTCGAGTTCATTTCAAAGCGGCAAGCAGATTAGCAGCGGAGTGTGAAAATACGAAAGCAAAATCCTCTAAAGAACAATAGATGTGACTGTCGTCACTATAAAAATAGGCTGGTTAACCAAAAATTAACCATCTTGCTAGATATTTTATCTAATTTTTAACGATAGTTTCGATGATAAAACTATATCTTTTCCTCGATAACTAATGGTTACAGATATGACTTAGAGCGCGTAGTGATTTAGTTTTGAACCTGATTGCATAACGAGTCATGTTGTCTAACAAGTGTCTATGATAGTGAGAGCCGTTACAGGGAGACATCCGTGAGAGATGAGAGATGACTGTGATCCCATTCCCACCAGTGCTGCTCATTGTTGTGGATACCGCCAACCCAGTAATGTTGTCTTATTTTTACTCTGCCTTCTAAACATTGCTGACCATACGAAGAAATAGTCACGGTTTGCTCCCACCAATCCTTGTCGATGTCATCAATGATGATGAGCGGCTTATCTGTCATGGCCATAGGAGCCAATAGCGCATAGAACATCACATCGCCTAAGAACGGAAGTGGCTCTCGCTGTTGATAGAGTTGAAACCACTTGGTTACCGGGATGGCTTGGTTTTGCTCTTTGAGTATCGTCAGGACGAGGTTTTGAGTGCAACTTAATCCGGTCGTCGCGTGTGGTAATTCTTGCAGGTGGCGGGTGAGGGCATCTTTCATGTTTGGTAAGCCGTCCAGATCGTGTTGTTGGAGAAGTGCGATCATAGACATGGGCGTCGCGGAAACTAAGGCCTGCCAGCAACGTGTTGCCTGGCTTATTATCTTAGGGGTGACCGGTCTACGGTATTGCCAGCATGATCGAATCGCTTCGGCAGGAAGTTGACCGAAGCCAATAAATCGTTCGGTCCCTGGATATTGATCCAACTCGATGATCTCAATGACTTGGTTTTGTACACCTTTAAGCAACGTGAGGGCGCGTAGGACCATCAGTTGATCATAGCTATCATGTTCTACCCAAAGCACAATGCGTTCAAATTGTTGGTCGAGTAAGGTGTAAATACGTTTCTGCTCTTGTTGTGCGACATCGTGCGCCGTGTCGTTACGTCCCATGATTGGCAATAGAGTGTCAACGACATACTGCGCTCGCATCTTAACAAACCTTTGCTCGTCATTGGGGGTTGGGCCAATGCAAAGCGGATCGATCATCGGTAAAAAATCGCCAGTGAATCCACCTTCAAGCAGCTGTTGCTGAATATCATGACCACAGCGCACATGCAGCGTCTTTAAGTCTGCATCGAGAGAATCAGGTTTATCGGCGATCGCCTGTCTGTGTTTTTCTTGCTCTTCTATATGCGCTTTTAGCTTACTCCAGCTTGGTAAGCCGATTTCTCTAGCTAAAGCATGTTGAATATCAGCAAGTTTTACGGTATCAAACGCGAGTTTTTCAGGGGTTGAGTGAGAACGCTGGACAGAGGTAAGGACGGAAAGGTCACCATTGCGTATCGCTTTCAAGCGTTTTTTCGCAATAGCCTTCTGTTGGTTTAGATTGATGGAGAAACTGTTGTGCGAGTGCATTTTTCACCTTTCTTATTTCTTCTCTTTCACACTCGCCTAGATAGAAGCTAAAAAAGGTAAAACCAATATTGCCTGCCAAGCAGGGTTTTATATGCCGTGAACTGGGTTCTTTCCGCGAGTGTTGGGTGCTTTAGGCGTCAGCCCAATAATAGTATGTGAGGGCACCTTGTTTCGCAACTAAAACGACTATTGTCTGACGTACAAAAAAGCCCCTCGAAGATTCGTGGGGCTTTAAGACAGCCAATCAGTTCTTAATGACGCTACCTTTTCGCTAGGCCTTTTTTATTTAAGTACGGCAAAATATGTGGTCTTGATTCACCAGCAAGCTTGGTCGTTACTTCTTGCGACCAGGTACTTTGTTTTTGATTGCTTGAACGACTTGCGTAGTAATCGTGCATCGTTTGGTCATAACTTTCGATGTCTGCCAAGCTTAGAGGTTGGTACTGGTTTTCATGAACGATTACGTCTGCAGGTAAGCGAGGTTTGATCTCTGGGCTTTGTTCCGGATGCCCCAGGCACATGCCGAAAAGAATGGCGGTGTTATCGGGCAGCCCTAAGAGTTTATCCACTTTCTCAGCGTTGTTGCGTAATCCGCCAATATAGACACCACCCAGCCCCATCGATTCAGCCGCTATCAAACAGTTTTGCGCCATAATCCCTGAGTCGACTGCACCAATAAGCGTCAACTCTGTGAAATCGGCTTGCACCTGGGGGTTAATGGTGCTGTGGCGCTGGTAATCAATACAAAACACAAGAAACTCTGCGGCATTGGCAACGTAG
This sequence comes from Vibrio mytili, assembly GCF_049563345.1. Taxonomy (NCBI): domain Bacteria; kingdom Pseudomonadati; phylum Pseudomonadota; class Gammaproteobacteria; order Vibrionales; family Vibrionaceae; genus Vibrio; species Vibrio mytili. Next base: position 1,259,515 of record NZ_CP110482.1, on the reverse strand, counting down.
GGCTGATTGCCTGCGTATTCTGCTAATAACGCCCGCTTGTCTGCGTCAGTGACACGAATAATCGATACAACTTGTAACATGCTGGAAGAGGACGCGGCCAAGCCTGATTTGATAATGGTTGCTAGCTGTTCTTGTTCGATAGGCTGTTCAGTGAACTTTCGAATTGAGCGGTGGTTTAATAGGGTCTGAATTGTACTATTCATGATGGCTGTGCACTCTTTTTATCGTTCTCAAATGATTGATATATCACCATAACGACATTTGAGAATTGGGTAAACCGTAGAGAAAGAAAAATTACTGTTCAATACAAGCCGAACTAAGCGTTGAGGTATAAGTTTGGAGTGATACGCTGGAGGAGATCAATTCAGCTTAAAGTTTTAGCGAGCCACAGTTGAGCAGCTCGCTCTGTTGAGTTTAGTCTTGTTTGCGCTGTTGTTCTTTTTGGGCCAGTTTGGCGGCGCGTCTGGCTTCACGCTGCTTGGCACTTTCTCCGCCTACGTGTTGTTCACCTCGCTGCTCCGCCAATGCGATTTGTTTCTCACGTTCACGGAAACGTGTAATTTGCTCTTCTGAATGCGTGCCGTGACATTTAGGGCAGCTGACACCTTGCTCGTAGAGATCAGACTGTTTGTCTTCTTCAGTGATTGGCAGGCGACATGCATTGCATAGATCATAATCGGCTTTTTCTAGCTGGTGGTTGACTGCAACGCGACCATCAAACACATAGCAATCGCCTTCCCAAAGGCTTTCTTCTTCTGGCACTTCCTCTAGGTATTTCAGGATGCCGCCTTCTAGGTGATAAACCTCGTCAAAGCCTTGCTCTTTCATGTAGGCCGTGGATTTTTCGCAACGGATACCACCGGTACAGAACATGGCCACTTTTTTATGTTTGGCTGGGTCCATGTTTTCTTTGACGTAGTCAGGGAACTCACGGAATGTGTCTGTATTTGGGTTTACCGCCCCTTTGAATGTACCGATCTCGATTTCGTAATCATTGCGAGTATCAACGACAAACACTTCAGGATCAGCAATCAAATCGTTCCATTCTTTTGGTTTAACGTAAGTCCCCACGACGTGACGAGGATCGATACCTTCTACGCCCAATGTGACGATTTCTTTTTTAAGTTTCACTTTGGTGCGGTTAAAAGGTTGGGAGTCTGAGAAAGATTCTTTGTAGACAGTACCTTTTAGTCGAGGCTCTGCTTCTAGCCATGTAAGCAGTGCATCAATACCAGTACGATCAGAAGCAACGGTGCCATTGATACCTTCACCAGCGAGCAATAATGTGCCGCGGATATGGTGTTGTTCCATCAGCGCAAGCAATGGTTCACGCAGGTCTTGATGATTATTCAGTTCTACAAATTTATACAGCGCACACACTACGTACTGGCTCATGATCTTTCCTTTATAAAAAACAGGTGCTGAAAACCTTTAAATTTTAGCGGGCAGAATTATACCTGACTAATTTAGTCGGAAATACACGAAAAGTGTGTGGGTATTCTAACTACGTCGTGTGGTCGAGCTGGACATGTTGAATTAAATTAACGTCGCTGCCGTTTGCTTACCCATTGCGATCAAAGTGTCGAGAATACGTTCCCCATCGGCTCGCAAGCCATTGTGCTCATATTCATTGGTGATCCATGCTTTGGCATTCGGTATTGCCGCTAACGTCTCTCGGCTAATGTCCATTTCCACAAACATATCATCTGCATACACGGCGCAGCTTACCGGTACTTTGTTTTTTGCAAGCTGGCTTTCATCATAGAGCAGTGACCAGTCGTCTTTGCTCGCCAACAACTCCGCTGCTTCTTTCAAAGGTTTCAGATTGACGTATTGGTCGAACATCCAAGGGAAGACCATTTCTCCGGTAAAGTAAAAGGATTTACCGGGTTCATAGTTGAAGGCTTGAATGGTTTGACGAACACGATGGGCACTCCAAAGAGAAGCAAAACCCTGACAATAAATGGACTCATGTAAAATGGCGTAAATAGGGTTGGTTTGGAAGTTTTGTTGCGCCAGCATATCGCTCAAGAATTCATAGCGTAGTTGCGGTTTACCGTTCACATTGATCCACGCACTCTCCAGCCAATAATACGTTGGTAAAAAGGTGTCACTGACGCCAAAGTTAATCCCAATTTGTTGAAACTGTTCCACGGTAAAGCGCTGTCCGTTGGGTAAAAACTCTTCGTGTTCAATGAGGTGATTGGCAATGCGTTGGCATAAATGCTGCGCTTTAGGGAACTGCTGAAAGAACGCTTGGTTTTTCTCCATTGTGCGCTTAAAGGTGGCTTGATAAACATCGTCGGGATGGCGCGAAATCGAGGGAACACCACCCGTGATGTAACTTGCCAGTAGACTTTCTGGGAAGAGTGAAAGGTAAGTCAGAGAACAAAACCCACCAAAACTTTGACCAAGAATGGCCCATTTTTCTACTCCGAACTGTTGACGAATGAATTCAGCGTCTCGAACAATATTGTCTGCACGAAAGTAGCTCAAGTATTCTGCTTGCTGCTTGGGTGTTAAGTGGGCGAGCGTTTGATGATTGATGACCGAACTGTTACCCGTTCCACGTTGATCGAGAAGTAATACCCGGTAATCTTTGAGTGCACGTTTAATCCAACCATTATTGCCATTTGGGCGAGGAGAAGGGAAACCTGGTCCACCTTGAAAATACACAAGCCAAGGTTTGGAAGTGTTGTCTTCTCCAACTAAGCAAATAGAGCGGGCAAATAGGTCAATAGTGCCCTTGCTAGCATCGGCATAATCGAGTGGCACTTGGAACGTGTGTGGAGCGTAGTGGAGACCTGCATCGATAAAAGATTGATCATTCATTGTTCTACTTGGGTCCTTCTGGTTAGGGGAGCCTGTGGCTGTTCACAGGTTTGTTACTTTAATTGTAATTATATTATTCACCAATACTATTTGCGGTTATCCGCACAGTTTCACATGGTACTGTTACGATACATTCATTTGTATAAATTAAAATGGTTGGGCAACAAGTTGAATGGTTTATGCTTAAGACTGTTGTAACCAATAGCTGCGCCAATGATGGAGGAAGTCGGATGAGAGTGCTACTGGCTCGATGGATGTTTTTTGCTTGTTTTATAAGTGTGCCTGCTTTTGCAGTCGTCACACCGAATCCCCCTCAATTAAATGCCAAAGGCTATGTGTTAATGGACTTTCAGTCCGGAACCATTATCGCAGAGCAAAATGGCAGAGCGGGTTTAGCGCCAGCGAGTTTGACCAAGCTCATGACCGCGTACGTCGTCGGACAGGAGATACATGCAGGTCGGCTCAATTGGGATGATGTGGTGACAGTCAGTGAAAATGCTTGGTCAGCGAAGTTTCCTGGCTCGTCAAAAATGTTCATTAAGCCAAAAGATGAAATTAGTGTGTCAGATTTACTTCACGGTGTGATTATCCAGTCGGGTAATGATGCGTGTGTCGCACTTGCAGAGCATGTTGCGGGTACAGAGCGTGGGTTTGTTGCCTTGATGAATGGGTGGGCAGAAAAGCTTGGCCTTCAAGACACTTATTTTGTCAATTCCCATGGTTTGGACAGCGAAGGCATTCAAACCTCCCCAGAGGATATGGCGAAGCTGATGCAGGCCATTATCAATGATGTTCCCGATGTATATGCGCTCTATAGCCAAAGAGTCTTTAAGTGGAATGACATCACTCAGTACAATCGCAACAAGTTACTTTGGGATAACTCAATCAATGTGGATGGCGGTAAAACAGGATACACCAGTAATGCCGGGTACAGCTTAGTTAGCTCCGCAACAGAAGGCAAAATGCGCTTGATATCGGTCGTTATGGGTGCACCAAGCCCAGAAGCACGGGTCAGCCAATCGAAGAACCTACTTAGCTATGGCTTTCGCTTTTTTGATACCAAGAAAGTCGCAACTCAAGGTCAAGTAGAATCAAAAGTTCGTGTCTGGAAAGGCAGTATCAGTGAAATTGAAGCCGGTTTTGCGAAAGATGCGTACGTAACCTTACCTCGTTCAATGACTGCGAATTTAGAGAAAGTCGTGGAACTGAATGAGCCATTGATGGCTCCACTTCAGGTCGGTGACGTTGTCGGTAAAGTCGTATGGAAAAGTGACGATCAAACAGTCGCGAGTTACCCATTAGTTAGCAAGCAAGCGGTTGAGCCCGGCTCTTGGCTCACCAATATCTGGGACAGCCTTGTTTTATGGGTGACGTCATTTTTTAATTAACAACATCAATATTTCTTAGTCAGAAAGTCGACCTTAGCCTAACTATGGCTCTCGGTTATAAAGCGGCTCTCAGTGATTAAACAGCCTTGCCGTAGAGGTGGGGCTGTTTTAGTATTTCGATTCGTATTGTCATTAAGTCGTTCATCTGTTCTCAACGCACCGCTGATTATTGTGTTTTATTTTCAAATTTAATTTGAAAATGTTTTTAGATCAAACCCGTTTCTTAAATTAACTCATAAGGTTATGCTGTCGGCCAAGACACTATTGTTTTTGGAGACCGTCATGGACATCGTACAAGCCGCTAAATCTCGCTATTCAACTAAAGCTTTTGATCCGACTCGCAAACTACCTCAAGAAAAAGTAGATGCGATAAAAGAGCTGATTCGTTTTAGCCCATCAAGTGTGAACTCTCAACCTTGGCATTTCCTTTTAGCGAGTACCGAAGAAGGCAAGCAGCGTATTGCTAAGGCGGCACAAGGCACTTACGCATTCAATGAAGCGAAAATCTTAAACGCTTCTCACGTTTTGGTGTTCTGTGCAAAGACAGATATTGATGAAGAATACCTTGAAGCGCTGTTGGCTCAAGAAGAGAAAGATGGCCGATACCCAACAGAAGACGCAAAATCAGCCGTTCGAGGTGGTCGCGGCTTCTTCGTTAATATGCACCGTTTCGATTATAAAGATGCGAATCACTGGATGGAGAAGCAAGTCTACCTAAATGTGGGTACGTTGTTGCTAGGTGCATCAGCACTGGAGATCGATGCAGTGCCAGTCGAAGGGTTTGATCCTAAGGTGCTCGATGCAGAGTTTGGTTTACGTGAACAAGGCTATACCAGTGTCGTGATCGTGCCGCTAGGTTACCACGCGGAAGACGATTTTAATGCGAAATCACCGAAGTCACGCTGGGACGAAAGCACTGTACTTACGGAAATTTAATCATACGGTAAAACATTAGAGCGATGACCTTACTTGAGGTAGGGTTCACTCTCTGATGAATGACAAAATGTTGCCAGTACTTTTGCTCTTTGCTGGCAGCATTTATCTTGGATAAATTCACGGAAAGTGCGGATGCTTGGCGTAAGCAGTCGGCGATCGGCACAAACCATATAAAGTGGCACAGGACCGCAATCCCACTCTGGCAGCACTCTTACCAAACGACCTTCAATTAAATCCTGACTAATATCCATTAATGATTTATTCGCGATACCTGTCCCTTTAATAGCAAGGCGATGTGGTAAATCACTGTCGTTGCTCAGTAAGTTACCACTGACGACGATCTGCTGTTTTTGATCTTCTCGTGTCAATGTCCATTTGTTGTAAACCGAGTCTGCAACCATGTAGCATAAACAGTTGTGCTGAGCTAAATCCTCCGGAGACTTCAACTCTGGGTGTTTGGCGACATAGTCTGGAGATGCACACAAAATACGTTCGTTTTTGCCACATAAAGCGAGCACGACTAAATTGGAGTCTGCTGGTTCTCCGTAACGAATCGCAATGTCGACTGGTTTAGCGTACATATCGGTGAGACTGTCCGACAACTCAAGCTTGATGGTGACTTTTGGGTAAAGAGACATAAACTCCTCCACCCAATCGAGCAGCATATTGCGTCCAAAATCGGATGGCGCACTGATGTGTAGTTGACCCGCAAGCTCCCCTCTGGCACTTGAGATTTGATCTAATCCATCTTGCAGCGTTGCCAGTGCTTGGGTGGTTTTATCCAAAAACAATTCACCTTCGGAGGTGAGCCTTAAGCTACGTGTTGAACGTACAAACAGTGGAAATCCGATTTGTTCTTCTAGGCGTTTAATGGATGCACTCACCGCCGCGGGCGTAATATCCATACTGGAGGCAACCTTAGAAAAGTTACCTTGGCGTGCAGTCTCGACAAAAATGTTCAGGTCGTTAAGGGCTTTCATCTCAAAAGGTATCTGGGAATTTAGCCCCACTATAGGGTAGGTAGTGATCTAAATTCAACGCTTATTAGTGGTGTTATCGTTGAACATGTCGGCTTAGGCGTCCCGACCGCGCTAGTGTAGAAGTCTCGTTGCTGTCAAAAAAGGAGAAGCCGCGCGACAACCTCTCCTTGTTTATCAACTTAATTGATGTGTATTACCAGCCGTGGCTTCTAGATCGAGCACGGATTGGCGAATGTGCTCAGGAACGTCTGTTTTTACATTATTTTTAAAGTCGAACATCACGCCCGTTGCGGTTGCCGTTGTGGTTATCGCTCCCCACTTTTTACTGAATACATGATATTCCATTGTCATGCGATCCGATTGCATGTCTATCACGCGCGATCCAATAAGTAGCGTATCCGGAAAGGTCACGGGAAGCTTATAGCGACATTGTGTTTCGCTCAATACGGGACCAATTTGTGAGGTTTTTAGATCGACCATCATATTGATCTTAGAAAAATAATCGAGACGAGCGGTTTCAAAGTAACGAAAGTAGACGACGTTGTTGACGTGCTGCAGTGCATCCATTTCTCCCCAAGCGACTTTTATTTCCGTCACGACTGGAAAATCTTTTAGTAGTGTATCCATCATCTTTCCTTTTCATTAGCCCTGTCACAGATTTTACTGTGGCTTATCAGTTTGAGTATTTATTCTAGATGTATTTGCTCCAAATGTAATAAAGTTGTTTTTAAAATGTGAATTAAACTGGTAAGTGACATATGTAAAGTGTAGACTTTACTTAGCTAGGCGAGTCAGAGAGTTGGGCGAGTCAAGTTTGCTTTAGGTTAACCACGAAGGAGGTGTTTCGTGACAGAGTTGAAAGGATTCAATCTCGCCAGTGTTGAAAAGCGAATAGACTGGACCAAAGACGTATTCAGTTTACGCGTGTCTGGGGCTTCTTTATCTTTTAAAGCGGGGCAATTTACCAAGTTGGCGTTACTTGATGACGATGGAAACCCTATCAGTCGCGCATACTCCATCGTGAATGCGCCCAGTGAGCAGTTTGATTGGCTGGAATTCCTTATTGTCGCGAACCCAAATGGTCAGCTATCGCCTAAGCTGCAAAATTTAAAAGTGGGCGATGGTATTTATGTTGGGCAAACCGCTCATGGTGACTTAGTGCACGATACGATCCCTAAACAAGCGCATGATTTATGGATGCTTGCAACGGGGACGGGGATTGGGCCTTTTCTTGCTTTGCTCGATGACATTAATCTCCTTCCTCACAATGAAAAAATTGTATTAGTCCATGGCGTCCGATATGAAAAAGATCTGGTGTATCGTTATTTAATTGAACAGTTGCAGCAGCGCTATGAAGGGCGTTTGCAGTACATTCCGATCGTAAGCCGTGAAGCTGTTGCCAATCAGCTACAAGGCCGCATCCCAGACTGTATTTCGTCGGGTGCATTAGCGAATAGAGCGGATTTACCTTTTAGCGCCCAAAGTAGTTTTGTGATGCTATGTGGTAACCCAGATATGATTAAAGACACGTCAACGGTGTTACAAGAAATGGGGCTAGAAAAATATCGTACCAGAAAGGGTGGAAATATAATCTACGAACGTTATTGGTAATGATGCACGTGAAAAAAGCCACTGATGTGGCTTTTTTCTACGACGAGACTGAGAGATAGTCGTAATTATTGTTGATTGAGGTACGCTTTAAAGCGCGCTTTGGTGTCAGCATCTGCTTTTTGATACCAAAAGTGCAGCATCTCTTCGGCTGTTGAATCTGCTTTCGCAGCTTCTGCTCGAGCTTGTTTGAGATCGTCGGGAATTGGAGCTGGCAGAGTCATGGGTTGGACTGCTGCAATCGATACAGCGGCTATACCTCCGGTCTTGTTGTAATCTTCCGTTTCTCGAATGTAGTCGCGGCCAATTTGAACACCAGGTTTGATCAGCTTGTCTTGTTGTACATCAATGGTATTCCCTGACTTATCGTTTAATGCCCAGTCCAGAGCGCCAATGTTGTTTTCTGCATCACTCAAATTGCGATATTTTGGTAATTGCATCGTTAGCTCCGCATCTGAAGAAACAAACTTAGCGATAATTACGTCGCTTTCGGTGCTAACGCGATCGTTACCTTGGCTAAAAAATGGGGTATAGCGAAATACAAATTGATTCACTCCGTTAGGTAGGATCAATGTTTTTTCGGACGCGAAAAAACCACCTGAGAGCTTCACTTTATCCCCGTTTGCCGCCAGAACAGAGACTTCGTCAGGCACACGTACAGTGACATCCGCGAATGCCATACCACTCATTGTAAGAGCGATCATACAAGTTAAAGGCTTGATCAATTTCATTGTTTTTATCCTAAGCACTGTGATTAGCGATGGATGAGAGTGCACCGTTAGCCATTTGATTGCAACTCTCTACCGTTAGATGAATGAAAAATTCACAGTACCGTCATTTTTGTTGATTGTGCGAGCTTCAACTGACAGTCTGCGCCCGTTGAAGACAACACATCAGAAAGCAAAACAAACCGCTGTAAGGCAACGGTTTGTTTCTTGTTTATAAGGTTTTTTTAAATAAATGACGAAAGATGGAATGCTAAATACCAGCGCCTTGCCCAGAATTGGCTTGATCATCCACCTCTTGCAGTTCAGCTAACTCCTCTTGTTGTTGAGCTTTTTCAATGTTTAACCACCAAACAAACAGCTCATACCAAATCGCGAGAATCACCGCACCCAAGAACAAACCGACGATGCCATAGAACAGCATACCGCCGATGGCACCAATCAGAATCACTGGCATAGGGACATCAACACCACGACCCATTAACATTGGTTTGAGTAAGTTTTCAGATAAAGCACCAACAACGGCCCACACCGTAAACATGGTCGCTGTGCTGCTGTCTTGTGTCATGTACATATAGCCTATGACGGGTAAAACGGCTAACAAAGCGGGCAGTTGAGCGATACACAAAATCATCAAAATGAGCGTGAGTAAGCCAGCGGCTGGAACACCAAATATGAAGAATCCTGCACCGATAATCAGTGCTTGGATTGCAGCAACACCAACCACGCCGAGTAGAACACTCTTTATGGTTCCTGCGATCATTGTTGCCCAGCTTTTCGCATTGTCGCCGGCAGTACGAATGGCAATCGTTGTTAGTCCGGATGACAGTGACTCTGAATAAGTCATGAAGCCTGCCGCAATGGCCAGTGATAAAATGGAAAGTAATAGACTACCAATGGCGCCACCAACCATACCCAGTAATGCCGTTAGGCCAGATTTAATCTGTGGCATAAAGGTTTGTATCGCTTGCTCTAAGTTGGTCGCAAACATTGTCCAAGTATCAAACAGTTTATCGCCGACCAGAGGCCAGTCTGCAACCGAAGGTTTAGGTCCTGGTATTTTAACACTTCCGCTTTGCAATACTTCGAGGGCATGTGTGGCTCCGTCGTAAATGGAACCAGACACCATCACCAGAGGCGTGACCAATAAAGCTATACCCAACAATGCAATCGTCGTGGCTGCTAGTCCACGTCTACCCCCATAGGCGCGTTGCAGTTTTTGGGTGATGGGCATTAATGCTACTGCGATGATCGCCCCCCAGATTACTGGAATGATGAAAGGCTTGATAATATCGTACGTAAACATCAGCAATACGAATATCAAGCCAATACGTATTGATGACTCCACCATGTTACTGATGAAAAGCTTACTTTCATGTCTTTCCGATTGTTTATTCATTTTTATTTACCTGATGATCGATGTTAGAACTGACGAGGCTTGAAACGACTATTGCCATATAAAACACACCTGTAATTGCCTCTAAATACACAATGACTTGCGCCAAAGGGGTTAGAGGACTGATGTCGCCATAACCTAGCGTGGTTAAAGTGACAAAACTAAAATACGCTGCGTTGGAAAAGTTCTGCCCCCAAGAAATGGCTTCCATACCTGTAAAGGCATGTGGAGAAAACTCAAGTAAGATGAGATAGGCAATGGCCCACATCAATCCAAGCAGCAGGAACAAAGCGACTGAACCGATCACCTTGTTGCTGTTCACAGAGCCTGTAAACAGAATTTGTCTCGCGATCGATTTGAACGTGCCAAAGAAAAATGCGAAGGTCAGCGCAAGCATCACAACGTTCATTTTTTCAATATCAAAAATGGTTTTGAGTGTGATGACAAGCACCCAGATACTCAGGAGAGAATAAAAAAAACGCGACCACGCTTTATCGAAGCGTAGGCTTGCCATACAGACGATAAACGTGATGATCGTCAACGCTTGTAGAATATGTTCTAACGCACCTTCGCCGACTCCCTGAAAAAAAGCACTGCACACAAGTAAGGTCACTAGCGCTAATGTCAGATAGAAAAAATTATTTTCTTCATTGATATTTTTGAGTTTTTTACCAATAACCATGACGGTTCTCACTTAAATTCTAGTCATTCATCTTTATTTCTAGTTATTCATCCGCAGATGATTCGCTCATTACCATAATCGATGCGGAAAGCCCAAATCTCAGTTCAACACCTTCTGGTAATTCTTTAAGCGAAACACGGACAGGAATACGTTGTGCTAAACGAATCCACTGAAAAACAGGATTCACGTTAGGTAATAGGTTGTAACCCACCGTGCCATCTCTTGGCGCAATGCCCCAACCAATGGAGTCTACGGTGCCATCAATCGGTGTATCTGGATGAGACATGAGGGTGACGCGCGCGCTATTACCTGATTTTATTTGAGTAAGTTGATTTTCTCGGAAGAAGCCAAATACCCAAAAACTGTTCTTATCGATCAGTGCAAGTAACGGTTGATTCGCGACCGCCTGGGTACCGTTTCGAATATCTAGGTTAGATACAAAGCCATCCACGGTGGCATATATTTTGGTGAATCCGAGATTTAGTTTGGCTGATTTCAATTGTTCTTCTGCAGATTTGATCTGCAGTAGAGACTCTTCATACGCAATCTCGCGACGAATCAAATCTTTGTGGGATACCGCTCCACGATCTTTGGTGCGGATGTCTTTTAAGCGCTCGTATTCGATCTGTTTTCCACGTGCGTTGACCTTTGCTCTTTCTAGGCCAACTTCCGCTTGAGAGAGCGCAACCTCATAAGTCGTAGGATCGATCTCAAACAGCAAGTCTCCAGCGGTTACTTCTTGGTTGTCTTGTATTGCCACGTTGACGATCGGACCAGATACACGAGGCGCAACTTTAATGACGTTGGCCCTCACTTGACCGTCACGGGTCCAGGGATGATGAAAATACTCGTCATACTTCTGATAGCCTAGCCAAGCTGCGCCGCCAAGAATGATAAGATTGAGTGCAATTACGAATAGTTTTTTCATCTTGTTTGGCACCTAAAATTGAATATAAAAACTGTCAATCGTGACCACATAACAAACCATGATGGCGATAAAGGTCAGCGATGGAAAAGCGATGAAACGCGATAATCGGGTTTTGTTTAAAATGATGACGGTTATCCATGTGGCGGTCACCGCAAGAAATAGAACTAATAGCAAAGGAGAGAAGTACACATCGCCCCAAGAGAGTTCATACGGCATTATGGCTCCTCCCTATTAGAGTCCGTTGGATTGTCGGATGTCTGTTTGATACGCAATGGCGGTAGTACGCGCTCGTCTTCGTCCAAATACCCATCCCAGTCAACGCGCTGTTGCATTTGCTGAGCAATGGCTTCGCTAACGAAAGGTTTGCCGGTTTTGGTTTGCCATCCCCCGCCTAACGCTTTGTACAACGCCACGACTTGGCTGGCTACGTTACCTTTAATCTGGGCGTAGCTGTCTTCGGCTCGAGTCATCTTCTCGACGGAATTGAGCAGACGTTCAAATGAGATTTGACCGTTTTCATATTGCGTCATCGAGATATTGAATGCGCGAATGGAGGAGTTAACAGACTGTAGGCGTAGGGATTTTTGTTTTAAATACAGGTCATACGCTTCTAACGCATTCGTGACTTCGTTGACCGCTTGTAAAACGGCTTTGTTGTAGTTAGTCAACGTCTCTTGGAAGCTGGCATCTTCAAGGCGAATGTTATTTTTCACCCTGCCATATTGGAATATATTCCAGCTAAACGTTGGGCCAATTACCATGGTCAATGAGTCACTAAAACTGAAGCTGTCGCCATCAGGAACGGTACTATCGATACCAATCGAACCAAACAGTGAAAAGCTCGGATACAACGCGGATTCTGCGACGCCAATTTGGGCACTTTGCGCCCGAGCAAGCATTTCTGAGACTTGTAAGTCAGGTCGACGCATGACCAAGTTTGCGTCTATTTTGCTTTGTAAAACGGGAGGGCGAGGCACAATGGATACTTCATCGTTACCCGATAAAGCCAATTTTCGCCCAGTCGATTTAAACTGAGTTTCATAAGCAGCGATACTTTCAGGGATACCATTTGATTCAAGAATGACATCAACCTCTTCGGGCAATATACCTAACAAGAGCGCGAGTGCGGAGCGGGACTGCTTCATCGCGATTTCTAGACCCGGTTGCGCCGCTTTGGTTGTATACAGCTGGTTTTTCGCTTGTTGAACATCAAGTTCGGTGACGTTACCTGAGTCATATTGGACTTGAGTGATGTGCACAACGCGCTCTTGGATCTCGATGTTGCGGCGAGACAACAAAATGCGCTCTTGGTAGGTACGGTAATTAATATAATTGCGTGCTACCTCTGCCGTGATGGTGACCATAATGTCATGGTATGACGCAATCGTTGCATAGTAACCCGCTTCGGCAGATTCAATACCACGAGCGTATTTACCCCATATATCCACCTCCCAAGCCGCATCAAAGGACAGTGCCGCGTTATTAAACCCTTGATCGTTGACGTACGCACGAGCCACATTACCAGATACGGTTTGTACTTGCGGGTATTGTAAGCCTGTTGTGATACCTAAAAGCGCACGCGCTTGGATGATACGCAAACCTGCCGCTTCCAAATCTAAGTTCTGTTGGCTGGCGATCTCGACTAATTGATTGAGCGTCGGGTCATTAAATTGTTGCCACCACTGCTGCATCTGTTGCTCTGATTGCTGTGTGTCCTGCACGGCGCTCTTGAGCGACCAATCACTGGGTAATGCAGACTGCTGTGGATGGACATAGTCCGGTCCCACAGTTGTACAGGCACTGACCCCGAGTAGTGCCAGTAGGGTAAGGCTCGGTTTCGTGAGCTTTGAAATCAACATACCTTCACCTTTAAAACCGTTTCTGACGTAAGTTCACCCAATCGATATCCTCATAGGTCTGCTTGCAATGTTTGATTGCTTCGAACACGTTCCGTTTTAAATTCAGCAAGATATAAAAATCCGCTATCTCTGAATAAGCGTAGTCAGATAAATCAAGTTCACTAAAAAAGCCTTCCAATTTATCTTCCAAGACTTGGTAATCTTGACTGTATTGCTCAAACACGGAATCGAGTTCTTCGGTTATCTGATGACTGGCTAACGAGCCTGCCATCAATGGAATAATATTGTCGCTATACTCTTGACGAAGCTTTGTGATAAGGGGGTTCATCGCCAATTTCTTTTCGGCCGACATTAACGTATTGATGTGATTACTCAGCACATCACAAGCGTGGCTGAACGCAGCAATGGCTTGCGGAGTGGTTTTATCAAAGTGCTTGTGATTGATTTTTGAACCCCACACTTTGAGCTTGTGCGCAGACACATTAAGCGTCACAAGATGTAGAGCGCATTTCAAAGACGTAAAGTGACGGTTTGGCGGCTTTTGATAGATTGCAAGCAGGCTACGAGTATGCCGGAAATACCGCTCTTTCACCGTTAAAAAAAGGTGCTCTGGCTTTGAACTAAATGGAAAGTAGTGAGCAAAAATGATCATAAATACAACCATATAGAACAAGGTCATGATCGTCATCATAATGCCAAAGTGATACGTCATTGTGTTGTCTAAGCCGAGAACGAACAGTCCGATCATGTAGAAAATGGTGATGGGACCATTGAATAGGTAAAACCCAATAAAGGTATAGATGAAGATAAACAGTCCCAGCTCTAACCCGAGATCCAGTTGCGGCAAAATAAATACGTAAGAGGGCACCGCAAACAAGAAACCAAACGTAAACAGAACAAGTAGCAATATGGGATGGACTGGCACAAAAGAGAGCAAGGACATGAAGATGGTTGAGAAAACCACAAATGAATACCCGCCTGGAGGATTAAGGTAAATCCAGATTAACCCTGCAACCCAATAGGTGACGAAGGTCTTTACCGCAGTTTTGAAATTTTCCGCATCCCACCACAAGAACTGACCATTTGCTTTAGGCAGTTGGATATCAAACGAAACACTATGGGTTACCGAGTCGATACAACGAATAGTTTCTGCTAGACGAGAAAGTTGCTGATGCATGGACTCCAATAGGTACCCCAATGTTAATGCCGAACCTTTGGCTAGGTGAGGTTTGTTGTCTAGGGACTCATGATTATAGTCAACATTAAAGGGTTGAGTGTTGTCAGGGTTCGCTTTGTCATCCCAAGCTTGGTGACAGCTATCAAACAGGGCATTGATTTCATTCTTCGCTTGATCAAAGTTATTGATGAATTCTAGCGCTTCTTGGTGACTAAACTTACTGCGAGCCGCAACAGTCAATTGCTGAGTCACTTGTTTACTAAGATGCAGCGATAAGCGCCACTCTTTCAAATAAGCCGAAACGTCACTGCATTCCGCACTCACGGTATTAAAGCGTTGCTCTAGTGCATTTTGCGCGACAAATACCTTATCAAGAAGTTCATCGAGGTTAAGTTGAGGAGCAGGGGTGTCCAACGTCATTGCCTCTTCGCTTGGGTTGCCATCTTCTACAGTATGATCGACTTGTTGAGTAAAGTTCTGCACAATCGCGTTGAATAAGTTTTGCTGAGCTTGGTTTAGCTGCTCTGTCAATTGTCTGAGGTTTTGCTCTGTTTTGGTTGGGAATAAAAATGTCCCGACGAGCGTGTATACCACCACACCAAACACCGTCATATAGGCGCGATCGATACCGTAAAGAAATGCGCCTTCCGCATCTCCCCCGTTGGACATCATGAGCGTCATAACGCCAGTCAGCATGAGCAAAGTTGGATCTTTTCGGTAGGCGTTGCGGAAGTAAAATATGAATGAAACGACAATGGATACGCTCAGCATGTATAGAAAACGATCTTGAGCAAACCATCCGACAAGCAGCAAACCGACAACGGCACCCGCTATCGTGCCGAGCACACGTAACGTTCCCTTCGCGAGAGATTCTCTGCGACTTCCGGTCGAAGCGATAAGCATTACTGTGGTCGCGGCCGTGGAGGCTTGGGGCCAGCCCATCGCAAAAGGGACCAAGTAAGCCAGCGTGAGGCTAAGCGATACTTTTATGGAGAATTTGATTTTATCATTCATAGTGTCAAAGTCTGCTCGGGCTTATCGTTTTTTCTCTAAAATGATGAATTTATTAATTAATTTGTAAGTTTAGAATGTCGTTCTGTCTCCAGTGTGCGGAATGTATCGATAGTAATAATGGGCTTTGTAAACTTATTGTCAGGATTCTTAGCGCACAGAATGGTCAACGAGGCTCTAGCCCTTGGTATGACTCAGTTTTAGATAAAAAGAGCCAAAAATGCGAATATCATGAATTCTCACATGTAAGACATTATCGCTACTGCGGAAGAATACACACTCACCAGGGCACGTTTATCAAACGTGTTTTCTAAGTCTCTAGTCTGATATTTGTTAATGCACATATGCTCATAAAAAGCATAGATCATGAATTCGCAGTTTATGGGAAAGTTTTGTTTTTATTGAAATGTTTTCGGCGGGTTAAGGGGTGGTATTCTGAGAACGAGATACAAAGACTAACGCGATACCACCGAGTACCATCGAGCTTGTCATAATAGCGTGGAAAGAAAAGTACTCCTCCAGAAACATTGCGCCGAGAAGCAAAGTAATTACCGGGACGGAGAGTTGACTGATAGCAGCTTGAAGCAGAGAAAGCTTCTGCATCACTTGATACCACAGTAAGTAGCCAACCCCAGATGTCAGTGATCCAGATACGACCGCAAGCAGGGCTCCTTCACTAGAAACTTGCAGTGAAGACAGCAGCAAGGGAGACACAACCACACTGATGACAGAAGCGGAGATAAATCCCCAAGTGATGCCACTACTTGGAGAGGGTGCTTGTTTACTGAGTGCAGTAAAAACGGCCCAGCAAACACCGGATACTATCATTAATAATGAAGACCAAATATCTGGGCGAGTCGCGGAGGGGAGCATTAACCACACAAACCCGAGTATGGACAACGCGATTCCAAGCACTTCTAATCGATTAAAGCGCTCGCCTTGCCACCAATACATAGTGAGAAGGGTAAGCTGTACCGCGCCAAACAGCAGCAATGCACCAGTGCCCGCGGAGAGTTGTAAATAAGCATAAGAAATAAGGACCGCATAACCAAATAACGAGCAGCCAGAAAATAGGATGAATCGATTATTGGGCTTTTCAGTGCGCAATTTACCCCACATAATCAAGAAAAAAACTAAGGTAACGGCGCCTGAAATTAGGCGAATAAATGTAAAACTGCCTGCATCGCTCAAACCGTCTGCCAGTGCTAAACGGCAGAGCAGAGAATTTGCGGCAAAGGCGAACATGACGATCAGTGTGAGTAGAAAGGTTAACATCCTTGCCCCTAATTGTTGGTGTATCGAGCGAATGTGGCGTTATCGTCATTCAACTATTTGACAATGCTCTAGTAACAAAACTTACTGGTGTTACACTTTAGTCATGCTAATTAGATAGCATAGGGAAGGAAGACTATGATTTCAATCGAGAAGTACACGCCTCTTCAGCACGATCAAGCATGTGCGCTCAGTGTGTTTGACGAGCAGTTAGCTTACACGGTTTCTGATATAGGGGAGATGCTGAGCTGCGTTACGTCTGATGAAATCCCCCATTTGATAATTCAAGATGGGCAGGTCGTCGGCTTCTTTGTGATGGATTTAGGGTATGCAGACCATTACGATTTTAGCCCTAAGAACGCGATTGGTGTACGTGCCTTGCTGGTGGATCAGCGGTTTCAAGGGCAAGGCATTGCGAAAAAAGCGCTCTACCAATTGGCTGACTATGCTAAACGGCAGTTCCCTACCTTTGACTCGCTCTATCTAACCGTAAACTGTCGCAATATTGCTGCCTATCAGTGTTATCTTAAATCTGGTTTCGAGGATACGGGACAGCTGTATTATGGAGGCCCAGTTGGTCCTCAGCACATCATGAAATGCGAGCTTGAGCAATAATTCGGCAGCCATTCGGTCGCCAGTAGCGCAGCTAACTATTGAAACAATTCCTTCTTTGACCGTTGCTATCCTTTATCCTGAGAGCAATGACACAGAGAACCGTTGAAACTAAAACTAAACCTAAAACTAAAACTAAAAGGAAAAATTATGATCGATTTTGAAAACTCGTCTGTTTTTAAGCTCAAGCCAATTGAAGTAACAAAGGTACGAGATGACTTTCATAAGTTTCTCATTGATGGTGAAGAAGTCTTTGCTGGCTTCAAGACCGTTCGAGATCAAGTGGTGTTTACCAACAAGCGAGTGATAGCGGCAAATGTTCAAGGTCTAACGGGCTCGAAAGTAGATTATACATCGCTTCCTTACAGCAAAATCAGTGCATTTTCAGTGGAGTCGTCTGGCTCGTTTGATTTGGACTGCGAGATAGAGTTTTTCATTAGTGGCGTAGGGCGTGTCCGTTTCGAGATAAAAGGTTCGTTTGACTTGGTCGCTTTCAATCGAATCATCAGTGAGCACGTGCTCGGTTAGCTTAAAGTCAACTCATGCGTTAATCGCTCTTTTTAAGATCCAGCCTCACCAGACTTTGGGAATATTCCTACAACGAGTTTTGTGAATTACTGTTATATTTCATAAAGTAAGCTCACTAATAGATTCGGTGAGACTCCCACGAGAATGATATAAAAAAGAGCGATGATAATGAATGAATTTGCTTTTCGATTGATGAAGTGCGCGCGAACTTATGAAAGTTTTATTGTGGCCAAGCTGGTAGACAAGCAAACCATCAACACGAAAGAGTTGGCTGCAATTGAAAAGGAAGCGATATCTATATTCCCCGAGCTTACCACGCGTAAACAACAAGAGAGCGTGACGGCTGAATTAGAACTGTTTAATAAGGTGTTAAGCAACCTGATCTTAAAAATCGGATTTAGAACTCTGGATAATAGTAGTTCAGTTTACACGCGTTGAGTCGTTGTTTAGTCAAAGGTTTATTCGTCGATTCGCGTATTCAACCGCACACGTTCAATCACACACTTTCAATCACAAACATAGTGGTATAAAGAGCGTGGTATATACATAACGCACGCTCACAAGCCTACAAATTACTGCTGACGTCGTCTGCGCCACCAACCGACACAAACTGAGAAGAGAAGCATTCCCGCACCGATGGAGCCTCCACCGCCATTACCGCTTTTTAAAGAGCTTGAATCGTTATTGTCTGAAGTCTCGTCATATTCGGTTTTTTGGCCGGCGCTGGTTTGCGCTTCAATCCATGACGTATAGTGTAATAATTCAGAAAAAACGCTTGGGAAAGAAGGATTCTCACAAACCGTTGAACCGTAGCTAACCACACCGATTTGTTGGTAGTTGCCATTGTCATCTTTATACGTGAGTGGACCACCAGAATCTCCTCGGCAAACCCCAGTATAGTCTCTGTCTTCAAACCCATTGGCACACAAGGACTCTTCAGCGTTATATCCGTTTACCAGTGCAGAACATTCTGAGTCGGTAAGCGGTTGAACTTCGGCCCAACGCAAATAATTCGGTCCACCAGTGTCTTCGGTTGACGTTTGACCGAGTCCAAAGATTTGATAAACCGAACGGTTACTGTAGTCACCAAAGTCTTGTGGCAAGGTAATGGATTGGACGTTGGCGGTGATCGGCTTGGAAAGCTCTAGTATCGCGATATCATTCAGCCAAAGTCTGCTTGCATCGTAGTTTGGGTGAAGAGTGATTGATTTAACATCGATAAACTCATCGACAGAAACATTGTCCATGGTTGGATTGTCAACCAATACATTTAGGTCGTCTTTGGTCCATCCATCAGTAAACACGCTATCTTCGACACAATGTGCAGCGGTTAATATAAAACGGTCATTGATAATTGAGCCGCCACAAATATTGAAAAATTGTCTCGACCCCATTGTGTGGATAATCAACCGGGCAAAAAAAGGCAGTTGATTCGGTGAAGCCTGCTGACCGCCTATGATTGCAGGAGAGAGGTCTCTGTCTGTGGCCGAGTCTTGGGCAACACTGCTGGTGGTTGCTAGAAGGCATACGCCAGTGATTAATACATTCAACAACTTCATAACCCATACCTTTGAGAATCGTACGTCACGTTATTGACCCCAGTCTAAATGCCGTTAAGCAACGCTATTCGCTGGCTAAGTGCGCAGACCGAGAATCAGTGACTTGTAGCAATATTAAATTATAGTAGGAATAAGTTTGAATGGATCACCCTTGCTACTCAATCGATTTTGTATTCATGGTGCACTAAGTAACGCTAATTTGTGAGGCATTCGGACGTTTTTAAACATCAAGTTACATAACATCTTCATTAAAGCCCATACAGTACCTATGGTTTTAAGTCCGCCGAAATGATTGGGCATGGATACTGTTGATTCTGCTTGCCCGTTTACATCTCTGTACTCCTTGGGTATACAATACTCACTTATTTACGTATTCAAGAGATTCGACAATGGAATTTAAGGTTGATACCCATACCCATACGTACGCGAGCGGTCACGCTTACAGTACCTTGATTGAAAACGCTAAGCTCGCGCAAGAAAACGGTTTACAAATGTTTTGTACTACGGACCACGCAGAGTCGATGCCGGGCGCGCCTCACTATTGGTTTTTCTCCAACCAAAAAATTTTACCTCGCTTCTTAGAGGGGGTAGCGATTCTTCGCGGTGTCGAGTCTAATATTATTAACGCAGAAGGTGAGATTGATATTCCAAGCAGCGTTGACCGTAATCTTGATTGGGTAATCGCGAGCTTTCATGAGCCAGTGTTTACTCCAGCGAATAAAGAAACGCATACTGAAGCGTTATTGAATGTCATAAAAGGCGGACGAGTAGATGCACTGGGTCATCTAGGCAATCCGAATTTTGACTTTGATTTTGAAGTGGTTTTGCAATGTGCGCAGAAACACAACGTCGCGATTGAAATTAATAACACCACACTCAAGGGTAACAGTCGCGTCGGCAGTGTTGAGCGCTGCTTTGATATTGCGCAAATAGGCAAAGAATTAGGTGTTTTCTTTACTACTGGTAGTGATGCTCACTTTTGTCATGATGTCGGTAACCTTACATTAGTGGGAGAACTTATGGATGAGATTGGCGTTGATCCCAACAAAGTGATTACTCACACTTCTAAGCAATTTTTGTCGTTCCTAGCATTGCGTGGACGTCAGCAAATTGAAGAATTGAATGCGGCTTTCAGCGAATAAACTTGATTACATTTTTTCCTATGTCATGTCATTGTTATTGTTTACACTGACGGACTCAATCGCTCAGGTAATTATAAATCTTGAGCTACCAAGCCGACACAGAATTCGGTAGATAAAATCATAAAGCGGAGAAATAAAAATGTTACGTCCTTTAATGCTAGGGTGTGTCATCGCGTTGGGCTCAAGTTATGCAGCGGCAGAAGCGGTAGATTTAAAGCAGAATATGAAGCAGATGAAAATGGACTTTAAACAAGCCGCGGAAGCGTCTGATGTGGAAACCATGAAGTCAGCGATAGACAATATGCAAAATGTCATTGAACAATCTAAGCGCGGAAACTACCCACCAGAAAAGTTTGACACGTATCTAGAGGGCTTTAATAAGCTTACCGTTACCTTAGATAAAATCGATGCTGAGTTAGACGCGGGAAACCTAGACAAAGCAAAAGAGCAGCTGCGTCAGATAGATCAACTGCGCGAAGAGTATCATGATAAACGTAATCCAAGCATTTGGAGTAAGCTATTTGGTTAGGCGAATAGCGTAAACGTAGCATATCAGCGAAGAGAATGTTTTGAGCCCGCGATTAATAATCAGCGGGCTTTTTCATGCCTGTCATTTACGTATAAGCGATGGCGTCTCATCGTTGATAGACCTCTAGTGGCAAACCATCTGGGTCTTGAAAAAAGGTAAACGCCTTGCCAGTAAATTCATCGATGCGAATAGGCTCAACGGCGATATTTTTTGATTCGAGATATTGTTTGACTTGCTCTACGTTGTCCACGTGAAAAGCGAGATGTCGCAGACCTTGAGCTTCGGGGAAGCTTGGCCTTTTGGGCGCATCCGGAAAGCTGAATAACTCGATTTGTGTACCGTTAGGCAAGGCGAGGTCGAGCTTGTATGAATCCCGCGCTTTGCGATAGTTTTCTGCAACAATGGTTAAGCCTAACACCTCTGTGTAAAACTTTTTCGATGTAGAGTAATCGCTGCAAATAATCGCAACGTGATGGACAGCATTAAACATTAGTTTTCCTTAGCTTCAGTTTTCCTTAGCTACCAAGTGCTCATTCACAAAGTCAATAAACACGCGTAAACGCGCTGGCATATACTTGGTTTGTGCATATTGCATGGCGATTGCACCATGATAGTTACTCTTGATCATCCAGTCAGAAAGTACTTCAACGACTTCTCCACGGCTTAATGCTTCTTTGATGACAAAGTCATGAAAAATTCCAATGCCTAAGCCATCTTTTACGCCATTCAAGCGCATTTGAGAGTGGTTGACTGCGTAGTGTCCAGTGACTTGGATAGAATGAAATACTTCATCTTTAAAAAAAGACCAAATGTTATCGGTTTCGTTTTCGGCTAGGTAGATGCACTCGTGTTGTTCTAACTGTGTTGGGTGTTCAGGAATACCGTATTTAACAAGATAGCTAGGTGAAGCGCAAAGCACCAAGTTGGTTTTTCTGATTTCTTTCAAAACCAGATTTTCGTCGGGTTTATCGGTCAGTTTAAATGCGACATCGACACCCTGTCGAAAAAGGTCTATCTCACCATCGGCTGCACGTAATCGTAATTGGATCTTTGGGTAACGTTTTAGAAAGGGCAACACGAAGGGTTGGAGCACCGAGTTCAAAAACGCTTCTGGTGCCGCTACCGTTAATGTGCCAGTTGGTTCTGTATGATCTTCAGCTGATAACTCAACGGCTTGTTGTGCCGCATTAACCATGGCAATACTTTGGTCATACACCTTTTGTCCTGCTTGCGTAATGACTAATTTGCGCGTTGTACGCTCAAACAGTTTAACCGATAGCGCGTGCTCAAGCCGGGTGATCAATTTGCTTAATGCGGAAGGCGTGACCCCGAGCTTTTTGGCGGCGGCGGTGAAGCTCCCTTCATTCACGACTAGGATAAATGAAGCAAGATCAGGAAGTAACGCGATGAGTTTTGGGTTGACCATAAATTGTCAGATCTAGACGGTAGAATATAGCGTATTGTCCGGCACAATGTACTTTGGTTCAAGTCCATCAGCTAGCACTCACGCGGTCGCAGACTATGCGCGAGTCAGCGCTATCGATAAACCGCTTTTCCATTTCTTTCTATAGATTACTAGTATTACATACTTGTAGCTCGGGTGTTGCGTGCTACTTGTGATATTTGATTAACGTGAACTCAGCTAACTAAATAGTCTCAATCGTTAAAATGAAAAAGCATCAACGAAATGCAATCATAAACTAAGGTATGAGTAATTCTAAACTTTGCATGCCTAACATGTATATAAGTGATTATTCTGTATGGTTTTAATTGTGTATAAAGGTGAGTGAGTTTTGTTTTTTTAAGGGAACCCTCCTAAAATTGGAAGCAAGGTCACCTAATGGCGTTTGGGTACGTCCAACTGCTGTTTTAATAAGTAATACTAGTTTAGTAACAGAGAGTTACGCTTATCATAATTAGTAACATGGTTAATATTCGACAAGGATTTATACATGAGCATCAAGGAAAAACCTCAGACAGATCGTAGCCGCCGTCAGTTTCTGAAAGGCGCAACGGGCGCAGTTGTCGCAGGTGTCACAGCATCTACTTTTTCTAACGCGGTACAAGCTCGAGGCCATGGACATGGCTGGAGAGGTAATCACTCAGGACATCACAATGAAGATCAATTTTGGCGCCGAGTGAAAAGAGAGTTCGTATTGGACCGTCGTACAACGTATATGAATGTTGGCACTACAGGATCGATGCCAAAACATGTGCTTAAAAATTACGATGATAACAATGAGTTGGTCGCGAAATATCCTTGGGACATGCAAAACAAATTTGGAGCGTGGCCTCATGTAACTGACATGGCAGCGGAAATCGCCCCAGGTTTTGGTGCTGATGGGGATGAAATTATCCTGAGCCGTAATACCACCGACGGTTTATGTACCATCATCAACGGCCTGCATTTTGAAGAAGGCGACGTTATCCTGACGACGCACCATGAGCATATTGCCGCAACGTCTCCACTTAATGTTGTTTCGCAACGTTTTGGTGTAAAAGTCGAGGAGATTCAGCTTCCTGTGTTTACTGGTCACGAAGACGTCTCTGAAGCAGACTATGTTGAAGCATTCCGTCAAGCATTAGAAGCGAATCAAAATGTTCGACTGATCGTTTTCTCTCACATCACCTATAAAACGGGCGCGGCGTTGCCAGCCAAAGCAATTTGTGAACTGGCAAAAGAATACCAAGTACCTACGTTAATTGATGGGGCACATACTATCGGTATGTTTGACCTTGATTTACATGACCTTGATTGTGATTTTTATGCTGGCTCTGGTCATAAATGGCAATGTGGCGCGGGTGCGACGGGGATCCTTTACTTACGTAAAGATGAAGGCGGGGTATTAGGCGGACGACTGAACCAATATTGGTGGGATAGGACAAACCCATTATGGTTGATAAATTCTTCGCTTTCTCACGCAGATTATTTGGGTAAACAAGTCCAACTCCAATACGTAGGTAATGATAACTTTCCGGCGAAGCAAGCACTTACTGATAGTTGCAAAATGTGGGATGAGATTGGTCGTGACCGCATTGAAGAACGAGTCCTATCTCTCGGTAAACTATGCAAAGAACGACTTGCAGAAGCCTTGCCGCAAGCACAGATCTACTCGCCTAATGTGAAAGGGCTAAGTAGTGCAATTACCACGTTCAATCCACTCAATGATGTCACCAACGCAGACGATTTGACTCTATTCCGTGACCGTCTTCGCGAAGAATATGGGTACATTATTCGCACCACGAGTTTCAAATTAAAGAAAGACGATGGGTATGACACACAAGCGCTTCGCATTTCGACACATTTGTTCCATGATGAACAGGATGTGGAGGGATTAGTGCAAGCGATTACTGATCTGTACCACTCTTTCTAAGGGCAAGGTTCCATCGTATAAAGCGCCCATGTTGGGGCGCTTTACTGGAACATGGATAACGAAGCTAAGGATTCGCGCTATGTCAGTCAAAAAACTAAAACGATCACTAATGGCAATAACTATCCTAGTGTCGTCGGTCATTGGGTCTCCGGCATGGTCAAGTGATTTGCAAGATATAAAAGAAAGAGGGGTCTTACGCCATATTGGCGTGCCCTATGCCAATTTTGTCTCTTACATAGAGCAAGGCGACATGCAGACTTTGTCTGGTTTAGATGTTGATATCATAAAAGGCTTCGCTGAATCGCTAGGGGTAAAGTATGAATACGTTCCTGCCCAGTGGAGCAATGTGATTGGTAAACTGACCGGGCAAAACGCGCAATATAAAGACAAACACGTAGTCTTAGGTGAGAGTGTTCCCATTGAAGGTGACTTAATTGCAAATGGCGTAACCATTCTTGACTGGCGAACTGATGTAATCGATTTCTCGAACGACTATTTCCCCTCAGGTGTTTGGTTAGTGGCCAGAACAGACTCTACGCTTGAACCTATCAAACCGGCAGGCTCGATCGAAAAAGATATTAGTACGGTTAAGCAGTTGATTAAGGGACGAGATGTACTCGCTCTGGAGCATTCCTGCCTTGACCCGAATCTGTATGATTTGTATGACACTGGAGCCAACGTCATCATACCGGATGGCCATCGTCTATTGAATGAAATGGTTCCTGCGATTATGAAAAACGACGCGGAAAGTACTTTGTTAGATGTAGCAGATACTTTGATCGCGTTAGAAAAATGGCCGGGGGAAATAAAAGTGATTGGTCCTGTGTCTGAGAATCAAAGAATGGCGGTCGCATTTCGAAAGGAATCGCCTGAACTGCGTGAAGCGTTCAATCAATATCTGAGTTCAATAAAGAAAGATGGAGCATATGATGAACTGGTTAAGCAGTATTATCCATCTATTTACTATTTCTATAGCGATTACTTTGTTGAAGGCAGCAAAAAATAACAATGAAGAAAACGGCAAGTAAGATAACCAGCAGAAAAACGATCACAATAAGCGCGGTATTGGTTGCCATTTATCTCGCTGTGCTTATTGCTATTACAAGTGTTGGTCAAACAAAGCTGAAAGAGTCACAGTATAGAGAATTGGATCTAAAAGTTAAAAGTTATGCCACTACACTGAACAACTTTTTTACCGTTGCAAGTGAGGATATTGATAATTTATCCAACGATAAAACGGTACAAACTTTTTTTGCCAACTTAGCTTCAGGTATGTCGATCGAGTATGGTCTAGGAGCAAGTCTAATCAATTTGAAACACAGATTTGACGGTGAACTAAACGCCAAACTAATCAACGATCTCAACATCTATGACCAACTCACTCTTGTTGGCAATGATGGCAACACCATCGTTGCTGTCGGTCAGTCAACACCGCATCCCGTCGATATAAAACGATTTACATTCAATGAAGAGTATAGTGAAGAGATTTACGCAAGGCAGGCTAATGACTCTGTACTCATACAAGTGGTTAAAAAAGTAGAGTTTTCTGGCAAGCCTGTAGGCTATTTAGTCGCTGATCTTAACCAAGATGTTGTGATCGAACACTTAACGAATCAAGAACATGAAGATAGCTACAGCCGATTGTTATTGAAAATCAATGATGTTGAAATGGTGGTGTGGGACTCAATAAGTAAACATACAACCCAGAGTCATGGGAAAAATTATCAACTTAGTAGCGATCATAAAAACCTTTATTTCGAAGTCGCTGTACCGCAGCATCACTTTAAGTTAATGGCTTGGTTTGAACCTTTAAGCTCAAGAGATATTTTTACTTCACGCTTGTTCATATGGGGTTTAAGTGCTTTTGCAATCTTGATCGTTGTCGCTTTGTGTTGCGCCTTTGTCGCCAACAACAACAGGCTTGAACTAAAGATTAAGTTAGAAGAAGAAAAGAAGCGTAAAGATATTCTTTCGGAACAAAACATCAAGCTAACAAACGAAATCACTCGTCGTAAAGCCTCTGAAAGCGAGCTTGCGTTCCAAGCTAAATATGACACCTTAACCAACTTGCCTAACCGTAGTTATAGCTCTGAAAGGTTATCGCTTGAGCTACAAAGAGCAGCTCGTTGTCGTTCAAAAGTGTTGGTGATGTTTATTGACTTAGATCACTTCAAGCAAATCAACGACTCTTCGGGGCACCTAGTGGGTGACGAGATTCTGAAATTAAGTGCGAAGCGGTTGCGTCAAGTGGCAAGAAAAACGGATCTGCTAGCTAGGATTGGTGGCGACGAATTTTTACTCGTACTGCCTGATCTACCTGATAATGAAACGGCGAAGCGCGTGGCTTCCAACGTGCTATCCGCATTTGTAGAGCCGTTGGTGTGCAACCATCAAGAATTCTTTTTAACCAGTAGTGTAGGTATGTCCGTGTATCCGGATGACGGGGAAACTGCGGAGCAGTTACTTGCATGTGCAGACATGGCAATGTATCGCGTTAAACAAGAGGGGCGTGATGGTTTCTGTTTTTATGATCAAAACATGAACAATGCTCTGCAGCGTTATCTCGATCTAGAAAGTCGACTGCGCAATGCGATCTCGAATCAACTATTGGAATTGTATTATCAACCCATTATCGAGCTAAAGACTGAAAAAATAGTCGGTGTGGAAGCTCTGATGCGCTGGAAGGACGAGAAGTACGGTTTTGTAAACCCAGAAGAGTTTATCTCTATTGCAGAAAAAAATGGTCTGATCCATCAGATTGGCGAGTTTGCTATTAAGCAATCTTGTATCCAAGTCGCGCAGTGGCAATCCATCACGCCTTTGTTTGTCTCGGTTAACTTCTCGAGTGTTCAGTTCCGTTACTGTGAAAAGTTGCTTCAGAGCATTAAAACGAATTTATCAGACTCTGGCCTTCCTGCTGATAAGTTTGATGTCGAGGTCACCGAAAGTCTCCTTTTCAATCACGATACAGAGCTATTGGATATGCTAAACGATCTGCGAACGTTGGGCACTAAGCTCACCATCGATGATTTCGGTACAGGCTACTCGGCACTCAGTTACTTGCAGAAGTTTCCTTTTGACCGCCTAAAAATAGATCGCAGTTTCATGCAAAACATGTTTGAAAATGATTCCGATCGAGAGTTGGTCAACGTGATTATTGCGATGGCAAAAGCGCTGAACTTAAAAATCATTGCGGAGGGGATAGAAGATCGTTGTCACGTAGACTACCTCAACGACTTAAACTGTGAGTTCGGGCAAGGTTTCTACTTTAGCCGTCCTGTACCTGCGGAGGAGTTTGAAGTAATGCTTAAGCAAACTCCTTGGTTATAAACCCTTTAAATACAATGCAATAGAAAAGCATTGGTGTCATTTGTTCCTCAAATTCATCAATGCTTTTCCACTTCAAGGGATAATCGCCCTCCTTGCTTTGAATTACACTACACTTAATCGATAGTAGATGGCCCATGACGCCCGTCATATAAAGGCTTTTCAAAACTTGAAACGAGTAAATACTCGCCCAAATAACCAGGAAGGAATTGCGAATGTCTTCTGCATTTTACCAACAGATACAGCAGCAAATTGAAGAAGTGAAGGCTGAAGGTCTCTATAAGGCCGAACGTATCATTACCTCTCAGCAACAGGCCGCAGTGAAAATCTCTAGCGGTGAAGAAGTTCTCAACTTCTGTGCTAACAATTACCTCGGCCTAGCCAACCATCCAGCGCTTATTGAAGCGGGCAAAGAAGGCATGGATGAACATGGTTTTGGTATGGCGTCCGTGCGTTTTATCTGTGGTACTCAAGACATCCACAAAGAACTTGAGCAGAAGCTTTCCAAATTTTTAGGTAAAGAAGACACCATTCTTTACACTTCTTGTTTTGATGCCAATGCAGGGTTATTCGAGACAATTCTTGGCAAAGAAGATGCAATTATTTCAGACGCGCTGAACCATGCATCGATTATCGATGGTGTTCGCCTTTGTAAAGCCATGCGTTTCCGTTACTCAAACAACAACATGGAAGAGCTAGAGCAGCAACTGGTTGCCGCGAAAGAAGCTGGCGCTCGCCATATTCTTATCGTGACTGACGGCGTGTTTTCAATGGACGGCGTGGTTGCAAATCTTCCTGCCATCTGCGACTTGGCTGACAAGTACGGAGCATTGACCATGGTTGATGACTCGCATGCGGTTGGCTTTATGGGTAAGACGGGTGCAGGTACACACGAATATCACGACGTTGTTGACCGTATCGACATCATTACTGGCACGTTAGGCAAAGCCATGGGCGGCGCTTCAGGTGGTTATACCTCTGGTAAAAAAGAAGTCATTGATTGGCTACGTCAGCGTTCTCGTCCGTACCTATTCTCTAACTCGGTTGCGCCAGCCATTGTGAATGCGTCTATCCGTGTCCTCGACTTGTTGGCAGAAAGTGGTGACCTACGTGACCAGTTGTGGGAAAACGCAGCGCACTTCCGCGCACGAATGGAAGCGGCGGGCTTCACTATGGGTGGGGCCGATCACGCGATCATTCCAATCATGCTTGGTGATGCGAAAGTCGCGGCCGAGTTTGCTGAGCGTGCACTTGAAAAAGGCATTTACGTTATCGGTTTTTCATTCCCTGTTGTCCCTAAAGGTCAAGCGCGTATCCGTACGCAAATGTCAGCAGCACATTCCCGCGAGCAACTTGATCGCGCTATTGATGCGTTTATCGAAGTTGGCAAGGACATGGGCATTATTTAAGGCTTATGGCCCTAGGGATTCATCCAAAGGGCCTGTAAGTTAAGGTTACCGTATGAAAATTAAAGCATTATCAAAGCTAAAGCCTGAAGAAGGCATTTGGATGACCGAGGTCGATAAACCTGAGGTTGGACACAATGACATTCTGATCAAAATTAAAAAAACTGCGATCTGTGGGACTGACGTTCATATCTACAACTGGGATGAATGGTCACAAAATACGATTCCAGTGCCAATGGTCGTCGGTCACGAATACGTGGGTGAGGTGGTTGCTATCGGTCAGGAAGTACGCGGCTTTGAAATAGGCGATCGTGTCTCTGGCGAAGGTCACATCACGTGTGGTCATTGCCGTAACTGTCGTGGCGGTCGTACTCACCTCTGTCGTAACACCATTGGTGTCGGTGTTAACCGTGAAGGTGCATTTGCAGAGTATTTGGTTATTCCTGCGTTCAACGCGTTTAAGATTCCAGATGAAATTTCTGACGATTTAGCCTCTATCTTTGACCCGTTTGGCAACGCTGTACACACGGCATTGTCTTTCGATCTCGTCGGTGAAGACGTTTTGATCACTGGCGCAGGCCCGATTGGTATCATGGCAGCAGCCGTTGCGAAACACGTAGGTGCTCGTCACGTGGTGATCACGGATGTGAACGAATATCGCCTAGAACTTGCGCGTAAGATGGGTGTGACTCGCGCTGTCAACGTTGCTGAGCAAAAACTTGAAGACGTTATGGCAGAGCTCAACATGACGGAAGGCTTCGATGTTGGTCTTGAAATGTCTGGTAATCCATCAGCGTTTAACTCAATGCTAACGACGATGAACCATGGCGGCCGTATCGCGCTACTGGGTATCCCACCATCAGACATGGGTATCGATTGGAACCAAGTGATCTTCAAAGGTCTGGTTATCAAAGGTATTTATGGCCGTGAGATGTTCGAAACTTGGTACAAGATGGCTTCATTGATTCAATCTGGTCTAGATTTGACGCCAGTTATTACCCATCACTTCAAAGTTGATGACTTCCAAAAAGGCTTTGACGCTATGCGTAGCGGGGCTTCCGGCAAAGTTATCCTTGATTGGGAATAAGATTCTAAGCGCTCCGAAAGGGGCGCTTTTTCTTTACGGGCAATATGTATGTATAAACAGTAAAATATAGCCCCATTTAGCCCCAAAAAAAGCCCCAATTTAGCCCCAAAAGCGAAAGCCACCCTTCAACGAACGCCCCAAAAAGCCCCAAGAATTCTTATCTCACATTTGCCCCATTGTTTATTATCACTGAAGTTAATTAACTTCTTTTGGATGAAAGTTTGCCTTACCTGTAGCTATTCGATGAAGTGTCGTCGTAAGCTTTTTAAAATTATGCGTCATTTTGCAACCTAATATCCATTCCCTCTCATTAACCTATTGATTGTCAATTGAACTGTAATTGGAAAGACTGCATTATAGGAGTATGAAAAGCGGCTAAAAGCCGTATAGAAAGCGTTATACCTCATATTATCTGCGATGGTTCAATAGGATTGGGTATGGAACAAAATTGGGAAAGTTATAAGAAGTGGATTGCTGAAGCTACACGTAATAACAGAAGAAATTATTATCGTGGTCAGAGTGACAGTGAGTGGAATTTAAAAACAACATTTCATCGCAATGCCGAATTTAAAGGGATATCTCTTGCCCATTACTTTGGCACGATAATGAATGACGTCAATTATCAGGTCGCAGCGTTTGAAGCCCCCATTAACTTTCAAAATCATGCAGAGTACTCAACTTTTCTTGGAAAGCTACAACATCATGGATTTCCTACTCCATTATTAGATTGGACGCTATCTGGTTATGTGGCTGCTTATTTCGCGTTCAAAAGTGCGCCAATACAGCCTAAATCAACAGATAAAGTTTCAGTGTTTATTTTTGACATTGAAGGTTGGAGTCAGGTTTTCGGTTCAACGACTAATTTTTGGGGAGCAGATCAGTTTGTTAGCGATTTTGTTCCTTATGCTACAGGAAACCAGAGAATGCTTCGTCAAATGGGTGTTACCACCTCGACGAACGTATCGGATATCGAAAGCTTTATACTTCAGAAAGGCAGAGATGTGGGGCGTGACTTTTTGTGGCGTTATGACATGCCAGCCTCTGAACGAACTGTTGTAATGCGCGAATTAAATTCCATGGGTATCAATGATATGACATTATTCCCGGACTTTGACGGTTTGTGCCAACACCTAAAGGAAAGGCATTTTACAAGTCAGCAGCACATCATGCCACCACCACCACCACCAGTGGTACCTAAGGCATAACAAACGACTATAGGCAGATTCGCAACGCGTGGCATTTGAGGTTTTAGGTGGCTTTAGTGTTTACGGTGTAATGGTTTAAGGCTGGTAGTCTGCGTTGCTCACTACTTAACGCGGCGTTATATTACTAAAGGAGTTATATGTGGAAATTGGTGAATTTATTACTACTTGGTTTATTCCAGTAGGCGCAACACTTCTTTCGTGTTGGTTTGCTGTTCAAGCAAAAAGAGACTCTGACAAATCTGCTTTATTACTAAAGCAAGTTAACGATGCTATTCAAGGCTGGCAAAGCCAAATTATGGAATCGACAGCATCGATATTGGATTCAACTCCTCAAGTTATAGAAGCGAAAGTGCGACTAGAAAAAGTTAATGCTGCATCAGCAATAATCGAAACTATGCAAGCTTCAATTGAGCATGCTTCTAAAAACCCTCAAGGCGGTGCTTCTGGTCATACTCAGGTTGAGCAATTAAAAGAAATGGGTAGTCAGTTAACAAAAATATTGGAAACGATGTAGCCGTAATATAACAAGTTGCTTAAACGGACGTGTAACAGTTGGTTCATGCTCGTTCCTCGCAAGTTTAGCCAACTGTTTCACGCCGCTTAGCAAGGCGTTATGCATCAATAGGAGAACATATATGACGAAACGGAAAACCGCTTTAATTTTTGTAGTGTTCACTTGGGTTGTACTGGAAGTGGCAAGTTGGGCTTTGAGTGATTGGTTATCGTCTAATGTAAATTCCGCAAATCTTTCAGCTCTTCAATCGTATTTAAAACCCGCACTCTCATATTTATCAAGTGGGTTCTCACTTGGATTCTTATTCGGAGCATTGCTTTTCTCTGTTTGGGATTTGCCTATCCTCGGTTTATGGCTACGCAAGCAAAAAGAAAAATATAGGAATAAAGAGTCAGATGAAGCTCTTGCCAAAGAGTGTGAGGAACTTAGTCAGTTATTATATGAAAATGCTGCTCAAGTTGAACGTCTGAGGAGTGAACGCCACTGGCAAGCGTCACGAGTTGACTCCTCTGATGATATTCACAAATCATGGACAGAAGCACGTCAAGCTGAGGCACGTGAGGAAGAAAGAATTCGTAGGCAGCATGGACATAGAGTTCAAAACGTTTTAGTACGCCTGAAAAGCCGTGGTATCAAAATGGATCTATGGGTTTTTTCTTTAAGTCATCATGACCTAGCATCGGCATCATACTTTTTCTCTGATATCGCGAACTCATTACGTGAAGGTACGTATCTTGAAAAAGAATTTAAAGCAGGTCATGTAGGTTTACCAGCTCGCATGTAAAGATGCATAACAAACGACTATGGCCTCAACATACTTTTCCTAATCTGACAGAAACGCTATAGAGCATCAGCTGTAAAGCGCTTCTGTCCAAAAATGAGCTACAGAAGTTTATTTGACCTTTTGCAGCTCTCGCCAAACTCGATCAGATTCTTTCTTATTTGACTCTTTTAACCACTTTCCGTAAACCTTAGCAACCATAGTAATGTCTGAGTGACCCATCTGTTGAGCTAGGTAGCTGACATTGACGTTCGCATGGGTGATAGCCCAGTTGGCGTATGTGTGTCTAAGTTGGTACTGATTCCGGTGTGGGATATCGGCCTTCTTGCAAAGGTCAGCCCAAATCCTTACCAATGCACGTTTACCATAATAGTCGTAGTCACTTCCTTTTTGCTGGCGAACAGCTTTAGGGTTGAACACGAAACGAAGCTTTTCCGTTCGGTATGCATTACCGGGTAACTCTACATCATGTTCTTTGGCCGGATACAAATAAGTTAGATGACGCTGTGCTTTTAACGCTTCCAGCGCTGGTGGCATGAGATCGACAAACCGCTCTTTGTCCGTCTTAGTCGTTTTCAGTCCTCGCTTGTCGTAGGTGGAGCGCCTTACGTAGATGGTTCGGTTTTCGAAATCCACATCTTCCCAGGCTAATGCACAGAGCTCGCCACTACGAATACCAGAATAGACCAATAGAGTGATCATATTCCTGTGTTGCAGCTGGTGGCAGTGTGATAGTGCTTTATCTATCTCCGTCATTGAGAATGGAAGAATCTCAGGCTCGCTTTATTTCACTCGCTCGAGCACTTTAGAAAGATCCCGAGTCACGTATTCCATTTTATGCAGCCAAGTTAGGAATGTTTGTTTTCGAGAAAGCGTTTGATCAAGTCGTTTAATTTTGCGGTAGGCCTTTGCCTACCGCATTTTTTTAGTTGGGTGCAATCAATTCAAGGTAATACTCCTAAAAGGAGTATTATTGATTTTTCGTCAGAATTACGATCCTCAAATCGCCTAATATTTTTGTGTGTTCATAAAGGTGTATGGCAAAAGGTATTGATGTGTACATTGCTAAACAGAACATGCAATTGGTTAGCTCGATGCAAGTAAAAATCACAGCGACAGTTCTCGGACTTGCGGCAGAAATAGAGCGAGAGTTTGTTTCTATGCGGACTAAAGAAGCGCTAACCAAAAGCCAAAAAGCCCTGAACTTGTGCAGGACTTTTTGTATAGAGCGTTTGTAGTTGTGAGCGCATTTAATACCAATCGTAGTAAATGACTGGTCATTCTAGCTTGTTAAAATACTCGATAACTTGGTTACAATTTTTGATTGTAGAATAACTACTTATCAAAAAATTGCGCCTTGTTCTCAAGCATTTTTCCTGCGCTATTTCTGATCACTTATTTACTGTGATTGGTATAATTTTACGGGCGGTCACCTGCAGCTAACCGACGCTCGATATCTGCAATCACTTGAGGTAAATCGGCAATGGTGTCGATCAAGTAGTGGGGGGAGCTGCTAACAAATTTCGCACGTGCTTTTTCACGAGCCACGTCTAGCGCCGCTTTGTCAGCCGCTTGATACTCTCCTAAAGTAAGTCCCGCTTCGTTGCCTGAAAGCAGCAGACCAACTGTCCACATTCCGGCATTGTGACCTTCAAAAATACCGGGTGCAGAATCGTCTACTTTAATGCACGTTTTCACGTCTGATACGCCAAGTTCGATGACGTTTTTTAAAGCCATGAACGGCGCTGGGCGACCACCTTGTGGTAAGTCATCCGTCGCAACTACGCAGTCAGGTTGGTAACCGTAATCCGCGGCAACAGGGATCAATACGTCCATGACTTCTCGTGGGTAGCCGGAGCAGGAACCAATTTTAATGCCTTTTGCTTTCAGATCATTGACCACTTTAACGGCGTTGAGAATGGGCGCGGCGTGATCCGCGACTTTGGCTTTTTGCAGAGGCATAAAGGCTGCGTAAATAGCATCAATGTCTTCGCTGGTCATTGAGCGGCCAAATTTCTCATTCCAGCGTTGATCAACCGCAGCAATGCGACCAACCGCGTTAATATGGTCCCATTTACCAAGACCCATTGGCTCACGTGCTTCTTCGAGACTGATGTTAAAATCAAAGCCTTGTTTAAATGCTTCAATAAAGATGCTCGTTGGCGCGAATGAGCCAAAATCGACAATCGTGCCAGCCCAGTCAAAGATTACCGCTTGAATTGGTGATTTGTTCATGTTTAATCCTTCTTTCTTACACCAAACGCACTCGGCGTTCTAATGCAACCTAGTTTAGTGGTTAACGTCTTTACATACTTTGGCGATGGCATCTTCAAGTATCGTTAGTGCTTGTGTTAATTGTTCGCGAGTGATGATCAATGGCGGACTAAGCTGAATAACGTTACCTTGAGACACTTTAAAGCTCAGGCCGTTGTTGAGGCATTGGTACAAGATGGCTTCTGCTTCATCAAACGCGCGCTGTTTGGTATTTCGATCGGTAACTAACTCCACTCCCCACAGCATACCGATACCGCGAACGTCACCAATCAATGGGTACTTTGCTTTCATTGCTAAGAGCTTTTCATGAATGAAATCACTGTCTAATTTCGCTTTGTCCAGCAAGTTTTCTTGCTCGATAACTTCAATGGTCGCCAGCGCAGCGGCACAACCAATAGGGCTTTTCTCATGGGTGTAATGTCCCATCGAGATTTGTTTGGCGGTGTTGTACTTATCTTTGGTCACCATGGCAGCAATGGGCACGACACCGCCGCCCAAACCTTTACCGATACACAGAATATCTGGTTCGATATCGTAGGCTTGGTAAGTAAACCATTCGCCACTACGACCCATACCATTTGGAATATCGTCGATAATTAACATGACATTATGTTTGTCACAGATTTCACGAATGCGTTTCCAGTACGCTTTACTAGGTACTTGAACATCCGTGTTGCGGACGGTCTCTGCGATAAAAGCGCCTATGCCACCTTCTTTTTCAATCACGTATTCCAAATAATCGGCATAGTGAACATCGCGATTTTCGGTTGATGCGTCGTTATAAGAAGGAAATACCCCGCGATAGGATATTGCTGGTGGAATGCGCTCGACACCCGCCATCAAAGGCCCCATGCCGTGACGAAAACAGGCTTCACCACCGACGGAGATCGCATCCAAAGACGCACCGTGGAACGAATCCCACAACGACACGACTTTGTAGTTCCCAGTGATGTGGCGAGCAAGCTTCAGAGCCATACCGATGGCTGATGTTCCACCCGGAGCAAACAGCACCCGATTGAGCGAGCCACCACAAATTTGAGTGAGTTTTTCGGCGCATTCAATTGCGGTTTGGTTCGTAAAGCGACGCGGTGAAAACGGTAATTTGGCCATTTGCTCCTTTATACGTCTAATCACATGTGGGTGACCGTAGCCAAGCTGATGGACGTTATTGCCATGAAAGTCCATGTACTTTTTGCCGTTCGCATCTTGTAAATAGATGCCTTCCGCTGCTTCCAGAGTGTCAAGGCACGGTGATGACATGGCTTGATGCAGGAAAACATCCGCGTCACGCTTGAGTAAGCTTTGTGTTCGCTCATCATCCATAGAAGCATGCCACGTTTGGCGGGCTGAGGTGGTATTCACATCTCCTTCGCTACGGAAATGAGTGAGTTTTGTATTCTGAGTCATCACGTGTCAGCTCTGCGTTTGCTGTTGTTGCCAGTACATGGCATTACTAATCGCAACAAGCAGCCGCTCAATATCGATGGGGTATACTTCACCAATATTACCGATTCGGAAGCAATCTGCGTTTGAGACTTTACCTGGATAAATCACGAACCCTTGCTCTTTCAAGCGTGTGTAGAAAGTTTTGAATTGGTAATCGCTGTGTGTTGGCGAGTAAAAAGAGGTAATGATCGGCGAATGCAGAGCGTCATCAACCAGAGGTTCGAACCCGAGAGAGCGCATACCTGCAACGAGCGTTTTTTGGTTGGTTTGGTAACGTTGATGACGCGCTTCCACACCACCTTCTTGTTCCAGCTCTAGTAGGGCTTGATAGAAGGCACGGACCGTGTGGGTTGGGGAAGTAAAACGCCATTTGCCGTGGTTCATTTCCATGCAATGCCATTGATCATACAGGTCGAGGCTCAGTGAGCGAGCCTGGCCCTGGCATTTTTCCAGCTCGCTCTGTTTTGCAATGACAAAACCAAAGCCCGGCACGCCTTGGATACATTTATTGGCAGAGCTGATCATAAAATCAATATCGAGCTCGGCGATGTCCATTGGAATGCCACCAAAGCTCGACATTGCATCTAAAATCACAACTTTACCGTATGTTTTTGCTATTGCTGCAAAGTCTGCAATTGGATTGAGCATTCCTGTGGTGGTTTCACAATGCACGATGGCAACGTGTGTAATTGTAGGGTCCGTAGCCAAAGCTGTTTCCACCTCGTTCAAGTGTGGCTGTGATGTTTCGCCAGAGGAAATAACATGGCATGGAATATTCAGATAGATTGCGATTTGGGCGATGCGAGCGCCGTAAGCGCCATTATCCACGACAAGCAGTTTGCCTTCTTTGCCAATCGCACTGCCGATAGTTGCTTCGACCGAAGAAGTGCCACTGCCTTGCATGAGAACGCTGGTGTAACCTGGTTGTTTGGTTGCGAGCTGCACGAGCTTCGAACGGATTACTTCGACTATCTCTTTGTTATACTCATCGTCCCATGTGCACCAGTCTTTTAACATTGCTTTACGTACAGTTTCTGAAGTAGATAAAGGGCCAGGAGTCAGCAGTAGGTATTCGTTTTTCATCCTTTTTTCTCTTTTTGGTATATACCAGATTGGATTTAGACTTTACCAAAGGAAGAAAAGAGGAGTAAATACGCAACCAATGAAGTTCATAAAACTTTAATGTAGGATAGTTGTAGATAAATTTTGGTATATTCCATTTGGTTAAACTGGGGAAGGGTCAGCGTTTCCTAGGCTTTGAGAGAAGATGAAGAGAAGGAACCTTCATGCAGTATGTAAAAATTAAAAACTCAATTGTTGAACAAATTGAAGATGGTCTGTTGTCGCCTCGCCAAAAATTGCCGGCTGAGCGCAAGCTGGCGGAGTCCTTTGATACGACAAGAGTTACCTTGCGAGAGGCCTTATCGTTGCTTGAAGCGGAAGGACGAATTTATCGAGAAGACCGAAGAGGCTGGTTTATTTCACCTGAACCTCTTCGTTATGATCCAACTCAAACACTCAATTTTCCTAATATGGCAAAGTCACAGAACCGCACGCCAAAAACAGAAGTCTTGGTGGCAAAAGGCACGCTTGCCAATAAACAAGCAGCGAGCCTGTTGAAGTTGCAGCCGTTTTCTGATGTGTTTCGAGTCGACCGAATTCGTTACCTAGAAGACCGCCCGGTGGTGTATGTGACCAATTATATTCGTCCGGATCTGTTTCCTAACTTACTGGATTTCGACCTAACCAACTCACTGACCGACATCTATCGTGAGCACTTTGGGGTGGTATATCAAAAAACACGCTATCGTATTTCTACCAGCACACTTCTTGGTGAGATAGCACAAGCGTTAAGAGCGACGTCCGGTACACCTGCAATGGTTGTAGAGCGAGTTAACTACAATCAACACGGCGAATTGATTGACTGTGATGTTGAGTACTGGCGACACGATGCGATTAGTATTGAATCTGTTGCGGAGTTAAGGCCTTAAGCAATATTTATCTTGTTTGCATATTGTAAGGAAGGCCTACGAATAAAAAACGCCAAGATGTCGGGCAATTTTTAATCTAGATAGTTCCATCGCTTTTGTTAAAATCAACTCGACACCGTTCATTTTAGCTTGATTCTTAAACAATTTACCTTTCAACATATGAAATTTATTCTTTATTTCATTAAGTTACCTTTTTTATCTTAAGTTTGAGAAAAACTAAATTAAATGTGATATAACTCTCATAAGAACAGAAAAGCTGTGTTAATGTATGTAGCGAGTTGACTGTTTGCTAAACCATCATCGCTGGTTTTTTTTCGCCTCGACTTGGTGTTATAGCTAGCTCTGGAATACACAGGAAGGTGGCTTTTTCCGTGCTACGTCATTGGTGTTTGAATGTTGCTTTGACCAACACTTACGCTATTTAGCTAAATTCTGTTCGACTTAATGAGAAAAAAGTTGCGGCTTCACATGAATAAACGGCTTTAATGTGTTGCCTTTGGTACAAGAATAAGGAAAAAACAATGAAAAAAATCGCGATTGCAGTGGCTACTGTTCTTGCTGGTGGTGTAATGTCTAACGTTGCACTTGCTGACACTTACATCGGTGGTAAGATCGGTTACAACAACCTCGATGATTCATGCTACCTAAGCAAACCATGTGACGACGATAGCTTTGCTGCATCACTTCACCTTGGCTACAGCTTCAATGACTACATTGATGCAGAGTACGGTGTTGACTACCTAGGTGATTTCACTGGTACTTTTGACAAAGCAGGCAAAAACACTGTAGACGGCGATCTTTGGGCACTTACTCTTGCTCCTAAGTTCAACCTTCCTCTAACAGATTCTTTCAATCTGTTTGCTAAAGTAGGCGCAGCTTACATGATTGCTGGTGACGAGAAAGATTTCGTACCAACTGGCTCTCTAGGTGCAGAATACCAGCTTAACTACAACTGGAGCCTACGCGCAGAATACCAACGCTACCAAGACATGTCTGACGACATCATCGAAGACATGGACGCAAACTACTTTGGTCTAGGCTTTAACTACAAGTTTGGTTCTGAGCCAGTAGTTGAAGAGAAAGTGGTTGAAGAAGTTGTTGAAGCTCGTCCTGCAACAAACATTGTTGAAGTGTACCCAGAGCAAACTGCGACAGTTCAGTTCGATCTAGAAAGCGCGAAACTGAAAAACGCAGAAGCGCTATCTGGTCCAATCGAAGTAATGAACACTTACCCTCAAGCTAAAGTTGAGATTACTGGTTACAGTGATACAACTGGTTCTGCTGACTACAACCAGCAACTAACAGAGAAACGTGCTCAATCTGTTGCTGAAGAGTTCGAAGCTCAAGGCATCTCTGCTGACCGTATGACTGTTAAAGGTGCGGGCGAAGAGAACCCAGTAGCAAGCAACGAAACTCGTCAAGGTCGTGAAATGAACCGTCGTGTAGAAGTTGTTGTTCCTGAGTTTGAATACGAAACTTCAGCACAATAATTTGTCTCACTGACAAATAAAAATTTAAAAGCCAGCGCATGTCGCTGGCTTTTTTCGTAGTGAACCTTAATCTACTGTTGCACTAGATCTTATTCGCAAGGCGGAGCCATGTGAATAACGGCCAACCCTCCTAATGATGTCTCTCGGTATTTCTTATTCATGTCTTTACCCGTTTGATACATGGTTTCTATAACTTTATCTAAAGAAATAAGACATTTACTATTGCGCTTTAACGCCATGCGAGACGCGTTGATGGCTTTCATCGCTCCCATTGCATTTCTCTCAATACACGGAACCTGAACCAATCCGCCAATAGGATCACAGGTCATCCCTAGCGAATGCTCCATAGCGATCTCAGCGGCGATACAAATTTGCTCGTTACTGCCTCCTCGCAATGCGGTTAACCCCGCGGCAGCCATAGACGAAGAAACGCCTATTTCTCCCTGACAGCCCACTTCAGCGCCAGAAATTGAAGCATTAGTTTTATACAAAATGCCAATAGCACCAGCTACGGCCAGGAAGTCTTTGAGTTGTTTGATATCTAATTCTTTGATGAATCGATGGTAGTACATCAAGACAGCAGGTATGACACCGGCAGCGCCATTTGTGGGAGACGTAACAACTTGTCCGCCTGCCGCATTTTCTTCACTGACAGCGAAAGCGAACAGGTTAATCCAATCCATAATTTCCATGGGATCGTTTTCTACGGCGGCATTGGCCTCAAGCTTTTTCAGAAGGTTAGGAGCACGTCGGGTAACATTTAATCCGCCCTCGAGAATGCCCTCCGTATCAAATCCTCGTTGCATACATAGCGACATGACTTTCCAGATTTGTTCAGCTCTGCGACTTATTTCCTCGTCGTCGAGGAAGGCCTGTTCATTTTTTAGAACCATACCTCCCAAGCTAAAGCCATTATCTTCGGCTTTTTGCAACATCTCATCTGCGGAAGTAAAAGGGTAAGGTACTTCAACTTCAGTTTGTTTTGTGCCGTGTTCTAGTTCGTCAGCGGTAGCGATAAAGCCGCCGCCAATAGAGTAATATATTTCAAACGCGACTTGCTCGCCGTGAACGTCAAGTGCAGTGATGGTCATTCCGTTTTCATGTAACGGCAGATTTTCGCTATGAAATACAATGTCATGATCATAGCTAAACGTTATTTGATGATGACCTGATAAAGACAGCGTATTATTTTCAATAGTATGTTGTAGGGCACTTTTCGCACTGGACATTTTAATTGTGTCAGGCTTATTGCCCATTAGCCCTAGTACGGTCGCTCTATCGGTATGGTGCCCTCTGCCGGTTAGTGATAGTGAGCCGTATAAATCGACTTGGACTCGGCTTACTTTTGGTAACGCATCCCCGAGTAATTGAGTAAAATGAAACCCGGCAATCATTGGTCCATTTGTGTGGGAGCTGGAAGGGCCAACACCGATCTTAAATATATCGAAAATCGACAGCATAATTGACTTCCTTTAGTATTGAGCCTTTGCTAGGTCTCTTGATTGGTTTTGTTAAGTTAATGTTAAGGTTTTTCGGGTGAATGGCAAAGGTATTTTTTAGATTATCGCAAACGACGACAGGGTTAATGGCTGAGAGACTTTTATCTCTCTTTTTGATCTAGAGACGATTTGGGTAAAACATGAGGTTTTGGTATGGCATTTGAACATGTTGTCATTGTTCTAGGGAAGCGTCTTATCAATAATCGCTTGAGTCCTGAAGGCATATCACGAGTTAATGCTCTTGCCGAAGCGCTCGGTGAGTTATCTGTAGAAAACACGATCATAGTTTTTTGTGGTGGTATCACTCAAGATCAGGATATCTCGGAAGCGGATGCCATGTATCATCAGTTTAAAGTCGTCAATGCATTGTCTTCAAACTCATTTCCAGACGCTCAGGTATTACTTGAAAATCGTTCAGTGAATACGGTGCAAAACATGCAATACGGCGCAGAAGTATTGTGTCAAAGTGGTTTGTTTCCGCTTTTCTCCCCAGAAAACACGCCAATTGACGTCATATTGCTTTCCAATGATTATCACTTACAGCGGATTATCGAGATTCAGAGTCTGATGAATGAGCAGGGGCTGTTGCGGGTGTTAGAAGAAAGCAGTGCTTCCATGGGGCTGACACTCAATATTCCAGTCAATATGAAAAAGCATATTAGTGTCCCTTATCCTCACCAACATCCGTTAGCAACGTCATTTTTGCTACTAGATGAATTGACGACCTATCGTGTTTATTTAAGAAGGGGTAATAAACGGGGCGTTTAAGCGGCGCTTGTCAGAAGTCAGAGCTGAACCTTTATCTATCGCGAGAAAGGCGATAGAGCAACTAAAAACATTGAGTTTATCGCCGGAAATTCTGGGGCAAATTGAAGAAATGAAAAAGGCCATCGAATTGACGGCCTTTGATGAATCCGTGACAGTCGCAAAGGCGTCACTAGAGATACTCCATCCGATTCTCACGGATTTGAATCGTCGACTTGACCCAGAATCAAACGGGTCACGATAATCAACGTTTGTTTATCTCTCGCAGTGTGCGAAGCGCGCTCAAGGCTATTAAGCAATAAAACAGCAGCTCCAAACCCTCTTCTGAAATATTTTTGACGTCGCGGACGTAATGTTCTCCCATGACTTGTTGCCAAAAGCTACCCATGCCGTAAAGGCGAGAAAATACAAGCAACATCATCACAGATCCGATTAACAGCTTCATGTAGGGAACGGATAAGATTGTTGCCATTTGATTAACGGTATTTTTACCGCCTTTGTAGGCATTGATACATGCTAGCGCTGTCACGGTAAGAGCCGGAAAAATCCAAAAACCATGTTGGATCATATCCATCCAATAATCCATCTCTCGAATTGCTAAAACAGCAAAAAAACCCGAGATCAATAGGGCAGCCTGTTTTAGTTGAGGCTGTTTCTTGGCGAGATAAAAAAACGTCCCCGAGGCAATAAATAGCATGACAAGCTGCAGTGACTCTGTCACTGAGGCTTCACCGAGATCACCGCCTAGCACAGTGTAATCAAGACGAATACTCAAGTTTACGAGAATACTAATAGCCGCGATCATCAATGCACTCAAGCAAGATTTGTAGATCGTCAGTTTTGTCTCAGCGGTTATGACATTGGTTTGAGTTGATTCCGCTTGTTTAAGCGTTTGTATCTTCATATCGACCACCTGATCGGAACAAATAAGGGGAAAGAATTTATGTGACTTATGTCGCGAAATTTTATTGTCCACTTGGAAAGTTTTGTCAGGTAAATGTCAGGAATATTACATTTCGCCTATATAGTATAGAATTTGAGCAGAATAAATTGATGAAGAGACAATGTGTTAGGCGCCATGAAAGCAAAAGGAGCGCTAGGGCTCCTTTCAAATTCAGGTTTGTATCAAGAGGTGAGCTGGTTACTCACTGCTTTGGTGGTGCTGGCGGAAGTACTCCCACTGCTCTATGCTTTCATCTTCAGAAAATACACAGTGAGTCACGCGTTCCCCATTTTCGGACAGCATTTTGAGTTCACCTCCCTGCTGGACGCAATATACCGAGGCAGGGTTGGCCGCTGATGTATATTCAGTATCGCGAGTGGCACCTTCGTAAGTAGAGCAGCCTGCGACTGTCATGACTGTCAAAGTAAGCATTAAACTTTTTTGTTTCATTTCTGTATCTCCGCATTGGGTGAGCGACTATTGTCTTGATTATAGGACACTTTCACCTGTTCTTCGTTTGATACTTAAATGATTTTAATGAGGTAGGATTCTCTGGGTTCTCTCTAACAAACCTAATAGCAACTCTGTTTAATGGTCTTATATAAATTTGGGAAAGCGGGTATGTTTCGGTAATATGCGCTCAAATACTGATAGTGGGACGTTTGATGAGACATTTAAAATCAACGATTCATCCTGACATTGAGCATTTGGATGACAAAATTATTTTTAAACGCAATGCCGCGCGTGCCATTGTTGTTAATGGAGAAGATATTCTACTCCTTTATACAGAGCGATATCACGATTATACCCTCCCTGGGGGAGGCATCGATGCGGGCGAGGATGTTATCGCAGGTTTGGTTCGTGAACTGCAAGAAGAGACCGGAGCAAAAAATATCCATGCAATCAAGCCGTTCGGCATTTTTGAAGAATTTCGTCCGTGGCATAAGGATGACGCTGATGTTGTCCATATGATTTCATATTGTTATAGCTGCAAAATCGATCGTGAGTTGGGCGAAACCGATTATGAAGATTATGAAGTTAAGAATGGTATGCGTCCGGTATGGATGAATATTTATAAGGCGATTGAGCACAATGAAAAGACAATGTCGGAAAGTCCAAAGAAA
This sequence comes from Vibrio mytili, assembly GCF_049563345.1. Taxonomy (NCBI): domain Bacteria; kingdom Pseudomonadati; phylum Pseudomonadota; class Gammaproteobacteria; order Vibrionales; family Vibrionaceae; genus Vibrio; species Vibrio mytili. Next base: position 1,215,125 of record NZ_CP110482.1, on the reverse strand, counting down.
GGAATGAGTATTGAGAGAGAAACATTTTTGCTGCATCTCATCGCCAAAGAAATGCTGTGATTTTATTCTCGATTGAACGCCAAAATTGACACTAACGACGTGAATGTCTAGAAAATAAAAAAGTCCGAGCTCCCCCCCGGAACTCGGACTTATTCCAGACGCGCAAGCGAAGCGTCATCTTTATATTCTGTGTTCATTGAGCTTTGTTCAGTGCTTAATAAAACATTTCATTGCTTGATAAAAACAATAGCTGCTTTGTCTTCACTGTGTAAATAATTAATAAGTCTAACTGACCGTTTTCACTGTTTTTGCGCAAGGAATGAGATGCATACCTATCTAGCACACTAGTTTAAAACGAAGAGGTATCAATAAATGATAACCTTTCTTAATCTTGAGATACATTACCCTAATTAGTCTATATACGTTTGAATTAAGATCACGTGTTAAAAAAATATCAGCACAATAGCTTGATGTTTTACACTTTCTTGACTTCATATAAGAATCATTTAAATTACAGAATAATGAGCGGACGCAGTCGACTAAAGTCGAGCAGTAGGTGAGAAGGACGATGGGTTTCACTAACAAATAAAAACGTGGATTAAAACGTTTAGCTTGTCAGTAGCGGCATATCCATCAGTTTTTTAGTACTTATAGCGAACTGGCTTATCTGTGTATCGGACACTTAAATGCATATGTTTGATGAGTTTTCATCAATTACCTGCTGAATATAATGCATTAACTGTGCGGACAACGTAGGTTATTTTTAATAAAAATGGCAGTTTCCGTACCAAAACTGCCATTTGCAAGCCAATCACTATTCTCGCGTAGGGATAGCTTCTCCAAGAATGTGAAGGGGGTTATTGTGGTTTCGGCGTTGAAATATTTGCCACGGAACGATTCAATTTCTGGAATAGCCAACCCAGAGCAATGAGCGATGCTCCGAGCCCTAAGAAACTGACTGCCCGCCAGAAACCATCCAGACTACGTACATCCCATAGAAAGACTTTCAGAGCCACGCAAGCTAATACGATAAGTCCGATGCGTTGAACCGTCATTGCTTTACGTGTGACGCCAGCCCAAGTCAGCATACCACCCACCATTAACCCGGCAATAGAATAGCTAAATAGCTCTGCCATACTGGTTGGTTGGTATAACGTCATGGAAGTGGGTTGCCAGAATTGTCGGATTGACATGCCTAACCATAACACTGCGAGAGTCAATGCCACCCCAGCGACAACTTGGCGGTGAATACGCAGTGTGTTCCAACGTCTGATTACCGCTGCAATGAGAACGCCAGCAGGAAGTAACCAGCCTACACTTAACATGTTGAAAACAGGCATCGCTTGGGCGGAGATATTATCTACGTTTAAAGGCGACTCTAGTGTATTAAGTAACAGTAGCATCACTGCAAACATCCCCCAAAGTAGGTAACTGTATCCTTGATACATTCGAGAGAGTGTTAGAGCGAATTGACTGCGATGGCTGTAGACTAAGCCCATGATAAGTGCTTGATTCGCGAATACAACGGCACTGGTAAAGTCAATATGGTCTAGATAGCCGTATTTTCCTGTCAACCAATAGTTAGTTTGGGTAAACAACGCGACTAAGAACACATGTAAAAAAGCGCCTTCAAACCAGCGAGCAAGTTCAGTATCTACCTTCATTAAAATAGAGCGGGCATAAGCTAAGATAATCAATGCTGGTAGGTAGCTCAGCAAAATCCAAGACCAGTGGCCAGCTTCAATTGGCTGCCATTCTGGAATAAACGGCAATAGCGTAAGTCGTATCGCTAAGATGCCCATGGCGATTTTGACCGCCCACGGATCTGGTTTGAATAAGTCTGTTTTAATTTGTAGCGCAATGATTGCAACTTGTAGGGAAATTGCGGTTGTTAGCCAAGTGTCGTTTAGCCAAACAAAAGCGGTCCCTGCGATAAGCGCATGCACTACTGCAGAGCACTGATATACGATGGCATTTAAACGTAGACCGAGATACACGTAGGAAAATGCGACTATGGCGGTAAAGCATGTCCATTGCCAAACGTAGTCTTGAGTAAACTCGTGTGTGTATAGCAGTGTCGCTAGCGTCATGGTTGGTGTTAGAGCGAGCAGTAAAATTACACTGATTTTAGAGCGATCGTAGAGTATCTGACTCCATGTCCTCATACTGATTAACCCCACACAGATTGCTAACGCTAGTAGAATGATCGCTTCGCTATCTTTCATGTACAGCACATCAAATAAAAAGCTAAGAACTAACATCGTGATGGCGGAAACCAGTATCGATGGAAGAAATGCGCGCACAGACCACCCTTTGCGTAGCGCGGGTAACCAGATTGTTGCTAATAGCAACACATAACAATAGGTCATGTGAAGCCAATGGAGTTCTGGCATACGAGTGACAGCAGAAAATACCAGCAGCGCAACAATGATAGACATCGCCGTTGGTGAATTCGTCCAATGGTTTTGGAATTTTCGGTAGCGAGGATTGAATGCCCAACCCATTCTCGGGACAGCATAGATGAGGTATAACGAGATAGATAAATAAACCGCAAGCCAAGAGAACAAAGAGTCTGTTGGAATGTTCTCGATAAGCACTAACATCCATATCGAATGAGGAATGGCTATGCTGGGTGCTATCCACGCCTTGCGAACTGTTAGCATTAACACCGTCGCGGCAACGGATATGGCACTGATGTAACTAGCCAGTAAGAAGTATTCTGGATTACTCCCACTTATCCAGAGTGGTGCTGAGTAGCCACCAATTAGCCCAAGCGCTGCCATTAAGGGGCCTTGTCGTAAGGCGAGAGCGAGACTTGAAAATGCAGCCAGTGCCAAGATGAGTAGTGAAATACTGGGTGAGAGCATCTGGTATACGACAAACGCAAAAATCACTGTACAGTAAACCCCAGTTAAGCCAGTGCCAGTGACCGCCGCTGGTACGTAACTAAACCCTTGGGAACGCTTGGCTCTCTCAGGGCTGTTTTGTTCTTTGCGGTGGAACCACTCTCCTGCAATAACCATGGCGCAAGATAGCACAAAGGCAAGGGAGACGCGCATAAGCGGAGAAAACTCAATATGACTACCAATGACTTGAACCAAGTAACCGCCACCGATCAGCATAGCGATAGCACCAACCCATACCAACCAGTTCTCTTGAATATTTGACAGTAGCTTTCTCGACTGTTGTTCTAGACGCGTTTCTTGGCGTGCAGCAAACGTTGCCAATTGGCTATCCGCGAGGTCTTTACGGTCATGCTCCACATGGAGGGAGCGCAAATCTGATTCACCATGGTCATTATGCAGGGCTTTAGAACATTCCTCATTAGTTGATTCAACTTGTGGCTTTTCCTCGATAATGAAAGGTGCAGTGATATTTTCGGCCGTTGGTTGTTGTGACGTGACCTGCTGAGCTCCTGTCAGTTCAGGTGATCGCTCACCTAAACGAGCTAACTTACGATGAAGCTCAGCGATGTCGTTTTCCAGTTTTGAAATACGGTTAATCGCTTTCAATGTCATCACTATTGCAAAAAAAGCCATGATCAAAGCCAATAAGGTATACAAGCGACGCTCTCCCTTCTTCGTTTTTCCAATCTATGCGCTCTATTTTGCGCGTCTATAATGTATTCAAACACCGCTTAGCTAAATGGCGTCTTGGAATGGAACCGCTGATGCTATTTGAACTGAGTTTAGTTGATATGCCGACAATCTATTCTATTTGCCGAGTAAGAATTTTAATTCAATTTCAATATATTATACCTATGGCATAAGTAGTAGGATGAACTAAATCGATGTATGCTCGCGCCAATTTCGTGAACTTTAGGTTGCATTCAACTTTTGAGACGTAATTTCTTGCAACGCATCCTGTTGAGAGCGACTTGAGAATCACTCAGACATACAACAGTGTAAATAACGATGATAAACAGTAGGTGGTGGTAGATGCAGGTTGGGAATGAAGCATTGGTGTTATCAGCGGTTGGGGTGATTGGCTTGGGCTGCCAGTGGTTAGCTTGGCGACTGCGCTTACCTGCGATACTGTTTTTACTTTTGGCTGGTATCGTTGCCGGACCGTTTCTGCAATGGTTAAAGCCCGATGAGATATTAGGCGATCTGCTGTTTCCTCTCGTCTCGCTTGCCGTGGCTGTGATTCTATTTGAAGGCAGTTTGACGCTCAATCGCAAAGAAATTCGTGGTGTCAGTGGCTCCGTCTGGAGCATCGTATCGGTAGGGGCGATCATTTCGTGGGTGGCAACCAGTGTCGCAACTCATTATTTTCTTGGCTTTTCTTGGGAATTAGCCATGCTTTTTGGCAGCTTAACGGTCGTGACCGGGCCCACCGTGATCGTTCCGTTACTTAGAACCGTGAGGCCCAACAGTAAATTAGCCAATATTCTTCGTTGGGAGGGGATACTGATTGATCCGCTCGGGGCGCTTTTCGTCGTTATGGTGTATGAGTTCATCGTGTCGCACAGTGCCGTCAATAGTCTCGAAGTGTTTGGTACGATAGTCGCCGTTGGTGTTCTTCTTGGGATAGCGTCTGGTGCGGCAGTTTCAACGATATTGCGTCGAGCGTGGCTTCCGGAATATTTGCAGCCATTCTCTGTATTGATGGTCGTACTTGGGGTGTTCTCGATATCCAATTATATCGAGTCAGAGGCGGGTCTGTTAACCGTAACGATTATGGGGATGTGGCTTGCAAATTCAAAAGAGATCAATATTCAACAAATATTGCACTTTAAAGAGCATTTAACCATTTTACTGATTACTGGCCTGTTTATCTTTTTGGCTGCTCGAATTAGTTTGGACGATTTCGCGGCACTGGGTAGCGGCGCTTTGTTTCTGTTTATCTTTATGCAGCTTGTGTCACGTCCGCTGTCTATTTTTATCTCCACGATGCGTAGCAACCTCGAGTTTAAAGATAAGCTGTTTTTATCGTGGGTCGCACCGCGCGGGATTGTTGCGGCATCCATCTCATCGCTCTTTGCGATTAAGCTGGCAGAACATGGCATCACTGACGCGATGTTGCTGGTGCCTATGACGTTCATGGTGATTATTGGCACGGTTGTGCTACAGAGCGCAACCGCTCGTCCTATTGCTGTTGCTTTGGGTGTCGCAGAACCCGCTCCACGTGGCTTTTTGCTGATTGGGGCGAACCGAGTCGCACGGGAAATTGGTCAAGCGCTCGCACGTTACGATAGACGAGTCCTCATGACGGATTCCAACTGGGAATACATCAGCCAAGTTCGTATGTTAGGGCTTGATTATTATTATGGTAATCCAATATCCAGTCATGCAGATGATAATCTTAACTTGATTGGCATTGGGCAGGTCGTGGCGTTAACGCCAGATCAGCATTTCAACATCATGGCTTGCATGCAGTTTGTGGGAGAATTTGGCGAAGAGAAAGTTCATTGCCTCCAGAAAGTGAAGGCAAACGGGAATGGCGGCGAGAAACACATGGTTGCCCAAGAGTACCATGGTAAGTTGTTAATGGCTGGAACGGTCAGTTACAGCCAACTGGCTAGCTTGTTCAGTCGTGGTGCGGAAATGAAGCACACCAAACTGAGTGACAATTTTACTTACCAAGATTACTTGCAGCACCACAAAAGCAATTTAGTCATCCCAATGTTTCATGTAGAAGAAAAGGGAAGGATACAGTTTTGTGACGATCCAGACCAATTTGAGCCGTCTAATAACAGCACGGTTGTTTCGTTGATCCTAGTGCAACAGGCATCGTAGATGTTCAAAGTGAGTTTGATTACACCTCCAGCCACCAAGCTAATGGTCTACTGTTATGGGAGGAGAGTGAGTGCTTGTGGTGAGTTTCTGAAAACAATGTGGAAATTTCAGAAAATTCGCATTGACCTTCAAAGCTAGGATCGCAATACTGCGCGACTGTTTTACTTTAGGGTGACGTTATGGTTCCGCAAACTAACCGAAAAGATTTACATTTAGACGCTGTGTTACATCATGATATGAACATGAAAACCAAAACGTCTGGCTTCGAGTCTATAGAGTTTGAGCATTGCGCGTTGCCAGAATGTGACCTTAAAACGATTGACCTTTCCACCGAGTTTTTAGGCAAAAGATTAGCACTTCCGTTTCTCATCAGCTCAATGACTGGTGGGGCGAAAGAGGCGGAGAAGATCAACTGTCGCTTAGCAGAAGCGGCCAGCGAGTTAGGTATTGCGATGGGGGTTGGATCGCAACGGATTAGCTTAGAAAAAAACCAGCATTCTGGTTTGAGTCAAACCATTCGCGATTTAGCGAAAGGTGTGCCGTTGTATTCCAACCTTGGTGCCACACAACTGAGGGACAAGGGAAACCTAAACAATGCGCAGCGTGCTGTTGATCGGTTACAAGCGGATGCCTTGATCATTCATCTTAATCCAATGCAAGAAGCCTTTCAGGACCAGGGGGATCATAACTGGATTGGAGTGCTTCATGCGATACAACAGCTGAAATCACGTGTCAGTGTCCCGATCATCGTAAAGGAAGTGGGCTTCGGAATCAGTTGTGTTGTCGCTCAAAGGCTAGTGGAGGCCGGCGTCAACGCGATTGATGTTGCTGGTGCTGGTGGTACGAGTTGGAGTGCAGTTGAAGGGTTTTGCCAAGACGATGCCAAAATGCAGCGTGCGTCGGAGTTATTTCGTGATTGGGGAATACCGACAGCAAGATGTCTTGAGAGTATTCGTATTCAGTCTCCGACGTTGCCTTTGATTGCATCGGGCGGAATACACAATGGGTTAGATGCGGCCAAAGCGATTCATCTTGGTGCGAACCTAGTTGGCCAAGCCTCCGCTGTATTGAAAGCGGCAACCATCAGCACCGAGTCTGTCGTAGAGCACTTTGAGCAAATGGCACTTGAGCTTCGTTTGGCTTGCTTTGGCACCGGATCTGCGAACCTGACGTCATTGACTCATGCACACACTCGCTGATCGCTTTACACCTCAAATGACGTCTAGAAATAAGATTGAGTGAGGGTGTTGAAGATATATTCGTCGAGAAATTGTCGCAGTCTTAACATCAAGACTGGCAATTTAGCTATAGTTTGTACAAAATTCGCGTCAAGATACTGAATTTATCCGTTTTGTTTGAATTGAGTGTCGTGAGGTGAGTTGCTAGAACATTATTTAAAATTGGAAAAGAAAACTTATGAAAAAACTAGCGATGTTGTTGTTGGCGTCTTTGGCTTTAACGGCTTGTAGCGATGAGGTTGGCACTGAATCTTGGTGTAACGATATGCGCGAAAAACCAAAATCTGATTGGACAACTGAAAGTGCCGTCGATTTTGCGAAACATTGCGTTCTGCAAGATGGTGTTGGCAGCGAACAATGGTGTGAAGACCTGAAAGAAAAACCGAAAGGTGACTGGACAGCGAACGAAGCGACAAGTTACACCAAGCACTGTCTGCTTTAATTGATGTTTCTCTGAACGAAAGATAAAACGCTAAGCGCCCTGCTTAGCGTTTTTCGTTTATGAGTACTTTTGATGAACACAAGCTATTGGGCTGTTTTCAACTCGTCTAACCCGCCAGCATTATGAAGATTAGTAAAGCCTTGCGATTGCAGATATTGGTAAGCCTGACCGGAACGGTTACCGCTACGACAATAAAGCACAATCATTTGATCTTTCTCGATACTTTGAACATGTTTGTCGAGCTCTGAAAGAGGAAAGTTGACCGCGTTGTCTAGATGACCTGCTGAGAACTCTTGTGGTGTTCGAACATCCACAATCATTGCGCCTTGCTCAATCAGTTGCCAGCCTTTATCTGCGCGCTCCGAACTCAGGACATTGGGTGCAATAGCACTGAGCGCTAATGTTGTTAGTAGCAGAGATATCGTTTTATTCATTACAGTTTTTTCCTTGAGTTCATTCTTGAGTGTTAAAGCGCGTTATGGTTTGTATCACTAATCCTTTAACGTATAGCTATATTTTACATCCTTTGGCCATGACTATCACAGGGATTAGCGGATTCTACATTGCTCTAGTAATACCTAGAACTTGGTATACAGCCTTCTCAGTAATCCGTTGAGCTGTTAAACCTTTAGTCCAAGCATTGCACCAAAGACAAACAACCCAGCGCCACAAGCTTGATTGAGGCGGTGTTTGATGTTGATTACAGATCGGAACGAGATGAATGAGAATACTGAGCAGACATTTGCACATTTCTACTTTTGTATTCAAGCGGCAGTAGATGGGCTTGGAGCAGTGATTGGGTCCTACCATTAGTCATGGATGACATCTGGCGAGGTAATTTAATTGCTCCGTTTGGCTTCGTTCGGTCAGACCATGATTATGTGCTGTTAACTCAAGATCAAAAAAAAACAACCGAGCTGGAGAGTCGGTTTATTGCCTGGTTGCAGACACAAATGTCAGAGTGCCGTCCTTAGTGATTAATCTTGAACAAACTTGAATCGATGGTTCAACCTAGAGGGAGTGAGGTCGTTGATTGGCCGATCTTGTCTCTGAAGGTGTTTCACCAAACAGTTGTTTGTAGCTGGCGCTAAACTGGTGGCGACAACAGCAGAAGAGGAATTTGCGATGTTGTCCGTGGCCGAAAAAGAGTTGGAAGCAGAAGCGGCTCGTTAGGCATGACGATGACCGAATTGATCTGAACAACAGAAAGGGAGTCATGAGCTCCCTTTCTGTTGTTTTGGGTCGAACTGTTGTTTTAAGGTGAGCTATTGCTTTGAATAGAGCACTGATGTTTCTTAGCTGTTTTTGTATTTGTGCAATAAGTCCAAAGGAATATGGCAATAGTCGTTTGGGAAGCGGGTCAGTCGGTCTTGGTGTTCGTCATCACTTGGCACGTAGTTATTAAGAGGGAGGACTTCCACGACTATCCTCTCAGCGTCTTCTCTTGCTGCAATATAGCGTTTTACTGCTTCAAGATGCTGCGTATTTTGACTGTAAACCCCAGTTCGATATTTTTCGCCAACATCGTCACCTTGTTTGTTAACGCTATACGGATCGATGATCTCAAAGAAATAGCCCATCAGCGTTTCGACTGAGACATGCTGAGGGTCGAATTGCGTGCGTACACACTCTGCATAACCGTCGTAGTCGGTGGAGGTAGAGCTTGTGGTACCGTTCGCTCGGCCAGCTTCTGTATTTGTTACACCGGGTAGGTGACGCATAAATTCTTGCACGCCCCAAAGGCAGCCGCCTGCAAAGTATATCTCTTGCATAACTCTGTTTGCTTGAAAGTTTGCCGCATTATGTATTGACAGTAGAGCTCACTGCAAGAAGCAAAGCGCTTATCCGACCACCATGTTTTCTCTCGCTATTCGTGAAGTAATGCTACGCAAAATGCTCGACGATGATGTCATCGGCATGTTCAACGAACACTGCGCCTTTGTCTTGCATCTCTGCTATCGCTTCTTGCATAGATTCTGGCAGTACCGCGCGCGTGGAGGCGAGATTTACGATGACGTTGAAGCCGAGGTCTAGTGCTTGTAGAACCGACTTTTTCACACAGAAATCAAGTGCGAGTCCACCAACGACAAGCGTATCTATATCCTGGCATTTAAGAAACTCATTGGCGCCAGTGGTTTTGGTATCGGCGATGTCATGAAAGAATACACCATAAGGGTGCGCGTCAGGATCCATACCTTTATTGACTTGAAAGTCGTAGTCTAAAATCGGTGGCAAACCATCAAGTAATTCAACTCCCTTGGTTCCGAGTACGCAGTGACGATTCCACTTCACATCCACGTTTGGTAAGCCAACGGGTTTAAGCATATCGGCTGGTGTTGCAGCATCCCAGGCCGCTTTTGGCGGATGCAAGTCTCGACTTACTAGTTTTAGCCTACCTTTCGTGTGGTTTTTCAGTAACTCGGGTACGATTTCTAAAGCATCAGAAACCGGCAGTTCTTCGGGGCAAAGTTCCGTAAACCCTTTCTCGGGGTCGATGTCGAAAACCGCCGTGGTTTGATAGTGTACTCGAACAGTCATGGCAGACTCCTTGTCTGGCTTTTTGATTGCGTCTATCCACGCAAACAGTTTTGAAAAAAGGTCACTTCGTCACTCGTCAATGTGTAAATCATCGCAGGTTTACCGCCTTTGCCTTTGTTGGTCGAAGCAACCTTGTTCGTTGGTTTCAGCACTCCCGAATCAATCAAACGGCGCTTTATCGTCATACGACTGATATCGATACCAAACTCTTGATAAGCGGAGATGATATCGGCCACCAAAAACTCTTTGTCTAACGCGAACAAAAGTACCGATGTATACTCAATAGAAGCGCGTAACTTTTGCCACGCTTTTTCTATCGTGTTCTGGTGGTCAAATGCCAGTGTTTCTTCTCCATTTAAGATAGCTTGTATAGGAAACCATTTTAGATGGCATTCCGGGATACCAGCGTTGTTGATTTGTTCGATATTTGCCCGGTCCACCAATGCATAGTGAGTAATATTGAGGCTCCAATCATCAGGATCGCGCTTAGGATCCCCATCGATAAATGCCTCACTAAAATGACGTGGATAAGTGTGGATCTTTTCTCGGCAAATTCTTCGTCTCGCCGCTTCAAAGTTTTCATCCGCAGGGCGTCCTCCCTCAGGGGTTAAGTCTTTATCAAAGACGAATCCACCGGGCAAAGCCCACACCCCGTGATAAGGTCGGTTTGGGTTTGAACGTTTTATCAACAACACTTCCAATCCTTTATCGGCAAAACCAGATAACCTGAATGGGATAATGTCGACAGTTACGATCATAGTTGAGTCCTACTATTCATTTGTATGTAATCTAGCGTATAAAAACTGGCTATACAATAGGTAAGTAACTGTTTGTTATAAACGAGATGTTAAAACCAAATGTATAACGTTTAGCCTTTTTTGTGGATAAATAAAGGCATTTAATAGATTTACACACATGGAGGTGAGCGATTATAAGCGAAAAAAAATGAGGAATATTAGTGGTTAGTAACATAAGTTGACAAACATGCTGTGGATGTTTATTGTTTACGCTGATTTGGTTAGTAACAAGAAGTTATATACTTGAGCAAAGAGTATATAGAAGGGCACCTAATGAGTAGCAAATTATTTTCTTCACGTATCATCCAAAGTGCAATGGACTTTGATGTGTACAAAGTGAACATGATGAGTGCAGTGGCGGAGCTGTACCCAAATGCAGAGGTGTCATATAAATTCATTGTGCGCAGTGATGAAGATCTGTCTGATTTGTTGCCAGAGGTACAAGCCGAGATTCTCAAACTTCAAGACCTTCGATTTACTGAAGATGAAATTGACTACATGAAGCGCGTTGCGCCTTATCTTAACTCTGAGTTTGTTGATGCTTTACGTTACTTCCAGTTTAATCCCGAAAACGATGTCTCTTTGTATAGTAAAGCCATGCCAGATGGTTCTAGCCAACTTCGTATTACTATTAGTGGGTTATGGAAAGAGACGATACTGTACGAAACCATCATCATGAGCATTGTGTCCGAAGTGCGTAGTCGGCTACGATGGTCCGAGATTCCCTTGCAACAATTTCAAGCGGTGTTGGAAGATAAAGTTCGTCATCTAAAATCCGAGCTTAAACGTCGTAATATCAGGAATTTTAAGTTTTCTGATATGTCGACTCGCCGTCGCTTTTCTTTCCAAGCTCAGCGTACGATGGTCGAGTATTTACGTGAGACGTTGCCAGATTGCTTAACAGGCACGAGTAATTACCATCTAGCACGAGAGTTGAGCCTAACACCCATCGGGACGGTGGCTCATGAATGGTTTATGGGGCACCAAGCACTCGTTAGTGTGCAGGAGTCACAAAAAGTCGCACTACAACGATGGCAACAGGTGTTTAATGGAGCGTTAGGTATTGCTTTAACGGACACGATCGGTATCGATGCGTTTCTAAAGGATTTTGACCAAGAGCTTAGCAACGCTTATTTTGGCGTTCGTCATGATAGCGGCTGCCCGTTCACTTGGGGCGAAAAGATGATTGCGCACTATCAAGCAATGAATATCGATCCAATGACCAAAACCCTAGTCTTTACTGATGGACTGAACTTCGACCAAGCGTTGGATATTTGTGAATATTTTCAAGGGCGAGTGCAAGTGAGCTTTGGTATTGGAACCTTCCTTGCCAATGATATGGGCAATTATGCCAATAAAAAAGGTCAAGCTTACGAGCCATTGTCGATGGTGATTAAAATGGTTTCTTGTAACGGCTCACCAGTGGCGAAAATCAGTGACGAACCAGAAAAAGCGATGTGTGAAGACATCTTCTTTTTAATGAACTTAAAACGTCGATTTGAACAACCTTTAGATCTGGATGAGTGCCGTCTTCTTATTGATCGTCTAGAACATGAAGGTGAAAACTATCTGATTGACGCCTGAGTTGTGTTTTTCTCGTATTGATAACTACTCTCTATCGTATCAACAAAAATTAGTTTGCTATAGGTAGGGAGCTATTCAGTTATAGTCACTCTGTTCTAGACGACTTTTGGCCGCAGTGCCTTCGCTGGAATCAGGAGAGAAACATGAATTTGGTTGTACATTTGCAAAAGAAAACCATCAGAAAATACGGCTATGAGTTAGCGACTCGCCAAGCTTGGAAGTGTGGCATGAAAGCGAACTTAGTCAAAAGAGTGATTGGATTATTCAAAGGCCAAATTGTCTGTGTTGTAGAAGGATGTCGAGCCGAATTATCCTCTGCGATCAATAACCAACTTCACGACGATGAGAAGCAAGGGCGTTACGTCTTTGTCGGTGGTATTTGTTGGGAGCCAAACAACATTATAGCGCCAGGTTTTCCCGATTTTATGTTTATGCATGTGAGACACATGACTCATCGTCATAAGTACCTCACCGATGACGAGCTATTTCTCAGCTTGGCTTAACGAATGCTTTTCCCATTCTCTATCTGAATTGACATTCCGCTAGATATTTATTAACCGTGCTTTTAAAAAACACCGTTTTTTACTAGTAAATGACACAGGCTTTGGTTTCGCCTGATGTGGTTTACATTTCACAACATACTATACCCACATAACCACAAGATGCTTGGCTCAGTCCTTATTGAAGGGTGTCGTTGACACCATTTCATCGTCAAATAACTTGGAACGCGTGCGCTAAGTCATTGCGCTCTTTCCTTGAACTGGCGTCATTGACTGCGTTCTGCATCCTGTACCTGGAAGTCATTCGATATGTGAATGCAACGGAAACATGCTGGGATGTATACCATGAAAATAAAATCTATCGCTACTGCGGCTGTGGTCTTTGCTGTCTTAGCGGGCTGTAAGGAGAAGACTCCGACAGCGCCAACACAAGCAAATATTACGCTGATTGAATCCGTTACAGAAGCGGTCAAGAAGCCTCATCAAGTCTGTAAGGATGTGGTTGTGACGCAGCAAGTTGAACCGACAGATGATAACAAAATTCTCGGTACCGTTGGTGGAGCTGCGGCAGGCGCTGCTATTGGGAATCAGATTGGTGGCGGCTCAGGTAAAATTATTGCTACAGCCGCAGGGACAATTGCAGGTGCACTAACAGGCCGTAAAATCCAAGAAAATGTGCAAAAAGGTGATGTCGTATCGACAACGAGGCAACAGTGCCACACCGAATATACAACGTCAGAAAAAGTTGTTGGTTATGATGTTACCTATGAAGTTGCGGGAGCGCCAACAACGGTTCGTTTAGCAAGTAAGCCGACAGTGAAGAGCTTTCCTATCGAAGACGGTAAAGTGGTATTGCCACAATAATTAGGTTGCCCATTAAGTGAAGCCCTTTTGTCTATTTTGACGAAAGGGCTTTTAATCTATAGCTTACTGCATGCAAAGGCAAGCTGGCCTCGTCACGAACAGGTTGGGATTACGCTAAGTTTGTTTGCTGTTCCTTCTCCAATTGAATTTGAGCTTGCCGTTTTTTTATCCGACGTTCACGTTTAGAGAGCCAAATCAGTGGTACAACGATCAATACCGTACCAATTGCCATGTAAATATCGGGCACTTCATCAAACCACATAAAGCCAATGACAACGGCACCAATTAAGCCACTGTATTCTGCACTTGCAATTTTGTTGCTGTCGATAGAGCGATAAGCCATCACACACGTTGCGGCATAAATCATGATAAATAAGCTTGATCCAGCTGCGATTGGGAAAGCGTCCCATTGCCAGGGTTGCGCTTCGATGAAGACCAGTAATAGTGCTACTGGGATACCTGCCAGGTTAGTCATAAGCAGAGTATGCGCCACTGACTGATCTTTAGGTAGTTTACGTATCAGTAGGTTATTGACTGCTAAAGACAGAGCGACAACAAACGCGTACATGGCTGCCCAGTCGAATTGATCGGGACGAATGATCACCAACACACCAGTAAATCCGACGATCGCTGCCGCGATCGATTGCTTAGATAATTGCTCTTTAAGGAACAATGCCGCTAAAGGTAGCATGATCAAAGGTGCGGCATAAAACACCGCGTTTGCGGTTACTAAAGGCAAAGACGATATTGCCAATACCATAAATACTGCACCAAGTAGCCAAACGTGAGCTCGAATAGCGTGCCACTTAAATCCTTCCATTAGACGAGTCGATTTTGCGAAAAAACAGAATGGCAGAAGCAAAAGTACTGCAGAAATTTGGCGAAACAGGACAAACTGAAAAACAGGCACGTCGTTGCCGACACTTTTTATTAACGAGTCAGAGACCACCGCAATAAGGTTTCCAATAATGAGTAGCAACATAGCAGCGCCAACAGATGTAATTTTCACTTTTTCCACTCCCTTAATCTTTGCGTAAGAGTAGGGGATGTCATAGGATGAAGTAAAATGATATTTATTAGTTCAACTATGAGTTTATTAGATAATGAAATTGCCACCACTAAGAGCGGTGCATTGTTTTGAATCGGTCGCTCGAAACCTGAGTTTCTCGCTAGCGGCACAAGAGCTCAAAGTCACGCAAAGCGCGGTTAGCCACCAAATACGTTTGCTAGAGGATTATTTAGGAGAGTCTCTATTTATTCGCCAAGGGCGAAAGGTGTCGCTATCTGACACGGGAGCGCGATATTTAGAAGATATCAGTCCAGCGATAAGTATGATTGCAACCGCAAGTAATCGGGTGCGTGATGGGGAGAAAGGGAGTATTCGTTTGGCGATATACAGCTCGCTTGCCGTGAAGTGGTTAATTCCTCACTTGTCTGAGTTTAAACGCCTTCATCCAGAAATTGATCTGACATTGAATATGGTCGCGAGCGATCCAGAACAAACGGACAGCGTAGGGGATTGCTTTATCACCGTTCAACCGCCAAAGCGCAATTATATGGCGACGCACTTGTATGATGAAATCTTATACCCAGTCTGTAGCCATAAGATTTGGAAGGAAATACAAGATCAACCTTTGCCAGAAGCTTTGTGGCAATATCCAATACTATCAACGGATTCAATTTTTTATGAGCGAGGGAAGGATTGGGCAGAATGGTGCAAAGCGGGAGGTTACGCTTTACCTAAACACGCGGATATACAGCACTTTAGCCACATGCTGCTCGCAATAGAAGCAGCTCGATACGACCAAGGTATCGCGTTCGCGAATGATTTTATGCTCAATGAGCGCGATAAAGCACAAGATTTGGTGTACATTCCGTCTCATGGCTTAGAAACGGGGGATTCCTTTTACTTTATTCACAAAAAAAGCCGTTCGAAACAGTCTGAGATTATCAAAATCACCAATTGGTTAAAGCACCTATGCTGGGGATAATCGTCAAAATGAGTATCATGAAAAACCCGAGCGTAGCGCTCGGGTTTAGACTTAACTGTTCACAGCCATGAGTATGGTTATTGCTGTTTGCTCAGGTTATACAGGGGTGCCATTTCACCACTGACTTTTTCACCGTTGATGTCTAGCTTCATGAGTACGTTTTCACCTACGAAGTATTGGTTTGGTGCTGTTTCATTATTGAGAGTGATTACGCTACCATTTTCACCCCAAGTGAATGATCCCTCTGATTTGGTTTGACCATTGTCTTTTTCTTGGTAACTCTGCTCTAGCACGTAAGTACCATCTTGGTTCAAGGTTAAAGTGATATCAATGCCAGAACAATCTGCACATGGTAGCGTGCCTTTGTACGTACCATTCCAGTCAAGTGAGTTACTAGCATTGTGCGCAGAGTCAACGAATGTTTCTGGGGTAATTCCCTGATCCTCAGTCACTTTCTCTTCAACTACAGGTGCTGTGACGACTAATTCATCTTCAGCCGCCTGAGCATTTGCAACTTGTGCTTCACTTGCTTGAGGTGCTTCTACTGCTAATGTTTCCGCAGGCTTTTCGTCTTGGCAGCCTGCCAGGATGATCACTGCACCAGTTAACGCCAACATCGTCTTTTTCATTCTGTGCCTCTTTTTGTCAAGATCTAAGGTAATACTGAATGCCTCGAAGATGGGGTGCTCAGTGAACGTAAACTGAACCCGGTTGCTTGAGGACATTTGAGTATAATATTAGTCGCACTTATGAAATTTACGTCATAGGAAAGCAAGAGAATGATATCAATTTGTCAGTAAAACCTATGTGAGTCAATTAGTTGAAAGAATATTCAGAGGACTGTAAAGTTCAGCGATTTCGTTAGGCTTCGACCTTATTTCTGAACTGAATTCGTGTGATGAATTTGTAACCTTTATATTTCAGTCTACGCTTATAGTTGGTTTTAAATAAGGAGACCTAATATGGCTGAAATGAAACAGGATATCCCACATCGTGTCACGGTTTATCATGACAATGTCGAGCAAGAAAAAGAGCTGAAAAATGCGATGCTGCCAGAGAAACCACGTTACTTTAATGGCTCGCCGACTTACAAAGCAGAAAGCATCGAAGAGTTTGAAAGTAAAATCAGCCAAATCGGACTGTCGTTAGATAAGTAGAATAACGCTTTACTCTTTATCAAAGCTGTCCACAACAATCGCGCCCATGGAAGCAGGCATTGTAATGACTATAATGCGCTTGATTGCGACTATGGGCTCTGTTGCAAGTGGGAGTTTATCAAGGCAAAGCAGCACAAGCGCGACCACGATGGCTGTTATCAAGTAGGCGATAAACACGCGAAAGATAAAGATTGCGATCCGATGTCGAATCCGGCTTTGGAATACGCTTTGGTAAGCAAAAAAGCTGAGAAAAATCACCGATAAACTCAACAACATAAGCAGATTGGTGAATGGCAATTCTTCCCCTAACCGCCACGCTTCTTCAGAAAATGAAATCGGCACTGCAAGAGCAAATGCACCAACCAAGACTTGGCTGGCATCTTCTAAATTAAAGTGGCGGCTCATGGTGTTTAATCCGTTGAATTATGGTGGCCAAGTTGCAATAACTTTTCGAATCGTTCATTACCGTGAAGGAGTTCAAGATCACGCTCTTCAGCAAGCAGATCACGAATCGACGGGCTGTATTCGATCGAGCGCTCTAAATCCTCAATGGCTTGTTCTTCAACACCTAATCGAGAATACGCGCAAGCTCTTTGATACAGGGCTGGACCGTTAGTGAAGTCCACTTCCAGTACTCGGTTACACAAGCTCAGTGCCCAGTGGTACTCGTTGATTTCCATCGCAGCATCGGCTTTGTAGGTCAGTGCTTCTAGATCTCCAGGGCGAATAACCAATATTTCATCATAAATTTCGATACGCTGTTCCGGCGTTTGCGAGCTTTGTGCACGCAGCCACAAGTTATGAATTTCGTTGATTTTTTCGATTTCTTTATTGTTTTCACTAATGATGCGGGTCTTGCGTTTCAGATCTCGCTCAAGTGCGACGAACTTTTTCTCGTATTCACTGGCGATTTTGTCTAGTCGCTTATCCGCCATTTCTTTGGTGTTATGTTTAAACTCACGCAGGGATTGCCAGCCAACAAAAGCAATCAAAGAGGCCACGCCAGCAATGATGTAAAAGAAGTAGGTGACAGTAACGTTGGCGTAGTTGAGTGATTTATCTGCTACGGCAAGCTCACGGTCGGTGATCTCAACAATCATACGTTTTTCTAGGCTTTGATAGTCCTGACGCAGCGCTTTAATCTCGTCAAGAATATAGCGCTCCATCAACGGTCTATCTAATAAATCTGATTCTGAATATTTTTCTTCGGCTGCCAAGGTAGGCAGTGCAAGAATCAGTGAGAACAAAATACCAATGAATAAGCGCATAAAACGTCCTTTTGCGTTAGGAAGACAGATAGACCGTGCAACAATAGCAGATTAAACAAACCTTTAGCAAAGTTCTTCACGTTATGTAACGGATTACGGTTTGAAGAGTTGTAACGTTATGTGTTCAAAGATTTTTTCTGTTAAAGCTGGTCTTCTATTGGCAATATGCCGGAGAACCAGGAGCCCATTTTACGCCACACGCCAGCCTCTGGCTCGGAGTCATACTCTTTTCCAGTTTTGGTGTCAGTCCAAATGATATCACCATCACGCAGCGTTAACTGATAAGCATTGTTGTTCAGCTTTTCTGGTAGTTCAGCAACAAAGCTTTGTATGTACTCTGGCTGTTCCACCACAACCGCCATTTCTGTATTGAGCGCAGCAGAGCGAGGGTCCCAGTTCATTGAACCGACGAAAAGTGTTTTTCCATCAAGTGCCATAGCTTTGGCATGTAAACTTGACCGGCTACTACCCGTTAAACTCCATTTGCTTTTGAGTTTTGCGCTGGATTTGACTTCCCAAAGCTTTATGCCGGATTCAAGCAGAGCTTTTCGATACTTTGCATACCACCCATGGACGGCAAATACGTCATTTGAGGCAAGACTGTTCGTAACGATAGTAATATCAACTCCTCGTTTGGCTGCATTGGTGAGTGCTTTTGTTCCTGACTCGGTTGGTACAAAATAAGGAGAAATAAGAACAAAAGAGTGTTCTACCGTTTTGAGTAGTTCGATTAAATTTCCGACCAGCTGGCTTTCATTAGTTGCGATTTTATCGGGTAAATCAAACCATATTTGACCATCGCCCCAATATAGGTTTAGTTTGCCTTGCTTGAGTTCCTGATACATTTCCAAATTAGTAAAGTTATAAGTCCCAGATGTGAATTTTTTTCCTAATTCCAACTCTTGTACTTGTTTATCTATGGCTGCATCCGTGATTTGCTCAAAGTCAGGTGTTATCCATTCCATTGGAACGGCGTAAAGGCTGTTCCAGTAAAGATCAAATTGGTCAGCAGTTTGCTGAACGGCTTCACCATAGAGGAGTAAATCGAAGTCACCAAATTCCACTTCTGATTCGAAAGAGAAGTATTCGTTACCAATGTTTCGTCCACCAACAATGGCGGCAACGCTGTCTGCGGTAAGTGACTTATTATGCATTCGGCGGTTAAGGCGGTTAAAGTCACTAGCAAGCTCAAATAAACGTGATCCCCGGTATTCGTGAGGGTTAAATAAACGGATTTCAATGTTTGGATGAGCGTTTAGAGCGGCCATGACTTGATCATTGCGTTTTTGCATATCATCAAGTAGTAGGCGAACACGCACCCCACGTTTTGCTGCTTCGTACAAACGCCAAGTGATAAAGCGACTGGTTTCATCTCCGCGATAGATGTAGTACTGCAAGTCTAGACTTTTTTGTGCTGATTCAATAAGAGTCGTTCGTGCAAGTAGTGCATCGTGTCCTTGATTAAGTGGGTAGAAACCCGTCACCGTTTTAGGATCTTTGCCATACGCTTCAAAATACTCAGCCAGTACCGTCTCTTGTTGGTAGCCCATCTGGAAGCTTGTTGATTTTTCGCTTGGGTCTCTGTCTTCGATTGAAGAGCAAGCAGACATTACAGTAAAAAATACCGTGAATATAAATTTAGAAATTGTATCGAACAATGACATGTCCCTGTCTTAAAAAGCATTTCATAGTGTGAATTATAGACCTGAATGATATTGAGTTGTATGGCTTAGGTCGTCCTTTCTAACTCGCTAATCACACTTTATTCGTATCAAACGCTATGAAATTGGCATGCGCTTAGTTAAAGCGCTGCGTTGTGTCATTACAACCTGAGATCTAAGTTAAGAAAGTGTTAATTTCAATTACGCTAATTGAGCCATCTTTGATATTTTATACCTATAAAAATGAAGATTATAAAAAGTTACACTGATGTTGATTCCATGGAACGCGGTAATCGGCTTCGGTGATTATTTATTTCAGATGCAATTGCCTTACCTCATACTCAAGTCTTTATGCCTTAAATGCTGTTTTTTACGATAGTACAAACGGATTGGATGAGGGTTTGTTGGTGAGATACATATAAAAGGATTTTTGATGTTTACAAAACCCATGTTGCGTTGGCTTTTGCCTTTCGTTATTGCTGGTGGTTCTTATGCCGGGTATTCAGCAATAGCGATGACTGCGCCAAAGAAAGAGTCCACGAAAGAGCCTGTAGTTGAACCGACCGTTCAAGCGTCTTCTCTTTTTCCTACCAATCATAATGTTGTTATCACGAGCTACGGAGAGTTGGTTCCTTTTGAAAAAACTCAGTTGTCGACTCAAGTGAGCGGGGAAGTGATCAGTTGGCATGCTAATTTTGTTACCGGAGGCATCGTAAAGCGAGGTGAAGTGTTATTCACCATTGAAAGTGATAACTACGAAGCGGCAGTACTGCAAGCTGAAGCTGCACTGGCAAGTGCGCGAGCAGCGTTGATTGAGGAACAAGCAAAAGCAGAAGTTGCAAAACGCCAGGCGAAACAAATGAGTGACAAACAGGTGACGGACTTATATTTGCGTAAACCGCAATTATTGAGTGCCCAAGCGCAAGTCAAATCCGCCCTTGCATCACTTAAGCGTGCTAGGCGTGATCTGGAAAACTGTAAAGTGGTTGCTCCATATGATGCGCTTGTCGTTGAACGCGACATTGGTGTGGGACAATTTGTGACAGCAGGCTCTCGAGTTGCCACTATAAATAATATTGAAGTCGCAGAAGTGCATGTTCCAATTGCTGGGTTTGATAGCGTATTTTTGCCTGAATCTATCGACGATCTGCATGCTACTGTCACTCAGCAAGGTGTTTTATCGACGACTCGCGATGGTAAGGTTGTTCGGGATCTAGGGATGATTGATAGTGCAACACGTATGATCAATATGGTGATTCAGGTGGCCGACCCTTATGGTATTGAAACCAAGAAACCACCGATTAAGTTTGGCTCGTATGTTGAAGTCAGCTTTACGGGCAAAGAGTTGAAGCATATTTATCGTCTCCCACAAGAATTAGTGAAAAACCGCACGGTCTGGGTAGTGACTGACGACAATAAACTTCAACCAAGAACGGTTACCGTTTTAAGAGCTGAAGGGGCGTTTATGTTGGTGAAGGACGGATTAGAGCTTAACGATAAACTGGTCCTAACCTTACCAGAATACCCACAAAAAGGCATGGCGGTGAAAATCGCAAAAAAGAATGACAACTCCGTTACCGTTGTTCAGTAACTAGGAGCTTGTCATGGAAGAGACCAAACAAAAAGGCTTAATCGCGTATTTTGCCAATAATCCAGTGGCTGCCAATCTGTTGATGGTATTCATTATTATCATGGGCATCGTCAGCTACGTCTTCATTCAAAGACAGATGTTCCCGAACATAGAAGTAAACTACATTGATGTTCAAGCGACCTATCCTGGCGCCTCTCCTCAAGAAATCGAAGAGAGCATTTTGATGAAAGTCGAGGAGTCGATAAAAGATGTTACTGGAATCAAAAAAGTAGTGGCGCAAGCGTCTCGTGGTAGTGCTTATGTGTCGATTGAAGTGGATGTCAACGCGGATATCAAACGTGTTTTGGATGACGTAAAACAGCGAATAGATACTTTAACGAATTTACCCGCTGGGATGGAGCCAATAAACGTCTATCAGGTTGAATGGCGCCAAGATGTGATTGAAATGGGGTTAGTGAGTGACCGCCCACTCGAAGAATTAAAGCCCATAGCCAAGGAAGTTGAAGACGAGTTGCTTCAATTGCAAAACGTCATGCTTGTTGAGTTAAGTGCTCCGGAAGAAGAGATTGCGATAGAAGTCGATCCGCGTATTCTGCGCAAATATGATTTAACGCTGAATGACGTGAGTAATGCCATCCGTCGTTACTCTGCCAATTATTCTGCGGGTGAGGTGAAAACCAATTCCGGAATGATCGCCGTGCGTATTGAAAATCAGTACTATCATGGAGACGAGTTCCGCAATATACCCGTAAAACTGGGGGCAAATGGTGCCAAAGTGTTGCTGCAGGACATTGCGACGATCAAAGATGGCTTTACGGAAGAAGAGCGCTACTTTGAATACTCAGGGCAAAATGCCATTTATATGTCGGTACAAGCGACGCGTGACCAAAATATCATTCCTGTTGCTGAATCCGTTCACAAGTATATAGAGGCCAAAAACAAAGCATTACCAAGCGATGTTCAGTTAAAGGTGTTGGTCGATATGACATACTATCTGAACGGTCGTCTCGATATGATGTTGAAAAACCTATTACAGGGTGCAGCATTGGTTGCGATAATGTTGAGCGTTTTCTTACGTTTCCGTCTCGCAATGTGGGTGATGATTGGTTTGCCCGTTTGTTTCCTTGGCGCGGTCATGTTGATGCCTGCTCTAGGGATCACGGTGAACATCGTGTCGCTGTTCGCCTTTATTATGGTACTCGGTATCGTGGTCGATGATGCCATTGTGATGGGCGAAAGTGCCTACAGCGAAATAGAGGAAAAAGGCGGCGGTGTTGAGAACGTTGTAAGAGGCGTCAAACGAGTTGCGACGCCCGCGACCTTTGGTGTGTTGACCACCATTGCGGTATTTGCGCCTTTTTTACTCTCGAGTGGCATCGATAGCGCGTTCTTTTATGGTATCTCTGGCGTCGTGATCTTGTGTTTAACATTCAGTTTGATTGAATCAAAGTTAATTTTGCCAGCACATCTTGCCCACACAAACTTCAAACCGAGTAAGCCTGGCGGTTGGCGTGACTGCTTTAATCGACGTTTCTTTGGTTTTGTTAATGGTTCGTATCGCCGTTTTGTTACCTCTTGCACACACTGGCGTTGGACAGTTTTTGCTGTATTTTGTGGTTTGTTAGCAATTAGTGCCGCCTTAGTGAATTCAAACTATGTTCGCGTGATCCCAAACCCGAAGGTCCCAACGGATTACCCCGCTATTACCATTGAAATGAATGATACCGTATCGAGTGAGCAGACGATTGAAGCGCTGCAATCCATTGAAGCGGTGATGCAAAACGTGGAGTCTCAAACGATTGAAGAATTCGGTCAAGGAATGAACCGTGATGTGCTTTCTTACAACCGAAGCCGTAATGAAGGGCGTATTTTGGTGCCACTGGTAGACGAAGACCTGCGGCCTTACAACACGTTTGAGCTTGCGCGACGTTGGCGAGAATCTATGCCAACTATTCCTGGCATAAAGAGCATGAAAATCCGCGACCAGAGTGCTGGTGGTGGGGAGCGTGATGAATTTGGCTATCTCCTTTTTGGTTCAAACATCAAAGAGCTAAACGAGGCGGGACGCTACCTAATTGAACGATTACAGCAACAAGAGGGACTGTTTGATATCTCTTCTTCTATTGACTCGGGTAGTAAGGAGGTACTTCTATCGCTCTCCCCTGTAGCCTATGATCTTGGACTGGACCTTACCATGATAGCTCAGCAAGTTGGGGGCAGCTTTTACGGTGGAGAAGCCCAACGCATTCTTCGCGATGGTGAGGAAATAAAGGTCATGGTTCGATATCCACAGCTAACACGTGAAGCCTTTTCTTCTTTGCGTTATGCGGTGATCACAACCCCATCAGGCAAAAAAGTCATGCTTGGCGATGTCGTTCAAATCAGCGAGCAGCCGGGTGTGAGTACCATTCGCCGTGAAGGTGGTTACCAAACGGTTTATGTGTATGGTTCTATTGATGAAGAATTGGTTGAGCCTGAAGAGGTCGTGAAGACCATCGACGACAACATACTGCCAGATATGAAACAGCAATACCCAAGCGTTAAGACTGAGCTGGGCGGTGACATAGAAGAGCAAGCGGCGCAACGTACTGAACAAATCATGTTCTTCGTGGCTGGCATGGTTATCGTCTACATTTTGTTAGCGGTCCCTCTGAAGAGCTACACGCAACCGCTCATCGTTATGTCTGTTATCCCTTTTAGTTTAACCGGTGCAATTTGGGGGCATTTCTGGTTAGGGCTTGATATCAGTATGATGTCGACATTTGGTTTGATTGCGGCTGCGGGCGTCGTTATTAATGACTCTCTTGTTCTGACAGACTATGTCAACCACGTCCGGGAAAAAGGGATGAGTATAAAACAAGCTGTGGTAGAGGCTGGGTGTGCGCGTTTTCGTGCAATCACTCTCACATCAATCACCACGTTTGCAGGCGTTTTACCTATCATGTTTGAGACGAGTTTACAGGCACGTTTCGTTATTCCTATGGCCGTCGCGTTAGGGTTTGCCGTCCTCTATGCGACGGTACTGACGCTAGTGCTTGTACCGTGTTTGTACCTAATGCTGGAGGATATAAAAAATATCTTCAGGGCTGTGAAACGTTTTTTCTTGCGCTTAGTTTCTCGTTTTAGAAGGCAAGAGGAGGGTCGGGAAGAACCTGTGAACGAGTCTTAAGGGAATATCAATATTAATGGAATAATCTATAAGAGCAGCCTTCGAGAGCTGCTCTTTTATTTTGAATTAAACACATTGGCGAGAGATATTTTTGTTAATTTAAACAATGATTTAAACCAATTTGAATACATATTTAATCATTCTTGCTTGTTAAAATCACTGATAGCTGCGTTGTAGGTTTTGCAATTAGAATAACTAGTTACAGCAATCTATGCCTTGCTCTAAGCGATCTCCTTTGCAAAGTAAGTCCTGCACAATAAATTGATCACTTCGTCATCCATAGTGGTATTAGTCTGGTTTTATATGCTGAGTGAATATAAATCCACGTAAATATGGGTTTGGTTAATTTGACGCATAAAGTGTAAAAATAACCACCCCATGAAAGATCGTAAGACAAAAAGATTGCTAAGTTATTGTTATTAATAGAGTTAAAAGTTGGCATTTAACGTGCTATGTCTAACGTGTCATGTAAGTCATGTGTTCAAAATAAACTGCTAACTTTCAAGGAGCTTGCTATGAAATATGTCAATCTTTCTACTTTAGGTCTTATTGCTGTCATGTCATCACCATTTACTGCTGCGAACACGTTAGACAAGGAGGAGTGGAGTGCAGATTTACGACAAGATTTTTCAGAAATGAGGCACGAAGCAATCGCAGATATCCAAAAACTAAATATGGATGATATCGAAGCACGTGATGCACAGATTGTGAAACGCATTAAAGAAGAGCAGGGACAGTTGGTTAAGGTGCCATGTCAGAAGTCGGAGGCGAGTAAATCTTAATATTGACGACTCCCATGAATCCAAATGACCAGTTTCATCACAAGCTTTCAAATAGAAAAAAGCCCACAAAGAACGATGTATGTGGGCAAACTAAAAAGGGCACCAAATTGGGTGTCTATTCATTTTGGAGATGGTCGAACGTCCTTATACCACTGACAATATGCTTGGTGAGAGGCTTATCATCAGTACGACCAGTGGCGATAAAATTAACATTGTTGTAATGATTAACAAAATGTTAATTTTTCAATCAATGGTTGCATTATTACTAGGTGCAATTGTTGCAATATTGATGTTTTGTTATGAGGGTGGATATAACTGGTTGTTTTAATAGCCATTGTTGTTCTGGTTAATAGTTTGTTTATCTTGTTTGGTTATATAAACACGGATCTATTCTGATTTTAGACTTTTCATTTTTCTGCCGACAAGAATAAAGACCATACTTTTGTTAATGTTATGTGTGTTTTTTGTGTTTGTCTTTGAGGTTCGTGAGGCTATTTTCAGCAAAACCATCGAATGAGCAAACCTCCCTCAAGGCCATACAATTTTCTTAGTTTTGACCTTGATAAGAGCAAAGGTGCAATGATAACTACCAACTTAGCACTGTCCAATTCGGTCGGTTAGCGTGCGTTCTCAGGCGTGGACAGGGGTTTACTAAGTATGAGTAATCTGCGTATTCACACAAAGGTAAGTCGTTAATGGAGTCGGTATAGAAATGGATATCTGAATAGGGCTCATCTTGTGCCTTCAACCACTGCTCTAAACGCGTGACCTTACCTTCTCTATAGCTCGCAATACCGGAAATCTTAGCAGTGTAACAACCTTCTTCTTCAACCAAGTTAATCCCTAGTGCCGTTGGGACACCGATACGTTGGCCAACCGCTTTGACTAAGAAAGTGACGCTAGCAGAGATGATGACCATATCGACTCTGTCTTGGGATAGTTGCTCAATCAAGGTTTTCGCCTGAGCAAACTGTTTAGGTAAGATGTCATGTGCTACGCACTCTTCCACTAACGCGTCTACTTGTGCAATAGGGATATTGGCTAATGGCGCCATACAAAATGTGAGGTAATCCTCCATGTCCATTTTTCCTTCTGCATAAAGCGCCATCATGCGTTTATCCTCTTCAAGGAAATTGGCTTGTGTTGCAATCCCTTTTCTCACCAGAAAGGCATTCCAAAGCATCGCACAGTCAGCATTGATTAAGGTTTCGTCCATATCAAAGACATATAAAGGTTTGGACATGTTTTAGACTCCGAAGGGTTGAGTTTCGTAGAGGACACTTTGAGTATAAACAATAATCCCAATTGATTTCGATTGCATGACAAGCACTAAAATAGCGTTTATTGCCAAGTAACATGCACTCAAATTGGCGGATAATCAGCCAGTATTAACTATATGCAAGACGGCGTATTGATGGATTGTGAATTTGAACACTGGCGACCAGATGCGGTGATGACATGCGGCTTAAATCGTCCCCCCGATAGAGTATCGAGGGGAGTCGAAAGCTTGATTAGATTGGCGGTTAAACTAAGCCTTGGTCTTTCGCCATTTGACTGGCAATCCCTGGCGCTTTCCAAACGCTTGGCAGCAGAATGAAGGATACAGGGACAGCAGTGATAACGATAAAGGATTGTAGTGCGGATATACCGCCTGATCCCATCGAAATCAAGACAATAGCGACTGCGCCCATAATCATCCCCCAAAAAGATCGAATCACAGCGTTCGGTTCGGTTGTTCCCGTCATGACAACGCTTATGGTGTAAGTCATTGAGTCGCCAGTGGTGACGATAAACGTTGTAGTTAAGATCAGAAATAGTACCGAAAGGATCATTGGATACGGTAACTCAGAGGTAATGGCAAGCAAAACGGCAGGAAGGTTGAATCCCTCGAACGCAGTTGAAATTAAACCAGGGTTATCTAGTTCAAATGCGAGGCCACTACCGCCCACAGCACTAAACCAGAAGCAAGTAATGAGAGGAGCAGCAATACTAATCGACATGATCAGTTGGCGAATGGTTCGACCTCGAGAGATACGCGCAATGAAGATCGCCATCATTGGTCCATAACCAATAAACCAGCCCCAAAAGAACACTGTCCACCAACTTAACCACTCTGTATCTCCTCGATAGAGCGCCATTGGAAAGAAGTTGTCGATGAGTCGGCCAACGCCTTGAATGTAACCATCCACAATAAAGCTCGTCGGTCCAAAGAAAAGAATATAGCCGATCAAAAGTGCAGATAGGATGACGTTGTAACGACTGATAATTTGAATACCTTTACTTACGCCACTCAGCGCCGATAAGGTATACATGATAATGGCTCCAACGATTACCATGCTCTGGGTAAAGAAGCTATCTGGTACACCAAATAAGTCATTTAACGCGTAACTGATTTGTAAACCCAGGAAGCCAATTGGACCGATGGTACCTGCAGCGGTCGCAATGATGCTGCAGGCATCAGCCACAGTACCAATCCAGCCATGAATGGCCTTATCTCCGAAGACTGGGTAGAGCAACGTACGTGGTTTTAGTGGTAGCCCTTTATCGTAATGTAGATGCATTAATACGATCGCAGATAATCCACCGAGAATCGCCCAAGCTAAGAAGCCCCAATGCATGAAAGACTGAGACAAAGCATTAATTGCTGCTGTTTTAGGTGATGCTTCGCCAAACAGAGGTGGAGCGGTAACAAAGTGGGCTATCGGCTCCGCAGCAGCCCAGAATACGCCGCCCCCAGCTAGTAATGTACACAGTACGATAGACAGCCATTTGAAGTTATCAATATCTGGCTCCGCTAAACCTCCCAGACGCACGCATCCTGTACGGCCAAATGCGAGAGCCAAGCCAATAACAAAATTAAGAAGAAGCAATATTTGCCAGTAAGCACCAAAATAGTCAGTGGCAAAACTGAATCCTGTGTTCACCATTGCGGTGAGCCGGTCGGAGTTAACCAGTGCAAGAAGAACGAATAGAGAGAGAAAACTACCGCTTAACCAAAATACAGGGTTTTTGAGTTCAAGCCGTTGGGTTAGAGAGGGAGGGTGAATCGCAGAATAGTCAGCATCCTGAATCGGAGCATGAGTGGCGGTATTCGTCATATTTGACATAAGTACTTCGCTTTTGGGGGCCATTGGGCCGTGTATTTCACCACATCACTTTTCGCTAGAAAGTGTGAGGTTCTTCAAAAAGTCGCGAATACTAACATGTTGGGCTCAGGAATTTAAGCGTAGGTTGAGCAGTTATTATTCGCTGGCAAATTTAGACTAACGCCAGCAATGGGATGATCAATCAAGGGAGAATGGTTTAGTTCGGGGAAGTGAGCAGGGTTAACTTATTGAATCATCGTTATCTCAATTTATAAAAAACGCGTTCTCCGACGACATAGCCGATGTAGAAAAGTGCAGCGAGCGTCATAATGGCAGCGGAATAAGCGACTACGTGGTTTAGCCCAAGACCAAAAGACAAACTAAATGCTATGTCATTTATCGCTTTCAATGGGATATTTTGCCATGAAGCATTCACGGGAGACCCGAATAGTAGTAATACGGCGATTAATACCAAAGTGCCAACCGCTAATCCCGACCATTTACTGCTTTTCATCGTTTTCTCGAACACCATTCAAACGTAACAAAATATTTCAAACGATGCATTATACAGGTTGCTCTCGGTCTAGGGTGAAAAATTTGTACTAAGTTTGGGAAAACCCTCAATCCTTTTTTGTTTTTTTAGCTTTAGCAGACCTGTTTAAGAGCAGAAAACGATAAATATTTTTGCTTTTTAAGATCAATTTATTTTTCTTTTCTTTAATCAAAAATTGCCTAATGATGCAGCCGAATCCCAGCGCGTCGCTGGACTGGTTGGATTGCGTACCATGAAATTTTTTATCAAAGGATTGGGGCTAAGCGCGCTGATGCTAAGCCTATTTGCTCATGCAGAAAACAAAACACTGAACGTGTATGCATGGGGCGGATATTTGCCTGAAGCATCATTAAAAGCCTTTGAAAAACAGCAAGGCGTGACAATTAATTATTCTACTTTTGAAAACAACGAGTCGATGTACACCAAACTCAAGTTGCTCAAAGGCACTGGATATGATGTTGTTTTTGCGTCGGCGTACTTTATCGAAAAAATGGCAAGAGAAGGCCTATTAGCCAAACTTGACCATGGGCTAATTCCGAATATGCAAGACACAATGCATGGTCTACTTGGACAAGCTCACGATCCGAATAACGATTACTCGCTTCCTTATATTTGGGGGGTGACTGGTATAAGTTACAACGAAGCAATGGTCGAGCAACCCGTTACCAAATGGTCAGACTTATGGAATGCGCAGTACGAACAACAAGTCATGTTGATAGACGACATTCGCGATGTGTTTGGGATGGCTTTGAAAATGAACGGCCACAGTGTGAACAGCAAAAATGAGTCGGAAATCAAACAAGCTTATGAATCGCTGGTCGCGCTAAAAAACAATGTATTGCTCTATAATTCAGATGCTCCGCAAGTTCCTTATGTTTCCGGCGAGACATCGGTTGGTATGCAATGGAATGGCAACGCATATCAAGGTCAAGTAGAAATGCCAGAACTGAAGTTTGTGATGCCAGAAGAAGGGGCGGTATTGTGGATGGATAATTTCACTATTCCGTCAGGCAGTGAAAACAAAGCGTTGGCGCATAAGTTTATTAACTTTATGTATCAGCCTGAAAATCAAGCAGAAATCGTCAATACGCTGGGCTATGCGTCTGCAACTAATGCGGGACGAAATAGCCTACCAGACGAAATAAAAAATAATCCAACGATTTTCCCTGCGGAAGACGATATGGAAAAAGGTGAATTCATAAACGATGTTGGTGCTGAGACGTTAGCGGTATATGAAAGTTACTGGCAGCGCTTAAGAAATCAATAAAGTAGCCGTTCCAGACTGACGTGCACTGGAACGTCTAGTGTTCACGTAGAAACGGTTATTTCACAAAAAATGCTCCCTCGTTATCGGTATAGCGGGGGAGTCACGACAAAAGCTTTCACGTTACATGATTCTAGGGCTATTGACTTACAGCTCGGTGCACACTTGATTACGGCCATTGGCTTTTGCTCGATACAATGCTTTATCAGCACGGTAAAAAGTACGCTGTGTATTCTCGCCATCTCGGTGTAGTGTTATTCCAACTGAAACCGTGAGCCCTCGTTCACCGAGAATACTATCCCAATCATATTGATAAATTCTTTCTCGATAGTTTTCCGCGTGCATTTCTGCTCGCTCTAGCTTGCAGTTTTCAATAATGACAAGAAATTCTTCTCCTCCAAATCGAACGCAAGAGGCGCCTTTAAACACAAAGTACTCGGCGAGCTCTTTAGACACACGGGTAATCGCTTTGTCTCCAACAAGATGGCTGAGCTCGTCGTTGATTGATTTAAAGTGATCGATATCAATCACCATCAAAGCAAAAGGGGTGTCGTGAAGTAAAAGATCTTTGAGTTTAACTTCTAACCAGCGACGATTATGCAAAGAAGTTAAGGGATCGGTAAAGACATCTTGCTGGAGTCGAGCCATGGTATTTTTATGTTGCTGGGTTGTCTCTTTGAGCTCTTTATTCTCTATTTCTGACAGGATCAGCTTTAATTGCAACTCAAAGCGTGTCAATCGACGCAGTTGAGCTGGTCCCAGTTCGCTTATTGGGACATGCTTCAACAGATCCGATTCAATACGAAAGGCACGCTTCTCGCAGTTTAATGCTTGTCTGAAGTTCTCCTGAGACGAGCTGATTTCGCTCATTGCACTGTAAAAGCGTCGCGCAATGGTAGGAGACGAGTCTTGCTGTAGTCTTTTCTCGATTGAGTTCAACAGTGTGTTGGCTAATTCCGTCCGCCCTATGGCATTTAAGCAATACGCGGTTTCAATTTTAACCACGGTTGAAAGCCAATATGTGGTCGACGTTCCAGAGGTGTATTGGACGTTCGAGAGTGAAAGCAACGCCTTCGAGTGGCAGTTTTGCAGTTGATAGATTTTGGCTCGATACAAATGGATCTGAGCAGCGAGGTTTTTGTCACTCACTAAGATACTGAGCTCTTCACACTCGATTAATAGCTGCTCAGCGTCAGCGATGCGATGCAGGCTAACGTAACAAGCAAGCAGATAAAGCTTATAGCGTAAGCGCAGTGAACGGCTGTTCAGGGCGTGATCAATCGCGTCAATTTTGGTGTAGTAACGCAATGCGCGGTTATGGTCACCGTAGGTGTCGCATAAATTCGCCATACCAATAAGTGCGGAAACGTACTCGTCAATTTGACCGTATTCGACGGCGATATCGGTGGAGGAGATATACTCTGCGAGCGCAGCGTTATAATCCCCAGCTTCCACTAAGCGTTCACTAAGACTTTCTTTTACGGATAAAATGTCTTCAAAATCGGTAGGTAGCTCCAGATACTCTAGGGCTTTTCTTAATTCTGCAATGCTTTTGTTTAGTTGTCTTACTTCTTTTCGATACTCGGCACTAATGATGTAGCAATGTGCTTTTTCTCGGTTGGTTGAAGCGATGTGATTAGCAATATACTGCCAAAGTGTGATTGCTTCGTCACCAGAGACAGAGCAAGGGTCAATGCCAGCCTCAGTGACTTTATTAAGCAGTTGTTCCATGCGCTCTCACCTCGATTTGGCTTTCTTCCAATTGTTCTAACGTGAATGGGAACGTTAGGATATCTTGCAGGTACAGTACCGGCTTAGGCCCTTTCAGCCCCCGTCGTTCCCATGGATAAATGTCTAACATGACCTTAACCGTTTGATACAGATCTTCAGCCGGTTGCCCCTTTTCTGCGATAAGCATGGCCAATCGGTTACTGGATAAACGAGAAATAAGATCGTTTGATAACGTTAATGAGTGAACGAGCTCGGTGCAGACATCTAACAAATCGGGGTCATCATGCTGAATCATGATGACCGAATGTTTGGATTGCTTTAGCTGGGTTTTAAACAAGACCAACTGCTCCCACCAATACGTTTCGGAGACTACGTTTGAAAACTGTTTCTCTGGATTGTATTCATGCTGTGAACGTACATGGTTGATCAATTTATGTGCACGTAATTGAAGTTGTCGTTTAGAGCTGTGGGCTTTATCTGCACTGACTCGATAAGTTTGTTCTTTTAGCATCTTCAGCGCATGTTTTCGATATTTTTTAAACGCAAGAAACGCTGCTTTAAAATCTTCTTGCTGTTCGGCAACCAGGGATTGTTGAAAGCAGATTTGGCTAAGAAGTTCACCATTGTCGAAGGTTTGTGCAGACTCTTCCGCTGCGAGTAATAGTGTTGCTGCACTATCGGTATTGTTGCGCAGCAGCTCCAAGCGGGCACGGCTAATGAATGAATGCGCTTTCATCCAAGTCAGATCGTGTTTAACGGCTAAGTTGTGAGCTTTGTTTGTTGCTTCTTCCGCGTCATCAAAACGCTCTAAACCAATCAGAGCTAGACCCCTAAAGTCCCAAATTTCAGCTTCCCATGTGCTGTCTTCGTGATCTCTGATCAGTCCCGTCGCGCCATCGAGAACAGTCAACATTTTGACGAATTGCTTAAGAAGGTAGTAATCCCAAGCCAAAAGTATGCGCGCTTTGCCTTCTAACCACGTTATCCGGACGTTGTTTGCCACTTTTACAGCAAGCTCATGAGTAGATGCGGCAAGTTCGTGCTCATTGGTGATACGCCACACGTTACCAAGGCCAATTAAAGACTCTATTTGAATTTCTATGTCACCAACCAGTGCGGATTGTTCAAGTGCATTGATCCAGTATTGCTGAGCAGAATAGTATTTAGCTTGTCCCCAATATTGCAGGGCGAATAAATGAAGAATTTCTGGTAGATGATCGTCTGTTTCGAGTTGATTCTGTCTGCGATAGGCCTCTTTGATTAACTTGAGTCCTTGACGGTAGTCCATTAAGCACCAATGACAATGAGCCATAATGATTAGCGCTTTGATTTCCCCTTCGACAAACAGTGTTTGCTCCGCACGAATTCGACAAAGCTCCGTTGCCCGAAGTGTCGCTTCAGGGTGAAGTTTTGCTTGCTCTTTGAGTTGCTTTAGCTCATCTACTATTTGGCTTTTGTCCAACTTTAACACCCATCTCTATCGAACTGGCACTTCCTGTAATTAGAATTACAGTCAACTATCAGGTGCACATTAATACCGCATAACATCACCTCATATAAAACGTCTGGACAGTTCAGAGAGTTAGGATAGAAGCTGTTTTATCGTCAAAGGAGCGTCAGTAACGTATAGCCTTTGTGCGGCGGTGAGACCTTCTTTATCTTGGTAGCACAAATTATGCCAAGCTCTGAAAATATCCAAAAGGGGTAAAATCCCTCCAGGTCTTAATTTGCGACGAGGTTCGTTTATAAAGCTTTCAAACAGAAGTTGGAAGCGGCTTTGATAAAACTCTACGTGATGTATTGTCGCCACATTGAGCCAAGCTTCAGGAGTATTGTTGTCCCCTGCAAGGTAACAGACACCTTTGTTTTTGGTACTTTCCTTATGCTCGTTGGAATCAATCTCTCCTGTACGTTGACTAGAAATAGCCCATCGATCTCGCCACCAACTCATGTAGGCGATGTCGATTTTCCCAAACGGTGCGCGGATGTCCCATCCAGGATCCTCTTCTACGTACATTAAATCGACGTTTTTTTGTCGGATGCGGTCAAGACAAACACTTAATGCAGCAGAGCGAAGTAGAGGATCTTGAGGTATGTAGATAGATACCCGCTTGTCTGAATCGCACATGTCCAAGACGTGTAAATAATGCGCATAAGATGTGTAAGGCGGGTAGATCAACGCTCCTTTGGATGGATAATTGAACGTACTGAGGTTTCCTAATGGGTCCTCTACATTTCCGCGAGCCAGAATGGTTTGGTATTTCTGATCAATACGCTCACGAAGGTTGTTAGAAGGAACCGATAGCGGCTCGCTGGCTTCCGCCGTATATTCATGTGAGACAAAATGAGATACATCGTCGTAGGGATTATGATCAATTGAACCAACAGGCTCATCGGTTGATGAGTAATTCACGTGTTGGCAAAGAATATAACCAGAATGAGCCTCACCAGATACAATCCAATAGACGCCATTGTTACTTTTTGGCTGTAGAGCGATGTAATTGGACGAGAGTTCATATTGTTTCGCATGGTTCA
Source organism: Vibrio mytili (assembly GCF_049563345.1). Lineage (NCBI taxonomy): Bacteria > Pseudomonadati > Pseudomonadota > Gammaproteobacteria > Vibrionales > Vibrionaceae > Vibrio > Vibrio mytili. The sequence goes on along the minus strand of NZ_CP110482.1, from coordinate 1,180,636 downwards.
CCCAACGAGCGTCGATGGTGGCTAACTTTCGACGACAACGACTGGCAATGTGATCGACGTGATCATAAAAGGTTTTCGGATTAATACTTAGCTTGCGGCAGATCTCGCGTACCGAATAGCCGGTAAACAGCAAGCCCATTAGGTTCTCTTGAAACTGAAGCTTGTTGTTGGCACCAGACCATTTATCAACAAATGTACTTTGACACGCTTTACATCGGTATCGTTGGCGATCGCCACTATAGCCAAACGCGTGATAGAGGTGTTTGTGGGTGTGGACTGAGAGTCCGAAGTTTTCACAGGCGTCATTTCGACACGCAGGCAGCCCGTCGCTATGGACCTGTCTTAAGCGATGAAGTTCGTTCACCACGTCTCGGTTGTTAAGTAAAGGGGGGAAAGCTCCACATTCACGGCATACCATCGCCGGACGCTTAGGGTTAGCATGTTGCAAAATATAATATTTTGCATCACTCAATCCAAAGTTGTCACACGCCAATGTTTTACAAAAGTTGAGTTGTAACCCATCTGCGTCTTTTGGCAGTTTGCCGTTAGACACGATCGCCCCCTCTGGGTAATTCGGGCAGTCGGTCAGGCACCGACTGCGAATAGTTGAATCATTATTATTAAATGTTGATTGCCGTTTCTAGTGCGACTTTCATCATGTCATTGAATGACTTTTGACGCTCTTCTGAACTCAGTTTCTCGCCGCGGATGATGTGGTCAGAAACCGTAAGGATGGTCAGTGCTTTTGCACCTAGATCCGCTGCGACACCGTAGATACCCGCCGCTTCCATATCAACACCAAGAATACCGAGCTTTTCCATCTTCTCGAAGATGTCTGCTTCAGGTGTGTAGAATAGGTCCGCTGAAAATACGTTACCCACTTTTACAGGCACTTCTTGGCTGCGAGCTTGCTTGACCGCTTCTTCTAGCAGGCTGAAGTCAGCAATTGCTGCAAAGTCGTGGTTGTTGAAACGGATACGGTTCACTTTTGAGTCTGTAGAAGCCCCCATACCAATCACAACGTCCATTAGATTAACGTCGTCACGTACTGCACCACAGCTGCCAACACGGATAACATTTTTCACACCGTATTCAGCGATAAGCTCGTGAACGTAGATACAGCATGAAGGGATGCCCATACCATGCCCCATGACAGAAACTTTTTTACCTTTGTAAGTACCTGTGTAGCCGAACATGTTGCGAACATCACAAACTTGTTTTACATCATCTAGAAAAGTTTCGGCAATGTATTTGGCACGCAAAGGGTCGCCTGGCATAAGAACGGTTTCAGCGAAATCACCTGGTTGTGCGTTGATGTGTGGGGTTGCCATAAGTACTCTCCAAAGTTTTTTTGATAAAACGTCTTGATTATACAACGTTGTTACCAATTCTGTTGAAATTGCTCGTTTTCGTTGAAGCAATAGTATCGGGATAGGTAGGGCTTACTTGAGAGATTAGTCACAAAAAGCATTCATTTACCCAAGGTGAATGATGTTGATAACTAAATATGTTGAAAGTAAAGGAGCAATCGATTTGCTTCCGGTTATTTTCAAGCTCACCGAATTAAATAATGGTTTATTGAAAACTTTTATCCATCTTGATGATCGCCTTTGGCTACAACAGAGTAGAAGATTTAAATTGTACAGTTAATTTTCTTGTACAATTTTAAGTGACTTGCTATAAGTTATACATAAAATTCGTTTGTATAGGTTGGTGCGTTATGGATTCTTTAATCAAGGTCGGTATCAGTTCTTGTGTTTTGGGCGAACGAGTTCGTTTTGACTCTGGCCACAAAGTGAGTAATTTCGTCACGAAAGAACTCAGTCAATTTTTTGATTTTGTCTCTGTGTGTCCCGAGGTGGGGGTCGGAATGCCAGTTCCTAGGCCTACGATTCGTTTGATTTCTGATAATGAGCGAATTGCCTTAGTGGAAACAAAAAATCCTGAAAATGATCATACCGACAACATGCTAGCTTACTCTGCGAATAAAGTAGATGAGCTTCAAAGTGAAGATTTATGTGGTTACATCGTTTGTGCCAAGTCACCGACCTGTGGCATGGAACGAGTCAAGGTGTATACCAAGCACAATGCATCTAAAGAAGGGGTTGGGCTATATACGCAAACCCTGATGAAAAAGATGCCGTGGCTACCCGTTGAAGAAGACGGTCGCTTAAACGATCCTGTTCTTAAAGAAAATTTTATTACCCGAGTTTTCTGTCTCAAGGATTTCTATTCTTCAATGGACGGAGAGCCCACAAGAGGCAAAATTATAGATTTCCATTCCCGTTACAAATTAACGCTAATGGCCCACCATCCGGAATCGTATCGTTCTTTAGGGCGTCTAGTCGCCAATGTCGCGGCGTATGACATAGAAGAGTTTTACAAAGAATATCGATTGGGCTTGATGAAGGCGCTAGGAAACCGAGCCAGTCGTAAAAATAACACCAATGTCTTAATGCATTTGCAAGGGTATTTTAAGCGTTCTTTAACGAAAGAGGAAAAGGAAGAATTGGCAACCGTGATTGACGATTATCGTATTGGTACGCTGCCTTTGCTGGCACCACTGACCTTAATTAAGCACTACCTCAATACTTACCCAGATGAGTATTTACAAAAACAAAAATTTTTAGATCCACATCCTCAGGAGATGAGATTACGTTATGGCTTGTAACTCTGAAGAAAAATATTACGCAATTCGAGATGTCTCTGAAATCACTGGCGTTAAGCCTGTCACCTTAAGAGCCTGGCAAAGACGATATAACCTTATTCAGCCTCAACGGACAGAGAAAGGGCATCGATTGTATGGTCAGCAGGATATTGACACGATTAAGGAGATTCAAGGCTGGCTGGCGAAAGGCGTTGCAATTGGCAAAGTTAAAGGGTTATTAGGGCAAACGAGTGATGTCGACATTGGGACAGAGACACCGCCGTTAGAAGAAGTGGGCGTGCTACTTTCGGCCTTAGCCGACCTTAATCATGGCAAGACCGAGGCGCTAATGTCGTCGGTAATGAAGGAGTATCCACTCAATTTAGTTATCGAGCAGTTCATTATGCCTATTTTCGATGCGTTGGAGATGGTGAAGGGCCCGTTAAGAACCTTGCAACGCGGCCTTTTTCAAACTTGTCTGATCACTCGACTCGCTTTGGTTATTGACTCAGAGAATAAAGCATCTTCTAAAGGAAAATGTTTACTGATCAGTTTCGAACAAACTCGCGAGTCGGAAAGTTGGATCCAAGCTGCAATGCTATGTGAACAAGGGTATCACACGACCTTGATTGATAAAGTCGAAGACATATCAGGGTTGATTGATCACCCGGTTCTCGACCGATACCAGAGCATTTATCTGTTTTCTAACAAAGCACTTGCAGCAAAGCAACTTGACGTCTTAAAAGCGCTTCAGGCTAAATTTCCACAGCGTATTCAATACTCTGAAGTGATCGGAAAATTGCATTTTAATCAGTAAATTTTACTACTGAACATTCACTGTCATCTATCACAGTATCAACGGTCAACTTTGTTGCTGGGATTGTTGCGTATATTCACTTAAAAGTAAGGAGAGAGCATGGTACTGGTATGGTTCAGGCGGGACTTAAGAACGCTAGACCACACGGCATTAAATGCAGCTTTAGCGACAGGATTGCCCGTTGTGGCGTGTTTTATATCGACCCCAAAACAATGGGAGCAGCATCACATGGCTCCGATGCAAGCCGATCTTATCGCTCGTCGCTTAGAGATACTCAATAAAGAGTTAGCTGAACTTAATATTCCATTACTTTACCGTGAAGTGCCGAGCTTTGAAGAGTGTCCTGATGTGATTTGTCGCTGGTCACAACACATTGGTGCGACGCGTGTCATGGCTAATTTACATTATGAAGTTAATGAGCAAGCGCTTGACCACCAAACCTCTGAGAGGCTAAAGCAATATGACATTAGCTTTGAGGGTTTTCACGATAAATGTGTGCACGCGCCAACGACGGTTTTGAACAAACAAGGGCTGTACTTTAAAGTTTTTACGCCGTTTAAACGCGCTTGGCTCCAACAATTTCAATTACCTTCTGTTTCAAAGCCTCATGCTCAGGATGTCTTGCCGCAAGATATACTGAGCTTGATAGAGAGAGACACTCTTTTACCTGATTTCGATTTTAGTTATCCACGAGAATCCAGTCAGAATTGGGTCGTTTCTACCCAGGCTATCCTCAAACAATTGCGACAGTTTGCGCGGGAGCGTAGTGACGATTATCGAGTAGAAAGAGATTTCCCAGCCATTGAGGGGACTAGCCAGTTATCACCTTATTTGGCGATAGGCGCTTTGTCGCCTAGGCAATGTATCGCAAGGTTGTTTGCCGAAAACGATCAAGCTGATCTGACTGAGGGTAAAGCAACCTGGTTAAGTGAGATCATCTGGCGTGAATTCTATCAGCACTTGTTGGTGTTTGAACCAAAACTCGTGAAAGGGAAAGGCTTTATCGATTGGGAAGATTGCATTCAGTGGTCATACGATGAGCAGGCATTTGAGCGCTGGAAAAATGGCGAAACAGGCTATCCGATAGTGGATGCAGCTATGCGCCAACTTAATCAAACAGGGTGGATGCATAATCGATTGCGCATGATCGTCGCGAGCTTTCTGACTAAAGACTTGCATATCGACTGGCGATGGGGAGAAGCCTATTTTATGAGCAAGTTGGTTGATGGTGATTTTGCCGCGAACAACGGTGGGTGGCAATGGTCTGCGTCGACCGGCTGTGATGGCCAGCCTTACTTTCGGATATTTAATCCGATAAGCCAAGGTGAGAAGTTCGACGCTGATGGGCAGTTTGTTCGTTACTGGGTGCCAGAGATCAAGCAGGTCCCAAACAAGTTTATTCATAACCCGTGGAAATGGGAGCAATTTTCTTTACTGGATTATCACAAGCCGATGGTTGATCATAAGGCAGAAAGAGAGATAACCTTACGTCTCTATAAAAGTGCCAAGGAATTAAGTGAAAATGCTTAGCAGAAAGCGATCGATGAGTTTCGCGAAACGAACCCTTTTAGCTATCTCTTTGACTTTAGCGAGTGGAGTGTCGTTTGCAAAAATGTATCCCTTGCCAAAAGATGAGAGCCGTATAATCGGTCGCTTTGAAACCCACGTTGTACAAGAAGGCGAGACGATGGCAAACATCGCCAAGCGTTATGAAGTGGGAATGCTCGCACTCATGGCTGCAAATAAAGGTGTTGATCCCTTCCTGCCTCAAGAAGGCTATGTGTTGACGATACCTTCTCAGCTTATCCTACCTAATGTTTCCCATCGAGGCATTGTTATCAATTTGGCGGAACTGCGTTTGTATTACTTCCCCGCGGGTGAAGACGTGGTACACGTCTTTCCAGTTGGAATTGGACGTATTGGACGTGATACGCCAGTGATGGAAACGAGTGTCAGCCAAAAACGCCCGAACCCAACGTGGACACCGCCAGCTTCAATTCGTGCTGAATACAAAGCCAAGGGTATTGATCTTCCGGCTGTGGTGCAGTCTGGGCCTGATAACCCTCTGGGGATGTTTGCACTTCGTTTAGCCTATGGCAACGGAGAGTATTTGATTCATGGTACGAACAAAGACTTTGGTATCGGTATGCGAGTCAGTGCCGGATGTATTCGTATGAACCCAGAAGACATCGAATGGCTGTTTGACAAGGTCAACCGTGGCGAAAAGGTGAGGGTCATCAACCAACCAATCAAAGTATCACTTGAACCAGATAGAAGTGTTTTCGTCGAAGCTCATGAACCTTTAACTCGCAGCAATGGCAAGAAAGATCATCTAGAAGTACCTAAAGAATTAGAATGGTGGCTTTCTGAGTTTGGAATGAAGGATAGTAAGGCGAAAGCAGTGATCGCTGCTCAGAATGGCGTTCCTGTAGAAATAACCGCGCCGTAAGGCGCGGCATTACACTTTATATTATTTAGCAAACTTATTTGAGTAAATATTACTTAGTGTAAGATTGAGCGATGTTGTCGATACGCTCGTTAGCACGTGCTGCTTCTTCTTGAGCTGACATAGCTGCATCTTTAGACATTTGAACGTCAGATTGAAGAGACTGTACATCTTGGCTCAATTGGCTAACTTGGTTGCTTAGTTCATCTAGTTTAGCTGCGTTTGCTGTTACCGCATCATCAGAAGAAGCACAACCGGCTAGTAAAAGTACTGAAGTTGCAGCAGCTGCGATCAACGTTTTGTTCATGTAAGAACTCCTTGCTTTGAGTGAAAGTATCGCTCCATAGCTCTTGTACACCAGGGGGCGATGTTACGTATGTATACATCCTATCAGTACATGATGTAGCAAAAGTCAAAAAAATCCAAGAATTTCATGGAGTACCTGACTTTAACTTTTACATGAGTCTAACACAAGAGCGATGTCGCTCTATGATTTCTCTCACAACAGTGCTTATAGCAAGCTCTTTGCTACGTACCTGATATCAATAATTTAGACGAAATTGACGCAAATGAAAGTTTCTGTCACTAAATAAGTGCAATATCCTACTCAAATTCACCCACCTATGATTTGGAAATGATGACTTTAGTTTAGTCAACGTGGGAGTATTTGAGGAATTAGTTTGTACGATCTCTATCTATACTCCTATGATCTGCGGTATTATACCGCGCTTTATCTGCCACTGGCGTTAGAGCAGATATAACATGACAGAGCGCTTAGACGCTGACTGATTTATTGGAGAAGACTTTGCAATTTAAAGATCTCGGCTTAGACAACCGATTATTGAAGAACCTAAAACACTATGATTTCAAGAAAGCGACTGACATTCAACAGCAGGCCATTCCTGTTGCAATTGCAGGCAAGGATCTACTGGCATCTTCGAAAACCGGTTCGGGCAAGACTTTGGCTTTTGTATTGCCAATGCTTCATAAATCCCTCAAGACGAAGTCGTTTTCTGCGCGAGATCCTCGTGCGGTAATCCTTGCCCCAACTCGTGAACTTGCTAAACAAGTTTATGGCGAGCTTCGCTCGATGTTGGTTGGTTTGTCTTACGACGCGACGTTGATTCTTGGTGGTGAGAACTTCAATGACCAAGTCAAAGCCTTGCGCCGCTATCCAAAATTTATTGTTGCCACACCAGGACGTCTAGCTGACCATTTAGAACACCGCTCTCTTCACTTAGATGGTTTAGAAACGTTGATTTTGGACGAAGCTGACCGAATGTTAGACCTCGGCTTTGCACCAGAGCTGCGTCGTATTCATAATGCCGCAAAACATCGTCGTCGTCAGACGTTAATGTTCTCAGCAACGCTGGATCATGCCGAAGTGAATGGTATCGCGTCTGAAATGCTTAATGCACCAAAACGTATTGCTATCGGTGTGTCGAACGAAGAACATAAAGACATTACGCAAAAATTCTACTTGTGCGACCATCTTGATCATAAAGAAGCGATTCTTGAGCGTGTACTCGCTGAAGCGGAATATCGTCAAGTGATTATCTTCACAGCGACTCGCGATGATACCGAACGCCTGACAGCCAAACTCAATGAGAAAAAACTTAAGGCGGTGGCACTGAGCGGTAACTTAAATCAGACTCAGCGCAATACCATCATGAGTCAGTTTGAGCGCGCGGTATTTAAAATTCTAGTAACAACGGATGTAGCGTCTCGTGGGCTTGATATCGCGACGGTTACACACGTCATTAACTTTGACATGCCTAAGCACACGGAGGAGTACGTACACCGAGTTGGGCGTACTGGACGTGCCGGCAATAAAGGTGATGCGATCTCGTTAGTAGGTCCAAAAGACTGGGACAGCTTTAAACGAGTAGAAACGTATTTGCAGCAAGATTTGAGCTTCTCAGAATATGAGGATCTGAAAGGCAAGTTTAAGGGACTCAAGCCACGTACCCCTGATTTCCGTAACAAGAAAGCCACTGTTAAGAAATCTCGTCCTCAAGCGAAGAAAGTGGCTAAGAAACCGGTTAAGCGCGACAAAGGCTTTTACAAGAATGTATCCGTGGGTGATGAAGTATTTATTCCTAAAAAGAAACCTGCTGCGCCAACCTCGGAAGACTGATCCGGCTCTGATTATCTTATAGAGTTGAACGAAACTGCACAAAAAAGTCCGAGTATAAATGCTCGGACTTTTTTGGTTGTGTGTCCCATCCTGAGATAAGTTGATACTTCGGTGACTTATCTATGAAACCTTCAAGTGACTCATCCTAAAAAGATTAGGACTAGCCGATTGGTTTAAACTTGCAGTTTAAATTTGAAACTGTTGCAGTTGCTGTTTTTGATTTTCGGCTAAACCAGACAATTCCTGAGCGGCGGCGGCTGATTGAGTGATACCCGTTACATTCTGACTAACCAGTGAGTAGATGTTAGACAAGTTGCTGTTGATATCGGAGGTCACTTGTTTTTGCTCCTCTGATGCTGTTGCAACTTGCGCATTGATCGAGTTTAGGTCTGCAATGGCGTCGCTGATGTCGTTCAAACAGCGGCTGACTTTCGTTGCTATCGTTTGATTGTCTTCTAGCATGGCTAAACTTGAGTGCATACTTTCGTTGGCATGGCCTGACTGTTGTTGAAGTTCTTCTATGATGGTTTGAATCTCTTTCGTAGACTCTTGCGTTCTTGCCGCTAACATTCGGACTTCGTCTGCTACGACCGCGAATCCGCGACCACTTTCTCCTGCGCGAGCTGCTTCTATTGCTGCATTCAATGCAAGGAGATTCGTTTGCTCTGAGATGCCCTCTATTACTTCGATCACACGCCCAATATGCTCAGACTGCTCTTTTAGAGAGGTCACGACCTGTGCGGCATCATTCAGTTGGTCGGCCATTTTTGTACTCGCACGAGTACTTTCCTCAAACATGCTCAAACTTTGTGAGGTGAGTTCTTTCGCATGATTTGAAGCGCTGTCGGCTTGTTGGGCGTTACTTGATACTTCAGAAGCGGTGGATTCCAGTTGATTCACAGCTGAGGCGACTTGTTCTACCTCTTGTTTCTCCTGATCCGAGTTGACACTGCTTTGGGTCATTACGGTGGCCAGTTCTGTTGAAGCAGAGGCGACATCTTCACTGATACGGACCAATGAGCCAACGGTACCGCGAAGTTGTTCGATGGTTTGGTTAACATCGTGACCAAGTTGAGAAACTTCGTTTTTCCCAGAGTCTTCCGCTTTAACTGATAAGTTTCCAAGCGCTACCTCTCGCATTGTGTTTTGCAATTGACGGATTGGCGCGACGATGTAATTAGCCAGAATCCAGCTAATTATGGAGGCAGCGGTCAATATAATGGTGATTAATATGATGCTTTGAGTCAGAGTACTGGCGTGCTCTTGTCCGCTTCTCTTTACATCGTTGATGACCGTTTTATTCAACTTTTCAGAAAGGTTATCAATGGCGGTGGTCATGGCTTCACCCGCAATGCGATATTCTGCCATTGCCGTTTCGTACTCACGGGTAAAGTCAGCAGAGAGGGCGCTAGAGGTGTGCTTTTGGGTCAGCAACGGCGTCATGGTAATACGCGTAAAATCAACGTAGTGATTCATTGTATCGCGCATCGCCTCGACTTCGTGCTGGACACCTTCTACGCTGTCGATGGAATTTAAAAATGTACGAATTTCATCTTGGCGTTCAGAAAGCGTTTTATTGAGTGTCTGTACATCTTTAGCGTTAAATAAGCTGTAGATCGCTTTGATTCGCATCGCATAGGTATTATCGACAATGGAACTGAGTTCATCTTTATGAACAACAAGTTGATGAGTTGACTCGGAAACTCGATCAAAGGCTTGTTCCAGTTTATTCATTCCTACACTTAATCCGATGATGAGTAATACGACAGTAAACAAAACAGGTAAAAATATCTGCTGTTTAATAGAAAGCGCACTGAGAAATTGACGCATGATTGGTCCTCAAAAAAGTAAATTTATTGTCATTTTTATGTAATTTCATGCGGATTTTAATTGCTTTTCTCAAATATTTAAATGCTTCTTTATTAAAGAAATTATGATGATTATTCATATTTAATAAGAAGTTGATCTGGCGCAGTTGAAAACGACACCATTTTAAGGTTGGTTCCTTAACGGAATAAGATGATGTGTCATAGAGGCTTCAACTAACTGAAACACAACTGTCACATTTGAGTTCTAAAGTGAGCACCGTTCAAGTGAAACACAACGGCAATAAAGCCACTTTAAGGATATTGTGATGAAAAAGACAGTTATCGGTGCAATCGCACTTCTAGGCGCAATGGCAGTGACTCCAGTTTCTGCTAAAGAAACAATCTCTGCTGTAGGTTCTAGCAGCGTAACTCCACTGATGGAAGTTTTCTCTGAAACTTACACTAAGTCGAACCCGGATGTATTCATTGAAGTTCAAGGTCCAGGTTCTTCTGCGGGCGTTAAGGCAGCAAAAAATGGTTCTGCTGATCTCGGTATGTCTTCACGTAATCTGAAGGAATCAGAAAAAGAGCCAGCACTTAAAGAAGAAGTCATAGCTCGAGACGGCATTGCTGTAGTTGTTAACCCACAAAACAAGCTTAAAGGACTCACTTCTGAGCAAGTCACTGCGATTTATAAGGGTGAAGTTTCTAACTGGAAAGAAGTGGGTGGCGAAGACAAGCCAATCGTCGCTATCACGCGTGATACAGCTTCTGGTACTCGTGGTGCATTCGAAGACATCATGTCGCTAAAAATGAAAGTGTCTGGTAAGAAAGTATCGGCGATTTCTCAACGCGCTCAAGTTGCAAACGGCAACGGTGCGCTAAAAACAATGGTTGCTTCTAACCCATACTCTATTGGTTACATCTCTCTAGGTACAGTAGATAACACGGTTCACGCTCTAGCGGTTGACAACGTTGACGCAACAGTCGCGAATGTGAAAAACGGTTCATACAAGGTTGCTCGTCCTTTCCTAGTGCTTTACAAAGAAGGTAAACCAACTGCAGCGACACAAAAATTCCTAGATTGGATGCTAAGTGAAGATGCGCAAAAACTTGTTGACCAAAACGGTTACATCTCTATCCACTAATCTGATTCCAGACACTGTTAAATTTGCTCAGCCCACTGTTTGGGGCTGAGCCCTTTCTATCCATAGTGTTCCTTGGTAAGCACCCAGAACCGTGAGATTTATTTATGACCATCGCAACAAATAGTGAAAAGCTTATGAATACTGACGCTAAAGCTATCAGCAAGTCAAAACTCCGTGAAAAAAAAGGGGTTGACTGGAAAGAGCGCATCTTTCACGGCTTGTTTCTGACTAGTGCCGTCATTGGTATCGTGTCATTAGCAGTCATTGCTTTCTTTATTGTCCGAGAGAGTATCCCAGCCTTCCAGGAAGCGGGTGTCTCGGGCATCGTCTTAGGCCAAAACTGGCTGCCTCCTGCTCTTTATGGTGTCGCCACGATGATTGTGGCCTCTGTGGTATCTACCGCAGGGGCGGTGATGGTTGGGGTGCCTGTTGGAGTGCTCACCGCTATTTTTATCGCTGAAATCGCGCCAAAGCGTTTGGCCGATGTCATTCGTCCTGCTGTAGAGCTACTTGCCGGGATTCCATCCGTAGTTTATGGCTTCTTTGGCTTGGTTATTATTGTTCCTCTTATACAAAATATCTTTAATGTCCCTGCGGGTAATACGATTCTGGCCGGGATTATTGTATTAGGCGTGATGATCCTTCCTACCGTAATCACGGTATCCGAAACGTCTATTCGTGCAGTGCCTCGTGCTTACAAAGAAGGCTCGTTAGCGCTAGGCGCATCTAAAATTTATACCATCTTTAAATTGCTCGTTCCTGCGGCTCGTTCAGGCATTATGACTGGCGTTATCTTGGGTATCGGCCGAGCACTGGGTGAAACCATGGCAATCATCATGGTGATGGGTAATGCGCCCGCGATGCCGGAAGGCATTCTCGACTCCGCTCGTACCTTGACCGCGAATATTGCGATAGAAATGTCGTATGCGAGTGGTATTCACGCGAACGCTCTCTATGCTACAGGGGTTGTTCTGTTGGTATTCATCATGTCCTTGAATGCTGTCTTACTTTACCTAAACCGAGAAAAAGCGAAGTAACCGCTCATTAAAGGTGACTATTATGGATCGCGCAAAATTAAAACAAGCTCGCCAGTTCAAGGATAACGTTTTCAACGCTTTGGTGTGGATAGCGGCTGGCTTGACGGTAGGTTTTTTGTTCTGGATTATCTGGTACATCCTATCTAATGGTCTACAACATGTAGATTGGAATTTTATTACTGATAATTACACTCGTACAGGGGACGAGCACGGTATTTTCCCTATGATCGTCTCAACGGTGTACATGGTTATCGCTTCTATTGCTGTGGCTGCGCCATTGGGAATCATGACCGCTATTTATTTGACGGAGTACGCCAAAGTTGGCAGCCGTTTAGTGAAAGTCATTCGATTCTGTACAGAATCACTCGCCGGTATTCCATCAATCATTTTTGGCTTGTTTGGTATGACTTTCTTCGTGGCAATTCTTGGTCTTGGCTTCTCGATTCTATCGGGTGCGCTGACACTAAGTATTCTGATTCTGCCAGTTATCATCCGTACTACGGAAGAAGCGCTAATGGCAGTACCGCAAACCTACCGAGAGGGTTCATACGGTCTCGGTGCTTCTAAAATTTATACTATCTGGCGTTTGATTCTTCCGAGCGCAATGCCAGGTATCTTAACCTCGGTCATTCTTAGTATTGGTCGTGTCATTGGTGAGTCTGCTCCGGTTTTCCTGACAGCAGGTATGGTTGCACGCATCCCTGATTCTTTATTGGATTCTGGCCGTACGCTAACGGTTCACCTTTACAAACTGACTACCGAACTGTTTACCGTTGAAGAATGGAATCAGGCTTACGGTACCGCAACCGTTCTTATCGTGGTTGTTCTTTTGATCAACACGGTGACGAAACTGATTGCACGACGTTTTAACACCGCGACTTACTAACTACACAAATTAAGAACGCACGTTAAAAGACACGAATTCAAGATTTAAGAGATTAAGAAAATGAACAAATTTGATATTGAAAACCTAGACTTATATTACGGCGAAAACCAAGCATTAAAATCCATCAACCTGCCTATTCCTGTACGCCAGGTCACGGCACTTATTGGTCCGTCTGGTTGTGGAAAATCGACGCTATTACGTTGCTTGAACCGTATGAACGATCTGATCGAAGGTGTCAAGATTACGGGTAAGTTAGCAATGGATGGTGAAGACATCTACGGCAACATCGATATTTCTGACCTACGAATCAAAGTGGGTATGGTTTTCCAAAAGCCGAATCCATTCCCAATGAGTATTTACGAGAATGTTGCTTACGGCTTGCGCGCTCAAGGCATTAAAGACAAAAAACATATTGATGAAGTGGTAGAGCGTTCTTTACGTGGTGCTGCCTTATGGGATGAAGTAAAAGATCGCCTAAAATCGCACGCTTTTGGCCTTTCAGGTGGTCAGCAGCAGCGTCTATGTATTGCGCGTACGATTGCGATGGAGCCGGATGTTATCCTGATGGATGAACCAACTTCAGCGCTAGACCCTATCGCGACACATAAAATAGAAGAGCTGATGGAAGAGTTAAAGAAAAACTACACCATCGTTATCGTGACTCACTCCATGCAGCAAGCACGTCGTATTTCTGACCGAACCGCATTTTTCTTGATGGGTGAGCTGGTTGAGCATAATGACACTCAAGTGATCTTTAGTAATCCTCAAGATGATCGCACTCAAGGTTATGTCAATGGTGATTTTGGTTAATGGTAGAAGTTACCGGTAAAAGGTTAAAGGCCATATTTACAGGAATAAATTAATAACTATAAGCGAAAGCGATGGTAATTTTGCCCCTCTAAACGAGGGGCTTTTTTTGTTCTATAGTTTTTCTAAAGGCTGGTCAGATTCTGGCTTCGCTCTTTTTAGTTTAGCGACACATGAGAGCAGTACAGTGGCGTCCCAAGGTTGTTGATTGGGGCTAAAGCGAGCTTGATTCATGACTTTAAGCTCCTGCCTCACGGCGTCTACAGCATTTGCATCGAGCTGCTGCTGATAACGATTTAAATACGCATTAATTGCACGTTCAATTTTGGCTTCGTCCCCACTTTTAATCACGCTTTTTAACGCATCGACATCGCCAACCGTTTCAACCAGCTTGGCGTTCGGATGAGTGGTAGCTGGGCGCTTTTTCCAAACTGAAAATGTAACCACCAAGGTTACTATCCACAAACCAGCAAAGACGAACGTTAAGGTTTTCCATAACTCGTTAACGCCACTCGGTGAGGGCATGTCTTTGGTATTTTGGGCTGCTGGTGGCGCTGATGCTATTTCAGGCAAAGTGATTAGGCCTGCATTGCTTGGTTCAACTTTCAGTGTCATGCCATCCAACGCGGCTTGCTTCGCGACGTCACGTTTGCTGTCCCACCAATCGAGCGTGTAGCTCGGCAGGCTTACTTCTCCGACTTCAGTCGGGATGAGCACTTGTTTGACGGTCATGATTAATGTGCCATCTGGAGCAGTGTCAAATTGAGGTTGTTCAGGGTATACGCGCAACGAAGGTGGGTAGCGTAAGTCAATACGTGGTAAATACTCAGCTTGGGTTCCACGAGCTTTAATCTGAATGGTTCGTGTAATAGACGTGCCTTGTTTGACGGTATTCAAGTTCTTAACGGAGAGGGTTTTACCTTGATCGTCTTGCCAGCTTTGTGTCATTGATAACGCGGAGGCAGGCAGCCAGTTACCCTTAAACTCCTTTGGAATAGGTTTCACAGTGAGTGGCATTTTCTCAACTTCGGTGCTGATAGGGATGACTTTAGTTGAACCCGTTAAGCTGTCTCCATAAATGTAGGAGCCTGTGAGCATTGGACCGTTGAGAGTATATTCCCCCGGTTCTTTAGCCGTTAAACGGAACGTCTGTTCAATTGAAGTGACCTCCAGGCCATCAATGACTTTTTGATTTTGTTGCAGTTTCGTTATGGGTTCTAACTTCATACCCACGACGCTAGGAGAGATGATTTTTGGGCTATCTAAGCGGCGGGTATCCGCTTTAATCAGCAACTCCATACGCAAATTAGCGGCTTGTTGTGGGTAAAGAGTATGGCTATCGATACTCATATTGAAGCTGAACATATCGTCGATGTTGGGCTCGGATGGGTTTGCCGAGACCGTTAATTTGATCGGTTCGGTACGCATTCCGTTAACTGAAAAGCTAGGAATGGTCAGAATGCCTTCTTTCATCGGTGCGATGGAAATACTCCACTCGGTACGTACCGATGTATGGCCGTTAATATTATTGCTCGAACGCCCGTATCTTGGTTGACCTAAAAAGAAATCATCTTCCAATGGGGTGAAATCGAGCGCGTCAGAATTGAGCTCAGTGTCTGCGCTGACTCTCAGGTTAATGACTTCATTTTTGACGGCTTGAGTTTTATTTACACTCGCCTCTAGGGTTTGGGCAAGTAATGAAGCACTTGATAGAAGGCTAGCTACAAAAATCATGACCAGCGTTGTACTTTTTTTTATCACTGACTTACCACTCCTTTTGAGGTTGTTGTGGGCGTTGTTTTTGTTGAGCTTGCAATTGCATTTGGGCTCGAATTAAAAAGCTTGGGTCGCGCGCACTTTCTACCGCCTGTAAGCGACGGAACTCAGGGTCATCCTGATGTGGGTTATCTGGTTGCGCTTGCATTGAGTGGGCTTTCTCCCGCTTTTGATCATCTGAGTCTTTGCGTTTTCTTGCTTCTTCTGATGATTTTTTATCTTTATTTTCATTGACTTGATGATTTTGTGATTGCTGTCCTTGCTCTTTGTTATTGTCGTTTTGAGACTGTTGCTGCTGTTGCTGTTGCTGTTGCTGTTGCTGTTGCTGTTGCTGTTGCTGTTGCTGTTGCTGTTGCTGTTGCTGTTGCTGTTGCTGTTGCTGTTGCTGTTGCTGCTGCTGTTGCTGTTGCTGTTGCTGTTGCTGCTGTTGCTGCTGTTGCTGCTGTTGCTGCTGTTTCTGCTGTTGCTGCTGTTGCTGCTGTTTCTGCTGTTGCTTCAGTTTCTCCTCTACAACCGACAGATTTTTCCTAGCAGCCTCAAAATCAGGCTTTTCTTGCAGTAAGGTGTTGTATAAATCAGCCGCTTCTTGCAATTGACCATTTTGTGCCAGTGCGTTCGCAAGGTTATATCGTCCGTCTATTAATGAGTTTCCAGAAAATGCAGCAATGGCCGCTTCATAATCCCCTGCTTCATAACTGGCTGCACCTTTCCAGTTGGGGTCAGTAAACTGCTTTTGGGCTTGCTCATACTCTCCTTGCATGAAGAGTTGAGCACCTTGCTGATCTGGATTGAGAAACGGACTCGCTTGAGCGTCAGGCGTCCAGGTCATTGGTAAGAGAGTCATAGCAAACATCCATATCAAACCTCGGCGAAACAATAAGGCTGCGGGCAACAGCACGAGTGGCAACAGCCAAAAACCCCCGTTTATACGTGTATCGGCTTTCATGTTGTCATTTTGTTTCGCTGCGAGATTTTGACCTGCTTTGTTGGTAAAAGCTGCAATGTTCTCAATGTCCCGGTTGTTGTACTGAATAGGAACAAAGATGCCACCAGACTGTTTGGTTAGTGTTTGTAGGTTTTTCAAATGTGTTTTCGCTACCACTGTTGTACCTTGGTGGTTTTTTAGTAAAACGCCGTCAGGTAAGGCGATAGGAGCGCCGTCCGCCGTGCCAACAGCGAGAACAGATACACGAACGTTTGTTCCTTGTAATGATGCCAATGACGCTGAAAGTTCAGAGTCATCGAGATCATCAGCGAGAACAATGATGTCACCTTGATTAACACCAGCTTGCGTAAATTGACTCAATGCCAAATCAATGGCTGCGGGTAAATTTGCTCCCTGGAAAGGCATCAAATCTGGTGATAGGTTTTCGATAATGCCTGCCAGCGTATTTGAATCTTTCGTAAGTGGACTTAAGCTATAAGCGTCACCTGCATAGGCAACTAAACCTGTTGAGCCTTCCTTCCAGTGTGGAAGTAAATCAAGGGCCTTGTAACGGGTTTGTGCCAATCGATTCGGCTTAATATCCGTGGCATACATAGATCGTGACATATCCAACACCAAGATACGATTTTGGCTGAGCTCGAAACTTGGCCGAGTATTGGATTGCCAACTAGGACCGGCAAGTGCGATGCATGCTATTGCCCAACTGAATCCCCAAATACTCAAGTAGTGCTTTGATTGACTGGAGTGCCCAAGTACTTTCGCCAAATGAGGAGCGATAAGCGAGGATTGACTTGCGGTCAGTTTTTGATTGAACTTGAGCACCACAGGGATAGCGATTAGCCCAATTAACCAATAAGGATGAAGGAAAATAAACTCAGCCATGCTTTCTCCTTAGTAGGAATAACCACACCGAAAGGAACAATGCTGCACCTAGTGGGTATGGGAACCACTCTTGTTGTGGTCGCCAAGTTTGTGTGTCGGTAGATACAGGTTCCAGTTGATTGATGGTGTCGTATATTTTCTCTAGCTCAGCTGTGTCCCTTGCTCGAAAATACTGACCGCCTGTCATCGTTGCAATTTGAGTGAGTGTTTTCTCATCAAGATCTGCTGCGGTATTGACTTTGCGCGTCATGAAGAACTCTTTCACCCTCATTTCACCTGCGCCTACACCCACGGTGTAGATGGTTGCGTTATACTTTTTGGCGATTTCGGCGGCTTCAATAGGATCGAGAACACCCGCAGTATTGCTGCCATCACTGAGTAAAATAATCACTCGCTGAGGCGCGTCGCTATCGACAAATGTCTTGGTTGCCAAACCAATACCGTCGCCTATGGCAGTGCGTTGGCCAACTAAACCGATAACGGTCTGATTAATTTGTTGAATAACGGTCTGACGATCTGCGGTAAGTGGGGTTTGTAAATAGGCATGATCACCGAAGAGAACGAGTCCTAAACGATCGCCCTTCCGCTTAGCAGTGAAGTCAGTGAGTACCTTTTTCACTGCAGTCAGACGATCGATATATTCATCGTCTAAGTTCATGTCTTCTTTTTGCATTGAACCGGAGAGGTCAACCACTAACATGAGGTCACGATACTTGGGCTGAAACTCGACAGGATCGCCATACCAGACAGGGCGAGCACAAGCGATAACTAACAGTCCCCATATGCAAGCCGACAGCACTTTTCTTAGCCATTGGTTAGGTCTGTTATGCTGTTGACTATTCGGCAGATAAGCCAGTTGTATATCCGCTTGTTGTTTCTCTTCTGGCAACAGTTTGTAAAGCACTACGGGCAGAGGAAGCAATGCAAGTGCCCACCACCATACTAACTCAATGTGTAGCCACTGATTCAGTATTGTCACGAAGGTTTGCTCATTCACGTTTTCTCGCCTTTTTCTTCGGTGGCAAAGCGTGGTTGATCCAGAATGTGCAATCATCAACTAAGGATTGATGTTGTTCTTGATCGGATTTTTGATATAAGGCGGCTTGCCACTGTTGTTGTTTATCGACAAAGCGATTTTCATCGGTTTGCTTATCAAGAAACTCATACCATGCCGTTCCTGTCAAAGGGGCTATCACTTCACGCGGGAAGTAGCTTAGCGCTGCTTGACGAAGAATTTCTAAAGCGGAGGAAGGAGTATTCGTTGATGTAGTTAAAAGTCTTAATGCGGTTTTTTTTGCTCGTAAGCGCTTTTTACGCCACTTGTAATAAACACATACACTCAAAAGGATGAAAATAATACCAGTCAGTAATGCCCACCATCCCCAAGCAAGTGGGAACCAATCAGGCGCATTCGGTAACATTAAAGGTTCAAGGTCTAGGCTTTGGGTATTTGTTGTCATTGTTATTACTGCTTAATTTACGTTTGATTAGTGATTTGGAGTTAAGGTGCTCATTTTATCACTCACTTATCTGGTTATTTAACTCAATTGTTGGACGAGAGGCGAACCACTACACAAGCTACTAAATGGAATCGCCATCCTGTGGCATTGTTTTTTGATGGACTCTTGGTGCTGGGTAAAATGTGATTCCAACTCTTTGCGTTGCCCTTTAGATGCAAAGTCAAACCATTGCGTTCGACGGCCATCTGAGGCTTTAGCTTGGCCTCTGAAGTCGGTTTCACCTCGCTCTAATGGGTCATAAAACTGCACGACACGCACACTATTGTGTTGTTTTAACCGACTAAGCTGGGCAAGTTCGATATCCGTGATGTGAGCAAAGTCACTCAGCATTATGACTTCGCTACCTTTTGGGGTTAGCGTATGCAAGATTTCGATAGCATTGGCATAAGATGAGGTACGAAGCGTATTTTGCTCTTTTAGGTCGAGTTGACGGTTGTGGATGTCGAGAATGGCATGCAAAATTCTTAGCCCTTGCTTTTGTAGAGAGGCTGGGCGGAACTCCAGACATTGATGCCCATTGTCGATGATCGCTCCGATTCTATCTTTCTTCGCTAAAGTGAGCCAAATCAGTACACTCGCGAAGTGGGCTAACTGCACTGATTTTAAGACATATTTAGAACCGAAATAGAGGCTCGAGCTCAGGTCTATGTATAAGATTACGGCTTGTTCTTTATCTTCTGAGAACAGCTTTGTATGTGCTTTCCCCGTGCGCGCGGTGACACGCCAGTCGATGCTGCGAATATCATCACCAGGTTGATATTGTCGGACTTCCATAAAGTCCATGCCTCGACCTTTTTGTCGACTGATATGGCTGCCGCTCATCTGTGACCAAATGCTTTGAGCAGGTGGCATCCAACGTACAGACTGGGTCCGATAATGCAGCAGTTCTTCAAGCGTTAATGTCACCCCATTAGCATGAGGTGGCAATGAATGTGTTGCCGACATATGACTCACCTGCTTCATGCACTACCAACAAGGTTTAACAGCTTATCGATAACTTGATTCGCGGTGATACCTTCCGCTTGCGCATGGTAACTTAGCAACAATCGGTGGCGTAACACAGGGTAAGCCATTGCTTGCACATCTTCAGGTGAAACAAAATCACGTCCTGCTAACCAAGCATGAGCTCTAGCACAACGATCTAAGGCGATAGTCGCGCGTGGACTGACGCCCATAGCCAACCATTTATCTAATTCAAGATCGTATTCTGTGGCTTGTCTCGTAGCCATAACGAGTCGAACAATGTATTGCTCAATTGTCTCGGCCATATGAATGTTAAGGACTTCAGCCCGTGCAGTGAAAATATCTTGCTGGCTGATACTAGGGCGTTCGAGGTTCGCTTCACCTTTCGCTTCACCACGATTAATTCTTAATATAGCCAGTTCATGTTCCGTATCCGGGTATGCCACTTCTAAGTGTAATAAAAATCGGTCTAACTGAGCCTCAGGCAGTGGATAGGTACCTTCTTGCTCAATTGGGTTCTGCGTGGCCATGACCAAAAACAGATCGGGCAGCATATATGTCTTACGGCCAGCCGTGACTTGCTTTTCTGCCATGGCTTCTAACATGGCCGCTTGTACTTTCGCTGGTGCACGGTTGATTTCATCGGCAAGGATGAGTGAATTAAATATAGGACCGGACTGAAAAGTAAACTCACCTGTTTCTGGTCTGAAGATATCTGTACCCGTTAAGTCTGCAGGTAACAGATCTGGAGTAAATTGAATGCGATGAAAGTCGCCTTCAACACAGTCCGAGAGTGATTTTACCGCACGGGTCTTGGCTAACCCCGGAGGCCCTTCAACCAAAATATGCCCATCGGCAAGGAGCGCGATCAATAACTGTTTTACCAGCTCTTGTTGGCCAATGATTTGAGACTCTAAATAGCGCTGGAGAGTATCGAAGTTAGTTTTATGCATGTTTGGACTCTCAGTATCCATATCATTTTCATTGTGAATATTGGTCATTCCCAACCCGTAAAAAGTTCCGAAGAATGTTAAGAATTTATATGGCGTCATACGGAATGGCAAGCAATGTATAAGGCGGAAATCGCTTAAATTATAGTGTGTTACATATATTTTTCATAAAATAGTGAGAAATGACTCGAGTTTTTCTAAGTGTGGTCGATATACATTCTGCACAGATGCATATTTCTCGCGAATGAGTTTGCCTGTGACTGATATGACACATGAATGATGAATCATTTAAAAGGCCCAAACATGCTGAAACTTCACTCTCTTAGTATTAAACAAAAAGTTGTACTCGGTATTACTTTTGCCGTACTCGCTTCAACCATTGTGGTTGGAGTTATGGCTCAGTATCAAGCGAGAGCAGTATTAAACCATCGACTGATTGATATCGAGCTGCCTTCTATGTTGCAACAGATTAATACTGAAATAGACCGTGAAGTCGTTCAAATGCAGAGAGCTGCGAAACAATTAGCAATGAATGAGTTCGTTGTTGAGGCACTCTCTGATTCGATCAATGACTCGTCAAGTGAGGAACAACTTGTCCGTGAGTTGAACAATGTAAAAGCTCAGTACGATTTGAATGACGCCTCGGTTGCAAATCGACACACAGGATACTACTGGAATCAGAATGGTTTCTTGCGTCAACTGAATCGCACACAAGATGCATGGTTTTTTGATTTCACGTCTGCCGGGAATGAAAACTCGGTCAGTGTATTCCAAGAAGCGAATGGCGACGTAAAAATGTTCGCCAATTTCCAGGACACCAATGGCATTTCCATGTCGGGTTTATCGAAATCAATGAGCGATATGGTGTCTTTGCTGAATGGTTTCAAAATTGAAAAAACGGGTTACGTATTTCTGACAAATGATAAAGGCGAGATTCAAATTCATCGTGACAAGCAAAAAAATCAAACTTCTGTCGTTCAGCTATTTGGAAATGATGCAAACAACTTATTGAATAAAAATAGCTTTAACTTGATTGAGGTGGAGTTTGAAGGCCGAGAAAATTTTGTATCCAGCTTGTACGTACCCTCGATGAACTGGTTCGTTATTGGCGTTGTTCCGGTTGATGAAGTCTTCGCGGATTTAAATGCAACGGGACAGAAAATACTCGTCACCACAGTGGTGGTAGCAGTGATATTTATTCTGATGGGTATCGTACTCGCCAACAGTATTACCAAACCTATTCGAGAGATTGCAAATCGCTTCACAGATTTAGGTCAAGGAGATGGAGATTTGGCTCAGCGTATTGTCATACATGGTAATGACGAAATGGCGCAATTGTCGAAAGGTTTTAACGGTTTTATTGAAAAAATCCATACCACGATGAAAGAAGTCGCTTTAACCAGTGGCGCTTTGAGCCAGTCTGCATCGAGTGTATCGAGTAAAGCGACATCGACCCACAACAACAGTCAAGAGCAGCGCGACCAGACGCTTCAAGTCGTTACTGCCATAAACCAAATGGGGGCAACGATCAGTGAGATTGCGTCGAATGCTGCGACAGCCGCAGACACCGCTAATACCGCTTCTGATAACACTCAAACTGGTCATCAAGTCGTAATAAAAGCGAAAGATGTGATCAGTCGACTTGCGGTAGACGTTGAAACGACCAATGTTGTTGTGACTCAGTTGGCTTCTACAACCAAAGATATAGGTTCGATCCTGGGGGTTATTCGCGACATTTCAGACCAGACGAATTTACTTGCCCTAAATGCTGCTATAGAGGCGGCTCGAGCAGGGGAGCAAGGGCGTGGTTTTGCTGTTGTCGCCGATGAAGTGCGAAATTTGGCATCGCGAACGGCCGATTCCACTGAAGAAATTCAGAAAATGATCAACCAACTACAAAGTGATGCTCAAGATGCTGTGAATGCTATGGAAGCGGGTAAAGCCGTGACGTTTGAAGGGGTTGCTTCTACCGACGAAGCCGTTTCTGTGTTGGTGAATATCTCTGAGCGAATTGCGGATATTTCTGATCGGAATACACAAGTAGCAACTGCAACTGAAGAGCAATCTACGGTTGTCCACGCCATCAATCAGAATATTGAAGAAATCAATGCGATCAATGAGATGACAACCGCGACGGCGGAAGAGTTGGCTTCTGCAAGCCACGATCTTCAGCAACTCTCAGCGCGTCTTGATGAGATGGTAGGTAGCTTCAAGCTATAGAGTTGGTTAGAATAAACAGAGTAACAAGTTTAATGACTCAACTTAGGTAAGTATTATGAACGACTTCGAAAAAGAGCTAGAGCAGATTTCTCAGGAAGTAGGGCAGGAAGAAGAAGTGAAGCTTCCTTCTCTGGAAGAGCAAAAGGAAATCGCAGCAGAGCTGAAAAAACTAGAAGCCGAAGGTAAATTGACTCCGGAAGTTCTAGAGCAATATTTTGGTAAGTTTAATCAGAAAAACGCAGTGCCGATTCACTAATCTACTGATTTTTATAATTATTGTAACATGAACTAGAGACTAATCTGCTTAATAAGATGCTCAGAAGGTCGACGCTTTTTCGAAGGTAGAGTTTGTTGGGTTACCTAAAGAAGCGATAGTTTATTGAGACATATGCCTGGTTAGGTAAAAAGGGAGGCTTACTCCCTTTTTTAATACTTGTCATACCTACACTCTAAAAAAACAAGCCATTTCAGTAAGTTGAGAAATAGTGCTAGTTATTTTCATACTTGACAATACTAGCTCTATAACTAAATCTATTGCGTAGTTAAATCGAAACTACTAAAGGAATGCACAACGGATGGCGCAACAAGATAAGAAAGAGATCATTTTAATTACAGAGGGAAGCCTGCAGTCGTCTTTGTTGAAAGATGTATTGGAGACAAAGCTCGGTATTAATGTTTTTCTGATCACTCCAGAGTGCCTTTCTAGCTGTTCATTGGCAGATCAATCAGTTGAATATCAATCAGTTTCGGCCATTATTTTAGATTATAGTGTTGTAAGTGATGAGGTTTTCACTCGCTATATGGAATTTAAAACAGGTGAGCTTAAGAGCACGCTTGAAATTCTTATAAATTGCGAGAAAACCATATCTACCGATCAGTTATTTGTTTGGGGTTCCTTAGCGGGTATCTTTTATACTTCTGATGATATTAAAACGCTTCAAGTCGGTATCGAGAAAGTGTTGGAGGGAGATATGTGGTTTAGCAGAAAGTTCTCTCAGCAATATATCACCCATCTTCGTCGTCACAGCAAACCGATGAATAAGAACACACCTGCCATCTTGACTAAAAGAGAGCAACAAATTATTACCTTCCTTTCGAGAGGGGCGTCTAATCAACAAATCGCTGAGCAGCTGTTTGTCAGTGAAAATACGGTTAAAACCCATTTACATAACATCTTTAAGAAAATTGATGTAAAAAATCGGGTTCAGGCTTTGATTTGGGCTGAAGAAAATTTTTCTGAAACTCCCTCAATTATATAAGTAGTTCTACGACGCTTATTTGTAGTGAAAAAGTTAATATAATGGATCTTTATTGTTTCAATAAGGATGGTTTATTGGATGACCTTTTTCACTCTCTCATTTTTACCGAGAGTATTCACTGGAATTATGGTTTTAAGCTACCAATACCTTCGGTATTTAGTGGGTCTTCTCTCAAAATCCCAAACAATCACTCAAAAATTTAGGGCGATTTGGTCATTTCTATAAATCCTTGTATTCAATAATGATTTATTAGTGCGATTTTGTCTCAAACTTGAGAACTTGTTTTTATTGTCCCACTTTTAATACATTTGTATTGTAAATGTTTCTCAAATGAATTTACTCTGACAACCTAGTGATTAGCTACAGAAATAGTACTAGTCGTTTATTAGTAATCTAAGATGTAACGTAATTGAAGTATGAGAAAACCACATGGATCAGTACAAGGAAAAGCCTGAAATCCTCATGCTAACTCAACAGAGTTTGCAGAGTGAAAACTTTAAGGAAATGCTTTGTCAATATACAGGAACGAGAATAACCATTATTGATGTTCGAAATCCGACGTGTCATGAAGCAATTCCTGAACGGTATTTTCTATTAGTAGATTTTGCCGTAGATATCCCATCTGAAACTTTAGATTACTTGAAAGATGGTAATAAAGTTTTAGGGACAATCATGCTTAACCTAGGGTATGAACTCGATACTGAAGAGCTCGCTTCTTGGCCATATGTTAAAGGTATATTCGGTCCAAAGGATTCTTTAGAGAAATTATGCCAGGGCTTAAGTGCGATAGTAGAAGGTGATAACTGGCTTTCTAGAAAGTTGCTCGACAAGCTGATCACCTATTATCGGGGAAAGGAGTACGACAGTGTCGTAGAGCCTGCGATAGAGGTGGAGCTGACGCGACGTGAGATACAAGTTTTGAAAATGCTCAAGGATGGTGGCTCTAATATGGAAATTGCTGACTCATTGTTTATTAGTGAGCATACGATAAAGTCACATTTGTATAATATCTTTAGAAAACTAGAGGTTAAAAATAGGACGCAAGCCACGAGTTGGGCAAAACGTAATCTCTAGTACTAGAATTAAGATGCTGTTATGTAAGAAGATTGAGAGATAAAGTACCAGATAAAATTTCATTTTAACTATATTAGTTTGTAAATATCATCCCATATTCAAACTCACACTTATCTATCTGGCTATTAGACTTCAAGTGTCTGGTTCCAGTTGAAGCAAGACGAGAAACAAAAGTCTATTCAATAATAAAAGGGAGTGTGAAGAATGAGCTTGTATGACGATATTGATAACGTAATTGTTGGTTCAAATGAAAGCGATGATCTCAGCAATTTTAGTGGCGACAATGAAATGTTCATCGGCCTAGATGGTGATGATAAGATCGTTGGCGGTGGTGGTAACGATATCTTAATTGGCGGCGAGGGTGACGACAAGTTAATTGGCGGTGCTGGTAATGACATCTTACGAGGCGGCGAAGGTAACGATATCCTCAAGGGTGGTTCTGGTGAAGATATTCTTCTCGGTCTAAGCGGTGATAATATCCTCAATGGTGGCACCGGCGGTGACGTTTTAGTTGCTGGGTCAGGTGATAACTTTTTAGTTGGCGGAGCGGATACCGATCTATTCATCTTCACTGACCTATTTGGTGGTCACGGTACAGCAACAGTCGCTGACTTTACTATAGGTGAAGATGTTATTCGCATTAGTAGTAGTACAGTGAATGACTTTTCTGATTTGAGCTTTAGCTATGATGCAGCGGGTAACGCGGTATTTACTGATGGCGCAGATCTCGTAGTCAAATTAAAAGGGATTACCGAAACAGACATCGATACTTACGGTGCAGATTTGTTTGTAATCTAAAAACGCAGCAGGGTGAAAGGAGAAATCTTCTGTCACCCTGCTATAGTTTCTATTGGACGGAAGTTGTCGTGCAAAAAGAAGTTTTTAAAGAAGTTCGACAAAAACTATGGACGCTTATTGGCCTGCTAGTTTGCTTTAGTTTTTTTATTAACCTATTGGTTCTCTCTATCCCTCTGTACATGCTGCAAGTGTACAATCGAGTTCTCTCTTCTTATTCGGTGGACACCTTGGTGTTGTTGACCGTTATAGTTATTGCCGCACTATTTACTATGTCCCTCGTTGATATTGCACGTGCTAAAGTGAGTAAGTCGTTTGGCTATTGGATGGATACCAAGCTTTCTACTTTTATGCTTAAGCGTAGTATCCAGTACCAAGTGCATACGGGGAAAAGTTTTACTTCTCAAGTACTGAGGGATATTCAAACGATAAAAGGTTTTTTAAGCAGTCAAGCACCTTATCCTTTATTAGACGCTCCCTGGACACCTCTATTTATTCTCTTTGTTTATCTGTTACATCCTGTTTTAGGCCATATCGCGTTGTTGGGTTCGATCGTGCTGTTTGGATTAGGCATGCTCAATGAGTTTATGGCACGAAAAGCAATTCAGGAGAGTGAAGTTAAAGCACTTTCTCAAATAAACGAAGCAGAACTTGCGACACAAAATTCGAATTCCATCTTGGCCATGGGGATGATGAATGCTTTTTTGGAAAGATGGCAGCTTCGTGCAAATAAAATAAATACTTTAGAAGAGACGGTGGCTGGAAAAACGATTTATATCAGCAATTTCTCCAAATTTGTTCGCAGTACATTGCAAGTTGCCTTACTTGGTGGTGGTGCTTGGTTGGTTATTCAGCATGAAATTACTGCTGGTGCGATGATTGCTAGTTCCATCCTTATGAGTCGAGCGCTTTCTCCAATGGAGCAGGCTATTGGTACATGGCGCGGTGCGATGTCGGCTCGAAATTCATACCAACGTTTAAAGGATATTGAGGCAATAGTGCGACAAGACGAGTCGGACATGCCATTGCCAACACCTAAAGGGAATTATGAACTCACGGGGCTTGCGTACCGACATTTCGGTGCATCCGAACCAGTCATTTCATCAGTAACTCTCTCCATTCCCGCAGGTGTCTCTGTTGGGCTTATCGGCGCGTCAGGTACTGGTAAATCTACTCTTGCTCGACTCCTGTTAGGAAACATAAGGCCTTTAGCCGGAAAGGTGACGCTAGATGGTATGGAAGTCTCGACTTGGGCGACTGAAGATCGTGGTGATCACTTTGGCTATCTAGCACAAGAAGTGGAGTTGTTTCCTGGGACTATCAGGGAAAATATATCGCGTTTTAAAGATGAGGATCCGGCAAAGGTTATTGCTGCGGCGAAGTTGGCTGGATGTCATGAGTTAATACTGAGTAAGAACAAAGGGTATGACTTTGTTATTGGTGAACATGGCCGTGGACTGTCTGGGGGAGAGCGACAAAGAATTGCACTTGCTCGTGCTGTTTACGGTGATCCACCAGTGGTGATATTCGATGAAGCCAATGCCAACCTCGATGGTGACGGAGAAGCAGCATTCCAACGTTTAATTGCACACTTAAAGCAACAAGGTACAACGATTATTGTGATTGCTCATAGTGCGAGTACGCTCAGACAAATGGATCGCTTATTGTACTTGGCCGATGGCAAAGTCAAATTATATGGCCCACGCGAAGAAGTGCTTAAACGTATGATGGGTAAAGATAAAACTGACATTCCGAGAGTGACAAATGAGCAATCAACTGCCAACAGTTAATGATTCATCCAATGGACGTGTTTATCGTTATAGCCCCCAAGCTCAGCTGAAATTTCTACAGCCTATTTTGCTTGTCGTCGTAGCGATGAGCGTGTTTATCGGTGGTGTTGGCTTTTGGGCTGCGACTGCAAAACTAGAAAGTGCAGCTATTGCCTATGGTGATCTGTCCGTCCTCACTAAGCGACAGGAAATCCAACATCTAGAGGGTGGCATCGTCGACAAATTATACGTTCAAGAAGGCGACCTAGTTGAAAAAGGACAATTACTTATCCAATTGTCTAAAGATCAATCGATGGCGAGACTCGATGCGTTAAGTGGGAAGTATATTCATACTTTAGCGAAGGAAAATCGCCTTAGCGCGGAACTAGATGAACTGCCTTCTATTGTTTGGTCTGATGATTTGACGGCGATTCCTCGCGTTGAAGTCGTTCGCCAAGCGCAATTAGTACAAAATAAAATATTTCAAGCTAGACAACGTTACTATGAAAGCCAACTTGGGATCATAAAACAAAGTATTTCAGGCGCAAACCTAGAGCTAGAAAACCTACAGAAGACAAAAGTTATTGAAAGAGAAAGGCTGCAATTAATTAGAGAAGAGATCGCAAGCAATCAGGCATTAGTGCAGAAAGGTTTTTCGGGTAAATCAACGTTGTTGCAGTTTAAGCGTCTTGCTGCTGAAGTCAGAAGTACCTTGAGTCAGTTAGACCGCCAATCGCTTACTGTGAGTAAGAGGTTAGATGAAAACCAAGCGAAAATCGAAGAGTTAAGACTTCAGCGCATTAATGAAATAGTGGAAGCGTTGAGAGATACTCAAACTGAGATCGTCAGCATTCGTGAGGAATACCGCTCCGCGCAAGATGTAGCCGCAAGAACGTCGATTAAAGCACCGATTAGCGGACGAGTGGTGAATATGCAAGTATTTACTGAAAGAGGCGTGGTTGGATCTGGCGATACCTTGCTGGAGTTAGTTCCTCAAAACGATCAGTTGCTAGTAGAAGCGAGAGTAAACCCTCGTGATATCGACTTAATTAATCCTGGCCAGCAAGCTCATATTCGCCTCACCGCTCTAAACGCGAGAAATGTGGCTCCTTTAGATGGTACCGTTTTGACTGTATCAGCTGATAAGTTATCAGAGCCCGAACGAGAAGATTATTACCTAGCACGTGTCGCCATCTCTGAAGATGATGTGACGAAGTATCGCTTGACCTCTGGGATGAATGCAGAAGTGCTGATTCTCTCGGAGCCAAGAACGCCTTTAAGCTATTTGATTAAACCTATCACAGACAGTATGAATCGCGCTTTTCGAGAGGATTGATCTTCAGACGTTTTTTCATTCGAGTGAGTTAAAGAAAAAGGATTCAGGGCTTTTATTAGCACTGAATCCTTTTTTTTGTTTCGCTCTTCTACCGACATAGCTTTAAGTTGAAAAATTATCTGTTATGGTTGCCTATTCTGAAAAAGCTTTTTATGGAGTCCTTAAATGGAGAAAGTTCAGCAGGTTATCGATTTTCTTCTTTCACACAAAACGTTGTTTTCTCTTTTAATATTAGTAGCAATGTTGCTTATTCGTCGTGTGGCATTGTCGATGATTCGTGGTGAAGACACTCTACTTTCTGAAAAGCAACGTAGTTGGATGTCTCGTACCAAAAATGGCACTTTTACGCTTACTTTGCTTATTCTGTTTATCTTGTGGCAGTCTGAAATCAGTGAATTTGCATTGAGTGTGACCGCTATTGCTGTCGCGATCGTTGTCGCCTCAAAGGAGATCATTTTATGTTTTACTGGCTCTATTCAAAGGGCGAGTTCACGTTCATTTAGGGTTGGTGATTGGATCGAGGTTGGAACGTTATGCGGTGAAGTGATTGAGCACAACATGATGGCAACAGTGATCCAAGAAATTGACCTTTATCATGGCCAGTATCACTACACAGGTAAAACCGCCACGCTTCCAAATAGCATGTTTTTTACGTACCCGGTGAAGAACCTCAATTTTATGAAGCGTTACGTCTATCATAACTTCTCTATCGTCGTGAAAGACTTCGTCAACTTATATCCGCTTTTCCCCGCTTTAACTGACAAGATTGAAGAGCATTGCAGTTACTTCAGTGAGGTAGCTCATCGATATAACGCCATGATTGAAAAGCATGCTGGTGTGGACTTACCAGGCGCTGAGCCGCACATTCACATTTCCAGTAACCCAACGGGAGAGCAAAATGTTCATGTGATGATATTTTGTCCAACCGACAAAGCGAATCACTTAGAGCATTTGATTCGTCAGGACTTTATGGATCTCTATGAACAGCGTTTCCCACAAAGAGAAGACTAGGAACAGAGTCCGCAGCTTAGCGGCGGGCTCTGTGAGTGGACTTGGATTATCTGCTAATTATTCTTAATACTAAGCGCCCCGTAAGCGGCTCACTACTAATAAGCATAAGAAATATAACCCACCAATGATTGCCACTAAGGTGCCTGCAGCAATTTGCATTGGGTAAAGTGCCACTTGGCCAATCCAATCAGCCCATAGCATTAAGATTGCACCAATCAAACCAGCAACAACTAGCTGTGAGCGACTTTGCTGCGCACCTAACATCATTGCCATATGGGGTGCAATTAGCCCAACAAAAGAAACGGGTCCCATGGTTGCCGTAACCACAGCACACAACATAGCCACTATGCATAGTAGGACTAAACTCGCAAATTGAGCGCTAAGCCCACGAGCTTGCGCAAAGCCTCGACCGATAGACATTAATGTTAACCAGCGAGTGGTGATTAAGCTTAACGTCAACAATACCGAAACTGTAATCGCCAATAATTGTGCTTGTTCTGGTGTGACGCGATAAGTTGAACCCGCTAGCCATTGTAGGATCTTATAGCTCTCCTGCGAACTTCGTGCCATACAAAACTGTACTAGGGCTTCGAGTAGCGCTGTGACTGCAATACCAGTCAAAATGAGGCTCGAGGGCGTATATTGATGCCGTTTACCTAGAATCAACAAAATGACTAACACGAATACACTGCCAGCCAATGCGGTCAGCCAGTTGGTGGTCAATAAGTTGTGGCCTAGAAATAAGGACGAAAACACGAGGGCAAAAGTCGCACCAGAGGATACCCCTAGAATATCTGGGCTGGCGAGAGGATTGTAGATTAAGCGCTGTAAGATACTGCCAGCCATGGCAAGGCCGATACCAGCAAATAAGGCAGTGACAAAGCGTGGATACCTTAGGCTCCATTGATACTCTGACGGCCAAGCAAAGCTCCAGGCCGTGTCTGACATTTGCGTATCTGTTATTTGAAAGCCAACATGTAGGCTAATTGCAGTTAGTAAAGCACAGACCAAAGCGGTAAAACTGATGGCGCTAATATGATTTCTATGATGTGGCAGTGAAATGGTTAGCGAATCTTGGGCCTTTAATTGCCGGCGACTAAACCATATCAATGCTGGCGCGCCAATGGCTGCGGTTGTGATACCACTAGGAATGACTTCATTGCTGGATTGACTGAGCCATACTGATAGCATGTCCGTCAGAAGGAGTAATAGTGCACCGAGTAATGCACTAGAATATAACTCCATTTTTGGGGTACGTGCGCCCATGGCGCGAGCTATATTCGGAGTCAGTAAGCCAATAAAACCAATCACACCAACGGCAGTAATAGAAGCAGATACTAACCAAATACCTATTACCATCAGTAGGATAAAAGTCGGCACTACTGGTAACCCACGTGCAGCCGCGCCTTGGTGTCCGAGGCGTAACAAGGTCAAAATTCGAGGTGCAAACAGGATCAATAAGACGGAGATAGAAAGGCGAGGTAATAGCCATTGCAGCCATTCCCAGCCATTCTGAGCCAAATCACCTGCGCCCCACATAAACACATTTTGGGCAAATTGTTCATTGAGTAGAATGATGGCAGTCGCAATCGCACCAAGTAAAATGTTCACCACCATCCCAGAGACAACCAAAGGTAAGCCCGTCATGTTTTTGGGACCCGCGATCACTAAGATTAAGCCAAAAGCGAGTAACGCTCCGCTCATCGCAGCCAGCGCGGTGTAATCTGCTATCAGGTTGGGGAACCAAATGTTGACGATAATAATAGCAAGCCAAGCACCAGATGAAGTGCCAAGAGTCAGTGGTGATGTTAATGGGTTTTGGGTAAGTTGCTGCATGAGACTGCCGACTAACCCAAGCATAGCACCGACCAGCATTGCTATTAATGCGCGCGGTAACAGGCCATAGACAAAGTTAAAATCCGCAAATGTCTCCGCTTTACTTGGCGAAAGAATCAATTGCCATTGGCCAGGAAACGTGACCTCGTTCCCCAATTGCAAGCTAGCAATAGCGGCAACAAATACCGCCGACAATAATAAAGCATAATGACGAGCTAAAATCACTGAGGTGCTACCTCAAGCAAGCTTTTCGTAATTGATTCAGCAGTATACAAAATAGACATCGCACCGCCGTAGCTCCACACTGCATCCATACCATTGACATGGCCCTGGCGTACAAAAGGCATGGCTTTCCATAAAATGGACTTTTCTAGCTCTTTTTCTTGAGGAAATGGGCGGATATAGAGCACATAACCGTTTTGGATGTTACGCAGCTCGGTTAACCGCTGTTGATTAATTCCCCATTTTTTGGCTTCTTGAGGTAATGGGTTGGTGAGACCCAAGTGATCCAACGCGTATTGCGCGGTCGAATTTTGTGTAAACAAAAACGCAGAGGTTTGATTAGAAAAACGCAAGGGCAGCACCTTAGGTAATTCTTTACCAAAAGCGCCAACTAACTCTTGCTGTAATTGGTCAAAGCGTTGTTGCATGACATCTAATTTTTTTCGCGCCAGTTCTTGTTTGCCAAACACCACGGCTAATTGTTTAAATTGCTCAATGGCAACGGCAGCTTGGTCATCTTGTTGTTCAAAATTCTGATAATAGAGCACGGGTGCAATGCGTTCTAGTTGCGGAATTAAATCTTTTTGTGCTGCGGCCGCAATGATGACATCGGGGTTAAGTTGTGCGAGTTTTTCAAGGTTTGGCTCAGCACGTGTACCAACATCTTCAACACTTTTAGGAACGGCTGGCTGAACGACCCACTCGGTGTAGCCGGGTATATTGGGAGCGGCGATAGGGGTAACTTCTAACTCTAATACCTGCTCTAAAATATCCCAGTTGAGTACAGCAACGCGTTTTGGAATGGCTTCGAGCTGATGTTCACCGCGGCTATCTGTCACCGTTAAACTTGCGTGGGCATTGATTGCCATGAAGGCAAAAATACAACTAATAACAAAACGAGAGATCATGCGCATACTATAGCAACCTTATTGGTGGGTGAATCGGGAATTGGATGAGGGTGATCAATAAGTTTAATCGGCGAATGGTAAAGCTCTGATAAACGGGCTTCATCGGCAAGTAATTCAGCTTTGCCTTCAAAGGCGATTCGACCTTGTTTGAGGGCAACAATATGAGTGGCATAGCGTAGAGCGAGGTTGAGATCATGCAAAATCACGATGATACCGCAACCTTGGGTTTGATTTAGCTCTGCCAACAGTGCCATCAATTGGTACTGGTGGTGGATATCTAAAGCGGATGTTGGTTCATCTAAAATTAATACTGGTGATTGCTGTGCTAACAACATGGCAACCCAAGCACGTTGGCGTTCGCCGCCTGATAACTCATCGGCTAGGTTGTCAGCGAAAGGAGTCACGCCAGTTTGTTCCATGGCGGCATCGATGATGTTTTCATCCTCTTTGCGCCAACGCCCGAAGGTTCCGCGCCAAGGAAAGCGGCCCAAACGCACCAGTTCCCGCACACTAAGTCCGGCCGAGGTCGGCAGCTTTTGTGGTAAAAAGGCAACCTGTTTAGCGAGTTCTTTAGTTTTTAGTGATGAGAGTGCTTCGCCGTTTAGCGCTACACGGCCTTTATCAGAAGCCATCTGCCCAGACAGCAAATTCACTAATGTAGATTTTCCCGAGCCATTGTGCCCTAACACTACAGTCAGTTCATTAGTAGGGATGCTCAGTTGGTCAATGCCGAGGATTTGACGTCCGCCTCGAACAACCTGAATATTAGATAGTTGAAACATGGATAGGTCTCAGAAAATGCTCCCCTCACTAAAGAGGGGAGTGGGAATAACTATTACCAGCGATAATTTGCGTTTAATACCACAGAGCGTGATTGGCCGTAGTAACAGTAGTAATCACAGCCGGATACGTATTCTTCATCAAGAATATTGTTCACGTTCAACTGAGCTTGCCATTGTGAGGTGATGTCGTAAGTGAGGGCGGCATCCCAAAGCGTTACAGATGGCACAGTTAAATCAGAACTTGCTGGGTTATCTTTAGATTCGCCAACGTAACGAATGCCAGTACCTACATTCAATCCAGGAACTAAGCGATACGCGCTATAATCTACCCATGCAGACGCTTGATGTTTTGGAATCAGGGCAGCTTGTTGTTTGCCTTTACCGTATGTTTCATCAGTTTCTGCTTTAGTGTAGGTGTAGCTAGCTAGCAACTTAACGTCATCAGTGAGTTGTGCTGCACCTTCGACTTCTACGCCTGTTGATGTGACTTCACCCGTTTGTGTAGCGACATAAGTCGTTGGATTCGTTACCAGAGCATTGTTTTGGGAGATATCGAACCATGCAACATTGATGAAGCCATCCATAAAGCTTGGTTCATATTTTACACCTACTTCTACTTGCTCACCTTTAAGTGGTTTGTAGAGTTTGTTTGTGGCTTTATCAATAGTGCTAATGACTTCAAACGATTGTGAGTAGTTAACGTATGGCGAAAGGCCGTTCTCTGCTGAGTACAAGATGCCAGCATTGAGTGAAAGCTCACTGTCATCGCGGTCTAAATTTTGATCAACAACCCCATAAGCATTCGAGCCGTGACCTTTGTTTTCGGTTTTCACCCAGTCGTAACGCGCGCCAATATTACCAATCCATTGTTCCTGGAACTTAAGTTGGTATTGTGAGTACACACTGGCTTGAGTTTTATTGATTTCACGTTCGATATTAAAATCTTTCGCAGTGTAGTTTCCGTACACTGGATTGAACGGGTTGATCGTGCCGAAAGCGTAGTCATCTTGCTCATCACCCTCCGTCTTGTGATGTTGCAGATCGACACCAATCAGTGCCGTATGTTCGGCGCTATCTGTTACCCAGTTACCAACAGCGTTATTGTCAAAGGTGAAGCTTTGGTTTTTACCATCACGAAAGACGAGTCCTTGTGTTAACTCTTCAGTAGTCGCGTCACTATTCGGGAATACGTATGAGCTTCTTAAATACAGTTCATTGGAGCCGTAGTTTGCGTTTTGTGAAAATGTCCAAGTATCGTTGATGTCATGTTCAAGTAAATAGCCAACGGAGAGCTGATTACGTTCATATTTATCGTAATCAGGTTGGCCTAAGTTAGTTGATGGGTCGACCTTACCAAAATTGGAGTGAATCAGAGTACCTGCCGCAGGGAAAAATGGGTTAGTAGGGACGCCATCATCATGAAGGTAAGTTGCCATAAGTGTCAGCATGGTTTGATCAGAGATATCGATTTCTAAACTTGGTGCAATATAGAAGCGCTTATTTTCAGTGTCATCCAGCTCTCCGTCTTGGCCGGTCATCAAGCCTACTAGGCGGTAGCGCATCGTGCCGTCTTCATTTGCCTCATCTGCGATATCAAAGCCAACGGATTGGTGGTTGTTATTACCCACTTCAACTTTGATTTCACCTTGTGGTGTGAATGTCGGTTTTTTTTGTACGGCGTTGACGACACCACCTGGCGCTGATTCTCCAAACAGAATTGCAGACGGGCCTTTTACGACTTCTATACGCTCGATACCATAGGGCTCAATTAACCAATTGTAGTAGCCATCACGGAACAATCGGTTGCCGTTTAAATAGGTTGCGGCATCGAAACCACGAATCTTGAACCAATCCGTGTCGTTATCAGAACCGTAAGGCTGGGCAGTGACACCGGAAGTATAGCGGAGCGCTTCATCTAGTTTTTTGGGAGCACGAACTCGAAGCTCGTCTTCTGAAATAAGTGACACAGACTTAGGCGTTTCTGCTGCTGGTGTTTCCACTTTCAACGCTTGCGCAGTCACCGTCATGGTTTCCATTTCTGTCACTTCATCTTGTGCATATGCGTTTAGTGAGACCACTGCCATTACCGGTGTGAGGGCACAAGCTAAAGCTGTACGAATCGCAATAGTCAGCGAGTTATGATTTTTCATAAATTCATTCCCAAAGCTTATTTTAAATAGAAAACTTAATTGTAATTATTATCATTTGAACTTTTGTTTGCTTATTTTACTGACTTTTTGGTCAAAAGATAGTAAAACGTCAGCAAATTTAATCGTGGAAATGAAGTCGTTATATGTTTAATTGGTTTGAAAAACTGACCTTACCTTTTCCCCAGGATGAAACGCAAAAGCCACCGAATACACTGTTTGGCTTTTGCCGCTTTTATACTCGAGGGTTTGAAATCCCACTGATTGTCATGGCGGTGTTTAGTGCACTCATTGCTATTACTGAAGTCACTCTGTTGCGATACATGGGTGAATTGGTTGATATATTGTCCAATCAAGACCCCGCAACATTCTGGCAAGATCAAGGCGATCAAATGTTAGTGATGGTGTTCTTAGTGGCTGTAGTGATGCCCGTTCTTGGATTTGTACATTCGATGGTCATGCACCAGACTTTGCTGGGCAACTACCCAATGTCTATTCGCTGGCTTATTCATCGTTATTTGCTAAAACAAGCGGTTGGCTTTTTCCAACGTGATTTTGCTGGTCGTGTCGCAACGAAAGTGATGCAAAGCGCGTTAGCGGTAAGAGAAACCGTGATGAAACTCTTGGATGTACTTGTTTATATCAGCGTCTATTTTCTATCGATGATTTGGATGATGGGAGAAGCTGACGGGTTGCTTATGCTACCAATCGTTGTGTGGCTTGCCTTGTATATCTTGATCCAATTTTACTTTATTCCCAAGATGAAGCAGATTGCAACAGAGCAAGCTGATGCACGCTCTGTCATGACTGGTCGAATTGTAGACTCTTACACTAACATCTCGACGGTGAAACTATTTGCTCACTCACAACGTGAGTTAGAGTATGCAGAAAGCAGCATGAAGCAGTTTCTCGTCACGGTGTATCGTCAGATGCGCATGGCAACGTGTTTGCTGTTTAGTGTTGATGCAATTAACTACTTATTGTTGTTATCTATTGGGGCGATTTCTGTTTATCTTTGGTTGGATGCTGCGGTGACGATTGGTGCTATTGCTGTCGGCATCAGTATTGCGCTGCGCGTACAGGGCATGTCTAAATGGATCATGTGGGAAGTCAGTGCGTTGTTTGAGAACATTGGTACTGTCGTAGATGGCATTAGTACGATTTCTAACGATGTCGAAGTGAAAGACGTACCCAATGCGAAACCTTTGCAAATTCAACATGGTGAAATTCGTTTTGACAGAGTAGGTTTCAATTATAGCGAAGAAAAAGCCGTATTTGACAACTTGAACCTTACGATAAAACCTGGAGAAAAAGTTGGCATCGTTGGTCGTTCGGGTGCGGGTAAATCAACATTGGTTAACTTGTTACTTCGTTTTTATGATGTCAGCTCAGGTAAAATTTGTATCGATGGGCAAGATATTTCTCAGGTTGAGCAAGAGTCTCTGCGCCAGCATATCGGCATGATTACTCAGGACACATCATTATTACATCGTTCTATCAAAGAAAATATTTTGTACGGTGATCCTAACGCATCGATGGAAGACGTGATTGCGGCTGCAAATAAAGCGCACGCCCACGATTTTATTCAAACGCTTAAAGATGAGCAGGGTAATGTCGGATATGACGTTGAAGTGGGTGAGCGTGGTGTGAAATTGTCAGGTGGACAGCGACAGCGTGTAGCGATTGCGCGTGTACTTCTTAAAAATGCACCAATTCTTATTATGGACGAAGCGACATCAGCGCTCGATTCTGAAGTGGAATCTGCGATTCAGGAAAATCTAGAAATATTGATGGAAGGCAAGACCGTAATTGCCATTGCGCACCGTTTATCAACGATTGCTGCAATGGATCGATTGATCGTTATGGACGATGGTCAAGTCATCGAACAAGGTTCTCACCATGAATTGCTAACACTTGATGGCGTTTACGCACAGTTATGGAAGCACCAAACGGGTGGTTTTCTGACAGAGTAACAGCGAATAAAAGGGAAGCGAGTGCTTCCCTTTTGTTGTTAAGTCCAAATCATCGTTTTTACCAATAGAATTTGTTATCGGGATAAAAGCGAATTCAAACTTATACGTAAAGTCAAACTACTACTTAAATTCAAATTTGCCTTGCATGACCGCCCAATGACCAGGGAACGAACAGAAGAAAGAGTAATCACCACCAGCCGTCATTTTTTCTGTGCTAAATGTGATGCTTGTGCTTTCACCACCGCCAATCACTTTAGTATGAGCATAGACGCGGTCATCTCCTGGCTTGACGTAGCTATTATCTGCACCAGCAGACATACCGTCGGTACCGACTGCTTGGATGTTAGCGGTGTCGGCAATCACCACGTTATGCCCCATTGATTGCGCAGGCATTTTCCCAGTATGGTTTAGTGTGAGTGTGACTTCGCTACATGAGGCTGGAACACTGAGTGTTTTGGTTGAAAACTGCATCATATCGTTCGCGTCTAATGAAACTTCACACTCGGCACTGGCTTGCGCACCGAAGCTAAGTCCGGCAAGTGCAATGGTCGCGGCTACTAAACGTAAAGACATATCACTTTCTCCATTTTATGTGTTGAGCTAATTAGTTTATTAAACTTAATATCTTGAAATCGCTTGGTTATAAGTCTTATTATCAACCCACAGCTTGAGTAAAAATGTGCGTTGACCGTTAGGTTGACACTTTTTTACTCACTTATACTGCTCGACTGCAGGGATTGATCACATAAAAAACCACTCGACAACAACACGGTCTTTACTTTCAAACGCCAACGCCTAGTATGCCTTTCCCTTCAATTTGAATGTTCGAGTTGTCTCAACACATCGTGCAATGATGGCACAATGACATGGCCAAGTTGACGTATTTCATCACACGGCGCTACAAGGTCGGGGATTTGATAGGTTGCCATATTTGCCGATACTGCCGCGCGAACGCCATTGTTAGAGTCTTCGAAAGCTAAACATTTCGTTGGTTCAACATTTAAGCGACGTGCTGCAAGCAAATAGATTTCTGGGTCGGGTTTGCCATTATTTACTTCGCAACCCGTCGTAAGGTTAGCAAAATAATGGTTAATGCCTGCCAGGTTTAACTTGATGGTGGCGACTTCCTTCTCGGTAGAGGTTGCCACTGCAACAGGAATATTCTTTGCCTTGAGCCAGTCCAAAAGCTCAATTACCCCAGCTTTAAGCGGAATGGCTTGATGTTTTACAACCGCGTTGTAGCGAATGCGCCATTCTGCATGTAAACGCTCGAAGTCGTTGCCGTATGCTTTGCGGAAAATGGTTTCGATACCTATGGCATTGCGTCCAATGATGGAGAGATAAATATCTTCATAAAACGGCAGTTTCTGTACGTCACATGCTTCTTGAAATATACGCATGCAGACACGCTCCGTATCAAGGAGAAGTCCGTCCATATCAAAAATAGCAGCTTGGTAGTTCATCACGTTGTCAGTTTGTTGAATCAGATGATGCATTCTGAAGTTATTTGGGGATAGTGGCAATGGAAAACCTAAAAATCACAAGTAATGATATACGTTCTTTAGTAGCATATTCATTCCGCTCAAAAACAAGGGAAGTAGATGATGTCAAAACAACAAGTAGCGTTTATTGGTTTGGGTGTAATGGGGTACCCAATGGCGGGCTATTTAAGCAAGGCTGGTTATAAGACAAAAGTTTATAATCGTACTAAAGCGAAAGCGGATAAATGGGCGAAGGAGTATGACGGCGTTGCCTGTGAAACGCCTCGTGAAGCTGCTGAAGGTTGTGACTTTGTTTTTATCTGTGTAGGGAACGACGACGATGTTCGTAGTATTGTCTATGGTGAGGATGGTGCACTCGTCGGCCTTAAAGCGGGTGCAGTACTTGTGGATCACACCACAACTTCTGCGGAATTGGCAGTAGAGTTGGCAGAAGCGTGTCAAAAGGTTGGTAATCATTTCATTGATGCTCCAGTATCTGGAGGTCAAGCTGGCGCTGAAAACGGCGTTCTCACTATTATGTGTGGTGGTGAATCCGATGTATTTGAACAAGCTTCTCCAGTTATGAATGCGTATGCAAAGCAGATCACGTTACTCGGTGAAAATGGCCAAGGTCAGCGTTGTAAGATGGTGAACCAAATTTGTATCGGTGGTGTACTACAAGGCTTAAGTGAAGCGATACTGCTTGCACAAAAATCGGGTTTAGATATTGATCAAGTTGTTGAAACGCTGAAGCATGGTGCCGCAGGATCATGGCAGATGGAAAATCGAGCGTCTACGATGGCACAAGACAAATTTGATTTTGGTTTTGCGATCGATTGGATGCGCAAAGATCTTGGTTTCTGTCTGAAGGAAGCTGAGCGAGTTGGGCTTGATCTTCCGTTAACCAAAATGGTCGATGCGCAATACGCTGATCTACAAAGTGATGGTCTGGGCCGTATGGATACGTCCGTACTGATTAAAGCATTGGCGAAGAATCAGTAATAGATAAACAGCTCTTTGGTATCGAATAACTTGTAAAAGTCTAACTTAATCATCATGACATCCTCATTTGGTTTTATGCTCTCACTTTCCGCGCTAAGTAGCGTTGGTGTAGCAACAGATTAGTATGGGAGTACCTGGGAGAAAAGTCGGAAATAGTGATTAAGTTGATAGGTTATGACGATGGCCATTGCAATACGAAGACAAAAGCCCTTTGGTATATGAGATAGACCAAAGGGCCATGCTGATATTGTTGGTATTGAGCGTATTGCGGTTATTAAGCGTATTTCGCTTCTATCTGTTCAGCGTGGACAAATGCAGAATGCGTTGAGAGCTGTTGCCCATAGCGCCCGATGTTTGGGAAATGTGATGTCATGCCAAATTTCTGCACCAACTCTACGATGAATGACATCATGATATCTGCGCCAGTTAAGCGCTCCTCAACCAAATAGTTTTTGCCTTCCAACATGTGCTCAAAGTAACTGAGTACGCTCATTGCCTCTTTATCCGCATACCCAGATAAGAATTGAGTCGTGGTTGGCTCTTTACTGACGAAGAGTTTGAGTAGCATTGGCAAGATTGCTGAACTTTCAGCGAAGTGCAGCCACTGCAAGTACTGAGTGTACGCTTTGGTCCCACGTTTAGGAGAGAGCGAATCTTGAGCATACTTTTCAATCAGGTATTCTGTAATAGCACCTGATTCAATGATAATTTCACCATCGTCTTCCAGTACTGGTGATTTGCCAAGCGGATGAACACTTTTCAACTCTGGTGGCGCGAGAAACGTGACTTCATCACGAACATAAGGGACGATTTCATAGTCTACTTTTAGCTCTTCAAGTAGCCATATAATGCGCTTTGAGCGTGATTGATTGAGATGGTGCAGTTTAATCATGAATCCTTCCTTTCTTCTTATAATGGTTGGTTAACCTGAACGACGAGTTTACCGAAGTTTTTGCCTTGCAGTAGACCGATAAAGGCGTCCGGTGCACTTTCCAAACCGTCTACTAAATGCTCACGGTATTGGATTTTCCCTTCTGCTAACCATTGGTTCATATCTTGGGCAAACTCATTGTAACGATGTCCATAGTCATCAAAGATGATAAAACCTTGTATCTTTATTCGTTTGGTTAGAATTTTACCCATCAGTAGTGGCAAGTGGTCTGTGCCTTTTGGTAACTCTGTCGAGTTGTATTGAGAAATTAAACCACAAACAGGGACGCGAGCTTTGGTATTCAATAATGGCAGAACCGCATCAAACACTTTTCCACCGACGTTTTCGAAGTAGACGTCAATGCCGTTTTTACACGCTTTTTCTAGCTGTTCGGCAAAATCGTCAGCTTTATGATCAATGCACTCGTCAAAGCCTAACGTATCTTTTGCATATTGGCACTTTTCCTTACCGCCCGCGATACCCACGACACGGCAACCTTTGATTTTAGCGATTTGACCCACGGTGGCACCCACTGGGCCCGTTGCAGAAGCTACAACGACAGTTTCATCTGGTTTTGGTTGGCCTATATCTAGCAAGCCCATGTAGGCGGTAAAACCTGGCATACCAGCCACGCCCAACGCATAAGATGGATTTTGCGGCTCTTTACCTAGCTTAATTACCATTTCACCTG
This sequence comes from Vibrio mytili, assembly GCF_049563345.1. Classification (NCBI taxonomy): domain Bacteria; kingdom Pseudomonadati; phylum Pseudomonadota; class Gammaproteobacteria; order Vibrionales; family Vibrionaceae; genus Vibrio; species Vibrio mytili. The sequence goes on along the minus strand of NZ_CP110482.1, from coordinate 1,138,429 downwards.
TTGAAATCGCGTAATCTTGCCAGCCTACGGTGTAAGCAAGTACCCATTCTCCTGCTTCGTAATCTGGATGATTAGAGCTCTCAACCTGACATACCGTGCCTGCAACCATTACGTCATCTATGGCTACCGGATCGGCATAAGACTCGGCATCGCTCATGCGGCCACGCATGTATGGATCGAGTGATAAGTAAACCGTTCTTAAAAGCATCTCTCCTTCTTTTGGTGTGGGTTTGGTGACCTCTTCTAGGCGAAAGTTATCGACAGTTGGGGCACCGTGTGGACGAGATGCAAGTACAATCCTGCGGTTAGTAGCGTTAGTCATGTTTACCTCACTATTAATTAGACCGGTCGTCTAATGTTGGTTGCAAAATATCCCGCTCTGAAGCGGGAATTTATATGCCACCAAAGATGAGCGTTTTACTCATTCATTTGAAGGGCTTACGGTGTTTGTTTTAGCTACGTGCGAGTATTCTGCAGTAGATGCTGAGTAAAATGTAGGCTCTGCGTTAGTGTTGCCTGATCTTGGTACAATTTATTCAGTAAACTTGCACCATTCCAAAGATAGTATAGCTGTCTAGCCAGTAAGGTACTGTCACCATTTGCAATCGAACCATCTTCAATGCCGACATCAATACATTTTGCTATCGCTTGAATCGTTTTCTCTGCACCATCACGAAGTGCAAGACGCATTGGCTCTGATAGGTCTGAGACTTCAGCACTGAGTTTAACTAATAAGCACTTACTCGCGTTACATACGTTGTTCTCTACTTTTACCAGTTCTTCAAAATAGCTCATCAGGCGTTGATAGCCATTGAGATCTTTATCTGTAAATCGTTCATTCAATTTAGCAAAGTACTTGTCAAAGTAGGCTTGAATTAATGCTTCGCCAAACTGCTCTTTGGATTTGAAATAGTGATAAAACGAGCCTTTGGGTACGGCGGCTGTTTTTAGGAGCTCTGAAAGTCCCACACTAGTAAACCCTCGGTTTACGATAAGATCGTATCCGACGGTAAGAATATGTTGGCGGGTGTCATTAGTTTTCGTATTCATAGGGGTACTATAAGATCAAATAGACCAGTCGTCTAGTTATTTTCGGACAAGTTTATATTCGATAACAAACAGAGAGTCTGCGTTTGGATAAATATCTTTAATCAACTGTTTTAATTGTGGTAGTTCCATAGCCTCTTGCTCGGCATGAAACTGATTGATTTCATTAAACTTTAATGGAGAAACCGCAAGAATTTCGATATCGCAAACTTTACGGTCTGTTTCTAGCGTGAACACTTCGACCTTTGAATGTGGGACATAATGACTTTCCGATTCGTCTCTGATCGTTATGGTCTTTTTTCCCGATGTGATCAGGGGAGTGAGAAATTCAAAAAACGTAATTTTGGTTGGATGAGGTGACATAATGGTTCTTTCTTTGATTGTATACTCAAGCCTTTTTAAGTCACTTAAGTACATCATAAAAATCTGAAGTACCTATTATGCCACCCTTATCGATGTGAAATCACTCTCTAAGTTTTAGAATGCATTTCGCCATAAAGTAACCGATAAGAATACCAGTCCAGTTGGTGCTTAAATCTGAAAAACTAAACGTACGATTAGCGATGAAAAGCTGGCTAAGCTCGTCAGATGAAACGGCCAGTAGTAGACAAAGAAGTAGCCGGATCCCAAAAGTGTCCCGTTTTGTCGCAATTGCCAGTTTCGGAAAAGTAAAGACAGCGAGGTAACCAATAAGAAGGCTGAACGTAAAGTGCAAGGTAGAAGAGCCCCCTACGTAGTTTTCCATACTGATGTAAGTCGCATGGTTTACATCTGAACTTTTCCATAATGAGAGGCTGACCGTGAGTAGTAATACGAAAGCAAAACTCACGCGTAAAATCATTGAAGACATAAATTAACCGACCGGAAAAAAACCTAAATAGCGTTTAACAAAATAAAGTGCGGCTAGGTTTTGAATCGCCATGCCGATGGCAATAGCCCAAGCCGCACCAAGTACTCCAAACAATTGACAGAGTATGATCAAAAGGCTGATTGAGATAATCCCAGACACGATAGTGATGTACTTCATAACTTTTTCGTGTCCACTCATTAAGAGTAGAAAGCCGACAGAGCCCGTCGCCACATTGACCAGTTGCCCAAGTGAAAGAGCGACTAGCAGCGGTGCGGCGGCGATGAATTCCTGACCAAAAAACTGCATAACAAATTCGGGAAATAGCGTACAAACCAAAACAGGAATAAGCGCTAAACCAATATTTGCACGACAGGCGAGACGGCTTAAATTACGTAGCTTTATCATGGCCCCTTCTTTATAGAGCGAAGCGAACATTGGCGCGACAATAAAATTGATTGTGATAAGAACGAAGCCGATCAATAGCGATGTTCGTTGAGCCGCAGCGAGGAGACCAAGATCCGATGTAGAGATGAAGAACCCTGCGATAACTAAGCTACCCCATTGCAGAAAATTACTGAATACACTTCCGATCCAGACTTGTTTTGCCGACGCCGTCATGTTCTTGTTTGGTGTCTTATCTGGCTGTTCGTACTGGCCCGATTTTATCCAGTTAAAAGTCGACACTGCAGCAACAATCACACTTGCTAATAAGAGGGCGATGATCAGAGAGTGGATATTTTGCTTGTTGACGACATCCAATACAGCAACAAAAAAGAACATCAACATACTCACGCCCAACTGTAAGGCAAACAAGGATGACACTACGTTTTTACTGGCTTGCAATACACGACTGTTTGTTTGACCCAATACCAAAAAAGGCACACAGAATAACGCGAGAATGAAAGCGGCAAGCGGTGTATTGGTTTGATTTAATTGTTCAGGAAACAAATAGGCGCCAGTGGCTAACACCATGGTTGCTACGGCACAAAAAAGCAAACTCCTTGATAGCGCAATTTTATAGTTGTTGCTCTGTTGTTTGGTATTTTGCTCATTGAAAGCGATAGCGTTATATCTGACTAAACTGACATCGAATCCGAGTTGAGAAACGATAGCCATCAGCGAAACAAGGTTAAATAAAAAGAAAAACTGACCAGATATTGTGGTGTCGGTCGTCCGGGACACAATCAGCGTGAGTAGAAATGCGAACATTGCGCTGAATATTCTTGTCACAGCCGTTTTTAAGCCTACGGAGAATAGGCTTTTTTTGTTACTCGACATGAACAATATTTTTTGCTGAATAGTTTGAAGCATAGGTTCTCTCTAACCGTATATATTGATCAAAGCGAGGCATTGTTTTTCTTCGCTAAACGTTTCGTTCAATTCGGTCATGTACTGCTGGAAATCGATTTCTTGATAATGATTAACGCAGTGTGTGATGTGTTTTGCCATATCCTCTGGAGTCGGTGCTAAAAATGGGTAGTTCAGATCTTTGGTTGCTCCAATAGTTCGAATGACCATCGGAAGATTCAATTTGGCCGCCTCTAGAATGGTCAAAGGCATGCCCTCCCATGCTGCGGTATGGAGGTAAAGATCAGACGCTTTTAATTTTGTGACTACTTCATCACGGGGCAGCATACCAGTAACATTGACTCCCGCTTCGCGCAAAGATTGTTCGAGTTCGTTATCTCCACCGCCGATCCAAGTGACTTCTATATTGCGCTCTAATGCTGCCGTGTCCAGAGATTGCAGTGTGTTTATCAGAAATAGTGGATCTTTCTGTTTTGCTACCCGACCAAGAACAACAATTTTCACAGTATCACTGTTATTACTACGATTACCCCGTTCCTCACCTTCGTAAGAGACATAATTGTTCAGTAATTCGGCTTGCTTTGCACCAATGCTAATGGCCAAATCACACTCACGTTGGCTACAACCCGCGACAATGTCAATTTTGCTTAGCCTGACTTTTTCTAACGTTTTATAAACGGCTCGTGCGAGTGATGAAATATCTTCACGTTCAAACGCGTAGCAGTGTGGTGTATAGATTAAGCGCGCGTTGTTGAGTTTTAAAAAGCGCCCTAAAAACCCGGCTTTACTGGAATGTAAGTGCACGACATCCGGTTGGACTTTTGCAATGGTTTGATTTGCGTCTCTGAGGAATTGCAATAAGCCACCCGTTACCCAGTAAGTGTCTACAAAGCCACTTTGGTTGTTGTCGTTGGTTAAGTCATTTTGACGAGCCCTTGCTAATAAAAAGTGTTGAAACGGTTCTTTCCGCGAGGAATGGGCATAACTGTATAAGGCTGTTTGTACGCCACCACCAAAGGACTCAGTTATGTGTAGTACTTTTTTCATGCTGACTTATCTCCGGATGCTTGACTCGCAGCTAACTGTGTCCCTGGTGTTTGTTTCCACTTATTTTTAAAGGCTTCACGTTCTTCCTCAGAGTATACGTGGCGATATAACGGAAGATCGTACATGTAAAACAACTTAGAGAAATCGTAGTGTTGTTTAAAATGCTGGTGAATGTTGGAGTACCATTTATTTTTTGCTTCATTACTGTTTTTTAAAACGAAGTCATCTAAGTCAAGGAATTCGCCAATCTCCTTGTTTAGTGAACTCAGCTGTTCACACTTAATAAGAATGACACTCGCTTTCTCATTGCTGAAAGTATAAAAAGGTTTTGAGTTGTCGATCTCTTGGCGCATCACATCAATATTAAAGTTACGCTTCAATTCGTTATCAAACCAATTAGCGAAGTAATTGAGGTTAATGTAGTTGTCAAAGCAGTGTTCTAAGTGCTTGTACGTGGCTTCCATATCAAGATGAATTGCATCGTTTTTTTTACCCTCAATAAACTGAAGGTGTAAGTCTTGGAAAAAACGCGAAAATACGGTCGCCACAGGATCTCGAACCAGTGTCACGATTTTAATATTTTCACGTTTTTGCAGGATGCGCTTTCTTTGATTAAGTACCAGTCGGTATATCGCACGATTTTTGAAATCGAAGAACTTACTCACATCTTTTTTATTATGATACATGTGAAATTCTTCATGATCGTCGAAGGTATGAATGTGGTAACTGGGGATATTACGTGATTCCAATGTGTGCTCAATAGACGAAGAACCCACTTTGCCCATTTGATATACCAAAACAAAATTGTCTGCCTGAAGGCTTCGGTTTTTTTCTAATTGTCGATTAATTGAAAATTTCATTTATCGTTTCCTTGATGATGTTAATACGTTTCACTTTCCGAACGTTTTATTGATTCGTTATTTTATTGTCGGATGAGAAACTAGGCTGTATGTAAGTGTTCTTTATACTCGTCATAACGGGCAACAGTAATATCAGAAGAATAGTGGTGTTCACGGCAACGAAAAACACCATGATCAAAGCGTAGACGGCAAGTAACAGGCTCTTTCTGTTGTCGTTTAGGCTGTGAAAACAAAATCGCATGAACATAAAATAGCCGCCGAACAACAAAGCAATGCCTGTTAGACCAAACTCAATAGCAGTATCTAAAAGAAAATTGTGCGTATAAATTGCGAGTTGATCGTAATTGAAATAATTGATCATGTAACTTGGCAGCATTTTGGCACCAACACCTAATATTGGATTTTGCATTAGAATGTCCAATCCGTTCGCTAGGAGCAGTTTCCGGTGTAAGTTAGAGACCCATCGAGCTTCGCTTTGATTCGCAAAAATGATGTCTTCTTGGGTTATCTCTAATGTGTCGGCCAGTTCGTCGAAGCCGACATAAAGTGTGGTTGATACTGCAGCAAAAACCACTAAAGACAGTGCGAGCAGTATTGTCCACGTGTATGTTTCATTTAGTGTTTTCCTCACGAGGTTCTTGAGGTATAGCTGGTCAAATAAGAACAGTAAACAAAACCCTAGCAGCGCTTTACGTTCTTGCGATAACAGTAAAAAAACGATAGCAATAAACATGAGTACAGGAAAGGCACGGATCTTATCTCGATACAGATAAAGCAACGAGCAGAGTAAACCAAATGCGTACTTGCTGACTCCCAAAAGCTTAAAGCCACTTTGGTAGCCTTGAGCAAAGTGCCACATTGCGACCAGAGTACAGGTTATAAACAGTAAGTAAGCAAAATAGACCATAACGCGGTCATCATCGAATGCGCCGTAAGCGTAGAGCACCCCGAGTAAGCTTAATATTGCTAGCCATTGAATCGTTTCGGTGATGAGTGGCATGACTGGCACACTATTAAGCATGCCGTTTAAGAAAATATAGCCACAGTAAAGGAGTAAAAAACCGATACAAGGATGGAACAGTCTGTGGGTTTTGCCTTCTAGTACGATTAGGGCGCTCAGACCCAGCGATAAAAGACTCGCGATATCACTGGGTGCTAGGTTTATACCTCCGGCATTGATTTTTATTGGCACAAAGAATAACGCCAACGCCATCGCCGCAATGACAGAAACACGATTACTTGCTGGCATACAGTTCATCATAAGCTTTGTAATAACTTTCTCTGAATTGCTCCAGAGTAAACGAGTGGCAACGTTCTACAAAATAGCTGGTGGCCAATTCATAATGGGCGGCATCACCACAAATCAGCTCGATTTTATTGGCAAGTTGTTTCTCGTTACCAAGTTCAAATAGGTAGGTGTCATTCCCAATCACTTCATCCAGTCCGGGTACATTTGAACCGAAAACAGGTAGTCCTTCCGCCATCGCTTCGACCGCCGCAAGACCGAACCCTTCAATGATAGAAGACTGAACATACACATCTAACTTTGATAAGAAGGTAGGCACATCAGAAATAACACCATGCCAATGTACGCGATGATCACATTGTAATTGTACGGCTAACGCCTGAAGTTCTTCTTTTTTGTCGCCATCACCTGCTAGATGTAGGTGATACTTCTCTGGCAAATTAGCGATGGCGCGTATTAGAGTAGGGTGGTCTTTATAGCCATGTAGTCGGCCTGCCATACCAATATTGATCGGTCCGTCTTGTTGTACTTGGCTGTACGATTTCGCTTCTCTAGAAAAGCGGTTTAGATCAACGCCATTATAAATTACATCGTAGCGATCTTTATAGCGTGGTAAAAACTTAACCAGCTCCTCCTTAACTTTATTCGTTATGCATATTGTTCTCTCATGTCTTTGATACATGAGGTATTCCATAAACTTAAAAGCAGGGTAGTCTCTACGTCGGTTAGTCGTATTGTGTTCTGTTTGTACGCGCTTTTTGCCAATGGCTAACAAAGCTACATAGATAGAAGGGAATAAATGGCTATGAATTAAATCAGGCCAACGTAATATATTCCACTTCTCTTTTAGAGATAATGAAGACCAGTAGTAACAGCTGACGCCGTTTTCCTTTAATACACCTTCGAAGTCATTGTCATTATGAAGAACCAGTATTTTCACTTCGTAGTGTGGTTTATGTTTAACAACAAGGTCTACGAGAAAGCGCTGAGCTCCCCCATTATTAGATAAGTCGTTAATGATATGCAGTATTTTCATTTCTCTACCAAGCTTTTATTTTTGGGCTTACTTTATCCATTTGATAAATCAATACGGGCGTCTGAAATTTTTAACCTTTGATCTTTCAGTACCAGACGCCCCGTTATTAATACGCGTACTTTTGTACGTAAGCCGTCTCTTCTGATTTGGCTTTTGTCTGTGTAAGCAGGACGCCAAGTGAAGGTATTGAGTGCTGCAACTGTCTAGACAATGCGATATTTACCAGTGACGCTTTTGTTGACTCAGAGCGAATAACCGTAATAAGTCCGTTTGCATAAGTGCCAAGAATTAACGCATCACTCACTGATAAAAGCGGTGGTGTATCGATAATGATCCGGTCGTACTTGCTCTGAAGGTAGTCCATCAACTTATTAAAACGTTCAGACGATAATAACTCTTGCGGGTTTGGTGGAATAAGCCCAGCTGGTAACACATCAAGGTTTGCATCATCGATTCTGACGATGCAATCTTTAATTGCCGTATCCATGCTCAATATGTTGGTCAGTCCAGGGTTAGATTCAGGAATACCGAATCGTTTGGCTAAAGCTGGTCGACGCAAGTCACAATCGACAATCAGTACTTTTTCCATCGTAGAGAAGGATGCCGCAATATTAATGCTTGTCGACGTTTTGCCTTCTTTTGGTATTGCTGAAGTGAAAGGTAATACCTTCTGCTTCGAGTTTGTCAATCGCAATAGCAATGAGGTTCGAACAGAGCGGCAGGCTTCACTGAATACTTTTTCTTCGTTGTCTAAGTAGGCAGTGTAGGTAAGACCATTTGTTTTTAACGCACGCTTCTTAACGGTAGGAATCAAACCTAAGCAAGATACGCCGAGTTTATCTTCGACATCGGAAGCATTTCTAATTACTTCGCGCATGGTTTCCAGAATGATCACTAGTGCACAAGCAAGCGCAAAGCCGAAGAAGGTCGCGATAAGCACCAGTTTCATGCGTTGAGGTGCAACGGGAAACAGAGGTATGATCGCTTTGTCGGTAAAGCGTGCCGTGACGTTTTTGTAGTCACTGGTTGCGTTGGTCTCTTTTTCGCGGTTTAGGAATGCCTCGTAAAGTTCTTTGTTTGACTCGACTTCACGCTTTAACTGTTCAAAACGCGCTTTTTGCGAGCCCAGTGACTGAAACTCGGATTTTTTGCGCTCTAATTCTGCGCGTAACATGTCTTCTTGAGCTTTGGCGGAAAGCAGGTCTTGTTGCTTACTATTAGAGATTTCTCGAATCAGCTGTTGGGTGCGACGCTGAATGGATTCCAACTGTGCTTTCGCCTGGACCATGCGATCGTGTTTAGGACCGTACCGCTGCGACAGCTCAGATAAATTTTTCTCCGCTTGTGCTTCAGAAAGTTTTAGATCGCGAATCTGAGCTTGGTTGGCAAATTCATCAATAGACAGAAGGCTATCCAAGCTTTGTGATGACTTACGCTTCAACAGTTGAATTAGAGATTGAGCTTCAATACGGCTATTGACGGCAGTATTCAACTTACGGTTGAGTTCTTCCAACTCATTGGCGTAGATATCATCGATACCGTTGATATCAATAAGATCTTCTTGGCGTAAGAAATCTTGAAGGGCTCGTTCAGAGTCTTTTAAGCGCTCTTCAAGTTTCTGAGAGTTGTTTGTCAACCAAGTTGCGGCATTTTGCGTCACGACCAGTTTCGCTTCAAAGTTGGCATCAATGTAGGCTTGACCAACGGCGTTGGCGATTTTCGTCGCTAACTTAGGATCGACAGAACTAAATTTAATTCTCACCATTTGTGTGTTGCGTACGGGTTCTATCGTCAGTTTTTGTTTAAACGTATGGAGCGTACGATAGTAAGAATCTGAGTACTGAGACGTTTCTTTTGGGTTTGGCGCAACGTTCAACAAATCTTGAACTAAAGGGATGGATTTAATCTCATCAATTTTTTGTTCAAAGCCACCCGTATTAGTGAACTCAGGATATTGAGTTAAGTTTAATTGCTGAATAACTTTATCGGCAATATGGTTTGACTGTAGTATGGCTATCTGAGTCTGAAAGTACTCTTTCTTAGTGGTATCAACGCCATAGACTTCTTCTATCGACAGCGCACTTTTCTGCTCTTCTTGTATCAACAGCGTCGCTGTTGCTTGGTATATGGATGTTTTTGAATAAATATACCAAGTACACGCTAATGAAAAGACAACAGTAAAAGCGAGAATACTTAACCAGTTTTTTTTCAAAGTATTGTAGTGATGGCCAAAACGAATCAGTTCTACTCTGTTCATCTGGTTGTTGTTTTGATGAGTTCTGTTCATTTGATTACCTGTCACTTAGAAGAAGCTTTGATCAATAAATACAATATCGCCCGGTTCAACGTTAAGGTGCATGTTGACACCTTCAATGGTTTGACCGGATTTGTGCTTAGTTAGATTAATACTGTTGCGTGAGGCTCTGTCTGTGAGGCCACCTGCCAGTGCGATGGCTTTTTCAATAGTTAACCCTGGACGATATTCAAATCCTCCGGGTTTCCGTACTTCTCCGTTGACATAGAACAAGCGAAAAGTATTGATGGTCACCATCACTTTAGGGTTGATGAGGTAATCGCCTTTTAAGCCGGCTTCAATTTCCTCTTTGATTTGCTTAGGTGTTTTTTGGATAGCTTTAATTCGGCCTAAATATGGGTAATCAAAGTATCCATCAGATGTGATCAGTATATTGGAGATGGAGAGGTCTTCTTCACCATAAACTTGCACCGAAATCGTATCACCGGTGTCGAGCAAATAATCTTGTTCATTAGAGTCCGCCGTTGCAACTGTGCTAAACAGCAATAACACCAAGCTTATCAACTTAATTAATGGGTTCATTAGAATTCCTTTTTACAGCGAAAATTGAGCGCTTAAAGTCCAAACATTTTGGTCAAAGCTATAGCCTGAACGCTCAGATGTTTTATCTTGATATTTCCAATCGGCCTGCAATAGTATCCAGCGCCTAATTTGGTAGTCGATGCCAGCGAATAGCGAGTAACGTTCGCTGTCTCTAGATGTGGTTCCTGCCAGCAGCCCGGTATAATCGTCTTCTTGGTACAACGCCCCCAACTGTGTGGATAAATAGCTACTCCAGTCATGATTTATGTCCAATCGATAGCGAGTTTGTACGTTGTAATCACCATCTTGATCTGGACTGATCGCGGCTTGAGTGGTTTTTACCGTGAAGAGTGTTTGCTCTTGAGGCGACCATTCAAAACCGATATCCCAGCTGAAGCCTTTAAAGGTTTCCCGTTCGTTGCTGTCGAAGTCTTTGATTTGATAGCCTAACCGGGCGATACCCTGCGTTTTGCCCGTGACTTCCCATTGTGCGCCAGTGTAATAAAACCCAGTGGTATTATCTTTGTTCGATAGCGCTGGGTTCTGGTGTTGGTACTCGGTAATTATTTGTCGAGTACCCACTAGCCAATAGGTCTGCGGGGTGGCTCTCAAGTAAAACTCCACGTGCGCTTCTGGGGCTCGAAAGTCGTTGTATTTCGTCTTCGCATTTGGCGCTGAGGTTAGGCCTTCTCGATAGTTTTGATAAGTTTTATCACGGTAATCCAGCCCGAATTCGAATCGACCTTTTGCTCCTTGTGAGCCAAATATGTAATTGGTTGTCAAATCATTGCTATGGAAGCGAATCGGTGTATCGACAGCGTCCCCATTGCCTTCGGTAATGTCCTCACCCCTGATTTCGTGCTGGGCGTTGAAGCGATAGTCGACAACAAGGCGGTTGCGATGATTAAACTCAAAGAAGTTATTAAATTTAAGCAGGTGATCATCGAAGTCATTTTTATCATCGGATGAGAATCCTGCTTTTAATTTATAAGTTAAACTCGCTTGGTATTGATTGCGTTCAATACGCACTAACAAACTTGGCTCAATGCCCCAAATGTTGACCGATTGAGCATCTTCTTCGTCTTTATTCACGTTGTCATCCCCTTCATAAAAGGCTTTGACTTGGGGAATGAGCTCGATACCAGATTCGGTTGTGTAGGCCATCGGATCCGCCAATACAACACTCGGCCAAACGACTATGTTTGACCATGCGAACAGAACAATGGCAGAAGTCGTCGTCTTCATGGTATTTGCCTTAATATGCATTTGCACCGGTAAAGCCTTTAAATACAGTGAGGAAGATGATTTTGATGTCCATCCATACTGACCAGTGGTGGATGTAATCCAAATCGAACTCAACGCGTTTTTCCATTTTATCGAGCGTATCGGTTTCGCCTCGGTAACCATTGATTTGTGCCCAACCAGTGATGCCTGGTTTCACTTTGTGACGCAACATGTAACGGTCAACGATTTGTCGGTACTCTTCGTTATGCGCCACCGCATGAGGCCTTGGTCCAACGATAGACATCGTACCTTGTAAGACGTTGATGAACTGTGGTAGTTCGTCCAACGACGTGCGACGTAGGAAACCTCCGAAAGGAGTAATCCGCGGATCGTTTTTGGTTGCTTGTTTTACCGTGGCGCCTTGCTCCATCGTTGTCATAGAGCGGAATTTCCATACTGCAATTTTTCGGCCATCTAAACCATACCGATGCTGTTTGAAAATAACAGGGCCTTTAGATGTCAACTTAATGCCAACAGCAATCGCGAGCAAAATTGGTGAAATCATCAGTAAAATAATGCTCGATAAGATAATGTCTTCTAAGCGTTTTACCCAAGATGAGATGCCAGCAAATGGCGTATCAAATACACTGAGCGTCTGGACGTTACCAATTTGATCCCAGCGCGAGTGAAGCAAGTTGTAGGTAAAAAAGTCTGGGATTAAATAGGTATTGGCTGTAGTGTCAGAGAACTGATTTAGCAGCGATGCGATACGCTCGTTTGCGTGTATTGGCATCGCAATATAAACGTAATCAACTTCTCCGTTTCTGGCTCTCTCTAGAGCGGCGTTGACAGAGCCTTGTACGGCATATTCTGACTTCGGAAGTCGGTCAATTGAGCGCTCGTCATAGAACCCATCAAATACGACACCATGCTGGTTGTTTTTCCGGATCTCGTTTGCCAACGTGATACCATGCGGCGTTTGACCAATGATGATAGCTGTTCGAGTATTGAACCCCATTTGTCTTAGGTAAGCCAAAGTTGTTCGAAAGACCACGCGCCATGCTAGAAGTAGTATCGGAGTCACCGTAAACCACAACGCTAAAATATTACGATCAAATAATGGGTATACTTCAGAAAGATAGAGGATCGTAAACAGCAAAGTAGATGTTGCTGGCCAAGAAATACAGACGATAAACAACTGCTCTCGGAAAGAACTTGTGCGCCAAGAGCGGTATAGATTGCCACTCTCTGCCATTAGAAGAAATGAGATCCCCGCAACGAACGACAATATTACGTAATCTTTGTCCATCGAATTATGCTCATCCCGTAATACAAGGAAGAGCATAAAGGTGACAATGATCGCGAGATCAAGGATGCGATATAAGAATGCGAATTCCGCTTCGTATGAGCGAATCAATCCTTTATGTTTCATTATCTAGTTTCCCTTCAAACATGCCACTGACATTAAAAACCTGAATGTTCAGTAGCCATGTCGTTAACGCTTAAATGTTAGTGAGCTGACACATTCCATTAAATGACTTTGAATTTTTGTAACGATAATTCGATGGTAAGTGTAAAAATTCGCGCTGCTAAGGTAAGTGGAAATAAGAATGAAATTTAGACCTTTGTCTAAGTTTGGCTGTTTAGGAAAAAACTAATACTTGAGGGAAAGGACTGAATAAAAGTACCAAAAACAATAGTTTTATAGAAAGACTATGGTTTATTTTCAATCTGGTCTAATGGGTTTAGTCGCTTTTGATGGGTAATTATTTAGTGTGGAATAAAAAAATCCCCCTTCTAAATTGAGAAGAGGGATTAAGTGAATTAGTGACAGTAAGAGGTTATTCGGTATCTACACCGTTCTCTTTAAACAGTCGACGACACGCACGACCATCGCTATGGAACAAATGACATCGATGGGCCGGAATACCAATCTCTAACTTATCACCAATATCGACCGCTAACGTGTCAGGCTGGCGGAAGATGACATCAGCATCGGCACCATCGAGGTTGAGATACACTTGAGTTTCGTTACCGAGTTTTTCGACGATCATGACTTCACCATGAATGCTTGCGTCGGCGTCAGAAGCAGAGAGTAGGTGCTCCGGTCGAATACCCAAAGACATACGGTCACCGCGGTTAACGGTTGTGCCATCAACAGGGATCCAGAATGAGACACCGTTTGAAAGTTGTACTTTTACGCGCTCTGATTCAACTTCATCGATGAATACGCTCATAAAGTTCATTTTAGGCGAGCCGATAAAGCCAGCCACGAAGCGGTTTTGTGGGTAGTGGTAAAGCTCGAGAGGTTTACCGACTTGAGAGACATAACCACCGTCTAGTACGACGATTTTATCCGCCATCGTCATCGCTTCCACCTGATCGTGTGTTACGTAGATCATGGTGCAACCAAGTTGACGTTGTAGTTTAGTAATTTGAGCGCGCATGTTGACACGCAGTGCTGCATCTAGATTAGACAGAGGTTCGTCTAGTAGGAATACATTGGGTTGTGAAACCAGAGTACGACCAATCGCTACACGTTGGCGTTGTCCACCTGAAAGCGCTTTGGGTTGACGCTCCAGAAGGTGGCCTAGTTGCAGAATTTCTGCCGCGTGCTCAACACGTTTGTCGATTTCTGCTTTGTTTGCCTTTGCCAGTTTCAAACCAAAAGACATGTTGTCATATAAGTTTAAATGTGGATATAAAGCGTAAGATTGAAAGACCATCCCAACCCCACGTTTGGATGGTTCGATATCGTTCATGCGCTCGTCACCAATATATAAATCGCCTGAAGTAATGTCTTCAAGTCCGGCAATACAACGCAGAAGGGTCGATTTACCACAACCTGATGGGCCTACGAAAACAACGAATTCACCTTCGTGTATTTCCAGGTCTACGTTTTTAGAAATCAGTACGTCGCCATACGCTTTACAAACATTTTTTAAGGTGACACTCGCCATGTAGCTCGTCCTCGATCAATTTTTATTATTTACCACTCATCATTATATGAATTATGTCGTGAGCAATAACAGTAGGAATTGGTAAGTTTAAGGTGATTGATAAGAAAAGTAGGGTGGCACTTCGACACATGTATCTAGAAAGTGCCACCCACCATAGCCAAGTACGAGTTTCTTTCCCCTACATTATTAGCGCTGTCTCCCCCGTGAAAAATAACAACCACAAACAGCACGCATAATGACTTCCACTCGTATGGCAATGCAAACCAGCAAGACAAAATGGCTTATTCATTATTTGTCCTGATTAATCGGACCTAACGAATAGGCACTGCTGGAAAAGGGCTCTTACCATCCACTCTTGGATGGATGCAGTTTCTAAGATTGTGTGAATTGGGACATCCTCCCAATCGAAATAATTATGGGGGGAGTAGGTGGGGAGGAGTAAAAAAGGACGAGCCAGGGAAGAGTTGGGCGGAAATCACATTCTCGCATTGGTTAAAGGTGAAATTGGTCACAGTAAGTGGCCATTTTGTGATTTGAGTCTCTGGTTGGTGGAGAGGAAGATCACGAAAATACGTCATAATTAGAAGGGCGTAGGGATTAGGAGGATGAGACACTATCGATTATTTTAGATGATATGTGTCGAAATACGGCTGAACCTCAATGGACTAGCCCTACATCAAAAAATATAAAAAGGATACGAACATGAAAAAGTTAAGCGCTGTAGCACTAGGCACTCTTGTTGCTTTGGGATCGTTTGGTGCTCATGCTGCCATCGAAGAAGGACAACTTACTATCTGGATCAACGGCGACAAAGGCTATAACGGTCTTGCGGAAGTTGGTAAGAAGTTCGAAGAAGATACGGGCATTAAAGTCACTGTTGCTCACCCTGACGGCTTACAAGATAGATTCCCTCAAACTGCGGCAACAGGTGATGGCCCTGATATCGTATTCTGGGCTCACGACCGTTTCGGTGGCTATGCAGAAGCAGGCCTTCTAGCAGAAATCAAACCGTCTAAAGACATTCAAGATGGTATTGTTGATTTTGCATGGGATGCGGTTCGTTATGATGGCAAATTGATTGGCTACCCTGTTGCGGTTGAATCTTTATCTCTTATCTACAACAAAGACCTGGTTCCAAACCCACCGAAAACATGGGAAGAAGTCGCGGCGCTAGACAAAGAGCTGAAGAAAGACGGCAAGTCTGCGATCATGTGGAACTTGAAAGAACCGTACTTCACTTGGCCTCTAATGGCAGCTGATGGTGGCTATGCGTTTAAATACACTTCTTCTGGTTACGATGTAAAAGATGCGGGTATTGCAAAACAAGGCGTGAAAGACGCGATGAATTTTGTGAAAGGGCTTGTTGATCAGAAAGTCATTTCTGCCGATATGGATTACTCAGTATCTGAGTCTGCATTTAACCAAGGTACGACAGCAATGACCATCAATGGTCCGTGGTCTTGGGGTAACATCGAGAAATCTGGTGTTAACTATGGTGTAACGACGCTGCCTAAATTCCAAGGTCAATCTTCTAAGCCGTTTGTTGGTGTTCTAACAGCAGGTATCAGTACTGCGTCACCAAACAAAGATCTTGCGGTGGAGTTCCTAGAAAACTATCTACTTACAAATGATGGCCTACGTAAAGTAAACGATGACAAGCCATTAGGTGCGGTTGCACTTAAGTCTTTCCAAAGTGAACTTGACTCTGACGCGCGCATCGCTGCGACAATGGACAATGCGATGAACGGTGAAATTATGCCAAATATTCCACAAATGAATGCATTCTGGGGCGCAGCTAAGAACGCGATAATCAACATTGTTGATGGTCGTCAAGACGTTGATGCTGCTCTGGCAGATGCTGAAAAACAAATGGTTAAATAAATTTAGCAAACCCTTTTAAGGAGGGGGTAACTCCTCCTTACTTTCCGATATTTATTCTTTATTCGCTAGCAGGTTCCCTATGCAGTCAGTTCAAGGTACAAAAGCTATGACAGCAACTGAAGCCAATCTCCCGAGCAGCAAAAAAGTGCTAATCAAATGGGCATTTTTAGGCACTGTCGGCATTATTAATGGTTACGCAACAATTCTAATGTATTCACGTGGTGAGATTGCATTTGCACTACTTACTCTTATTCTTACCGCTCTAGCACTGTACATTTTTGGTAGTAAAAAGACCTACGCTCATCGTTATATTTATCCTGGTATCGCAGGGATGATCTTATTCATCTTATTCCCGCTGGCGTATACCATAGGCTTAGCATTTACGAATTACAGTGCGAAAAACCAGCTTTCTTTTGAGCGTGCGCAAACGGTACTTTTGGACAGAACTTATCAAAGTGGGGATAGTTACCCATTCACCTTATACAAAACCGAGCAGGGCCATCGACTGGTTGTCGAAAAAGATGGTGAACTGCTTGCGACGCCCAACTTCCAGCTGCAAGGATTTTCAGCAACAGATTTAGATCTTGAGCCAGTCGCAGAAGTGACGGGTGAAAAAGAGCAAATCAAAACCATTATTCAGAATCGTGGCGCTTTGAGTGAGGTTGATCTTCACCTACCAGATGGTGGTGATATCCGTATGAGTGGCCTGCGTAAGTTCGCTGCGGTCGTTCCATTGTACACGCTACAAGAAGATGGTGAGGCCCTTTACAACAACCGTACGGAAGAAACACTGCGTCCGAATATGGATACGGGCTACTACCAACCAATCGACGCAAATGGTCAATTCGTAGGGAGTAGTGTGTCACCAGGTTTTGTGGTTGGTATTGGTACACACAACTTCGAACGTGTATGGAAGGATGATGGTATTAAAGAACCGTTTATCAGTATCTTTATCTGGACCATTGTTTTCTCAGCACTCACGGTGGTCTTCACTCTCGTTATCGGCTTAGTACTTGCGAGTGTTGTTCAGTGGGAAGAGTTAAAAGGTCGTTCTGTCTATCGATTACTACTGATACTGCCTTATGCCGTTCCTGCGTTTATTTCAATTCTGATCTTTAAAGGTTTGTTCAACCAAAGCTTTGGTGAGATCAACATGTTGCTTGAAGGCCTGTTTGGTATCAGTCCGGCTTGGTTCTCTGACCCATTCATGGCAAAAACCATGATACTCGTTGTCAATACGTGGTTAGGTTTCCCGTATATGATGATCTTATGTATGGGGCTACTTAAAGCGATTCCTGACGATCTATACGAGGCTTCTGCTATCGATGGAGCAAACTTTGTAACCAACTTTACACGCATTACTTTACCGATGATGCTTAAACCTTTAACACCTCTTTTGATTGCGAGTTTCGCATTTAACTTCAACAACTTTGTACTTATCCAGTTGCTGACAGGTGGTGGTCCAAACATGATTGGTACTTCTGAACCTGCTGGTTATACAGATCTGTTGGTTAGCTACACATACCGAATCGCGTTTGAAGGTGCTGGTGGTCAAGACTTTGGTCTAGCAAGTGCTGTTGCTACGTTGATCTTCCTATTGGTGGGGGCGTTAGCGCTTCTCAACCTCCGTGTAACCAAAGTAGCTCAAGATTAAGGAGACATAAAATGGCAATAGTTCAAGGTAAGTCATTGAAGTATCGTGTTTTGACTACACACATTGTTATGTGGGCGTTCTTAGCACTAATTATTTTCCCTTTGCTGATGATCATCGCGATTTCATTCCGTGAGGGTAACTTTGCAACGGGTAGTCTTATTCCGGATAACCCAACTCTGGATCACTGGAAGCTCGCTTTAGGTTTCTCTGTAACCAACGCGGATGGCACGGTGACACCGCCTCCATTCCCAGTGATGACTTGGTTATGGAACTCGGTTAAAGTGGGCGGAATCTCAGCCATTTTGATCGTGGCACTATCCACAACATCGGCTTATGCGTTTGCTCGTATGAAATTTAAAGGTAAGAACACCATTCTAAAAGCAATGATGATCTTCCAGATGTTCCCAGCGGTATTGGCGTTGGTTGCTCTTTACGCCCTGTTTGATAAGTTAGGGCAGTACATTCCATTCCTTGGTTTGAACACACATGGCGGCTTGATCTTCGCTTACTTAGGTGGCATTGCACTTCACGTGTGGACCATAAAAGGGTACTTTGAAAGTATTGACTCGTCACTTGAAGAAGCGGCTGCGCTTGACGGTGCTACGCCATGGCAAGCATTCCGCCTGGTACTGCTACCGTTGTCTGTTCCAATCTTGGCGGTGGTATTTATCTTGTCTTTCATTATGGTAATTGGTGAAGTTCCAGTGGCATCACTCCTACTTTCTGATGTAGACTCATACACATTAGCCGTTGGTATGCAGCAATATCTTTACCCGCAAAACTACTTATGGGGTGACTTTGCGGCGGCTGCAGTTCTTTCTGCAGTACCAATTACGGCAGTATTCTTACTTGCGCAACGCTGGTTGGTTGGTGGTCTAACCGCTGGTGGTGTGAAAGGATAATCTCAATTGGTCGTTGAGGTTGACAAGAATAACTAGAAAAGGGCGACCATATGGTCGCCCTTATACCAAGCATTGATATTACACTTTTGGTTTGGCCGCCGATCAGTAATATCTTGCTTTATTGGCGTTACGCATAGCTGGCTGTTAGCTTAGTTCCTTACGATTCAATCACTAACAGTTTTTGTAACCATAACCTGAGTTTAGACTCAGGTTTTTTTATGCCAATTTGGGCTGGTTTGATATCACGATAAGCTTAACGACTTTGCAATGGATTACATAGAGACGGCATACCCCCATGCGTATCACTTCACAGAAATAGTCATATTCAAAAGGGGGCGGAGGAGGGGTCAAAACTCGCGGTTGGAAGGTGCGCAACCGACATATTGCAGCAGCGTGTATAAACTCTCTTGTTGTAGTGCTACACGTCGAAAGAGGTTAGCGAAAGTATCATCGCCACCAAAACAGGCCTGAATATAATGGTTAATTTCGTTGTCTTTATAACCCTCGACATACATTGTCCTTACCCATTGATATTCGACTGACTTTAAATTGGTCAATGTCTCTTCATTTAAGGTGGTTTTTACTGGTCCCAAGATCCAAACTCACGTCATCCAAATTTGTGCTTGGATTAAAGCAAAGCAAAGTGAAAGATTTATGACAATGAAAGGTAGGCTGTGAGCTAAATTGCATAACTATGACATTACTTCACAACCTAGTTCCAATAGAAAGGTTTATTTTAGATATTTAACGTGTGCTTCCATCTCCTCACCAATTTCTTGGCGCATATTCATAAGACGAATCGCTGACTGCTCTAGTGCTTTGTCTTCTTCTGATTCTGGGACCCATTTACGAACGTCAGTTGGTTGACCATGTTCATCAACAGCAACCATAATCACGATACAGTGAGTAGTTAAACGGTTTTTCATTTCTTTAGGATCACTGGCTTGCACATCAATCGCGATGTGCATAGAGGTACGCCCGGTATAGACTACTCTTGCACTGACTTCAACGAGGTTCCCAACATGAATGGGGGCGACAAAACGTATCCCACCCGCGTAAGCAGTAATGCAATACTTCCCGCTCCAGGCTGCAGAGCAGGCATAAGCCGCTAAGTCGATCCATTTCATTACCGCCCCACCGTGCACTTTACCACCAAAGTTTACATCCCCAGGCTCTGCTAAAAAACGAAGAGTAATATCTCTTTGACCACTGCTCATCTGTCATTCCTTTGTGAATTAATGACACAACCCTATAACAATATTTGCGAGATTAACCAGATATTTGTCACATTACGAAATTGCTTACTAATTGATTACTAATTGATTACTTCTTCCAGTTTCATAATCAGTCATCATTATTTTCGCAGGGCAATTAATAGACTGATCAGTCTGACATATTTATGAAAGAACAATAATATTCATTAAACTTACGAAGGCTTTTCTGATATCTTATATATAGTACTTATGTGTTATTTTTGTGATATTGGTTCAGAAATGAGAGGTGTATCCTGTTGGGTGAAGGAGTATCCATGAAGTTGCAGGTGTGGTTGTTAATTGGGGGACTGTTACTTCCGACTTTGAGCTATTCTGGCACCGATATGATCGAGTTTCGTGGGTTTGGTACACTAAGTGGTGTCTACTCTGATTCTGATTCACTTGCTTTTCGTCGAGACATGACACAAGAAGGCAAGACAAAGGAGCTGAGTTTACTCTCTGATTCACTTTTAGGTTTACAGACTGACATTCAAATTACCGATGCACTTAAAGCAACTGTGCAGCTTGTGGTAAAAGACCGAGTCAATAATAGCTTTGATGAATCATTAACTTGGGCGAGTTTAAGTTACGATTTCAACAACGCATGGAATATTCGTGCAGGTCGAATAGCCAGCGATCTCACGCTTATCGGAGATGTTGGGAACATTGCCTATGCCTATGATTGGGTCAGGCCCCCAGTGGAATTTTATGGCCGGATCCCTTTTTATCATTTTGATGGTGTCGAAGTATTGTATCGTCAACCTCTTGAGGCTGGTCACTTATCCGCCAAAGTTTTTTATGGCCAGTCGGGGAGTACTTTCAATTATAAATCAGTGATCTCGGAGTTTGATTTATCTCCTTTTACAGGGATAGCACTACGGTATGAAAATAGTGATTTAATCTTGCGTACGGCTTATGCGAGGACAAAATTAGAATCAGTTAAAAATTCCAGATACAGTGCTTTGATGCGCTTTCTTGCTGCTAACCCTCAAGTCCCCGGGACGTCTGAAACTTATAAGCGACTTAACTCTTATGATTCTCCTATCGATTATTATACCGCTGGGGTCGAGTACCGACACAAATCATGGAAATGGTTATCGGAAATCTCTTACATGGATAGTGACTTAAATACGCTACTTCCTTCGATATCCGCTTATGTTGGCGTTGTAAAGCGCATTGACAATTTCGCTATCTACGGCCTGGCTGCACATTCTCAAACCACTCGTTCTAACGTAAGTGCATCGCCAAACCTGCCAGATCCTATAAGGATTCCTATACAGGCGGGGTATGACGGTGTCGATGTTAAGCAAAGTACGGCTTCTTTAGGTTTACGTTGGGATGTTGCTCAGAATGTGGCAATTAAAGGCCAGTGGGACCATAGCTGGGTATCTGCAAATCAAGACATGCTCTGGGATGGGGAAACAAATACGTCGGATGAGCAAGTAAACATTTTAACGTTTAGTGTGGACTTTATATTCTGATGACGATGAGAAATTGTTTTGTTTTGATACTAGCGTTGCTTTTTGGTACCCCAGCTAAAGTGTGGGGACAAGACTTGCTTGTCATTGTGAATAAAGATAATCCTATAGATCAACTCACAAAACATCAGGTTGTTGATCTGTTTATGGGCAGAACCCCTTACTTCCCGACCGGGGGGGCTGTGATGAAACTCGACGCGCCAAGTTCTTCTGACGTTCGTCGAGAGTTCTACCAATCGTTGGTCAGTATGTCTTTGTCAGAAGTTAACGCGTATTGGGCTCGGCTAATGTTCAGTGGTAGGGCTACACCACCAATGCAAGTTCCGCAAGAGCAAGATATTGTTCAATTAGTATCAGGTAATGCCAATGCGATTGCGTATATACCTAAAACCTCAATCGGAGAGTTGAGTGGCGATATCAAAACTATTTTCGTTTTATCGAATCATTAACCGGCGTATAGGGCTGAAATTCTTGGCCTCTATTTTTGCTGTTTCGAGTATATTTATCCCTGTGACAAGTTATTTGAGTTATCAACATGCCTATGACAATGTCCAATTGTCAGCGAAAGAACGTGTATATCGGCTGGTTGAACTGATTAGGTATAACGCGTCTATGGCTGCGTACTTGTCTGATAGTGTGATGGCAACAGAGCTGGTTTCAACTCTGGTTGATAATCCTGAAGTTCAGGGCGCACGCTTTACGATGTCTTCTGGGATGATTCATGTACTTGGCCGAATACCTCACAACAAAAGCGACATTGTTGTGTCGCTATCTCCTCAGTTTAGTAATGAAAAAGTCGGTGAGCTGGAGCTGTTTCTCGATCGTGCTTTCATCGATCAAAAAGCGCGCGAGAAGGGAATGTCGTTAGTCGTTTGGCAAACATTTTTGCTTGTTACCATCCTCATGTGTGTGTTTGTGATTTTACGACAGGTTATCTACCGCCCTCTTAATCAATTGTTAGAGCAAATTAGTCGTGCCTCAGTTGATGGTAACGCGACAAATACTCACATTCAGGTTAGCTCGAAGGATGAGATCGGATTTTTGGCTAAGAATACCAATAATCTGATGAATAGAATCTCAAGCTTCTATCAAAGTGAGGCTGAAAAAAATGCCCAGATTGTTCAGTTGGAACGCCAGTTTAGAATCATTTTTGAATACTCACACGCTGGCATCGCACTTCTGAACCAAAGAAACCAAGTTTATTTGGCGAATCAGGCGTTCAAATCAACCCTTAAATACGCTAGCACAAAAGATGAGTTAATCTATTTACCCGATCTGTTCGACGATAAAGAAGATTTTGAACAGTTACTTGATCAGGTGCGTCGTACCGGTGATAGTTTGTTTCGCGACTTCCTGTTACGCGAAGGCGACGACGTTTGGTTGCGAGTGTTGATATCTGACGTAGAGCAACAGCACCATAGCGATTTGGAACAGTTTATCGAGCTGGTGGTCTATGACATTTCGGATCGTGCTAAAAAAGAAAAAGTGTCTGACTATAACGCAGCCCATGATCTATTGACTGGTATTTACAATCGTCGTGGTGCGGAAGCGCGATTGAAAACGCTCTGCGAATATGCGAGAGAGCGTCAATCTTACTTGGCTATTGTTTGGCTAGATTTGAATGATTTTAAGATTATTAATGATGAGCATGGTCATGTAGTGGGTGACGCAGTCCTGAAAGAGTTGAGTATGCGACTGATAAAAATTTCTCGTCCTCAAGATATTGTCGCCCGCTGGGGAGGGGACGAGTTTATTGTCGCTATGAATTTGGATGATACAACGGTACTCCCTAACATTTTGCAAGAGATGGAAGCGGCGTGTTCAAAGCCTATTACGGTAAACAGTGAGCTATCGGTCTCGGTCGGTGCGAGTATTGGTGTCGGTACTTCAGATAAAGTTGGATACGACGTTGAAAGGCTGCTTATTCGAGCAGATCAGTTGATGTATCAGGTGAAGCGTGATGGTAAACGTGGGTACAAAGTCGATTGTTTGTGAATGGAGTGCGTCCCTTCGGTCATCGAAACGTATTTAGCTCATGGATATTGATTTTCATCTGGAAAAGATGAAACTTGACTGTTTTTGCACGTTGTATATATCAAAATGTTATATTGAGGTCTAGTTTACAAGGCTTCAACGATATTAGGTTTTGAATTTTGTTGTTGGATGCATACCCACACCACTGTATGTCTATTGAAACTCGATTTGTTCTCAAACTTCTACCAGTACCAGTACCAGTACCAGTACCAGTACCAGTACCAGTGCCAGTGCCAGTGCAACTGCTGAGGCTGAGACCAACTAGACAGGGCTGGTATTCATTACACGTAAAAAACGCCCTCCAGTCAAAGGAGGGCATTTTGTTTAATCTTAGCTAGCGAATCGGAATCTTGTGCTCTTCTTCGCTATGGCCGGCTAGTTTCGGTACCACGACAGTCAAAACACCGTCGGAAAAATCAGCGCTAATTTCTTCGACGTTGATGTTGTTACCGAGCGTAAAACTCCGAGACATCTTGCCACTGTAACGTTCACTGTGGACTACCTTACCTTCTTTTTCTGTCTCTTTTTTAGTCTCGATACTTGCTTCGATGGATAACACGCCTTGCTGGCAGCTAAGCTTAATATCTTCTTTTTTCACTCCCGGCAAATCGGCAGTGACTTCGAAAGCTTGGTCTTTTTCGACGATATCTACTCGTGGCGAAAAAGTGCCTTCTTCGAATCGTGTCCTCAATGCAGGAAATGAATTGTCAAAGAACCGGGAAAAATCAGCCCAGCTATCTCGAGGAACCAAGCTCATAATTACCTCCTCGTTTACTCTTCCGAACATCACTATAAGTGTAATTCGGATGTGAAAATTTTCAGGGAAAATTACATCTGTCATTGATCAAAATCAAAAGCGAACGAATAAGTTATACGCACTAGAATCAATTATTCTCACAGCGCCAAACATTTTGAGGTTCTTGGAGTATGAATGGGCAACTGCAAACCGAAAAGTAGTCGAGATTACTGGGACTTGTTAAACTCATGGTCAGCTTAAAAGGAGAGATTTTTGATATGGCTAATGATCTGGATGACTACGACGTAAAGATATTGGAACTACTGCAAAAGAATGGGCGCCTGACAAACCAAGAGTTAAGTGATCTGGTCGGGTTATCGGCTTCTCAATGTTCGCGCCGACGCATCTCCTTAGAAAATAATAAGCTGATCCTCGGATACCACGCTCGTTTGTCACCACATGCGTTACAGCAGGAAGTGATTGCGATGATAGAAGTAAAACTGTTGAACCATGAAGCGGATAGGACCAATAGCTTCTTGAGTTTTATTGATAGTCAAGCGTCAATCGTTGAGGTGTTTAAAACCACAGGTGACGCGGACTATTTGATCAAATGTTTAGTCTCGGATTTAAATGCACTTAACGAACTGATCAACCGCATTTTTACGACCCAATTAATTTCTCACATTAAAACTTCCGTTGTACTTGAACGTGTTAAAGAGTACGGCGCAACGCTTCAGTCCTAATGTTCTAATGCATGCCAGTGACTCATTGCAGTGCTTATTTGGTGCGTAATAATTTTCGTTATGCACATTTCTATTGATTTGTGCTTTTTAATTGCACATTTTGTTTATTGTGTTATTAATTATGCGTAATGAGTGCATGGCGACATGCAGTGCTGGGATTAAAGTGTTATGAAAGGGATTGATAATGTCAGAGGTGACAATGACGAACACAGAGCACAAATGGTTTGAGGATGTGTTCGCGCTTTTTATGGGAACAAGCTTGGTTTCATTTGGTGTACTGTTTTTAAAGCAAGTAGGGATGGTCACGGGTGGCACTGCTGGATTATCCCTGTTCCTCAGTTACAACTTCAGTTTAGAGTTTGGTACCGTTTTCTTTTTGGTTAACTTACCTTTCTATTACTTAGCTATTCGCCGTATGGGGTGGGTATTCTGCCTCAAGACCTTTACTGCTGTCGGTTTGGTTTCGGTTATTACCAATACTCAATCTCATTTTGTTCAAATTAGTGACGTACATCCACTCTACGGCGCTATTTTTGGTGGATTCCTATTTGGTACAGGATTCATCATTTTATTTCGTCACAAAGCCAGCCTTGGTGGTTTCAATATCCTAGCGTTGTATCTTCAAGATAAAATTGGTTTACGGGCGGGCTGGTTCTTAATGGGTGTAGACATCACGATTATGCTAGTGTCTCTGTCCGTTGTCGGTTACGCAGAACTGGCGTTATCAATACTCTGTGGCGTCATATTGAACTTCATAATTGGTTTAAATCATCGTGCAGACCGTTATCAGGCGAGTGTACTCAAATGACGGCAAGATGGTGGCTTCAGCGCGCTGTTACTGGTGCAAACCCAAGGAAAATAATTAACAAGGAGAATGTAAATGCTTGATCATGTAAAAGCGTATGCCGGAGACCCGATTTTGTCTCTAATGGAACAATTTATGGCTGATGAACGTTCTGAAAAAGTGAATTTGAGTATCGGCTTGTACTACGATGAAAATGGCAATATTCCAACGCTACCATCCGTTGCTGCCTCTAAACAGGCATTAGCGACACAAGAAAGCCAGCCTTGTATCTATCTGCCAATGGAGGGGCTAGCACCATACCGTTCCGCGGTTCAAGATTTAGTCTTTGGTGAAAGTCATCCTGCTTTAAAGGAAAAGCGAGTTGCGACAATTCAGTCCCTAGGCGGATCGGGCGCATTGATGATTGGTGCCGATTTTCTCAATCATTATTTCCCTAACTCCAAAGTATGGGTAAGTAATCCAACATGGGAAAACCACAACGCGATCTTCGCTGGTGCTGGATTTGAAGTTGGTACTTACCCGTACTTTAATCCCGAGACGAAGATGTTGGACTTTGATGGTATGGTCTCAAAGTTAAAACAGTTACCAGAAGAGAGTATTGTGTTACTTCACCCATGCTGCCACAACCCAACGGGTGTTGATCTCACTAATGAGCAATGGGACAGCGTCATTGAAGTCGTTAAAGAGAAAAAGCTAATCCCATTCTTTGACATGGCTTACCAGGGGTACGGTGAAGGTATTGTCGAAGACGCTTATGTGATTCGTAAAATTGCATTAGAAAAAGACGTAGTGAGTTTTGTAAGCAACTCATTCTCGAAAACGTTTTCTCTTTATGGTGAGCGCGTGGGTGGTCTGTCTGTGGTTTGTGGTAACGATGAAGAGGCTTCTCGTGTTCTTGGCCAGTTGAAAGCAACGGTTCGTCGCAACTACTCCAGCCCAGCTAAACACGGTGCGGTTGTTGTTTCGAACGTGCTCAATACTGAAGAGTTAAAGGCTCAGTGGTTTGGTGAGGTGGAAGGGATGCGTAGTCGTATTCTTACGATGCGAGAGACATTGCATAACCAACTTAAAAAACTGAGTCCTGAAAAAGATTTCAGCTTTTTAATCAAACAGAAAGGCATGTTCAGCTACACCGGTTTTTCTCAAGAGACGGTTGAAACACTCCGTGAAGTTCATGGGATCTATTTGATCAGTAGCGGTCGTATGTGCCTTGCTGGTTTGAATGAACACAATGTTGAACGAGTTGCTGAGGCATTCGCTGCTGTTTAGTTTGGCGTTAATGTTTTTTTAAAACGGGACCCTAGTGTTTATGCTAGGGTTTTTTTATTCCCTTTTAAACTTGCTTAGTTCTAGAAAATCCCAACGTGTTCTCCCATCTTTTGAAGGTCTGCCAGTAACGGTTTCCAACGTCAGTTTACCGATATAAACGATAAACGTTTTCTTACCAAGCCTTCGCATTAAACGCGGGAGCGAAGAAGACGGCCCTTAATGAACAATAATTAATGACGAGCGTCTGGCTGATCTTTATAATGAAAAGTATCCTCAGAAAGACACAATAACGAATTGGAACACGACTTTGAAAAAGAGTCCGAGAAATCTTCATCCATCTTTAACCATTGACCGTGCGCCATCGGAAGTGTTTATGAACTTCGACGCGTTTTTATCCAACACAGAAACGCGTGTTCATAGTCACCCGTGGGGACAAGTCCAATTGATTAGCGGTGGAATTTTAGAAATGGATGCAGAAGATAAACGCTTCTTAGCGCCGCCACATTTGGCTATCTGGGTGCCAGCTGGTATTCGCCATACCAGTTACAACCGTAAACCAATCGAATACTGCTCACTCAATATTGCCCCCGAGCTGACTTCTCATTTCCCAACGAAGACTAGCTTGATCAAAGTTACTCCAATCACGTCTGCAATCATTGAGGATTTTCGTCAGCGTGATATCAATGTAGCGCAAAGCGACGAAGATAAACGCTTAGTGCAAGTGTTGCTCGACCAATTAGCCAAACAAGAAGTTGAACACCATTTTTTACCAACGACAGATAACAAGTATTTGCAGCCAATACTGAAAGCCGTAGAAGAATCGCCTACCGATGACATTAGCTTGTCGGAATGGGCGGAAAAAGTGCACACCACAGAGAGAACCTTGGCGCGCCACTGTCAAAGTGAGTTAGGCATGAGTTTTACTGAATGGCGACTACGCGTTCGGTACTTACACTCAATGGAGCTTTTGCGCAAAGGTCAAACCGTCAAAGAAGTTGCGCTGACGTTGGGGTATAACCAAGCCAGTCCTTTTATCGCAATGTTTAAGAAATACTCCGGTGTCACACCAGAGCAATATAAGAATCGGTTGTTGTAAATTATTGAGCGTGTGGCTGGAACCATAATTGGCCCCAGCCACAGCAAGTTCTCCGAGCATTTATCGCTGCCTAACGGCGTCGGGTAAAAGTATTTAGCCTCATTGACTTAGAATAACTAGGCTCAATCGAATTACCTTGTCTAAAACGCTTTTGATTAGGCGTTCCTATCCGAACAACAGTTAACCCCCGAAAGATCAACGGGCTCTAACGCTTAGTCAGTATCATTAAACGACGCCTAATCGATCCATTCACTGTTTCGATATTGCTCAATGCCGTTTTCACCGAAACGAGCCAAATAGAGCCACTGGTTATCGACCAAATACCTGACGGTTTGGTGCGCATCAATCACGCCTTGGATAGCGGCTCTCGGTGCATCAATGATTACGGTCAGTCTCAATGGTTGATGACGCCAATCTTGACCATCGTGCACTGATTGAAGAGCTAGACCATTACGTAAGTCGCCGCCATTGCCTTCAAATAAACCAATGTGTCCACCAACCACGTTGTGCAAGGTTTTGTTACCGCTACCGTATCTAAAGTTATCTACGCTAGAGGCAAAATATTGCATATTGATCCAGTGTGTTACCAACATAGGTGCGGTCATGATCTTCTCTAGTACTTCACCTGTTTGGTCTTGGTTTGGATCGTACTCATGCATAAACACGCGCCCTTCTAAATTGACATCTCGACTGCGCCAACGAGGAGCAATAATAAACGCAGCATTATTGGTAAGTCCCCACTCAGGCCGAGTCTGTGACCAATCATTAGCTCGGATGGCAAAGGCTTTTGCAAGCTTACTATCGTCTACGTTGTTAACACTGATGCCTATCCCAGGGGCTCGTTCTCGACGAGCAGCGATACTGGCCTGATCGAACTTTTGACGTAGCTTGGCGATGTCAGCTTGATGCGTTTCTGGCACCAGTCTTACATCGAGCAGTTCGACATTTTCAGTGGTGGTATTATGTAACCCAGCCATAAACCATGTCTCACTCGAAACCTCAATTCCCATATTGGCTAGTTGCAGCCTAACTTTTGGTTCGTTCAGTAGCGCAGCCGCAGCTCTAGCGTTCACTTCGCCACTCTGACCACAACAAGCTCCGCAATCCAATCCCGCCTGTTGGGGGTTATTCTCAGTCTGTGCTCCGTGTCCGACCAAGACAACTAGACGTGCTTGTTGTTGAGTAAGCCCCATGCCGGTGAGAATGTCTGCCGCTAATTGGGTTCGTTGCTCAAGAGACACCTCAGCTGATAATTTGGGTACTGAACAAGCAATATCACTCGACGCGTCTTCACTATTGACACTGGCACCAGAGCGGAGCGGTAACGCACGCTTCACCAACTGAGTGATATAGCTCAGACCCGTTGATTCAACCAAAGTAAACGCTGCACCAGGTTGACGATGGAACGGTTGCCAACTTTGCCCGCGCTTAAGTTGCTGTTTGCGTTGCTTGACCAAAGCATGTTGCTGTTCATGCGCGTCACAACACTCAGATACTTGCATTTGTGGGGCCAGAAGCCCTGGCAATTGAGGCCGATGAACATCGGTACCAATTGGGTTGTAGCTGATTGGCATACCAAAAAAGCCCGCAAAACCAAGCGTTGCTATTTTATCAGAACGTGCTTCTAGGTGACGACGAATGACTTCTGAGCGTACATCAATACAAAACGCAACTTGTGCCTCGATTTGCGCTTTTTCTGGACGATTAGCGTGACTTTGCTTTAAGGCGTTGAACAAATGGCTTTGATAGCGAATTTCATCAGCGCGCTGCCAAATCATCAACGGTTGGTTTTGGCTCGG
This sequence comes from Vibrio mytili, assembly GCF_049563345.1. Lineage (NCBI taxonomy): Bacteria > Pseudomonadati > Pseudomonadota > Gammaproteobacteria > Vibrionales > Vibrionaceae > Vibrio > Vibrio mytili. The sequence goes on along the minus strand of NZ_CP110482.1, from coordinate 1,108,365 downwards.
CATGGCGTAGTGGTGTTTCCATTGACGTTGCCAAAGCACCTCTATCGGGCGAGCAGAATCGAGAATCAACCATTCCCAGCAGAGCCTAATTGCCAACAAATCTTGTAAATAATCGGTAGTTTGTTGCTTAAAATTGGCTTGCCAGTTGAGATATGCGCACCAAGACGCCCAGCCGTTGATTCTCAATAAACACGCTTCTAAGTAGTGTTTGTAATCACTTTCATTCAATAAAAGTTTATCGAGTACCCAATCTATTGCCGCAAAGCTATCATCTGGTAACTGCTTTGCCCGGGTGTTGATCTGTTTTGATTTCATCAGCAGAGCGACACTATAGTCCTGCTCGATCGCCGAACGCCAGCTCGCGTAGAGGCCTTGAGTATTGTCTGCTTTCCAATCTGATAATGAATCATCAAAATACGCGGCGCAAAATTGGGAAATTTGCGTGGTAATCGTATCGCACCACGCAGGCTGGTGAGACAAGTCGCGCTGGCTATCCAACGCGTCACAATGCAATGGAGCAGGCGTTAATTCTGTTTGATTGGCTGAGAGACTATCAACGAGCTCTCTAATGGTAAAACGATCACCAAACTCTTGATTCGCTTGCAGTAAATGTCCTTCAGTGATCTCACCGTGTTGCCAGCGTGCTAAATACACCTCCCCCTTCATACTCATGGGCGAGCCCGCTTGTTTTTCTAGCGAAGCAGCAACGTGACTGAAGGGTTGATTAATCCGATGCCAATAAGGGCTCACCGCTATCATTTGGTCTAGTGGCCAGTTGGGTGTGATGCGCTGGCATACTTGAGCAACCACCGTGCTCAAGTCAACGGTTTTTGATGGTTTGACATTCATATTAGAGCTCCCACTGACGATTTTGTCGTAATACCCATGTTTGTGCTTGGCTAGCGTTAAAACGAGCGGGCCAATATTTAAAGGTTAAGCGGGTGAAGGTTTCATCCAGGAAAAAACCGTGATACGCCCAACTATATAATCTGGCGATGAGAGGATGATGAGAACACAAGCCGACGATACCTTGCGTTAAATAAAGTATTGAAAATACGCCCATTACTAGGCTAGTTGCCACAAAGTTGTCGAACGGCTGGCTGCTGATCGCTTGAGCAAAAAGTAGATGAAATAGCAAATAGGCTTGGGTCAATAATGCTATTCGCGCCACAGACACCAGTGCTAACGACCAACTCGAAACCGACCACAGTAAAGGGGCAAAGCCAAAAGCTAAAATCACTATGACCACAGGTGCGAGTTCAATTTCCTCCGTCATCCATTGCCAACCGAGCAAAGAGGTGACAATGATGGCTGCTGATACTATCGGCGCTAACAACAAAGCACTGGTTGAGACCATGCGAAATCGACCTTGAAGCCGCTCATTAAAGGTATGTTGCACCGCTTGTCCAGAGCTTAAGAAAGCGTGTGCCTTGTAGAGTGAATGAGCGACCAGATGGAGTAATGCCAACTCGTAAAGACCTAAGCCTATTTCCATTAACATAAAGCCCATTTGCGCACAGGTCGACCAAGCCAAGCGTACTTTGATGCTAATACGCGTCATCATTACCAACCCCGCAAGCAATGCGGTTAAGCTACCCACAACAATCAATAACCATTGAGCGACACTCGCGAGGCCTATCAAGTCAGCGATTCGAATCAGGACGAAGCCGCCCATATTCACGACACCAGCATGCAACAAGGCAGAAACTGGAGTGGGGGCTTCCATGACTTGAATTAACCAACCGTGCAGAGGCAACTGTGCGGTTTTAAGAATTGCAGCGATAGCAAACAGCACTGCGACTACGTTAAGCGATCCCATTACACCTTGAGTGGCCAAATACTGATTGATCTGATCAAGCTGCCAACTCCCCACATCCTGATAGACCAATACCATCGCGACAATCAAACACAAATCGGCCAATCGGCTCACAATAAATTTTTTGTGTGCAACCAACTGGGCTGATTTTCGCTGAGGATAAAAGGTCAACAAAGAATGCATGCCAATACTGGTCGCAGACCAAGCCATTGCAATGATCAAAAGGTTTTGACTGGTTACTAACAATGCAACGCAGGCCAGTGTAAACAACATGGATCTGACAAATCGGCGTTGCCCCGATTCTCCTTCAAGATAATTTGCAGAAAATCGAACGATGACCCAGCTTAATAATGAAACAAGTAAAGCCATAATTAAACCAAGTGAGTCTTGGCTTTCTCCGTTGGCTAAGTAGCGATACAACTCGGTTAAAGCGGTGACTCCTGAAGTAAGCACAGCAATTGCAGTGGCCCACTTCGCGACGCGCCACGTTCCGACTCTCGGTAGCCACGACAATGCAGCTGCCGCAGAAAAAATCGCGGGTAAAAACCAAAAGGTAAACAGGTCTGACACCTTATATTTCTCCTCACAAGGATTATGATTATTGTGAGAAGTATTTTGCTGACGAGTAATAAATATGTAAAATAGTTAATTATTCACAAATCGTTCTAAAAAACAGAACAATGAAAATACGATCACTGAATTTCCACCACTTACGTTATTTTTGGACGGTTGCCAAAGAAGGGCATTTAACTCGTTCCGCAAAGATGCTCAACGTGTCGCAATCAGCGCTTTCAGCGCAAATACGTCAGTTAGAAGAGCACCTAGGCGAGATGTTATTTGTTCGGCAGGGGCGCAGTTTACAACTGACAGCGACCGGGTATTTAGTATTGGAGTACGCCGATAGCATCTTTAATCTCAGCGGCGAACTGCTGTCCATTCTTGATAGCGGCGAAATGTCGCGCGTCCAGCAATTGCGCATTGGCGCCGTTGCTACCTTATCGCGTAACTTCCAAGAAAATTTTCTCCGTCCGGTCTTAGGCAAAAAGAATATTCGCCTAATACTGCACTCCTCAACCCAAGAGGCTTTGCTTGAGCAGTTACAAATGCATAAACTGGATCTAGTACTATCAAATCAACCGGTTGCAAGCGACTCATCACGGCCTTGGCGATGTAGACTGATTGCCCAGCAACAAGTTTGCTTGGTGGGGCCCAATAATCCTGCTCTACAAGCACTTTCTCTGCCTCAACAGTTAGACCAAGTCAATCTATTAGTACCAGGACCAAGTAACGATATACGCCTGCAATTCGACTTATTCTGTGAGCAGCACGGCATCACGGTCACCCCTTATGCAGAGGTCGATGATATGGCGATGTTGCGTCTTTTGGCACGGGATGTAGAAGGATTGGCAGTCGTGCCGGAAGTCGTGGTTCAAGACGAAATAGAATCCGGCTTGTTAAAAAACTACCTTAGCTTAGACTCGGTCAGTGAATGCTTTTACGCTATCACCACTAAGAGGCATTTCAATATGTCGGTTATCAATAATTTGTTGAACGGCGTTACGCCCGATCAGCCGTAAAGTGACATTTGAAGACTTAGAGTGGAACCAGTAAAAAGTTGAGGAATAGGCACTGTGGTCAAAGCCTTGGTGTCTTATTTTTTCCTTATTCATCACCATATCAATATTGGCCAATTTCTTTCCCATGATAGTTTATTGCGAAATAGACTGGGTCCGATAAGAAGACATTTTCATCATTGGAAAATGACAATCAAACAAACTCTGTGAGTCACACTAAGTTAATAATCATAAACACTTACGTCAGCTGAATAGCGGAGACACTAGAATGATAAAAATCCGAAAGTATGCAGAATCAGACGCTCATTCGTTGTGGAAAATTTACTTCCACACGGTTCGAAATATTAATATTCGAGATTATTCCCTGGCACAAGTCATCGCTTGGGCTCCTGAAGATATTGACCCGGACGTTTGGCAACAAAAAATGAAGTCTATTTCTCCGTGTGTTGCTGAAATAGATGGCGAAATTATGGGGTACTCTGATATTCAAGACAACGGTTTAATTGATCACTTCTTCTGCCATCATGAACATCAAGGTAAGGGGGTAGGTCGTGCGCTTATGGAACATGTACTTGACGTTGGTCGAGCAAAGGGGCTGGTCAGATTTTACTCTGAAGTTAGTATTACTGCCCGTCCTTTTTATGAAAGGTTTGGTTTTAAAGTGGTGAAAGAGCAGGTAGTGAAAATCCGCGCTGAAGCGTTAACGAACTTCGTCATGGAAAAATTCATATAAGCAACGATTATGGTGTCAGGATAGTGTACTTAACCTGATACGGCAGTTTGGTAGGATACCCGAATAGAATGTGAGTCCACATTCAAGTCATCTCGCTCATTGGGAGCGTGTCACTGGGCTAATTCTAAGTCAAAGAACTTGCTATCTTGTCGCAGTTCATTCTTTTAGTTTGAACCACAAATAGGCCTAAGTGACAACGCTTTGAAAGTGACAACGCTGTGAAAGTGACAACACTGTGGACCCTGCATCTTGATGTTATTTGGGAACATATGATCTTGTGAGTGGTAACCCACCCATTTTCGATCTGATTCTGCAGGGGAACGGGTTAATTTCGCTGGGAAAGGATGTAATCCAGACCACCAACCACAGCAGCGACCTGAGCGTCGTTACACTCCTCATCGGTGACTGTCGGGCTGTCTGGGTAGACTTCAGTCGTCGTACCATATCGGCAGTGGGTGACGCCACCACACAGTCCTAGTTTGACCATTGGGTAGTTGATCACGCCAAATTGGACAACAGGTGAGCCGATGATTTCGCCTTTTTCGTCTGCTGGTGCAATGTGAGTGACTTTCGCTACTGATTCGATCACTGCTTTTTGAAACTCTGGTTGCGGGTTTTCAGAGTCACCTACGGTATAGAAACCATCGGGGATCATCCCTGCAATATATTCAATACCATCACGAGCTGCTAACGCAGGGCGGAACTCACTTTCATCCGAGTCGGTCGTCTCGTGCAAATCAATATGCATCAGCACATCATCAAGTGTGGTGACGAGTTTGATTAAGTTCGCGGATTCTTCTGCTGGGCTATTTGCGTAAAAAGAGCGGTTTGGGTCAATTGCATTGGGATTCCAGCGGTTAATGACTTCATAACCCCATGGACTCACACACGGCGCAACCACGATATTGAAGTGCTCTGCGTAACGTTCTGCCTGTGTTTCTACAAACTTAAGTGCGCCGTGGACTCCGCTGGTTTCGTATCCGTGTACTCCGCCTGTAATTAGTACGACGGGTTTTGCTGAGTCCCATTGACGGGTTTTGATGCAAAGCAGAGGAAAACGATTTTCATCGTAGGAAAGTGCACCATATTGCTCGATATCAAAGCGATCTCGCAGAGCATCTATTTTACTCACTACCTCTTCTTGATAGCTTCTTTTTACACCTTGCTGTGCCAACCAAGCTTTGCGTTCTGTATCGCCCCAAGGTTGCCCTGGGGTTCCAACTGGGTATGTGTATCCGCTTTTCATCTATACTTTATCTTTTGTCTACTCAAGGATAAGACAAGACTAGTCTTCTGGTTTATAGACAGCAACAAAAAACACGACCTCTCATCATATTCTTTGCTAAATCATGACTTTGTTGAGTAAATTTATGGTGCTACATTTTGTTTTTAATCCGAACTTTGGTGGTTCGGCTCATAGAAAGAGAGTAATAATGGCTGGAGCAAGTTTACTTACCCTGTTAGACGACATCGCGACGGTATTAGATGACATCGCCGTCATGTCCAAGGTTGCAGCGAAAAAAACTGCCGGTGTGTTAGGGGATGATTTAGCGCTAAATGCCCAGCAAGTGCAGGGCGTTGCCTCTGAGCGTGAAATTCCGGTTGTTTGGGCGGTTGCTAAGGGATCTTTCAAAAACAAGCTGATTTTGGTGCCTTCTGCGCTGTTAATTAGTGCAATTATTCCGTGGTTGATCATGCCACTGCTTCTTGTGGGCGGTCTTTTCCTCTGCTTCGAAGGCGCGGAGAAAGTCCTAGAAAAGCTCTTTCCTCATGCTCATTCTCATGATGCAGCAGAGGACGTCTTGGCGACGGGGGAATCGGTTGCAGAGTATGAAAAGCGTAAAGTGAACGGAGCGATTCGCACCGATTTTATTCTTTCTGCAGAAATTATCGTCATTGCTTTAGGTACGGTGACCGGGGCGAGTTTTGTCACTCAAGTTATCGTGGTGAGTTTAATTGCAGTTGTGATGACGGCAGGCGTATACGGATTAGTGGCGGGTATCGTCAAGCTGGATGATCTTGGTCTCTACTTGGAAGTTCGTGCCAAAGGGAAGGGGATTGTCGCGAAGATCGGAAATGCTTTGGTCTCGTTTGCTCCCAAACTGATGAGGCTCCTAACCATCGTAGGTACCGCTGCGATGTTTTTGGTCGGAGGGGGCATCATTGTGCACAATGTTCCGGCTATTCATCACTTGGTTGAACCGATTATTATGAACTTTGGTGAGCACACATTTGCGTCTTCGGTCCTGCCTGTTTTGCTCAACGGTGTGATTGGATTAGTCGCAGGTCTGCTCGTTGTCGCGGTTTGGACACTAATCGCAAAGGTCCGTGGAAAATGATTCGTAATACCTACCTACGTAATATCTACCTAGATAAGTAAGTGATCATTTATTGCCTAGGAAAATCGCTCAGAGCAAGGCATTGATTGCAGTAAATCGTAGCGTCTTCGTCTTCAGGTAGAAGAAAAGGGTCATGATGTGAATCATGACCCTTTTGCTTAAAATCATATAGAGATTATTTCACTGTCCATTCAATCTGTTCGCCAGCGCGGATAGGCACCACGATGTCACGACCAAAAGGCATAGATTCAGGCACATCCCAAGATGTTTTCTCTAACGTTACTGTATCGGTGTTGCGGGCGATGCCGTAGAAGTCTGGTCCATTCAAGCTTGCAAACGCTTCAAGGTTTTCTAGTTTACCCTCTTGTTCAAACACTTCTGCGTACAGTTCTAGTGCTGCGTGAGCCGTGTACGACCCTGCACAACCGCACGCCGATTCTTTAGCACCTTTTGCGTGAGGCGCAGAGTCGGTACCTAAGAAAAATTTCTTACTGCCGCTGGTTGCTGCTTCGATTAACGCTTGTTGGTGGGTATTGCGCTTAAGGATTGGCAAGCAGTAGAAGTGTGGTTTAATACCGCCGACAAGCATGTGGTTGCGGTTAAAAAGCAAGTGATGCGCTGTTATGGTTGCCGCGACATTATCATTCGCATTTTTTACAAAGTTGGCGGCGTCAGCGGTGGTGATGTGCTCCAGAACGATTTTTAAGTTTGGGAAGTCATTGACGATAGGAGCAAGTACGGTGTCGAGGAACTCTTTTTCTCGGTCGAAAATATCAACATCATGATGCGTTACTTCTCCGTGAACCAACAGCAACATACCGACTTCTTCCATTGCTTCCAGCACGTGATAGATGTTCTTAGCGTTAGTGACGCCTGAATCAGAGTTGGTGGTTGCACCTGCTGGATACAGTTTAGCGGCAACAATTTTACCGGTGGCTTTTGCTGTGCGGATGTCTTCTGGTGTGGTGTTGTCGGTAAGGTAAAGAGACATCAATGGCTCAAATTGCTCGCCATGCTGCTGCTCAAGGATTCTATCACGGTAGGCGAGTGCCATGTCTGTATTGGTAACCGGTGGGACTGTGTTTGGCATGATCAAAGCGCGGCCATTGTAGCGGCTTATATCGCGAACGGTGTCTTTTAGAACATCGCCATCGCGTAAGTGAACGTGCCAGTCGTCAGGACGAGTGATAGTCAGTGTTGTCATTAATTGCTCCCACCATTAAAAAAGTTGCGGATTGGAGCCTAAACGCAGGGTTTTACTTGTAAGCAAACGCTTGCGCTTAGGCGACAGGATGATAGAGGAATTGACGTTACATTTCATCCCATTTTTTATTTTTCTAATGTATCGGAGCAGCGTCGGCTATTTCATCGTTAACCAAAGTGCATGAATGGTGCCCGGTAGGAAGAAGAAAAATGTCAGGATTAAATTCAGTAAGAAATCTTTATTTAGACCTTTTTCCATGTATACCGCTACAGGTGGAAGAAAGATACACAACAAGATGAGGATGAGTTTTCTTGTGTCCATAGTACGTTCCTAGTCAATACGTTAATGTTCTCAATGAGACTGAAGAGTATGTGTTTGGTGTCACATTTTATCAAATGGTATTTAGTCAGCATGAGGTTAAAAACCAATGGTTATATTTAGTTAGTTTGACTCCTTACATTAATCGACACTTCTCTTTACAATAGTCCAACAAATAACAAACCCCTCAAGGAAGTCGTCATGTCACAACCCATGTTATCTCAAATAAATGTCTTTCCGGTGAAATCAGTCGGAGGGGTGTCAGTCTCTTCTGCATGGGTGGAGAAGCAAGGATTGAGCTTTGATCGACGTTTTATGCTTGCCAAAGCGGATGGCTCGATGGTCACGGCACGAAAATACCCACAAATGGTGACCGTTAAATCTGCATTACTCGCAGATGGTGTGGTATTCAGTAGTCTCGGCATGGAACCCCTGAAGATTCGCTATCAAGACTTCAAAATGCAGGAAACCCCAGCCACGGTATGGAGCGATACGTTTACGGCTTTTACGACCACTGACGAGGCGGATGACTGGTTTACCAGCGTACTAGGTCAGCGTGTTGAACTGTTGTTTTGTGGTGAACAATCCAATCGAGTACGCGAGAAGTTCGGTCACAATGTGAGCTTTGCAGATGGCTATCCTGTTCTCGTGATCAGTCAGGCTTCTTTGGATGAATTAAATAACAGAAGCTCGGAACTGCATTCGATGGACCAGTTTCGGACGAATCTGGTCGTTGCAGACACAAAACCCTTTGAAGAAGATTCGTGGAAACGCATTCGTATTGGTGAAGTGGAGTTTGAATCTCTGAAACCGTGTGAGCGTTGTATTCTTACCACTGTGAACACGCAAAGAGGTACATTTCGTGAAAGCAAAGAGCCATTAAAGACATTGCAGCAGTTTCGCTCCAACGAACAAGGTGGTGTTTTCTTTGGGCAAAACCTGGTTGCGCGCAACGAAGGCATCATTCGCCAAGGTGACAAAGTTGAAGTGCTTGAATACAAAGAACCAGAGTTCTACCCAGACCACGCTCCAGAATTTATAACATTAACTTGTGTGGAGCGTGAAGAAATCGCACAAGATTTTGTAACGTTCTGGTTAGAACCGAATAAAGGGGCACTGCCAAATTATTTACCAGGGCAGCATTTGCCGATAGAGGTAGTTATTGATGGCAAAAAGATTAGCAGACGTTATACCTTGTCTTCGAGTCCTTCTCGTCCTGGTCGTTATGCTATCTCTGTTAAGCGAATTGCTGGTGGTCGAGTGTCGAACGCGTTGCTTGATAACCTTCAAGTAGGAGACGTGTTGGAAGCGGAACATCCCGATGGAGAATTTCATCTGGCACCGCATCATACTCAACGCTTGTTATTGCTGTCAGCGGGAAGCGGTGTCACGCCAATGCTGTCTATGGTGCGCTATTTAGCCGATCATGATCAGTTAGATGATGTTGTATTTTACCATCAGTGTCGTACAGAAGCCGATATTCCTTGCCGAGCAGAGCTGGAGCAATTAAAACGTGAGTTTCCTGGGTTAGAGATCAAGGTCTCATTGACTCAACCAGCTGTAGATTGGTTTGGTCTCAAAGGACGCTTGAGTCTATCGCATATCAAACAAATTAAAGATGCTGAGCAGCGCCAAGTGTTTGTGTGCGGACCCGACGGCTTCATGCAGAAAGCGAAAAACCTACTGCTGAAAAAAGGGTTACCGGAGGAGCATTATCACCAAGAGGCATTTGGTGTGGTGCCAGTGAAGGCAAAGCCCGAGAAAAGTATACAAATTGATTTTAATGGTGACATGATTACCGGAAGCAACCAGAAGACCTTATTAGACCAACTTGAAGATGCGGGTAAGGACATCAGCAACAGCTGCCGAGCAGGGCTATGTGGTTCATGCAAGGTGCAATTGAAATCAGGAAAGGTCGATCATCCGAATGTTCCAGCGTTGAGTGATGAAGAACGAGCCATGGGAACAGTCTTAGCTTGCTGCGCCGTCCCAGAAACTGACGTCACCATCACAGACTAGCCAGATCGTAAAGGTAGATTGTAATGTGCAGCAGACAGAGAGGTTCATGGCTGTGTAGGAGAGCTATGTTGACCCTAGGTCCTAAAATTCTAGGACCTAGGGGCTCTTATTACTTAATCATAAATCGTAGGAATTGGCTGACGTTTGTGTTGCGTGGCTTTATAAATCGCTACCAGACGAGCACTGACTTGTTCTGATACTGGTTTACCTTCCAGGAAGTCGTCAATTTGGTCGTAAGTGAGGTTCAGTGCGTCCTCATCCGCTTTTTGAGGAGCGAGTTCTTCCAGATCAGCGGTTGGCGTTTTCTTGACTAACAGTTCTGGTGCGCCTAGCGTTGCTGCTACTTCACGAACTTGACGCTTGCTCAGACCGAACAGCGGAGCAAGGTCACAGGCGCCATCGCCAAACTTTGTGTAAAACCCAGTGATGTTTTCTGCAGAATGGTCCGTACCCAAGACTAAACCGCCCACGTATCCAGCGATTTCATATTGTGCAATCATGCGAGCGCGTGCTTTTACGTTGCCTTTTACAAAGTCGAGTTTCGCTTCGTCAGTGGGCAGAAGTCCCGTTCCTTCCAGCGCAAAACCAGAAGCAGCATGCAAGCCGTCGACGCCTGGTTTGATGTTTACGGATACCGAATGCGTTGGTTGGATAAACTGCAAAGCGATTTGCGCTTCGTCTTCGTCTTTTTGCTCACCATAAGGAAGGCGGACGGCAATAAACTGATAATCGTTAGTATTGGAACCTTCGTTGAGCTGATCTACGGCAAGTTGTGCAAGGCGTCCACACGTAGTTGAGTCTACACCTCCACTGATGCCTAGCACGAGTGACTTACAACCTGCTTCTTGTAGCTTACGCTTAATAAAAGCAACACGGCGTTCAATTTCGAAATGCGGATCGATAGAAGGGAGTACACGCATTTCATCACGGATGGTTTGTTCCATTTGAGGTTCCTTTTCCTGCAAATTAATAAGACACTTCACTGGTACAGGCGGGGAGTTCACCAACCCTGTAGATGCAGTAAATGATGGTTCGCAATCGCTCGATAAATGCTCAATTGAGGCTTGCAAACATCGCATTAGTGTCAAAAAGCTTTAAAGACTAGTAGTATCATACCGAAATCATTTGATTAGAAAACTCTCTTAAACTAGGTAATCGTTGGATATGAAAAAAATCGCCATTTTTGGTAGTGCATTTAATCCCCCTAGCTTAGGTCACAAAAGTGTTATCGAGTCGCTGAGCCACTTTGACCTTGTCCTACTTGAACCCAGCATTGCACACGCATGGGGCAAGGAAATGCTGGATTATTCCACTCGTTGCAAATTAGTAGACGCATTTATCAACGATCTCGGCTTATCCAATATCCAACGTTCTGACTTCGAGCAAGCTTTATACCAACCTGGACAAAGTGTGACGACCCATGCTTTATTAGAAAAAATTCAAGAAAATTACTCGACGGCCGATATAACTTTTATCATTGGTCCTGATAATTTTTTTAAATTTGCTAAATTTTATAAGGCAGTAGAAATTACTCAGCGTTGGGCGGTCATGGTGTGTCCTGAAAAAGTAAACATTCGGAGCACAGATATTCGGAACGCACTAAGTGATGGAGAGAGTGTGGAGGCTTACACCACGCCTACAGTTAGCCAGTTATTAGTAAGCGAAGGTTTGTATCGAAACACATTGTCTGGTAGCTAAATTGTCTGGTAAGTAAGAGGTCAGGTTGTCATGTTCAGAGTCGCTGTATTTAGTGCATGCGTTTTGCTTGTGGTCCCACAAGCTGTTTCTGCATGTGACTATGTGTCTGATCGGTCGGTGGTATTCAACGACAATACGCAACCGATTTGCGACGAAGACTTAGACTCGGCGAGTGAGCTCAACTCTGACGTTTTGAATTGGGAGGAACCCGAAGCCAAAGTAGATGGACCTACGAAAAGTTACTGGGATGAGTGGGGAATAAAATCACCAGACACACCACTCCTTACTCAAAGCTTACAAAAGAACCACTTTGGCCTTGGTATTTGGATGCCACATGATCTCGAAGAAGAAGAAAAAGAGATGACGACAGAAGAGTGGCTTCGTAACCACGGTTTGATGCTAAGTGTCGGTTTCGGTGACAAAGGGGATGGCGCACCAAGAATGCGATTCGACTATCGTTGGCACGAACTATACGATGCAGATTGGATGATGCAGATAGAAGTCCCTTTCTGACGCTTCAACACAGTTTCATTTCTATTGCACTTGTTCATTTCTATTGCGCTCGTTAATGTTACAGCGCATCTCCAAAGACTAAGAAACAAAGCTGCTCATATTCTTCCGTATTCCCGTTAAAAAGCAATGTTACAATTTCAGCTTCAGACTTACCTGAGAGTTTCATTTTTCTTGCTTCGCGTAGCGTGAGCACCAAACACAACTCGCGTGAAATACTTACTTCACAATCGGGCTCCCATTGATTGATCGTTTTGCTCAATGATGATTGTGAGAGTTTAGGGGAAAGTGTGAGTGCCTCATGTTTAAGCACTGCAAGTAGATCGAGCTGGATCTCAGAACGGTCTTCGGTTGTGGCTAATTTGGCCATTACGGCTCTGAGTAAAGCTGATGGTTTAAGGTAGCCCGCCTGTTGCGCGAACGATTCGTTCAATCGTATAGAGAAGTCACAACGGTGAATCCGAGTGCCCGGAAGAAAAGTAAGAGAACTCAAACAATTTTGAGGAATCCAAAAATATTGACCGGGCTCAATGGCATATTCTAGCTTACCCAATTTGATGATCACGAGGCCTTCTTGTACAGATAATAGACTGTGCTTAAGCGCTTTTTTACGCGCGGTGACATTCAGAAAAGAAAATTTAGCGTCGTGAAATTCAATTGCGTAGTTCATTCTATATACCAATGTTTTTGGGGCCTAGGGTAACGCTAAACCTATAGGATTCCAACCGTGTAACACGATTTTTTAACCCTAATACCGATAAACAACTTTAATCATCTGGGGCCATTGGGTATGGTTTAGTTTTAAGAACTAACAGTAATTGTGTGGTTTACTCTAGCTTAACTGGTACGACCATGATAAAAGTATGAGCTGATTTGCTGCGGTTGAGCAAAACTATGCGTAAAATGTGCCAGCTTTTTTTTAAATGTAGTGAATAATGACAGCCAATACCGACCCTTATATTGAAATTCGTCCTTACAATGACGAAGAAATACCAGCTGCGCTGGATCGTCTCATTCAAGATGATGAATTTATTACAGCGATCTTAGATCACCGCTTTGAGAATAAAGCCGGTTGGTTCAAAACGCTGATGAGTCCGATTGTTCGTATCTACTTGAAAGCGAAATGGAGTAAGTTGAACTCTGTTGAAGCGATTCAAATGGAGGTAAAGAAATACCTACAAGATATGCTCAAGAAAACATCGGATGGCGTGACATTTTCTGGTCTTGATAAGCTAGATAAAGATACGTCCTACTTGTTTATTTCTAATCACCGAGATATCGCCATGGATCCCGCATTGGTGAACTATGGTTTGTATCAAAGTGGTCACCGTACGGTTCGTATCGCAATTGGTGACAACCTTCTCAAGAAGCCGTGTACGACTGAGCTAATGCGATTGAACAAAAGCTTTATTGTAAAGCGTTCAGCGAAAGCACCGCGAGAGATGATGAAGGCGTTAGGGCAGCTATCGAGCTATATTAAGCACTCTCTAGAGACAAGAAACTCGATTTGGATCGCCCAGAAAGAAGGGCGAGCAAAAGATGGCAATGATTTCACGGATCCCGCCATTTTAAAAATGTTCCATGTCGAAGGTCGTAAGCAAAAAATAAGCTTTGGTGAATACACTCGCTCCCTAAACATTGTGCCTGTTTCTATCTCTTACGAGAATGACCCTTGCGATATCGCTAAAGCAAAAGAGTTGTTCGAGAAAGCGGAACATGGTCGATACGAAAAAAGTGAATTTGAAGATATTGAAAGTATCATCCAAGGTATCGTCGGATATAAAGGCCGAATTCATGTTGCGTTTGGTGATGTGATCGACCAAGAGTTTGAAACGCCAGAAGCGTTAGCCAACGAAATCGATCGTCAAATTCACCAAAACTATCGACTGTACCCAATTAATAAACTTGCTGCCGGGCAAGAAGATGACAGTATTACCGAGTCGATAAAGGTTCAGCTAGCGCAAAAACTGGAGCAACTTCCTGAAGCCGCAGGGAAATACCTCGTCGCAAGTTATGCAAATCCAGTCAATAATCAGAACTGATCCTTTTGAAGGTTAGCTCCTGCTTGTAAAACTCGTCAGGAGCTTAATTTGATGCCTTGAGCAGAGCCTAAGGTGCAACTGCTCCACCTAAGGTTAAATTTGTCGGCCACTTCGTAATCCGGTTTCCACCTAGGAAGATATTGCCTTTCACGGTCAGCGTATCAGGAAACTGTGTAAGAGCAGATCCACCTATGTAGAGGTTCCCATCTACCACTAATCCTTCTGGTAATTCTGTCAGTGGCGTACGGATGACACTAAGATCGCCTTTCACGCGCAGCCTAGGCGGTAGCCTCTTTAGTGGATTGTCTGTTAAATTTAAATACCCACCAAGCTTAATCCCACGTGGCCAGTTCTCTATTTTGCTACCCAGTAAGTTCGCATAACCCTTAATTTTCGTTCCTGGTTGGATAACTTTAAGTTCGCTGTTGGTGGCTTCCAAGCTTCCGCCTACATCAAGATCTTTAGGTAATTTGGTTATGGGGGTTTTAGAAATGTTCATATTCCCTTTCACGACCAAACCTGAGGGTAATTGAGTGTAGGGCTTATTGCGAAGGTCTAAGTTGCCATAATTGTCGGTATGGCCAAATTTCGAATAGTAATCAAGCTCATAGGCCTGTATAGGCGCACAAAGAGTGAGCAGTATAAACAATAGAGGTACGCAACGCATAGCTTGTTACTTTATAAAAAGGGAATCAGCAAGATGATAACGCAAAGATAAGTAAACAAAAAGCGAGCAGGAGTGCTCGCTTGAGAATAGAGGCTAGCGTGCGATTGAACGAGTTTTTAATTCAAAAATCAATTTCTCTGCACTGACTTCAAATTTGAAACGAGCAGTCACTTGCTGTGTTTCTTCTGTCATCTCCGCAACATTATATTCGACATTGTCACAAACAGATTTGGCTAGTTCGATGTACTTCGCCAATTCAGCTTCTAAAGCCGCTTTATTTTCTGCGAAAATCGTTACGTCAGCGACTTCGTCGCCTTCTTTGATAATAAAGCCAATTTCACCTGCACAGCCACACGCTTCACAGACTTGGTTTTCTTCTAAATCGATACTCATAACGAATCCTCTTGTAAAAATTAAGGTTATTCTAGCAGGTATTTGATCGGTATCTACAAAAATGCTTCAGCTTGACTAAAAAAGGCACTCAAACTGGAAACAGATCTAGAGAGGTTTCATTTTTGTTCATGAAATAATGTGATTTCAATCAATATTTAAACGTTATTGCACGCTTTATGAGAGAGATTTAGGTTTGCTTAGTTGAACTGGAACGCGATTTATAAGACTATTTCGGGTTAAGTCATTATACGATTATCATTTCAACCTTGAAATCGTTTAGGGAGAAGGAGTTTACCAACTCCTTGATATTGTTCACTTTTCACCTTTCCTTGAGTTAGATGGATCTATAAAGAGAATAACTTAGAAATGCCAAAGCGTAGTAAAGAAGATACGGAAGTGACTCTCCATAAGATTATGGATGCAGTGATCGATCAACTGCTTCGACTCGGATATGACAAAATGTCATACACAACATTGAGTCAACAGACTGGAGTTTCGCGCACTGGTATCAGTCATCACTTCCCTAAGAAAACCGATTTCACTGCAGCACTTGACGGTCGCATGTTCAAAATCTTTATCAAGCATCTAGAGTTTGACAAAGACTTAGACGCGTTTTCTGATAGCTGGATTCAAGCTCTCGATAATACAGAATTCTTGGCCATTCTACGGTTGCTTTTCCACCACATCGTCACGATAGATAATGCCGATGGCTTTGCCGCAAATGGTGTTGAACGTCTATATAAAATGGTTGATAGTCAATTCGGTGCGGGGGGTGAGAAGGAGCTTGAGTGGTTAATTGGTCGGTCACTTGTTCGAATGAGTAAATGATCACACTGGGTATAAATCTTACAACATCCCCGAGAGTGCAGTATGTCGCGTAAAAGCCCCGCACAAATTACAGCAGGGCTTACCGAGCGTATAATTAATTTCAAGAAGCCATTGCGATGACTTCCAATTCTTTAGCGCCACGTAGCATTGCCTCGATTAGCTCACCCGCATTGAACTTTTCTAGCGCTTCGTGTGCCCCTACTTGATGAGCCCGATCAACACAAATTTCACTTGAGAGTGACGTGTGAAGAATACGGTATGACTGGTTGAGTTCAGCGTTATTTTGCACTTCAAAGGCTAATTCGTAGCCATCAAGACCTGGCATTTCAATATCGCTGACTAAGATATCTATTGGTGAGTTGGCTTGGGCCTGGTTTTTCATCAGGTTCAATGCATCCAAACCGTTGTTGCATATTTGGTATGAGATATTAATGCTATCCAACGCGTCACAAAGCTGCTTACGAGCGATAGATGAATCATCAACGAGCAGAATACGCAATGCTTTTAGGCGTTCACGTTCAATATCCGTTAGCATTGGGATCTTCGCGTTTTCATATTGTGGATAGATCTTTGAAAGCAATAGTTCAACATCCAACATCTGTACGGTTTTATCTTCGTAGCGTGTAATACCTGTGACAAATATGTTTTTCCCAGCACTTTCGGGAGGAGATTCAATCGACTTCCAATCACACTCGATGATTTTTTCGATACTTCTTACCATGAAGGCGACGACGGTACGCAGACAATCCGTCACAATCAGGTAGCAGTTTTTGTATTCCTCCTCACTGATGGGACGAAAACCAACCGCGGCCGACATATCGATTACAGGAACCGTGAGGTTACGGATAGTAACGGTCCCGATCACATGGTGATGAGAGTATGGGATTTTTGTCGTTGGCATGTACGGTACAATTTCACGAACTTTTAGTGTGCCTATTGCAAAATTCTGTTGTAAGGTAAGTTTGAATAGCAACATACCTTGGGCTTGATTTGCTTTACTAGTGACTTTTGCCATGAAATAACCTTGTCGATACCACTGATAGCTAACTAATTTTATCGGATAAACTAGAGTCTTCAACCGTTCAGCGACGAAATGTGAGGGGCGTTGAGTATATCAGCATTTCACGTACTATTCCTGACTTCACGCTATCTTTATCAAAGACGCTGAATCGAAATGTTTGGCGACGGTATTCCGATTGAGTAAACTACGTCATCGGATTAGCGGGAGATAAATAAATGGCGAATACTGCAGCTGCATTACACATTCTTGTTAAACACAAAGAACAAGCAGAAGACATCATCAAACAGCTTAAAAAAGGCGCGAAATTTCAAACCTTGGCAAAAAAATATTCCACTTGTCCGTCAGGAAAGCGAGGTGGTGACCTTGGTGAGTTTAGACGTGGTCAAATGGTACCTCAGTTCGATAAAGTGTGTTTCTCGGGCGAAGTACTTACGCCACATTTAGTCAAAACTAAGTTTGGTTGGCACGTGGTGAAGGTGCTTTATCGAACATAGAGCAGGGATAGAGCATTGCTCGAAATGACTAATGAGTTATGCGCCCAAGTGAGTGACCAATTGGTCTATCGCCATTGGGCGTCCTAAATAGTACCCTTGAGCCTGATGACAGTTCATTTGTTTTAGTAGCGCCAATTGCTCTGGCGTTTCAACCCCTTCAGCAACGACATCAATACCAAATCCACGAGCGATATCAATAATTCCTTTGACAATAATTGCGGAGCGTTCATCTGTGTCTACATTCATAATGAAGCTTCGATCTATTTTTATTTCATTAACTACCAATTTTTTGAATATCTCAAAGGAAGTGTATCCGACACCAAAATCGTCGATAGAAAATGTTGTGCCATATTGTTTGAATTTACTAATAATGTCGGCACAGTTATCGATATCATTTAGAGCCGCTGTTTCCGTGATTTCAAGGCACAAATATGGCGATATATGTCGGTTATTCTGAAGGACGTTCTCGAGTGTATTCATGTGTTTTGCACAGTTAAACTCAGTCGCTGAGATATTGATAGAAACTTTCTTTATTTTAGTTTCCATCATGCGCTGTTGAGTCAGCTGTTGTGATGATTTGGCGATAACTAAATTGGTAATAGCTGCACATAGGTTGTTATCTTCTGCTAAAGCAATAAACGTCGCTGGAGGGACTACCCCGAATGCCTCGTGTGTCCAGCGAGCGAGTACTTCAACACCAGAGAGCTCCATACTTGCTAAATGGTACTTGGGCTGGAAAACCACCTCAATCTGATTGTTTTCTATTGCTTTGTGTAACTCCTGAACCATAGCTTTTCGATTTCTTTCCTGTGCTGTCAGCACTTTGTCATGGTATTGGATACTATTCTTCGTTTTTTTAGCTTCACTCAGTGCATTTTTCGCGGATTGTATAAGCTTTTTGGCGTTTTCACCGTCTGCGGGGTAAATGGCTACGCCAATACAGCAGGTCGTTTCAATGCCGTACCGATGAGCACATTGATTAACCTGTTGTTGGATATAAGATAAATACTTGTCTGTAGAGATTTCTTGGTCAAGCTTGGTAAAGCTAGCAAATGCGTCGACATGTATACGAGAAGAAAAATGCTTAGTCGAAGACGCACTATCGATTATATCGGCAATGTCTTTTAAAAAGTTGTTCGTATCGTCAAAGCCTAAGCTGGCTGACGCTGAATTAAAGTTATCGATATCCAGTATGTACAGGATTTTCTTTTTATTAGAGGTGGCGTGATTCAGTTTCACATCGAGGTTACGATAAAAAACGCTAGGACTATTGAGCCCTGTGACGCGGTCGAGATCATCTGCTGCTCTGAGATCTCGAAGGTTTCTGTATATTAGCCCCCACAGCATCAGTGATGTTAAAACGACAAAAGTCCCGCCTTTAATCGATTGAGCTAATGTGTAATGTTCAATATTGGTAAAGATTTTTTCAACGGCGAGATCGGAAAAAAGTATCCAAATTAATGAAAATATCAGGTAGGCGAATACGACTTTGAAAGAAGAAAACTTTGCCGTGTCCATATATAATTTTCCTGGAGCAAGTTCTTAACTAGTAGGTGTTATTCTTATTTTTATAACTCTAGGTTATATTAACTAAGAAACTATCGCAATGCCGTATCTCACTTTTTGTGATTAACGTAGAATGATATTTCTTTCTTATTTCAGAGACTTGCATTGACTCTAAGTGTTTTGAAAGTGAGAATATCTCATCGGATGTCTATGGTGCAGAGTTTATGTTTGAAGAGCAACGAAGCCTAATATCCAACAGTGTTGATATGGTGGGTAGTTAGCAAGAGTAAAGGGGAAGAAGATTTACAATCTTAAAAAATGCTTTTAATGTTTACGACTAATGAATGCGGCTATAATTAAGCCGAGTCCAATACCTGCAATAAGGGCTCCTACGAATATCAGGGCAGAGTATTGAACAAAAATGATGCCGACGCCAAGTCCAAGTAAGGTCCCTCCACCGATTGCCCAATTGCTTCTATCTTTGTTATGAGTTTCACTGACCATCTTGCTGCTCCTTATGTTGTATCTGTTATGATTATAGCGAACATAAAAAACTCCCGCGTTAAGCGGGAGCTGATGAATACTAAAACGATGAATTATGCCAAATCGAATCGATCCGCGTTCATCACTTTTGTCCAGGCTGCAATGAAGTCTTTAATGAACTTCTCTTGGTTATCATCTTGAGCATACACTTCTGCGTATGAGCGCAAGATTGAATTTGAACCGAATACCAAGTCTACACGTGTCGCTGTCCACTTCGCTTCGCCCGTCTTACGGTCACAAATGTCGTAAGAGTTGCGACCTGTTGGCTTCCATGTGTAGGCCATATCCGTTAGGTTGACGAAGAAGTCATTGGTTAGTGTACCAACATGGTCCGTAAATACACCGTGCTGAGTGCCACCATGGTTAGTACCAAGTACACGCATACCACCTAACAGTACTGTCATTTCCGGCGCCGTTAGACCAAGTAGTTGAGCACGATCGAGCAGCATTTCTTCTGGTTTGACTGCGTAATGCTGCTTTTGCCAGTTGCGGAAGCCATCGGCAAGTGGTTCCAGTACGTCAAACGATTCAACGTCGGTTTGATCTTGGGTTGCATCCCCACGACCCGGTGCAAATGGTACTTTGAAATCGTAACCCGCTGCTTTTATTGCTTTCTCCAAACCGACATTACCTGCAAGTACAATGGTATCTGCAATGCTAATTCCGGACTCTTCAGCAATCGGTGTTAGAACGTTGAGCACTTTATCAAGACGCTCAGGTTCGTTACCTTCCCACGTATTTTGTGGCGCTAGACGAATACGTGCACCATTTGCACCGCCACGAAGATCCGATTGACGGAAAGTACGTGCGCTGTCCCAAGCGGTTGAGACTAAGTCGGAAACATTCAGATCCGTTGCAGCGATTTTTGCTTTAACTGCATCAACATCGTAGTTTGTGACGCCCGCTGGGATTGGATCTTGCCAAATCAAGTCTTCTGCTGGCACATCCGGTCCAACGTAGCGAGCTTTTGGTCCTAAATCACGGTGAGTCAGTTTGAACCAAGCGCGAGCAAATACTTCATTGAAGTAATCTTGATCCTGGTAGAAGCGCTCAGAAATTTTGCGGTATTCTGGGTCTACTTTCAGCGCCATATCCGCATCCGTCATCATTGGATTATAGCGAATTGAAGGATCTTCAACGTCGACAGGTTTGTCTTCTTCGGCAATGCTTACTGGCTCATATTGCCACGCACCTGCTGGGCTTTTTGTTAGTTGCCATTCATGTTCTAGCAACATTTTGAAGAAACCGTTATCCCACTGAGTAGGGTGACTAGTCCAAGCGCCTTCCACGCCACTGGTGACTGTGTTGCGACCGATACCACGAGATTTGTGGTTCATCCAGCCCAAGCCTTGCTCTTCAACGTCTGCGCCTTCAGGATCAGGGCCAAGCTCAGATGCATCGCCGTTACCGTGTGCTTTACCGACGGTATGACCACCAGCTGTTAGCGCGACGGTTTCTTCGTCGTTCATTGCCATACGAGCAAAGGTATCACGCATATCTGCCGCTGTTTTAAGAGGATCAGGGTTGCCATCAACACCTTCAGGATTTACATAAATCAAGCCCATCATCACAGCGGCGAGCGGATTCTCAAGATCGCGTTCTCCAGAGTAACGGGTACCTTCACTGCCACTTGGCGCTAACCATTCTTTTTCAGAGCCCCAATAAATGTCTTTTTCTGGGTGCCAAATGTCTTCGCGGCCGAAAGCAAAACCGAACGTTTTCAGACCCATAGATTCATACGCCATGTTACCGGCAAGAATTATTAAATCTGCCCAACTGATTTTGTTGCCGTATTTTTTCTTGATTGGCCACAGTAAACGTCGAGCTTTATCTAGGTTGCCGTTATCTGGCCATGAGTTAAGAGGCGCAAAGCGTTGGTTACCCGTTGACGCACCGCCTCGCCCATCGGCTGTACGATAACTCCCCGCGGCGTGCCATGCCATACGGATCATTAAGCCACCATAATGTCCCCAGTCTGCTGGCCACCAATCTTGGCTGTCGGTCATAAGCGCTTTTAAATCGTTTTTTAGTGCTTCTACATCGAGTGTTTTTAGCGCCTCTCTGTAGCTAAATTCTTCACCTAGAGGATTTGTTTTCTTGTCATGCTGATGAAGTATGTCAAGGTTCAATGCATTCGGCCACCAATCCATCACCGTTGAACCTGCGGAGGTCATGCTGCCGTGCATCACCGGGCACTTTCCTACTGAACTGCTATCACTGTTATTCATAGAGCATCCTTTTTTGTAAGATGTACTTTTATATTTAATAAATGAAAAATTTTAAAATTCTTTAAGTTCTTGGAATTTTATTTACTAAATAGATTAACTACATTTAATTCACTTCAAGAAGAATTTTAGTAATTATTATTGCATTGGTCACATTATTTATGACGATTGATTCAATAAGTAAAACCTATCATTCGCGAGAAGAATGATAGCAAGATGACTAATTTTTTTAGGGAGAATAAAAGATATTTTATTAACAGTTAGTGGTCGGTTTTTGCAACATTAAGGTGTAATAATTTGTTTCAACTTTATGAAAAGTATAATTAAATTAATTTTAACGAACTTTTCGTTTGAAGTTTACTCGGCCTGACCATGTAAAGAATGAGGAATCGATATAGGAAAAATCACCGATGTTGGTTTATCGGTGACTTATTTTTTGTTTCAACACATTGTTTGCAATTTCGACAACGTGTTTTAATTTATTTCATTGTTCTCTTTCAGTCCGGATGTCGCCGTCTTGCTATTATTTTAACGTAACACTTCATTGAATCGATTAATTGTGAACATTGAAAGGTCAAACTCAACGGGTTTATCTAGTGCTAGATCTGCGACCACTTCGCCAATGGCGCTGGCAAACTTAAATCCATGACCTGAAAAGCCAGAGGCTATGATGACATTAGGGTTGCTCGGGTGCCTATCGATAAGAAAATGTTCGTCCGGTGTTCTGGTGTACATGCAGGTTTTCCCAAACTTAATTGAGCCGACGTTAGGCATGTGCTTACTCAATAGCTGTTCAATATCGGCATCGTCTACAGATTGAATAAAAGGCGAGATTTCGACATTTGGGTCTTGCTCTTCCCCTAAGTCATGGCGGCCTATCTTTAAGCCCGCACCATCAATACTCGGGAACCCATAATAGATACCTTCTTGAGTGACGAACGAAAACGCTGGGAAGTTTCCTTCTCCATACAGTGTTTCTGGTGCGTTATACCAAGCAAATGTTTTACGTACAGGCGTGACCGGAAGATTGAGGCCCAACATTTCAAGTAAATCATTAGACCAAGCACCAACCGAGACGATGAGTTTCTCGGCTTGGAATGTTTTCCCGTTCGCTAACACGTGAATCTCGTTATCTTCTAGTTGGACGTCAGAGACTTTGTGATAGGGCATGAGCGTGGCTCCCTCGGCGATTGCCAAATCCCGATATGCTTGAATACACGCTTCGCATTTCAATACTCCTGAATTGGATTCAAAACAGGCGACATATTTCGCAGGAATATTCAGGCCATGATAACGTTGATTCGCTTCGTCTGCCGTTAGGATTTCGACTGGAAGCTGGTAGCGTTCTGCACTGGCAATCAGCATGGATATGAAGGGAGAACTGCGTTCGCCGATGTTCAGCACGCCCGTTTTTAAAAACAGAGATTGTCCAGAAAGTTGTTCCAATTCTTCCCATCGTTTCTGCGCTTGCAGCGCTAAAGGAACATAGCCTTCGCCCTCTCCATAAGCGTGCCGAATAATTCGTGTTTCACCGTGATGACTTGCATTAGAGTGAGGAGGATCAAAGGCGTCGAGAAGCAGCACCTTTTTACCTTGCTTAGCTAAAAAATATCCGGCTGACATTCCCATTGAACCTGCGCCGACGACAACGACATCGTATTGCATTTAGTACTCCGTTAGTGTGTAAGCCTCATCCTTGCAATTCAGTATGGCGGTGAAAGTCATCTTGAGGCGATTCGGTGTGGAAATGCAATGTTAAAAGTATTGATGTTCCTGTGCAATAAACGGAAAGATTTAGTGGTAGAAACCGTTTCAACAAGGGTAAGGTGTAGTTAATCTCATATCGTGTATGTTGTTCTGCATTTTTCTATTTTTAGATGTAATTTTCCGATTTTTACTCTGCGGGAGCGCTTTCCTTCTCCCCAAATGTGACCCAGTTAATCATTTCCACTTTCTATGATGTGTCGATCAATGAGTCGCAAAGTGTGAGTTGCAACTAAGACTCTTGGAGGGGGCGTATAAGTATTTGTATCGGCATGAATGAATATTGAGACAAGTCTAATTTAAAACAATGAGTTAGAATGAATTTTTGTTTGGTTCTAGTTCGCCAAACGTACAAATCGAGCCTAAGTGTTTACCCGCGAGTGGTAAGGAGGAGCAACTACGCCTTAATTTTCAGCCTCGAGTAAACGATAAAAGGGTGAGGGCGTCTTTCGAATAGCACTTATAATTTAATTTAGATTATTGAATTCACTCACAAAGAAAAACGAACAAAACAACTGATCGTGAGTGGACGCGACTAGGAGAAAACCATGAGTGGCTTACAGGAAACACAATCAGCGGGTGCGAATGTCATTCTGCATGCATTTGATTGGAAGTATGCTGACATTGCCCAACGAGCGGAAGAGATTAGCAAGCTAGGATACGGTTCTGTTCTTATCTCTCCACCAATGAAAAGTGCTGTCGAGGAGCCTTGGTGGCAACGTTATCAGCCTCAAGACTATCGAGTGATAGAGAATGCATTAGGTAACACAAAAGATTTCATCCATATGGTGAAAGAGCTCGAACGTTTTGGTGTTCTTGTTTATGCAGATGTAGTGTTCAACCACATGGCAAACGAATCACATTTACGCCGAGATCTCCAATATCCGCGTCAAGAGGTGATAGAAGAATATCAGCGCGATTCAGAAAAGTACGAATCGCTTAAATTGTTTGGTGATTTGTCCCAGCCACTTTTTGACGAGAAGCATTTTGTTTTGGCGTTTGGGATAAAAAACTGGAAAGACAAATGGCAAGTGCAAAATGGCCGAATCACTGGTGGCCCTAAAGATCCTGGCCTACCAACCTTGCGGGTGTGTGACCATGTTGTTGAGCAACAACAAGCCTTTTTAAAAGCATTGAAAGCGATCGGTGTTAAAGGATTTCGTATAGATGCGGCCAAACATATGTCGTTGGAACATTTAAAACGGGTTTGGTCAGATGATATTACTCAAGATGTTCACATTTTTGGTGAGATCATTACGGACGGTGGGGCAACGGAAGAGGAGTATAAGTTGTTTCTCGAACCTTATTTGGAAGAAACAAGTTTGTGTGCCTATGATTTTCCCTTATTTACCACTATTTACAAAGCCTTCGCAGAAGGGGGCAGTTTGACGTGGTTGATCGATCCGTACTGTTTTGGCCAGGCGTTGTCTCCCGGACGTGCCATCACTTTTGTGGTGACACATGACATTCCGAATAATGATGTTTTTCTTGATCTCGTTATGGATGAAGACGATGAGTGGCTTGCCTATGCCTACATACTAGGCCGAGATGGTGGCGTACCTCTCATTTACACTGATTTAGATACCAGCGGAATTTCAGGGAAAGATGGGAAGCCAAGATGGCAACGGGCGTGGAATGATCCGAGAATGGCGAAGATGATTCAATTCCACAATTTGGTCCACGGACAATCGATGACGGTTTTGGAAGGCAATGATGATCTGTTGGTTATAAAACGCGGTAATGAAGGCATCGTGGTACTGAATAAATCTTCTCGACCTCAATCCTTCTCGATAGACACCGAGTTTGATTGGATAGACATGATGTCGGATTTACACGTTTGTTGCGGAACTGAGATTCAAGTGCCTGCAAAATCATCGATGTTGTTCATCCCCGCCTAGAAATATTAGAAAGATGAAAAAACCAGTAGCATAGATAGCTACTGGTCTTTTCAAATAGCGACCCATTTTTATCGATAAGATCATTTCTACTGATTCAGTAACCTTCAATCGGTCCCTTTAGTCATGAATTGGTACGACTAAAATGTCTACGGGAGATTTATTGATCAGGTGTCTTGAATAGGAGATCAGCTTACTCCACAAATCGTGGTGGTGACCACAGATCAAAAGATCGACGTCTTGCTCTTTAATGGTGACTTCCAGTTTGTCAGCTAAGTCACCAGTACCGACAAAGAAATGTTTGAGCGGGTAGTCCATATAGTCACTGAACGTTTTGAGGCTTTCCATTGAATACTCGTTCAACGGTCGCTGATCAGGCTGTGCTTTTATATCAACAAGTTCACGATAGATCTCACCGTGTGTGCCGTCGATATGAATGAATGAAATATCGGAATCGAAATAGTTAGCCATTGATACCGCTCGGTCGATCAACACTGTACTTTCATCAGACAGCTCGAGTGCGACCAAAATATGTTTGTATTTCATAACCACGCCCTTATATGGATGATGTTCACCTTAAGCATAGTATGAGTTGGGGAATAATTGTGTCGATAAGCTCTCGAAACTGTTCATATTTATTAAGAAAGTTAATGATTAAAAGACTTGTGTTTAGAGAAGCTTGTTTTATGGAGCCTAAGCTAGCCGCCCAGTAAATGTTGTTTCTTAGATGTAATGGCTTTATGCAGAACAACCTCTATTTGTATAAAACCGATTAGTGATAATTACGTCGCTGTCTTATACCAGCGCCAATGTGAGTAATGTTCATTGCAATAAAAACGCAGCGTTCCTGCTGCGTTTTTACGTTACTTATGATTGTTTACGCTAAGTTCACCCACGATTAAAAATCGTAACGAACACCTAAGCGTAGCGTATCTTCGCCTTCGATGACTTTGCCGTCTTGATCTTTCTCTTCATCAAGTTGGTTGAAGTAGTAAGACAGGTAAGTGCGGAAATTGCTGTTCAACTTGTAGTATCCAGCAAGTTCGAAACCGTCTACAGCATCGTATTCACTTGCGCCGTCAGGATCGTTCTCTTGGAATGTGTACATACCGGCAATGGTCACTTTGCTGGCAACTTTGTAGGTAGCTGCGATCTCGTAGGCAGTAAAGTCTTCAGAATCATCTAATGAGCCTTGAGAGTAAGTACCAGCAAGGTATAGGTTATCCATTGAGTAGGCGATACCACCAAGGATTTGATCTTCTGAGTTATCTGCATCAACATCACCACCAGAGTAGGCTAAACCTAGGTCTAAGCCCATAGGTAGCGAGTACATGCCCGATAGACCGTATTTGTCTGAGTCTTCATCAGAGTTCGCTTGGTATGTTGCTTGAACCTTTAGCGCATCAAACTCGCCACGGTATGCGAATACACTGTCTTGTTTATCAGATGAAGAATCAATGACTTGCTGAACACCTGAAAACTCGGTGATATCCGTCATGTCAGAGATGATTACCGCAGCCATGTCTTGGCGGCCGACTGAGAAATCGCCAGCTTCAGTACCGACACCCGCATACATGTAGCGGTTTTTGAATTCACTCTCGCCTGTTTTTTGTTCTGCTTCGTAAACACCGAATGCAGAAAGGCCGTTACCGATATCGGTTTTGCCTTTTAGATTTACACGAGCACGGCTTTTGTCTTTCATTGTGCCTTCAACTTCTTCACCGCCAGAGCCAATGAAGTCACCACGGAACTCCACACGACCACCGACTTTTAGCTCAGTGCCGTCATTGTCGTAAACGGTTGCTGCGAAAGATGGAGCGGTTACCAATGCTGAAAGAATTGCAGTAGCTAATGCTGCTTGTTTCATTTTCTTATTACCCTAGTCGTTATTAATAGGCTTTCTTGCCTGATGTGTTGACGCTAAGGTAAAGGGAAAAAATGAACGAGAGATGTCTGTTACATGATGATTTTATTTCATTTTTATTTATGGAAGGCGTTGTGTTCCATCAGTTTTGTGAATAAGTAACCGTCGAACAGTGCAACCAGTTTAAGTGTGTGAGAGAGCCAATCATCGCGATCTTATTCTCAATCTTAAAAACACTCAAAAAAACGAGTCGAATGTCTTATTTTTAACATTTAAGGTAAGAGAAGCAGTGTCGTCACAATAAGTGATTAGATTATCATGATGCTTTTGAGTTTCAGGGAAGAGTCATGAGCAAGATCCAACAAGAGGAAAGCCAAATCGAAGTCGGTAAGGTGGTATGTGTCGGGCGCAATTATGTCGAGCATATTCAAGAGCTTGATAACGCAATACCGGAGCAGATGGTGGTGTTTAACAAACCTTCTACCTCCATATCGACGACCTTAAGTTCGTTTCATCAAGAACCTTTGCATTATGAAGCTGAAATTTGTTTCCTGATTGAAAATGGGCAGTATGCAGCCGTCGGTTTAGGATTAGATCTGACTAAGCGTGGGCTGCAATCCATACTAAAAAAACAGGGACTTCCTTGGGAGAGGGCGAAAGCGTTCGACGGTTCCGCTGTTTTTGGACGTTTCATTTCTCTTGAGGGATTAGATATTCATGCTCTCAACCTAGAGCTGTTGATCAATTGTGTTCATGTTCAAAAAGGGCACGTTAAGCACATGCTTTATCCGCCGCTAACGATTTTGGAAGAGTTAAGCAGTTATACAACATTGGAAGATGGTGATGTGGTAATGACTGGAACGCCAAAAGGCGTTGGGGAAGTGCATAAAGGTGACGTTTTTCTCGGCCGACTGAAGTGTGGCGACGTCACCTTGTTAGAAACGGAATGGGTGGCGAGCTAGGCTAGAATAAGAGCCTGAGTACAAGAAACAAGACCATACTTACTATCGTTGTGAGTAATACGTTTTTGGTCAAATAGGCAATTAAAACGGCGACGAGTGCGGCTAGTAAGAACGGATTCTGTACTTCCAGGCTGAGCTCTCCGTCGGGCATAAACACGATAGGAGCCCAAATCGCGGTAAGTACTGCAGGGCTTGCGTAATTCAGCACTTTTTGCGTCCTCATCCCTAACCGTAGCGGCAGCTTTGGTTCGAGAAACAGGTAACGGCTAATAAATACCAGAACCGTCATAAGCAATATCGATAGCATGATCATTGGCGAGGCTCCTTGAACTGCTCTACAAAATAACCACTTAACATCGACATGAGACTTGCGATCATTAAGCTGCCTTCTATCTGGTAATAAGTCAGGGTGACGGAGGTGATCAACGCCACCACTACGCTTGTCAGTACGGCGAGATTTTTTATGGTGGGCACGACAATCGCGATAAACGTGGCGGCTACCGCAAATTCGAGCCCGATCTCATTCAGTTCTGGTATTAGGCTACCCGCAACAATGCCAGTGAGTGTGGCAAGGTTCCAAACCAAATAAAAGCTCAAACCTGCACCAAGTGCATACCAGCGATTAAACTGTTTGTCACAGTGATGACCCACAATAGCAAACAATTCGTCGGTTAACAGGAATCCGAGTGATAACCGCCACTTGAGAGGAAGTGGCGAGATCTTGCTGCGCATGGAGACGCTGTAGAGGAAGTGTCGTGACGTGATAAAAAACGTGGTAAGCAACATAGTGACCAGACCGGCGCCAGCTTTTATCATGCCCATCGCAACGAGCTGAGCTGAACCAGCAAATAAGATCGCAGACAGGGCCTGCCCCTCGAGAGGGCTGAGTCCGCTATCAATAGCAAAAGAGCCAGCGAGTAACCCCCAGGGAAGTACCGCGATGCTAAGTGGCAGCATAGCTATTGTTCCTTGCCAAAACAGTGCGGCTTTTGATTCTTGCTCTAAAGGCAACGTATTTTCCATAATTTATGTGCAGTAATTTCTAATATTTTATTGAGAATTGAAACAGCCAGATGATCAAATACTTATTCGGACAGACCCTAGAGTAATTCGTTGTCTCAAAAACAACAAGAGGCACATCATGTGCCTCTTGTTGTTTGTTCACACATATCCCTTTACTACTTGCCGCCTACCTGTAATTCCAAGTAGTTTGAGTAGACATCGCTTGGTTATAGGCTTTGCTGATGCGCCTCAATCAGGGCATTCATCTTATCTTCAGCGGCCTGTTGAGCTTGCACATAGGTCATGTTATTCGGAAAATCTGTAATCACTTCGTAGTAGCATTTCAGCTTAGGCTCGGTGCCTGATGGGCGCACGATCACGCGTGATTGATCATCTAAGTGGTAAATCAACACGTCACTTTCTGGTAAGTGAATTGTCTCTTGTGAACCGTCGTCATAATGCCTAATCGATGTTTTTAGGTCTTCCGTTATCAGGACTTGTTTACCCGCAATTGCTTTAGGTGGATTGGCGCGCAATTTGTCACCGATAGGTGGTGAGTTTGGATCCAGCGCAATACTGCGTTGCGCGTTAAAGTAGAAACCGTGCTGGCGGTAAAGTGCTTCTAACTTATCCCAAAGTGTTTTTCCTTGCGCTTTGAGTTTTCCGGTTAATTGCGAAAATGCAACAATTGCAGACAGGCCGTCTTTATCCCACACTGTGTTGCCAACGGTATAGCCAAGAGCTTCTTCGTAGGCGAACAAAAATGGATGTTGTTCCGTCTCTTTCTCCATGGCGACATTCGTCAGCCACTTGAAACCGGTTAGGGTTTGGTAGTACTCGGCTCCGTGCGCTTTGGCGATACTGCTTAACAGACGGGAAGAGACGATGGTATTCCCAACCAATGAATTAGGTTGTTGCTCCAACAAGTAGTCACCAAACAGTGAGCCAACTTGGTCACCCGTTAACATTTGGTATTCACCATCGGCGCGCTTTACGGCTACCGCGAAGCGGTCTGCATCAGGGTCATTGGCGCAGGCGATATCCGCATCAACAGATTTACCAAGCGCCATGACCATGTCCATTGCGCCCGCTTCTTCTGGGTTCGGAAAGTTCACGGTTGGAAAGGTGCCGTCGGGTTCACGCTGTTCCGCAACACTCGCCACTTTCTTAAAGCCAGCGTCCGCTAATAGGGTTTCTGCCATTTCTGCCCCAACGCCATGCATCGCAGTATAGGCGATAGAAATGTCCGTATTGTTGTCAGCGTTAAGAAGCGAGCTCGCGTTAATCGTGTCGCGATAAGTTTGGTAATAGTCATCGTTCAGCCAAACCAGTAATCCGTGAAGCTTCGCATCATCAAGTGACATGAGTGGTAAAGGTTTAGTGGTTGCTTCTTCAATTTTGTCTGCAATGCCGGAGTCATGGGGAGGAATGATTTGCGCCCCATTTTCCCAGTAGACTTTGAAACCATTGTATTCTGGCGGATTATGGCTTGCTGTTACCACTACGGCTGCTGCAGCATTAAGTTCACGAACGCCAAAGGCAACGATAGGGGTAGCTGCGACTTTATGAGTTAGGTACACCTTGATTCCCTGAGCTGTCAGTACCGACGCGGTATCATGTGCGAACTGTTTAGAATCTGGTCGGCCATCGTAGCCTATGACGACGCCACGAGAGCGAGCCTCTTCTACCTGTTCTATCAAATAGTGACCAAGGCCAGTAGCCGTTTCTTGAATGACCAGTCGGTTCATACGGTTTGGACCGGCACCGACCTTGCCGCGAAGCCCCGCGGTCCCAAAAGCTAGTCGAGACCCAAAGCGATCACTCAGTTCTGCTTCATCTTGAATGTCGATGAGGTGCTGGAGTTCTTCACGGGTTTTAGGATCCGGATCTCGTTCTAGCCATTTATCAATGAGTGCTGTCATATCTATTTTCCTTAGCAGGGGAGCCTACTGTTTCGACGCTTTTATTGTAGTCATGTCTTTGTGTCTCTGTGCTAATTAATGTAAATGGTTATCAATTCCAATTCAAAGAGGGCAATCGATAAACTGAAATTATTTTTTAGGTTTGAACAAAACTTAATCGTGTTTTATTTCTTGAAGAACCTTAGAAGTATAACTAGCCTTTAACATAAATATAACAAACCGTATCCAAATCGCAGTTTCTGCGATTTTTCGTAAATTTGTTCGATATTTGCATCGAGACGCAAGGAAGCTCGCGCTGGCGTAGCGGCTGAGCAGAGGAGAGATCTTTTGAAAAGATTAGCAACTACTCTAGCCTTATCATTGAATGTGATGTTAATCACCTTTTCATCTTACACTTGGTCAAATGAAAGCAGCTACAACATGACCAAGGGCGTAACCGAAATCAGTGGGCAAGTGTATGAATTGCACATGCTTATTTTTTACATTTGTTGTGCGATTGCCCTAATCGTTTTTGGGGTAATGTTTTACTCCATTGTTCGTCACCGTAAGTCAAAAGGCGCGGTTGCCGCTCATTTTCATGAAAGCACTAAAGTCGAGATTATTTGGACGGTTATTCCGATCATCATCCTCGTTGCGATGGCTATTCCTGCGACCAAAACCTTAATAGCGATGGAAGATACCAGTCAATCTGACATTACAATAAAAATCACTGGCTCTCAGTGGAAGTGGCACTACAGCTATTTTGGTGAAGACGTCGAATTCTACAGTTTGCTTGCGACCAGCCAGAAGCAGATCGACGGAGTAGAAACCAAAGGCGCGCACTACCTCCTCGAAGTCGATAACCCGCTTGTTCTTCCAATACACCGCAAAGTGCGTTTTCTTCTTACTTCTGATGACGTCATTCACTCGTGGTGGGTGCCGGATTTTGCCGTGAAGAAAGACACGGTGCCAGGATTTATCAATGAAGCATGGACTCGGATTGATGAACCAGGCGTATATCGAGGCCAATGTGCAGAGTTGTGTGGCAGAGCACATGGCTTTATGCCAGTGGTCGTTCATGCCATGCCTGAAGACGAGTTTGATCAATGGCTGATGGCTAAGAAGGAAGAAATTGCATTACAGAAAGCGGCTGCACAAGAAGCGCTAACGCAAGATTTATCAATGGATGAATTAATGTCTCAAGGTGAAGCTATATACACTGCCCGCTGCGCAGTTTGTCACCAAGCGAGTGGTGAGGGTATTCCTGGGGCATTCCCAGCGATTAAGGGCAGTCCGGTAGCAACAGGTGATGTCGCAGAGCATATTGGCGTCGTTGTAAATGGCCGCCCAGGAACGGCGATGCAATCATTTGCTAACCAACTCAGTGACCAAGAAATTGCAGCCGTGATTACCTATCAGAGAAATGCGTGGGGTAATGACACGGGCGATACAGTTCAAGCTTCCGACGTCAATGCCTTTAAGGCACAAGGTAGTGCTAAGGAGGAAATATGAGTAAGCCAGCCGATAGAGCAGTGAAGTCTGCGTCAGTTGAAGCACAAACGTCTGCCAACTCTACGATTGCGATTGATGATGACCACGATGTACATCATGCTCCTAAAGGGATCGCACGTTGGTTGTATTCGACGAACCACAAAGACATTGGCACCTTATACCTCTGGTTTAGTTTTGCCATGTTCCTTACTGGTGGTGCGATGGCCATGGTGATTCGTGCTGAATTGTTTCAACCCGGCTTACAACTGGTTGAGCCTGAGTTCTTTAACCAAATGACCACCGTTCATGGTTTGGTGATGGTATTTGGTGCTGTGATGCCTGCATTTACGGGGCTGGCAAACTGGATGATTCCGATGATGATTGGCGCACCAGACATGGCACTGCCGCGTATGAACAACTTGAGCTTTTGGATCTTACCTTTTGCCTTTCTCATTTTACTGAGCTCGCTGTTTCTACCTGGCGGTGGCCCTAACTTTGGCTGGACATTCTACGCGCCGCTTTCTACCACGTATGGACCGGACAGCACTGCGCTGTTTGTATTCTCTATCCATATTATGGGGATCAGCTCGATCATGGGCGCGATTAACGTCATTGTGACCATCGTGAACATGCGAGCGCCAGGCATGACGTGGTTTAAAATGCCAATGTTTGTCTGGACATGGTTGATCACGGCATTTTTGTTGATTGCCGTTATGCCGGTTCTCGCGGGGGCGGTCACTATGGTACTTACCGATAAATACTTCGGGACTAGCTTCTTTGATGCGGCGGGTGGTGGTGACCCTGTCATGTTCCAGCATATTTTCTGGTTCTTTGGTCACCCAGAAGTGTACATCATGATCCTACCGTCATTTGGTATTGTCTCTGCCATCATTCCGGCGTTCAGTGGCAAAAAGCTGTTTGGCTATCATTCCATGGTTTACGCGACGTGCAGCATTGCTCTGTTGTCATTCCTTGTTTGGGCCCACCATATGTTTACAACGGGCATGCCCGTATTTGCCGAAATCTTCTTCATGTACTGCACCATGCTGATCGCAGTTCCCACAGGTGTGAAAGTGTTTAACTGGGTCGCGACCATGTGGAGAGGCGCGTTGACCTTTGAAACGCCCATGCTGTTTGCTATCGCGTTTATTGTTCTATTCACCATTGGCGGCTTTTCAGGATTGATGCTCGCTATCGTGCCGGCGGATTTCCAATATCACGATACCTATTTTGTTGTGGCGCACTTTCACTATGTTCTGGTTTCTGGCGCGGTATTTTCCATTATGGCGGCAGCGTATTACTGGTTGCCGAAATGGACCGGGCATATGTACGACCACAAGCTGAGCCTTTGGCATTTCTGGTGCTCGATTATTTCGGTCAATGTTCTCTTCTTCCCAATGCATTTCTTAGGACTGGCAGGAATGCCGAGACGGATTCCTGATTATGCCATTCAGTTTGCCGATGTGAATCAAATCGTCTCGATTGGCGGGTTTGCCTTTGGACTTTCGCAACTGATCTTCCTTTGGTTGGTGATCAAATGCATTCGTGGTGGTGAAAAAGCCCCCGCGAAACCATGGGAACGTGCGGAAGGCCTTGAATGGACGGTGCCGAGTCCTGCACCTCATCATACGTTTACTACCCCACCCAAAGTGGATTAAAGGCAAAGTGAGGTGAGTGCGATGAAACCGAGTCGATCCAATAAAAAACTCACGATCAAGTTGTTGTTGGCAACCTTGCTTATGTTTGGCTTTGGATTTGCCTTGGTGCCGCTTTATGACGTGATGTGTGATGCGCTGGGCATCAACGGGAAGACCAGTGACGTTGCGGCCATACAACCAGCCGGAATGGTGCCAGACATGAGTCGAACGATACACGTTGAATTTATGGCGCACGTAAGCCCAGAGATGCCTTGGGAGTTTAAACCTAAAGTCATTTCAATGGAGGTTCACCCCGGAGAAGTTGTGCAAACCGAGTATTTGGCGTTTAACCAAAGTGGACAAAAGCTTGTAGGGCAAGCGGTACCGTCCGTTTCTCCGGGAAATGGTGCAGCTTATTTCAATAAGATCGAGTGCTTTTGTTTTCATCAGCAGCCACTTAATGGGCAGCAACACGCCAAAATGCCGTTAATTTTTTATATAGAACCGGACGTGCCGAGTTCTATACACACACTGACGCTGTCTTACACACTCTACAAACTTCCTCCTCAGACAGGCGAAGCGCAAGCCGTAAGCCTCTCAAGGAGTGAGAAACAGACCAATGAACGTCTGTAAGGAGAGAACTTATGAGTAACAAACCAGGGACGTATTATGTGCCCGCTCAAAGTAGTTGGCCGATCATCGGAGCGTTTGCCTTGTTTCTGGTTGCGGTTGGGGCAGGGATGACTGTACAGGGAACGCAGAGTGAAGGTGCGGTAGGCCCAATAGGAAAAATCATACTTGCCGTGGGCTTTTTGTCTCTCCTATATATGTTAGCGGGTTGGTTCAGCAACGTGGTGACTGAATCGTTAACGGGCAAGTACAGTGCACAAATCACCCGTTCATTTCGTCAGGGGATGAGTTGGTTCATCTTTTCTGAAGTGATGTTTTTTGGCGCGTTTTTTGGCGCTTTATTCTACGCCAGAATGATCTCAGTCCCGTGGTTGGGCGGGGCGGATAATAACTTTATGACCAATGAAGTGTTATGGCCTAGTTTTGAAGCCGTATGGCCGCTGACAACCACACCTGGTGGTGAGACAACACAAGCCATGCCTTGGCAGGGGATACCGCTGACGAATACTATTTTGCTTCTATTGTCGTCTATCACACTGCATATGGCGCATATCAGTCTTGAACGTGATAAAAGAATGGCCCTGATAGTTTGGCTGGAAATTACCATCGTGCTAGCTGGGTTTTTCTTGTTTTATCAAGCGGAAGAGTACATCCATGCGTATCAGGAAATGGGATTGACGCTTCAGTCGGGTGTGTACGGAAATACCTTCTTTATGTTGACCGGATTCCACGGTATGCACGTGTGCCTAGGGACGATCTTCTTACTGGTGCTGTTGTTCCGAATTGCCAAAGACCACTTTTCTCCCACTAACCATTTCGCGTTTCAGGCGGGCAGTTGGTATTGGCACTTTGTTGATGTGGTTTGGCTCTGTCTGTTTGTATTTGTTTATGTCCTTTAGCGCCAAGTTCTCATGACTTGGTATATCGCTAATGTCGTTAGGGAGACAACCTAGAGATAGATTTAGTGACACAGAGCGTTGTTAGTAGGGCCTGGGGTTAGGCGTCAACCATCCCAGACTGAGCGCCATAAGAAGAAGGATGATGACCACAGCAGAAAATATGACACGGCGACCTAGATAATGACTCATGGACTTGTTTTTCTTATCCGTGCTTTCCTCTGAGTCTTCGCTGCTATCTGAGTCATCACGCACCATTTCAATGAGCGCTCTCGCGAGGTTGAAAATAATGAAAAGCAATAATAGGACCAGCGTTAATTTGAACAGGAATACGATGGACATATCACCTCCGATTTCATCGATATTGGTGTCAAAGTGGGTTTGGTTTGCGATTGGTTTAACTGTGGTTGTGTTTTCTCTATTGGTCAAACTCGGTTTTTGGCAACTGGACAGAGGAAAAGAAAAACAAGCGCTGGAACAATCTATATTAGCCCGTGCTGACGCGCCCTATCAGAGCCTAGAGAGCGTACTGGAACGGAATGACTGGCGTGAAGAAAGTGTGGTTGGCGTCAAAGTGAAAACAGAGGTGAAGCCAGAGCCACTGCCTGTGATTTTACTCGATAACCAAACTTATCAAAGTACAGTTGGCTACCTTGCTTTCCAAGTGGTTTCGGTGGGGCAAGATCCCAATACGCTGGCGTTGTTGGAATTAGGTTTTGTGGCTGGAGGAAACAATCGCTCTACTTTACCTGACGTGATGAAAATCGAGGCTCCGCTAATGGTAACTGGTCGGTTATATCGTAAATCGATGAACCCGCTCAGCTCGGAATTGATGCCTGAAATAGGTAATCCAATTCGGGTGCAGAATCTCAATATCTCTCAGTTGAGTCAGCAGTTAAACATTGAGTTGATGCCAGCCGTTATTCAACCGAACAATTTGGAAAACTGGCCTTATGCATTCCCATGGAATCCGCTGCCATTAACCAGTGCAAAGCATTTTGCCTACTCGGTTCAGTGGTTTGCAATGGCAGGCGTATTTTTATGTATCAGCGCGGTGATCTTTGTTCGTTGGTTAAGAAAGGCAGGTTTAAGAAGCCGTAAACATGGAGGTGAGCTATGACATCTCAGGTAACAAGAGGACGACTCGTCCTGATTTCATTGATTGGTTTATTCGCTTTGCCTGCGATTATCGCCAAATTGATTTTGAGTCAGGGCTGGTACCACAGTGGTGTCACTAACCGGGGAACCCTGATTGAACCCTACACTACGCTTGAGCAATTAGGGCAAACAACGCCACAAACGATTCACGGCTGGCAACTCGCGTATGTTGTCCCCTCACAATGTGATGATGAATGTCAGCAGCAGTTGTACTTACTTAAACAGAGCCACACAGCGCTGGGTAAGTACCAAGAGCGCGTCGTCCCCGTGTTATGGACATCGGAGTTGTCGGGTTATGTCGATTCAGGGATGGAGACAATGACAATGAATGCTTTGGTCTCGGCAGCTGTTCAGCAAGGGCAGGTGGTGATTGTGGATCCTTTAGGGCAGTTAGTTATGTCCTATACCCCTGAACCTGAAGAAGATTTAGTTGCGCTCAGTAAAGATATGCTGGCGGATTTACGCAAATTGCTTAAGTTGTCTCGAGTGGGATAGGGGGAAGCGATGACATTAACTCGGATGGTGAAAATAAGCCTATGCCTTACATTGGTGGTCATTATGCTCGGAGCTTACACTCGTTTATCCGATGCAGGGTTGGGGTGCCCGGATTGGCCGGGATGTTATGGCCACTTGTCGGTGCCTCATCATGAAGAAGATGTACTAAGAGCGAACATGAACTTTCCAGACCGTGCCGTGGAACATGAAAAAGCCTGGCTCGAGATGATTCATCGATATTTTGCCGGAACTCTGGGCATTATGATTGTTGTAATAGCAGTGATGTCAGTGCGAGCAGAGCGTGTGAATCCTTCCATTCCCATCATGCTTTGTTTGCTCGTCGTTGGGCAAGCAATGTTGGGGATGTGGACAGTAACGCTCAAACTCATGCCGGTTATAGTGATGTTGCACTTACTGGGAGGCTTCACACTTCTGGCGTTACAAGCGGTGTTTTAT
The DNA here is from genome assembly GCF_049563345.1 of Vibrio mytili. Lineage (NCBI taxonomy): Bacteria > Pseudomonadati > Pseudomonadota > Gammaproteobacteria > Vibrionales > Vibrionaceae > Vibrio > Vibrio mytili. The sequence continues at coordinate 1,070,284 of NZ_CP110482.1, read as the reverse complement.
TGTCAGTTGCACACGCAGCGGCACCACTACGTTTCACCATCGACCAGTTCGGTTCGTCTGTTTTCTTTGCTTACCTTTGCCGTCGTGTTTATACAAATCGTTTTGGGTGGATGGACATCGTCTAACTACGCGGCGTTAATGTGCAGCTCGCTGCCTATTTGTGAAGGGGACTGGGTCAGTCATTTATCTTGGAGAGAGGCGTTTTCTTTTTGGCAAACTGGATTTGATAATTATGAATTTGGCGTCCTTGAATATCCTGCGAGGATGACCATTCATGTGTCTCATCGTATCGGTGCCATTATCACAGGGCTGGTGGTCTTGACTTACTCTATCATGCTGTTGAAACAGGATGCCTATTACTCTCAAAAGGTGGGAATGTGGATTGGCATCGTACTGGTATGTCAACTGCTGCTTGGTATTAGCAATGTTGTCTTTCAGCTTCCCATATATGTGGCGGTAGCACATAACCTAGGCGCCGCTATTATGCTGAGCCTCATTTGTGTGAGTCAATTTTATCTATGGCAGGGTCAAACGGACTGGAGCCATAAAGCGAAAGGAGTTCGCTATGAATAAAGAAGCGGTATTGTCACTAGGAAACCAAAAACGAACGAGTTCAACTTACATAAAGCTGACTAAACCGAAAGTTGTCGCCTTGATGTTAGTGACGGCAATCGTTGGGATGAGTTTAGCTCCAGTGGCGAGTTTTCCTTGGTTGCAGGCAGTAATTGGGCTTACCGGTATTGGATTGATGGCGGGGTCAGCTGCGGCATTCAATCATCTTATTGATCGTCGTGTTGATGCAAGAATGGCGCGCACCCACAAACGTCCTTTGCCATCAGGTGAAATCAAACCGACTCATGTCATGATGTTTGCAATGTCATTGGGCGTGATTGGCTTTACGCTGCTTTACGCCTGGGTAAACACGCTTACTGCATGGATGACCTTTTTAAGTTTGCTTGGATATGCTGTTGTTTACACCATGTATCTAAAGCGCGCCACGCCACAAAATATTGTGATTGCAGGCATTGCTGGTGCGATGCCTCCTCTATTGGGTTGGACTGCTGTCACCGGGGAGTTACACGGTAATGCGTGGTTGTTGGTGATGATCATTTTTATATGGACACCGCCTCATTTTTGGGCGTTGGCCGTTCATCGCGTTGAGGAGTATCGTAAGGTGGACATTCCGATGCTACCGGTCACACATGGCATTGATTACACCAAAACATCGATTTTGCTGTACACCGTATTACTGACACTGGTTTGTATTCTGCCAGTGCTAGTCGGAATGGTGGGCATGCTTTACCTGTTCTCGTCTTTGATTCTGAACGCTGGCTTTATTTATCACGCTTGGAAATTGAAGTTTGCACCAGAAGCACATAGTGCAATGGAAACCTTTAAGTTTTCCATTTATCACCTGTTTGCACTGTTTGTTGCTTTGCTCGCGGACCACCATATCGGTTTTTAGAGGTCAGTAGGGCAATGCTAAAGATGAACAAATAACGCCGCGATAAGTGAAGTCGCGGCGTTTATATTTGTTTATTGAATTTCCAATAACTCGATATCAAAAATCAAGGTACTTGCTGGTGGAATCGGGCCAGTGCCATTTTTTCCGTAGCCTAGCGTGCTAGGGACGAATAAACGAATCTTTTCACCTTCGACCATATACTGCACGCCCTCTTGCCAGCCCTTAATCACTTGATTTAGACCAAATGAAATTGGCTCTCCGCGTTCAACTGAGCTATCAAAGACCGTACCATCGATTAATGTGCCGTGGTAATGCACTTTTACTTTACTGGTCGCCGTCGGATGAACGTCACCAGTGCCTTTCTTAAGCACCATGTATTGAAGTCCGCTTTCTGTCGTGATGACACCATCTTTTTGGGCGTTTTCTAACAAGAACGCTTGCCCTTTGGCAAAGTTTTCGTCTGCTGCTTTATGGTTTGTCCAGGTGCGGTAAATGAAAAAGGCCGCCAAAACAAAAATGATAATAGGGAACAAAAATTTAGACACGTTAACTCCTTGCCTACTCAGCTAGTTTTAATCAGGTTGTTTTAATAAAAAATTAATGGTTTCGGCCATCGCTTCAACACTTTCATGTCCAGCGCTAAGCACTTGATATTTTCCGTTAACGATAAACGTTGGAACGGAGTTAATTTGCCCTTGGCTTGTAATGGCTTCTGCTTTTTCTATGTAGTCAAACAATTTCGTTTGTTGCGGCTCATCAAGGTAATAAGGGCTAATCAGGTTACGTGATTCAAACGCGTTTTCTACTGCCGCTTGGCGTTCTTCTGCTGAAGCTTCTGGTCCCATTTGTACTGCAGAGAAAAGATCGGCCATAAACGCTTTTTCTGGCATTGCGTCTAATTGCATTACCGCTGTGTAGAAAATTATCGCGCTGACTTGTGCGCTTTTATTAAAAGTGACGTGCACTTTTTGGACCTGTTGGTTGGTCAATGATTCGATTTGAGGAATGTATTCTTCCATCGATCTGCAATGCCCACAGGTTAAAGAGAAAGCTTCAGTAAGCGGTGGTAGCTCAAACTCTTGGAGTGAGGTAGGCAAAACGTCATATTGTTTACCCTGTTGTGGCTGAATATTGCCGTTGTCACATGCTGACAGGGCAGCGATCGCGGCAATGATAGCTAGGCCTTTAGAAACGGTTTTGAACATGTTTTTATCTAAGTTTGAATGTTTTCACTAGTTTATCGGTTAACGTTAGCGACGAAAACCATTAAAACCACTTGTTACACTTAAGTTGGGGACGGCTCAATGAATATTGCATCGTTCTATGACCCATTTTTCATTGTCTGCAATGGCACAATATATGCTAACAGTATATGCAAAAAGTGCATGCGTATTGGTGACAGGCTATTACTTAATAACTGTATAATAAGCCTGAATATACGGGTTGTGTTTGACTACAGCTAAAGAAATCAAGCTGTAGGTCGACACAATCAATAAGAATTTATCTATGTTGGTAACGGTATGAAACAATGGATCTTAATCATATGTGGCATTCTCGCTGGGTGCAGTAATCTCAGCGATGAAATGATGCCTGGCGGAAATATGCTGGATACAGCCCCGAAAACCAACTCTGAGTTGAGGCATCCAGAGTGGGGGTATGCCAGCGCGCCACGTGCCGTTGCATCGCCTCAAGTCCGCCAAGCGTCACGTATGCCTGTCGGGGAATCACAGAAAGTCACTTCGCTAGAAATGTTTTTGGACAGACACAATATTGCCCATGAAACGGTTCGCGGCGGACATTTAATGGTGAGACTTAATGATCGCGTCCACTTTCAGACCGGTTCTTCACAGTTATCTCGACAATCACGGGATTGGTTAAAGAACTTGGGGTATTACCTTGCAGATCGTAGTGATGTGGATGTTGTTATTGATGGTCATGCGGACAGCACTGGAGCTGCCAGTTTTAACGACTCGCTATCAGAAAAACGCGCTCGTGAAGTTGAGAAACAGCTATTAGCCACCAATATGCCAAAGCAGCGTGTTTTCTCGCGCGGATTTGGTGAGCATGTGCCGCAATGTACCAATGCGACCTCGAGTGGGAAAGCTTGTAATCGACGTGTTGAACTGATGCTGCTTGTGACTGACTAACTGTTACTCATCTTTATCTAGGCTAAAATCGCAAAGAGACAACCATATTGGCTGTCTCTTTTCGGTTGAGTGAAGCAGTTGTTTGGAAAGAGAAAATTAAGCAAACTCTTTCTCGATGTAGGCGACAATGTCGGATGACTCGTAAAGCCATTGGGTTGCGCCATCTTTTTCAATACGCAAACACGGTACTTTAATACGTCCGCCGCCCTGCTCAAGCTCTTGACGGTGCTGTGCATCGTTTTTCGCATCACGTAGCTCGATTTTGACCGACTGTCGTTTCATTGCACGACGTACTTTGACACAAAACGGGCAGGCATCAAATTGATAGAGAGCAAACTGCTTGGCTTTGTCATCTACGATTTTTTGTTCTTCCGCGCTGCGTTTGATCCCACTCGGTGAAAAAACAGCATTGAGCAATAAGATGATCTTGCCTAAAAACCAACGAATAAACTTCATGATAGGTCCCTGATGAACATGAATAAGGAGTGCGTGTCGCGTCTTGAGAGGGAGTCTATCAGGTGTTCGAGATGGATAAAACCATGCTTTTTATGAGGATAAGATCCGCTTTACCCATCCCAAAATACCGTCGCTAGAAGTTGAGTTTGCTTCTTTACCTAAGTAAAAGCTTTGCATTAACTCAGTTCTAAACGCGTCGATATCAACTCGCTTGATAACAAGTTCATGTTGCAATGACTGTTGGGTTTGCTGGGCATGATCGTGTGCCAAACTGAAGTCCATATTTAAATACCCTTGCGTGTAAAGCCATAAATGGGTGATAAGAATAAGATCTTCCGTTACTGGGTTGGTAAACTTGCTTGCGTGTTCATCACCTAAGGTGTCTGTCAGTACTTGCTGCATCTGCTGAGTAGAATGAGCTTGTTGCTCATACAAGGCACTGGCTTCAATGTGAGATTTGGTTAGCAAGCCAAGAAGATGAAGAGTTGGCGCGGTACTAGGTTTGTGTTCACAAACACGCTCGAATAAAGGTGCTTGTTGCTGCAGCCAACGTTGATTTGCCACGGCATGCTCTTTGATAAATGGAATATCAGTGAATCCCATCTCTTGAATCAATTCATTAAGAGGCGTCATGGCTTTGCAACTCCTTCAATGTAACTTCGACATGTTGATCGTTAATATCAACAAATATAGACGTACCCGAAATCATAACAGACAGGTTGGCCCCTCGGTCAAGGCTATGACAAATGCTATCGATAGCGTCGTAATCAAAGCTATATACACTGACCGGCAGCATCGAAAATTTATTGATGACTTTGTCCCACCATACGGAGCTTTTGGTGTTGAAGCTGTAAACTTTGACCTGTTTCGCTAAGCGGGAGGCTTTTTTGACTCTGTCTGGCTCGGGCTCCCCAATTTCGATCCACTCAACAATGGTTTGGTCATCCGCGACATGCCATAAATCTGGCTCCTCAATGGAGGATAGACCTTTAGTAAACTCCAAGTTATTTTGGGCATTCAGGCAGTAGGCTAATACTCTCGCCAACATGCGTTGTGGCTTCTCCGAAGGGTGAAGGGCGATCGTCAGGTTTTTGGAGTCGTAATAATCGTTGTTCATATCAGAAATCGCGATACGAAACTTATAAATGGTTGGTTTTAGAGCCATGGACGTGATCAGTAGTTTATGTGACAGCGCACTTGATGTCAGGTTACTTGGGAGTAGGCAAAAAAATAGCCAGCTTAAAAGCTGGCTATCGTATCAAATTCTTTAGAAATTAAAGTACTTTGATTTGCTCTGCTTGAGGGCCTTTTTGACCTTGAGAGATAACGAATTCTACTTTCTGGCCTTCAACTAGAGTACGGAAGCCGTCACCAGTGATTGCAGAGAAGTGAGCAAATACGTCAGGGCCGTTTTCTTGTTGAATGAAACCGAAGCCTTTAGTTTCGTTGAACCACTTAACTGTGCCAGTAGCTGTGTTAGACATGTCTATTTCCTAATTATAACGTGTAATCTTTCGCCTCAACGGCGCTTATAGCGTGGAAAAATAAATTGCTATTGCGTACCACAGGACGACGGAATCACGAGAAATCCAACGAAATGTGAAAACAAAGAACTTTCTTTCTAGCCGGCTTTGAGTCTAGGTTAAATACGCTGAGAGTCAACATTTATTGGCACTTTAAGTCAATTATTTGTATCCAGTCACCTTTTACCCAGCATGTTTTTGACTGGATTTCAAATAAATGACAGCGAAGTGAATTTTTTTAGTATAAAATACAACCGAATCTACAAAATTGATTCAAAGTCTTAATTTTTGTTCCATCTGGTTTGACCATTGAGGAGATATTATGGCAAAGCATAAATCTAAATCTCCGCTGAATGTCACTGAGCAAGACACTGAGTTCGGCAGAGGGCAAATTAAAGACAACGCGCTAAAAGCCGTCGTCACCAGCCAACTGTTTAAAACGAGAGTAGTTAAAGCGAAGAAAGGGAAAGGAAGTTTTAATCGGAAAGCGAAGCATAAAGGCGAAAAGCCCTATTCAAAGCACTCTTTAAAGAGGATTTTGAATAGGGCTTTTTAGTTTCCGCTGGTGTTAAGTTATCGATTGGTTTCATTCTCGATGCTCCTCTCAATGGGTTCCACGTTTATTTGATTCATGAACCAGTCATGATTTGGGTGTCTTGTTGTTCAGCTCATCTTGCTAATGAATGGGTCTAAAGTCGAAGAAAAACTTGAATACCATTCATTTTCAATGATTTTATTTAACATTTTTGTAAATATTGGTATATTTATACTCACTTAACTTCAAGGTGTTTGGTTTTTCCGAGAATACTTGGCTGATGGATCTGTCAACGGATAAGGCACGACATTCTGTAATTTGAAGTTACTGGGGTTAAATCGCTCATCGTTGTCAGGAGTTTATGGATGAACCTTACGATATCAAGAAAGTTACAGCTAAGCTTTTTGTTGTTGGCCGTGCTTTTTGTGGCATCATCGGTATTTACTTATCGAAATATTACCGTTGTTGAACAGCATGCTTCGTCGTTGCTTGTTTCTGATTTGCCTACTGTAGACACCAGCCGGGCTATTCAGCAATCCGTACACGCTTCGTTATCCTCTATTCGTGCCTATATGTTGCTTGGAGGCGAAAATGAAGCGACAGGTACAGAATTGAGCCAAAATGTTCAAACAATTATGACTTCGACCGATGAATCTTTGCCTACTTTACAAGCATTGATCCCTGAACAGGAATTTCAAACCATTCAGAGTCAGTGGAACGCGGTTAAGGACCTACTTAACCAATTGATAGCGTTGAGTCATAGCGAAGAAAACCTCCCAGCTCACAATTTATTTATTAATGAAGCCGCACCGATTGCTGAAGTTGCATTGGATCAAATCCAAAGCTTGATCAATGAAGAGTCTGGAAACCCCTTTGGCGGAGATCGCAAACGCCTTTTTAAAGTCTATGCTGACAGCTATACTTCATTGGCAAATGCTTTGTCTGCACTACGTGATTTTCTTTTGTATGGAAATCAAGATCACCTTGATAAATATAATGATTTGATTAAGTTCCATACTCAGTCAGTAGCCGAAATCGATGAAAAAATTGATAGGCTTTCTGACAACGACCAATCACTTTGGTCTCTGTTTAAGGAAATGCAGCAACTTTATTTTCCTCTCGCCAAGCAAGTAATCGCTTTGCGCCAATCTGCTGAATGGAATAAAGCAAATTTGTTGATGGCGAACGAGTTGTTGCCAGCAGCAGATGCACTTGATCACAGCTTAGAAACGGTCGTACGCGAACAACAGGAACGCGCCAATCAAAGTGGACTGGGGATCAATCAATCGATCCAAAATGTGCTGTCTTCTATGTTGATTGCCGGTGCGCTTGTTTTAGCCGCAGCGATAGCTATCTCCAAGTTTATGGGTAATAACATTGGTCGTCGGGTACAGAAGGTATCCGAGAGAGCAAAAATCATTGCTTCTGGTGATGTCTCGCAGCCCGCATTAGCCGTGACTGGCCATGATGAGCTTTCTGTTCTAACTAACGCCATCAATAGGATGAATGAATCTTTAGCTGGTATTGTTTCTGGGGTCAGTGGTAAGGCTAGCCAAGTCGAATTTAGCATGGGTGAGCTTTTACAGTCGGCTCAAGTCACGTCCAGCCATGTTGAAAAGCAGCAAACGAATATTGTTGAAATGGGACGGCAGCTTGAAGAAATCGCCATAGCTGCGCGCAATACACTCGATCAAGCCAATCAATCGGTACACAAACTGTCTGAGTCGAACAGTGAGATCGATCAGGGGCGCCAGTCGTTAGAGCAAAATAAAGCCACGATGGAGAGTTTGTATACCAGCGTAGAAAATGCGAGCACTCAAGTAACGTTGTTGAGTAAAGAGAGTGAGGCCATTGGCCGTGTGACGGAAGTCATTGAAGGATTAGCTGAGCAAACCAATTTGTTGGCTCTCAACGCAGCTATCGAAGCGGCGCGGGCTGGTGAACAAGGGCGTGGTTTTGCGGTTGTCGCTGATGAGGTACGTATGCTAGCGACAAGAACTACGGAATCAACGTCAGAAATTAATGGCATTATTCATGCGATTCAGCGCTCGACTCATGGAGTGGTAAAAGAGATTGAGCATAGCCAGTCACTCGCAGAGCGTGGCGCAGAACATATTGAACAAGCGGTGACAAAATTGGTATCCACCACTGAGCAAATCAGTTCGCTGAATGGACAAATGGCTGAGCTTGCCGCCGCCGCAGAGCAGCAGTCCCATGCAACGGAATCGATTACTGGTCTGATGGAGGATATCACTCACGCGGTCAGTCAGGTTTCGTCAAACAGTCAACACGCCTCTGAGACGTCGATGCAAGTCAAACAACAAGTGACAGAGCTTAACCAGCAAATGGCCACATTTAAAACAGCGTAAACATATAGCCAAACATTCTTCAGTTGTCTTGCGGAGTGTTTGGATTCACATACCATTTTATTGTCTGTTTAAGTGCGTCGACAGATCCATTGATATTGGTTATCGAAGCTATAGCCATAACCGAATTCCTTTACCCAGTCCACAATCCTAGAATGATTCCATCAGCAGTGAGAAGTAAACGCTGCAAATTTAAATTGAATCATACATAGGAGCTAGATGATGAGCACACAAGTTAACTTAATTGGTCTTGATCGCCAACAGTCAGAACAACTAGCACTGCAGTTGAATCAGCTACTTGCCCATTACCAAGTGCTGTACATGAATACGCGTGGCTACCACTGGAACATTAAAGGACACCAGTTCTTTGAACTGCACCTGAAGTTCGAAGAGATTTATACAGATCTTCAAACCAAAATTGATGAGCTTGCTGAACGAATTTTGACATTGGGTTACACACCAGAGCACGCATTTAGTCACTATTTGGCATCAAGCAAGATAAAAGAGCACCAGAACGCTGTCTCTGGAAATGACTGTGTGAAAGGGTTAGTCGACGGATTTAGCGTTCTGCTTGTTAGTCAGCGCGAGATTCTAGCCAACGCCAGTGAAGCCGGAGATGAAGGTACTGCGGCGTTAATGAGTGATTATATTCGCGAGCAAGAAAAGTTAATGTGGATGCTTAACGCTTATCTACAAGGCTAAAATCCGTAAAATGGTCAAAGGAGCACTGGTGTGCTCCTTAGTCTACTTCTACTTTAATGACGCACTAGTTATTTTCAATGACACGCTTTACATTGAAATGTTCAAGAAGGTCTAACAACTCTGCTACCGCAAGTGACGCGGATTGATGAAACGATAGCTGCTTACCATGATGGATGAGGCAAGATGGCATCTTTGCATTGTAGGCGGCTTGTAAATCATAAATAAAGTCACCAACATACAGTACTTCTCTCGGCATGAGTCGCCACTCTTTCGCCAACATTTGCAGCGCTAATGGATCGGGCTTAGGTGGATAACATTCGCGCGTAATGACAAGTTCGACTTCAATGTTGTTATGTTGCAACTTGCGTTGCGTCGCTATTTGGCAATTACGTGTCACAATGGCTGTCTTAATATGATTGCTTTTCAGATAGGCCAACAATTCGTGACAACCCAATAAAGGATGTGAATGTTCCGCGTCAGAGATCTCATGGTCGAAAATGACGTTGTGTGCATGCTCTCTCTGATTTGGATGCTCTATCTGTTCGACAAACGTTAATAAGTCCTCAGTTGGAGGGCAGCCCAGTTGGTGGCGCAGCCCGTTAAAGTCCATATCCGAACTGACCAACGTGTTGTCCAAGTCGAAAATGACCGCTTTAATGCTCTCTATTTTCAAAGGGAAGGGCGTCATAGTTACCTCGTAAACATGGTTTAACACGAACAGGTGTCTTACGCTTAAATGAACGCATTATACGGCCTACGCCTTCTCTAAACGGAATATCTTTCCACTGTCTGTTGAAAAGTAAATATGTCCATCTGGGCTGGTTGTAATGTCTCTTATTCTTTCACCCAAAGCTTCCAGCAGTCGTGTGTATTCCGTCAGTTTGTTGTTCTCTATACTTACAACGTTAATATGCGTCAGTTTAAGTGCGCCTGCGACGATTTTCCCATTCAGTTCAGGGTATTGATTTCCTCGATACACGAGTAAATTGCTTGGGGCGATAGACGGGATGTAAACCAGTTTTGGGTCTTCCATTCCCGGTAAGGACTTCGCGTCTCCGACATCAAGCGGCCCCCAGTATTCCTGACCTTGAGATACGGTGGCCCAGCCATAATTCATGCCTTTTTTGATTAGGTTAATTTCATCGCCACCACGAGGTCCGTGCTCTATAGACCAGAGTTGCTTGGTTGCCTTATCGTAAAAGAGTCCTTGTGGGTTTCGGTGGCCATAGCTCCAAATTTCTGGGCGTGCGGTCGATGCGTCAAAAGGGTTATCATCGGGAACTGAACCATCAAGGTTGAGGCGCAGAATTGAGCCGGCATGAGTTTGCGTATTTTGTCCGTTCTCACGCTCTCCACGATCACCGATAGAGAGATAGACTTTACCTTCAACAAACGCAATGCGGCTGCCAAAGTGCCGACTTGTATCGGTATACGCATCAGCGATAAAAAGGTCTCGCCAGTTGACTAATGCGCTTTCTTCAAGCTCTGCGGTTGCTAGGGCAACCGTATTTCCTTTTGCAGTCCGTTTGCTATAGGTAAAGAAGAGTTGTGGCTTTTGGGGATTGGTGTTCGGTGCCAGTGCAACATCAAGCAAACCTGCTTGACCGCTGGTATTGACGTTTGGAACGGTGAACAGTTTATCTTTCTGACCGGATTCCACGTTGAGCAATGAAACTGTGCCGTTCTTTTCATTGACCAACAGTCGCTGCTCATCTAAAAACTCTATGCCCCACGGAATGTGAAATCCTTGAGCAATTTCTTTTACTTTGTACTCCGTGGCATTTACTGCGAAAGAGAGGCAGCAGAGCAAAGTTATAGCAACAGTTCTCATGGTTCCTTCCAATTTGAGTATGTTTATTAATAGAAGCTAGCACCTAACGACGGAGTTTGTCAGGGAAAGAACTGTATAAAGATGTAAAAACCCCCGAACGTTTTTCGAGGGTTTGATGAGTAATAGACTTCACTTTCTTGAGGTCACAGAATAGATTTAAGTTATTAGCTAATTTCTATCAGCTTAGATACGAGCTTATCTATGCCTGCTGCCGCTTGCGAAATAGTTTCGGCCAACATATAAGCCGGTGTCGATAAAACGTTGTATTTCTCGTCAAAAACAATGTCTTCTACTTTACATTCAATATGCTCGCCTCCCATCAGGTTAAAGGCGGTAGCGGTCGCTTCATCATTGCCAATGGTTCCTTTTACACCTTGCTCATAAATCATAGGAATGATGATAGGAGAAATGCACAGATAACCAGCAGGTTTTTTGGCGTTTGCGAACCCGCGACATGCTTGAGCAACATGCGTATTGATGGAGCATTCCGCGCCAGAGACTGCAAAGTCGGTCAGATTTTTTGCTGCGCCAAACCCACCAGGGATCAACAAAGCATCAAAGTCGTCGACGTTGAGTTTAGCAACATCCTCAATATTACCACGCGCGATTCGAGCGGCTTCTTCTAGTACATTTCGCGAACCGTTTGTTTCTTCTCCAGTGAGATGATTAATCACATGGAGCTGGTCAATATTGGGAGCGAAGCAATGCCAAGTGGCTCCTGCTTTTTCAACCGCATGGAGTGCTAAAACGGCTTCATGTAACTCTGTTCCATCATAAACACCAGCGCCACTGAGGATGACTGCGACTTTTTTCATTTTCCCACTCCTTGTATATAAGTTTGCATTGGTTTCAATCAGCATAGAGTGCGAGCACTATACAGTTCAAGCACCAGAGCACTCTTTGAGTATGGTTTTTAATTTCACTTTAATAAAATACCACATTGAATATCGCGATTTATGAATCATAACTATTGGTAGGGCATCATCAAGGTCACTATTGTCTTGTTCTCGTGTTGGATGGCTATCAAAGAAAAACAGTAACGGAAGAATAAAAATACCAAGAGGCGGCGTGAGATTATTGGGGAAAGCTAAGCGCCCAATTAGTCGCTTAGCTTAGATAGGGGATTTGGAATAAAGAAGGTCTAAAAAGTCGCCACGTTTAATTGCAACTGCAATTTAAACTTGTGCTTGGACAGGCGTTTAGTTAACTGATGTCTTGTTTGCTCTAACGTTTCTAACTCAAGCGTGTCATTGTCAACGCGCAGATCGATATTTACTCGTAGTTCTTGCCCCACTTTAGTGATTCCCGCGACTTTTAACTGATGGTCAGAGGCTTTATTTATTTCTAATACATCATGCCCGACCACTTGGCACAACTCTTTACTCGGAGCCATCATAAGTAGTTCGCGCAATGCTCCGCACAGCATATCAAATGGAACTTTAAGGAAATAAAAGCCCATAAGAATCATCATCATTGGGTCGGCATAGACAGCATACTCGGAAAATGGAGATATCGATACTAACCAAGCCGAAACAAAGCCAAGTGTAACCGCAACGCTGAGTAGCGTATCCATTTGCCACTGCTTTTTCTCTGCCTCAATCAAGCCCGATGAAAAATGGCGGCTCCGTTTAGCCATAAACCACCACGCATAGCCACAACCTAACACATTCACGATGCCGAACAGGGTAGCAGCAGACGCATCAACTTCTCGTCCACCAGACATAATCGCAGAGAGCGCAGAATACAAAGAAAACAAAACCACAATCAATATAACGATGGCTTTGATCGCGATGACGATAGGCTCTAAGACCGCTTTTCCAAAAGGAAATACTGATTTAGAAGGCTTGTTGATGTAGTAAGAGGCGGCCAGTGACAATAATGTTAACAGTAAGCTAACCAAAGAATATACACCGTCAAATACGATGACAATGGAGCCGACAGCCAAGCCAAGAACCATGCCCATGACCGCAAAGCCCGAAGCTAAAAGGGCTGAGGTAGTGAGTGCGTGGTTTTCGTTTTTACTTGTTCTGTCACACATAAAAGATGCCTAGTTGTATTATTACCCAGTATTCTTGTCGCTAGGGGTAATTAAGGCAACTACTAACTTTATTTTTAGCAAGTGAATTAGGAATGGTTTAATTTAATTTGTTTAAAAACAGTTAGTTATGGTGGGTTTGTGGTGTCAATAATATTGACAGTCAGTGCGAAATAGTTAGAAGTCAAATAAATAATCACTGAGTTTATCAGCTAACCAAGTCATTGCTGGGTGCTCGATTTGGCCATTAGGCGCGAACATACAGTAATCTTCTTGCGTTAAACCGTAAGTGTGTTTAATGACTGCCAGTTTTTGTTGACGTAAATAATGGCGGATGAGTGGTTCAGGCAACACCCCCCAGGCATCTTCTTCCAAAATGGTATTTAGCATGTAATCGAAGCTAGAAAAGCCAATGTAACGTGTTGAAAAAGGTTGTAATTCTGGATTGTCTTTTTCATTCAAGTAGACCATCAGTGCTTGCATTTGACTGCGCAAATCCTCGTCGGATACACGGCGCATTTTACTTAGTCGGTGCTCTGCACTGCAAACTGACATCATACGAATTTTGCCGAGAGGGTTATAAACAATATGCGGGTCGTCGACTCTTTCATAGTCAACACCAAACGCGAAGTCGACTTGCTGTGTTACCACTAAGTTGGCTAAGTCACCGCTAGAGGCCAAAATGAGGTTAAAGGCCGTAGAAGGGTAGCGATTATTCAGTTTATGCGAAAGCTCCTGCCAAAGGTCATCAGGGAGTGAGTCATCACGAGCCACCCAGACTTCTGCGTTGAAGCCTTCAGTAACCTGAGCGCATGTTTTACGGATACGTTGCGCAGTGACCAACAGGTACTCACAATCTTTGTACACCGCTTTGCCCGCTTCTGACAGCGTTAATTGATTCCCTGTTCGTACAAACAATTCAACGCCAAGGTCTTTTTCTAGCGCCTTAACTGACATGCTGAGCTTGGTTCGATTGCATTCAAGGTGACGTGCGGCTTCCGAAACGGAGCCACAATCGGCAATAACGCAAAAAGCTTCTACTTGAGCTAAGTTCATGATTTAACATAACCAAAAATAAAATTTATATGAAAGAAGAGCAACGTGTCGCTGTGCTCTCAAAGCTGTGAAAGATTATCGAAAAAAACAGTAATTCGCCAGATAAGTCTATGGCCTTTTAACGATTTTGGGGTACCCTATACAGTCTCAAGGCGCTAGTGAGTACCTTGACGTCTAACGGTGATATGTGGGGCATAAGAAGTGAACATGGAGGCCACGATGGCACAAGATTGGGACGGCTTAGCAAAAAACTGGGAATCCAATCCAGCAACAGAGAAATTTGCGCAGTCAGTATTTGAGCAGTTACAACGATTAACTCAGCTTAATGGTCTTAAGGTGCTAGACTTTGGATGCGGAACAGGACAGTTAAGCCAATTATTGTCACCGATTGTAAAAGATATCGTGGCGCTAGATGCATCAGAAGGTATGATTGAAGAGTTAGACAAGAAAGAGCTTGCTAACGTAGAACCGGTCGTAGACGTGCTGTCGAGAGGTTTAGTCGCGCAGCATCCGGCGTTTCGCGGCCAGTTTGATCTTGTGGTCGCCTCGTCAGTTCTAGCCTTTGTCGATGATTTGGACGCTTCTTTAAAAATTGCACTTTCTATCCTCAATTGCGGTGGTTACTTTGTGCACTTCGACTGGGCGGCGGATCCAGAAAGTGAAGGTTTTACCGTTGCTCGCTCTGAGCAAGCGCTGAAAAAAGCGGGCTTTTCAGAAGTAGAAGCAAAAAAGGTATTTGACATTACCTCAGATACTCAAACGATAGCGGTTGTAATGGGTATTGGTCGTCGCTAAGGCGATAAGCCTTGCGTTTTGACTACAGAGTTAGGCGTAGATATCGCCCCAGCAAAAGTTTTGAATAATGAACATTAACCAAAAGCGAGCGATTTAACGCTCGCTTTTTGTTGTCTTTAACGTCTACTTATCGTTAACACCCAGGCTAAATCCCGAATATGATTTACGCCTAGATTCGTGCTCTTATTTCATCTAACACATGTGCATTGGCTATTGAACCAAGGTTATCAACGTCTCTGCCATTGATCACTTGTTTAACGGCGAGTTCCACGAGCTTTCCTGACCGAGTCTTCGGTATGTCACTGATAGCAAAAATCGCACTCGGCACGTGTCGAGGAGAGCAAGAAAGTTTCAGTTGTGTTTTGATCTTCGCAATTAATTCATCACTCAATGTCTCGCTGTCTGCGAGCTGAACAAACAGCCAGATCTGTTCATTTCTATCGATTTCTTTGCCCACGGCAATCGAATCTACAATGCCATCTATTGCATTGACTTGCTGGTAAATTTCAGAGGTGCCTATTCGTACACCACCCGGATTTAGCGTTGTGTCACTGCGACCATAGAAAATATAGCCACCCGTTTCGGTTGCTTCGACGTCATCCCCATGATGCCAAACATTATGAAACTTGTCCCAATACGCATGGTGGTAGCGCTCACCGAAGTCATTCCAGAATTGGGATGGAAAGTTGGGAATGCTATTGACACATACCAGTTCGCCACGTTCACCGACAATACTGTGACCTTGCGGGTTGAATACTTTGACATCCACCCCTAATCCAGCGCCCTGGCACTCTCCGCGATAAACAGGAGAAATAGGGTTACCTAGAACAAAGCAGCCACATATATCCGTACCCCCAGAAATAGACGCTAAATGAACGTCTTCTTTTATGTGCCGGTACACGTAATCAAATTGTTCGGGAAATAGGACAGAGCCCGTCGAGCAGATGGTTTTCAGTGATGGAAAATCATCGCTGTCTTTCGGTGAGTAGCCTACTTTTTCCATCGCTTCTAGGTACTTAGCGGAAGTGCCAAACAAAGTGACTTGTGCCTTTTGCGCTAATGTCCAAAGTACTTTGTGGCTCGGGTAGATTGGGCTACCATCAAAAATGACTAAGCAAGCGCCACTTGCCAATGCGGATACGTGCCAGTTCCACATCATCCAACCACACGTTGTGTAATAAAACACTCGGTCATTCGGTTGCACATCGCAATGCAGTTGATGCTCTTTTACATGGTTAATGATGGTGCCACCAACCGAGTGAACGATGCACTTGGGTTTTCCCGTCGTTCCAGAGGAGTAGAGAATAAACAATGGATCATTGAAACGGCCGCGATGAAAAAAGAGAGATTCTGGCGAATATTGATTGAGGACGTTCTGCCAATCTTGAGTACATACATCGCATTCGCATATATGTGGCTTTAGGTTACTAATCTGACAAACTTGCTTAAGCCCTTGTAGGTTTTCTGCAAGCTTGTGGTTTTTATCTGTCATGTCGAACGTTTTACCGTTGAACGTATAGCCATCACAGATAAATAGAACTTTTGGTTTTACTTGGCCAAACCGTTCCAAAACACTGTCAACACCAAAGTCCGGTGACGTTGATGTCCAGGTTGCACCTAAACTTGTGGTGGCTAACATCGCGACAATGGTCTGGGGTAGGTAGGGCAGGTATCCAGCTACGACATCTCCTGGTTTGATGTCACATTCTTTGAGCCATTGTTGAACACTGGATACTTCATCACAGAGCAATTGCCACGTATAGGTTTGCTTTTCTCCTTGCTCGTTTTCAAACCAAATGGCTAAATCGTCAGGCTTTTGGTACGCAAAGCTAAGCAAATTTTCGGCATAATTGATATGAGCGTCAGGAAACCAAATCGTATCCCGATTCACTATGGGTTGTTGCCATTTGCTGTCTCCCTGAATTTTTACTGTATCACCTGGGTTACCAATGACGTCACAAAACAACCATACCTCTTGCCAAAATTGTTCGGTATTGTCCAAAGACCATTGATGTAACTCCGAATAGCTTCGGATGTTATTGCCCTGCTTGTTTACGTGTTCAATAAACTGGGTCAGGTTGGCTTCGTCGATACGATTTTCGCTCGGTTGCCATACTTTATTGCTTTGGCGCATTGTCCCTTTGCCCTTCTCATAACAAAATGCTAACAAGTTAAGTGTGAGAGGATTATCTAATAAAGTCAAACTTGCGATAACTTATTGACTGTCAATAAAATCATGATGTTACAATGTTTTGTAAACAATATGTTACAGTATGAAGGTGCCGAGAGTGACGCAATGGGATTGGAAGCTGCAATGAGTCCGGATAGGCTTTATGTAAAAGGATTGTTAATCGAGGTGTGCCATGACTCAGTATCATTCTAAGCCTGTCAACCAAGAAGGGAAGGTTGAATGGAGCCCAGAGGAAGACGCGATTTGGCGCGATCTGGTCAGCCGACAAATGAGTGTGATTCAAGATCGTGCTTGTGATGCGTATCTACATGGTTTGGCGTTGCTTAACTTGCCAACCGATCGTGTCCCCCAGCTCCCTGAAGTAAACAAAGTGTTGAAGGAGGCAACAGGCTGGCAGGTAGAGCCTGTGCCTGCGCTCATTGACTTCGATCGATTTTTTAATCTGTTAGGTAACAAACGATTCCCTGTCGCCACGTTTCTTCGCAGTCGTGAGGAATTCGATTATTTACAGGAACCCGATTTTTTCCACGAAATATTTGGTCACTGTGCGATGTTAACCAATCCCGATTTTGCTGCATTTACTGAACACTATGGACAACTCGGTCAAGCGGCAACATCTAAGCAGAGAGCCTATCTCGCCCGTCTATATTGGTTTACGGTTGAGTTTGGCCTGGTTAAAGAAGGTAACCGTACAAAAATATACGGAGGAGGCATTTTGTCCTCTCCGGGGGAAACCATCTACGCATTGGAAAGCGATACAGCAATACGCGAGCAATTCGACTTACAAACGGTGTTAAGAACGCCTTATCGGATCGATATCATGCAGCCCAAGTATTATGTGATAGATGATTTTTCACAATTGTATCGCATTAGCCAGTTAAATCTTTTAAAGCAAGCCGATCTCGCGATTGACGCTGGTTTGCTTCCTCCACTCTTTGAACCAAAGGAACCCGCTCATGTTGAATGAACAAAAATGCGAAGCTTGTAGCCTCGACGCGATCGCCTTAAATACAGAGGAACAACAGTCTCTACTTCTGCAACTGTCAGACTGGAAAATCCTAGACAGAGACGGCATTTCTCAGCTCGAGAAGGTGTATAAATTTAAGAACTTTAAGCAAGCTTGGGCATTCACCAACCAGATAGCTGAGTTAGCTGAAGAGGAGTTTCACCATCCATCAATTCTATTAGAGTGGGGGAAGGTGACGGTAACATGGTGGAGTCACTCGATTAAGGGGTTACACAAGAATGACTTTATCTGTGCGTCCAAGTGCGATGAGCTGATATAGTATTGCACTCATAGAGCAAAGTACCACGCCCGCATACCGACGCGGGCGTGGTTTTTTTACGTATTTGTTGTCGTCTTAGAATTCTATTCGATATACAGAGGTAGTACCCGACACCTCATTGCCTACCGCAATAAAGTGATGGTTATTGCGAGTAAAGTAATGGATCGACTCCGGACCTAAATCGCCTGCTTTTGGGTTGTAGGTATCGTTCGCACATTCACCGTCGTCAACTTCGGTGCAGACAGGCTGGCCGTAATCACGGTGATTAACATAGTGCAGGAACTTAGCTTGCTCAGGAATGGTAATATCGTAAACCATGATTCCGCCTTGGCGCTCCAGGCCAATAAAGGCGTAGTCGCGGTTGTTGATATGCGCAATTTCAATCGCTTCTGGTTCCGTCCCCTTATCATCGCTGCGGTCATCACCACTGCTATTGTTGTCGTTGGTGCTGTTAAAGTTTTGACCTTGATTTTGGTAAGCGAACGTTGCAAATTCATCACCACTATCAAAAACAAGTTTGCCATTCTCATCCCAAATGGAGAAAGATCGCGTGCCAAAGGCTTGCACGTTGTCTTTCGCAGATAAGGTTATTTTCGGTTTAATCACTTTAAGTCGAGCCAATTGTTGATTGTCTTTCAAAGCGTTGGCTAGTGGGTGGTCTTCCGCAATGTCGAGCTTTTTCCCTCGGACTTCATCAACATGGCTTAGACAGGTACCTTGTTTACTGGCGTAATCATCGCTACCCGCGTAGTCATCTTCATCCCACTTAAAGCCTTTTTGATCGCACAGCTCTTGAGTGGTTGTAAATCCGTATTCACGGCCATCACCTTCGTTAGCAGAGACGATGTAAGTTTTCCCATTAACCGTATAGCTATCTAACGTATCTGGCATGTATAAGCCGACCAATTGAGGATAGCTTTTGAAGTTACCAACGGTTTTGTCTTTGTTTGATGCATCTAATTTAGAGTCTGACCACGATTTCTCACCTAAGCCGACGATCTTCTCTACAGATTTGATGTCTGGGTTGATGATCGCCAAGGCGTTGTTTTCCTGTAAGGCGACATAGATTTTTCCATTCGCTCCAAACGTTAAGTATTCTGGCTCAAGGTCTTGCGCAACACTTGCGTTTGGCGCAGAAATGCGGACATGTTCTGGTAGTTCGTTTTTCCTGCCTTTATCAAACTCATTGAAGCCGATTTGAGTCACTTGCGCACTTTTTACGCCTGTACTTAGATCAATGAGCGTGACGCTACCTTCGGGATCGACGCTGTAGTCGCCATTGGGTTCGCCTTCATTAGCGGTCGCAATGTAACGACCGTCTTTAGAGAAGCCCACCATATCTGGTAGTGCACCAGCAGGATAGGTTGTGATGAGCTCAAGTGAGTCCGAACGGTATAGTGCTATGATGCCGTTGTGTTGTTTGTTACTGTTTTCTATCGCAACCGCGATGAGACCACCATTGACCGCCACACTGTTTGCGGCGCCGATCTCAACCCCGGCTGATTTCCCAGCGCTTGTTAAGTCAATGTAGGTGTTTGATGAAGGTACGCTATTGTCATCCATTTCTAATACATCAATGCGTTGTGCTTGCGCATTTACTACATAAAGCTTATCAGTACACGCATCGTAGGTAACAATCTCTGCCGCTGAAGTGTTAAAAGGCGCATTTGCCACTGAAGTGCCGACAAACGTTAGACCCTTAAGGGGGACTCCTGTTGAAGTCGGTGCGTTAGTCGGTTTACATTGTAAACTGTACGTTGTGTTTGCCTCTTCGGCTTGCACACTACATGCAATGGCGAGGGAAGAAAGAGCGAATACTCTGATTGCCTTAACGGTTGTGTCCATGGTTTTTCCTAATTGAGTTGATGCAACAGAGTTCAATGCATGGAATAATTATTCAGGTTTTTGAGTAAAAGACGTTGGTGCATTGACTTGAGCGTATTTTGTTAACGCATTGAATGTATGTATTATTCATGACCTTTGTATTGGCTTTTTATGAAACATATATGTCACTTGTTGTTCGAAACAGAGCAGTGGCAAGAGGATTTGGAATTTACATGGAACTGAAACAATTTTTGGATGCACTTGCGTCACAACCAGAGAAAATCGAATTTGAAACCACAATCGCGGTCATTGAGGCAAATTACGATTTCACGCCAACGTCTTTTATAAACGGCGAGACACAAAATGGTGCCGGAGAGAATAATGGTTCGTGTAAGATCTTTGCGTTTGGTTTACTCAACGGTTTGGACAAGGATGCGACGTTAGCTTGCTTTGGTCGTTTTTACCGTGAGGATGTCTTACAACACCCAGATAACAACGACCATCAGAATATTCGTAATTTTATGGTAACAGGGTGGGATGGTGTGAAGTTCGATGCGCCAGCACTGGCGGTGAAGTAAACGTTTCTACCCAAACAACGGCCATACATGGGTTGTTTGGGTAAAATTTATTATTCGATAGGCTTCTTCTCTAAGCATTTACGGCAAAGGCATTTTTGCCCTTGTTGTGGTGTTGGTCGCTCTCTGGATTCAACGTCAAAGCACCAGCAGGTTTCTTTCCCTGCCTCGATATCGCAGTGAGATTGGCTACCACACTCAGGACAGTCATGTGTTGAGTCGTTACCTGTGATCTGCTCGATGAGCTCGTCTCGCTGCTCATCCGTTTTATCTTTCCATTGAATAATTTCTGTAATTGTCCGATGGCAACCAGAACAGATACCGCCATTGTTCTTGCATGCGGCACGACAAGGTGACTTCATTTTATTCTCATAACTCGTTCTTAATGTCGCGTACTCTAGCATAAAGAGAACATTGGATGGGAATATCATGCAGGAGAACTATCCAGATGGTTTGGGTATAATAGTAAACAACATTGCTCACGCACCTGAACAGATAATCTTATGTTAGAAAAAGAAAACTTGATAAAACTGGCGAGAATGCAGATGCCCTTCGGTAAGTACGCAGGACGAGTGCTTATTGATTTACCAGAAGAGTATTTACTATGGTTCGATAAAAAAGGCTGGCCGAGTGGTGAACTAGGCGATTTGCTCAAGCTGTGTTTAGCTCTCAAAATTGAGGGGTTAGACAGTGTGGTTAAACCTTTGAAACGGATGTAATTCCTTAGGGTGATACTAAGTCAGCGAATAGATTTTACCTTAGGCATGTCAGAACGTTATCGTGTTACATGCCTCGTCAGCACACCTTTGGACAGAAATCATTTAGAGTCGATATACTAGATTTCAGCCTCTGCAGTACTTTAGGTAAGTGTTATTGATAAAAAGAAACATGTTTAGTTCTTGTAAATCTCCACCTAGTAGCTTGTTAGTCATTAATTGAGATAGAAATCGATTGCTTGATGTCACCCGTAATGTACTTTGGTGCAATAGAGAATAAGAGCATTTCAGACCAGTATGGTTCGTGACGTTCGTAGATAGCTTTAGAGAGTTCAATCATCAGGTCACAATATCTATGGTATGCATCTTTATAACTTATTTTGTCAGAATCTCGGCCAGTGAGATTAATGATTGTATCTAGGTCTAATTTGATTAAATCTTTATTTCGACCCGAAGGCATCGGATAGAACTCATTAGTATCAGTATGTTTGAGCAACAGCCAATTAAGTGAGTAGATGACCCTTGAGTCGTAAATAGCATACTTCGTATGATCGAGAAAAGAGGCAACTTTAGACATTGATGAAATTACATCGAATGTATTTTTATCTAGAGCGCCTTTGCTGAGACGAGCATCTAGCTTCGACAGTATATCATCATTTTTTTCTGTCGATTTGAGACTTCCAATCCCTCCCCATTTCTGAATAACCCAGTAGCGATTGGTTAAGTCGTTAACTAACAAAGAGCTCAAGTTGTGCTTCATGAAAATATTTCGGTCATAGTTCGAAGTAATTTCGCTTGGAAAATCTAACGGGCAGTCCTCTGGCATCATCCATGTAAAGTATTCTTTGAGTGGAAATTCTTCAGCGATTGATTTTAGTTCTTCTATTAGGGGTTCAAGGTTCATGGTATATAAAATTAAAATTAAGATTAAGTTTTCTATACGTTATCAGGTCTTGAGTTGATGTGCTTAATTTATCGTAAATAAACTGAAAAACCACTTCTCTCACTCGTACTTCAATACCAAGTTACTCTGAAGGAGCGTAGCTATATTCTGGAATTCATCTGACCTTTTAAACTCACTCCGGTACATTTTCATGCTAGAAGTTTGAGACCTATCTGACACGATGATGGACAGAAGTGAGTTAGTTCAAAGATTCTAAAATACCGATGTTAGCTTAGAAAAAAGTATCTTGAAACCTTAGTCGTTTGCTATACAAACATTTCTTCAAAACCTAAAGTAAAATGGGTCTTACTTAACTGAGCTTTAAAAATCGGTATATTTTTACTGCCTACGAGACTACGAATTAAGTTAACATCTTCGTCAGATGCACGGCATCCTACAAAAACAGCAGATATGCATTCCGGTGGTAACTTAAATAAGAAAACAGATGTAGGTAAGACGGCTAAAGAACCATAGATTTCATTCAAAATAACATCACTGTAGCTGTACTTCATCTCTTCTCGGTCATCAGTCGAACTCCCATCCCAGTCTTGATTGTTGAACTCTTCATATTCGACAGGATCAACTTCAAAAGTGACAGTGTGTTCGTCTTCTTCGACGATATCAAACAAGTTTACATACAAGTTGTCATAGAACTCATGGAGTTGTTCGAATAGTTCGCGGTCTACACGAACATAATCAGCAAGCCTCAGTTTCGGTAATATACGATGCTCTTTTTCGTATATCCAATCATCACTTTTAGTGAGAAGTAGGTCTTTAACACACACTTCCGTTTGTAAGGGTGAAAACCGCTCCCTGTTGTAGAGTACTCGTTTAATCGCATCTCTTATGGAGAGTTTTAAATTAAAGAAATAATCTAACCTTTCATAGTCAAACTCAACAACAATCCCTTTGTGTTCATGAGCATAATGAGACCACATCAGAAGGTTATTGTAATTTTCAGTAAATGAAATAACACCAACTTCATTGAAGTTACCATCAGTAGCAAATTGCTCAGCTTGTTCAAAAAAGTCTTCACCAAGCCCCTCACGGAGAACTTTATCAACTAAATCTTGAGCAGGACTCAGTTCAAATGGGTCATTCAACACCCCACGTTGGCTCGCTCGCAGACAATAGTTTGAAAAAAACTCCTCTCGGAAAGGCATATATTTATATATTTTCTTCATACTGTTAATTGGCTCTTCTGACCTTTTCTAGAACTTCAGGATTCCTTAACTCATCAACTAAGAACTTAACCCACTTATTCGTATATAAATAGCCATCAAACCCTTCTATGTAGGACGAATATTCACCTTTGAAATCAGTTTTAATATCCCTAGGTCTAGCCTCGTAGTACTTCCAGCATTTCGTATGTAATGGCATATTGAATTCTGGAATTTTCTCTTTGACTGATTGCATGACCTTCGATGGCTTTAATTTAAACGGATTTTCAATCCCTTTGATAAATGCAACACCCTGCTCATAATTTTTTAACTCTTCTTCAGAGAGGTTATTTACATTTATAAACTCTACTGCTAAATCTGACGACTTGGCATGGTTACCCAATTTAGGTATGAGCATAGCTCTAATCCTATATTGTTGACTTTCAACTATGTCGTCACTTAAATCTGCTCGGTAACTTTCCATGTAGTGGCGTACGATTTTATAATTGTCACGCTGCAATTGTTTAAGTGTATCTATTTGAGCCTGTTCAGAGACACGACTAAGTTGCATCGCAATTGTAAGGTTAGCGCACAACGCATGAGAATCACCAAACTCATCAACAAGCAAGTTTTCAAAGTTCATTAATGCAGACTGGCACTCACCAGCAACAGCTAAGTCAATTGCCGGAAGGCTTCTATGCTCAATTTTGTTACGCAATCCAATAAGGAATTGAAGATTGTACTTTTCAGGACGTTCTACACCTTTCCAATATTCGTTACAACATTCCATTAGCTCCCATGCTTTTTCTTCACCATCAATGATAGTTGGCTGACCATCTTTTAGATAAAAGTAGTTGGTTCCCTTTTTTTCGAAGATCGCGTGAAACAACGCTGTATAGGCGATAACAATATTGACTATATAGCCATAGGTCTTAAATTCTGTGTATGGATTGTTGTACGTCGAAACAGCAAGTAGCGCAAACTCCCTGGCTTTGTGCAATAACATACCTTTTATAGAATGGTCAGTAACTTGTTGCAGTTTTTGACTATGAACCGCTCTAAACTCTTCCTTACTTAGGGATTTAATTCCTGATGTCAGATAATGCGATCCATCCTTTTGAACATATTGGTGCCATCGCTTAGATGGATAAGTTCCGCACGTTTGCTTTTTCCAACCTGTCGCATTGGCTAACTCTTCAATAGTAAAAGACTCGCCTGCATTCTCTTTTGAGGCAAGAAATGCATAAGCCAAGTCTACCTGAACGTATCTACTCATTTATATCCCCTCGAGGTTAACAATTAACGCTTTACTAAGTGGCACTGACGATTTACCAGCCGTAAGCACACAACCACAAGCCAAAAGTGCCAAGCATATGATGTTCGTTTGAGTAACTTTTAGTGGTTTTTTTGCATACGCTCTAGAATGTAGTCTTGTAGAGCGACGCCTTTTAATTTTTGTTTACATCCATTTACTCGAACCCAAGTATCACCCGATGAATTGAAGAAAAGACCAATGGTGTTTGATTTAGGAACATTAATCTCTAAAATATACCCATTATCAGTATTGATTACAGAATGAAATTTCACTCTGATTTTTGTTGGATCTATTGCTGGTTCAATTGTACCAATTTTGGCGTTAACTACTTTATTGATATCATCTTTTTGCGCAGCAGATAGGGGCAAACTCTTAACTGTGCCATCGTCGCAGATCCCCCAGAAGATGCTGCCACCTGATCCGTTTAGAAATGCAACCACATATTCATCGACTAAGTTCTGTATAGATTTTTCAGGATTTTTTCCTTTAACTTCCTTAAACTCATGGGTGAGATCCTCCTCTAGAGAGCACCGTTGTCCCTCAATAAATCTATAGTCAAAACTGTCTTCAACTGTCTCCAGTTCATCAGGCAAAGATTCAAAAAACGCTCTAAGCTTTTTAATGGTTCCAGAACTCATACGAACAGACTGAGACATTTTATTGATGGAGCCACAACTCTCGATTAATGAATCTAGTTGTGCCAGTGCTTTAGTTTTGCCAACCAACTGTCCCCAAGTTTCAATCTGTCGATTTCGTTGAGGACCACTTTGCAATCCACCGGGATAATACCTTTCGTTGATTACTTCAAATGCAACTTCTAAATCCCACTTCTTATTGATAATCAATATTGCTTCCTCTTATTCCGAAGTTTGGAAATGTCCGCTCAATTTGTGAGGACACCGTATACACACAAGCCAAAATTAAAACCAAAAATACCAAGCGTTACGAATCGACTTGAGGCGTTTGTTAGATTTTTTCAATAGAAGTAAACGTAACCTTCTACTTCCAATTGTTCAACTAACTCTCTCGTCCAAAGTAATTCAGGAAACTTAACCGCGAAGTCATTTAGTGGTTGAATAGCCAACTCCTGCTCATAGAACGCATACAACATAACAGCCAAATCACGAATATCTCTTTCTAAGTCACAGTTTTGGATAATATCTAGCAGCTTGGTGGTTTTTCTATCAATAATGGATATTATTGCCTCAGCACTTTGCCCAAAAGAACCTCTTTCAAATCCATCTTCTACATCTAACATGCTAAGAATTCGAACGATATCTTCTACTCCGAAACTAGAAATAGACACTTTTAATTGCGCCTTAAGCTCCTGAGGAAACTTCTGGGATGAAGTCCTGTAAATATCTTGATGCCCGGGAATATGAGCCATGCTGTACAATATTGCAGGATCCAACATAGTAAGTTTTCGTTCCTCAAATACAGTTATGACTTGCTCCCATGCAGTTACTTCATGGCAATAGCTGTGGCGAAGTACATTAATCCCTAAGCTATGTTCTGTTGTATCGTTTGATAGAACGAACCTAATTGCTTTATTTAAATCAAGTTCTATCTGTCGCCTAAGGTGTATAGGTTTGAAAAATTTATCAAAATTTTCAGGTGAAAATGTAGCAAATTCCGTCTTTTTAAACGTAATTGTATATGGACCATGGTCAATTACCTCTTGGTTATCTATAAGATAATTTTTTATATCAATCCAGTAGGATTTTTGCTCTTCAGGGCCATATACTACCCCCACCACATTTAGCGAATGAGATAACCAATATTCA
Organism: Vibrio mytili; assembly: GCF_049563345.1. NCBI lineage: Bacteria > Pseudomonadati > Pseudomonadota > Gammaproteobacteria > Vibrionales > Vibrionaceae > Vibrio > Vibrio mytili. The sequence continues at coordinate 1,043,579 of NZ_CP110482.1, read as the reverse complement.
AAATGATGTTTAGAAGCAGGGATCGAACAAGACACATCGCTACAAAAGGATTTACCTGATTTTATTTGTACGGCAACGGTTATTCCCTTTATGTCAGCGCCATCAACTAGCTCAATAAACGCATCGTTTCCGTAATCGTTTTCTTGATGTACTTCGTGGAAAATAATATTCGAAGATTCGACAATATCTCTAACGAAATTAACCCCCCTTTCTGGCAATAGCAGAACTTGTTAACTTTTTTGTACCCATAATTCCTCGAAAATCTAACGCCTTGCTATGCGATGAGTGAGTGTGTGCCATGTTTGAGCAAAGCGAGTCCGGCACGCGTTCACGAATCCTACTTAAGCAATTTATTATATGCAATTAGGCTTGGTACCTATTTTTCATTTGCATTGCAACGTGTTCAATCTCTGGATAGATCGTTGATTTCATGATTCCCAGTGATGCCAACTGATCCAAAATCTTTTGCTTGTTTTCCCTCATAACAATTAATCTTTTCGAATCGATTAGTACCTGTTTACTTTCAGAGAAGTCAGCACAATTTTTCTTGGTACCATTTATTCCAAAAAGCAAAAACGCCCCCTCTTGCTTGATAATTCGTGGATTATCAAGCTTAGGTTTAACACAAATTACGGTCTCCAAATGCTTAGCGTTAATTACTGACTTGAAATATGGTTTCTCTTCCTTTATTTCATGTAAAAGTAACTCAATCTCTTCTTGTTTATTAAAATCGTCTTTTTCTAACAATTTAATATTCTGAATCGAGAATGTAGATGGCCTACGAGCTAAATTTGCAATAATTGAAACAGTATCACTATCGTAAAACTTAACATCATCCAAATGAAAGTCATAAATAATGACTTCTCCATCATCATTTTCTTCACTACTACAAGCAAAGAAAAGTGCAATTAGTGGGTTTTTGGTTATATCAAGTAGCCTACTTGGTAGGAAATAGTGCTGCATTTTCACTAGGTGTTCAAATGTACTTCTAGCATCTTGGAAATCATTAGGACATTTCGTTATGATTTCTCGATACATTCTATGTTCATTTTCAATCAGACCATTGTTTCTGTAAATGGACGGCTGAGCTTTAAACCCAAAGTACCCCTGACCTCGATAGTACAACTCGCCATTAGACTTTAGTTTTTCAAGCTCAGCTAAAAAAGTTCGAACACTTCCAATCGGAGTGTGCTTTTCAATTGAGTTTCGTTTATCACGGTCATCAAGTTCATTCTTCTGACTTTGATGCTGACGAAAACTCTTCATGTCTAACTTGGAAAATGCATCACTAACAGAGTAATTATCATTATCTTCAATAAGAAGATTTGACCACTTCTTTCTTAAATAGGTTTTAACTGTTGGAATACTCCACCCAGTGAAATCTGCTAACTCAGATAACTTAAAGCTTGAGTTAGTTTTATGTTTTTCGGAGAAAAACATAAAAGCCTTATCTACATGACTCCATTTGTCCGTTGCCACTTAATTCTCCTTTGCATATAACGCTTTATAGACAGATTATTTCCTTACTTACATTCCACCTATCTTGCTTTCATATGTTGTGAACCTCAAGGCATATCCAACTGTTGTGTGAAACGAGAGGGAATTTCGCGGGGTAAAATGCGGAAGATTTACACATAACTCTCTGCCACTTCATAAATTAAGTTAATTTGATCTAATGCAGTGTACTTTAGGCGACTAGTTCGTAGCGGCTAAGAAGGTTCGGGGCATATCCGAGCTAACCACAGGAACTAGCTCAACATTGGACATTTTCGATTTAGTATTGGTCCAGTAATGCCACTCAAACCCGAGTTCATAGCCGCGTTATGAGCTACCTCAAGTTGTTCTCAAAGTAGTTACTTGAAATAAAGTAGATATCATTGTCGTTTGGTTCATTTTTCTCAACAAAATCTATTGCCATTGAGAATATGGCGTCAGAATTTTCGTCAAAGTTTTCAAAGGCAGCATCCTTTGTATCTACAGTATGAAAATAATCATTTAAAGTAATTTGAGAGATAGATACTACATAACGAAACTCATCATCTTCAATTGCAAAATGTATGCTTTGTGTATCAAAATCCCACCAAGGCGCTTCGTTCATGATCCATTCATCGCTCATTCTGTATCTCCTTTTTCTCATAATGCCCTAATATCGCGACCAAATACGAAGTGGATTTTTGGGGCTAGACTGACGCGGTTCGACAAGCCACAAAAGCCATACAACGGCTTGGGTCGCTGTGACTGGTTTGTTATAAGCCATTTACGCTATGCCAAAATCTTTCGATAATGAGTCCATGAACTCAGAATATGCATTCTCTAACACACTCATATTGTAACCATCTACAAAATCACTTGCGAAATCATCCTGCCAATTAGGCAAACACATATATTTATCTATTTCGGCGATAATGCCAGCATCAATTCCATTACCTCGATAAGTTTCAAAGCAAGCGCTCATCAAGGAATGATACTTATAAATAGTCTCTTTAGACCAATATGGCTGCGTTGTATGAAATTTTTGGTCTACATTTCTTTTTGCTTCCAATACAGATTTAGGAGTAAATTCCTTCCATTTTCCTACACGCTTGATGTATGAATAAATTGTATTAATATCGTCCTGAATTTCAGCATAAATATCAGCACGTTTTTTAATAATTGCATGATCAAGTTGAAAACGACTCTTCAGTTTTTCTAATCTATGATTAACCCACAGCCCAGTTAGCACTATGATGATTAATGGCATTACTGAAGATATTAGTGGTGAATATTGTAGTAATACATCCATTTGTACAAAACCTTAATGCCTATAACAGTCTTTTTTCAACGGACAATGTCCACATTTGACAGAGATAAAATATGGACATGATAACAGTAATCATCTGATTAATTGCTTAAAAATTAAAATAATGAATAAAAATGTGGAATATGTCGTCCTAATTAGATTCATCATGACACTTGAATGAAAATAGTCAACTAAACTCATAACACACGTGTGCTAGATAAGAGGAAATTCCCAAAATTTTGGCATAACCGCAAAACGAAATGGGGCATATATTTGCTGGCGTTGGCAAACAGAGGAAACGAGCGATCGCAATCACTGAAATACGCAACAGGCTTAGTAATCAACTTTCCTGAAAAAAAAGCCGAATTTCTTTTCGTGCAACGATACCTCATAAAGTTCAGGCCGATGTTCCTTTTCTCTGAGGATACTCTTTACCTTATTCATTAATGTTTGGTTCAGGTACGAGACAAACACTCGGTTGACACTTTCTCCACTGTATTTGTTTACCCCATGTATAGGACTTATTGCTCGAACCTCGTTTTCATATCTCCAAGCCTTATGCTTAGTGCAATAAGCCCTAAGAATCTCTTTAGAAGTTTTATCGTTTCTGTGAATCAAATCATCGAGTATGGTCATTGATTTGATTATTGGAAGATCACCTTCAACATACTCAACCTCTCTAGCCTCAACTTTTATGCCATTGAGATCATTAATACTTTTTATCAACGTATGGTAATCATATTCAACACACATTCCTCTAAAGCCGTTGGCATAATGCGCCCACATCATCATCAAGCTAAGAGGCTCTGGAAATGGATTTTCGGTTAGTGGTGAACTCGCCTTTGATAACGAAAGAACATGCCTTTTTTCATGGTGAATCTTCAATAAGTTCGTAAATTGAAGTTCCACATTTTTGCGTATGTGCTTAATAAAATCTGCCTCGCCAAATTTCTTAAAAAGAGCTTCAACTTCTTTACGAGATTTCTTTAAGTCTTTGTTGTCTTGATTATATACATGAGTAAGGGCTGACTTCATGTCAGCAAGAGGTGAATCCACATGCGCAAATGCGATTCTGCCCTCATAAGGGTCATTGAGCTTGTCAACACTCGAAAACCACACAGTGTTTTCACGTAATCCTCTTAGATGATGACATTCACCACTCATTAGTTTGTATGCTGGGGTAATTTCCATTCACTTTGCTTATTTGGACTGTATGAGCATCTGATATCATACCAACCAAACAACTAATTGAAATAGTTAAAGTCTCAATATTTTAGGTGGTGTGATCTTCCAAAATGTAATTGACAGGTTGTTGGCATTAGGAATAGTAGGTCAAATGACGCTTTAGTGAACTTAAAAGTTAATAAGGAGTAACTTCGAATGGGGCACAAACGAGTTACAGTAATGAAACGAAAGAAGATTCACAAAGAAATTTGTTATTTTATGGTTCGATAAAAAAGGCTAGCCCAGCGGAAAGTTGGGGATTTGCTTAAGTTATGTTTAGCCTTGAAAATTGAAGGGTTAGATAACGTGGTTAAGCTTTTAAAGCGGATGTAACCTGTCTTAGAGCCACTTTCACACAATTTAATTTAATGCCTATTTCTTAATGCATTTCAGTCAAAAGGGTCAGAGTATCAGTCTGACCCTTTTTGCTACATTTACCTGTTCTCAAATTATGGTCAGTAGCGCGGCTTATTGCCAAACCTCTTTGGCGATATCGACGATATGTTTAAGCTTGATCCATTGTTCTTGCTCCGATAGAACATTGCCTTCTTCTGTTGAGGCAAAGCCACATTGTGGACTGAGACGAAGTTGGTTTAACGGAAGGTATTTTGACGCTTCATTGATGCGAGCTTTGATAACTTCTTTATCTTCAAGTTCAGGTGTTTTTGATGTCACTAAGCCAAGCACTACGAACAAATCATCGCGTTTTACATGCTGCAACCCTTCGAAACCGCCGGAACGTTCGTCATCGAATTCAAGGAATAAACCGTCGACATTAAGCTTACCGAAAATGGTTTCTGCAACGGCGTCGTAGCTGCCCGAGCCGAAATAGGTTGAACGAAAGTTTCCACGGCAGATGTGCATGGTAATCAGCATATCTTGCGGTTTATGTTTGATTGATTCGTTGAGAAGCTGTTCAAAGTCTACGAGTAACTCTTGTGTGTTATAGCCAAGTGCTTCGAGACCGGCGATCCCTTCGTCCGATAAGAATGAGGCCCATGCGGTATCGTCAAGTTGAAGGTAACGACAGCCTTTCTCATAAAATGCTTGAATCGCATCTTGGTATGCTTTGGCGAGGTCGGCAATGAATTGTTCACGACTATTTTGGTAGCATGCGTATTCGTTTTTGCCACGTAATAGGAGCATGTTTGGGCTTGGAATTGTTTGCTTGGCGACATGCTCACGTGGATCTAACAGTGAAGCGAGAAACTCAAAATCATTGAGGAAGGGATGCTCTGGATTAAATGACACTTTATCAACAATCTTGATACTGTGGGTTTTAGGTTTTATACCCTTAAAGTTCAGTGGCACATCTGGTGTGTAGCCTTCGACACCGTTTAGGCCTTCTAGAAAGTCAAAATGCCACCATGCGCGCGAATACTCCCCGTCAGTGATTGCTGTTAAGCCTGCGTTGATCTGTTGCTCTACGTGCAGACGCGTTTCTTGCTGCTGAACACTGACCAAATCTTGATAAGAAATTTCGTTATTTTGGTACTGAAGACGTGCAGTCTTTAACGTGGCACTGCGAAGAAGGCTGCCAACTTGGTCTGCGTAGAAAGGAGTAGAGGTGGTATTAATATTATTGTTCGTCGACATAAAATTGCCTTAATTTTGCATACGTCTAGATGGCTAAATGATTGCGTGATATTCATCTGAGTGCAATTGAAGTTTTGTTATAGTCAACGTGAATAAAATTCATGTAGGGTTAAGTATAATTAACTAACCTAATGCTTATGTTATTCAAGTAAAAGTGTATTCGCTCAGGTTACATCGTTTCTTCATCATCGAAAGAAGTTCAACGCTTACACTCAAGTGATAGCACTGCTTAAGGCGGGTGAGTGTCGTGATACTTCTACTGTTCGTGGTTCATGAACGCTTGTTGTAGGAATAACAACGCCAAGTAGAGCTTGTTTAAACGTAACGTTCGCCTAATTTTTCTGACCCAAAAGCATAAGTTGATTACTCTATGTGTTATGTTATAACATTTCTTCCAGGGGTGCGTCATAACTGTATGGGCGGTCAAAGACTCGACCGAAGCGATAATCATGTTGAGATCAAACACTCTGTTGATTTTCGCATAGGCATGGACCGCTAAATTTGGTCAAGACCTCATTTTAGGATACACCGACAGTCCCAGCAGTGGCCTTCATCGTGACTGGGTTATTTATCGTATCGAGCATTATTTGGAAAGTTCGCGATAAATAACAAGTCGTCGAAAAGCGTTAATACAATAATAACAATATCAATTTGGAGTGAGTGAAATGAGTCAGAAAAAAATTGCGGTGACGGTGCTTTCGGGGTTTCTCGGGGCGGGGAAAACCACAGTGTTAAGCCATATTCTTAATAATCGCGACGGTAAGCGGGTCGCGGTAATTGTTAACGACATGAGTGAAATCAATATTGATTCCGCAACGGTGAAAAACGAGGTGTCGTTGAACCATAAAGAAGAAAAGTTGATAGAAATGAGCAACGGCTGTATTTGCTGTACGTTGCGTGAAGATCTACTGGTCGAAGTGACCAAGCTGGCCAAGGAAGGTCGCTTTGACAACCTGGTTATCGAATCTACGGGTATTGCTGAGCCACTTCCCGTTGCTGAAACCTTTACTTTTGCCGACGACAATGGCGTATCGCTGTCAGATGTCGCCACGTTAGATACCATGGTGACCGTGGTCGATGCGATGAATTTTCTGCGTGACTATGAAGCGGCGCAATCTTTACAGGATACGGGTGAACACCTAGGAGAAGACGACCATCGAAGTGTTTCTGATTTGTTGATTGATCAAGTTGAATTTGCAGATGTGATTTTGATCAGCAAAACGGATCTTGCTGAAACTAAAGAAGTTGAGCGTTTAAAAGCGATTTTGAAAACCCTAAATACGGATGCACGAATTGTTGCGGTACAGAATGGGCAAGTCGATATCTCGGAGGTGTTAGATACCGGCCTATTTGATTTTGAGCGAGCACAACAATCGCCCGGGTGGCTCAAAGAACTTAGAGGCGAACACATACCGGAAACGGAAGAGTATGGCATCAGTAGTTTTAGTTATCGGGCTCGTCGACCTTTTCATCCGGAAAAATTCTTTCAGGTGCTGCACAACCTAACTCATTTTGGCAAGTTAATTCGATCAAAAGGATATTTTTGGCTCGCATCCCGTCCGGAATTTGCTGGACAGTGGAACCAAGCTGGAGGAATCGCTGACTATGGTTTTGCTGGTATGTTTTGGAAAGCGATCCCCAAAACGCAATGGCCAACTGATCCTGAATATTTGAAATCTATAGAAGACATTTGGATTGAGCCATTTGGTGATATGCGCCAAGAGCTGGTGTTTATCGGTCAAGGATTAGATAAAACGGCAATGATACAAGCACTTGATGATTGTCTACTTAGTGACGAAGAGTTCGCAGCGGGTCAAGCCTCATGGCTGTCTTTACCGGATCCATTTCCTGCTTGGGAGGAAGAGTTATGAGCATGAATGTAATCAACAGTGCCGAGCGTACTCTGCCACATTTATAAGTCTGATCGACGATTACTTCTTACATTGGATGTCATCTAGACAAATGCGAAACAGAAAGAGCATTGATGAGATTATGGATCAGGCAAAAAGTCTATCTTGCTCGGCATAAGCAACTCACGACTAAACGGAAATTGATACTGGGTTCACTGCTGCTAGTTGACTTGAAAGTAGAGTGTCGGAAAGCGGTTTTGATCATTGGGAATGGTATTTGTGGTTACAATATCACGAAAGACGGACTGATGGAGTTTGAGCTGGATGATTGCCCAGAAAGCCGTCTTGAGATCATTGCTGATTCGTTAGATGAAGGCTTTGAAGAACAAGTGTTTCGTTGTTTACGGATAGGAAAATTTACAGTTAATTAAGCTATTTATGTTTGGAGATTGATTCTTTGCTTCATATATTGGCGAGGGCTTAATGCATATTTCTTTTTAAAACATTTGGAAAAATAATTACTGTCGCTAAACCCCGATTGTTCCGCAACTTTTTGGATCTGAGTGGCGTTTCCACTCGTTAGCAGTGCATAAGCATACTTTAGCTGCATTTCTCGTAAATAGTGGTTAGGGGAGGTGTTGAGGAATTGTTTAAACAGTCTTTCTAGCTGCCTTTGGCTGGTAAAAGCCGCTTGAGCAATATCACGACTATTCAAGTTGATATTGGTAAAATTTTGTTCAATAAATATCAGTGCTCTCCCTAATGCCATGGTCGTTTGAGGGAGGTCTTGCGTTTGTTGCTGGTACATACGAGCTAATGTAACAGCCAGTTGCTGCATTAAACTGGTGAGCATCATTTCAAAACCGGTTTCGCCTTGTTCATATTCGTGGCCTATTGCTTGAATGAGTTGAGTCACGATAGGCAACTGTTCGTCATTTAACGTCAGTTGTGCTCTGTACTTATTTTTTTGACGGGCGATAGGTTCAACTTTGAACATCGCCTGGTAGCCCGAAAGTCGTTTTAGTGATGGCGTCTCAAAAAATGGCGATCCCGCTTCAAACATTAAGTTAATAATCCTTAAGTCCTCAACATCTTGAAAAGCATGCTCAATATTGCCATTGATCACAAAGATATCACCAGCCTTCAGTGGATAAGCATAAGACGAAACTAAGTGGTTGCCTTTACCGCTGATCACTAAAAAGAGTTCAGAATAGTCATGCCTGTGTAAGCCAAAGTCCTGGCCGTGATAACAGTCGAGATAGGCAAATTTAAAATGAGGGTATCGTTGATGATGCTCCAGGTGATACGTGGTATTCATGTCGCTATTTTCCTTTTTCCAGTCGCGTTTTTGGTAGAAAGTAGTGAGTCCCTATCATATTCTTATTACCCCCAAGATATCAAACTCAAATCAATGCCTTACTAAGAGCGAATCAATTTTCGCTGAACAAGCATCCTGAGGTGACTTGAGTATGTTTAGAGTTTACCAAGCTTTTATCTAGCCCAGTGACTATGTCTCGCGGTTTCATGCAGGGACGGTTTCCATATTTCTTTTCAAGGTCAAAATGATGTCCAAAAACGAAAATCTTCATCAGCGTATGTCTATTGTTGCTCTAACGTGGCCGATCTTAGTGGAAATTCTGCTAAGAACAGCAATAGGCACCAGTGATGTATTCATGCTTTCAAGTTATTCAGATAAAGCAGTATCGGCGGTTGGTGTCATTACCCAGTTGTCGTTTTTCCTGATTATTGTTTCCACGTTCGTGAGTAGCGGAACGGGTATCCTAATAGCTCAATACAATGGCTCTGAACGAACGCAAGACTCGACCGATGTCGGTGTTGCTAGCATTGCGCTCTCTGTCGCTGTGGGTCTGTTGTTGAGTATGATTGCGGTGCTGGGGGCATTCTATTTTCTACCTTTTTATGGACTTGAGGCGTTAGTAGAGCTGTACGCTAAAGAGTATCTCATTATAAGTGGCGCGATGACGTTCAACGTCACGATTGGTATTGCATTGACGACGATCTTGCGTAGCTATGGTTACTCTCGTTCGCCAATGGTGGTCAATTTGATCAGTGGTTTGATTAATCTCATTGGTAACTACATCGCGCTATATCAACCTTTTGGCTTGCCTGTCTATGGCGTGCAAGGCGTTGCAATTGCCACGGTGATTAGCCAAGCACTCGGTACGGTGATTCTTGGAGTGATACTCAGTAAAAGTTCAATTTCGTTACCTATGCGGTCACTAAAGCAAATTCCACCAGCGGTATACAGCAGAATTCTTAAAATTGGTGGCATGAATGCGGGTGAATCCCTTTCTTACAATATGGCTCAGATTGCGATTGTTTATTTTGTGGTGCAAATGGGCACGGCTTCACTTGCTGCCTTTACTTACGCCCAGAACATCGCCCGTTTTTCGTTTGCGTTCGCTTTAGCCATAGGGCAAGCAACTCAGATCCAGGCTGGTTACTATATAGGAAAAGGATGGATAGAAAGCATTCTTAAACGCGTTCAAATCTATTTCTTGGTGAGCTTTGCGGTTTCTATTACGGCTGCGAGTACGATTTACTTTTTTAGAGAAGCGATAGTTTCGGTATTTACTGATCAACCGGACATCTTCTATTTGACAGGGTCACTATTATTGGGCTCGATCATTTTGGAAGCAGGGCGGGTGTTTAACTTGGTTTTTATATCTGGCTTAAAAGGCGCTGGCGATGTCCGATTCCCTGTCCAAATTGGAATTGTATGCATGTGGGGTATTGGCGTTTTATGTGCTTATCTTTTCGGTATTCACTGGGGCTATGGTGTTCTTGGTGCATGGATGGCGATTGCTTTAGACGAGTGGGTTCGAGGGATAATTATGCTCATTAGGTGGCGATCTTCCACTTGGATAAGATTCAAATTTTAATAACAGAAAGCTTCTAAATAAGAGTTATTTAAGAACCCCTCTTTGAAATTTTTCATGATTATGAAATATTTCAAAGAGGGGTTCTTTTTTAGCCGTATATTGCCGCTATATTTCGTGACAAAATTCTCCATTTCTCATGAAAAGAAAGCGATTTCATTATTTTAATTGTTGCTATTATGTATTTAAGTTGTTGATTGTTATTTTGTTTTTTCTTCTTCTGTTTGTTGGTTTGTTTCATGATGATTTCTTCTGTTCTCGGATGTGAAGTCGACATGTGTTTTCAAGTCTTTCATTGCTTAAGATTTTATCGAATTAAAAACAAACATAAAAAAACAGGGAAATAAGATGAAAAACTTCAAAGTCTTACCAATAACTTTAGCGGTGGCCGCTTCTCTTAGTTCTGTCTCTGCATTTGCTGCTGAATCTACTATTGCTGATTTAGAAAAACGCATCCAAGAGTTAGAAGCTAAAACGGTACAGCTTGACTATGTTGATGACCAACAACAAGCGGTATTAACTCCAGAAACAAAAGTACCAGAAGGCCTTGTGTTCTCTGGTTATGCTCGTTATGGCGCGCATTATTCAGATGGTGACAGCCGTTATGTTAATGTGGGTAGTACAGGTCGCTCAGTAGGCCGTCTGGGTAACGAAGCTAACGGTGGTGAATTCCAGTTAGGTAAAATTTTCCAAGCAGACAGTGGCGCTAAATGGAACCTCGTTGTGATGATTGATGAGTGGGCGCATCGTGACTGGGGTTCTGATGGTGGTGTGAGCTTGAAAAAAGCATACGCTGGTGTCACTAACGTATTTGAAAGCCAGCCAGAGCTTTACATGTGGGCTGGTCGAGATTTCCACGGTCGTTTACAACAAGGTTTGAACGATTACTTTATATTCACACACGATGGTCAAGGTGGGGGTTTCAATAACCTAAACTTGGGCGGTGCTAAACTTGACATGGGCTTTGTCGGTAAAGTCGATGCGGAAGGTGGCAGTCTAAACAACGATACAGGCGTCTACGCAATCACTTCTAAACTTCACAGTATTGATGCAGGTATTGGTAATCTTGATCTTTACTTCAACTACGGTTTTGCTTCTGACGAAGCTGGCGATGATAAGAAAGACGAAAACTCATGGCAAGCAGGTGCTGTACTAGGATTAGGCAGTTCGAACAAACTCCTTGTGAAGTATGCTGATGGTGCTGACGATTCTGCGTTTGATTTGGCAGGCGATAAGCAAGTGCTATATACCAGTTTAGAAGGTAACTATGGCGTATCGAGTCAATTTATCATCGATTACATTGTCTCATACAAAAATATCGCTGGTAACGATACTGATGAGAAAAATGAATACTCTGCTATCGTGCGCCCGCAATACCAATGGACTGACGTTCACTCAACTTGGTTTGAAGCGGGTTATGCAATGGAAGACTGGGACAACGATAAAGAAGTGACCGGTTGGAAAGCGACACTTTCTCAAAACTTATCTCTAGGTGGTCTACCTTGGAGCCGCCCAATGCTTCGCTTCTACACTACAGTAGGTGATGTTGAAACAACGGATGGTTCAACGACAAATGTGGATACTCTTGCTTTCGGCGCGATGTTCGAAGCTTGGTGGTAAACCAGTCAATCTTAATTGTCCATTCATGTCTTAGCCCCAAAGGCAGCTTATTGGGGCTGATATACTAGCAAACTTGACTCCATTTTTGGGCACTATCATAGGTGCCCTTTTTTTGTCCTTTTGATTAAGGCAGGAGTTGTCTATGGGTTGGTGGATTATGCCCTTTCAAACGTTAATTTCTCGTCTCTACTTTGGTTGTGTGTGTTTAATTGTGATCATGCTGAGTTCAGCATGGCTTTCTGTCAGTGGTAATCAGGATGTTACCGCAAAGATGGAATCTATTACTCAAGATGCAACTCCGTTGATGCTACGCTCAGCTCAGCTAACCATCGATTTTCTCAATATAAACCGTAACCTTACGCCTTATTTGTCTACTCAATATTTGGATGAGCTTCCCCCATTTGTTGCGTCAATTGAAAAGAGTATAGAGATCTATAATGCGCAACTTAATTGGTTTGTTTCTCAGACCAATCAGCGGCCAGAACTAAAAGATTTTGTTGAGCCAATTGCTGCTCAAAGTGAGAAGACCTTGAGCCTGTTGAGGGACGTTATTGCTGTTCATGCTCGTTATCTCGATCAGCTCGACCAGAGCTATTTTTTACAATCTAAATTTCAATCGGTAAACGCTCAACTTCGTAATGCATTGCAGCGAGCACTTAGTCAAGCCGAAACCGATGATGCTTTAAAAGCGTTAGACGGCTTATCCAGCCAAATTAGCCTTTTGCAAAATGAGGCTAGCGAGGTGTTCAAGTTACAAGATATGACGGAGGTTCGTGCGGTTGAGCGTCGGCTAGAAAATCGCCAACGTTACTTAGAAGAAAGTGAGCAGTTACTAATCAAGAAGTATTCTTCACTCTATTCTTCAATTGAAAAGCCGATGTCTGCACTTAAACAGTTGGCATTCGATTCAACAGGTGCAATAAAAATGCATGTTGCCGTGGTAGAGCAAACACAAGCTCGTAGTGCTCTTCGGTTAGATTTAGAGGAAAATATCGATACACAGTTAGCAAACATTGACAGCCTATCACATAGTGCAAATCACATTGCTAACCAACTTTTTGAACAAGCAACACAAGCATCTAACGAAACCCGCACGCTGCTTATTAGTATCTCTTTGGGCTCGATTTTGGTCACTGTGTGTTTGGTTCTGAGTTTTACGAATATGGTTCGTAGGGCGACTAAGTTACTGCTTAATGCCTTGAATAAAATTGCCGCGAAAGATTTAACTTCAGAGGTAGAGTACTCAGCAAGTAATGAGTTTGGGCAAGTGGCAGAAAAGGTCAATTTGGTTGTGCGCCATCTTTCACTCATTATTGAACGAATTCGTCAATCAAGTGCGGAACTCAATAGTGCATCATTGACCAATCAAAATATCAGCAAGGAACTCAATAGCGCCATCTTCGAGCAAACCTCACAAACGGTGTCTGTAGCGTCTGCAATGGAGGAAATTGAGTGCTCGGTTAGCGAAATTGCCAAGTCTACCGAAGATACACTCAGCTTAGTGACGCAAGCCGTTGAACATTCTGATGAAGCTCAGAATGATATGACTGAAAATGTTGCCATGTTAGAGCGTCTTTCTGAAGAGCTTCATCAAGTAACAGAGACAAATCTGGCGTTGGAAAAAGAGAGTAAAAGTATTGCGTCTATATTAGATACCATCGCAGGCATTTCAGAGCAAACTAACTTGCTTGCACTAAATGCAGCAATAGAAGCTGCAAGGGCGGGAGACCATGGACGCGGTTTTTCTGTCGTCGCTGATGAAGTTCGAGTCCTCGCTGCCCAAACCACGAATAGTGCTCAGGAAATTAAAAATAAAATTGAACGTTTGCAGCGACAAACGGATCTCGCAGCATCACAGATTTCCGATTGCCTTTCAGGTATGAACCAAAGCATGCAACAAGCCAAGCGTGTCGATGGGCGCTTCGTTAAATTACATGTTCTTCTCAACCAAGTATCTCATCGCAGTCAGCAAATATCGTCAGCAACGAGTGCACATCAAGCTGTTGCTCGTGACGTAGTTGAAAACATCACTCAAATTCACACGCTGTCAGAGCAAAACTCACAGCGCTCAACACAAGTTGCTGAGCATGGTGAAAAGCTTGAGCGTTTAGCGGAAATTCAATTTGAGCTGACGGAAAGTTTCATTTTACAGCAGGAAGAGAGTGGCCAGCAGGAAGAGACGGATAAACAGCAAAAGAGTGACAATGATGTCATCACCGAAGCGGTTTGAAGAGTGAATATTAATTCATGAAACAGTTTCATGGGAGTGGGGAAAACTGTAATAACTCTCAATGTTTCTTAATACTGAGTTTAACGTAAAAGTTTAGTGTGACAATACTCACTAAAACTATTCCATGATTACTCAATAATTAGTTTGTAAGCGTTTTCAAGTGTCTTGGGAGTAGAGGTAACGGTGGCAACGATTAAAGACGTATCTGAGCATGCGGGGGTATCTCAGGCGACAGTATCCAGAGTTATTAATGGTACGAGTCGGGTGAGTCACGACAAGAAGTTAAAAGTTGAAAAAGCGATAAAAGAGCTGGGCTATCGCCCTAATTCTATCGCCCAAGCTTTAGCGTCGAGTCGAACTGGCAGCGTTGGAATTGTTGTTCCAGAACTCGGTGGCCCTTTTTATTCGGGCATTCTCCATAGCCTAGAAGAGCATCTGCGTCGCTTCGGCTACCATGCTGTTGTGACTGCAGGTTCAAATAATGAGAAGGAGCAACGTGAAGCGGTTGAATTTTTATTGGGACGTAAGGTTGATGCCTTGATTCTTCATGTACAGAGTCTGAGTGATGATTACTTGATTAATTTGGAAAGTCAGGGTGTCCCCGTCGTTTTATTGAACCGTTTTATCCCAGAGATGAGTCGGAGCTGTATTGATATTGATAACGAGTTTGGGGGGAAACTCGCGACTCAATATCTCTTAAAAATGGGGCATACAGAAATTGCTTGCATTACAGGTCCTTTAGATAAGTCTGATGCTAGAGGACGCTTACAAGGCTATCGAAAAGCCTTGGAAGAGGCGGGGTTAGAGTATAACGAAGTATTGGTTTCTGAAGCGGGTTTTACTGAAGAAACGGGTGTGAGTGCGACACAAAAATTGCTGAAGAGGGATTGCCAATTCACTGCCATTTTTGCGTCAAATGATCATATGGCATTTGGAGCATTTGAGGTGTTGCGGGAAGTGGGTTACTCGATTCCTGATGATGTTTCACTTGTCGGTTTTGATGACATCATCTTTGCTCGTTATCTCACCCCCTCTTTAACCACCATTAATTTTCCTATTGAGCAGATGAGCATTGAGGCGGTACAGCTCATTTTGCAAAAACTTAAAAAGACCAAACCAGATGTGAATTTCAAACTAAGCCCTGCGTTAGTTGTACGAAATTCTGTCAAGGATAAAACGAGTACCCTATAACTACACTAAGGATAAAGCATGAAATTTAAGACCTTAGCACTTTCAAGTGCAATTGCATTGGGACTTGCTACAACAGCATCAGTATCTGCAGCAGATAAAGAGATCCGTTTTGATGGTTTCCCTGACTTTGACAGCAGTTTGAAAGTATTGCTGCCAGAATTTGAGAAAGAAACGGGCATCAAAGTTGATTACCTGATGAACAACCATGGCGATCACCACACCAAGCTAACCACTAACCTTGCAACGGGTTCAGGTGCGGGTGATGTGATTGTCGTTGATGTGGAGAAAATTGGTCCCTTCGTTGCCTCTGGTGGCTTAGTTAACTTGTCTGAAAAATATGGCGCGGATAAATTTGCTGACAGTTTTGCACCTTACGCTTGGGCTCAAGGAAAAGGTGCGGATGGCGATGTGTATGGTATGCCTGTCGACCTAGGTCCTGGTGTGATGTATTACCGCACTGACATTTTCAAAAATGCTGGTATTGATGTTAAAGAAGCGATCAAAGATTGGGATTCATACATCGCAGCGGGTGAAAAACTAAAAGCGCAAAATGTTCAGTTGATTGCTTCAGCAGCAGACGTCGCTCAGGCAATTATTTTTACCACAGTCCCTGAAGGTGAAGGTCTATATTTTGATAAAGACGGTAATCCAGTTGTTACTTCTGAGCGCTTTGTGCACGCATTTGAAGTTGCTAAGGAAATTCGTGATAAAGGTTTAGATGGCAAGATTCTAGCTTGGTCAAACGAATGGTACGAAGGTTTCCGTAACGGTACGTTTGCAACTCAGTTATCAGGCGCTTGGCTACTTGGTCACTTGAACAACTGGATTGCTCCAGACACAGCAGGCAAATGGGGTGTATCACACCTACCTGATGGTATTTATGGTAGCTGGGGTGGCTCGTTCCTATCTATCCCAACTCAATCGACTAAGCAAGATGAAGCTTGGAAACTGATTGAGTACATGACAACTCGACGTGATGTTCAGCTAAAACACTTTGAAACAATTGCCGCATTCCCAGCTAACGTAACGACTTACGATGATCCTCTATTCGAAGAAGAAATGCCTTTCTTAGGTGGGCAGAAGGCGCGTTTGTTGTTTGCTGAAGTTGCGAAAAATATCAAGCCAGTCGCACCGGCAAAAGGTGATCATGTTGCGCGTTCTATCGTTCTAGAGAATGCATTGATGGAAGTGCTGGATGAAGGCAAAGATATCAAGACCGCACTTGAAGAAGCAGAGCGCTTAATCAAGCGTCGTACACGCAATCTGTAAGCCAAAGTTGTTTTAAATTTGGGGGGCGCAATTTGCGCCTCCCTAGGTAAGAGGTTGTTACAATGAATTCTCCTATAAGTAACGCAGTAGAAACATCAAAAAGAGAAAGTATTTTTTCTCGCCTAAATTTGAAAGCGCTTACGCCGTACTCGTTTCTGTTGCCGTTTTTAGTTATTTTTTCTGTATTTGGAATATTTCCGTTACTTTTTTCAGTTTTCTTGTCGTTTCATGAATGGAACCCTGTCGAAGGGATTGGTGCGATGGAGTACGTGGGACTTGAAAATTACCATATTGCTCTGACTGACCCGTGGTTATGGCGTTCTCTACATAATACGTTTTGGTTAGCGATTACATCGGGAGTGGCGCAACATCTCATCGCCATTCCAGTCGCTTACATTCTTGTATCAATGGGTGATCGAATTCGTCATTGGCTAACGTCAGCTTACTTTCTACCGTACATTACATCAACGGTCGCTGCGTCACTGATCTTTTTTAATATGTATTCACCAAGCTCAGGCATCATTAACCAAACGTTGATGACGCTAGCAGACAGTTCTCTGTTTGGCTGGGCATTCGCTTGGGTGAATGATTACCAACCGATTCGCTGGTTAGATGATGCGACGCTGATCAAACCATCTATCGCCATCATGGTATTTTGGAAGTACACAGGTTTTAACATTGTTTTGTATACCACAGGTTTGATGACAATACCGAAAGACATTCTTGAAGCTGCTCGTATGGATGGTGCCAACGCGTTCCGCCGCTTCTGGAATATCTCACTACCTATGATTCGTCCATTTGTGTTTTTCGCGGTGACGATGACCATTATTGGTAACTTGCAGTTGTTCGAAGAACCGTTTGTATTGACCCGTGGCGGCGGTGGTACCGGTCAAGCTGGTCTGACTATCTCTATGTACCTGTACAAAGTAGGTTGGGAATGGCTTGAAATGGGAACGGCTTCAGCTATCTCTTGGTTATTGTTTGCCCTGATTGCTGCTTGTACTTTGGTTCAATTCTTCTTCTTCGGTAAAAAAGGGTTAGGGGAGCAATAACATGACGGCTCAATCTACTACATCAAACTCGTCGGTATGGGCCGCTATTAAGCCTAGCGATATTGCTATCGAACGTTTTACTAAGGTTCTAATGGTGGTTCTGGGACTGATTTTAGTTGTCTCGGCGATTATTACTGTCTTCCCATTTTTTTGGTCGGCTCTGTTATCAACACGTGATCGCGGTGAGATTTTTGGTACAGGCATCAGTTTTGCTATCGGTGATAGCCTGGCAATTAACTATGCCAAATTGCAAGAGATCATGCCTTTTTGGAAGGCAATGTTTAACTCGATTTACGTCGCGTTTCTAGGAACAACGATATCGCTATTGTTCTGTAGTATGGGTGGTTATGCGTTCGCAGTTTTTAAGTTCCGTGGCAAAAATATTTTGTTCGGTATGCTTGTTGGCTCAATGATGATTCCGCCTGTACTTAGCCTCATCCCATACTTCATGATCGTAAAGTTCTTAGGGTTGTTGGATAACCATGTTGCAGTATGGCTTCCGTTCACGACGACGCCATTTGGTATCTTCCTAATGCGTCAACACGTGGTGGCGTCCATTCCTAAAGAGCTACTTGAAGCCGCGAAGCTAGATGGTGCTGGTGAATTTAGAACTTACTGGAGTGTGGTGTTACCACTCATGAAACCAGCCCTTGCAACATTGGCCATCGTTCAGTTTGTCTTCTTCTGGAATATGTTTATGCAGCCGTTAGTTGTACTCAATTCACCAGAAAACTATGTAATTACTCAGGCATTACGAAGTGTTCAAGGTATTCCAAATACACCATGGGGCGCGGTGATGCTAGGAACCACTATCTCGATTCTACCACTCGTTGTGACCTATCTGTTTGCGTCAAAACAGATGATTAGCGGTTTAACTTCTGGTGCAGTAAAAGGTTAAAGAAAATTATGACTATAAATAAATACCAATTGCCGAAAGACTCGGCGCTTCTTACCCAAGATTTCGTTTTTGGTGTCGCTACATCATCTTACCAAATTGAAGGTGGTGTGAATGAAGGGGGCCGTACCCCTTCTATTTGGGATACGTTTTGTAAGACTCCAGGAAAAGTAGACAAAGGCGATAACGGCGATGTTGCTTGTGATCATTACCATCTATGGCAACAAGATATCGAAATGATTGCAGGCCTAGGCGTAGACGCATACCGCCTGTCAATTGCTTGGCCAAGAATTCTGCCTCAAGACGGTGTGGTTAACCCAGAAGGCTTGAAATTTTATGAACAGTTAATTGACGAGTGCCATTCTCGTGGTCTGAAGGTGTATGTAACTTTGTACCATTGGGACTTACCACAATACCTCGAAGACCGTGGTGGATGGTTAAACCGTGAAACGGCATATAAATTTGCTGAATATGCTGAAGTTGTAAGTGCGCATTTTGGTAACAAAATTGATGTTTACACCACATTGAATGAACCGTTTGTCTCGGCATTTTTGGGCTACCGTTGGGGCCAACATGCACCTGGCATTAAAGGGGAAAAAGAAGGCTTCTTAGCTTCTCATCATCTGATGTTAGGTCATGGCCTTGCAATGCCGATACTTCGTAAGAATGCACCTGAATCTAAGCATGGTGTTGTATTTAACGCGGCACCGAGTTATCCAGAGAGTGCAAAAGATCAAGCTGCTGCTGATTATTGTGATGCGGAAGGATTCCATTGGTTTATTGATCCAGTACTTAAAGGTGAATACCCAAGCGTAGTCGTAGAAAAACAGCAGGCGAATATGCCAATGATCCTTGAAGGTGACTTGGAAATCATGTCTGCACCGGTTGATTACATTGGTATTAACTATTACAGCCGAAATGTGGCTCGTTTCAATGACAACAATGAGATTGAAACGATCAAACCAGAGGGGGCTGAATACACTCATATTGGATGGGAAATTTACCCACAAGGTCTAACAGATCTTTTGGTAAGAATCGATCAACGTTATGACAACGTCCCGCCTATATACATCACAGAGAATGGTGCGGCTGGGAATGACGCCATCGTTGATGGTGCGGTAAACGACGAACAGAGAGTTCGTTACTTCCAAACTCACCTAGAAGCAGTAGACAGTGCTATTCGTGCAGGTGTTCGTGTTGATGGCTATTTCGCCTGGAGTTTGATGGATAACTTCGAGTGGGCGTTTGGTTACGAACAGCGTTTTGGAATCGTCTATGTTGATTATGAAACTCAAAAAAGAACATTGAAGCAGAGTGCTATCGCGTATCGCAACATGCTGCTAGAGCGCGCTGAGGAGAACAAGTAATGGCAAAAGTAGAATTCCGTAACATTAAAAAATCCTTTGGAAACGTCGATGTAGTTAAGCACTTTGATTTCACGGTAAATGACGGTGAGTTTGTGGTATTTCTTGGCCCTTCTGGTTGTGGAAAATCGACAACACTGCGTATGTTAGCGGGTCTTGAAGACATCACTTCTGGTGAAATCTTTGTCGATGAAAAGCTAATGAACAAGATTGATGCTAAAGACCGTGACTTGGCGATGGTGTTTCAAAGCTATGCTCTTTACCCGCATATGTCGGTCTATGAAAACATCGCTTTTGCGCTCAAGTTAAAAGGTATGAATAAAGCAGATATTGATGTGGAAGTACGCAAAGCAGCAAAAATGCTTGAGCTAGAACCGCTACTGGATCGTAAGCCGAAGGAGCTTTCCGGTGGTCAACGTCAGCGCGTAGCAATGGGGCGTGCGATGGTGCGTACTCCCAAAGTATTCCTATTTGACGAACCGCTTTCTAACCTTGATGCCAAGCTGCGTGGTGTGATGCGTGAAGAAATCAAACAGTTACACGGCGAGCTTAAGACAACCACTATCTACGTAACGCACGACCAAATCGAAGCCATGACACTCGCGGACCGTATTGTGATTCTAAAAGACGGTTATGTCGCTCAGGTTGGTACGCCAACAGAAGTGTTTAAACGTCCAGCCAATAAGTTTGTTGCTCAGTTTATCGGTAACCCATCAATGAACATGTTAGATGCGAAATTGGTGAATGAACAAGACGAATTTTTTATTGCTCTAGGAGATGTGAATATCCCATTACCTGAACGCTTTAAAGCCCATGCATCAAAGAACTTAGCGTTGCATTTTGGTATTCGTCCTACCGATATTCATTTGCGTGCCGAGCAAGTAGAGCACGACCGTGTATTGCCAGTTCGCGCTAAAATCAAAGATAAAGAACTGCTTGGAGCAAGCATTTTATTGAGAACTGAGATTGGTGGTCAGTTGTTAACGGTCGAGACGCAAGCCGCAGAAGTCGATACCCAAGAGATCACGCTCTACATTGATTTAGATTCTGTTCACTTGTTTGACGCATTAAGTGAAAAATCACTGGCTCACTAATTTCCATACCCAATCTCTAAGAACAAATTAATAATTGGTCCCCAGTCCACTGGGGACTAAGGATAGTGTTATGAAATTCGGATATTTTGACGATAATAATAAAGAATACATCACCACCACGCCTTGCACGCCAATAAAATGGTGTAACTATGTTGGTACACTGGAGTTCGGTGGTTTAGTTGACAGTAACGGTGGCGTTGTGTTGTGTAAAGGTGACCCAGCACTCAACCGTATCACGAAGTACATTGCCCAGTTGCCTAATTCTGATTTTAAAGGATCGACGGTTTACCTAAAAGTGACCAACCGCGAAGGCAACGTTGAGGTATTTTCACCTTTTTATACTCCTACGCTAAAACCGTTAGAAAAGTTTGAAAACCATACGGGACTTTCTTACACCACAATTATTGCTGAAGGGTACGGCGTCCGTTGTGAAGCCACTTTGTTTGTGCCTAAAGATGCGCCAGTATTACTTGAAGATATCAAAATCACAAACATCAGCGATGAAGCGCTACACGTTGATGTTGTTCCTGTCTTTGAATTCACTCACTTTGATGCGTTAAAACAATTAGTTAATGCAGACTGGGTACCACAAACCATGACGCTTAAGGCGCATCAACAAGCATCAGGCCACACCGTTTTAGAGCAATACGCTTTTATGAAGCGTGACTATGCAGTAAACCTAATGACGGCGGATCGCCCTGCGACCTCTTTTGATGGTGACCGTCAGAAGTTCCTTGGCAACTTGGGTTATGGCAGTTGGGCCGCTCCTGAAAAACTATTCACCGATGAACTAGGAAACAGTGAATGTTTGCGTGGAGACAATATTGGTGCGTTGAATCTACGTTTAGGCTGGATTGAACCTAAGCAAATGGAGCGTACAGTTGTACAGTTAACGCAAATGCCAAGTCTCGAGCAGGCTGAGCCTATGCTTGAGAAGTACCGAGACCATCAAGAAGTGGACAAAGCGTTGGATGCGCTTGCTAATCACTGGGATAACTACCTTGCGGCAGTACAGGTAGAAACACCCGATCCAGCCATGAACTCCATGCTAAACATTCATAACCCACGCCAATGTCACACGACGAAAAACTGGTCGCGTTACTTGTCGTTGTACCAACTTGGTTACGGAGCACGAGGCATTGGTTTCCGCGACTCTTCTCAAGACACACTTGGCGTCATTACACATATGCCAGAAGAAGCACGCGAGTTTATCGAACGCTTACTTTCGGTGCAAAACATCGATGGTTCAGCGATGCATCAGTTCTTCCCATCAACGATGGAAGCAAACGCCGGTGATTCGCGTGAAGAAGAAGACCGTCCCGATTATTACGGCGATGATCATCTTTGGATTGTATACGCGGTTACGCAATACGTTAAAGAAACCGGTAATGCTGAGTTCCTAAATAAGGTTATTCCGTTTTATCAGAAAGATGCACAAGGCCAACCTGTCGAGTCGGCGAGCGTGTGGGAACACTTATGTCGTTCTATTGAGTTCACTCGAGGCAACACAGGCCAACACGGATTGCCATTACTTGGCTTCGCGGACTGGAATGACACGGTGAATTTGCCAACGGGTGCAGAATCTCTCATGGTTGCTAGCATGTACGGCAAAGCGTTGCTTGACATGCTTGATCTGTGTCGCTTGCGCGGTGAAAGTGACCTGGCAGAGCGTTATCAAGCTCAATACGAGCAGATGAAAGCAGTGGTGAACGGATGCGGTTGGGACGGTAACTGGTTTATTCGTTACTTTGATGAGCAAGGATACCCTGTTGGCTCACACATCAACGAGCAAGGCCAAATCTATACCAACGGTCAAAGCTGGCCTGTGATTGCAGGGTTTGCAGAGGAAGAGCGTGCGACGCAGGCACTAGACTCTGTCTACACTAAACTGAATACGGCAAATGGCATTAAGTTATCTACCCCAGGCTACAATGGCTTTAATCCGAATCTAGGTGGGGTCTCTACCTACCCACCAGGCGCGAAAGAAAACGGCGGTATTTTCTTACACTCTAATCCTTGGGTGATGATCGCGGAAGCGAAGATGGGTAATGGTGACCGTGCTTACGAGTACTACCGCCAGATCAATCCAGCATCGAAGAATGACGCTATTGATATCTTTGAATCTGAACCGTACTGCTATCCACAAAATATTCTTGGTGACGAGCATCCTCAATTTGGCCTTGGCCGAAATGCCTGGTTATCGGGAACATCTTCATGGACATATGTTGCTGGTACACAATGGATTTTAGGCGTACGTCCTGATGTTGATGGTTTGATTGTTGATCCTTGTATTCCATCGGAATGGGAAGAGTTCCGTGTTAAACGTGTGTTCCGCGGGGCTACGTACAATATCCATGTGACGAACCCAGAGAAAGTGAGCAAAGGTGTCGTGGAGTTACGTGTTAATGGTGAAATCCTAGACGGTAATAAAGTGCCAGTCTTGCCTGAAGGAGAACATAAGGTTGAAGTTCGTTTAGGTTAAAGTTTAAAGGGGAGTGTTGCGCTCCCCCATTTCGTTAAATTAGCCATAGTGAGCTTGGCATTGCCAACTAAATTGATTGCTTTCTCCAGGTGCCAGTTCTAGTAACCCTATATGGTTATTAAATGCATCAGCAGGACAGGTCATCGGTTCAATAGCAATACTAGATTCTGACGGGGGAGTATAAAGCTGCACGAACGAGTAACCTTGGTTCTGTTGGAAATGTAAAGACGCGTTTTTATCTTCACGTAGCAACATCACCGTTTGTTCGCAAGGATCGCTAAATTGATAACAATGATTGAGCGTTAAGCCTGTTAGCAATGTAGGATTAGAGAATAGATTGCTCGATACGCATTCACCAGTGGGTAAATCGTGTTGGTGTGTCAGCTCAGTATGAGGTGACATGGACAGTTGGCATTGTTCGAGTTCGCAACCGAGAGAAAAGTAAGGGTGCCAAGCATCTCCAAACGGAAAGTGTTCGGTTCCTAAGTTGGTTATCGTTGTATTGCAACTCAACACTCCTTGGTAGTTAATGCGGTAACGTATATCGAGGCGAAATGCGAATGGGTAACCATCGGCTAACTTGCTTGTTTCGAAACGAAATATGGCTTCTGCGTACTCGCTATTGGCTTCATGTGCTACGAGTTCGAACGGTTGGTTATAGAGCAACCCGTGTACAGCATGCTCTGACCAAGGAAAATTGGCAGCCAGTTTATACTCACGTTGCTTGTAGTTGTAGCGACCTGCATTTAAACGATTTGGAAAGGGGAATAACTTCGCACTACGGGAAAAGAAAGGATGAGATTGAATTAATTCTTCACTGTCTTTGTACCCAGTGATAAATGAAAATGGACTGTGGTTTACTCGATATTGATTAATAATGGCACCGAAGTCTTGAATAATATCGACTTGGATGCCTAGTTCAGAATTTATCAAGGTTGTGGAGTTGAATTCTCCAAAATTATTTTTAATTAACTTAAACATAAATAGTCTCCTTTTTATTAGATAGTAAAGGAATAGTTTAATTATTCAATGTCGGATTTAAAATTATGATAAATAAAATTCCATATGCATCGTATTCAGGTCAGGCTGGGGAATTATGTAGTAAAGGAAACGCGGTAGAATTTATTCAACCGTGGTATGTCCCGATCTCTACAACCCCAGAAAATACGGGGATGGCTATTGGTGGCATAGGCTCCACCTTTACCTTAACTCCACAAGGCAACACGCCAAACTTTAGTTTTATTCCGGGAATATTTGTTGATTGTGAACATGAAGACATTCACTTTAATGACTTTTATTTTTCGGTTATGGATGAGCATTCACTTGAAAATTTAGAAATTCTAAATGTCGATGAGTTGTTAAACTTTTTGAGATATTATCCAGCCGACTTTTCATTCGATATTTCACAGTGTGATAATAAAAATGACATTTTAAATGGAATAAAGGATTGTTTAAAAACAGGTCTGTTCTATTTAAATAATAAAACTAACTTCGAACGCTGGCACATTGAGTTGTCTGCTAAAACTCAGCAATCAATAGCGAAAGATGCAACTAGCATTGAAACGCAATTGCTGGTGGTTATCGATTTCTTTAATGGTTTATTGGTGAATAGCTCCACGCGAGCTTTGTCACTTACGGCAAACCAAGTGTCGAGTGTGGAATCAATCGACGCGAATAACATCGATTATCGTGCCCTTTATCCGATTGCAGAATATGAGTATCAAGGACTTGAGTCTATTGTTTTAACTCGTCAGGTTGTGTCTCCAATCGTTAAAAATGACCAAACACTTTGCAGTTTGCCGATTCACTGGAACCACTTTGAAGTGAGCAATGAAGGCGAGCAAACTCAACTGGTTACCTTGGTGCAACCATTGCGTAATTTGATTGGCTCAACCTATAAAAAAGCGCGAGATGGCGTTCAAGATTCTTGCAGTTATTTGGTGCAGAATGCGATTAAACAGCAGCATCAGCTTATATCTATCTCAGGGGAGGCGTATGAGTTCCAAGGCGTGAGTATGACATCAAACTCACCATACGACGGCGACATCTCTGGTGAGATTTTATATGGTGTGCATACTCAATCTGATGATGTGGCATTGGATCAAGTGACGGTTACGATTAAGCCTCAGGTATACAGCAGTAAAACCGATCCACAAGTTGAGAAAGCATTAAAAACCGGCCGAACCAATCAACATTTTGATCATGGCATTTATAGCGGCAGAGAGGCGTTAAGCGCCTTGGTTTGTGTTCAGGTGATGCTAAAGCCGGGTGAGACAATCGCGCTTAGGTTTGCACAAGTGATGGACCACAGCAAGATCATGTTAGATGGTTGGGAGAGTGAAAAAGCGTATACCCGCTACTTCCCTGCAGAGTCGCGAGCGAAAACTATCCTTAATCAGACATTACCGAGACTGAATGAGATCGAGCAGAACATTGTTGATCAGCAACGAGAGTTCCTCGAGACGGCAGAAAGCAACTTTGTTGATCAAGACAGTGCACTGCGTTACTCAACCATGGCAATGAATAGTTTGTCCTTTTTGGCGGAATCTACCGTATGGGATAAAGACAATGTACTGTTGGTTAAAGAGTGTGTTGATTATCCATTTTTTAACTCATTAGATGTCTATTTCTATGGCTCGTTTTCTTTGCTTTACTTGCTACCAGAACTTGATGGTTGTGTCATGAAACATTTCGCTAATGCCATCTTAAGCAGTGATGACAAGCTTCGACGTTTCTGGGAGTACGAAGATAAGCCGTTTGCTGAGCTGATAGACGAGAAGTACCAAGGGGTAAGAGCTGTGCGAGGTGCAGTGATTCACGATTTGGGAAGTCCTTACGATATTCAGCCTGACGCTTACAGTTGGCATAACGTCAAAGAGTGGAAAGATCTAGCGCCAAAATTCATATTGATGGTTTTTCGTCATTGGCAAAAAACCGGTGATCGTGATGTTGTAGAAAGCTGTTGGGAATCCGTTAAGGAAAGTATCGATTATCTCACCAAACTGATTGAACCTGGAGACGCATTGCCGTTAACTCGTGGTACTGATGATACTTTTGACAACCTTGCGTCTCATGGTATTTCGATCTATTGCGGCAGCTTATGGATAGCAGGGCTGCGCGCAGCGAGTGAGCTTGCTGTGCTACTTGGTGACGTCGAATTGTCCTGTGACTATTCGCGCCGCGCTGAGGTTGCACTTGATATATTAGAGCGTGGACTCTGGGATGAAGAAGAAGGATATTACCATTTCTTTGTCACCCCAATACAAGCCAAGCATTTAACTGGGACTGGCTTTGAACCACTTGAAAAGCTCGGTTTAACCTTGACAGGCGATGCAATACAAGATGCAAGTAAGGTGAACGCGTATTTGGATGCTTATGAACTCAATGTGGGGTGCAGTAAGCGTGAACAGCGTATGGCCAAAAAGCAAGCATTGCTGGAAATAGCACCGCAGGCATTTCATGCTGAATTTGCTGAGTTGGAAGCGGACTCAGATAACAGTTTCGGTGATGCGTTACTCGCGGATAGTTATTTAAAACTGGTCGGGTTACCTGGTTTATTTGATTCTTCGCGTATTGAACGTACGTTAGATTTCATCTACCGGACTAATTATGTTGCCAATAGTCCTAAATTGGGTGTTGCGAATATGACTCTGGCCGATGGTCGTCCTCATGAGGCGTTTCAGGCTCAGGATGTTTGGATTGGCGTTCAGTTTAGCGTTGCAACTGCGTTACGCCTTGCTGGTAAGCAGAAACAAGCAGAAACTCTGATGGACGCAGTGTATAAGGCACTGTATGAAATGGCGAAAATTCCTTTTGCCGCACCGGAAGGTTTTAACTGCTCGGTGACCGTGAGTCACGATGATTTAGCACAACGTTTTGGTTTAACGCGAGAGGTGGCAAGCAACTTAATCAACCAACTCAAAGACCTTGGTCACTTGTTTAATGATGGTCGAGTTAATCCCGACCTTAATCCAAGCCCAGAAGCATTTAAGTTAAGTTTAACAGCGTTGCCAGCAAGCATAGACTATTGCGAACTTCACACGTGGTTATTGAGTACTGGCCTTAAGTATACCGCAGGACGGTATTTCCGACCTGGGATGATCTATGCCTATCTCTACCGATAGCACTTAGGGTTGATGTAAACGCCACAAACGTGGGATTGATAATGACAATTCACTCAATCCCACGTTATATTCATTGCTTAATAAATTTATTCATAGTTGTAAATCTATTCATAAAAGGCAGAATCAGGTTATGGTCAGGAAAAAGAATAAAGTTCCCACTTTATACGATGTAGCAAACTTAGCAGGAGTATCACCTAGTACTGTTTCACGTTTCCTAAACCGAACTACTTATGTCTCAGAAGACAAAAGCCATAAGATAGAGCATGCCATCACTTCTCTCGGTTACAAACCTAACTTTCAGATGCAACAGGATAAAAATCGTCGCTCGATGACCATTGGCGTTTTAGTTCAGCATCCAGACAGCCCTTATACCAGCAGCATTCTCAATGACATGGAAAGAGTTCTGATGGCGCAGGGCTATTCTTTGGTTTTAGCGACGGGACATTGGCAAAATAAATTAGAGGTGAATGCACTTGAATATTTGCTGAAGTGCGCTGTCGATGGTTTGATCGTGGTTACGGGGAGTTTGAGTGAGGAGCTGATTTTAAAAACGGCGAAATCGCTCCCTGTTGTTGCAGTCGGATACAATATCGAGGGAGAAAACATTCGTTCATTACGTTTGGATAACAGCCTTGGCGGCTATATGGCAACGTTGCATTTGTTGCAGCTTGGTCATATGAATATCGCGCATATTAAAGGTTTAGACAACCAACCGGATTCTAAAGCACGCTTTCAAGGGTATAAAAAGGCTCTGTTAGAGGCGAGTATCAAGCCGAACCCTAAGCTGATTATGCAAGGTGATTTCAGTGCTGAATCAGGGTATCAAAAAACAATTGAATTAATCGAATCTAAAATACACTTTTCGGCTATATTTGCTGCCAATGATCAGACTGCATATGGTGCGATTAAAGCGTTGACTGACCGAGGTTTGCGTGTACCAGAGGATGTATCCGTTGTTGGGTTTGATGACTTACCTGTATCCCGCTATTTCACTCCAGCACTGACGACATTACGTCAACCGATAGAAGAAATCGGAACCTTATGTGCAAGATCAATGTTGAACTTATTGGCAAGAGAAAATAACGAAGCGAGATTGCCTCCGATTGATCTCGTCGTGCGGCAATCAACAAAATCGATTTATCGATAGGACTTTCCTGAAACGGATTCATTGGCTTGTCATCAAATGTTACCAGTGTCACGAAGGTGAGAATTGCCATTTATTACGTCTTTTTTTTGTGTGCATACATCAACTTAATGCGAACAAAAATAACTTAATTTCATGGTGCTGTATTCGCAATGTCTAGGAATAAGTATGAACAAAATGAACCTCTCACTGATTGCAGCACTGATACTTTCATCGGGGTCCGTTTATGCAAGTGAGCAAGTTATTAATGGTAACTTTGATGGAAGTATGGATGGTTGGTGGAATGCCGGTGCTGATGTACAAGTCAATAATGGTGAAGCTTGCGTTGAGATCAGAAACCCAGGTGAAAATTCATGGAATGTGATTTTGGGGCAGGGTGGTATTGGTTTAGCCAATAATGAAGACTATCAAGTTTCATTTGATGCTTACTCAACAGTTGATACTCAGATGAAATCATTGATCCAACATGAAGGACCGCCGTACACGCACTACTTTATCGATGAGACAAAAGTATCAACCAACAAAAAGCACTATCAATTTAACTTCACTCATGATGTTGAAAGTGACGGTAAAACTGAGTTCCAATTCCAAATGGGGGCGCAAAAAACTGGGACCATATGCGTTAGCAATGTTTCGATTATCGGTAAACGGTATGTTGAGGAGCTGAAGATAAGCTCGGTTCGTGCGAATCAATTAGGCTATCTTCCCAAAGCGGATAAAATCGTCTTTGTCGCCAATGAATCAAAAGAACCTTTAAAGTGGGTTTTAACCAACAGTAGCGATATCAATATCGATTTAGGCAAAACGGAAGTGTTTGGTTTGAATAAAGCATCCGGTGAATTTATTCATCAAATTGATCTATCAAACTACAAAACGGACATGAGTGGCCTGAAAGTGAAAGTGGGCGACGATCAGAGCTTCCCATTTAGTATCAGTAAAGGTATCTACAGCCAGTTAAAATACGATGCACTTTCTTATTTCTACCAAAACCGCAGCGGCATAGATATTGATAAATCCCTTGTCCAACGTGAAGATTTAGCACGCCCAGGCGGCCATATGAGTGATGTGGTCACTTGTTTTGATAAAGTGGACAGTTGGGGTAATCAATGGCCAGGTTGTGACTTTTCTGTTGATGTCACCGGTGGTTGGTATGATGCGGGTGATCATGGCAAATATACAGTTAACAGCGGTATTTCGACTTGGACGCTGCTCAATTTGTATGAAAGAGGTAAATGGCTAGAAAATGTGCCAATCCCTTTTGCTGATGGGAAAGTGAAAATTCCTGAAGCGGGAAACGGTGTTAATCCTTTGCTATCAGAAGCTCGTTGGAATATCGAGTTCATGTTGGCTATGCAGATCAACACAAACAGCCCAGTCGCGGTGCCAATTGGTGATCAGTCGAAAGGTAAGACACTGAAATTGACAAAGATTAACGCTAAAGGCATGGCTTTCCATAAAGTTGCTGACGAAGCTTGGACTGGGATGCCATTACCTCCTCACCTAGATACACAGAAGCGATATGTGGGCTATCCTACTACCGCTGCTACGTTAAACTTGTCAGCGATAGGTGCTCAATGTGCGCGAATTTGGAAAGATATTGATCCAGAGTTCTCGAAAACCTGTCTGAATGCAGCGGAAGAGGCTTGGAAGTCAGCGAGCAGAAGCCCTAACATTTTCGCATACGATAACTTTACGGGTTCTGGTCCTTATGATGATTCTGAACTTTCTGATGAGTTTTACTGGGCAGCTAGTGAGCTTTATATTACGACAGGAGATAGCAAGTACGCTGATGCTCTGAAAAGTTCTTCTCATTACCTTGAAACACCAAAAGGGGATATTGAGGCAACTGGCGAAATGTTTTGGGGTTATACGGCACCTTTAGGAACCGTAAGCTTAGCGATAGTCCCGAACGGCCTAGGTGAGGAGCAAGTTAAGATTGCAAGAAACAACTTGATAGAAACGGCGGACAACTTTGTAAATCAGATTAAGAACGAGGGTTACCATATTCCTTACACGGTAGAAGAATATCCGTGGGGATCAAACTCAAGTTTTGTAAACCGATCTATGCTGCTAATTTACGCGTACGATTTCACTGGTGATCTTATGTATGTCAAAGCCGCGGCCAACGCGATGGATTATCTACTAGGTGCAAACCCAATGAACCTATCCTATGTTACAGGTTATGGTCCCAATGCTGCTAAGAATCCACATCATCGTTTTTGGGCGCATGCTGCGGATGAGAATTCACCTGAACCTGCGCCTGGGGCATTGGTTGGTGGTCCAAACTCTGTAAGTTACAGTGATCCAGTTGCCGCTACGTTGAAGGGCGTATGCGTTGGACAAACGTGCTATCGTGATAACATCAATGCTTGGTCGTTTAATGAAATTACAATTAACTGGAATGCTCCATTGGTTTGGGTAGCAACTGCCTTAGATGAAGGTCAATTGAATTAACAAGCCCGGTTACGACGTTAATAGGTCACTTTACATTTTTTATCTTGAACGAAAAAGTGAGGTGGCCTTTTATTACAACAAGTAATAATGATTAAATAACTAATTTATTTGATATAAAAATACCCAAGTAACATAACGGAACTTGGGTATATGTTGTTTTTAAAAGTGTTATATTTATTAATTTATACCTGTTTGGTTGTTCGTTAATCCAAGCACTAACATGCCATTCCTAATTGCTATGTTGTCTTGTGAAAATGTCACTAGGTTTCCATCAAAACTCCAATCGCCTTTTCCCCAACGCTTTTCATTAAAGCTATTAAAATCATCTCGCCATTCTAAGTTAAAGTCGCCATTATTAAAGCTATGATATTCAATCCAGTCGACATATTGATATAATGGTAAGTTTTTAGTATTGAATAAACCAGCCCATTCAATAGCTTCAGATATCCATAAATTCATACGGTAACTTTGAGGTGAATCTCGCATATCAATAACTTGTTTTGATGTTGCCGCAGTTTCAGTATGGATCACCTTTCCATCGACTTTCCACGTTATTTCATCTGGTGTCCAGATTAACGTGAACTCGTGGAACTGGTCCAAATTTTGTATGTTGTGAATAGTCTCTGAATGTATGCGTTTTGTACTATTTCCCGTAATTAGGTTAGTTTGTAGTTGATCTGGTTGTTTCCCAACCACTTCGATATCAATCTCTCTCCAAGGGATACCGCCCTGCCATGACTCGTTATCGTAAGTGAAAAACGAAGAGATAACACCAGGGCTTGATACCATCTTCATACGCATAACAAACTTGCCGAACTTAATTTTATTATGACTGTAAATTTCCGCGCCATAAAGAGGTGTTTTGGTTTTATTGAGTTTTCCTGTTTTTATTAATGTATCTTGATTAATATCTGTATGTGATTGTCCTTGATTAGATGCTGATTGTGATTGGCAACCACTTAGTGCACTCCCTATAAGTGCGATAGTTGCGATTGATATGATTTTTTTCATAACCATCCTTATTAATTTAAATACTGAAAATTATTTTATGTTTCTAAACTGTCTATTTCAAATTTCTTAATTAAATATGAGAGGTTTGGGTGAATATTTTAACTATAAGTTGTAAGTGGTTTTTATTATCTAAATTTAATTTATTGAAGTTGACAATTGTGAGGAGTTAGAGCTAGGAAAACGTTCGATTATTTGCTATTTTCTAATTGAAATAATAAGGAATGTTTATGACTGAAAAAAAATTCAATTGGGGTATTATCGCCCCAGGTAGAATAGCTCACACTTTTGCTAAAGCGTTAGATGTAGTCCCTAATGCAAACTTGTATGCCGTAGCAAGCTCAAACCTAGAGCGAGCCAACTCTTTTGCGCAAGAATACGAATGTCAGCATGTTTACAATGACTACCATGCCTTAATCGATGATGCACTTGTTGATGCGATTTACATTGCTAACCCTCATCGCTTTCATTTTGAATGGGTAAAAGCATGTCTTTTGGCGGGGAAGCCGGTTTTGTGTGAAAAGCCACTTTGTGTAGATGAAGCTCAAGCACGGGAGTTAGTAGAACTCGCTGAAAAACGTCAGGTCTTCTTGATGGAAGCTGTTTGGACACGCTTTTTGCCAATTTGGCAGCAGGTGTCAAACTGGCTGGGTGAAAAACATATTGGTGACTTACTCCTATTGAGTTCATCTTTTGGTTTTAACGTACCACGTGATGAGAATGATCGACTATTAAACAATGACTTAGCAGGTGGAGCACTGCTCGATATGGGAATTTATAACCTCACCATGTCACAGTTTGTGCTGCAACGTGAGCCAAGTGTGATAGTGGCGAATGGCATGATTGGTGAGACAAATGTCGATGAACGTACCAGTGTAATTCTTGATTATGATGGTATTGGTAGCCAGTTCACGGTTAGCTTGAACACCACATTGGACAATAGTTTCACGATTTACGGTAGCAATGGCTACATAAAAATCGAATCCATGTTTTGGGCAGGTTCGAAGGCGGTATTATGTGTTGCCGGCGAAAAAGAGGAAGTGGTGGAGCGACCGTTTAGAGCAACAGGTTTTGAATATCAAATTGAAGAGGTAATGAGTTGCATTGCTCAAGGTAAACTTCAGAGTGATGTCATGAGCTGGCAAGACACTATAAATACGATGAAAACCATGGATGAAATTCGTCGGCAGATCGGGCTGGAATACCCATTCTTACATCACACTTAAAACAGAAAACAGATCGTGCGCGTGCAGATTTGCGCTAGCAACTAGGCAGTGTCATCCTCTCTAGTTGCTATTGGTTACACGTGTGGATATAACCTACCAAGAAGTATTATTTTGTTATCTCTATTGTTATTTGCAAAAGTATAAGAGGTTGATTTTTACCAAACCTTTACCTTCACTAATCTGAAAACATGTGTTAGAACGGTTACTCTAGATTGGATCTAAAGCATTAAGTCTTCATATGGATAAAACAAATAAAACCAAGGCGCCTACCGCTTACGAAGTTGCGAAGCTTGCTAACGTATCTCCCAGTACGGTTTCTCGATACTTTAATAGATCGTCCTATGTCTCTAATGATAAAGCGGAAAAAATAGAAGATGCCATCCGTTTATTGGGGTATAGGCCTCAAGTCGATGTTGATAAACTGGTCAAAACCCGTTCGCTGACGATTGGCGTACTGGTTCAGAATCCGGACAGTCCTTACACCAGTTCTATTCTGATAGATATAGAAAAGGTGCTTGATGAACATGGGTATTCAATATTGATGTCAGTGAATAGTTGGCAGCAGAGGTTGGTTTCTCATTCTCTTGACTATCTTCTCAAAAGCGATGTGGATGCGATCATCATCATTTCTGGCAATGTTGATAAGTCGCTTATTGTTAAGTGTGCTGAGAAAATACCCGTGGTTGCGGTTGGCTATGATATTGAGGGAGATAATATTCAGTCGATCGCACTTGATAACACGCTCGGTGGGTATCTAGCCACCTTGCACTTAATACAGCTTGGGCACGTTAATATCGCACATATAAAAGGCTTGGCAAATCATCAAGATGCGACTTCCCGTTTTCTTGGTTATAAAAAAGCACTCTCGGAGGCAGGCGTTGCTTATAAGGAAAAGTTGGTCTTGGAGGGCGATTTTGGTATCAAAACTGGCTACGATAAAACGGTAGAGCTTATTCAGTCTGGCGTGTATTTTTCCGCCATATTTGCCGCTAATGATCTTACCGCCTTTGGTGCAATCAAAGCATTACATAAGCATGGGTTCAAAGTTCCGGAAGATGTGTCCGTTATTGGTTTTGATGACCTACCGATGTCGCCTTATTTCACGCCTTCTCTTTCAACATTACGTCAACCACTTGATGAAATCGGTGCGATCAGTGCTCGATGTGTATTAAAGCTGCTGTGTGGAGAAGTCGAAACGGTTAGGCTTCCACCTATTTGTTTAAAAGCGAGAGATTCAACTAAGTCTCTATATCGATAAGAGCGCGAGTAAAAAGCCGAAAATACTTTTTCGGCTTTGTTACGTTATGCTACTCAGTTATTGAACGGTTTCATCTAAGAAACTCGTCGCCCAGAAAAATGGCGCATTCCAGTTGATGGTTATTTCATTGAGTGTCCACGCCCCGATATCATCTTTCCAACAAGTTTGTCCAATACACTTGCCTTTCATTGACGCTGCGACAGGATCACTGAAGTTAATAGAGTTAGGACCTCCAGACATGACACCAGGAGCGACTACTGGAGATTCACTGTCGGCGGCATGAGCCCAAAAACGGTGATGAGGATTCAGAAGCGGGCGACTTCCATAGCCCGAAACATAAGACTGATCTAACGCGTTACGGCCAAGGACATAGTCCATCGCATCAATAATAGCTTCTACATACTTACGATTATTTGTGAAATCATAAGCAATACCTAGGAAGATACTGCGGTTCATTAAGTTGGAATTTGAACCCCATGGGTACTCTTCGGTGTTGTAAGGAATGAGATAACCTTCTTTTTCTATCGACTGGTAATAAGCGTCCGCAGTTTTGATAATATTCGCACGTGCTTTCTCTATTTCGCTAGCTGGTAATTTATTAGGAACGATAGCAAGAGACAAGGTTCCTGCTGCGCTCACTCCTTGCCAGTACAGATCGCCAGTCGCATTAAGGTCTCCTTTAGGAGTTGCTAAATAGTAAGGTGAAGATTGAACCGCTTTTTTGTATTCTTCTTTCCCTGTCGTGACAAACAGTTCCGCAGCGGCCCAGTAAAACTCATCATCTAGTTGAGTATCATCATATGGGCCGGAGCCGACAAAGTTGTCGTATGCATACACATTTTTGTGTTGATTGGCTGCCTTCCAGGCTTTTTCTGCAGAAGTTAGGCAACGCTTCGCATAGCTTGGATCGAGGTCTTGCCAAATCCTTGCACATTGAGCGGCTGTAGCGGCTAAGTTAAGTGTAGCGGCGGTGGTCGGGTAGCTTAAGAATCGCTCACGTGGATCTTTGTGAGGAGGTAAAGGCATTCCCGTCCAAGCGTCATCAGCGACTTTATGAAAAGCCATGCCATCGGCATCAATCTGCGTGAGTTTCAATTGATCTAATTTCTCGGATTGATCACCCACGGGAACCCAGATTTTGCTATTTTCAGGCACTTGCATTGCCATCATAAAGTCCATCATCCAACGACTTTCATCAAGAAGATCGTTGAAGTTGTTGTTATTTTCTGGGATCTTTACTTTTCCATCTGCAAAGGCGTTGGTACGATTTGCCTGCTTTTCTCTTTCGTAGTAGTTGGCGAGAGTCCATGCCGAAATGCCGCCATTAACCACGTACTTGCCATGATCTCCCGCGTCATACCAGCCGCCAGTGACATCTAAGTTAAGATCACAACCTGGCCATTGGTTTCCTTTTGCATCGGTTTTATTAAAACACGTAACAACTTCAGGCAAATGTCCTGCAGGTCGAGCGAGATCGGCTCGTTGCACGTATTCAGGCACAATATCAATGCCACTGCGTTGTTGATAGAAGAAAGAAAGAGCGTCGTACTTCATTTTTCTATAAATGGCATTATCAATAACAAATGGATGGCTTTGATGTCCGTCCACTTCTAACGTGGCTTGCTTTGCCGGCTTTTGCACACTGCTAAAATCGATCAACTGGACATGTTCACCAGAAGCTTTATTCAAGCCGAATGGAATCGTTTCACCTTCGGCGATAACTCGTTGGTCAGAACCTAATAACTTCCAACTCACAGGTGATGTCTCTTTAGTGACGACCGTGGCATGTTTAGGCCCATGGATAAAGTAGCCAACTTGGTTAACTCTTACGCGAGCTAGGTTGCTCTCCTTAACATATTTTGGCCCGGTTAAAGAAACATCTTTAACACAGACGGTTGTTGGTGATTCGGTTCCCATTTGAAACTGGAATTGAACGTTATCGTCATCACCAGCTGGCTTAAACGAAAATTGAAATGGTTTAAGATCCTGATTGAGAGCAATATCCTGAACAAAATGGTTGGTGTATGGCGCTCCATTATGCTGGACGAGTGCTTTTACGTTTATTGACTGTTTTGCTAGCGCACTAAATTGTAGATGGTAGTCTTGGCCTTGTTTTAAGGCCAGTCCCGAT
The DNA here is from genome assembly GCF_049563345.1 of Vibrio mytili. Classification (NCBI taxonomy): domain Bacteria; kingdom Pseudomonadati; phylum Pseudomonadota; class Gammaproteobacteria; order Vibrionales; family Vibrionaceae; genus Vibrio; species Vibrio mytili. The sequence goes on along the minus strand of NZ_CP110482.1, from coordinate 1,006,688 downwards.
TGTCCAAGAATAACATCCCATGGATTCTTACCCTTCTGAGTAAAGGTAATACAACCCATCTCGTCGGTAGATTGTAGTTCTGCGCCTGCAGCCCACCATCCATCAGTGCTTTGTGAAAAACTGCCATTGGTAATGAGTTCTTCTTTATATTTGCTGGTATTACTGGACGTCGATGGCTCTACAGCACAACCACTAATTCCAATAAAGCCACAACTAAAAATAGCTACGATACTTAGCTGTTTCTTATTCATTTTAACCTCGTGAACTTTAAAAGATGATATTGATAGGTCTCTTTTATAATCGTAATTAACCCCACCGAAAGTGGAGGTTTGAATATGTATTTTTATAAATGGGGGAACTTTGATAAAACGATATGTTACTTAATAATGCAAGTGGTATTTTTTAAATTGTGAAGGCGGTTACTATTTAATATTTTTATCCCATTTTTCTTTTAAAATCCATTCTCAATTTCAAGAAATGATTTCATGAAGGCTATGGAAGTGTGATTGATTCCTTTTTTTTAATTTTTACTAATTAATTAAAACTTTATTTTTAAAGATGGATATGGACAAATTTTAACAAATACATCTAGAGTCTAATCGTAAAATAAGTGGGGGAAACAAAGAGATTTTGCTGTTCATACTTTGTTCTCGAAATCTAAGAATGTATACGTCAGGTATATATAACCCTAGTTAAGAGGTTAAAAATGAACACAATTCTACGACGCTGTAGTTATGCATTGCTACTCAATACTTTATGTGTTTCTTACAGTTTTGCTTTGGATTGGAGCGGAATGAACTGGCTTGTCTCAGATGGTTGGAGAAATGGTGGAAGCGAGTTCGATTGTACATGGCAATCACAAAATGTTTGGCGTGAAGCTGATTTATTGATTATGCACGCAAAATCAGAGCCTTATGGTAAAAGTTGCTCTGAAATTAGGACTTACCAATACGTTCGTCGTGGGCGTTATGAAGTAGAAATGCAAGCGGGGGCTGTACCCGGAACTATCAGTTCATTTTTTACTTATGCGGGAGAATCCGGAACTGACAGCCATTATGAAGTTGATATTGAACTGATGGGAGGAACGAATTTATTACACACGAATGTATGGATAGAAGGTCGTCAATCTCCTGTAGATATCGACTTAGGTCAATATGGGATGTCTATTTGGAGCATGGAGAAATATGCATTCACAATCGACGAATATGGTGTGACATGGGAAGTTTTCAGTCGATATCATAATCAGTGGGTTCAAGTACGAAGAGCCAATAAAACAGTCTCAGGTTATATGCAAATATTTATTAATAATTGGATAAGTGCTAATCCTCAGTTTCCACCTAGTTATTATAACGGCTATCCCGTTTATGCAAAATATCGAACAGTTAGATTTTCTCCTTATGAGTAATTTATTAAAGGTTTATATGTACCAATTAACGAGAGTGTAGAGTTATCATGAAAAAAATAAGTAAAAAATTTATCCTTTTACCATTAATACCGATGGCTATGGCTATTTCTGGATGTCATTCTGATAATGACGATAATCAAGCAGATGTTTCGGGCGGTGATGATCTCAAACTATTTGGCGTAGATGCAATGGCTGGCATATCTCCGTGGATTCAGTCTGAGAACGATGGATGGAAGGTCGTTGAAGTCAGCGAGACCCAAGCTAGCTTGGCAGATATCAATGCTGTGCTAATCAATAATAATGGTGAAAGTGATACCGCAGATATCCAAGTTACAGGTACTGGAAGTCACTTATTCATGCTTAAGTCCGAAGCAGCAACGGATCTAAGCGGTTATCAGACTGGTTATCTAGAGTTTAAAGTTCGCGCGAAAAGTGATGCACCTGAATCAATGGTGGTTTCGATTGATAATGAGTGGCCAAACAGAAGCAGCCTCGAGTTGAGTAATCCGCTAATAGGAAGCGGAGAATGGGAAACGCTTAGCGTTCCAGTGACATGTTTGAAACCTTTCGATGGCGCTACTGCGGTCGATTTTACACAAGTGGGTACCCCTTTCCATCTGGATGTCAAAGAGTCATTTGACTTCGAAGTTACCGATGTCACTTATCGATTAACTACAGATCAAGAAACCGTCGTGGACGCTGATAGCTGTGCTTCGACTTCTGATAGTAACAGTGATAGCGATGGTGACAGTAATAATGATGTGGAGCTTGGTGTGAACAATGCTCCGGCTCTTAATAGTGGAGACGCTGCACTATATTACTCAGGTGATATTAGCCAGGCTCAAGATTATTCGTCTGCTTACCCATTAAATAGTTTCGGTTTTGTCGTGACAGAGGAAAACCAAGTTGTGAATGTCTCATCTTCAGAGAATGGCGGTGTATTCCTCGGAAATGACGATTCTGATATGGATTTCTCTGTTTACCAAGACGATCTTGTTAGTCTCGATTTGAAAGTAAAAAGCTACGGAGAAACGAATGGCCTTCAGATTCGCATGGATGGAGTGACTGAAGATTTCGGCCTGTTCTTTACCGTGGATAACGTAATAGTGCCAAGCGATGATGAGTGGTACCGCTGCCAGATTCCTGTTGCATCAATCATTCCTCAAAGCAATTTAACTCAAGTTAAAAAAGCAATCTATATTTCTGGACCGTGGGACAGCATGAACAATCTGGAGTTCTCCTTTGCAAATGTTTCAATCGAAGGTAAAGGTGACAGCTATGATCCTTCGTCTCCTTGCAGAAAATTATAGCGATTAAGCCGTTCTGCATCGAATCAGGGTAAACCAATATTGCCATCTCATTCCTATGAGTGAGGTGGCTTTGTAATGTACACAAATTCATAAATAGCAGTTTAGAGCTGCTTGTAGATATAAAAAGTTTATTTAATGGTTGCCAATTGGAGTGACATTTCATGGCTATTGGGGTTTTAAAGGAATAGTGTTTTATGTTTCGTGAGATAAAAGTAACAAGCGTGGCAATGTTAAGTCTCATCACGTTGATGGGCTGTGGCTCGGGTAGCAGCGATAAAGGTGAACAATCGGTTGTTCTAGATAGTCGTTATTACACAGATATGTACCATTGGAATGACAGCAAAGGGCTTAACGTTACTGCGCTTGGCCGTGGTATCAATATGGGGAATTATCTTGAGTCGCCCACTTATGAAGGGGAGTGGAATAATAACCTGACGATTCAGGCCAGTGACTTTAGAAACATCAGCCAAACTGGCTTTTCAAGTGTACGGATCCCTGTTCGCTGGAGTGCACACACGTTGATTAATGATCCTAATACTATCGATGACGCTTTCTTGTCACGTGTGCAAGAAGTGGTTGATCAGGCTATTCAGGAAGACTTAAAAGTAATCATCAATACTCACCATTTTGACGAACTATTTTACGATGATAAAGATTTTGACTATCAACGCTCACGACTATTGAAGTTTTGGAACCAACTATCTAAGCGTTTTCCTATAAGCCAATATAATCAAGACCAACTGATTTTTGAGTTTCTTAATGAACCCCATGAAAATGTCACCGTTAAGGAATGGAATAGTTTAATTTCAGATCTCACCGATATCGTTTGGAATGCAAATGCTGTTACTCAAAACAACGCATTTGGCCAACGTAAAGTCATGATTGGGCCTGCAGATTGGGGTGGGGTATCTAAGCTACCTTATTTGGAACTGCCTAAATCATCTAATCCCGATAATACAATCATTACGGTGCATTTCTACGAACCGTTTCAATTCACTCATCAGGGAGCTTCTTGGGTAGATGGGGCCGATGCATGGATTGGGACACGTTGGTTGGCGACAGAGTCGCAGCAGAAAGTACTGCTCGATTACTTAAATATTGTGGATACATGGAATGCTGAACCTGGCCATGGATTTGAAATTAACATTGGTGAGTTTGGTGTCTACAGTCAATACTCTGCGCGAGAAGATCAACGCGCTTGGACAGCATTCATTACCAGAGAAGCTGAAAAGAGAGGGTATAGCTGGAACTACTGGGAGTACAGCTCTGGTTTTGGTGCTTACGATCCATTTACAGAACAATGGCGAAAAGCGCTAGTTGAAGGACTTATACCTAAAAACGCAGATAACGATTAAATAAGGCAACCAAGTTAATGTACCTTGGATAGAGGCATTTCGGTCATTAATTTTTTATGCTACCAATGTATGTAGGTTAGTGCATCAGTTGAGCTCAGTTACTAACCGTTACAATCCTGACTAGAAAAAAAACCTTTACTGGTTAAGAATTAACCAGTAAAGGAGGTGTGTATGAAACGTTTTGAGAACATACTTTTTGCTACTCAAGGACTTCCAGGGCACAGTGATGCCTTAGGGCAAGCGATCAGAATTGCTGCTAACAATAGTGTCCCCGTGACAGGCCTTATTGCTTGTCAAGATTTTCCGACCCACTTGGTTCAATATCAACAAAGATACGAACAATCTCTGTACGACTCCTTACTCGAGCGTGTCAAAGTGTTACGAGTAGAAAACAACGTTTCTGAAGAGCAAGTTCCGTTTCCCTTGACCGTCAAAAGTAGCCAACAGCCTGCTGTTTGCATCATTCAGGAAGCGATTTCTCATCACAACGATTTGATCATCAAAGAGGCAGAGCCTTTAAATGAAGGGGCAGAAGGCTTTAAAGCCATTGATATGACGTTACTGCGAAAATGCCCTTGTACAGTTTGGTTACATCGTCGAATTGATAAACCGCGAAATAAGCGCCGTATTGCTGTCGCGATTGACCCAATGAGGACGAGTGATGAGCAACATGAGTTGTCGTTAAGGTTGTTAGAGCTGTCTCGCTCCATTGCTGATACTTGTGATAGTCGATTGCATGTCATTTCTTGCTGGGAATACTATTTGGAAAACTACTTGGATGGAAACATGTGGATTCAAGTAGAAGATGCGCAACTAGATAAAGAAGTGTCCAACGCAAAAGTTAAACACGAGCAAGCATTGCAAAGTCTTATTGACGAGTCTGGGATTGCAGGTGAAATGGTGTTCCATCTTCTTCATGGTAAAGCCGACGATAAGATACCCGACATCATTGATGAATTAGAAATTGATGTGCTTGTGATGGGCACGTTAGCGAGAACTGGTATTGCAGGGTTTGTTATCGGCAATACTGCAGAAAACATCCTTCAATCGATAAACTGCTCTTTGGTGGCAATGAAGCCGGAAGGTTTTGTGTCGCCAATCACGTAGTTTACTATGGTTGGTATCATTTACTGTATGTGATTACGATGAATTAGGAGGAGTGAGCTAAGGTTGAACTGGTTACTAAATTTTAGTGTGTAAAGGAGGGGAGTATGAAAACTTATTGTCCAGTCTGTCGAACTGAAATGGTAGAGCGAGCAAATATTCTAGTATGCCCGAGAAACGAGATTGGCGATTGTTGCTATGACTCGCTAAGTTTTACGCAGGATGAAGATAAATACACGCATCACAACGATCTCAAAACGTATGTCACTTCCGATGTTAAGTAACTAGAATTTATCGGAATATCGGTCTACGTTGAAGTAGATACTCTTTTCCCTTAGTTCGTTCATCTGCTGCGCTCGGGCTAAGGGTCAGTCTCAAGAGCTTTTTACAGGTCAAAATCGTTTATAAGATGCGAGTGAGCCAAACAGTTGAATGGTGCGGCGCGCATCATAACCATGGATGGCGATATTGAATAACCATAATACTAACAACCGAACTCTGCACTGGAAAAAAGACACGCTTTTACTGATGATTTTTCCGTTGTTGTCATTCATCATTTTACTGTGTGTTCTCAATGCATACAGCCGCGAAGGGGTGGGTTGGTATATCGAGTGGGTTCCAAGTCTCGATATTAATCTCAGTTTTCGCCTGGACGGTTTATCGTTTTTGTTTGCATGTTTGATCAGTGGTATCGGTACACTGATACAATTCTATGCCCTTGCTTATATGCGTGACCATGGGGCTCGTTTTTCTTTTCACCTTTACCTCACGTTATTTATGCTCTCCATGTTGGGGGTGGTGTTGAGCGATAACATATTGTTGCTATTCGTATTTTGGGAGCTCACGACCATTACCTCCTATTTACTGATTGGCTTCAATCATGAGAAGGAACAATCTCGCCACAAAGCGTTGCAGGCCCTGTTGGTGACAGGTTCAGGCGGTCTAGCCCTATTAGCGGGGTTAATCTTATTGGGGCAAATCGCGGGCAGTTATGAGATAGGTGTCATCATTTCGCAAGCCGCAGTGATTGCTCAACACCATTGGTTTATCCCTTCTCTTGTGCTCATTTTAATAGGGGCATTCACCAAGTCCGCTCAGTTTCCGTTCCATTTTTGGTTGCCCAACGCGATGGCTGCTCCAACGCCTGTTAGCGCATACCTGCATTCAGCTACGATGGTAAAAGCCGGCGTCTACCTTTTAGCGAGATTGTCTCCGATCTACTCACACAGTGATGCTTGGTTCTTTACATTAGGCACTGTCGGTGGGGTGACCGCTATTTGGTGCGCGTGCTTAGCACTAAAACAGACCGATCTAAAACTGATGCTTGCCTACAGCACTAACGTGGCGTTAGGTAAGCTTGTGTTGTTGCTCGGAATGGGAACTGAGTTGGCAATAAAGGCTGCGTTGGTGTTTATCTTAGCCCATTCCTTTTATAAGGCCGCTCTGTTTATGGTGGTTGGGAACATCGATAAATCCACCGGAACCCGAGACATTACTCAGCTTCATGGCCTTAAGACCGTTTTGGTTTTTAGTTTGGTAGCCGGTACTTTGGCCGCACTGTCTAAATTAGGCTTGCCCCCGTTTTTAGGTTTTGTAAGCAAGGAATACATGTACAAGTCAGGGCTAGAGCTCACCAATATCATCACTGTACTGTTATTGTTGGTTAATGCGATCATGGTGGCGGTGTCGATTGCGTTTATCTATAAGCCTTTCTTTGCGTCTTCCGAACGTTCACCTGTTTCTACAAAACACGTCGAGAAAGTGAAAGGATTATGGGTTCCTGCACTGTTGCTCTCGTTGGGTGGTGTGATTGTGCCACTGTTATGGCTTGATTGGGTCAACAGTCATGTCGTTATTCCTGGTGTCGTATCGATTCTACCTAATGCTTTACCTGAAGCGGCGAAGTTATGGGAGGGAATAAACCCCCCATTGCTTTTGAGCCTTGCTACTTTGGCACTTGGAGGAATCATCTTCGCGTTTTACCCGTCCATTCTGTCTATCTCGCAAAAAACCTCATTCTCTTTACCTAGAGCTGACCGAGTATTGGACCGATTGATCGATGGATTGGTACACGTAGCTAAATGGCAAACACACGTTTTGCAGCAAAAACGATTAAGTCGTTACGTGTTGTTGTTTAGCCTCGTTTTGGCCATCGTGTTGATCAGCAATCTATCATTGGTACCAATCTCTCGATTTACCGAACTGTCGGCACTTCACTTCTATGAAGTGGCGATTGCATTGTTACTCATCGCCGCTGTTGTTGTTTGCGTTGTGACGGCGTCACGAATGTTGGCGGTTGCGGCGCTGAGTATGGTGGGCTTTATGACGACATTGGTGTTCATGTTGTACAGCGCCCCCGATGTTGCGAAAACCATGCTATTAGTTGAAACCCTAATGTTGGTCTTTGTGGTTTTACTTATGCGTCACATGCCAAAGCTCTCCACAGTCACGAAACATTCTAATTGGCGACGAGTATTGCACGCCACGATAGCAGGTAGCATCGGCTTTTCCGTCTCTGCTTTGCTACTCAATATCACCGCCCAACCACTGGACCCAACGTTGGCCGATTTTTTTGCCAGTAACAGTGTCCCTGGTGGACATGGTCGGAATATCGTTAATGTCATACTCGTGGATTTTCGTGCCATGGATACGTTGGGAGAGGTAGTGGTAGTTGTCATTGCGGGTATCGCCGCGATGAGTCTACTCACCATGAGTAACCCTAAGCGGACTCCTGTTCACTCGTTAATCTTTGCCACCACGGCGCACATTGTTTCTACGTTGATGTTGGTGTTTTCTCTTTATTTGCTGCTGCGCGGACACAACGAACCGGGCGGCGGTTTTATTGGTGCGCTAATTGCGGTGATAGGCTTTGCTTTGTTGATGTTTGCTGAGTCTCCAAAATATGTAAGAGAGCGTTTGTACTATTCCCCATTAAGCATTGCTATGTTCGGCATTTTACTCAGCCTAGGTGCAGGCTTATTGAGTGTTGCTTTTAATTTGCCTTTTTTAACGGGGTTGTGGTGGAAAGAAGTCCTGCCGATTGGTACGCCATTGTTGTTTGACTTGGGGATTTATTTTGCGGTTATCGGCGGCGTTTTAGGAATGCTATTACACGTGAATGAGGTGCTCGACTGATGGAAGTGTTGTGGAGTTTAGTCGTTGGTGTGTTTATTTCTGCGGGTATTTACCTTTTACTCGAGCGACATGTGTTACGGATTTTATTTGGGCTAATTCTGCTCAGCAGCTCGGTTAATCTCGCGATATTTACTGCCGGACGTTTAACGGCGTCACAGCCCCCTCTCATTGATGCAAACGCGAAGCTACCACCGGATGGCTTTGCCAACCCGTTACCGCATGCGTTAATTCTGACGGCCATCGTCATTGGTTTTGGTTTGTTGGTTTTTGCGTTGATTTTGCTCTATCGAGCGTATTCAGAAACAGGATCGGCAGATATTGATAAGATGCGCCGCTCAGAGGAGGATGAATGACGACGATGTGGTTAACCTTACCGATCGTGACCTCGATTCTGACGGCGATCGCAGTGTTTTGTACCAAACAGAATGCGAATCTTGCCCAAGGTGTTAGCTGCGCGAGTACGCTTTTTACGCTAGCAGTCGCCGTTTTTCTGGTGAACGATGTCATGCAGTTGGGTCCACAAGCGGTTGCCTTTGGCCAGTGGAGTGCCCCGTTTGGCGTTGTATTTGTTGCTGATTTATTGACTGTCGCCATGGTGATGGTTACTGCAATTATTGGTTCGATCTGTACGTTTTATGCGGTAGGCGATATTCGAGACAAGCGATCTTACGGAACGTATCACGCATTAATGCATGTCTTGCTTGCGGGAATTTACGGCGCGTTTCTAACGGGTGATGTATTCAATCTTTATGTCTGGTTTGAAGTGATGTTGATTGCTTCCTTTGGCCTGATGATTTTGGATGCGGATAAGAGACAGATCGATGCTGGCGTTAAGTACGTGATTTTAAATCTTATCTCTACTTTATGTTTTTTGTTGGCTATAGGGCTTTTGTACGGGGCAACCGGTACCTTAAACCTTGCGGATCTCCACACTAAAGCTGCGTCGCTTGTGCCAGAAACAAAAGTATTGCTTGCTGGCCTGTTTCTATTCGCCTTTGCTATCAAAGCCGCTTTGTTTCCACTATTTGCCTGGTTACCGGCTTCGTACCATACCTTACCAAGCGCGGTGGTCGCTTTGTTTGCAGCGTTGCTGACCAAAGTTGGCGTCTACGCATTGATGCGGGTGTTCACGTTAGTGTTTCCACTCCCCGAGAGTGGTTGGCAGTCGACGTTAATGTGGATCTCTGCCCTAACTATGCTGACCGGGGTGCTTGGAGCTGCAAGTCAGTTTGATATTAAGCGAATCCTTTCGTTTCATATCATTAGTCAAATTGGTTACATGATTATGGGACTTGCGATCTATACACCTCTAGCGATTGCTGGTGGTATCTTTTATATCATCCACCACATTTTGGTGAAAGCGAATCTATTTTTGATTGGAGGCCTGATTGAGCGTAAATACGGCTCTGGCAAGCTCGAAAAGTTAGGCGGTGTATATAAGGCGATGCCTTGGTTAGCGTTTTTCTTCTTGGTTACCGCATTCTCGTTAGCGGGTTTTCCACCTTTGTCCGGTTTTTGGGGCAAATTTTTGGTGATTAAGGCAAGTTTAGTGACCGAGGGATATTGGCTAGCAGGGACTGCGTTATTGGTCGGTTTATTAACGGTCTTTTCTATGAGTAAAATTTGGAACGCTGTGTTTTGGAAAAAAGCGGATAGCGGTGCTGAAGAGCATGAATTAGCCAAATCAACTCTATATTTGTACAGCGTACCTATAGCAATACTGACCACGTTCAGTTTATTTATCGGCCTGGTTGCTGAACCCTTATATCAGTTTGCAGTGCAAGCCGCAGAACAGTTATTACAGCCTAACGATTACATCAGAGCGGTGTTGGGAGGTCGTGAATGATTTACTTCTTTCTCAATCTCTTTCTTGCCATCGCTTGGATGCTGTTAAATGGAAGCTATACCATCGGCAATTTTCTCATTGGCTTTATCGTTGGTTTTTTCGCCTTAAGGTTAAGCCTGCCATTTAGGCGTCACAGTGGTTACTTTCGAGTATTTGGTGCACTTCTGTTCTTACTCATTTACTTCTTCTGGGAAATGGTGAGATCGGTTGTTCAGGTGGCTTGGGATGTGATAACTCCAACACATTTAAGTGAGCCGGATATTGTTTACGTGCCACTCGATGCAAAGACGGATTTAGAAATCACGCTTCTTGCCAATATGGTTTCTTTAACGCCTGGTACGTTGAGTTTGGATGTCACGCCTGACAAAAAACACCTTGTGGTGCATGCTATGTTTGCCTCTGAGCATAATAAGGTTATTCGTGAAATCAAAGAGGGTTTGGAACGGCGTATTTTGGAGGTGACTCGTGGATAGTTGGCTGCAAATCTGTATTGTCTTCGCTTATGGTGGTTTATTGCTCAGCGCGGCCTTGGCATTAGTGCGATTGACCTTGGGACCAACATTGGCGGATAGAGTCGTTGCACTTGACCTAATATCCTTTGTCACGATTGGGTTCATCGCCGTGTACACCTTGGATAGTAAACAAGAGTCGTTGTTAGATATCGCAATTACACTTGGTTTGGTGGCATTTCTCGGCACCATCGCTTTTGCTCGGCTGATCGCAAAGAGAGAAGGAGAGGAGTAATGGAATTGTTTATTGGCATTTTGCTGTGTTTAGGGGGCCTGTTTATCTTGATAGCCAGCGTAGGAATTGTGCGTATGCCGGATCTCTACACTCGTATGCATGCTGCGACTAAAGCGGGCACATTTGGTGTTGCTTCATTACTTTTGGCTGTAGCACTATCGATTCCTGATAATACGGTTATTTCGCGTACACTTGGCACTATGTTGTTTATTTTCCTAACCGCGCCTGTTGCCACTCATCTACTGGGTAAAGCGATGAGACAGAAAGGTTATAGGATGTGGCGAAACTCAAAGTGAAGCACGTAGACTGACATTAAAGGAAAAAGTGAGTTGATTAAGGGGTGAATCGCAGCGATACCTACCATGGGTATGAATACAATCGTACCAACGAGTGCTATGCATATAAAGGTAAGATGGTCGGACTGACTGGATTCGAACCAGCGACCCCCGACACCCCATGACGGTGCGCTACCAAGCTGCGCTACAGTCCGACTGACTTCGAATTTTACGCAGGACTTCGTCACTGTCAACCCTTAACTTTCTGTTGTTTAAATAGAAGTTGTTGCAGTTTGGCTTACCCTCAACTCTATCTACCCCAAATTTGTTATTTTGAACGGTAGAGTTTGTTAAGCTGTGTGTCGCTATATCAATCAACTTTGATGACGAACTTCAAGTACCTATTCAGAATACCTTAGTTCAGAATACCTTAGTGGATATGGCGTTACCAAACGGGGCTAAGTTGGCTTAAAAAGACATACTCAATATGATGACTGCGTGCGTGATCGAATGCTCGATGGTTTTATTTCATAAGATGTTGAAAAGAAAGGGCCAACAAACTGGCCCTTTTAGCAACGTGGGGGCTTACTCAACTTTGCTTAAATCTACCAAGGGCTGTGCAACTTTCTTAACTGACAGACCTTTCTGGATGCTTTTGACGGTGTCTAGCGCCGAATTAACCTCATTACTATCACCAAGTACTGTATAAGTAACATCAAACTGCTTGCTTTCGCCCGCTTTAATTGTTGGAACTAAACCCAGAGGGCGTTGATATTTGGTGTTGTAAGCATAGCTAGTACCAGGCTCAATCCCAGTCACATAACCTTGTTGTTCCGTGTCGGTATTCTTCCACAGTGTGAGTACCGGGAGTTGCTCAATGTTAAAACCAACTGACACACCTTGATTACCTGACTGGTTGTGCAACACAGCCAAAGAGTTGCCTTCCGAGTCGCCAATTGGCTTTAGGTTAAATACCATTTCATCGAAGTCTTTTGTTGGGCCCAGATAGGTTTGCCAATCTTCTAATCCCGCCTTAGCGTAGTCGTTAAATGGTGAGATTTCACTGGCTGCGGCCGTGATCTTCGCGCCTTTTTCCAAGATAGGACGTCCAAAATTGGAATGATAAATGATCTGATACTCATCATCGTAGTCTGCTTTATTTGTCAACGTATCATGAAGAGCGAAAGAGTTTGCTCCCGGGACGACTTCCAGTTTTGTTAATGTTTCCAATTCCGCCTTTTTAAAGGTTCTTTCTGAAACCACACCTTCGATGGTTATTTTATGTGGTGGTGTATCATCGATAATAACTTTCACTGTTGAAGCAGGAGTATTTTGAACACGTCCATGAAGGCTCAGTAGTTGCCCATTGTCATCGACGCCCGGGTGACCAGTCCACTCATAGCCACAGCGAACAAGCATTTCGTTAAAGCCATCTAACCAGCCAAGACCATTACGACTCTCTAAGTCGATAAATGCCGGATTAACGACTTCTTTTACCGGAGAGTCCCATCCTAGAACACGTTCATTGTCACGTTTTACATTCAGTATGCCCATCCCCCGGGTTGGGACAAGTGTAATGGTGAGATCGCCGTTATTGACAACGAGGATATCAACACCCATCTGCTTACCACCATGTAAGCGGCGTTTTTCTATGGAAAAAGGCGTATCACTTTTCATCTTCAGAGAATCGCTGCTGACGAGCCAGTCACCGACGTCTTTTCCCTGTGCGGCGTCGGTTAATACAAACTCAACTGCGTGGGCATTCATCGCGGTCAAACCAAATAATACAGCAGCTAACGTTGACTTGATTTTCATGTTCTTTCCTTAATTGTTGTGAAATGGCAAAGCTGAATCGATTCAGTTAAAACATACGCCTAACGTAGACAGGTACAATGCGCAATAAGTGGCATTGTGATGTTGATAACATGACAGTGAGGAATTGGCATAAATTATGATTGCTGAATCAACTTCAGCAATATTTTGAAACAGTTCCTGTATTTGAGAGATATGATTTCTTTGCGGAACACAAAAACTTGAAGTTACAGGTTTAATCGCTGAGTCCATGATTAAGACGTTGAATCGCATAAATAAGTACAACGCGTATCAGCGAAGCGTGTTCAAAAACAAGGAGACAACGTACAGAAAGGGCGAAGGAAAGGGGGCATATTGAGTGGATTTGAATCAGCGCACTCGAAACACCGAGACAGTGCGCTGCCAAATAGGGCTTAGTCAGTTTAGCCCCAAATTCGATTGCTTAGTCTAAGTGTTTAAACTGCAATGCCACGAGCCTTTGATACAGTTCGCAGCTTTGCATCAATGATTGGTGATCGCCAATATCAATCAACTCGCCACCGTCTAAAACTGCTATTTTGTCAGCATGTTGGATGGTTGATAAACGATGCGCGATGATCAGTGTGGTACGGTTATTCATTAGCGCTTCGAGTGCTTGCTGAACATGATATTCGCTCTCGCTATCGAGTGCACTGGTCGCTTCGTCAAGCAGGAGAATCTTTGGATCTTTAAGGATGGCACGAGCGATCGCGATTCTCTGTTTTTGGCCCCCCGAGAGTCTCACGCCCCGCTCACCTAAAAAGCTATGATAGCCTTCGGGTAGTTTCTCGATAAATTCATGCGCATGGGCTTTTTTTGCCGCTTCAAACACTTGCTCATCCGTTGCTTCTGGGTTGCCGTAGCGAATGTTGTGAAACACATCTTGGCTAAATAATGCCGGCTGTTGTGGTACGAGAGCCATTTGGCGGCGAAGATCGCTAGGATCGAACTGGCGAATATCTTCTCCTCCTAACAAAACTTGGCCTTGTTGTGGGTCGTAGAAACGCTGTAACAGTTCGAATATTGTTGTTTTCCCTGCACCAGAAGGGCCAACTAACGCTAGAACTTTACCTTGTTCCGCGGTTAAGTTAAGTTGTTTAATTGCTGGCTGGTTCGGGCGAGAAGGGTAGTTGAAATGAACGGAGTTAAATGTCACTTCTGCAGGCAACGTATCGCTAATCGGGAATCGGTGGTCTGGCGCACTTATATCGCTGTTGACTTGAAGGATCTCAATCAACCTTTCGGTCGCACCTGCTGCTCTTTGTAGCTCGCCAAGCACTTCTGAAATGGTGGCCATTGAAGATGCGACCATGATGGCATAAAAAACAAATGCTCCAAGGTTACCTGCAGACATATTGCCATGAATAACATCGCTGCCGCCTACCCAAAGCATGCCTGAAATGGCACTGAATACAATGACAATCACGCCGGATATTAAAATAGCGCGCTGCTTCACCCGTTGCTTTCCTACCTCGAACGCTTTCTCCACTTCTACTGCGAACGCGGCTTTTTCATGTTGCTCTGAACTAAAGCTTTGTACGGTTTTAATGTGTTCTATTGCTTCACCTGCATAGCTGCCCATATTGGCCATTGAGTCTTGGCTTTGACGCGACAGCGCACGCACTCGACGCCCATAAACTAATATGGGCACGAGAACAAATGGTACAGATGCCAGCACAATCAGGGTGAGCTTAAAGTTGGTGGCAAATAACATGATGATAGCCCCAACACACATAATTGCGCTGCGCATAGCCATTGAAAATGATGAACCAATGATGCTCTGTAGCAAGGTGGTGTCAGTAGTAAGACGTGACATAATATCGCCGCTACTGTTGGTTTCAAAATAGCTAGGGTGCAGAGAAATGACATGGTTAAACACGGCAAGACGAATATCCGCGCTCACACGCTCTCCGACGGATGATACCAAATAGAAGCGGAAGAAAGTGCCCGTAGCGATACATAGTGTGATCGCAACAATAAACAGAATCGCACTGGTCAGTTGTTGCAATGACTGTTGTGCAAATCCTTGATCAATAAGAATACGTACCCCATACCCTACCGATAATGTCAGGCTGGCGGTGGTAACTAGGGCGACTAATGCCGCAGTCACACGCCACTTGTAAGGTGAAACAAAGGTACTGAGTTTTAGAAGAATACTGAGATTTTTGTAATTTTTATTGCTCATTCGTGGCTCACAATGCGTTCCTGATTCTTGGCATGGTAAAGCACTTTGTCTAGTGCAGCCAGCGGAGTCGTTAACCTATACCAACTGCACTAAGACGAGTGATTACATATGGCTATGGGATGTGTTCAAATCATCGCGAACACTGTCGGAGTGAGTGAGTCGCTTCTGATCATCAACGGCGTTGGGTTTAATTAAACTACCAATGACAAAAGCCAGTAACCCCAAAATCATGGTCGGAACAATGGGATGGAGACCTGCCATGTCAGGCTTGAACCAAACCAAATTGATGTACACACCCAGTCCTATGACCATGGAACTGAAAGCGCCAGTCGCCGAGGCTTTTGACCAATATAAGCCAAGAACCAGTGGCCATAGGAATACTGCTTGAAGTCCTCCCAATGCAACAAGGTTTAGCCAGATAATCATGTCTGGTGGATTCGTCGCTGCAACAAAAACCAGAGCAGCGAAAATGCCAGTTGTCCACATTGAAATGCGGTTTAGCTTGCGATCTGCGCTTTGCTCTTTGACGATTTCCGGATTGATATAGTTAATATACAGATCTTTAAGTAGTGTTGATGATGCCTGTATCAGTTGCGAATCGATACTCGACATAATCGCTGCCATGGGACCGGCAAGAAAGATGCCTGCAAACATCGGTGGGAGAACCGTCATCATCAATGTAGGCATGATTTGGTCTGGGCTAGAGACCTCAGGTACGATTGCTCGACCCAACGCGCCAGTTAGGTGAGTCCCGAACATCACCAATGCAATCATTACCGTACTGATCACCATCCCTTTATGAAGAGATGCGCTGTCTTTGTATGACATACAACGCACGGCGGCTTGCGGCAAGCCAATCACACCAAAGCAGACTAACACCCAAAAGCTGAGAATAAACGGTTGGCTAAGGAAATGGTCTGGACCATACGGTGTGACTAAATCTGGGTCAATGGAGTGAAGCTTGGTGACGAGAGCCTCTAAACTTCCGCCTGCATGAATGACACCTACAAGTAGGACGATGGTGCCAATGATCATCATGATTCCCTGTACGGTGTCAGTAAGAACGACCGCTCGGAACCCCCCGATCGTCGTATATAAACCGACTGTACAGGCGAACAACAGTAACCCATTTTGGTAGCTTATCCCTAGTACAGTTTGCAGTAGACGTGCTCCCCCAACAAACTGTACTACCATGGTTCCAAAGAAAGCTAAAAGCAGGGCAAGGGAAGCAAAAATAACCACTTTGCGGCTTTTAAATCGGGCATACAGCATATCATTGATGGTAAGAGCGTTGTGACGTCTCGCTTCAATTGCAAATTTTTTCCCCAATACACCGAGAGTCAGCCAAGTGGCTGGTAATTGGATCATCGCCAGTAGTACCCAACCTAGCCCCATTTTGTAAGCGGCGCCCGGCCCACCAATAAAGCTGCTGGCACTGGCATAGGTTGCGGCCAACGTCATGGCAAGTACAAAGCCTCCCATGCTGCGGCTGCCGACGAAGTATTCTGTGAGAAAATTTCCTGGCTTGTGATATCGGCGGGTGAGAAATGCCAAAGCGAAAACCGCGACAAGATACAAACACAAAGGAATAATAAGTTGGCTATTCATAACGTTCATCTTTATGTTTGTCGTCGTGTTTATCTAGCGGGATATCCTTATACAGGTACTTCACCATTAGGGCGCACAAGACGGTAAAAAGTATCGGACCAAAAACGCAGGATAAAAGAAACCATAGCGGCATACCCCAGTACAAATCTGGTCGTTGTGTTTCACCTTGTGGGCCAGAAAAAACATAAGCACTAATGTACCACCAGGCAAAATAGCATAGAGCAAGTAATATCGCCCAACATGCTTCTCGATTGGCCTGACGGTTTAGGTCAGATTGTGTGTGCATAAAATAATTGGATTGGTAATCACTGTCATGTGGAAATACGAATGAGGTCGATGATATAAAATATTAGGATGCATGTCGGTCTTGATTGCGATACTTCCCACTGTTCGGCCTCGTTAAAGTACGAGGAGATAGTATTGCTTGTCATCTCAACATGCAAGACAAGACCTTGAGTCAATAGGGTATTAGGGGGTTATCAACCATCATGCCGACGTAAATCGATAAGATAAACTTAAACTGCTGTGCAAGAGTAAAGTGGTAAATTAGGCGCAATAAGGAAGGCAATGTCAAAAGTCATATTAAAAGGTTTCATTATAGTTCCTGAGGCAGATCTTAAATCAGTCAAAAGTGAACTGGTAAACCATAAACGGCTAACTCTTGAAGAACCGGGCTGTATTACATTCAGTGTTACTGAAAACTCGGAGAATCCTTTTCGTTTTGATGTTTACGAGGAGTTTTCGGATTGGGTTGCTTTTGAGTCTCACCAGGAAAGGGTGAGGAAATCTTATTGGGGCGAGGTAACAATGAATGTCGAGCGTCACTATGAAGTATTGCGCGGTCATCAACCATGAACATAAGAAGATTTTCTGAATTAGTGGGAGTGTCTGCATATACGCTTCGCTATTATGAAAAAGTCGGGCTACTGAGAAACATTACACGTAACGCTAGTGGTCACAGGTCATACACGCAGAAAGATGTCGAGTGGATCCAGTTTATTATTCGCTTGAAAGAAACTGGTATGGACCTAGAAGGAATTAAGCAATATGCAGATTTACGGGAACTCGGCGACAGCTCCTTACAACAAAGGAAACAACTTTTAGAGCTACACCGTAACAAACTAAAATCTGAGATTGAAAATCAGCTTGCTCACCTTAAAGCACTTGATGGCAAGATAGCTTTCTATGATGACAAAATTTGTTCTTGACTTAGAGTATACTCTAACCATTAGCCTCTGTTACAAAATCAAACAGAGGAAGACTAAGATGATGAATAATACGAGATACGAACTTGGTTTAGAACAACTGAGCAAGATTGATGGAGACGCTGGGGTCAAGGTAATAGAAAGCCTTAGAGAGGTATGTCCAGATTTGGCAACGTATATAATTGAGTACCCATTTGGAGATATTTACAGCCGAGCTGGGTTAGATCTCAAATCTAGAGAGATCGCAACGGTTGCGGCACTAACTTCACTCGGCAACTGTCAACCACAGCTTAAAGTTCATCTTCATGCGGCCCTAAATGTTGGCTGTACCGAGGAGGAAATAAAAGAAGTGGTTCTTCAGATGTCTGTCTACGCAGGATTTCCCGCTGCATTAAACGGCATGTTTGCAGTTAAGGAAGTACTGGAGGAACGCGCTACCAATTAGTATTCAATGATCGCTATGTATCTAGCTAAGACCAGCTGCCACTATTCTGTAAATCGCTGAACGAGTATCGTCGAGACGGTTTTTTGTCTATCACTCTCAGATGAGGTAACGGTTTTAAGGACGTGGCATATTGGCTTCGTTGTTTATATCTTTTTAAACGTCTCCGCTGGTTTTAATGATAAGTTTTTTTAGCATGCCGAATAGCGGGAAGCCATGAAGTAATTAGGACCAAAGAAGAGCAGTATTCTTTTTTAAATAATTTATATCATGAGTTATCCCGTCTCCATTTACACCTGAATGTTATTTCCACTCTGCTATGCGAGTTTCACGCAATACTTCAATAAAGCGTCTTAATCTCAAAGGGTGCCTGCCTGTTGAGTAAAAGCAGTTAATGGCCGCAGGCGCGGAAAGCCAGCCTTCAAGGCAGGGCGTTAAACTACCAGGATGCGCTTTTTCAAATCCATTTGCTAGCCAAGTTGGTAGTAGTCCGATCCCTCTTCCCTTCGCTATTGCATCAGCTTGCATGGTTAAATTGTCACTTTGTAAACGGCTTTCCAACGCTGGAAGTTCATAATTACCATGGCTCTCATGGTATAAGGTGAGCGACTCCTGCCGAGCGGAGATCAAGTCAATCCAATTATGATTAATCAGTTCTTTAGGGTGGCTCAAGCTAACATTATTAGTTAAATATTTTGGCGAGCCATATACCGCATAGTGCCACAGTCCAAGTTGCTCCTGATGATATCCCGCTGGAGTCATATCACCTATCCAAACAATCAAATCTGCATCAATGGCTGTTTCGCCATGATAGAACTGACTATACATCCGTATTTTAATTTCAGGGTGGTCTTGCATGAAGGTATCAAGTACTCGGCTCATCCAACCGCGTGTCAAGTTAGGATGGACGATAATCGTTAACTGTCCGCTCACTTGATTATTCAGTTCATGAAGTGCTTCTTTACCTTGACATGCAAGCGCCAACAGTTGTTCTGAGTAAGCTGAGAATACTTTCCCCGCTTTAGTCAGCATCAGTCTATTGCCTTGTTTGGTCACCAAAGCCTGTCCAAGATCCTCTTCGAGTTGAGAGAGTCTTCTGCTGAGCGTCGATTTCGGTTGCCCCAAAAACTTTGCCGCTGCGGTTAAACTTTTGTGCTGGCATAGGGCATGAAACGCGCGCACAGCGCTGAGGTCTTGCATGTAAGCTCCTTAAGCAATGAAAGTGGCAATTTGCGAATGAGAATTGTTCCAATTACGGTCTAAATTGTCCCACATATTGATCTATTTCAGAAATCAATTTTATGAATAATGGCCATATCAAAATTGATATTGATAATTATTAACACTTAAGGAGTTTTGCATGTTCAGATGGTTCCCCTCTCAAGTTGCGCTGGCCGTTTCTCTTGGGTTAATTAGCCCAAGTGCAGCTTGGGCGGAAGACGCGCAAAATCAAGCAGATGAAACCATGGTTGTTACTGCATCTGGTTTTGAACAAACGTTACAGCGCGCGCCCGCAACCATGTCTGTGATCACTGCTGAAGACATTGAGAAAAAAGCCTATACGGATATTACTGACGTATTAAAAAATATGTCAGGTGTGCAAGTGATGGGCGGCGGGGTTGAGCAATCCATTATGATCCGTGGTATGGCTTCCAGCTACACACTGTTTTTGATTGATGGTCGTCCTGTACAAGGCAATGACGCTTTTGGAATGAATGGGTCTCAGGCAGGGACACCGATCAACTTTTTACCACCTGTCTCGGAGATAGAGCGAATCGAGATTATTCGTGGTCCGGCTTCAGCACTTTATGGTTCTGACGCGATGGGTGGCGTCATTAACGTCATCACCAAAAAAGTTCGCAATGAATGGAGTGGCAGCATTGCTACCGAGTACACTAAAGCCGATAGTGCCAATAAAGTGAATGAAGATGCGATGCAAACCAACTTCGTTCTGAATGCCCCGCTAGTTGATGACAAGCTTGCTCTGCAAGTTAGTGGCTCCTTTTTAAACCAAGACGAAAGTCACTTTGAAGGGGACAGAAAAAGCTCAGCGTCTGACCCGGAATACAAGCGTAAAAACTTTTCCTCAAAAGTAAATTGGGTGATCGATGAGCAAAACAATCTTTCAGCTGGATATAGCCGCTATGTGCAAGAGCGAACTCATACGCCAGGAATAAGTATTGCTGAAACGGTCACAAACCGCGACGGCAGTATCAGTGACGCTGAACTGAGCTACGACAAATCGGTTCGTGATACTTATTTCATCGAGCATGAAGGTCATTATGACGACATGCGCTGGAAATCGTATGTTAATTACGATGATTCTGATAACTCCACACGCACCAATGAAGTTACGGGTAACGGTGTACAATTCGATGTTTTGACAGTCAATTCTCAGATTAACTGGTTTTGGGATAATAATACGCTGACCGTTGGTGCAACCTACAAAAATGAGCGCTTAGAGGATGGTGCGACTAATGGCTTAACGCCACCTGTGGTTCCTGATGCGAATGCAGTGAACACAATGGAGCGTTACCAATATTCTGTGTTTGCAGAAAATGAGTGGGCGCCTATTGACGATCTTTCTATTGTATTAAGTGGTCGTTTTGATGATAACCAAGACTTTGGTAGCCAATTTAGTCCTAAAGTGTATGGGGTATATGGCATCACTGATGAAGTCGTTATTAAAGGTGGTGTCACATCAGGTTATAAAGCGCCGAGCTTACGTCAAAGTGCGAATGATTTCGGCGCAACCTCTCGTGGTGGCGTGATCATCGGTAACCCAGAGCTAAAACCGGAAACGAGCCTTAACTACGAGATTGGTCTTGGTTATGACGACCTCTATGGTTCAGGTCTATCAACCGCATTAACTGCCTATATCTCAGAATTTAAAGACAAGATTAATCGTACCGGTCGAGTGTGCGAAGCGGATGTCGATTGTTACTATAACGGCAGCTATTATCCAGCACATCAGTACGGCTACACCGCGTATGAAAATATTGCAGAAGCTGAGATGTCGGGCATTGAGTTCACCCTTGACTACCAATTTACTCAAGATCTGATGTACCGTCATTCATACACGTACACCAAAACAGAACAAAAGTCTGGAGAATACGCGGGTAAACCGCTTAATGATGTTGCGAAACATATGTTTAATGCGTCGTTGGAGTGGCAAGCGACAGAGCAGTTGATGTTGTGGACACAAGGAAACTATCGTGGAGAAACCTCGGGCCGCTGGCAAACGGGTACGAGTGGACGCGGGACTAATGGTCTAACTATTCCTGATTACACATTCTACGACCTAGGTTTAGTGTACAAACCAAAACGTGACCTTAGCTTAAAGGCAGGGGTATACAATGTCTTTAACGAAGAGGTTAATCCAGAAGAAGATGCAGATTATCGCTACATTCTAGACGGGCGTAAGTATCACTTGTCTGTTGCTTACAATTTTTAACTGAATAGATGTATTGCTAAGTAGCTAAGTAGCTAAGTAGCTAAGTAGTGGGATGGACCACCGCTCCTTATTGCATTGTTTCTATATACTATCTCTCAGTTTACATTTTATGCACGACTAAAGTGCAAGTTCGTTTTTGTATTACGATGGTAATGTCGAGATATTTATTAGAATCGGCGCGGGGTTAACATTTAAGCATAAAAAGCCATGACGCCATTAGGTATCATGGCTTTTTTCTTTTTCTTTTTCTTTTTCTTTTTCTACTTTCAGTTTCGTTAATGCCTACTCGTGAAATTAAATCAAGGCCATTGTGTAAATCAGTTATCTAGCAGGGGGAGGTCACGGGGACGTCAAAATCCGGTGTTCTTTCTGTTTTCTTTCTTAAAAGTGAAACAGGGATTGTCTTTTAAATAATTGATTTTATTTAATTTAATGATTATTAATTTTAATCATAAGGTTTACTGGAGCAACTCTATTAATATACTCAAAAGTAAATCATGGACACCAAATGGCTTTTGTGGAGAGGCTGCTCGTCCAATGCTAACTATTCACAATCATTCATAGTAATCAGGAAAACAAGGAAGTGACGTAATGCATTGAAGTCACTCTGGCGAGATTTTTAGAGTGAATTTGTATTCATTGTTCTTGTCGAAGTGATGATCAACGTCAATTGTCGAGGTTACCCTTTCAGGCTGACTCTTGATGATTGTTTGTGTTCACTGCATCTCAATTACGCTAGTGCTGAGCACAGCAATGTAACAGAAGGTACTTATCGTGTTCGATTCCTTTTTTCCCAAACCTAAGCTGTTTTTCTTTAGCTTCACTTTTTGGTCCGTCATTTGTGTCCTTGGTTGGTATACTCTCATTCAAGATCTTGGCCCTAGTCTAAGCTTGGCGGACTGGTTTGGTCTTCATTATCCTAGCGCACTCGCTGCTGATGCTAACCCCGACTTAGTGGCACAGTTTCAATCCGCGCAAGAGAGTGCGACTAACGCTTGGCTATATCAATATATGGCGGTGTGTTATGCCTTATTCATTGGCACTTGGCTAAAAGTGGGTGGCCAAAAGTGGGCAAAATGGTCTGTCGCTGGTTCTGGATTAATCGTATTCGTTACTTGGTTTCAGGTGGAAGTCAGTGTGGCTCTTAATGAGTGGTATGGTGACTTTTACAACTTGATCCAAAAGGCACTGTCCGCTCCAAACAGTATTACAATGACCGAGTTTTACTCGGAGCTCTCTACGGTAATGTTCATATTGATGGTCGCGATAACTGTGGCGGTGTGTAACTCATTTTTTGTCAGTCACTATGTGTTCCGTTGGAGAACGGCAATGACCGATTATTACACGTCAAAGTGGGAGTATGTCCGTCACGTAGAAGGTGCTTCTCAGCGTATTCAAGAAGACACCATGCGTTTTGCTTCGATTATGGAAGACTTGGGTATCAGTTTCCTCAATTCGATCATGACGTTACTTGCATTTCTACCGATTCTTTGGAGCTTGTCGGAACACGTAAAATCAGTTCCGATTCTGGGTGAAATACCTCAAGCATTGGTTTTCGTTGCGATTCTCTGGTCGATTTTTGGCACCATGCTGTTGGCAATCGCTGGGTCAAAACTACCAGGGTTGGAGTTTAAGAACCAGAAAGTAGAAGCGGCATACCGTAAAGAATTAGTTTACGGAGAAGACCACGAAGATCGTGCAGAGCCTATTACTTTGCAAGCATTGTTTAGTAATGTTCGTCGTAGCTATTTTCGACTTTACCTACACTACGTGTACTTCAATATTGTTCGCTATGGTTATTTGCAGGTCGGTGCATTCGTTCCCATGATTGCTTTAGCGCCATCCATTGTGGCGGGCGCATTTACACTGGGTATGATGCAACGCATTATGAATGCCTTTAGCCAAGTGGAGAACTCTTTCCAATATTTAGTTAACTCTTGGACGACCATTGTTGAACTGCTTTCAATTCATAAGCGTCTAAAAGGTTTTGAGCAAGTGCTTAATGAAGCTGAAGCCGAGTCGCTTCAAGCTGAACTTCAGCTCAACCAAGCGGGTTAATACCAACAATTCGCTTTAAAAATCATTTCAAAAGGTCAACTGACCTTAGCAGTTAGAGCCGCATTGAGCGGCTCTTTTTTTGCGGTAAAGCCGATACACTTGAGTGGTGATTTTAATCCTAAGCCGTCGTTTTTACTGTGCCGTTTCTTTCTGATACTGGTGCTTCAAAATATACATTCTTTTAACGTCTCGATAAGCACCATTGATAAAGTACTCCTCAACCAAATGGCCTTCTTCAATGAAACCGCATTTTTTGTAGAGGTGAATAGCAATGTCATTGTCTACTGCAACCAGTAGGTATATTTTACGTAGATTCAAAATTGAAAACGAATAGTCTAACGCACGGTGTATCATATCGGTCGCGTAGCCAAGTCCCTGATGGTCGGGTGCAATGATAATTTGAAACTCAGCACTACGATGTATGTAGTTAATTTCGATAAGCTCGACAAGGCCGATCACAATCCCGTCGTCGTCTTCGACAACAAAACGCCTTTCGGCATCATCATGGATGTGTTTACGATACAGCTCTTCTAACTCATCGTAGGACTCATAAGGCTCTTCAAACCAGTAGGCCATGATATTACGATTATTGTTCAGCTCGTGAATAAAACGTAGATCAGAACGTTCTAGCGCACGCATTTTAAGACCTTTTTTCATTTTGTTTCTCCAAAGAGAGTAAAAGTCACTCCCTGATCTCCGTGACGAGGATTGTAATCCAGTTTCGTCAATGGTTCCGAAATTTAATGCGTTTTCGACGGCCACTTCATTATAAAAATTTGATCCTTACGACAAAAAACCTGATTAGGTGTATGTCGCTATTTCATATTAAATACACCCAATTGACCCATGGTCTTAATCTAAATAGAAGGTATGCAGTATGTTTTCAATTGGTGATGAAGTTGTCGCTACCAAAGGCGTTGATCTAGGAAAAATGGTCGTATCTGGTGTAAGTGGCGGTGGTGCGTATACGCATGTTAAAGCTAATGGTGCCGTATTGACTTATCCGACAAGAGACCTGAGGAAGGCATAATGTACTGAAATGACGTTAAAAAACGTGTATCTATTTAACGTCATTGATAAAAGTGCTGCGGGTTGATTGATTTTACCCAGTGGCCAACGAATAAAAGGTAGTGTTCTAGAACGCTACCTTTTTTGTTGTGCTTATGTAGTTTGACTCACAGAGGTAGGGCAGAAGCCTATATGTTCTTATAGGGCTCTAGAATGAGTTGACTGATTTGAGCAACGAGTTGATCTCGTGCTTGTAAAGATAGTTCGGTATCGGTCACGTAAATAGTGATGTAAATGGGCTTATGATCTTCTTTCCAGATCACTGCATTGACCGACCGCGATCCGTGACCTCCCTGCCCAGAACGATCGGCAATGGACCATCCTTGTGGAAGTACGGAGCGAATAAGAGCGTTGGATACTTTGTTGTCCTGCATCCAAATTCTTAACTGTAGACGAGACTCATAAGCAAGTACTTTGCCCTCAAGTAAACTTTCTAATGTATTGACCATGGCATTTGGCGTGGTTGTATCACGTACATCCCCTGGTTTGGCCTCGTTTATTTCTGGCTCTTGGCGATCTAATCGTGTTGTATTGTCTCCAACACGACGTAGGAACAAGTTTACTGCGTCTGGGCCTCCAACGCTACTGAGTACAAGGTTGGCAGCGGTGTTGTCACTCATTAACATTGCCGCTTCGCAAGCATGTTCAACGCGTACACTTTCTCCGGTCATCTTCTCCATCACAGGCGACCACATTACCATGTTTTCTTTGACTAATTTAGACGTGGCATTTTTATCTAATTGACCGGTGTCCATACTTTCTAGCATTGTTGCACATGCCAGAGTTTTTGCTGTCCCCGTTAAAGGAAAGCGCTCATCACCACGATAATCCCAGTGGCTGTCGTTTTGCGTGTCCCAAATAGAAACACCAATACGCCCAGAGATTTGTTGCTCAATATTAGAAATGTTTTCATTGAGGTGGGTGGCTAAGCTAGCGGATGAATACACGAGTAGTCCCATCAACAAAAATAACTTTTTCATAGGTCTTGTTCTTCTATTTTTATCTTAGCTCGCGAAATCGCGTCATTCGGTTCGGTACTATAGCGATTCACGGTTATCTGGCCTGTTAAATCTCTGTCCATTTTCTGTAGAAATATGCACAGGATTTACGCAACTTTACGTATATTGACGTTAGAAGAGCTAAAATAGAATAAAGGTGGTTGTGAGGGTGACGAGCATGAAAACGGTACGGAATTTTGTGTTTGTATTAATAGCGATTGTGTCAGTGTTGTGGCTGATATCTGAACCGCAGCTCCTATCATCGACTCAATTCTTCCGTTGGCGTTCAGCGCTAACCCAATATTCAGGCATGGTTGCATTGGTTTTAATGTCGGTAGCGATGGTTTTGGCATTGCGATTGCCCGCGATTGAACGATGGACTCGTGGCCTAGACAAAGCGTATAGACTCCATAAATGGTTGGGCATTTCAGGCGTTAGCGTAGCGGTTCTACATTGGGCGTTGTATCAAATACCCACATGGTTGATTGAGTCAGAATTTTTGGAGAAACCTGTCAAGTTTACCGGTGCTGGGCCTGCGGGTCATAACCTTCAAGGGTGGGAAGCCTGGATAGCAGATTTGCGTGATGTTGCGATGAATTTTGGGGAGTGGGGCTTCTACTTATTATTGGTCTTGGTTGGTATTTCACTTTGGACCGTCGTAAAGTATAGACCCTTCAAACTATCCCACCGATTGATGGCCGTAGCTTACTTGATGCTAGTGGTTCACTCGGTACTAATGATTAAGCGCGCATATTGGGGTGAGCCTATTTATGTTGTTGTTTGGGCATTTGCCTTGCTAGGGTCTGCGGCTGCGGTTTACAGTTTGCTTGGGTTCGTCGGCCGTGCGAATCGTCATCCCATGCGGGTTAAGTCAACGCGCTTTTTCTCCCAAGCCGGGGTGATGGAATTAGTTCTCACGCCGACAGAAAGTTGGCAAGGGCATAAAGCAGGGCAATTTGCCTATGTGCGCTTTGGTGATGAAGACCCCCACCCATTTACGATTGCTTCGGCAAGCTCCGACCCTGATTTGAAGTTCTTAATCAAAGAGCTAGGGGATTTTTCGACTGGTTTATACCAACGAGTAAAACCCGGTGATAACGTCACTTTGGAAGGGCCTTATGGACGTTTGGAATTCGACGTCAGCAAACCTCAGATTTGGGTCGCTGGTGGGGTAGGGGTTGCGGCTTTCTTCGCAATTCTCGCGACATTAAAAGAGCGGAGCTCACATCAGCCAGCGCACTTATTTTATTGTTGTCGCGGACTTGATAGCCAGTTGCTGGATGAGCTTTGGCACGCTGCGCACCAAGCAAGGGTGGATTTGAGCGTGATTGATACCCAGTCGTCACCAAGACTTAATGCGGAACGGATCGTAAAACGTTGCGGAGACTTAACAGGTTATGAACTGGTTTTTTGCGGTCCAGAATCATTCTCACAAACATTGAAAGCGCAGTTGAAAGCGTATCAATTTGATACTGAGCATCATTACCATGAAGAGCTGTTTGTGATGCGGTGAAAGGGCTGCGCAACGGAAGCAATGTCTTGGTCACTCTTTGGCTTTGATCAAGCTACGACTTCGTATCATAGCGTAGCTTGATTTTGGAGTTGGAATAAAAAGGTTATCCTTCACCTTGGGGAATTTACCCACTTAGTCAGTCATCTGAAACTTTATTCAGCTAAAGCTGATACTGTTTTACTAAGTGCCACTTTTTCTGATACGACTCAATCAACTCTTGTTTGCTTTTATCTTTATTGTGAAAATGCAGCGCACCTTGCTCTTTGAGTAGTGGATAGTCGTTTTCTATCATCTCAAGAACCGTATTCACTCGCTTAACGGTCGTGGGCGTACAGCTTTTGCCACTCAGATCATCCTCAATATCCAGTACATTGGAGCGAAACATCTCAACAGTAAACAGCCTTTCCAGTTCGTCATGGTTTTCAAGTGCGAGAAGGTATCGTGCTTTCAACGACTGAGTGACGTCAATGATGGCTCTATCTGCATGATTTGCTCGCAACCATGCAATCTTGTTCTCCAGTGCACCTACGGCTGCGTGTTTGACGTGATGGAATATCGTTAAAGACTGATGTCGTGAACAATCATAGTCCAGAATCCAACCAGATAAAAACCGGGTTTCAAAGCGTTCACAAAATTGAAACAGTGAACTCTGGGTACCATCACTGTTAAACTCAGTCAGCGGATCAAATGGATACATATAGCCGAAATCAAATAGCCATAATTTCTGGTTACTATCGACTAATAAATTACCAGAACTTAAATCCCATTCGAACAAGCCGACTTTTTCGCTCTCAATCAAGGTAGAAAAAAGTTGCGATAGCAGCGAAGGGGTAAGCTCACTGATAGGCTCTCCTTCAATCCATTCGGACAAGATAATACCCAGGCGATAATCTGCATACACTGTCTCCACGATGCACCTGAATGCTTGAGATGTTTTGGGATCATCTTTAAGCTTTTGAAAGTCAGAGCGGCGTTGCACCTCATTAAGAAAAGAGAACTGACCATCAAGGTTTTGTACGAGAGGTATCGGGCGCTTTTTCTTTAACGTGTAGTCCTTTCCGTTAAAGCGAACACGATAGACTTCTGCCGTAAGCCCACTTTTGAATCTTTGAATGACATAAGGTGAGTGACTCGTGGTTAAGGCGAGTTGTTTTGGCGATATGGGGCAGTGAGCCTTGTTACCAACAATCAAATTGGCATTACTTTCTTCAAATTGTTGTTGTGCTTCGTGACGTTTCGTCATTCTAATTTCCGTTTCGATGCGTATTGGAATGATAACGTTATCAAAACACCGTTGGTGACATATCACCCTTGCGATAATCAGTCGGGGGCTGAGAGCGAAGGACGATTAGTGGTTTACCGAAGAAATCGTTCAAGGTTCCATGACTCGATATGAGGTCTGGTTACTTTCCGACAGAGGATGCGACTTCCCGAAAGAAGTAGGAGCAGCGAAGTGCTCCTATTTGCGTTCTCGTTCAGGTACAAGGACAGCGTGCTTACAATTTCACTTTTTTGATCATTCCTGCCTCTGCGTGGCCAGGAATGTTGCAAGCAAACTCAACATTATTGTCACCGTGGAAGTGCCACAGCAACTGTTTCGCTTTGCCTGGCGCGACGGTGACAGCATTACCAGTGTCATGCATATGATCACCAGCCATAGTTTTCATCATTTCTCGATGTTCACGTTGTTCTTGCGCTGAACCAATAGTGAACTCATGGTTGATCTTGCCTGTATTCATAACCACGAATTGGACCACGTCGTTCGGTTCGATTTTTACCTCTTTTTTGAATGTAATTTTCATGTCATCACTCAAGATAACGTGGATCACCTTGTCGGGCTTGGCCCCAGTAGCTGGCATGCCTACCGCAGACATGCCTGGCATTCCGCCCATACTTGAGTGATCCATTTTTGAATGATCCATAGGCATGCTTTCACTTTGCATATTCTCCATAGGCATGTTTTCTACAGACATACCTTCTACAGACATAGCGTCATGGTTCATATTTGAGTGATCCATTTCAGCCAAGACGCTACCAGAAGCTATAGTCAGAGTAAGTGCGATTAGTGTCTTTTTCATCGTAATGTCCTTACATTTCATCAGTAATGCGCCATTGATACCAACACAATGGCGC
The DNA here is from genome assembly GCF_049563345.1 of Vibrio mytili. Taxonomy (NCBI): domain Bacteria; kingdom Pseudomonadati; phylum Pseudomonadota; class Gammaproteobacteria; order Vibrionales; family Vibrionaceae; genus Vibrio; species Vibrio mytili. The sequence goes on along the minus strand of NZ_CP110482.1, from coordinate 977,020 downwards.
TGATTGTTTAGTTATTTAGGGTGTGATTGATTTTTCACTTCGCGCTGTTTCCACAGCTTGAAGATCGCTGGCAACACCAGCAGGGTGAGCAGAAGCGCTGACGCCATACCACCAATCATTGGTGCGGCAATACGCTGCATCACTTGAGATCCGGTTCCTTCACCGTACATGATTGGTATGAGACCAATGATTACGGTGAGTACGGTCATCATTACTGGACGCACACGTAAGCCCGCACCTTCACGAATCGCGTTGGTCAGATCGTTCAGGTTTAGTGATTCTTTTTTCTCTTGAGCGTCGAGCTTTTTGTGGTGCCAGGCTTGGTTAAGGTAGACAAGCATGATGACCCCAATTTCGACGGCGACACCTGCCAGTGCGATAAATCCGACTCCCACAGCAATGGAGAAGTTGTAGCCAAGGTAATGCATGAGCCACAAACCTCCCACCATCGCTAAAGGCAGTGTCAGCATGATGATCAGGACTTCACCTATCCGGCGGAAGCTGAAATAAAGCAGCATCATGATGATCACGATGGTGATAGGGACCACGATGCTCAAACGGTCTTTGGCTCGCTCCATATATTCATACTGACCCGACCATGCGATCGAATAGCCAGTCGGCAGGACCAGTTGATCAGCGACAGCTTGTTGTGCTTCGACGACATATGAGCCGAGATCGCGTCCGTCAATATCGACGAATACCCAACCGTTAGGACGTGCATTTTCGGTCTTAATCATCGGTGGTCCATCTTCGTAGCGAATGTCGGCCACATCAGCGAGAGCAATGCGAGCACCGTTTGGCGTAACGAGTGGTAAATTTTGCAGTTTGACGACAGAATCCCGATAATCTTGTGGGTAGCGAACGTTAATCGGGTACCGTTCTAGGCCTTCGATTGTTTCACCTACGTTCATCCCACCAACCGCAGTAGAAATGACTTGCTGAACATCTTTGATATTGAGTCCATAACGAGCGGCAACGCGACGCTTGATGTCTATTGTGACATAGCGGCCCCCAGCTACACGCTCAGCATAAACCGATGACGTGCCATCAACACCATTTAAAATGGGCTCCAACTGAGCGCCAATTTTTTCAATTTCCTTGAGATCTGGCCCCGCAATTTTGATCCCGATAGGGGTTTTAATACCGGTCGCTAGCATATCGATACGAGTCTTAATGGGCATAACCCAAGCATTCGTCAACCCAGGGAACTGGATCAGCGCATCGAACTCTTTGCGCAGTGACTCTGTGGTTACCCCCTCGCGCCATTCTTCTCTTGGTTTAAACTGAATCACGGTTTCGATCATCGTCAATGGAGCGGGATCTGTCGCGGTTTCTGCACGACCAATTTTGCCCCAAACGGTTTTTACTTCAGGTACCGTTTTGATCAACTTGTTGGTTTGTTGCAGTAATTCACGCGCTTTACCAATAGAAATTCCTGGATAAGTGGTTGGCATGTACATCAAATCGCCTTCATCCAGCGGTGGTATGAACTCACTGCCCAATTGACTCGTTGGGTAGTATGCTGACGCCATGAGCCCAAGTGCGAGGACGATCATCGCTTTGGGATACTTTAGGCTTAGGTTTAACAATGGGCGATAAAGCGCAACCAAACTACGGTTCACTGGGTTTTTGTGTTCAGGAAGCACTTTTCCCCGAATAAAGTAACCCATTAAAACGGGTACAAGTGTGATCGCAAGCGCGGCGGCTGATGCCATGGCGTAGGTTTTCGTAAAGGCGAGAGGCGAGAACATTTTGCCTTCTTGTCCTTCGAGCGCAAACACCGGAACAAAACTTAACGTGATGATAAGCAGTGAGAAGAACAGCGGTGCACCGACTTCTTCTGCCGCTTTGCTAATCACCTGCCAGCGGTTTTCATCCGTTAACGGTGTTCGCTCGATGTGTTTGTGGACGTTCTCGATCATGACAATCGCTCCGTCAACCATGGCTCCGATGGCAATGGCTATCCCACCCAGTGACATGATGTTGGCGTTAATGCCTTGCGAATGCATGATGATGAAGGCAGATAAAATGCCGACAGGCAAGCTCAGAGCGATGACCAAGGATGAACGGATGTGGAACAGGAACAACGCACAAACGACCGCGACGACGATGAATTCTTCGGCAAGCTTTTTCCATAAGTTGTCCACCGCAGCATTGATCAGAGTTGAACGATCGTAAGTTGGAACGATTTCCACACCATCAGGCAAGCTGGCCTGTAAATCATTAAGCTTTTCTTTGACCTTGTGGATGACTGCGCTCGCGTTTTCTCCATAACGCATGACGATAACACCACCAACCGCCTCACCTTCGCCATTCAACTCTGAGATACCACGGCGCATTTGTGGCCCTAAGTTGATGTCGGCAATGTCGCCTAACAGCAGCGGTGTACCTTTCTCGGTCACTTTTAAAGGCAAGGATTCAATGTCTTCGATGCTCGTCAAATAGCCGGTGGTTCGAACCATGTGCTCAGCTTCTGCCACTTCGACAACCGAGGCGCCAGTCTCTTGGTTACCATTTTGGATGGCCATGTTGACTTGCTGCAAGGTGAGGTTATAGGCACGTAATTTAGCTGGGTCGATTTGAACCTGATATTGCTTCACCATGCCGCCAACGGTTGCGACTTCAGATACGCCATCAACGGTTTGCAGTTCGTATTTTAAAAACCAATCTTGGAAGCTGCGCAGTTCAGCAAGGTCGTGTTGACCCGTTTTGTCTTGTAGGACATAACTGTAGACCCAGCCGACACCCGTTGCATCAGGCCCCAATGTTGGCTTCGCACTGGGTGGCAATTTCGGTGCAACTTGGCTTAAGTATTCCAAAACACGAGAACGAGCCCAGTACATATCGGTATCATCGTTAAAAATGATATAAACGTATGAGTCGCCAAAGAATGAATAGCCACGAACGGTTTCTGCGCCCGGAACCGCTAACATTGCCGTTGTGAGCGGATAGGTGACTTGATCTTCTACGACTTGAGGGGCTTGTCCCGGGTAGCTTGTTTTTATGATGACCTGTACATCAGACAAGTCTGGAATAGCATCGACAGGTGTGTTTTTTACACTATAAAGTCCGGCTAATACCAGCACGATCGTCGCGATCAGTACCATAAAGCGGTTATTGATGGACCAACGAATAATTGCGCTAATCATAATTATCCCTCGACCGCTTCAAGTTGCTTGAGCACATAATCAGAGCCTTGCTTTTCGATTAGAAACCGAACTTTTTGCCCTTCTTCAAAGCCGGATAAATCAACATCGTTGCCCACTGAGAAGTTCATTTCCCCAGCCTCCCAATTCCATTCTGCAACTGGCATATGGTTGAGAGTAATCATGCCAAAGTCGGCCATTAGCATGCTGATGTCACCTGTTAGCCAAACGTCAGTGACCACTACACTATCATTGGCTTTGTAGTCCAAAATCTCATACTGGCCCGATGGTGTTTTTTGGATTTCGAACTCAATGGCTTGCCCTTTGTTCAGGCCATTCATTTCTACCCCTTCACCTAAGGTAAAATTCATCACCATGCCTGGCCAGTCCCATTCCGGTACTGGTTGGTGGTTGATGGTCAGCATCCGATGATCGTTCATTACATCGGTAATTTCACCTTTTGCCCATGCGGTTGGGGCAGGCGTTTGTTTTGCCTTCGAGATTCTTGATAGGTCTGCAGACTGACTGGATTCTGAGTCAAGCATGAAGTGCGCTGATGTGACGATGTGATCATCTTGGGTTAGACCTTCCAGCACTTCCGTCTTGTCGTCGGCTTCACGTCCAACCTTAATGCGTGTTGAACGATATTTTCCGTTGCCTTCTGCCAATACCACCCGAGCCATTCCGCCAGAGCGAATAACCGCAGACTTTGGAATCGTCATCACAGCTTCGTCACTAACCGGTTGTAGGGCAATGTTGGCAAACATATTAGGCTTAAGTTCGCCATTTGGGTTGGGGAATTTTAAGCGCACACGCAATGTTCGGGTTTTCGGATCCAAAATGGGGTAAACATAATCCACCAGGCCTTGCCACTCCTTGCCAGGAATCGCATCCAGTGTCATAGAGGCGTTACTACCCGCTTTCATCCAATGGGCTTGACGTTCGAACACTTCTGCGTCTACCCAAACATTATCAAGTGGCCCCGCACTGACCACGACTTGAGCCGGTGATAGATACCCGCCTTCTCGAACGTTTAAACTCGCTATGATTCCGTCGGCAGGGGCTTTAATTTCAATGGTTTGTGACGCTTTTCCGCGTTGGGTTATCGTTTTGATTTGCGAGCGATCAACGCCCAAAGTCACCAAGCGCTCGGTTGCGCCTTTTACTAAGCCATTGCGACCCGTGCGGTAAGCATTCAGAAGCTCTTCTTGTGCTTTAACGAGCTCCGGCGAATATAGCGTGAACAATACATCGCCTTTTTTAACCTGCTCACCTACAGCATTGATGTACAGTTGTTCAACCCAACCAGCGACTCTGACGTTGGTTTGCCAAAGATGACTTTCATCAAAAGCAATATAACCGACCGTTTCAATACGAGGGGCGAGTTTCTCTAAGGTGACGGCAGCCGTTTTCACTCCGAGGTTATTTTCCACCGATGGATCAATCGTTACCGTTCCCGGCTTATCCTGTTCACCGGCGAGATCGCCTGCATAAACAGGGACTAAATCCATTCCCATTGGAGACTTTCCGGGCTTATCTCGCTGGTAATTAGGGTCCATCGGAGCGACCCAATATAACGGTTCATCTGAACTGCTTGATGTGTTCTCGCCTATGTTGGCGGTCTCGTGCTTCGTGCCAGAGCTAAATTGGTTTGCTCCAAATCCGAGTACTCCACCGATAAGCAGAGCGATCGTGGCAATTTTGATTGAGTTTGACGTCATTCTTAATTCCTTATTTCCTCATTTCATTCAACAGTCGATGTATTTTTTGTATTTCGGACTGCGTCGAGAGGTTTCGAGTTTTTCGTGATTCAGTTCGTATTCTTTTCAGGCGTAATAACGGGTGTTGATACCTGATATTCAAACCCGCCCAACAGCGCTGATAAATTGCTGTTTACGATGTTTAAATCGGTGAGCAAGCGCTGTTGTTCTAGCTTTAGGGCCAGCTCATCAGTACTTGCCATGAGCACATCGTTAAACTGAGCGGTGTTATTTTGGTAACCTCGCTCTACCGCGCGAATACGAGCTTTGACTTGAGGAAGTAGGGTGGATTGATACCGTTCCAAACGTTGAGTTAGATTGGTACGATCGACTAGCAAGGTGTTTACCTTGGCATTCATTTGGGTGAGTAATGTGTCTTTCTGAGAGCGAGCTGCCCCAACCTGATATTGGGCTGCTGCGAGGTTTCGGTCTTGGCGATTGCCCGTAAACAGAGGAATATCCATGGTGAGATAAGCACTGACTAAATCGGATGCTGGTTCACCTTTCATGTTGTTTGCCTGACGATAAGCATAAGCCACTTCGACCCCAAACTGTGGTGTATAAGCTTGCTCGGCGATTTCTACCTGAGTTTCATTAGTTGAAACACTGATATCCGCCATTTTCACCATAGGGTGGAAGCTCAACTGTTCATAATGCTTACTGGTATCGGTATTTGCGGCGAGTATTCGCGTTAAATGGCTCCAGTTCAATTGGTTACTGGCTTTAATAGAGATTTGATTGTGCTGTGCATCGTTGTGAATCCAATCTGCTCCTAACCATTCAGACAGCTGAGCAACCAAACGACGCTGCATCTGTGCGTTGGCCTGTAGCTTTTCGTCTAATTTGCTGACTTGGAGTTGTGCATTGAGTAAATCCTGAGCCTCACTCTTACCAATCGAATAATTGGTTTGAATAAAGTTTTCCATTTCTTTCATTAAACGGCGGTTTTCCAACATGATCTGTTCCGCTCGTTGTTGATACCCAAGCTCAAGCCAGAGTTGGGTCATGCTGTTGGCAATCTCCAATTCACGCGCATGTACTTGGAGTTCGACACCATCAGCTTGTTGATTCGCTTTCTTTTGCTGCAGACCAAGGGTGGAACCGCGTTCAAACTGCTGCATTAGGCCAACGGAAATATTGGTCATTGGATCGTCATCAAATTGAAAACTGTCGACAGGTAAGCCGCCAAAACCAACTTTCAATTTTGGATCCATGAGCGTTGCGCTTGCCACACCAGATTCGCGTATGGCTTCGGACTGTGCAAAGAACTGCTTTCGAGTTCCGTCATTACTCAATGCAAGGTTAATTAGTTTTTCAAGTTCTTGGGCTGATTGAACTTGTGTTGACTCATTTGCCGAAATGTCAGATGAGGACTGCGCCATGACATTAAAGGCGGGTAAGGCAACAAAGGTCAGTGAGCAAATAGTGCTCACTAAACGATTGGGGTGGAATTTCATCGTTTACATCCAAAATGTTTCTCTTCAAGAGCTGAGGTACGATCGAACTCGTATGTCCAGAGCATATGAAGGGAGTTCACCAATTCTATGAGCTAAAACCTGTTCATGTGTTGCCATGTACTCATGTCAGTAAGCACAAAGTAGGAGAGAGTTTTAGTTCAAAAATTGGGTGTAGTTAAACAACCTGCGAGTTAGCAGGATCGAATATGGTTGGGGGAAGTTAAACGATGGGAGGTCGATAGAGGTTGTTGTTGACTTGTACAACAGGTGCACTTGTATCGAACAACATTGGAGCACGATAGGCCTGCGGTAAAGTATGATTACTTGGTGTTGGTAAATACACGAACATGGCTGAACAGGACGCTGAACAGCAGTTATGAATTGAGCCTGTGTTGTCCACACAATCTGCCATCACGTTTTCAGCTAAGGCGTTTTCAGACAAGGAGAGCGAAGCTTGATCGGGAGAATGCGAAGCGTGAGTATCTACCACTCTCTCCATTACGTGAGAACCACAGTGTTCGGTTTTCTGCCTATTAAGCATTGGCTGTGTGTTAGCCATAGCGTGAGACGACATGGAGTTGTTATTCGACATCATTCTTAAACTCATTAGCGACGCACTGTTCGCGACACTCGATACAACAAGTACCAGTGTGGTGAGTAACGTAAGCCAAATTGTATGCAGTGATTTGAGACGCATACCGTATCCAAAATAAGAGTGATGATGTTAATAACCCTTACATTATAAAGGTTACCCTAGGGGGAAGGTCAATACTTAAGAATCTACAATAAAATTCTCTTATTGAGTGTTTTGTCACAAGCGTGCAGCGTAGTAGGATTTATCCTTAAAAATAATGAGGTCAATTGGCTAGCCTCGGGGGAAATATGATCGAAATTGTCATTGACGGAAAATATAGAATAGTCGAAGAAGGGCTAACCCTTCTAGAAGCCGCAAAAGTGTGTGGGGTAGAGATTCCCTCATTATGCGGCTCGAATAAAAGTAATGAGAAAATTCCGTGTGACTTGTGTGTGGTTGAAGTCGAAAGCGGTGGTATCAAGCGCGCTTGTGAACTCGAAGTGCACCATGGTTTGAATGTTCTTACACAGTCTGAAGATTTAACCGAACGTCGCCGGAAAGCCTTGAACCGCATCATGAAAGATCATTACGCTGACTGCGAGGCGCCATGTAAAACTGCCTGCCCAGCTGGCGTAGACATCCAATCGTACCTATATCACATCGCACAAAACGATCATCAAAAAGCAATTGAAGTGATTAAGCGTACGTTGCCTATGCCGCTGTCAATTGGTCGAGTCTGTCCTGCATTTTGTGAAAGTGAATGTCGTCGTGCTTTGGTGGATGAGCCAATTGCAATTCGTCAACTTAAACGACACGCTGCGGATGCGGACTTAGCAAGCTATGAGTCTTTTGTTCCTGAACAGAAAACCGCTAAAAACTTAAACATCGCGATTGTGGGCAGCGGCCCCGGTGGTTTAACGGCTGGGTACTACTTAACGAATGAAGGCTATAACGTCACCGTTTTTGAGTCTATGCCAAAAGCGGGGGGATGGTTACGTTACGGTATACCAGAATACCGTTTGCCAAAGGACATTCTGGATAAAGAAATCGAATTAATGTGTCGCAATGGCATGCGGATCGAGACCGATAAAAAGCTCGGGGTTGATTTCACGCTTTCCCAATTAAGTGACGATTACGACGCAGTGTGTTTAGCGGTTGGGGCATCGCAAGCGGTAGAAATGAATTATCCGGGTAGCGACTTGCAAGGTTGCTATTTGGGGGTCGATTACCTGAAAGACTATGTGACTGAGCAAACATACGTCACGGGTAAAAAAGTGGCGGTGATTGGTGGTGGTAACACGGCGATTGACTGTGCCCGGACCGCCCGTCGTGCGGGAGCGGATACCACAATTATCTATCGTCGAACTCGAGAAGAGATGCCTGCTGAAGACTACGAAATCGTGGAAGCCGAGCATGAAGGCGTAAAATTCCATTTTCTTACCAATCCAGCAGAAAATGTCTCAGACGATAAAGGGGCTGTGAAGGCGATTCGTCTAGAGCGCATGGCCTTAGGCGCGCCAGACTCTTCAGGTCGCCGCAGTCCGAAACCAACTGGTGAGTTTTTCACGGAAGAGTTCGATACCGTCATTGCGGCCGTTTCTCAAAAGCCTGATCTGAGCTTTTTAGATAATGACAGCGTTTCTATCCCTGTGACTCGATGGAACACGTCTGAAACGGACGACAAAACTATGCACACCGGTACCGGGAATATTTTTAGTATCGGCGACTTTCGACGAGGCCCTGCAACGGCGGTTGAAGCGGTGGGAGATGGTCGTGTCGTTGCAAAAGCGATAGATTTATTCCTCAATGGCGACATGGCGGATATGCCAACTGTGGCGTTTAACTCTCGTAAAGAGAAGACGTTATCGCAAGTTGATCCGCTGCACTTTGAGAACATTCAAAAAGTGGCGCGTTCAATCATGCCTGAGTTAACACCTGAACAACGTGAACAAAGTTTTGCTGAAGTGGAATTAGGCTTTAACAATGAAGAAGCCATGCAAGAAGCGGCTCGATGTTTGGAGTGTGGTTGTCAGGCAAATACAGATTGTGATTTACGTGATTATGCGACGGAATATGAGGTGACACAGTCTTTTGAATCGTCACTAAAACTCTCGCCAACGAAAGTTGTTGGGCATCAAGATTGGCTCGACTTGCGAGCAAAAGATCTTCGTCATAAGTACCCAGTTGACCGTAGTTCGGAGTTTATCGAATTTGATGCCAACCGTTGTATTAGCTGTGGCCAATGTATTCAAGCCTGCCGCGAAAAAGCGGTACACGGGGTATTGAGTTTTGTCAGTGACGAAAATGGACGTCCGGCATTACGACCAGATGACCGTCCGAGATTTCGCAGTGCAGAAAAAGGTTCAAACGTTAACGCTGCAACCTTGATGGGGGATTCTAACTGTGTTCAGTGTGGTGCCTGCGTACAAGCGTGCCCAACCGGTGCCATGGTAGACAGTCGTGATCGCTCTCAAGGTCGTACCGAGCACTTGAAAGCTGTGGATACGATCTGCACCTACTGTGGTGTGGGTTGTAAGTTGACCATGTATGTTGATGAAGCCGAAAATAAAGTCCGTTATGTAGAAGGGGCAGACTCGCCAGTTAACCAAGGTATGTTGTGTGTGAAAGGGCGATTTGGTTTTGACTTCATTGCCAGCGAAGAGCGTTTAACTACCCCTTTGATTCGAAAAGACGGCTGGCTACAACCGGCTAGTTGGGAAGAGGCGATCCAGTTAGTGGCGTCCAAGTTCTCCGCAATCAAGCAGGATTTTGGAGGAAATGCGCTGGCAGGTTTCTCTTCTGCTAAAACGACTAATGAAGATAACTACCTGTTCCAAAAGTTTATTCGTCGTGAATTAGGCACCAACAATGTCGACCACTGTGCGCGCTTGTGTCACGCTTCAACGGTTACGGGGCTAGAGGCCTCTCTGGGCAGTGGTGCGATGACCAACGATATTCCAAGTATTCAGCATTCTGATGTTATCTTTATTATCGGTTCGGATACCACATCCGCACACCCAATCATCGCCTCGCATATTAAACAAGCGATTCGACATAACGGTGCTCGTTTGATCGTTGCCGATCCTAAACGTGTGGATATGGTCGATCATGCCGAACTTTACTTAGCACATCGCCCCGGTACTGATGTCATGCTACTCAACGGGGTGATGCAGCAAATCATCAAAAATGGTTGGTATGACTCAGAGTACGTTGAAGAGCGTGTTGATGGCTTTGATACCTTATTACAAGAGGTAATGTCGCCAGCGTATAATCTCGATAAAGTTGAGCTTGTTACGGGCGTGAAATCGCAAGATATTTTCGCGATGGCGCGCATGATAGGGACTGCTCAGCGCACCGCAGTTTACTACTCGATGGGGATTACCCAGCATACCACTGGACACGACAATGTGCGCTCGATTGCAAATTTGCAGTTGTTGTGCGGCAACATCGGCATCGAAGGTGGTGGTATTAATCCGCTACGCGGTCAATCGAATGTGCAAGGCGCGTGTGATATGGGAGCGCTGCCAAACTGCTATCCAGGATATCAAAAAGTATATAACCCAATGGTACGTCAACACTTTTCTATAGAGTGGAACGCACCGGACTTGTCTGCTGAGCAGGGGTTGACACTGACCGAGATTATCGACGCAGCGTGTAAACGCGATGTGCGCGGTATGTACATTATGGGTGAAAACCCAGTGCTCAGTGATCCAAACCAAGCCCATGTGATTGAAGGTTTGGAAGCATTAGATTTCTTGGTGGTGCAAGACATTTTCCTAACCGAAACCGCACAGTATGCGGATGTCGTTCTTCCTTCTTGTTCCTTTGCAGAGAAGACCGGGCATTTCACTAATACTGAGCGCCGTGTACAGCGGATTAATCAAGTGGTGTCGGCACCGGGTGAGGCGAGAGAAGACTGGAAGATCATTCAAGACATTGCCAACGCGATGGGTGGCGATTGGCACTATCACTGCGTTTCTGAGATCACCAATGAGATCGCTCGCGTCACACCACAATACGCAGGATTACGTTGGGAGACGATTACGCCAAATGGTGTGCAATGGCCGAGCAATAAGAACAATCCGCACGGTACGCGCATTATGCACCAGACGCAGTTTACGCGTGGCAAAGGGCAAATGGTGGGAATTCCATTCCGCTATGCTGCTGAGCTTCCGGATGAGGAGTTTCCTTTAGTACTGACCACGGGGCGTGTTTTAGAGCAATTCCATACGGGAACGATGACGCGAAAAACCAAAGGGTTAGATAATTTGGCTGGCCCGAGGGCGATGATCAGTGTTGAGGATGCAGAAATACTGGGCATCAGTAATGGGCAGAGGCTGAAAATCTCTACCCGCCGTGGCAACATGGAAATAGATGCTTTTGTCACCAAACGAATGCAGCAAGGGGTGGTATTTATTCCATTCCACTTTGTTGAATCACCGGTAAACCGTTTAACCACAACGGCAACCGATCCGCATGCGAAAATCCCAGAGTTTAAAGTCGCTGCAGTAAAAATTGAGGTGAGCGTAACGGAGGACGTACCGGCTAAATCTTCAACGCTCGTTCACACGGGTTAGATAAAATAGGCAGGTGAGAGCTCGACATGGGTTCTCACTTGTTTGAGTTTTTATCAGTTCTTCAGTTCTTCAGTTCTTCAGTTCTTCAGTTCTTCAGTTCTTCAGTCCTTCAGTTCTTCAGCTTTTTGACTTGATCATTCTCGTTATTTTAACGTTTTCAGACATGTTGACTGTTTTTTGTTCAAGTGCTGTTAGAGCTTGTCATAGAATTGACCATTTCTGACCATTCCTTGTTATTTAGGTAAGTTTTATAACCTAAACTTTTCATATCCACTATGCTTATACCCAAGTTAATTAGTGAAACAAGATTCATATGTTGCCGCGGCTAAGCGCTCAGCTATTCTCGCTGAATCGAACAACTTTAGGTTACTTAGATATACGAATAACAAAAAAGAGGAAACTTGTATGACAAGAACAACCTCATTGACCTTGGTCTTATTACTTATGTGCGCCTATTTCGGATACAACCGAATGTATGTGTATCCTAAGCAGTTGGAAACGCAGGCTGAATCTATGCTGATTCAGATGGCGAATCGGGAAGAGTGGATTGATGCATTTGACGTTAAGAATAAGGTCAAATCGCATAAAGGACACCTTGAGCTAGATGCACGCATTAAGTCGTCAGACGGCAACCGGGCTTACAGTGAAGGCCTTATTACTTATACCGATCGAGAAGGTGTCGTGTGCAAAGAGGTTCTGTTCTATTTCAAAATAGACTCGCTGAAAAACTACACAATATCCCATTTAAGAGATTGCTCGTACGGTGAGTACTATTGAGTACCAGGTTATTAATCCAGCGATTTCTTAAATCTTAATGAAGCGACGAGCAAGCCAAGTAAGGTAAAGCCCACCAACCAAAGTGTATCTCGCCACAAATCGACTAAGTCTGCACCACGTAAGACAATGCCTCGAATCATGCGCATAAAATGCGTTGCTGGCAGGACTTCAGAGATCCACTGGGCCGCGATGGGCATGCCTTCATAAGGAAACATAAATCCTGAAAGCAGGATGGAAGGAAGAAGAATAAATACCGTCATCTGCATCGCTTGAAGTTGAGTCGAGGCGACGGTGGAGATCACTAATCCAAGTGTCAAACTGGCCGCGATAAATAACAATGTGCCTAACAAAACCTGACTCAGAGCGCCGTTTATTGGTACGTCGAAAATCCAGTGTCCTAATCCCAAGATGATGAAGACTTGAATTAATCCAACAAATATATACGGAACGATCTTAGCAATCATCAACTCGATTGAGTGAATCGGTGTGGTGATGAGTAGCTCGAGATTGCCACGCTCACGCTCTCGAACAATGGCCGCGCTAGTAAACAAAATCATCGTCATAGTAAGAATAATTCCTAGTAGGCCAGGAACAATGTTGACTGCTGAGCGCCGACTCGGATTGTAATAGAGCGCGACTTCAAAGGTTTTAATGGGGGCTGATCTGATGTCGAAGTCAAAATCCGTGAGTGGCATGGTTTGCAGTGACAGAATCGCAGAACTGATCATGGTGTCAGAACCATCGACAATCCATTGCCCAAGAACACGTCCTTGCATCATTCGTTGGGTCAGATCGCTGGGTAAAATGAGTGCCGCACGCACGAGACCATCCTGAATCGCTTGTTCTGCTTCTTGAGGTGTGGCATAGGTTGCTTTGATATCCACGACCTGAGTCACTTTTACAGACTGAGTAATGATACGCCCTGCAGTACTGCCACTTTGGTCTACAACGCCAACAGGGATATTGCGGATATCTGTGTTGATTGCAAATCCGAACAGTAACAGTTGAATGAGCGGGATCATCACCACCATGCCAAATGTAATGCGGTCACGAGACAGTTGGCGTATCTCTTTTATCATTACCGCTTTCATGCGGGTGATGGTACTCATTATTGTCGGCCTTTTCCTGTTACGCTGACAAACACGTCTTCTAAACTAGGACGTGCGTCGCTCATTTCAGCATGTTTTAGTTCTGGAAAAGTATTTCTCAACCATTCTATTGGCTGTTCAATATGTTGGTGAATGAGAATTCTTAATCGGATCCCGAGTTGTGCAGCAGAACGAACTTCTTCACGCTGAATGAGCTTTTCTTTCAGTTCCCTTAGTTTGTTCGCTTTGACTTCGACAATGTTCACCCTCATGTTTTGCATTAATTGTTCCGGTTCACCATCCGCGCGAATTTCTCCTGACTCCATGATTGCGAGACGGTGGCAGCGTTCAGCTTCGTCCATGTAATGGGTGGTCACAAGGATTGTCGTGCCTTTGTCGCACAGGTCAAACAGTTGTTCCCAAAATTCACGCCGATTTTCTGGGTCCACCGCGGACGTTGGCTCATCTAAGAACAAAAGTTCTGGCTCATGCATCGTCGCTGCAGCAAGGGACAGGCGTTGTTTCTGACCGCCACTCAAGCTATTGACTCGTTGTTTTCGTAACTGACCTAAACCGTATATGTGAAGTTGATCTTCGATTTTGGCTGTGAGGTGTTTTTTGGGCAAGCTGTAGATTTGGCCAATAAACTCAAGATTTTCCTGTACAGAAAGATCGTCGTACAAGGAGAACTTCTGTGTCATATAGCCGATCTTAAGTCTCAACTGCTCTGCTTGTTTGGGGATCTCTAGACCGAGCACATCGACGCTGCCTTCACTGGGGCTGAGTAAGCCAGTAAGCACGCGAATAGTCGTGGATTTACCGCATCCATTAGGCCCTAGAAAACCGTAAATCGAACCTTTGGGCACGTTTAACGTGATATCGTTGATCGCAGTAAAATCACCGAATCTTTTCACCACATTGTGGGCCTGAATCGCGTATTCGGTCATGGGCTATTCCACCAAATCGACTTGCGCAGGGATGCCGGAAGGCAACGATACTGCCGACTCGGGCAAGTCGACTTCAGCCAAATACATCAACCGAGAACGTTCCTCTTCGGTCAGAGCAAAATAAGGAGTAAAAGATGGTTCACTCGCCACCCAGCGCACCGTGCCTTGCAATGGGTTGTCTAAGCCATCAACGTTCACCGTAACGGATTTGCCTGGTACGAAGTTGATGCGATAGTCTGCGGGAACGTACACTCGCGCATAGGGCACGCGGCTAGCCTGAATCACCGCAACAATGCCATTAACAGGTACACGCTCGCCAAGGTTGTACGGTAGGTTGTCCAGTTTCCCTTCTCGTGTTGCCGTAATCGTCAGCTCTGATAACTTTTGCTCTTGCAGGGCAACATCGGCTTTTGCCGCCATTAGCGCAGCTTTAGCTTGTTCGATGTCCTCTAGTCGTGAGCCAGCAGTAAGTTTGCTGAACTCTTCTTTGGTCGAATTTAGCTCTGCTCGGGCAGAGTCTCTTGCTGCGAGGGCGGAGTCTCTCTCCGATTGACTGATGAGTTTTTTGCGCACCAATTCGGCTTTGCGTTGGAAGTTCTTTTGTGCTTCAGTCAGTTGTGCCTCGGCTCTTGCTACTTTTGCAGAGGCGGCCGCGATATCTTCTGGTCGTTCCCCGTTCGTCAGTTTCAATAAGTAGGCATCTGCTTTTGCTTGTTCTGCTACCGCATGAGCGAGCAACGCTTGTTGGCTGGTACTATCCAGTTGCACCAGTACGTCCCCTTCACTCACTAGGCTACCTTCTTTGACGGGGAGGGCTCGAATAATCTCGTTCGATGTGGCTGTAAAAGTGACACGGTCACGTTCTAATGTGCCAAGAGCTTGAGGTGTGTTGTCTGGTGAGCATGCTGCGAGAAGGGCGATGATAAAAGTATTGAATAGAATTCTCTTCATAATGCATGCTTCCTTATAAGGTCGGCCGACCCCTAATAGATACATTTTAGCATGTTATCTGGATGCGATTCTTTTTAAATAGAGAGACTTATATTCAAGTCACAACAAAATATTTGGTTCACAGAGGATAGCTTGGATTGTCGTTACGGTAGCGAATGAGTTAAGGACCATTGATGACCTGTTTATCATGATAGCCCAACCGAACGTTGGGCTTCGCTTGAAGTCGTTGATCGTGTTAAACGAAAATTTTCCCTTTCATATACAGCACACCATCACCAGAAACCTTAACGTTACCTTCGCTCACGTCGCAGTGTAAAATCCCACCGCGCTTTGAAGCTTGGTAGGCGATAAGTGATGTTTTGCCAAGCTCTTTTGCCCAAAATGGTGCCAGCCCTGCGTGAATAGAGCCAGTCACAGGGTCCTCATCTCCGCCATTAGCTGGCCAAAAATAACGCGAAACAAAATCATACTCAGACCCTTTTGCCGTGACGACAACATCGTATGGCGCGAGTTTTTTCAGCTCCAATGATTGGTATTCAATCGACTCCACTGCTTGTTGGCTTCCTAATATCACGAAATAAGCTTGCTGGCTCAGCAGGACACGATCAACCTGACTACTGAGACCCTCAATCAGTGCAGTAGGGATCTCCGTAACGGGTTGCGGTGGTAACGCCGGGAAACTCATTTCTATCTTGCCGAGTGAATTTTTCACTACGGACAGTTGGCCAACTTGCAGCGTGTGAAATTCGATACTGCCTTCAACACCAAGCTCCTCGAATAATACCAGCGAAGACGCTAACGTTGCATGACCACAAAAGTCGATTTCTGTGAGGGGAGAAAACCAACGGATCTCATACTGATTCGGAGCGGTTTTTTTAATAAATGCCGTCTCAGAGAGATTATTTTCTGAGGCAATGTTTTGCATGAGCTCAGGTGCCAACCATTCTGTAAGAGGAACAACGGCGGCAGAGTTGCCTTTAAATTGTGAGTCAGTAAACGCGTCAACGACGTAAATATCCAGTTCCATTCTGTCTTCCTTATTCTCTGAGCAGTGAGTTAGCATAAACCAAACATTATTGAGAGAATAAGAAATTTAGCTCGAAACTTTCAAGTAGAAAAAAGTGCCTATGTGTCGTGTTTGATGTCGTTCACTCTCATTCTCAGTGTTATGTTCACTAAAGCGATTAGGAATGAAAACTCAGTAAGAGGGCCAATAACTATCAGACAAATGATCACGGTTGGTTCCTGATACCTCTGTCGCCGAATAATGATTGAACGATTCAAATTTCGGCACTTATTTGGGTATACATCGGAATTGAGTGATGAGGATCAACAGACGCTAAAATAACTCTGAAAAAAGCGCGCTAAATTTATTGAGAGCGTCTCTTTGTATGCGATAGCAAACTTTTGGTGGATTTGGCTCTGCCGTTATGAAACCCGCCTGCTTAAGAATGCGAAGGTGTTCCGATACCGTTGATTGTGCGAGTCCTAGTTCAGTGACGAGATCACTATTCAAGCAGCCATCCATTTTTTCCAAGGTATGGAGAATATGCAGAATTCGGAGGCGTGCGGGATGCGCCAAGGCTTTCGCTTGTGCGGCAACTTCTTTTTCATTGTTTAATTGCTGTTGCGTCGTGTTGAAAACGGCTTGGCAATCTGTTGTGCACTTATTACTCATGTTTGGCTTTTGATAGCTAATCGTCGAATTGCGATGGATCTTACTCGCTGCGTGTGTTTTACGCAAGGAAAGTAGGTTGTGGTACAGAGAAGGACTTACGTTACTCCAAAGGTGATCTGACGACTTTGTATTTGCGTTGCTCTCGTAAAGGAATAAACCACGTGTCCTGATATTTAAAGTAACTTTGACCATCCACAACCACGGTTTTTTTGGTGTGCGGAAGGGTATCGATAATCTGACCAAGTTTATACCTACTTGGTTTAATGGTTCGTTTGGTCGACAATATCTGTTTAGCTTGGTTTGCAGAATTTGTCGAACGGGCTACCTCGGGCAAATCAGTTTGTCTTAACTCTGAGGTGTTGGATAACGATCGGTTCGGTATGTCATCAATAATCGTGTAGTTGCCTACGGGTGGACTCTCTACATAAACATAACGGTTACCGCGTTGCTGATAATAGGCATCGTGAACGATTGCGTAGGTGATCCCGGCAAATACCGCGAACGTTGCAATGCCTACAAGATCGTTATGATAGTAGTAATATCGACCACGATAAGGTGGATACCAGTGCGCATGGCGAACATAAAAATGGCTTGCGTGATGCCTCGGTGGCCTAACGATATAAGGCGGCCTATGGTGATGTGGTCGATAATGATGGGGCGGCCTGTGACTATGGGGTGGCTTGACTGGTTGATGCGGGCGCTTTAATAGACGAGTGTGATGTTTGTTACCCGGTTGAGTGATTGGTCTCACCGAATGTTGGTTATCGGTTTTTGCTGACAAAGGTGCAGTGCCGACAAGCAGCATCAGAAAGGCCGCTATCACACATTGGGTCAAAGAAAGGTTTTTCATTGTCTACTTCATTTGTCGGCTTTTAGTACTTCTAAGTATATCGTAGCCTGGCGTATGTGAGCGGAGCAGCCTGCCATTCATTCGGCTGATTGCCAACCTAAAGATTCAAGGGCGATGAGTAGTAAAGGCAAGATGTAAATGCTGGGGAGTGAAACCCAGCATTCAGACACCGATTTACCAAAATTTTCGAACCGTAAATCAGTGTGTTGAGGTATTCGTACCAAAGCGTGTTGGTACGTGGTGGATAATAGCGATAATGGCATCGCTAGGCTACGTCACTGCGCTCAAATGCTTACTGAGGTTCTGTAAATTTTTTTGTACATACCAAGTTGTTATTTCGCGATTAAATCACTCGATAATTTTTTGGGGACTTTATCGCTGGTAACTGAACGGTTGGTAGATGTCTATGTGCAATCTAGGTGAGTCTATTGAAATATATCACCATGTGATAGGTCTTTTCATTGTTAATTCTGCTAATTATGGCTTACAATCCATGCGAATTTCGTCCATTCAATAGTGAGTGGGGGGATGGTTGGTGAAAGGACTCATTTTGCTTCGAACCCAAAATGGTGACGCTTCATCAACCAAGCATCGACCGGAAAAACGGATAGATATGTTCGCCGTAGAGTCAGTCTCTATTTGGCCTGTATCTTTTTCGCCTCAAAAGTGTACTTTTGCGTTCATGTTTAGGTGGGGATAGCTTCTGCATCCGTGCTCATTTCCTTGTGCGTCGGTGAAAACAAAACGGATTGAATGTTGAGGTATTAACCGTGAATCTAAAACTAATCGGCAGTTCTCTGATCGTCGCAGGAACTGCACTTGGCGCCGGTATGCTTGCTATACCTATGGTGCTTGCACAATTTGGCCTTTTATGGGGTACACTTCTCATGCTCTTTATTTGGGCTGGGACGACTTATGCTGCTCTGCTTCTTTTGGAAGCAAGTTGTAAAGTCGGCGGTGGCGTCAGCATGAACGCTATTGCGCGCGAAACGCTGGGTAAAGGTGGTCAATTGGTTACGAACGGACTGCTTTACGCGTTGTTAGTATGCTTGTTGATGGCTTACATTATTGGCGCGGGTGATTTGGTTCAGAAAGTCACAGCCTCGGTTGGACTGCCTATTTCTACCGTCTCGAGTCAAGTAGGCTTTACGCTCTTGGTCGGCATTATTGTTTCTGCTGGCACAGGGGTTGTCGATAAGCTTAATCGTGGTCTTTTTGTAGGTATGATTGTTGCGCTTATTCTTACGCTTTTTGCTCTTATGCCAAGCGCTAGTTTCGAAGGATTGGATCAGGTTGTTAGTGACGACAAGATCGCGTTGATAAAAACCAGTTCAGTCCTGTTTACCAGTTTTGGGTTTATGGTGGTTATTCCGTCACTCGTGAGTTACAACAAAGAAGCGAGTAAGAACCAGTTACGTAATATGATCATCATTGGTTCAACGATTCCTCTAGTCTGCTACTTATTGTGGCTGCTTGCTGTGGTGGGTAACTTGCCTCCTCAAGAGTTGGTGCAATACGCAAATGTAACGGAGTTAATTGCTGTTCTTGGTCAAAAATATTCTGGATTGGCGTTTATTCTCTCTTTGTTCACTGGCCTTGCGTTGTTGACTTCTTTCTTAGGTGTTGCCATGGCACTTTATGATCAAAACGCAGACTTACTTAAATCCAATAAGCCAGTAGTCTTTATTGCCACTTTTGTTTTGCCGTTACTGGGGGCGGTGTTCGCGCCAGAACATTTCTTAGCGATTTTAAGCTATGCTGGAATTATTCTCGTATTCCTTGCGGTGTTTGTTCCGCTTTCGATGACGATGAAAGTACGCCGAGTATCGGTTGAAGACGACACTATTTATGAAGCGGGTGGTGGCACGATGGGAATGAGCATGATGTTCCTATTTGGCTGCTTCCTGTTGCTTGCCCAAGCAGTCTAAAGACTAATCTGAATTATTTGAAAGCCGCACAGTTTATCTGTGCGGCTTTTTCTTTATTTATCAAATAACTCTATGTATATGAATGCAAATTGGCTGAAAATGGCTCTGACGTAACGCTGATACACAACCAAAACTCTGACGATTTAGTAATAAACCTTAGCCAAAGCCTGACATGGGTTACTGCGTTGATTCCTATTATTGAGACGGTTACTTTTTAAAAGGAGAACGGTTGTGTCAAAACAAATATCTGTTGCCATGGCTGGCGCTTTGCTTTCTCTCGGTATGTTTAGTGCCGACGCGATAGCGGATCCAAAACATAAGCATGGCCATAAGCGTGCTCATCATCATCACGATCACTATTATGATGACCGACATCATCACAAACGCAAACATAAGCATAAACACAGACATCGAGACGTAGTTGTGATTGATTCAAGACCTCCTAGGCATCGATACTACTACCGAGATCGGATACCAAGGGATAGTGTTTTCATTCAAATAGGGAATCTGACTTACTTAAAAGTGGATGATCATTATTACCGTCGTTCAAATGATCGCTATATCCATGTTGGTCTTAAATTGTAGTTAACTTTGGGTACAAAAAAGGCTTCGCAATGCGAAGCCTTTTTCTTTGCTCTGTTCAGGTTAGAAAATCAGGTGTGCCACACCCGCAATGACTGGAAGTGTGATCAGTGTACGAAGGATAAAAATAACGAACAGCTCAACGATGTTAACAGGAATTTTGCTCCCGAGTAGTAGGGCACCAACTTCAGACATGTAGATAAGCTGAGTGACTGACATCGCAGCAATAACAAATCGAGTCATTTCATTGTCGATAGACGCAGCGAGAATAGCTGGAATAAACATATCAGCAAAGCCAACAACGATGGTTTGTGACGCAGCAACTGCTTCTGGAATGTGCAGAAGCTCCAAATATGGGATAAACGGTTGGCCTAGCACTTCAAATACCGAAGTATACTCAGCAATCATGAGGGCAACGGTTCCAAGGCCCATAACCACAGGTAGTACGCCGAATACCATATCAACCGCATTGTGTACGCCTTCTTTAAATACTGAACGTACAGATGTTACTTGTGAGGCGCGCTGTAGAGCTAAATCCATACCCCAAGACCAGGCCGTATGACCTTCTGGCAATGCATCACTATTGGCGTTTGGCTCACTCCCATCAATGTAACGATCTGTCTTCAAGCTCAATGGTGGTAGGCGCGGAATAATGATTGCGGCGACGATTCCTGCTAAGCAAACTGCGCCATAAAACGGTAGGAATAGGTGTTCCAACTGAACTTGAGCAATGACCACCAAACTGAATGTGATTGATACCGCAGAGAACGTAGTACCAACGACAGCCGCTTCACGCTGAGTATAAAATTTATTTTCGTACTGTTTGCTAGTGAGAAGTATGCCAACACTGCCATCACCCAGCCAAGAAGCCATACAGTCAATGGCACTACGACCAGGCAAATTAAATACAGGACGCATCACTTTACTGAGTAGCGCTCCAATCAGCTCCAATAGACCGAAATTAAGTAATAGTGGGAGCAATAGGCCCGCGAAGATAAAGACAGCGAACAAGGTCGGCAATAAACCAGTTAATACCAAACCTCCCGTGTTTTCTTCCCAAATCGCTTCTGGACCGACTTGAAAAAACGTCATCACGACGGCTACACCACCGATAAGACGAACAAGTAACCACAATGGTGATGGATTAAACAGACCGTTGAGAAAGCTATTACGAATCACAGCAGATGGTTGAAAAATCTTGCAAAGAAGAGAGGCAACAGCCATTAGAGCGATAATACCCGTAATAATCGCGATAAGTGCATCACCAAGAACGGCTGGAATGACTTGTGCTAGGACCGCAACAGGGATGGTGAGACCGCCATCGTAAGAGATGGGTGCCATGAAGAGCAGAAGACCGATAAAGGATGGGATGAAAAACATCCAAAAGTTGCGTTTTGGGGCTTCTACCGCATTAATGTTGTTATGCATAAGCGTCTCTTGTTACTACTAGTCAATACACTTGTCATATTCCATGACATAAATATTCACTAAACATCCGTATTCAGCCGCAGGAAGTGAGCCTACCTGTAAACCATTTTTGATGCAATACTATTCATTAAAATTATCTATATATTCAGAGTAAGCTGTGGCTTTTTGTCTAAAAAATAAGACAATGTATGTAAATATGTTGTTAATGTTAGTGCATTGTATCATTTTGAGGGCTCGTGATGATTAGCAATGACTTACAGTGTGATAGAAATATTAAAAAGCATTATAAATGAGAACCGCATCACTCTAATTTGTGTGGATTTTAATTGGAATCTTTAGTTTGTAAGCTTTTTGTGAACGTGTTGTGAAGGTGAAAGGCGAGCATTTGAGTTGGGAAATGTTTCAGTGTCTTTGTGACATATTCACTGAGTTTGCCATGACGGATTCACACACTAAGGCATCATGCTATGGATAATAATCCGCATTTCGTTATTCTTTATGAGCATGGAAATATAGGTATGCCCAGTAAATAAACGCGATACCGAATGATAGCAAGGCGGGAAAGAGCAGTGTACGTAACCCAAATATATCGAAAAGCGCAGCGCCGACGATTCCACCTAACAAGAACCCAGAAAAGATAAAAAAGAACAGTTTAGCTTTGCGCCGGTCAAATTGTCTTCCTCGTAAACTTTCCCCAATCATGATCCCCAAGTCTGTAATGATTCCCGTCATGTGTGTGGTTCTAATAACGGCGCCGCTAAAGGTGGTGATCATCGCGTTCTGCAAACCACAGGCTGCCGAAGCGAGATATTGGCCATATACGTTGCCTTGAACTAAAAAGCCAAAACTGAGTAAAAGCAAGCTACCTTCAATACAAAGTGCGACGCCATAACGACGCCCGAGTTTTAAGGCGCTGCTTTCAATGAAGAAACCGCTAAATGCTGCACCAATTAAAAAGCTAAATACGATAAGAAACAGGTGAATTGGGCTGTCGATATCTGTCAGTAAACTGCTCCCTAGTTGGGTCACAGTACCCGAAATATGTGTAATCGCTTGATGGTGAAAGCCGAGCAGACCGACAGCATTGACGCAGCCTGCTAAAAGGGCTAACAGAAATGCGCCATATTCTACCCAACGAGGAAGTTTGGAAATCAAAATAGTGCCCCAACTGATATTAAGCGGGGATTATAACGCTCATGTTTTACTACTGACAACAGCGCCTGGTTGGCAGCCTATACCAATATATCGTAAAGCGATCTTCGAAGTGGTTCTTAGTTAGGCTCTGAGTCCTGCACCTTGAAGTGATTTGAGGTTATAATCCGGGCGGAAGACATCGATAACTCTTTTGATAAGGAAGCCCCTATGACTGGTAAGAAAATCTTGCCCATTCCTCTTATTCTTTTGATTCCGATTGTTTTGTTGGTCGTGGTGAGCATCGCGGGTATTTATCGTTTTAGTTTGTCAGACGAAGAGATCATGGCGAAATTTCCGCAAGCCAAGACACAAATCAATTCTATAGTGAAGGATACCTTAGGCATATCATCTCGAAACCCTTGGACAATACAGGTGCCTGAGCAAAGCGCGGTCACTTTTTTAGATGAATGGGATAAAGAGTCAGGGTATTTGATCGGTCAATATGATGCTGGTGCGACAAAGGGCCAAGTAAAGGTGTTAACCGAGTTTATCGTTAAACGCGATATAGAGGATGTTCCATGGGTTGTCGCGCCTATGATTGTCACGACTCAAGGGACAGGTGCATTCTACTATATTGGTCTGTTCAAGTTTGATCCCATTCCTAGTCGTGTGGTGTTACTCGACAGCCAATACATTGGTGACAGAGTAAACATCACTCAGTTGGTGTGGAATGACGACGAAAAAATCAGTGTGTCGTATTATTCGCACAGCGATACTCAAGCAATGGCAGAGCAACCTGATCAATTGAATTCGGCCATATTCATTCATGTAGGAAATTCCTTACATATGCAACAAGGATGAATTTATTTTGATTAATGTAAAAAGTAGGAGTTTTCTGCGCTAGATCGCGAAATTTACTAGTGATTTCTTATACGGGATTGCATAAGATATAACACTTGTTTGAAAGGAGCTAGTGATTCCCGTGTCCACAAAAGAAAACACAAAACGGTTGCCGAATCTGACAAGTCGTAGAGCGCTACTGTTGTACTCCTTGCCAGTTTTAGCCGCGATAGGTATTTCTCACTCTCTCAAAGAGTCGTCTTTAACAAAAACCATCGCCTTAAACCTGCCAGAATCGCAGGTTGTTGAAAGAATTCTTGACGCAACGACTGCTGAAGTCGTTACGCCACCTAATTTTGAATATCAAATCCAAGCTGGTGACAATTTAAGCACCATTTTTAGCCAGTTAGGTTTCGGTTACAGTTCATTGATGAAAGTAATGGAAACCGATTTAAACTACCTCGCTTTGGATACGTTGAAGCCTGGGAACGTATTGCGCTTTTGGCGTAATGAAAACGCCGGCGAGTTGGAAAAAATGGAACTGCAATTTTCAATTGCAGATAAAGTGGTTTATCAACTCAATAGTGATGGTGGCTACGACTTCAGTGATATTTCAATCCCCGGTGTATGGGTTCAAGAACCGCTAGTTGGTGTCATCCGAGGAAGTTTTTCTTCTTCTGCGAGTCGTATCGGTTTAACATCTGCAGAAATTAGCCAAGTTGTTAGTTTGCTCAAAGAGCAGGTGAACTTTGGACGAGATTTACGTGCAGGTGACCGTTTTGAAGTCGTTCGACGTGCTCAAAACATTGATGGCATCTCGACAGGTAAGAATGAGATCGAAGCGATCAAAATTTTTAACCGTGGTCGAGAAATCTCTGCCTATCTGCATACAGATGGTCAGTTCTACAACGCGAAAGGTGAGAGTCTACAGAGAGCCTTCCAGCGTTACCCTGTTAGCCGTGGCTGGCGAATCAGTTCTGGTTTTAATCCAAACCGTCACCACCCTGTAACCGGACGTATTGCTCCTCACAACGGTACGGACTTCGCTACGCCAATTGGTACACCAGTGGTATCGACCGGTGATGGTAAAGTGATTATGACGCGTAAGCACCCATATGCGGGGAATTATGTGGTGATTGAGCACGGCAGCAAATACAAAACACGTTACCTACACCTGAGTAAAATTTTGGTGAAGAAAGGTCAGAAGGTCTCTCGAGGTCAGCGTATTGGTCTATCAGGCAAAACAGGTCGTGTCACAGGGCCTCACTTACATTATGAGTTGATTGAATATGGACGTCCTGTCAACGCAATGAGAGCAAACATTCCAATGGCGAGCTCCGTCCCTAAGAAAGAAATGGCGACGTTTATTGCTAACAGAGATGAAATGAATAGACTGCTTAAAGAGAAAGAAAAAGCAGTGCTGTAACGGGCTATACTCAATAGGCTTCAAGACAAGAGACCAAGCATTGCTTGGTCTCTTAATTTTTAGGTGAAAGAATGCAACAAAATGAATTTGAAATTTTAGTCAAACAACTGGTCCAGCAGGATACTATGCCTCAGGCACTTGAATTGCTTAAAACCTGTGACGAGCAGGAAATAGCCGAGGTTGCGCAGTCTCTGACTGGTCAATTTGCTCTTGCTGAGGTAGAAGGTGAAAAACGTATTTACCATGTTACGACTCAAACGGATGATGCAGGCGTTGAGCAGGAATACGTGGAACATGTAATGAACGAAGGCGATCACTTAGTGAAATTTGCCGCTTGGTTTTTTGAAACTTTCTTTGAAATCAAACAGAAAGATACTTATGTTGCGGCGGGGAAAACGTATCATCAGCCTAAGCGTTAATAGGGGACGGTACGCTAGCTCAAACTATTGCTGAAATTAAATTACAAAATTTTGTGATGTATATCTTGTTTTTTTGCTTTTGTGGAGTAAACTTACTACATAAACGACTTGGTTAATAAACAGGAGAAGGTCATGAATCACGAAATAGGTGGCGCTTATATTGGCCAAATGATTGCTAAGGATGTAATGCACAAAGCACTCTACGGTAAATCAAAAAAGAAAAAAGTTTCAGTGTTTGCTCGTATAGTTAAAAAGCTCTCGCACTAATACGAACTAATACCAAAACGCCCTGTTCAATTGAGCAGGGCGTTTTACTTTTAGAATGTTGATATTAATCACTACTATTCGTTAAACAAGCGACTATTCATTAGACAAACAGCAATCTATAAACAAAAAATACTCACCGAAAACACAGTTTTTCCAGCCAAACATTTTAGTTCGTGTCAACCTGATTGGTTTGGGATATCGATAACATTATCAGGCATTTTATCTAATCCCTTTTTCTCTAACCATTTTTCTAAATCAACCATTCCTCCAACGTATTGACTTTCCAACCAGATTTGAGGGACAGTGACAGGCGTTTTTTCACCAATTATCGCTTTAACTTCAGGTATCATACGGTACAGCGCTGCACTATCTTTAACCACATCGTAATACTGATATTGCACTCCAGCGTCATCAAGAAGCTGTTTGGCTTTAATGCAGTATGGGCATTTTGCTTTACCAAAAACGACGTTACCCTTTAGTTGGTCTCGTTTCACCCATTCTGAAATGACAGCTTGAATCAGTGCTCCTCTATTGAGTGCTTCGCCTTGACTAACCAGTTTTCCTTCGACGATAACAATAGGGGCGTGCCAGGCGCCGACTTTGAGTGGCTCCCACCAGTGTGACAACCAATCTTTCGTTTCAATTTGGACAGGAATACCTGCGAGTTCATTCTCGAGAGCATCCGCCAGTATGTCTTTTGTCAACGTGCATTCACCGCAGGGAATGTTTACCTTAAAGGGCCCCCAACTGCCAGCCCAAGGGTAAAGCGTCAGTTTGATCGGTTGAAGCATACGTTTTCCTCATTCATTATCGCTGAAATGTTCATATTATATATGAACGTAGGGATGATACTTTTCTTTCAGCAAACCGTATTTTTGATAAAAAAAAAGCCTCCCGAGGGAGGCGACATTACCAATTCAAAGGACGTGCCTGTTGATACAGGTACAAAGAACGAGAAGCACAAACGCTGCCATGCATTTGCATTATAACTATTGCAGCTTGCGTGCCAAAAATTCATCTTGTTGATTTTATTGTATTTTTGTTTTTTTAAGTAGCATGGTTTAGAGGGAATGCACTAAGTCAGTGAAAATTTGCATTAAAACAGGGCACCTACTTTAAAAAGCACACGATAACGTATTCATTTCAGTGTCATTTAGGCATGTTAACCTCGATTAGTCCCTTGAATTTGGATCCTGCGTGAAGTTTGTCGAGCTAAAGACCAATCATTTCGCTTAACACTTACTGATTTAACACCTGATATATAAAACGGTGTTTTTTATTAAGTTGTTGATTAGTTTGATTTTAATGATTATTAATTTTAATTATTCACTCTTTGTGATGAAAGTAACTACACTGTTTTGTGTGCGCTAACAAGGGCGAGGGCAAAGCCCTATGGATTAATAGCCTGTTGGTCACTAAGGCCAAGCACATAAGCAGTTGCTAAACAAATGGAATGGACATTACTGCTACTCCACGTGTTGACGTCAAATTTGGATGTACAGATGTTTTAAACTCTGACAACAAATAAGACGTGAGCACACAATCGCATTGTCTTTTTGCAAACAAGTTTCGCGTAAAAACACGCCAGAGCAAGAGACAATTTCTGTAGTTGAAATACTATTTGAATAAGGTATTACAAAATGAAAAAAGTTCTAATCGCAGCTGTATTGGGTTTTGTTAGTGTTGGTGCTCAAGCTCAAGTTCTATCTAACTGGGATGACTTAGTCGCGGATTTAGATGCAAAAGGCGCAGTAGCGATGTGTGGTTCGTTGGCGTACACGATTGATAAATACGACATCGACGACAGTGCAGACTGGGCTGTTCGTGGTGATGCTTTTATCGATGAAATGATGAAAATTATGGAAAGTGATTCTGATCTTGCTCGTGTAACAACAAAAACACTACTTAAAGCGAAGCTTGAAGAGCCAAAAGACCCTCAAGTGGTTATGGACTCTTACAATGAAGGTAAGGTACCTGCGTTCGACAATGCGTCTTGTGGTCAATACGGCACCAACAAACTTGCGTTTAAATAAACGATACCTTTAAAAATTAATATTGCTTATCAAAGCCCCTCTCTGAAGAGAGGGGCTTTTTCATGTCTTTAGTTCGCAACTATTTCGGATAACAAACGATATTTTGGAACGTTGTTGATTCGGTAGCCGCTTCATATCCGTGTGGCTGATCACTGAAAAAGCGCAGGCTTTCTCCTTCCTTTACGCAATGCCATTCATTATTAAAAAACACATTTAGTTCTCCACTCAGTACGTGGACATGTTCGATAACTCCGATGCCATGAGGCGAAGACATTTGTTTGTGATGTTCCGTTAGTGTGATCTCGAACATTTCCAAACCAGAATCTGACTGGTAGGGAAACAATGTACTGACTTTCATTTTTGAGTCATCAGGAAACGTTCTTTCTCCAGAACGCAAGTCTGGTACATGAGCAAAAAAGGCCGAAAAAGAGGTATTTAACCCGCTAGCGATCTTCCACAGTGTCGCAATAGTTGGGTTGGATTCTTCCCTTTCTATTTGCCCAAGCATGGCTTTAGATACGCCAGTTAACTTGGATGTCGCATCCAAGCTTAAGCCTTGTCTTTTGCGCTCCGCTTTTAAGTGCTGAGCGATTTCAGATTTAAAAATCGATTCCTTCACAACAAAATATCCCGTTGTGCGTTATAGCGCACAGTGTTATGGTTTGGTGTGTGCGTAATAACGCACGAAAAAGGATTTTAACATATAAACGGGAAAATCACCGATGAAAAGCCTATTCAACTTAAGTCACATTTCTGCTGGCTTTACCGCTGTCCTT
The DNA here is from genome assembly GCF_049563345.1 of Vibrio mytili. Taxonomy (NCBI): domain Bacteria; kingdom Pseudomonadati; phylum Pseudomonadota; class Gammaproteobacteria; order Vibrionales; family Vibrionaceae; genus Vibrio; species Vibrio mytili. Next base: position 948,382 of record NZ_CP110482.1, on the reverse strand, counting down.
GTGGGTTATACCAGTTCGGTTGTCATAATCATTCAGGCCGCAACCTCAGCTGGTGCAACACAGCCCCAAATAGAGAGCTGGTTGTTGGCGTTGGGCGTAATAATGGGGCTAACTTCTATAGGGTATTCGTGGCTTTATAAAACACCAATATTAACGGCATGGTCGACGCCCGGCGCCGCTATGTTGGTGGCTGCCACGCTTCACTATGAATTGAGTCAAGTGATAGGGGCTTTTGTGGTGTCGGGACTGTTAATTTTCTTAACAGGTTTAATCAGTCCACTGAGTCGGGCACTTGAACGAATACCATCCCAATTAGGTACGGCAATGTTAGGCGCTATTTTGTTGCCTTTTTGCTTAGGCGGGTTTGAAACGGTAACAAGCACACCAACGATATTTCTGGTCATGTTCGTGAGCTTTTTGTTGGCGAAACATTTTATGCCTAGATATGCCATGTTGATACTATTGGTGGTTGGGCTTCTGTATACCTTTGTAGCTGATGAACATACCCTGCAACTTTCGGAATTTTCATTAACACAACCGGTATGGGTCACGCCTGAACTGGATATCACTGCCATTTTGAACTTAGCGATACCGTTGTACCTTATTACTATGCTCTCACAGAATTTACCGGGCATTGCGATGATGAACAGTTATCGCTACAAACCGCCCGTCAAACCGGTTTTGATTGGTACTGGTTTGGTGAATATAGTTTCAGCGCCTTTTGGTGGCTTTAGTGTTAATTTAGCGGCCATTTCTGCCGCAATCTGCATGACGCCTGAAGTGGATTCTGATCGAACTCAGAGATACCGTGCTGTCATTTGGGCTGGGGTGTTTTACCTTATCGCGGGTCTATTCGCGACAAGCGTGGTGAAGTTATTTTTGTCTCTTCCACCCGAAGTGACGTCGATTTTAGCTGGCTTTGCGTTGTTGGGAACGTTGCTGATGTGCCTACAATCGGCTTTTAAAGATGAAGGGTATCGCGAGCCGGCACTCTTTACGTTTCTGATCACCCTTTCCGGTATAAGCTTTTTAGGGATTAGTGCCACCCTTTGGGGACTACTAGTGGGTATGGCATACTTGCATGTCAGTAAGAAAAACTGCCAGTAAGAAACGTGCATAAAAGCACGTAACGTGAAGGGCTGTGGAGTAGGGAGACGGCGCTGACTTGTCTCCCCCAAAAAAACGTCACTACAATTAGTTTGAATCCCACATCACATCACAGTCATCTGCTACCGCAGCACTCAGTAATTCAATCAGTGGTATTGCTCTAGATGAGAGACTCACTGGCGTCGGAGCCCACTCATCATCGTTGTCTTCGTCTTGTTTATCTTCATCTTGAGCTCGTTCTTTTTCCTGTTCAATAGCGGCTTTTAAGTTGCTGAGAGCCGTGGCCGCTTCTGTGGGAGAAATAGAGCTAGGTACGGTCTGGCTGACGCCCATCAGTTGCAGCATGTGTAACGCGACATCACCAAACATCATAACGTTGGCGTAAGCTTTACAGCGGAAAGTGATTAACATGATTGGCCTCGTTTCTTCATAATTCGCGTTAGCGTCTCGGTATTAGCATCAACAAACAGTGGATAGTTCACGATAACTCAATGCTTAACACTATGAGTATGGGGTATTTATGCTGGTTTGGCGATATCAATGTGTCACTTAAAAACACGAACTGGCTGTTATAGGGAAAATGTGCCAGTTTATCTACAGCAACAACAGCAACAACAGCAATCATCATAGATGACGCAGGAGTTATGTACGCCTCCTCCTGATGGAAGAGGCGTTCTTGTATTTCTTGTATGAGTAGCGTTCTCGAGTGTGTTGATAAGTTGAGGACGAATGACGACCTCAATTAACAGGTTTACACGGCTTTTTGGCAGTCGTGCGTTATATCAAACTTAGGATCTATGACTTGTGAGTGCACGCCATATAAACCAAGCAGGGTGTGGAACAAGTTGTCGTGAGATAGCACACTATCGTTCGCTTTTTCTCGAATACATTGTGTGCTGATTCCTTTTTGTTGGGCGTACTGCTCTGGCATCCAAACTAACCAAGGCACGTGCGTTTGTTCCTTAGGCGCAATCATGTAGGGTGTGCCGTGTAGATAGAGTCCACTCTCTCCTAGAGATTCACCGTGATCGGAAATGTACGTCATCATCACATTGTAATCGCTAGACACATTTTTGAGCTCATTGATCACTTGGGCTAAAACGTAGTCGGTATATACCAAGGTATTATCGTATACGTTCGTTATTTCTTGGTCATTACAATTTTCGATATCACTGCGGTTACAAGCTGGCTGGAATGGAGCTTGAGCATCAGGATATCGTTGCCAGTATGTCGGACCATGACTGCCTATTGTGTGAAGTACCAACAGCTTGTTGCTTGATGCTCCCTCAATGAATTTTTTTGCGTTTGCCATCATAGCAACATCAAAACAAGTTGTGCCATTACAGTTCTGATCCTTCAGGGACGTATTGATAGGATCATATGGTAGTTTTTTCGCGACACCTTTGTCGCCACCATCGTTGTCGATCCACAATACGTCGACGCCCGCATGTTGCAGTACGTTTAGTGCATTATCTTGCGCGGCTGCGCGGGGTTTGTCGTAACTCTTACGAGTCATGTTGGAGAACATACACGGTACCGACAGTGCCGTATAGGTGCCGCACGAGGACACATTCTGAAATGAGATTAAGCCCATCCCTTTAGTATAAGGGTTTGTATCACGATCATAACCATTGTAGGCAAAATTCATTGCTCGGGCCGTTTCACCTAGTACCACCACCATCAACGTTGGTTTGCCGTTAGGTGAGACTGCGACCTTGGCGTCAGTACCTTGGTCTTTATAAACAAGCTCGGTTTCAAAATAAGTTTTGCTTAAGTATTTTGCACCGTTAAAAATATGCGCAGGGATGATCATTCGGTTGAGATAGTGGTTGTTACGGCCAACCGAAGCGTAATCCTTATAGCTGGTAGCGGCGACGAGACCAATACCAGCGACAGCAAGTAGTACGACACCAAGGCGGGAGATGATGGCTACCGTCCAGGTACGAGATGGCGTCACACGAACCATCGCGAGAAACACGCAGGGCAGGACCCCAAAACACAGCAAGTAGATAACGCTTTCTGTGTTGAAGTAGAACGAGACTTCAGATGCATTGGTTTCAAAGACGCTTTCCATCATTGATGTATCAAATAGCACGTGGAAGTTTACCTCTGCATAGAGCGCAGCGGCAGACGTCAACACGACAAACGCCATGAAGGGCTTGAATACGTACGGCCATGCAAACATGGAAAAGATAATCACAAAAGCACAAATTAGTAACACTGGAGCGGTATAAGCAAATATAGGATTAGTGACATCTGAGCTCAAATCAAAAATGGCATTTAGTACGGGGTAGTTCATTACCGTACCAAAGTAGATTGCGCATAGGATGACAAGAGAGGTCATATTCATGTTAATACGAGGAAACGAAAAGCTTTTTAAATCAGGCATGACAACGTGGTTGCAATTTGGAACATGGAAGGAGTATGCAAAACGAAACTTAAGATTGGCTTAAGTTATAGCTATGTGGCCTTTTATCATGAGACGCAATGCCATAAACGCCGACGATGTACTCGATCAGGTTAGAAAAGTAGTGGCTTTCCTCTGTGGTAATGCTTTTTAAATGCACCAGTAGCAACGCAGGTTTTCGCGCACCTATACGTTACTACTGATGTTCCATCATCCAAACAGCCGCTTCCAAACGTGAACTTACATTTATTTTTTTGAGTAAGTTCTTCACATGAACCTTGACCGTAGAGTCTGTGATGTTTAGCTCATTGGCGATGAGTTTATTACTCATGCCTTTTGAGATGAGTGACAAAATTTCCAGTTCGCGATTGGTGAGTGTTTTGAGTGGGTTATCTCGGGGCTGCTTTTGGGGCTTAGAACTTGATTCGAGAAGTACTTTGGTCAGTCGGTCAGACAAGGCGAGTTGTCCTAATACCGCTTGTTTAATGTTGGTGACAATATCTTCTGGCTCCATGTCTTTTAATAAATAACCATCAGCGCCGCTCGATATGGCTTCCAGAACATCTTCTTCATTGTCAGACACGGTGAGCATGACGACACGAGCCGTGACGCCTTGTTCTCGCATATTACGAACCGTCTCCAAACCACTCATACCTTGCATGTTGAGGTCGAGGATAATCAAATCCGGGTCGTGTTGAATTGCGCCTTCAATCGCTTCAGCGCCATTGCTATATTCGCAGATCACTTGCAAACCTTCTTCCAAAGTAAGCAATTGTCTTAAACCACTGCGAAACAGTGGGTGGTCATCGACCAGCATTATCGTTGCTTCTCTTGAGCTCAAAGTTAACTCCTTTTAACTTTAACAAGATTTGTATTTTATCATGATTTATAACGGACATACCTTTTAATCGTTTATGTATCGTTGCTCACCGAAATAATAACAAACCTTCAACGACGGCAACGATACACGCGACGACCGCAAGGGACTTCCAGAATAAAATCGGGTTGCGTTTTAGTAATGGCTTGTTTCCAACGTCATTGAGTAATTGGACATTCGGTGTGAAAAGGTCGGCAATAAAATCACCTAGGGCCTGATAACGTTTACTCGGTAGCTCTGAGGTCGCTTTTTGAAATGCCAAGTCAACCCAGAGTGGAATATCATCACGGTATTCTTTCAGTGAATGGTATTGCCATTTGATGTGTCTGGCTTGCTGCAATGTTTGCTGTGACTGTTCCTTGTAAGGAAGGTGGCCAGTCAGCATTTCGTAACCGATGATACCGATAGAAAACAGATCAGAGAGTGTGCTTGCGTCCCCAGTGTTAATGTACTCAGGAGCGGTATAATTGACGGAACCAAGAGGGAAAGACGCTTTTTCTTCACTTTGCATTTCACTCAGACCTTTGACTTCCACTGCGCCAAAGTCGATGATTTTTACTTCGCGATTGCCTGTGACCATAATGTTTTCAGGCTTGAGGTCACGATGAATCATGTCTGCGCGCTGAAACACGCGTACCGCTTTGACGATGCTATCCAATATCTCCCGAACGATATCGAGAGGCGGGTTAGGGTGATCATGCATCCATTGACGCAGAGTGACTCCTTCAATGTATTCGCATACCTGATAGATGAACTTTGATTCACTTGGCCGAGGAAACATTTTCATCACTCGGTGACTGTCTAATTGAGTGGCAATCCAATATTCATTGGCAAACCGCTTTAGCGTTTGTGGGTTTTCGCTGTCATTCAAGGAGGGGGCTTTAATAATGATATTACGGAGACTTTGTTTATCACGAGCGAGATAAACATGACTGCGAGCTCCATCGTAAAGGGTTTTTAAAATCTCAAAATGATCGAGGACCTGACCTTTTTCCAATGCTGGTGGAATGCTGTTTGCGAGTAAGGCGTTTTGATGCTCAATCAAGTCATAGCTCGGCAATTGATTAACCTTTAAGACGATGCAGCTTGTATTATCGGAACTGCCTTGCGACAACGCCGCGTCACATAATGCTTGAGAGAGCTCTTCGCAACCCTCTATGCTGAGCGCGTGCTGTTTCATTTCCTCGTTTGTTAACGTCTCATGTACGCCGTCCGTGGTTAAAATTAATTTATCGTTTTCTGTTAGTGCCAAGGTTTGAAAATCTATTTCAACCTTTTCATCTATACCAAGCGCACGCGTCAAATAATGCTGGTGGCCGAAGTTAGTGCGCTGATGATCACGGGTGAGAAGGGTCAGCTTGTTGTCACGGAATAGATATACTCGACTATCACCGACATGGAAGATATAAGCGGTATTGGATTTAATTACTACCGCACTGAACGTGGTCACCATACCGTTGTGATAGAGGTGATCTTTGCCTTGATTGTACAGCCAAGAGTTTAAACTGGTGAGTAGTTCACTTGCGGAACGCTTAATACTCCAGCTTAGCGGGGTAGCATAGTAGTCTGTTACAAATTGAGTGGTCGTAGTCTGGCTGGCTTGTTGAGCTTGATTACTACAGCTCACGCCATCGGCGATACAGGCCACAACCCCTTTATAGGTTAGCTCATCCCGTGTCGTGGGGTATTTCACGATAAAAGCATCTTGGTTTTCTGCTCTTTTTCCTGTTAAAGAGCAACCAGAATATTCAATATGTTTTTGATCTGACATTCATGCTTCCCTTGAATCCCGTATCTTGCCATCACTTGTTTATCAAGAACAAATGGTTATCGAGAGTAAATGGTTATCAAGAACAAAAGCCCAACCGGAGATGGTTGAGCTTCTGAACGATATTGATGCTTTGTACCAAGGTAGTGAATCCTATCTTGGCAAGCAAAGCTCAATACCTCCCGATAAAACTATTTACGTTCACTATCTCTACGTTAAGTCTCTATATGAAGTACTTACGATGAGTATCAATGTGATACATCGATTAATGTGACGCTACCATCTTCGTTAACTTCTGCAATTTTCCCTGCTGGCTCTTCCATAAACATTAGCGCAATAAAGCCGACAACAGCGGTCGCAGCGATGACAAAGAAGAACGTTTGGTAAGAGACAAAAGATAGAATCGTTAGATAAGTCACAGCACCAACGTTACCGTAAGCACCGGTCATACCAGCGATTTGTCCAGTCATTCGACGTTTGATTAGCGGGACAGTAGCAAACACCGCGCCTTCACCTGCTTGGACGAAGAATGAACACGCCATTGCAGCAGCTACTGCTACCCATACTGGCCAGCTTTCGTTCACCTGACCCATTAAGAAATAGCCTACGGCAAGACCAGCAGTCAGTATCAGAAGCGTTAGCTTACGGCCAAATTTATCTGAGATTAAACCACCACCAGGGCGAGACATCAGGTTCATGAACGCATAAGCAGAAGCGACCATACCCGCTACAACTGGTGTTAACTCGAATGTTTCAGAGAAGAACAGCGGTAGCATGGAAATCACCGCAAGCTCAGAGCCAAACGTCGCAAAGTACAGAACGTTTAATACTGCAACCTGCTTGAATTTGTACTGATGGATAGGCTCGACTGGCTTTTGGAAAATCGTTTTGTTGACTTTCCATACTTGGTTCGCATCGACGATGTAAAGAATGGCAAGACCAGCGTAGATCGCGTTAACCATCCATTGGTCGAGCATGTTGATGTTAGTTGGTGACAGTTTCCATGCAAGCAAAGCCAGTACTGCATACATCGGAACTTTCATTGCCAATAGGAAAAAGAAGTCGCCTTTTGATGTTACTTCCATTGCTGACAGATGTTTTGGACGGAAATAGGTTGCACCCTTCGGAGTGTCGGACACATTTTTGTAGAAAATAACCGAGAAGAGCAGACTCATCACACCCGTTATCGCGGTCGCATAGCGCCAACCATCGTCACCTCCGAACATCAGTGCGAGTGTTGGTAGGGTAAACGCTGCAGCAGCAGAGCCAAAGTTACCCCAACCGCCATAAATGCCCTCTGCTGTCCCGAGTTGATGGTGTGGAAACCACTCAGACACAAGACGAATACCAATAACGAAGCCTGCACCGATAAAGCCAAGTAGAAAGCGTGCAATAGCCGCCTGAATAAAGGAATCTGCAAAGGCGAACATGAAACATGGGATAGAGCAGATAGCCAGCAACGTTGAGTAGACGATACGTGGGCCAAAACGGTCGGTAAACATACCAATGAGTACACGTGCTGGTATGGTCAGTGCTACGTTCAAAATCAGTAGCGTTTTGATTTCCTGGCTTGATAGGCCAAGTGATTCTTTCACCATCTGCAGCATTGGCGCAAAGTTAAACCAAACAACAAAAGTGATAAAAAATGCCATCCAGCTTAAGTGGAGGATTTTCATTTTTCCAGTGAAGGAAAGAAGGTTGAATTTAGAGCTTTCCATGTTCATTAATCCTTGTAAGCGTTTTCTCTGTGGCATTCCCTAATTATGTTCTGTAGGCAATGCCACGCATTGATGTCGAATACTTCTCGTTACTGCTTTACTTCAATAGTGCCGTTGTTATTTCTTACTTGATAAATCGGCACGTTGTATTCTGGGTCTTCAATACAGTGTCCGGTTTCTAGGCAAAAGTGTTGTTTGTACAACGGTGATGACACACACAGTTTATCGTCCATGCAGCCGAGAATGCCTCTCGACAAAATATTGGCTTTGCCAATGGGGTCGTAATTGGAAATAGCGTGCAACGAATTCGTACGCTTGCTAAAGAAAATAGCGATTTGCTTATCTTCGACTTTGGCACAAACGCCGGTGTTTGGTGCGATAGCATCAGACTCACAGATTGATATCCAGTTTTCCATGTCTCTTCTCCTAAAATTAATGATTTAATCAGTGTTTTAGCTGACTTCGACCACTTCAATGGCTAGGTCGTCTGCTGTCTGTTTAGAAACCGTTCGATCTTTTGGGAATTTCTGATCTCTGAGAGTCACGAACTGTAGCGCTTCATCGCGGTCGGGGCTGTTAATAAAGTGGCTGAATCGGCGCAATTTTTCAGGCGACTCCAATGTTGTTTTCCATTCACACTGGTAGTTAGCAATGTTGTCGAGCATGGATTTTTCCAGTTCTTCTGCTAATCCAAGTTTGTCTTCGATTACGACTTCTTTTAGGTAATCCAGGCCACCCTCAAGGTTCTCCAGCCATACAGAAGTGCGTTGCAATCTGTCCGCGGTACGGATGTAGAACATGAGCAAGCGATCGACATACTTAATCAAGGTTTCATCGTCGAGATCGGTTGCGAGCAAGTCAGCGTGGCGTGGGCGCATACCGCCATTACCACATACATATAAGTTCCAACCTTTATCTGTTGCGATAACGCCAATATCTTTTGACTGAGCTTCGGCACATTCGCGCGTACAACCAGATACGGCAAACTTGAGTTTGTGAGGAGAGCGAAGGCCTTTATAACGGTTCTCTAAATCGATAGCGAAACCTATGCTGTCACCAACACCGTAGCGGCACCAAGTGCTACCCACACAAGACTTGACGGTACGAACGGACTTACCGTAGGCATGACCAGTTTCAAAGCCCGCATCAACAAGGCGTGTCCAGATAGCAGGGAGGTCATTAAGCTGAGCACCAAAGAGGTCGATTCGCTGTCCACCAGTGACCTTGGTGTAGAGATCGTAATCACGGGCCACTTCGCCAATAACAATGAGTTTTTCTGGTGTAATTTCTCCGCCAGCAACGCGTGGAACTACGGAGTAAGTGCCATCTTTTTGCATATTGCCGAGATAGATGTCATTGGTATCCTGCAGTTCGATATGTTCATCCTGCAAAATATAGTCATTCCAGTAGGATGCTAAAATCGAACCCGCAGTCGGCTTACAGATCTCACAACCTAAGCCTTGGCCATGCTTCTCTAGCAGCTCATCAAAGGTTTTGATTTTATTAACGCGAATAATATCGCTCAGTTCTTGACGAGAGTAAGCAAAGTGTTGGCAAACATGGTTATTGACTTCGACTCCCAGCTTTTCTAACTCGCTATCGAGCACTTGTTTTGCGAGCGCACTACACCCACCACAACCTGTTGATGCGTTGGTGGTTTCTTTTAACGCCGTCATAGAAGTACACCCAGCCGCTACCGCTTGTTTGATAGAACCTTTTGTGACATCAAAGCATGAACAGATAACTGCGCTGTCTGGTAACGCATCAATACCCAGTCCTGCAGATTCATCTTCAGCGACGTTAGGCAGAATTAATACGGATGGATTTTCCGGTAGCGGAAGATCATTTTGACGAATCTGTAATAGATTACCGTAAGCTGAGGCATCGCCCACGAGTACCGCACCGACAATCTTTTTCTTATCTTCAGAAACGATGAGACGTTTATAAACTTGCTCAATTTCGTCTTTGTATGTGTATGATAGTGCGCCGGATGTTTGACCATGCACGTCGCCGATACTCGCGACATCCACACCCATTAATTTCAATTTGGTGCTCATGTCCGCGCCAGTAAACTGGGTTGCCTGCACAGAACCAAGGATATGCTGAGCGGCTACTTTCGCCATTTGGTAGCCCGGTGCGACTAAACCAAAGATACGTTGTTCCCACAAGGCACATTCACCAATCGCATAGATATCTTCATAGTTGGTTTGGCATTGGTTGTTGATGACGATACCGCCGCGCTCGCCAATTTCTATACTGCTATTGTGGGCAAGTTCGTCTTGAGGGCGAATGCCTGCTGAGAATACGATCATGTCCGTATCAATATGCGTACCATCAGAAAAATTCATTCTGTAGCGACATTCGCTTCCGTCGACGATTTCAGTTGTCGCTTTCTCGGTATGAACAGTCACACCAAGCGCTTCAATCTTGCGGCGAAGTAAATCACCACCATCTTGATCGAGCTGAACCGCCATCAAGCGAGGTGCAAACTCAACAACGTGTGTTTCTAACCCTAGGTTCTTAATGGCATTCGCTGCTTCTAAACCCAGAAGACCGCCCCCAATAACAACGCCAATTTTACTGTCTTTACTCGAACGTTCGATTTCATCTAAGTCCTCAATGGTGCGGTACACATGACAGAATTCTTTTTCATTACCTGGGATCGGTGGAACAAAAGGGTATGAGCCTGTGGCGAGCACTAATTTGTCGTAACTCTCAACACGGCCTGATGAGGTAACGATCTCTTTAGTGTCTGGGTTTACGTTGCTGACTTTTTCATTCAGCAAATATTTTATGCCGTTTGACTGATAGTAACCTTCGCTTGTTAACGAAAGGTCATCGACAGTCTTGCCAGTAAAGTAAGAGGTCAATTGCACGCGATCGTACGCTAATCGAGGCTCTTCAGAAAATGTGAGGACTTCAATATCATCCTGTTCAGATTGAATCAGAGTATCGATGAATTTGTGGCCGACCATTCCGTTACCGACCACAATGATTTTTTGTTTGCTCATAATCTTATTTCCCTTAGTGATTCTGAAATTCTTGACCGTGTGATTAAGCGCTTTTAAGTAAGCTGGGCTCGGAAAGAGGCGTGGTATTCTTGTCGTTAAGCTGCTGCAACCATTCCATTTGGCTTGCAACATTCACAACATCACCTATGACGATGAGTGCTGGCGACTTGATTGCGTGACGTGATGTCAATTCAGCAAGCTCAGATAGCTGGCCAATGATGGTTCTTTGCTGTGGAGTACAGCCATTTTCAATAATGGCCACTGGTTTATCGGTTTCCATACCAGCACTGGTCAACTGTTGCTGTATTTGTGGGGCTTTGGTTAGCCCCATATAAATAACCAATGTTTGGTTAAGTTGAGCTAATGCATTCCAATTTATTTCTAAGCGCTTATCAGCATGTGCGGTAATAAACGTGCACCCCTGAGCAAGCCCGCGATGGGTAAGTGGAATGTTGGAATAGGTCGTACACCCAGATGCTGCGGTAATACCAGGAACAACATTCACATCAACCCCCAATTTCGCAAGAAACAGCATCTCCTCTCCACCACGCCCGAATACAAAGGAGTCACCGCCTTTCACACGACATACAGTCTGTCCATCTAAAGCAAAGTTCGCGATCAACTGGTTGATCTCTTCTTGTTTATAGCTATGGCAGCCTTTGGCTTTTCCGACGTAAACGCGTTGGCAATGAGCAGGAAACAAAGCGCGGATGCCTTCACTGACAAGGTTGTCGTACACGATGACGTCGGCACCCTTGATAGCTTTCATTGCTTTGACGGTAAGTAAGTCTGGATCGCCAGGGCCTGCACCTACCAGTGATACGCTTCCAATAACGGTATGTTCTTTATTCATCATCATTGCCATTGCCTCGAATGTGATTTTGCTAGATGTATCTCACATAGCAACATGGGTGCCATGAATGTATTTTTTCCTAAAAAATAGAATTAATCTTTTAAAATACAATTGGTTATGTTTTGTTGAGTGAGTTTTCGTACAAAAAATAGGAGGGTAGGCAGTATTGCCAAAAGGGGTAGATGTTGGGTTTTTATGGTTATGAATGCATCAATAAGGGTAAATATACATAAAAGGTGGTAGTTTTATAAAGTAATATCATCTACTACTTTAGGGGTATTTGTTGTTTTATCTTGTTGATTAATATAAATAATATTAAGTTAATGTTCAGTTTTTTGTGTTTGGAATGTTTTTTGCTTCTCAGTATTTAAAAGGAATATTGGAGACGGGTGATATGAGCGAAGGATGGATAAAATCAACATGTGCTTATTGTGGTGTAGGATGTGGCATCGAAGCAAGACCAATGTCAAATGGGCAGCTAGAAGTACGTGGTGACAAAGCGCACCCCTCAAATTACGGTAAACTCTGTACTAAAGGTATCGCTCTTGGTGACACGGTTATACATGACGGCCGTTTACTCACTCCAAAGCTGAAAACAGAAAGCGGTGAGTGGCGTGACTCCGAATGGGACGAGGCTCTGTCTCGAATAGCGAAAGGTTTCGCTGATACAATAGAAAAGTTTGGTCCGGATGCGGTGGCTTTCTATGTGTCTGGGCAACTACTAACAGAAGATTACTATGTCGCAAATAAACTCATCAAAGGTTATCTCGGAACCGCTAATATAGATAGCAATTCCCGCTTGTGTATGGCGTCTACCGTAGTTGGTCATAAGCGAGCCTTTGGTATGGATACGGTACCTGTCTGCTATGAAGATCTTGAGAAAACAGACTTAGTCATACTTGTCGGTTCTAATCTGGCTTGGTGTCACCCCGTCTTATTTCAACGTCTGAGAGCTGCAAAGCACACCAATCCTAACCTGAACGTCATTGTGATCGATCCGCGCCGTAATGAATCCTGCGAGTTAGCCGATCTTCATTTAGCGATAAATCCGGGTTCGGATGTTTCACTATTTAACGGCTTGTTGGTCCATCTAGGCGAACATAGTCGGGTTGATCACGCTTTTATTGGTTCTGCGACAAATGGCTTTAGTGACGCGTACCAAGCAGCACTCAATGATGCAGATGTGAGTGAAGTGACCGGAATTGATGCATCGGCACTCCAACAGTTTTATGATTTTTTCACCAATACCGAAAAGGTAATCACGATATATTCGCAGGGCGTGAATCAGTCCTCTCAAGGATCCGACAAAGTAAATAGCATTATTAATTGTCATTTAGCGACTGGAAAAATCGGCAAAGAAGGGACTGGCCCATTTTCTGTGACAGGGCAACCCAACGCAATGGGGGGCAGAGAGGTAGGGGCGTTAGCGAACACGCTCGCTGGGCATATGGAATTTAATCGCCCTGACGACATTGAGCAGCTCGAAGCGTTCTGGCGAACCGATAATCTGGCGAAAAAGCCCGGTTTAAAGGCGATCGATATGTTTGATGCTATTCACAAGGGCGAGATTAAAGCGATTTGGATTATGGCGACAAACCCTGTCGTTAGCCTTCCTGACAGTGAGAAGATTAAGCAGGCGTTAAACCAATGTCCTTTGGTTGTAGTGTCGGATTGCATTGAGCAGACGGCAACAACAGCTTATGCCGATATTTTATTGCCAGCGCAAGGCTGGAGCGAAAAATCGGGCACTGTTACCAATTCTGAACGTCGAATTTCACGTCAACGCAGGTTATTAGCCAGTCCTGGCTTAGCGAAACCAGATTGGTGGATCGTCTCTCAGGTCGCACAAAAATTAGGCTTTAAAGACTCGTTTGATTACTTGCATGAAGGGCAGATCTTCAAGGAATATGCGGAACTCACGACATTGGGGAACAACGATAAACAGCGGGATCTCAATTTAGCGGGACTGGTAGGACTAACCGACTCTGAGTACAACTCACTTGATCCGCAGCAATGGCCGGTCGAACAGAAACAGAACGAAGTTGTGAATCAGAGAATGTTTACAGATAACCAATACTTTACTGAGGATCATCGTGCTAATTTTATCCCGGTAAAACATAGTGCTCCACTGACATCTACAACGAAACGCTTTCCACTCGTGCTGAATACGGGCAGAAGCCGAGACCACTGGCATACAATGACACGAACCGGTCTATCGAGTCGTTTGGCGGAGCATGCAAAGGAGCCATACGTATTAATCCATCCTGAAACTGCAATGCAATATGATCTCAGTGATGGAGACATGGTCACTGTGTTCAATGCCAACGGTGAGTGTGTGGTTAAGACGGTCCTTAGCGAGACCATGAAACACGGAGAATTATTTGTTCCGATTCACTGGAATGACATCACCGGTCCGTTAAGTAAGCCATGTTCTTTAGTGGATGCCCGTACTGATCGGTTGTCTGGACAACCAGAATTCAAATACACGCCTGTTGACATCATGCCTTACGAGTATCAAACCTGTGCCACTGTTTTGGTTACACAGTCGATTGTTTTTGAGAATGTTGGTTATGTTGCGAGGCAGAAAGTGGATGGCGGGTATTTGTATCGGATCCGTACTCCTATGGATATTCTACTTTTACAGCAAGAAGTAGAGGCTCGGTTGCCGTGTATCCAATCGGTTGGAAAAGTGCTGTCGAAAGATGAACCGAATACAAAAGGAGTCATCTCGATAGCAGAGGAGCGCATTACCTCTATCTATAAACTGACCTCACAAGAGCTAGGCTCAAATGAGGTGGAAGCGCTAAGCGAATTGTTCAGTACGCGTGTTGATGATACGGCTTCTTTGCAGGCGTATCTTGATTAGTGGATGCGAACGCGTATGACAGAGCTATTGGCTGCGATAGGTCATCTTTGATTCGCCTCTTAACCCTGTTGGTTAGTGCTGCTTGGCGCTAAGTGAAACAAAAACCTCCGGTTGCGCCGGAGGTTTTTTCTATTTGGTCAAATCATCTTCCCACTCGAACCGAGTGTCTAAAGCATAGGGATCATCGTCTAAAGGATGCTCCACTTTGCCACGCAAGTATTCGAGTTGATGCTCAAGCATGTTGACCGTGTCGTAGTCTCCCTCTGAACAAGCGATGTAGATTTGTTGTTCAAGAGCGGCAATATTGTCTCGGATACCCATGAGAACCCCCTTAAATCATCATCGATTCTCAACACGATTATAGTCAAGTAATCCAAATTCGATCGGTTGTTTTGCACGGTACCATTTATGTAGGCGATCACTGAATGACCAGAATTTGTCTGAACTACGGCGAATCGCAAAACGATCCAATAAGTTAACGTAATCAGCTTCATTTTTGATTGCGCTGAATTGATCGACAAAACCTGTGACTTGCGCCTCTTTTATCGAGAAAAACGCAGCCGGGTAACTTCCGACGACACCGCGTACGATGGTCATGTCATCGTTCGCGAAATCTCGGTTACTCTCTTCATCAAACAAACTCGAGATATTGGTATGAGCGTTATTGTGCAGCAAAGTAAACAGTTCATCTTTGCCTGACTGACTTTGTACCATTAACATGGTGATTTGTGGGATAGTT
Organism: Vibrio mytili; assembly: GCF_049563345.1. Taxonomy (NCBI): domain Bacteria; kingdom Pseudomonadati; phylum Pseudomonadota; class Gammaproteobacteria; order Vibrionales; family Vibrionaceae; genus Vibrio; species Vibrio mytili. Next base: position 933,036 of record NZ_CP110482.1, on the reverse strand, counting down.
TTCAGCCCTTCACCACGAAGCGTCCCTATACGTTTGAGCTGGGTTTCACTCTCTGAAGAGAGGGCGGTATTGACGATTTCATATCGCGTGTTCAATATCGGAGACAAACGCTGACGGAGCTTATCCAATAGCTCTTTCATCGGGTCATCCGTTTCATAGACGATACTTGTTGGTTGGTTGAATGGCTTCACGTTGCGTTGTAAGAAGTCGCTCAATTGAGGGCTTTGGTTTTGATACCAACTCGATTGCAGTTGATGACGCATATCTGCTGGGAGCAAGGATACAAAATTACTTTCACCTTCAAGGCGCAAAAAGTCCATAAACATGCGCGTGATTAATTGATGACCAAAGTTGCCGTAGACATCAAACCCTGCCACTAACAGATAATGAATTCTCTCTAGTAGTGCGTAATCAAGTACCCATACTGTTTTGGGCTGCTCGCCAACTAAGCCTTGTACGACGGACGCACTATCAAAATGGCGAAATACCGTCAGCGCAGCATTTGGGTTGTTTCCATCACCATCCCAAATAATATTCATTGACAGGTTTTCGTGCTCTTTGAACCATTCGTTTGAAAACGCAGATTTCGCTTCGAGATAGCGGGCTTGCTGACTGGCGTATTTTACCCAATTGGTGATCGGAAGAGTATTACTCTCAAGCTCTCCAGGGAGTTTGAGATTTGCTGCCTGAGAGCGGTAAAACTCGTTCACTTCCGGAATGTTGCTTGTATCAGGATCGAGGAAAAGTACCCAAAAACGATCGTTAATCACATTGAGCGCAAGTTGGCCTCGGCACACTGGCCCTTTTATATAAGCCATGATTGTATTTTGGGCATTATCCAGCATGAACCTAAAGCGCGATTTTACGGGAAGATCGATAAAGGCCGTCATTGGATTTGCGGCAACTTCTGGCTCATAGCTTGGGAGTTTAGATACGCTATATTCTGAGTCGATAAACCATTGACGCCAGTTGTTGAAACGTTGCTTATTTAACGCATACGGCATGTGTGTTTTATCAACGATAGTGCCTTGCTCAGGAATGATGCGGTAATACACGCGTTCAACACCTGGCTCATCATATGGTCGACGTGTAGCGATACGCTGAACAGGTTGCCCAGGTGGTGTTGAAGAGCGGACCAGGGTAAAGAAACGCGGCTGCTCGTTTAGTTCCGAGAAATACAGATGTGAAAGGAATAAGTGCTCATAGATATAGCGTGCCATTAACTGATGTTTGAGTTCAGAGTTATTAAGCAACGTTTCATATTTGTCGATAAGCGTTTGCTGGTGGTCGCTGATTGGGTTGTGGACATTCATCAGAGCGCCATTCTCTAACCAATTCATTAAAGTATGGTATTCGCTGTTGGTTAGATTGGGCATACCAAATGGCATTCCCCATGTCGGGTTGTCCTTTTCGTACTGTTCGTACTCTTCCATGGTCGGACAGGTTTGCTCACGGTCTATGGAAAAATCAAACCCCTCTAACTGCACTTGTTCTGGTAGGGGGTGGCGCTCTTTTTGTTGTAATAAACGAGCAATCAAACCGGCGTCGAGGTTCGCAGCCATGCTTTGTTCACGTTCATTTAACACCGGGTGAAAGCCAGCGTCTCGCCATTCTTGAGTGGTTTGGGCATCTTCAAACAAACGAGTGGGAGCGGCTGCAATAAGGCGTGTACCTTCATAAACCAAGGCTTTTGATGCCCCACGGTCAATCCCTTCGACGGACGAAAGCTTCAACTGACATGGCGCATCGTAGCACGCATGGCATACCACACAGCGGTTGTCTATGATGGGTTTGACTTCTTTTTGAAAGAAATTAGCTTGTTTGGTTTCGACACCTACCGTGCGCTCACGAACGAGCTGCGGGCCAAAAAGTTGGTCGAAGTTAAGGCCTGCATAAGTAGCACAGCCTGCAAATAAACTGACAATAGCAACAAGAAAAATAAGGCGAAAATTCATCGAGTTATTTTGAGTAAATGGTATTTGTATTGATTAAAGCAAATTAAACAAAGAAATACCAAAGTTCGAGTGATAAATCAGCGGAATAAACGACAGGGAACTTAGTTGCGGTGATACGAATAGCGTAACTGAAACAGACGATGTAGAGTAAAGGCGACCAAAGTAACTAGGAAGTGTTGATACCTCTATCTAAAGGAAACCTATGATGAACGTGATACGTACCATTCTTAACGGTAAAAAAGCCGGAATGCCTGAGCTAAGAGATGAAATCATCAAAATGAGAGAACAGGGTGTCGACGTGCAAGTACGTGTTACTTGGGAGTCACAAGATATGAAGCGCCTAGTTAAAGAGGCTGTCAGTGAAGGGATCACTCGCATTGCCGTTGCTGGAGGGGATGGAACTGTGAATGAAGCGGTTTCGGCCCTGGCAGAAGTTGATGAGGAGCAACGGCCAGAGCTTGCGATTATTCCACTGGGTACGGCAAATGACTTTGCGACTGCCAATCGTATTCCAAATACCATAGGCGATGCGCTCGCGTTAGCGGTTAACGGAGATGCGGCGTTGGTTGATTGCGTAAAAGCTAATGATCGCTTTTTTATTAACGTTGCTGCTGCGGGTTTCGGGGCTGAAATTACAGCGGAAACCCCCGTTGAGTTAAAAAACTTCTTAGGTGGTGGCGCGTATACGCTGACGGGCGTTGTTAAAGCGTTAGGCTTCAAACCTTATGATGGCACCATTACAACCGAATCGGGAACGTATCAAGGTGAAATGTTGGTTGGGGCGTTTTGTAATGGCCGCTTAGCGGGGGGCGGGCAAGAATTAGCACCCAAGGCTTTAATCAACGACGGATTAATGGATCTAACATTGGTGCGCCCGTTTTTAGCCCATCAACTTCCAAAGGTTATTGAAGAAATTAACACGCCAAGTGTCGATGGCGAGTTTGTGAAACATACAAGATCAAGCTGGCTAGAAATCGATTTTCCCAATAAGCTACCTCTCAATTTGGATGGTGAACCATACCGTTCCAAAAATGTACGTTTTGACGTCATGCAAAAAAGCATCGCTCTGGTACTCCCGCCAAACTGCCCGTGTATTAATTAGTGACTCGAGTTGTATCCTGTCGCTCGATAACCTGCCAGTAATTTGCGTATTCACTTCAGCAAAATGAGGTCAACAGTTACCATTGACCTCATTCAAAATAAAGTCGCGAAATGCTTGGTTGGCTCGAGATAGATAACTGTCTTTGCGCCAAGCGAGACTGAGATCGATTTCGAACGTTTCGGCAAATGGGCGAGAGATGATTTCCTCTTCGTCATTGATCGCGACTTTCCACATCGGGGAGATCGCATATCCTTGACGAATGACCGATTTGATTAGCGGTAACAAGTTACTGCTGAATGCGACCTTAGGTTTAATGTTTACCTGTTGAGATATTCTGTCTATCAAGGTGTGGTGATAGTAGCCTTTTTGAAACAGGACTAAATCATGAGCAAGAAAGTCTTCGTATTCGATCACCTCCTTTTCCGCTAGGGGATGGTCGACTGCCATGCATACCACCATTTCTTCACGGATAAGCGGGCCATGTTCTAGTTCTGGAGTGATATCTTTGCTTGCGATGACCCCAAGCTCAATTTCTCCTTGTAGCAATAGTTGTCGAATATTACGTGTCCCTGTATCAAGTATATTGATATCAATGTTTGGGTACTGGTGCCGAAAAGCCATCAGCAGTGGAGGGAAATAGTACGATCCCAACATACTGGGGACTGCGACATCAACTAGCCCTTGGTCTAACCCTTCCATCGCCTGCATCGCTAGTTTGGCATCTTCTGCCTGAGATAAAATTTGTCTCGCATGGTAGAGGAACTCGTTGCCTTCTTTGGTTAAGTCAATACCACGATCTCGGCGATTGAAGAGCGGCATTTTCAGTTCTTGTTCCAGCTTTTTAATGCTGCTACTGATTGCGGGCTGCGCCAAATTCAGAACTCTGGCTGCTCCGGAGATCGAGCCTTGTTCTACCGCAGCAACAAAATGTTTTAACTGCCTTAATTCCATGACAACTCGCTTTCTCTTATCTAACGCTTGATTGGTATAAATATTATCTATGGATTAGATAAATACAAAATATTTTTTTTATCCATAGCTGAACGTTAATCTAGCTCTGTAACCCGTTTCATCATTAGAAAATGATTAAGTAGTAAAGCAGTGAAAAAATCAGCCCATTACAGCAGAGTAGTCATCTGTGTATGTTTATTCTCCATCGTCACTTTTTCCAATATTTATTGGCTGCAACCTTTGTTGCCAATTATTCAGAAAGAGTTTCAGGTGAGTTCTCTCGCCGCAAACCTATCTATGTCAGCACCGCTACTTGGTATGGGTTTGGGGCTGCTGGTCTTTGCGAGCTTGTCAGATGCAATTGGCCGCTGCAAAGTGTTGTTGGCAGGAACAGCAGCGGGTATAGCTGTGTCTGTGGCCCTTCCTATGGTAGAAAATTACCACTTATTTTTATCTCTACGTTTTCTCCAAGGTATGTTCCTAGCGGTTTGCCCAGCGTTGGCGGTTCCGTTGATGGGGGAAGAGCTGAGAAAAAGTTGGTTAGCCGGTGCCGTTGGTTTTTATGTTGCTTCAAATACGCTGGGTGGGATTTGCAGTCGTCTACTGGGTGGATTGAGCGCCGAACATCTCGGTGATTGGGCCTACGCAGGTTATGTGATTGCAGGGATCAGCGTGATTCTCTACGCTATCATCTATTACTTAATACCCGTTCAACGTCACTTTAAACCTGCTCCCTTAAAAGTAGGAAAATGCCTCAAGGCTTATGGCCATCACTTGAAAAATCCGCAGTTGGTCATACTGTATCTGCTGATTGGCTTGGCGTTCGGTACCTTTGTTAACTTATCGAATTACCTAATGATGGTTTTGAGTGACTTCCCTTACAACCTTCCGAGTGATATTCGTAGTTTGATGTTTTTAACATTACTCGGAGGGACCACCAGTTCTTCTTTGGCAGGAAAGTTTGCTAAAAAGCATTCTCCGATAGCAGGTGTGGCGTTTGGTGCAACGATCATGCTGGCTGCAAACTTCCTGATGAGTTGGTCTAACCTTTACACTATGGTTGTCGGTATGGTTATGGTGTCGGTAGGATTCTTCTTTTGCCATGCTCAAGCCAGCACGTTAATTGGTATGAAAGTGACAAAATCAAAGGGAAGTGCGCAAGCATTATACAGTTTATTTTACTATTCTGGTGCTAGCTTAGGCGTATTCTTTTTGGAACCATTTTACCAAGGCTGGGGATGGCAAGGTATTCTCGATGCAACCCGTATTGCTCTCGCGCTATGTATTCTTCTGGTGATCATTTATCAATGTGTGAGTGTATACAAAAACAGTCACTCACACGCGATGTCTTAGGTAAAGAGTTTCTTGTTTTCGCTTCTTGTTTGAGGCAATCTAAACTCTTCGCTCCAGCTTGTCGCACGCATGTTACAGACCTCACTTCTTTTCACATTGTTTTGGCGACATTGATAGTGGTCAAATTGCTTTAGGTGAATTTGCTTTTGGTGAAATTGCTTGTGGCGAAACTGACCTGAGTTTGTAAGGATACTTAAATGCTAATGCGTGACAGACTGCTCGCACTCACCATCGTTTTGGTCTGGGGCGTGAACTTTGTAGTAATTAAAGTCGGTTTAGAGGGAGTCCCACCTCTGCTATTGGCTGGGTTACGTTTTGCGCTGGTGGCATTTCCTGCCTTACTCTTTGTCCCTCGCCCTAAATTGCCATTCAAATGGCTATTGGCTTACGGTTTGACCATCAGCTTCGGGCAGTTCGCGTTGTTATTCTGGGCGCTAAATGTTGGGTTGGCTGCTGGATTGGCCTCACTGCTATTGCAGGCTCAGGCATTCATTACCTTAGGTTTCGGAATCCTTTTACTAAAAGAAAAAATACACCGCCACAATGTGATGGCAGTCATCATAGCTGGGAGTGGAATTTACTTACTTGCCGCTGCGCAAAGTGGCGGCGTTGTATCTTTGACCGGATTTACTCTAATTTTGATCCTAGGGGCGGCAAGTTGCTGGGCTTTAGGGAACATCACCAATAAAATCATCATGAAGAAGTATACGGTGCCAACGATGTCTCTCATCGTGTGGAGTGCGATTGTGCCCACAGTCGCATTTTCCGTTACTTCACTACTTATTGAAGGGCAGGATGTCATCCAACGATCATTGCTGCATATTCAATGGCATAACCTATTTTCGATCGTTTATCTGTCGTTATTTGCCACGATTATTGGCTATGGTGGGTGGAGTTATCTGCTGAGTCGCTATGCCACCGCTTTGGTCGCCCCCTTGTCTCTATTGGTGCCCGTATTCGGTTTATTGAGTGCGTGGATATTATTAGACGAAACTCTTGGTCTGCAGCAGGTTGTCGGGGTGATAGTGATTGGATTGGGATTGGTGATTAACGTGTTTGGTCAGCGCTGGTTTAAAGCGAGGCGCAAAGCAGTGTCATCGGTGCAGTAAGTTTGCAAAAACCTGTAAGCATATCCAAGTGAGTGTTTAAATTAATTTTAACGACGAAAATAATCCCTTGTTTTTTAAGGATATTGTCCTAGTCTATATTAACTCACTACAAAAAACTGCCAATTGAGCATTGGCTGGCCAGGGAGGCTAGGGCATGGTCAACATGTTTAAACTCAGTACTTTTAGTATGAAAGTGACGGTTGTATCCGTGTTCATCGCTTTATCTTCACTTATCGTTATCGTAGCTCTCTCTCTACAATATTACTTCAGCCTGAGTCTTGCAAAGAATGCAGCTGCGGATTCTTTTCATAGAACGGCTAATAACTTCAGCGAAAAAATCGATTCACTTAATATTCAAACCAGTAACCTCGTCAATATCCTTTCCCATTATCCAGAGGTAGACCAACATATCAGTAAAGAGGTGTTGCACCCAGCCACTGAGGTTATTTCTCAAGCGATGTTGAAAAATCCCAGTTTGTACGGCGTGTATATTGGCTATGCGAATGGCGACATGTATCAATTAATTAATTTAAGTATCAGCGACACCCTGAGAGAGGGGCATGATGCTGAAGCAAACGACAGTTGGCTAGTGGTCAGAGTATATGAAACGTCAAGTGGCAGAGACAGAGTGTCACTGTATTTCGATGATAAGTTCAATTTGAATCATCAAAAAGTCGTCCCCTCAAACTATTTCGCAAATAAACGCCCATGGTACCGTGAAGCGATGAATGATTCTAATGTAATCAAAACCACCCCTTATGTATTCCATCATCTTCAAAGTCCTGGCGTGACCTACGCGAAACGTATCCAGAATACGCAAACTGTCATCGCTGCAGATATTTCTTTGTCGTCACTCTCAACGTTTTTGACCAAGAATAACCCTGGTGGCGAGTCGATGTTATTTGATGCGGATGGACGAGTTCATGCACATTCATTTGAGCTTCATGATAATAGAGTCACTACATCGGTAGACCCCGAGGAACTCATGGTAGAAGACCCGCAATATCCTAATTCGTTAGGCGTTGTTCCTCTACGTCAATTTGTTGAAATGGCAAAGCAAAGTGAAATTCAAGGAAGCACAATACAGACTGTCGACGCCCAGGGACGAAAATTGATGCTTTACGTGCAACGTGTTGAAGCAGATCTTGGCAAAAAAGAGTACGTCGGTTTTATCATTCCAGCCAAGCAAGTCCAAGCGCCGTATATGGAGAAGGTGAATCAGTCCACACTGATTACGTTCTCCGCGATGCTTTTACTTGTTCCTGTCTTGTTATTCTTCGCTAACATCATTGTTCATCCTGTTCGGCTGCTGTTCGCTGAAAGTGAGAAAATAAAGAAACGTGAATTTACCAAGGTGCAAAAAGTACCAAGCCGGATTGCAGAGCTTTCTGCACTGTCTGATTCGATTTACTCCATGTCCTGCTCCATAGAACAGTATCAAAAGAATCAACAAGAGCTCATGGATTCGTTCGTCAAACTGATTGCGCAGGCGATAGATGATAAGTCGCCTTATACGGCTGGTCATTGCGAAAGGGTGCCGATATTAGCTATTGACCTAGCCAAAATTGCCAGCAATAGCGATCTTCCGGCGTTTGACAACTTTAATTTAAAAACGGAAGAGGAATGGCGAGAGTTCGAAATCGCAGCTTGGCTACATGATTGTGGCAAGGTAACGACACCCGAACATATTGTCGATAAAGGCTCCAAACTAGAAGCGATTTGCAATCGGATCCACCTAATAAGAATGCGCTTCGAAGTGTTGTTAAGAGATGCAGAGATAGAGTATTGGCAAGGAATAAGCTCAGGACAAGATGCTAATGTACTCAAGAGCACATTGGTACAGCGACAAGCACAGATTAAAGATGATTTTGAATTTGTCGCCCAATGCAATGTGGGGGGCGAGTTTATGTCTGAAGAACATGTGGAGCGTGTGAAACGTATCGCAACTCAAACTTGGTTGCGCCATTTAGATGATCGGTTAGGCCTATCACCGGAAGAAGAGCGACGGATGGAAAAGTTTGCTGCAGTACGTCTTCCTTGTGTCGAGAATTTGTTGTCTGATAAAGCAGAACATCTGATCGAATGGCCACAGGACCCCAATACAAAAAACAGTGAGGATATCAAATTGAAAGCCCCGAAATATCAGGCGAATTTAGGGGAAATATATAACTTAACTATCGAGAAAGGGACGCTAACCCTAGAGGATCGATATCGAATTAACGAGCATATTGTTTCTACAATTCGTATGCTTGAAGCCTTGCCTCTACCTGAAGAATTAAAACGGGTGCCCGAATATGCGGGTGGACACCATGAAACCTTAACTGGCAATGGGTATCCGAAACAGTTGGGGGCGAATGAACTACCGACGGCGACTCGAATTTTGGCTATCGCTGATGTATTCGAAGCGTTGACGGCTTCGGATCGTCCATACAAAAAAGCGAAGCCTTTAAGTGAAGCGATTAAAATACTCAGCTTTATGGTAGAAGACGGACATTTGGACAAAGACCTCTTTAAGCTCATGTTAAGTCATGAACTGCATCTTCAATATGCTGAGACTTATCTAGCTCAGGACCAAATCGACGAAGTGGATATAGAGAAATACATTACAAGCTAAAAGAACACCGAATGGGAATGGAAAATATAGAAACGACAATAGCGAGTTTGATTGTGAATGTTAAAATGGGCGCACAATAAAATGTAGTGGCTAGTGTTGTAATGAATAAAAAAATAAAAACACCGTTAAATCTAAGACGGCTTATTCTCATTCTGTGTATATTTAGTGTCGTGGTGACGCTGCTCAATGCTTTTTACTCAGTTTATCGAGTAAATCGTGACGACATGCTGTCCAACGCAATAGAGTCAAACCGTGTGTATGCAGAAAAAATGGCGTATATGACGGACGCCTTTCTGTCAGAATCCTTGTCCCAACTAAAATTTAGTGCCACTGAACTCGGCACTGACATTGACAATCAAGTTCTGTTGGATGAGGAGGTTGAACGAGTAAGAGCGCAAAGTAACGCATTTAACTCTGTGGCGGTCGTAAACACCGAAGGAATCATTCGTGCAATTTCCCCCCCAACCATAGAAGTCAAAGGTGCCAAACTCACTAGTCCAAACTCTCTTGAGCCTTTGAATATTAGAACCCCTTATATCGTCGAACCTTTTGTTTCTCCTGCGGGAAATTATCTGCTCGGGGTTTCTGCGCCTATATTTTCCGAGTCTCGTCAATACTTAGGTTATATCATCGGCACCATTTATCTGGAAGAAGATAACGCATTATCAACGTTGCTTGGTAAGCACGCGCATGAAGACGGCTCTTACCTTTACGTGGTTAACAAGAACTCGACATTAATTGCCCATCCTGATTCGGCTAGAGTCGGAGAAAAAATCCTCAATAACGCTGCGATTGAAGATCTTGTTAATGGTGTTGAAGGCGGGCGAATCGTTACTAATTCACAAGGTGTCGATATGCTAGCGGGTTACGCCATTGTTGATAGTTCAGGATGGGGAATCGTTACACAAAAAGCGAAGCAATTGACTTTGTCCAATCTTAACAAGCATATGTGGAAAGTAGTTATGCAATCAATTCCCATTATCGCGATGACGTTTTTATGTATTTGGATCTTTTCTTTTCTTATCTCCAAACCGTTATGGCAGTTGGCAAGCACTGTGAGGAAGTATGATTCAGAAAGCCCTAAGATGAATGAGCTTGATAAGGTCAACCCATGGTATTTTGAGGCCGCAAACTTAAAGCAAAGTCTTGTGAGGGCGTTTAGTAGTGTTTCCGATAGAATTGAAAAGCTTCATGTCGATAGTTTGACGGACACAATGACTGGCTTGTTAAATCGACGTGGTTGGGAACAAGCCCTGGTGCACCTGAGTGAACGGTATACGTCGTTTTCTCTACTTGCGATAGATATTGACCATTTTAAAAAGATTAATGACACGTACGGCCACGATGTTGGCGATACCGTGATCAAAGAAGTGGCTAAACATATGGCGGATGAGGCGAGAAACCATGACGTGCTATGCCGGCATGGTGGAGAGGAGTTTTTGGTGTTGCTTGTTAATACAAACCTCGACATTGCTTTTGAAGTTGCAGAGCGAATAAGAAAATCGATCAATACTAAAACCTTCACTGATGTTGATACGCTCTCCGTATCGATTGGCGTCTCTTCTTGGAAGGGAAGTCAGCAGCCGATAGATATTGCGATTAAGGCGGCAGATAAAGCGCTTTACAACGCGAAATACAACGGAAGAAACCGCACTGAAATTGAGCCATAAACCTCATCAGCATCTTGAAGCCATTTGATTTAAGATGCTTAGTCTCCAGCCTACTCATACCAATCTGGATAAGTAAGTGATCAAGCGCTTATTTGGGTAGGTGTAATCCCCCATTCATATCTCTAACATTACCTGTTCATTGTTTAAGCTCTACCTTTGATTTCGTTTTTTGGGTATGTCCTGTGGCGTAATGATTCACTATGCCTCATCTGCGTACAAATAAAATAAGTTGTGCTATGAAACTGTTGTTACATCATCTGGTTAATGTTCATGCAGACAAACACATCGTGGTGCAATGGTTAGTGCACGATACAATTTATTTTATGTGATTAATTTCTAGTGTTGGGTAGTGAACATGAGTCTTCTGTGTTTTCTACTGTCACTATTTATTAAGTTGTTGATTTTTAATTAAAAGACTCGTCATATTGTCGAGTTTTACAACGTCTTGTTTGTTACTAAGCACAACTTAATCTTGCATTCTGTCTCAATGATTTTACGTTGATTGCGAAAATATTTAACAAAAAATAATTTGAGTTCGAATGAGTTTTGGTGCATTTTATATTTAACTAATCGTTCAATTAAAAATGAAAGGGGACGAAATGCCAAAGGTGGGAATGCCTGAAATTAGGAAGCCACAGCTGGTGAAAGCGACAATGTCAGTGATTGACAGAGTAGGCTTACACGCAGCGAGTATCTCGTTGATCAGCAAAGAAGCTGGTGTATCTACGGGGATCATCAATCATTACTTTGGTGGTAAGCACGGATTATTGGAAGAAACGATGCGCGAGATCCTTCGACAGCTTTCGTCCACCATAACGAACAAGTTGCGTGAACTGCCTGACGATGCACACCATCAAAGGATTAACGCCATTATTGACGGCAACTTTGTCGGTTATCAGGCAGAAAACAAAGTCGCGAAAACTTGGCTGGCGTTTTGGTCTTACTCTATGCATGACGAGCAGCTTAAGCGCTTGCAGCGTGTGAACGAAAGACGCCTTTTATCCCATCTTCGAAAAGAATTAAAAGCGTTACTGAATGTGGAACAAGCTGAGTTAGTTGCTCACGGCATCGCGTCTCTTATCGATGGTATTTGGCTACGCGGAACGCTCAACCCGCAAGGCATCGACGCTGAAAAAGCAACCATCATCATCAATGACTATCTCGATAAACAATTAACTTATTACGCAAAAAAGTAATCAAGTAGTCACAAAATAACGAAAAGTCAGGTCTTCAACATGGAAATGAAAACGCACTACATTGATGGCTCTATGTATTTAGGAAGTTCCGAGGAACATTTCACCACGTACAACCCAGCGAATGGTGAGCCTTTAGCCAATGTTAAACAAGCGAACCAACGCGATATGGATGCGGCGATCGAATCTGCAAAGAGAGGTTTTGCCAAGTGGTCTGCAATGACTGCGATTGAACGTAGCCGTATTCTGAATAAAGCGGTGGCAATTTTACGAGAGCGCAACGAAGAACTTGCCAAGCTGGAAGTTGCGGATACCGGCAAACCAATTCAAGAAGCGATTGCTGTCGATGTGGTCACGGGTGCGGATGTTATTGAATACTATGCTGGCTTGGCCCCTAGCTTGCAAGGTGAGCAGCAGCCACTCAACGAGCATCAGTTTTTCTATACGCGCCGCGAACCTCTCGGTATTTGCGCAGGTATTGGTGCGTGGAATTACCCAATTCAGATTGCGATGTGGAAATCTGCCCCAGCATTGGCGGCAGGTAACGTAATGATTTTTAAGCCATCAGAAGAAACGCCACTTACCGCATTAAAATTAGCGGAAATCTACTCAGAAGCAGGCATGCCTGACGGTGTTTTTAACGTTATTCAGGGTGATTACCGTGTTGGTCAAATGCTCACAGCACATCCTGATATTGCGAAAGTCTCATTCACGGGAGAAGTTGGCACTGGCAAAATCGTAATGGGTGACAGTGCGAAAACGCTTAAGCAAGTCACCATGGAGCTGGGTGGTAAATCACCTCTGATCATCTTTGATGATGCGAAGCTAAATGACGCGGTCTCAGCAGCTATGGTGGCGAACTTCTATACGCAAGGTGAAGTGTGCACAAATGGGACTCGAGTCTTTGTGCATGAGTCGATTTATGATGAGTTCATTGAGCAGTTGAAAGTGCGTACCGAGAAACTGGTTATTGGCGACCCGTGTGATGAAAATACTCAAATCGGTGCGCTGATTTCAAAAGAGCATGAAGGCAAAGTGCTGTCTGCGATTGAAGAAGCCAAAGCAGCAGGTGCCACCCTACTGACTGGCGGTTACAAAGTCACCAATAGTGGATTAGAAAACGGCAATTTCGTTGCGCCAACGGTATTTATCGATTGTGACGATAACATGAGTGTTGTACAGCACGAGATTTTTGGCCCTGTTATGTCAGTGCTGAAGTTTAGCGATGAATCAGAGGTTATCGAGCGTGCGAACGACACCGAATATGGCTTGGCTGCTGGCGTTTTCACACAAAACCTTTCTCGAGCACACCGAGTCATTCATCAAATTCAAGCGGGTATCTGCTGGGTGAATGCATGGGGTGATTCACCGGCAGAAATGCCCGTCGGCGGCTACAAGCAATCCGGTATTGGCCGTGAAAACGGTGTCGAAACACTGAAACATTACACGCAAACGAAGAGTGTGCTGGTTCAGTTAAGCGACTTCGAAAGCCCCTACGCTTAAACCTTTTCAGGAGAATCAAGATGCAACAACACTACGATTATATCATCGTCGGTGCGGGTTCGGCCGGCTGTGTTCTAGCAGATCGTTTAAGTGAAAGCGGAGAAAATACCGTTTTGTTACTTGAGGCAGGAGGCACTGACAAGAGTATTTTCATTCAAATGCCGACGGCGCTGTCATACCCGATGAATACTGAGAAGTATGCTTGGCAGTTTGAAACCGTCAAAGAAGATGGCCTTGACGGCCGACAACTGCACTGTCCTCGCGGTAAAGTTCTGGGTGGTAGCTCTTCGATTAATGGCATGGTTTATGTTCGCGGTCATGCGTGTGACTTCGACCAATGGGAAGAAGAAGGCGCAAAAGGGTGGAACTATCAATCATGTTTACCGTATTTCCGTAAAGCAGAATCATGGGTTGGAGGCGCAGATGAATACCGCGGTGACCGTGGCCCAGTTGGAACCTGCAACGGCAACGACATGAAACTCAACCCACTGTATAACGCCTTTATTGAAGCGGGCAAAGACGCGGGCTACCCAGAGACTGACGATTACAACGGATACCAGCAAGAAGGATTCGGCCCGATGCATATGACGGTCGATAAAGGTGTACGAGCTTCAACATCTAATGCCTACTTAAGCCGTGCAAGAAAGCGCAAGAATTTCACCCTAATGAAAAGAGTGACGGCTCATCGTGTACTGCTTCAAGAAGATCAGTCAGTTGAAGGTCAAAAAGCTGTGGGGATCGAATTTGAGCAATCAGGTCAGGTCAAACAGTGCTTCGCAAACAAAGAAGTGATTTCAAGTGCGGGGTCAATTGGTTCGGTACAGCTCCTGCAACTATCAGGTATTGGGCCTAAATCGGTATTGGAAAACGCTGGCATTGAGGTGAAACACGAACTGGAAGGTGTAGGTAGAAACCTTCAAGACCATTTGGAAGTGTATTTCCAATATCATTGTAAACAGCCGATCACGCTGAACAGTAAATTAGGCTTGGTGAGTAAGGGATTGATTGGTACAGAATGGATCTTGACTCGCAAAGGACTTGGCGCAACCAATCACTTTGAATCATGTGCGTTTATCCGCTCGCGTGAAGGGTTGAAGTGGCCAAATATTCAGTATCACTTTTTGCCTGCAGCAATGCGTTATGACGGGCAAGCTGCATTTGATGGCCATGGCTTCCAAGTGCATGTAGGGCCGAATAAGCCAGAAAGCCGAGGCACGGTAGAGGTTTTATCTGCGAATCCAAACGACAAGCCTAAAATCGAGTTTAATTACATTTCAACACAACAAGATAAACAAGACTGGCGTGATTGTATTCGCCTAACGCGAGAAATCCTCAATCAACCTGCGATGGATGAGTTTCGTGGAGAAGAAATTCAACCGGGTCTTGATGTCACGACCGATGCTCAAATTGATGAGTGGGTGAAACAAAATGTTGAAAGTGCTTATCACCCTTCGTGTACCTGCAAAATGGGGGCGGAGAGTGACCCATTGGCTGTACTAAATGAACAATGTCAGGTACGTGGTATCCAAGGTCTGCGTGTCGTAGATTCATCGATTTTCCCAACCATTCCAAATGGCAACTTAAACGCACCGACCATCATGGTTGCAGAACGTGCAGCGGACATGATTTTGGGTAATGCATTGGAAAAAGCAAACAACACACCAGTCTGGATAGCTCCAAATTGGCAAGAAAAACAGCGAATACAAGCACCTAAGCGATCTTTAGACTCCATCGCTTAAAACTTAAAAACAAATAAAAAGTCAGCACTCATTATAAGGAATTCAATATGTCTAAGATGACCAAAGCTATTTCATCCATCGCGCTAAGTACACTAGCTACAGGCGCCTACGCAAATCAGTGTGAAACCGTTCGATTTGCAGATGTTGGCTGGACCGATATCACAGCAACGACTGCGGTAACTTCAGAAATTTTGAAAGGGTTAGGGTACCAGACTAAAACGGATCTGCTTTCCGTACCTGTTACTTATTCTTCAATGGCAAATGGTGATATTGATATTTTCCTGGGCAACTGGATGCCGACGATGGAAGGCGATATTGCAAAATATCGAGAAGCAGGCACGGTAGAAACAGTCAGAGCAAATCTTGAAGGTGCTAAGTACACCTTAGCTGTACCCAAATATGTTTATGATGCGGGCGTTACCAGCTTTGCCGATCTAGTTAAACATGCCGACAAGTTTAAAGACCGCATTTATGGCATTGAGCCAGGCAACGACGGCAACCGACTCATTCAGTCAATGATCGACAGTGATGCGTTCGGACTGAAAAACTTTAGCCTTGTCGAGTCAAGTGAAGCCGGCATGGTGTCACAAGTATCTCGAGCGGTTCGTCGTAATCAATGGATTGTTTACTTAGGCTGGGCACCACACCCAATGAACAGCAATGTTGAAATGGAATACTTAGAGGGTGGTGATGATTACTTTGGCCCAAATTATGGTGGTGCAAGTGTCTATACCAATGTACGCAAAAACTACCTTTCTGAGTGTCCGAATGTTGGCCAGCTAGTGAAAAATCTAGAGTTCAGTCTAGAGATGGAAAATGAGTTGATGGAAGCCATTCTTAACCAGAAACAGAAGCCATCAAAAGCGGCGCAAGCATGGTTGAGCGAGCATCAAGAGCAGATCAAAGTGTGGCTTAAAGACGTGAAAACCGTTGATGGTCAAGATGCACCAACGGCCATCGCTGCGTATTTAGACACTAACGCTTAATTGACTTTCCTTAAGTGGGCGTTACATGCCCACTTCATTAACACAAAGGCTCTATTGTGAATTTTATTACAGAAAACAAACTACCATTAGGCCAGTGGATGGAAACTGGTGTTGATTGGTTAACACTTAATGCTGCGGGATTTTTCGATACCATCTCGATTACACTTGAAACGGTGATAATGTTCGTGGTGGATATCTTTAAATGGATGCCGCCAGCAGCGCCAATTATTCTCACTGCAGCGATTGCTTGGTTTTTACATCGAAGTCTCCCGCTGGTTGCATTCATCGTTTTCGCGCTGTTAGCGATTCTTAACCTGGGTTATTGGCAAGAGATGCTGGAAACCTTTGTCCTTGTTTTTGCAGCGACAACGATTTCCGTATTAATTGGCGTACCATTAGGCATTATGGCCGCGCATCGTCCTTGGTTGTATACTTTGTTACGGCCTATCTTAGATTTAATGCAAACCGTACCAACGTTTGTCTATCTCATTCCAACACTGGTTCTGTTTGGTTTAGGTATTGTGCCGGGTCTTATCTCTACGATTATTTTCGCCATTGCCGCGCCTATTCGATTGACTTATCTAGGGATTATTAAAGTTCCAGAAGAGTTATTAGAAGCAGGTAAAGCGTTTGGCGCAAGCCGCATGAAATTACTGTTTAAGGTGGAGTTACCTGCTGCGTTACCAAGTATCATGGCTGGCGTCACTCAATGTATTATGCTGTCTCTTTCTATGGTTGTGGTTGCGGCGCTTGTCGGTGCAGATGGATTAGGTAAGCCAGTCGTGCGCGCATTGAACACCGTAAACATTTCGCAAGGTTTTGAAGCTGGACTGGCTATCGTTCTCGTTGCAATCATTCTTGACCGCTTGTGTAAAGCACCAAATCAGAAGGAAGCATAATCATGGACGCTATTACGATTGAAAATTTGGATGTCGTGTTTGGGCAGAAACCAGCACAAGCGCTGGCGTTACTTGATCAGGGTAAGTCACGACAACAAATTATTGACGAAGCAGGACAAGTTGTCGGTGTTGACAATGTGTCTTTAACCGTTGAACAAGGCGAAATTTGTGTTCTGATGGGACTGTCTGGTTCTGGTAAGTCTAGTCTATTGCGCACCGTAAATGGGCTTAATGAGATCTCTCGTGGCTCGTTAAAAATTAAAGACGGTGAGGATATGGTAGAGTTAGCCAACTGTGATGAGCAGCTATTGCGCCACCTACGCACTCACCGAGTTTCGATGGTATTTCAAAAATTTGCCTTAATGCCTTGGCTAACTGTTTTGGATAACGTGGCATTTGGATTGGAAATGCAGGGGATTAGCAAAACAGAACGTCGTCAAAAGGCCCGCGAACAGTTAGAAATGGTCGGTTTGTCTGATTGGGAGTCGAAGTTCCCTCATGAGTTGTCCGGTGGTATGCAACAACGCGTCGGTTTGGCCCGTGCCTTTGCGATGGATACGGATATCTTACTTATGGATGAACCATTTTCAGCGCTTGACCCTCTCATTCGTGCGCAGCTTCAAGATGAATTGATCTTACTACAGAAGAAACTTAACAAAACGATTCTATTTGTGAGCCATGATTTAGACGAAGCACTGAAAATTGGTAATAACATTGCCATTATGGAGTCGGGAAAACTTATCCAGCATGGGAAGCCAGAACAAATCATTCTTGCTCCAGAAACGGAATATGTCGCAGATTTTGTTGCTCATACTAACCCGCTTAATGTGTTAAAAGGTCGTTCTTTAATGCAATCAAGCGAGAGTCTAGAGAAGAAAGCACAATGCGTTTGTGTCTGCCCAGTTGAGAATATTTGGTTAAACCAAGACATGAATGGACTGAGTTTAGTTGATTCAGACAAATCTTTAGTAGAGTGGGTGACGGGGTCCTCTAACTTAAGCGATGTAAAGGCGAATACAATAGTTCAAACGAGCCCGGATATCAGTATGCGCGATGCGATTGAGCTTAAACAACGCAGTAACTACCCACTATTAATGGTAGAAAATAACCAATTAGTCGGCATTCTAAGTGACAACGAACTTTACGACGCTTTGCTGGGTAACTTTAAGTCTAAGCAAGTCGCATAACAAAGCATGATCTATAGCCTCAAGATACTGGATATAACTCGGTATCTTGAGGTTATTCCAATCTAAATCAGTTTATCGTCATTCTTGCCCTGACTCTTTAGGTGTTTTGTCAGTTTTTACCGCCTTGGCAATGTCTTGCACCGCTTCCACTAAATTGATCGGCATTGGGAAAATGATGGTTGACGTTTTATCGGTGGTTATTTCGGTTAATGTTTGCATGTAGCGTAATTGCAAAGCATTCGGTGCTTGATTAAGCATGTGCGCGGCTTCTTTCAATTTCTTTGATGCTTCTAATTCACCAGTAGCATGAATTACTTTTGCGCGACGGTTCCGCTCCGCTTCCGCTTGTCTTGCCAGCGCCCGTACCATGTTATCATTGAGATCAACATGTTTGACTTCGACTGTCGCGATTTTTATGCCCCAGTCATCGGTTTGTTGATCTAAGATAGCTTGCAAATCTTTGTTGAGCCGCTCTCGTTCGGAAAGTAGCTCATCCAATTCATGCTGGCCTAATACAGAACGCAATGTAGTTTGCGACAGCTGGCTGGTTGCATCGCTGTAGCTTTCTATGTTGTTGATTGCCATTTGAGGGTCGACGACACGGAAGTAGACTACCGCATTTACTCGAACGGATACGTTATCTTTGGTTATCAGGTCTTGTGTCGGAACGTCTAACACCACAGTACGTAAATCTACTCGCACCATTTGTTGGATAAAAGGAATGAGAATAATCAAACCTGGTCCTTTCACTTCTTGGAATCGACCGAGAAAAAACACGACACCACGTTCATATTCTCGCAGCACTTTGAACACTTGTGTCGCAAGTGCAAAGAGCAGCACTAACACAACACCGACAGTATAGAGCATCATAAATGCCTCCTATTGTTTTAAGGTGTCTTTGGGTTTGACGGTTAAAGTCAGTCCTTTAACATCGACAATGATGACGTGCTCACCTTGTTTTACGTCATGTTCTTTCTCTGTTTTTGCCTTCCACAATGCGCCATTCATCTGCACGCGTCCTTCGCCATCAATAAAATCATCGCTGACTAATGCGGTTTTTCCCGGATATGTTTCAAGCCCGGTGGTGACACGTCTTCGACGGATTTTTACCAGTAATCCGACGGTGAGCACAATTAAAGCAACAGAAAAGATAGCAATACCAAAAATTAATGGCAGGGCGATCTGAAAACCGGGCAAATCGCTATCCATCAAGAATATTGATCCCAGGATGAACGCCACCACGCCACCTAACCCTAACACCCCAAAGCTTGGGCTGAATGCTTCTGCAATCATGAGAGCGATACCGAGTAACAAAAGTCCCAACCCTGCGTAGTTGACTGGCATCATTTGCAGCGCGTACATCGCAAGCAATAGACAAATCCCACCTAATACTCCAGGCAAACCTACGCCAGGGTTGTAGAATTCTAATAACAGTCCGTAAATACCGATTAGGATCAGAATGTATGCCACATTCGGATTGGTGATGACAGCTAACATTTCTGCCCGCCAATCAGGAATTCGTTCAACCCAGATCGGATTGTTTAGTGACAATGTCACGGTCTGGTTGTTTATTTTTACGCTCTTGCCGTTGATAAGTTGAACCAGCTCTTCCGGAGAGTTAGCTATATAGTCTATAACGTTGAGCTCTAATGCAGTTTGAGCGTCAAGGCTTGCCGCTTCACTGACCGCTTTTTCCGCCCATTCGGCATTTCGGTCATGCAGCTTTGCTAGTCCTTTAATGTATGCTTTGGCATCATTAATGACTTTTTTCTCCATCGCTGTATTTGCAGGCACTGTTTCAGAGCTTTCTTTGTTGTCTTGATTATCTTGTTTTTCTTCCGTATCCGCTTCTTGTTTATCATCGGAAGAAGGCATGGGCGAGGTGGGGGAGCCACCACCTAGTGCGACAGGTGTGGCAGCGCCGAGGTTGGTTGCTTCTGCCATTGCCGCGATGTGACTGGCGAGGAGAATATAAGTCCCAGCGCTGGCAGCCCTTGACCCGGAAGGACCAACCCAAGTCGCTACGGGGGAGGTCGAGGTTGTGATGGCGTGGATAATATCTCTCATTGAGCTATCCAAGCCACCTGGTGTGTCCATTTTTAAAATAATGAGACTGACGCCTTCAGCTTGAGCTTGCTCTAGCTCACGGGTAAGGTAGTCACTGGTTGCAGGGCCTATTGCGCCTTTTATGGGCACGACCCAAATAGTGTCTGCCATTGCCGGAGTGGTAAACATGAGAAGCGCTAGAAGCCATTTCCATACTTGTTTTATACGACCCTCCTTGTGCGATGACTGGCACGTACGAAAAACCTTATTTAAGTATACGCAATTAACGCCAAGATGCGTCACTAGACGAAATATCATGGCTTTACCGCTATACAAAAAATACAGTATGTTGATAATCAACAAAAATAAACGGAAACAACCATGCTTATTCTTTTACGCATACTTAAGTTAGTCATTATTTGTGTCATTTTTTTCACTATCTTTGATTTGATCGCATATGGTGAAATCACGTGGCTTGAACGGTTGTTAGGGTCGTTTAGCTAACAAGCTTGCGACGAACTAACAGCTAACATTTATGCCACAAGCTAACATCCACATTAAAAACGATTATTCACGTCACAAACTAACAGGAATGTAGATGAGTAAACACACCGCTAGTATTCATTGGCAACGTCAGCCTGATGAGTGCTTTAAGGACAATCAATACAGTCGCGCACATAGATGGGAGTTTGATGGTGGGTTGACTGTGCCTGCTTCACCATCACCCTATGTCGTGCCGCTGCCATTGTCCGTAGAAGAACACATTGACCCAGAGGAGGCGTTCATCGCGTCACTTTCGAGTTGTCATATGCTGGTATTTTTGTCTATTGCAGCTAAAAGACGTTATGTCATTGACTCATATGACGATGATGCACAAGGAGAATTAACTTTAGGAGAAAATGGCAAGGAGTGGGTTTCAAAGGTCACGCTAAACCCGAAGATTGTATTCTCTGGTGATAAAAATCCAACATTTGAACAGTTAGAAAAGATGCACCATATGGCACATGAAAACTGTTTTATCGCTAACTCAGTCAAGACAGACGTTGTTACGAATATCGTGGTTTAACGAACATTGTGTGTGGTACAGGGAGGGGGTCGTGACGAAGATAGTATTAAAAAATTCCGTGCTGTGATGCTGTTTACAAACTTCGTTGGAATAAAACCCCTAGCCAGAATTGACTTTGACTAGGGGGGATACCTTAAATGGACAATCTATTAGACTTTAAACTGACTTAAAATCTCATGTTGTGACTGAACATGTTGGTTGGTTTTTGCCATTGATTCAGTGGCATCTTTAGCCGTACCTGACACTTGAGATGACAAATCTCGAATTTTAAAGGTATTGCTATTGATCTCTTCGGCAACCAAGCTTTGTTCCTCTGCCGCAGATGCGATCTGCATGTTTAAATCATTAATATGTTGAATTGCCGCGCGAATCTTGTGCAAGGCATCATTGGCAAACTGTGCTTTGCTAACGACGTTTTCTGCTGTCGTCTTACTTTCTCCCATTACAGCGGCTACGGAGTGGGCGCCACTCTGTAGTTTTTCAATCATGCTACGAATTTCTGTTGTTGATGCTTGAGTTCGACTTGCCAGTGTACGGACTTCATCGGCAACAACGGCAAAACCTCTCCCAGACTCACCGGCTCTTGCCGCCTCGATTGCCGCATTCAAGGCAAGTAAGTTAGTCTGATCGGCTATTTCATTAATAACTTGTAAGATGGTTTCAATACTGTTTGTGGCGGATTCTAGCTCACGGACTTCTTCGACAGCGGATTCAATGCGTAAAGAAAGTTGATTGATGGCTTCGGTTGTTTCAGAAACTACAGAGACACCGTGTTGTGTTTCATTGTCTGCGTCCGAAGCTGCCTGCGCTGCGCCTTGAGCATTGTTCGCTACATCTGTCGCCGTTGCAGACATTTCATTCATTGCCGTTGCTAACTGTTCAACTTCACTCAACTGTTCTTCAATGGCTTTGGATGAGACCACTAAATCTTGAGATGCAATGGCTGCATTATGCTTAATGTCATCCCCCAGTTGAATTGATTGTTTGATTTGACCTTGAAGCTTCTCAGTGAATACATTAAATCCTGATGCCAGTCGGGCGAACTCTGCGTCGGAATTGGTATCGAGGCGATGTGTTAAATCACCTTCACCAGAGGCGATGTCATCGATGGCTGAACTCAATGTATCAAGAGGGCGCATTAAGTATTTGATTACAAGGGTTAGTAAAACAACGCTGACTAATAGAGCGAGAATCGCTCCTACTATCGAGCTATTCCGAATTTCACTGATTACGTGATACGCTTTATTCTCGTCAACTAACGCCACGACGTACCACTTTTGTTCAGGCAGGTATTTATAAACCGCAATGTATGGGGTGCCGTCAATCGCGAATTTATCGTAGCCTTCTTTCAACTTGGCTTGTGGTAAATAGGAATCTAGCTTTTTACCATTTAGCTCGTTGTTTGTGTGAGCTATTGTGGTGCCGTCTGAAGCGACGATCAACATTTCACCTGCATCAAACAAGTTAACTTGGTTGACCAACTCTGACAAAGGCTCTAGTGTCATATCATAGAACATGGCACCGATAAAACGGCCGTTTTGCTGAACGGGTGTTCCAATAGAAATGATGACTTTTTTAGTCGACACATCAACATAAGGTGCTGTGACGACAAGTTCTTTTTCACGCTTAGCGTCAACATACCAAGGCCGTAGGCGAGGATTATAACTGCTGTCAGGTTCCCAAGCGTCGTCATTTTCGACAACAGCACCATCACTTTCATATCCAAAGCCGATCGCTAAGAAAGACCCTTTTAAGGTTGGTCTGTACAACACATTATTAACATATTCACGGTTGTTTGGATCTAACTCTAAGCTTTCTGTTGTCGCTAACGCCAAATCTTGTTTGGCTTTCATTTCCCCACTTACACGAAGAGCCACACTTTGCGAAAGCTCATGCAAACTATCTTCAATGACTTCTTCCAATTCTGTTCTGATGGTACTTAACTGATAGATAGATAATGTACCGATAGCACATATCAACAACGCTGAAGATACAGCGACTATTTTTTGACTAAACCTCATTTCAACATTACTCCGACACTAAAGTTGTAAATATTGTTTTTGTTAATAAGGGAAATTAAGCAAGAAATGTGCACATATCTCTACACAGTGATAGTTGTCTTCCTTAACATCATAAACTGACTTTTATTACTATCGGCTGACTGGCGTTTTTCTTAACCATAATTTGCCACATTTTTGAAGGTTATTTCTCTGAGTTGGATGAGCGATAAGATAACTTGATCATTCTGCCGATGTGATTACGCTTGTTAAGGCAGCGACAGTGCGTAAAAACCTTTAAATGAGCGATTTTTGTAGAGTATTAACTCTAATTGCGAATCACCAATAAAATGGTGTTTTATTGTTAACTTTATGAAAAATAATAAATAAATGGGTTTGAGAATACATGTGTTCGCCCGAAAGTATTTGCATCACTATGTGAAGTAATTCAAAATTAACTGGTATAGCCAGTTGTGCTTAGAATTTTAAGGGTGTTTATGAAAGTCACTAATTTATTTAAAGACAAAGTTGATGCGATTTCAGCTCATCAATCCGAGTTTATGAATTGGATGTCTCCAACGCTCCGCGATTATTGGAGTGACTTTTTGGATCGAGCTCAGCACAGCGTTTTATTTTCTAAAGTTCGAGATTACCAACAGCCTGCCATTAATGAAGAAGTCGCTCCTCAGCCTGAGCCGTTGATCATGATGCCGGAAGCACAAAAGTTGTTTGCTGAGCTAAGTGAGCAAATTGGTGAGGTGATTCACGTTGGCGAATGGGTAAATGTATCTCAAGAACGAATCAACCAGTTTGGTGCTGTGACGGAAGATATGCAATGGATTCATACTGATCCAGAACGCGCTTCTGTTGAATCACCATTCAAAACAACCATTGCTCACGGCTTTTTGACTCTGGCTTTGTTACCGAAGCTTACGGATTCTGTTGATCCTGACAAAGCACAGTTCCCAACCGCAAAATTAGTGGTTAACTTGGGGCTCAACCAAGTTCGCTTTCCTTATCCGGTAAAGGCAGGCAATAACGTTCGTGCTGTGAGCACGTTGTCTAAAGTTACGCCAATCAAAAAAGGTTTGGAAATTGAACGCGAAATTAAGGTTGAGATTGAAGGTGTTCGTAGACCTGGGGCTGTAGTTGTATCGGTCATCCAATTGCATTTTTGATTTTAAGCGCATACATTTTAAAAAGAGAGCACCAAGGTGCTCTCTTTTTTCATTCTATTCACTCGAAATCTTTGACTTGTGTGTATCCGTAGTCTGCGATAACTTTTTGACCAGGTTCAGACTTTAAGAAAGCGACGAATCGTTTCGCTGGTTCGCTTATTCTATCGACTTTGTAAACCACCAAGAAAGGACGCGCCAATTTATATTTGTGATTCGCAATGTTTTCACTGCTCGGCTCCACGCCTTCTAATGCAATCGCTTTAATCGATTTATCAACGGAACCTATAGAGACAAATCCAATCGCTCGCGTGTTGTGGTTTACGATGGTTTTCACCATGCTGTTGCTGTTAACAACCAAATTGTTTGGATCTATGTCAGACACCAAGTGATCATTCACGATTGTCGTAAGCCCCATTAAGCTTTCAAAACTATAGCGTGAGCCTGATGATGCCTCACGAGTAACAACAGCAATTGGCTGATCTATGCCGCCGACTTCTTTCCAGTTCTTTATTTTACCTTTGTAGATATCGAATAGTTGCTGCTGAGACAAGTTTGTGACGGAGTTGGCACGATTAACGACGACTGCAAGCCCATCAAAGGCAATCGTGACGACGTTCAGGTTCTCGACTTTTTCGTGTTCCGTTAGATAGCGAGAGCTCATGCCTAACTCGACGATATCTTTATTCACCATAGTAATACCAGCACTAGAGCCAATTCCCTGAACGGCAATATAGTCATCCGGGTGGGTTTGATTGTACTTTTCAGCTAGGACGTCCATTACATTAGCAACAGAGGTTGAACCCGAGATGTTCACTTCTTTTGCTATCGCGTTGGGAAGGGAGATAGCCATGGCGAGTAGTGTTGCCACAGTAAAACGTAACATATTAAACTCCGTTTAAGGTTTAAAGCAGAGTGTATGGTATTGCGTTAAGGTTACATTTTTGTGACTTGTTGCCAAATCATCGTCGGCAATATGATTTGCGATAATACTTTGAATTCTGCACCTAGGTGTCGTTTAGGTATATACTAACCTCAGCATTCTAGGAGGTTATTCATGTCCGTCTCTCAAATGGCGACCAGCCGTTTACATAAGTTAGTTCAGTCTCTGTGTGTGAAACGCAATGCCAACTTGCCAGTCGAGCAGGGCAAGTGCTTATGCGAGTTTATTGAAGGCGGAGTTGAACTTTACCATGCGCACTTCCTTCTAGATTCTCAACATAGTGAGTACACCTCGCCAGTGGCTAAGATCCTATTCGATGTTCAAATGCAAAGATGGCAATTCTATGTCCCAAGCTACTTTGGGACCGAGTTGGGTTGGGTGCCGTATGAAGCACTACCATTTAGCGAGTCACTCGAAGACCTGATTGCTGAGCTTGAAAATGATCCGCTAGCCTGTTTTTGGACTTAGGCCAAAACAGACTAGAAGGAAATAAAAAAGCGCTCCTAGAAGCGCTTCTTAACTTAAAATGTGTCAAACCCATATCAGGACGGGTAAACGATGTTATACGTGATTACTCGCTTACCGTTTGCTCTGGTTGTGGAGCAGGGGCGTCAGCAAAAACTTGAGTTGGTTTTGCAACCAGACTGCGATTTTCTTGGTTAACGTCAGCTAAGGTGATTTCCAGTTTGTCGCCGAGTCGGTAAACCACTTCTTTGTCGATTGAGATGGTTCCGTTTTCGCCATTGCACTCAATTCTTTCTTTATTATCCAGAATTAGCGTGCCAGGAATAAAGGCTGCAGCACCATTTTCAAGAAGTCTGACACGTGCGCCTGCGCGATTAATATCAAAAATCTCCCCTGTAAAGCGGGTTCCTTTACTTGGCTCATCAGCAAGCGTTCGCGCGTAAAGCCAATCTGAGACGTTTCGTTCCGCGATTTTATGGTGTTTACGATGAAGTGCAAGTTCTTCACCGACAGCATCATCTGGCTGTTGAACCGGCTCTTTACCAAGAATAGCGGCTTTTAGCATGCGGTGATTAATCATATCGCCGTATTTACGTATTGGTGATGTCCAAGTCGCGTAAATATCTAGTCCCATTGCGAAATGTGGCAGAGGCTGGTTGCCAACTTCACTGTACGCTTGGTATTTACGAATACGATTGTCCAAGTATGAGCTTTCTTGACCACCTAACCAACGGCGAAGCGCAGCGAAGCCCTCTAGAGTAGTGATGGATTCTGCGTTGAATTCGAGCGTTCCTTCAGGATTAATGAGCTGTAAAACGTCTTCAATTTTGTCGGCTTTTAAACCTGAATGCGTGTTGAACACACCCGTTTGGAATTTGTCGCGTAGCGTACGTCCTGCACAGATATTAGCGGTAATCATCGACTCTTCGACAAGTCGATTCGCACTGCGGCGCATATCCGCATGAATGGCTACAACGTCGTTATCTTCACTTAGTTCGAAGCGGTAATCTGGACGATCAGGGAAAACAACGGCATTGTTCTCTCGCCAGGTTGCGCGGGCAAGTGAGAACTCATAAAGATCGCGAACGATAGCCGCGATGTCTTCTGATGGTTGCCAAACATCTGAATGACCGTTTTCAAGCCAGTCAGAAACATGATCGTAAACAAGGCGGGCGTGAGACTTAATATTTGCGGCAAAGAATTGGATGTCATCTCCAATTACCCCATCTTTGTTCACAGTAACCTTACAGCAAAGGGCAGGACGGATTTCCCCTTCGATTAGAGAGCAAAGGTTGTCCGCAAGATCACGAGGTAGCATAGGAATATTGCGCCCCGGGAGATAAATCGTGTAGCCACGTTCACGAGCCACTTTATCCATTTCGTCTTCAGGCGTAATATACGCCGTTGGATCGGCAATAGCGATGGTCAGCTCAAAGTCACCCGATGCCGTTTTTTTTGCGTACAGAGCGTCGTCCATATCTTTGGTTGATTCGCCATCGATCGTGACAAAAGGAACATGGGTCATATCGACGCGTTCTAGATCGGCATCGTCTTTTAGTTCCCAGTTTTCTATGCCTTTAGGCTCTGAATTTGGCAAATCGTTTTGAGCAAGAGTTACCCACCAAGGTGCTATCTTGTCGTCAGCGTCCGTAATCTTTTCCGATACCTCAACAAAAAAGCCGTTATCACCTTTTAGCGGGTGACGAATAAGATGCGCGACTACCCAGTCACCTTCAGCGAATAAATCCGGTTTTAGGCCTTTCTTTAACTTCGCTTTTAGAGATAACTTTTTTAGCTGCGGATGGTCAGGTACAACATTCAGTTTACCTTTGAACATTTTTACACGACCAATAAAGCGTGTCACAGCCTGCTCTATTAGTTCTTGTGGCTCAGCTACTTCGCGATCATTTTCTGTACGAATAATGGCCACGATCTTATCACCGTGCATGCACTTTTTCATGTACGTCGGTGGAATAAAGAAGCTGGTTTTATTGTCCACTTCCAAGAAGCCAAAGCCTCTATCGGTCGCTTTGACGGAACCTTCTTTTTTAGGCAGGTTTTCTTGGATTTGTTGCTTGAGCTGGGCGAGTAGTGGGTTATCTTGAAACATCTTTTATTAACTTACCAATGGAATTGTCCACACTATAATCATTGCGGACTATGATTACTAGGGCGTGTTACTTTTCGAGATGATTTTTTCAACAGTTTTCGAACTAGAAAATGTCAGCCATCAAGCGGGTCTAAGTCCGTTTCAGAGCGTATAAATGGCTTTAAGTTCGAATGTGTATGTACGTACGAAAGGTGAAGTGGTTTAAAATTATTCTATAAATGTCACAAATAGGAATAAATTGTGATGTAATTCAATTTTTTCTGGATTTTTTTATGCTTTTAAGGAATAATCCGCCTCCCTTAGTCGTCCCTAATGGCTTATCGCGGTTGTGTACTGTGCTAATTTCTATCTCAATGAAGTTAGTTACTGGATAAATCAGTATTGATTGGAAGAGCATATGGGACTGTATTTTTGTTTAATTAAGTAGGATCCCAATGCAAGATTCTGTAATTCAATTCAGTGATTTATCTCTGAATGATTCTATCCTTTCTGCTCTAGACGGAATGGGTTTCGTATCACCAACTCCAATTCAGGCTGCGGCAATTCCACACCTTTTGGAAGGGGCTGATGCGCTAGGTAAAGCACAGACGGGCACAGGTAAAACGGCAGCATTCTCACTGCCTCTTCTCAACAAACTAGATCTTAACCAGCGCAAACCACAAGCGATCGTGCTTGCTCCAACTCGTGAGTTGGCGATTCAGGTTGCTGCAGAAATGAAAAACCTTGGTAAAAATATCAAGGGTCTTAAAGTTCTAGAAATCTACGGTGGTGCATCTATCGTCGATCAAATGCGTGCACTTAAAAACGGTGCGCATGTTATTGTTGGTACTCCTGGCCGTGTTCAAGACCTGATCAACCGTGATCGTTTACACCTGGACGAAGTAAACACATTCGTACTAGATGAAGCGGACGAAATGCTAAACATGGGTTTTGTGGATGACGTAACTGCGATCATGGAGCACGCTCCAGAGTCTGCGCAGCGCGTACTGTTCTCTGCAACCATGCCTCCAATGCTGAAGAAAATTGTCGAGCGCTTCCTACGTGAACCTGTAATGGTTGACGTTGCTGGTAAGAACCATACTGTAGATAAAGTTCAACAGCAGTTCTGGGTAGTGAAAGGTGTAGAGAAAGATGAAGCAATGTCTCGTCTTCTTGAAACTGAAGAAACCGATGCGTCTATCGTTTTCGTACGTACACGTCAAGACACTGAGCGTTTGGCTGATTGGCTATCTGCACGTGGCTTTAAAGCGGCGGCACTGCACGGTGACATCCCTCAGTCTCTACGTGAGCGTACTGTTGATCACATCAAACAAGGTGTTATTGACATCCTAGTTGCAACTGACGTTGTTGCTCGTGGTCTTGATGTTCCACGTATTACGCATGTATTTAACTATGACATCCCGTTCGATGTTGAGTCTTACATCCACCGTATCGGTCGTACTGGCCGTGCTGGACGTAAAGGTAAAGCGATCCTTCTAGTTCGCACCAACCAGATTCGTATGCTGCGCACTATCGAGCGTGTTACTAAGTCTTCAATGGAAGAAATTCAACTTCCGCTACGAGATAAAGTAGCTGAAGCTCGTCTGGCAAAACTTGGCTCAGAGCTTGAAGCTGAAAAAGAGCATAAAGCGTTAGATAAGTTTTCTGATCTAGTAGAGAAGCTCCAAACGTCTTTAGATATCGATCCAACGACGTTGGCGGCAATGCTGCTTAAACGTCAACAAGGCAAACGCCCTCTGTTCTACGTTGGTGAAGATCCAATGGTTGAAGCTATTGAGCGTGATAAGCAACGTCGTAAAGAACGCCGTGAAGGTGGTCGTGACGGCGGCCGTGACGGTGGTCGTAACTTCAACAACCAAGATTGGGATACTTACCAGTTACAAGTTGGTCGTGAGCAAGGTGTTCAAGTTAAAGACATCGTTGGTGCTCTAGCAAACGAACTTGGATTGGGTAAAGGATCTATCGGTGCGATTAAGCTAGCCCAAGGTCATACTTTTGTTCAGCTACCTAAAGCAATGACGTCTGATGCAGCAAGCAAGCTAAGCAAACTGCGTATTCGTCAACAAGATGTTGGTGCTGTTGTATGTGATTTTGATGATTTCCGCGAATCTCGTGGTGGTCGCCGTGATGGTGGTCGTCGTGACGGTGGTGGCTATCGTGGTAACCGTGAAGGAAATCGCGAAGGTGGCGGCCGTCGTGAGGGTGGTTTCCGTGGTAATCGCGAAGGTAACCGTGAAGGTGGTGAACGTCGCTTTGATCGTAACCGTGGTGGTGATCACCGTGGTAACTATCGTGGCGAACGTGGCCATGGACGTGGTCGCCGTACACCGGACGCATAATCACATCCTATTGTGATACAGATATTCTAAAGCCGAGCGATGCCTCGGCTTTTTTATGCACTGCGTATACAGCTCTGTTTTTCGTTGTGCTCGTTAACCCAAGTGATCACTGTACTGATCGGTAGAGCAGGGCAGAATAAATACCCTTGTATAATGTCACAGCCTCGATGACGTAAGAACCTTAATGTATCCATATCTTGAACACCCTCAGCAACGACGGAATACCCCAAGCCATGTGCGAGCGCTATTGTATTTTCGACAATTGACCGAGAATCTTCGGTTCGGTTTGCTGTACTCAGGAATGATTGATCAATTTTAATTTGATCAACAGGTAGATCTCTCAACAAAGAAAGTGAAGAGTACCCAGTACCAAAATCATCCAAACTGATTTTTATACCGAGGTTTTTAATTTGTGTAATGAGTGGCTTGAGTTCTGCCACTCTATTTATTGCCATGGTTTCAGTGATTTCTAAACTGAGGAGATTAGAAAAGTGAGGGGTTGTTTCAACTAGCTTTTCTAAACGACTTAGCAGTAAGTTCGACGACAGATCCTTTGTCGACAAGTTAACGTGAACAGGTAGTCTAATACCATTTTGAATAAACACGGTTAGATCTTTCTCTACTTGGCCTAGAACCCACATCGTAATGTTGGTCACTTGGTTACTGCGCTCTGCTATTGGAATGAAGTCATTAGGTGAAATGGTTTCTCCATTTTTATCATGCCAACGAATGACGGCTTCAAAGCCTACGACCAAATTGGTTCGAGCATCAATAAGAGGCTGGTAGTTGAGACGAAACTCATCGTGTTCAAGTGCGCTGTCGATCCGGTTAGCTATTTCAAGCTGATATTTTGCACCTATATTCATGTTGTCGTTGTAAAATGCAAACAAGTTGCCGTTACGTTTGGCGTGGTACATTGCAATGTCTGCATGTTTGATCAATAGGTCATTGGATTCGGCATGTTTTGGGTAAGTACTGATACCGAATACAACGCGTGAAGATACCTGAAATTCGTCAAGATGAAAGCGAGTCGACATGGCGTTGTCGAGTTTATCTATTAGTGTTTTTCCATCTTGCTCACATGCTGAAGACGTAAGAATGACGAATTCATCACCACCAAAGCGAAAAAGTTTGTCATTGCCATCGAGGGTTTTTCGAAGTCTTTCTCCGATCTGAATGAGGAGTTGATCACCACAAAAGTGCCCCATTGCATCGTTAATCTGTTTAAAGTTCACTACATCAAAAAGGATAACAGAGAACGGATCACCCGAGCGAATACGTTCTGCGATCAATTCATAACAGTATTTACGGTTAGGCAGGTTGGTTAAAGAATCATGAATGGCATTTTGTTTCTCTCTTTCCGCAATACTATGTAGTTCCTGAATCGATTCGTTACTCCACTTCACCACTAAAACGACAAAAACACTGCCACCAAATAGTAGAACGGCGACGCCAGTGTCTAGATGAGACGTAATCGACTTTTGCTGTATTGCGTACAGGAAAACGGAATACGCGATTATAAAGCTGGTTATAAGCAACAGAAGCCATGGCCATCCAGCAACCTGTGTCTTTGAACAGATATTTTTTGTTATCCGCCATCCCCAACATAGGAAAACTAAGCCAAAAATTATCAATAGAGAAGTTACTGTGGGCACGCGTTTACCCCGGCTGATTGTTTAGTTTGTTATTTTTATCCATCCAATACACAACTTAGCTTATATTTTCAATTTTGTGCAAGTTAGGTTAATCATAACGCAAGCTTATCAATATGTTTTTTTTAGTACTCAAATAAAATCAAGAAATGTGCTAGATCAATAAAAACTGTTCGATTAAAACGCTTTTACTTAAAAAATGTTGAAAGATTCAAAAATTATTGAATAATGGGTAAATAAGGAATACGCAGCGCGCAAGCGCTATTACAACCTCTGCTCTACAACAGGATAACTATTCATGTCTAATTCGTTTGTACTGGTGATCAACTCTGGTAGCTCTTCTTTAAAATTTGCTGTTATTGATTCTGAAACTGGTGAAGCTTTGGTCTCAGGTATCGGAGAATGTTTTGGCCTACCTGAAGCTGAAATCAGTTGGAAATATCAGGGAGAAAAAACCGTTGAAGCGATCCCTGCTGGCGGTAACCATCATCAGTACGCTGTTGAGCGAGTGGTAAAACTACTCGAGACTTTAGGCTTGAGTTCAAAATTTGTAGCCGTCGGTCACCGTATTGTTGCTGGTGGTGAAACTTTTAAAGGCACCGTGAAAGTAGACGAAAACGTTATTCAAGAAGTCGAACGCCTTGCTGAACTGGCCCCTCTACACAACAAAGCAAACGCAGAAGGTATGCGAGCTGCGATGAAAGCATTCCCTTCACTACCTCAATTTGCAGTTTTTGATACTGCTTTCCACCAAACCATGCCAGCGAAAGCGTTTATGTACGCGCTTCCTTACGAACTTTACGAAGATCATAAAGTGCGTCGTTACGGTGCTCATGGTACAAGTCATTATTACGTAAGCCGCGAAGCTGCGAAAATGTTAGATAAACCGCTTGAAAAAAGCAGTTTTATCACCGTGCACTTGGGTAACGGTGCATCAGTGAGTGCGGTAAAAAATGGCGAATGTGTTGATACCAGTATGGGGTTGACTCCATTAGCTGGCTTAATGATGGGTACTCGTTGTGGTGATCTCGACCCAAGTGTAATCGAGTTCCTTTTCCGTAAAGGTTGGGAAAAAGACGAAGTGTTCGAAATGATGAACAAGAAGTCTGGCTTCCTCGGAGTATCAGGTGTGACAAGTGACGCGCGAGGTGTACTAGAAGAGATGGAAGCGGGCAACTCACGTGCGAAATTGGCGTTTGATATCTTCACTTACCGCGTTGCGAAATACATTACTTCTTACCTTGCTGCACTTGATTCACTCGATGGCATCATCTTCACTGGCGGTATTGGTGAAAACTCGCTACCAATTCGTCGTGAAATCTTGAAAAACCTAAAACTGTTAGGGTTTGTTGAAGATGAGAAAGGTAACGAAGACGCAAGATTTGGTAACGCAGGTCTTATTGCAACATCTGAGTTGCTAGGAGCGAAAGCACTGGTTATTCCAACCAATGAAGAGTGGGTGATTGCTCAACAATCGGTTGAGTTGTTGTAATATATAACAACAACAGATATTTAAAAGCGAGCCTCGTGCTCGCTTTTTCGATTTTTATGTTGGATTGGCCATTGCTAATCACGCGTATAGCGATGTAAGCATCATTCACTAAATTAACTTTTGCAACTGACTTTCGTCGCTCCCGAGCCAACAAGGTGCGTATTGACTTGTTTATGCTCCATTCTTTGCTAGGGAAACAGCTCGTCAGTTAACTGCAACATTTCTTCTCCTATTGAGGCTTGCATCCGGATCCGCTCAATTCGCCCCCAGTTAATAAACGAAGCGCTTGCGGATCAACGGCTAAGGATGCCAAGTCTCCGATTTCAAGTTACTGAATAAACTTCAGTCCATTCGGGTAATAAAGGTTTGCTCGTCATCCACAAAAGCCACAAAGCCGCCGTGATAGATAAACACCCGACCACGTCCCTCAACGAGGCAGGCAAGCTGTGGGTTCAAATCTTCTTCGTTAGCTTGGCTTTGAAACGTTCCGGTATCAGTAATTACGCCGCTGAGTGTAGGCAAATATCCATAAGTGCGCTTGGCTTGAGCAATCAGGTTCAATTCGCTGGCGGCAGAGAAGTAAGAGGGGATCGCACCGGCTTCTTCGATAAATATAGTTTTCAGTTCTTCAAAAGCTGTAATCACCAGCCAGTCGATGCCGTTAACATGATGGATAAACATAGAGTTTCTCAGTAATTCTGGTGCAGAGATTTTATCACTACCAGGGGATAACGTAGTAGAGGTTTAGTTGCTAAAGGCGAAAGTCTGTGCTATTTCCGGATATGCACTAGGCCAACTTGAAACGCGTCTTTGCCCCATTCGGAGTTACGCCTAGTTGATATATTATTTCACCTAGCGGTGATTTGACATACTTTTGATCATACTAGAAGTGGCTACTATATTGGTAGCCATTCAGATTCATTGGAAAGTGTTACTTCTAGAACCTCTACTACGGTGAGTGGGGAGCTTGGCAGTGTAGTGAATATTGGTGGGACGCTAAGTTATAACTCAAATAATGAGTTGATTGGAGGGGAGATGAGTGTTGGCTTTGGAAGCGCTATTGATGTAGATCTTTCTGTTACATAGAGTACTGTTGTATATACAACGCGGACTTCAAGTGATGAGTCGGAGCGCGGGGATGGAAATCGTAGAGATGAATATAACGAGCGCGAAGGTCGCACTAGTCGTGTAGATAGTGAGAGAGGGAGATCAATTGAGCATTGATAATTTGATGGTGTGGTTGAAAGACAGCCTTGGTGTGCTTTTGGTTGCGGCTGTTTTTTTTTATGGCGGGTTGAAGTTTTTGCATTGGGGGCGCACTGGTGTGTTGGATAGACGTGATATAAGAGATAATCCGAGCTATCTGAAGTTAGCTAAGGCTTGTGGTTATTTTTCGATTGGTTTTTCTGTTTTTATAGTTTGTTTAATGTTCTCTTTAAAGTGGCCGACGTGAGATTGGTGCTCTTGGTGGTTTAAGAACCTTGTAAATAATTTTGTGTAACTGCTTTTGGTTCATCGCGGCTTTCCTGGGAAAGCCGCTTTTATCTTTAAGAAGTAATTAGTATCTCGATTGTCAGTATCCGCCTCATGAACCTGCGGGGCGATTTGCTAGTGTTCGAAGTTACATAGCAGAAGCGCATTGTAGTGGCTGGGTGAATTTGGTCACCCGATTAGAAGTTTAGCAATACCTCAGCCAATCTGTGAAAAGCTAATTTAGCAAAATGATTGACTCATTTATGTCCAATTTCGCGTTAAAGTATTTACTCAGTATCAGAGAAATCTCGCAGTTTCCCTAGAATATGTAATCTGACTAGCCATAGATGCAGGCAATATCAATTTATAGGATTTCATCGTCACCCCCAATCTCAGTCAATTTAGGAAATATCACGGGAGATTTTGTGTAAATACCAGCCAAGCAAAGCGACAATAGAAAGGGATTAAAACTATAAAGGTTAAAAGCATATCCTACCCTTAGAGCTTGGATGTGACGTAACTACTAGGCTTACCATGGCAATTGAGTGCCATCGTAGACAAAAAATGAACCTGAATACTTAAGTTTTAAATTGTTGATAACATTAAGCATGCCTTTGACACTCTCTTCTGCTGTTACCTTACCTTACCTTCCTTTCCGCCCATATCGGTTTTACCCAGCCAGTAACCATTGTCGTGATGCTTACTTTACAAGTACGCTTTCTTGTTCCCACTGACTTTCTGTTGGTCTATCTAGGCGTCCACTCATTCGCGTAAGGACAAGCGCAACGAGAACTATCATTGCACCCACCCAAGGGGTATGCATTAAGCCCATCTCTGACACAATCATACCGCCTCCCCAAGAGCCAAGCGCAATACCCACGTTAAACGCCGCAATGTTGAGACCAGAGGCAACATCTACCGCATCAGGAGTGTATTTTTCAGCCAGTTTAACCACATAGACTTGTAAACCAGGAACATTACCGAATGCAAAGGCCCCCCAAACTAAAATGGTCGCTACCGCTGCTATAGGGTTAATAGCCGTAAAGTTAAATACAACTAATACGGTGGCGAGTCCCGCAAAAATAATCGTCAGCGCTTTAATTGGCCCCATCTTATCGGCCATTTTTCCGCCCCAAATATTACCAATCGCCACTGATACACCATATACCAGCATGATTAGGCTGATTGCATTCGCGCTAAATCCTGTTTCCTGCTGCAAAATCGGCGCAAGGAAAGTGAAAGCGGTAAATGTACCGCCGTAGCCGAGTGCTGTAATCGCATACACCAGAAGTAACCTTGGTTGAGTGAGCACTT
Source organism: Vibrio mytili (assembly GCF_049563345.1). NCBI lineage: Bacteria > Pseudomonadati > Pseudomonadota > Gammaproteobacteria > Vibrionales > Vibrionaceae > Vibrio > Vibrio mytili. The sequence goes on along the minus strand of NZ_CP110482.1, from coordinate 896,703 downwards.
TTAGCTGCGATGATAGTTTAGCTGCGGCTGGTTGTTTCAGGTTGGTTGGCACCAAGAAAGCACTACCAATCAAGGCAATCAGTCCCAGTAGCGCTACAATCAAAAACGTCGATTGCCAACCAAAGGTTTGGCCGATGTAAGTACCAAGCGGCACGCCTGTGACTAATGCCACGGTTAATCCCGTGAACATAATCGCAATCGCGCTGGCTGCTTTTTCTTTAGGTACTAGGCCAGTCGCAATTGTGGAGCCAATTGAGAAGAACACACCATGGGCTAAACCTGTCAAAATGCGAGCAACGATAAGGGTGTTGTAACCAGGTGCTTGCCATGCTAGTAAGTTGCCAATCACAAACAGTGACATAATAGCAATGAGGACGTGCTTACGGTTCCACTTTCCCGTTAGCGCGGTTAAAACAGGTGCGCCAATCGCTACACCTAGTGCGTAAAGGCTTACCAGCAGTCCTGCGGATGGTAGTGAGACATTTAAGTCAGAAGCCATGGTCGGGATCAATCCCACGATCACAAACTCCGTCGTTCCGATAGCAAAGGCGCTTAGCGTCAATGCGAGAAGTGCTAATGGCATGTCATTTACTCTCTTTTGTTAGGTTCTAGTACACAGCAGCGAATGTGCTTATCAACGTGTCGCGCTGCCGGGATTCGATGGAGGGATTTTGCGTGGAAATGTCGTTGTAAAAAATAGGTTATTTAACAAATGATATTTGTTATAAATGCAATAATTAAAAAGAAACTCTTAATTAAACGGTAGGCAGCATGCGCACGAAATCGGACGATTTAGAAATTCTACTTACTGTCGTTGATGCTGGCGGGTTTACTGCGGCAGCAGAAAGCTTAGACATACAGGTGGCACGCGTATCACGAGCGGTGAGTAAGGTGGAAAGCCAGCTTGGCGTGACGATATTAAACCGAACCACAAGACGGATTGAATTAACCGATGAGGGTCGGCAATTTGTTGAGTCGGTGCGAATAGGGCTTATGCAATTACAGCAAGCGGAAGATGAGATCATATCCCGTGGGGAGTTACCCAAAGGGCGGTTACGTGTTGATGCCGCTAGTCCGTTTGTGTTTCACCAGTTAGTCCCCTTGGTGCAGCCATTTAATCAAGCCTATCCTGATATTGAGTTGGAGTTGACCTCCAATGAAGGTTTTGTTGATTTACTAGAAAAGAAAACCGATATCGCTATTCGTATCGGTGCATTAAATGATTCAACCTTACATGCAAGGCCTCTTGGCCGAAGTTTACTTTACATTGTTGCTTCACCTGATTATTTATCAAAGCGCGGCTTTCCGAGTAAGAGTAGTGATTTGGAACATCACGATACCATCGGATTTTCAACACCAAAAACACTCAATGAATGGCCTCTTAAAGGATTTTCAGGGCTTACGCCAACGCTGACCTCAAGTAACGGTGAAACGGTGAGACAGCTCGCGTTGATGGGAAATGGAATAGCCTGTCTATCGGGCTTTATGGTGAAAAATGATATTGCGGAAGGGAGATTAATTGCGTTGTTAGAAGGTGAAAAAATCGGAAACTCAGGCAGGGAGCAAATTAATGCGGTTTACTATAAGTCTTCTTCGGTTGCCAAGCGGATTTCTGCTTTTATCGATTTTATTCAGCCGAAACTGGATCTGTAAATCGTTCAACGCGAGGTAACTCCGTACCTCGCTTACGCTGTTGTAACGACGGAAAGCCAGAAAAATACCCAAAAACCTCAAGCCCTTTCCCCTTAGGAAAGGGCTTTTGTGATCTTACTTCAGATGGAAAAATAAACATCGCGCATAACAAATTTAACAATTGATATTGTCAAATAAAATGAAATTATATGTGAGTTATGTCAGTATTACAGAGTATTATGGTTCGCTAGAGTGGTCTGCTAACCGATTTGCTCGGTCACAAAAAAGTAACCAGTTAATAATAAAGTACTTTTCAATCAAGAGAACGCTATGTTTTTTAGTAAATCGCTTCAGCAAGAGAATCAACAACTAAAAGAGGAGTTGTTCAGCCTCAAGCAAGCACATGAAAGTTTAGATCAAGACATGTTGCGCTTGTCATTGGACTGCCAAGGTTGTATTACATCAGCAAACCAGAACGTTGAAACACAGTTGTTGTTCAGTGAGGGCAGTTTGTTGGGGACTCATCTTTGCGATTTGGTTCCAGATAAAGCTCAACAGACAGAACACTTTAAGCGTATGAAGCAGTGCGTTCAGTCAAATAAATTTTGGCATGGTGCGCTGCAAATTTCTAAAGGTAATGGTGAAGAAGCATGGTTGCGCGCGTTGATTCAACCTATTGTTGACTCATCAAAACAAGTCACCAATATTGTCGTTTATGCTTCAGAGCTGACTCGAACGATTAAAAACTCCCGAGAACAGGATGATATGCTCAAGGCGTTGAGTCGCTCTATGGCTGTGATCGAATTTACACTTGATGGCTATGTGCTTACTGCAAATGCTAATTTTTTGAATACCATGGGCTACAAAGCTGATGAAATCGTCGGTAAGCACCATAGAATATTTTGTGAACGAGAAGAAGTTGATTCACAGTCCTACATTGATTTTTGGAAAAAACTCTCTGATGGTCATTTTGTATCGGAGCGGTTCAAGCGCCTAAGCCGTGACGGCTCTGTAGTATGGTTAGAAGCGTCTTATAACCCTATCCATAACGACAGAGGTGAGCTCTATAAAGTCGTGAAGTTCGCCACTGATATTACCGCTCAAGTGCAGCAAGAACAATCCATGGCGCAAGCAGCGCAATTGGCCAGTGACGTGTCAAAAGAGACGGGCACCCAAACGGTTCAGGGGCAGCAAGTTATTGGCTCAACGGTTGAAAAGATGCAAATGCTCTCAGAGCAGATGTCACAAGCCAGTGCTGCGATAGATGAGCTTAAAGCTCACTCCGCAAAAATTAGCGAATTAGTCAGTAGCATTAGCGGGATTGCTGATCAGACCAATTTACTTGCGCTCAATGCCGCCATTGAGGCCGCACGTGCTGGTGAGCACGGCCGAGGCTTTGCGGTCGTTGCTGACGAAGTCAGACAACTCGCGACAAGAACCAATGCGACAACGGGTGAAATTGTATCTATGGTCGATGAAAACTTATTACGCACGACTAATGCTGTTGAGTTAATTTCTCAATGTCAGAAAGAAGCACTTCAAACGTTGGAGCTATCAGTAGCGGCTGGTGACGTGATGAATGACATCCAGGTTGGAGCGAGTCGTGTCGTCGATGTGGTTGCTGAGTTTAACCGGAAGCTTTGATACCTCAATCTCGCTGTTATTTAATGAGCTTACCAAGCAACATGGCGTCTTTGCTTGGTAATCGACTAATAGAATCTTAATCTCGTATCGTGAGAGTATTTGAGTATAATTACTCTTTATCAAGGTTAGCGATCAACGTTAGTTCATTTTTCCTTGCCTACACCTTCTCTTTTGCTGTCCTAATTAACGTCTAATGACTTTGTCATCGGCTGTTTTGTGAGTATTTATGCTTAACTCAGAACATAAAGCGACCCTTATTCTCGTCATCACCACGATCCTTGCAGCGCTCGGTTGGATCTTTTCTAAAGAAGCCATACAAGGACTGCCTCCATTTGGTTTTATTGGTTCGAGATTTACTATCGCATCGCTGTGTCTATTGCCGTTGTGTTTTCGCTCACTGCGTTCGGTCAAGTTCGGTGATCTATTGTCAGCCAGCGGTGTAGGCTTGTTGCTTGGTAGCGCTGTTATGACCTGGATATACGCCATTTCTGTCAGCGATACCTTGGGGGAAGGGGCATTTATTATGAGCTTGTCGATGTTGTTTGTGCCCATTGTCGCTTGGATAATGTTTCGTCAGCGCCCACAACGTATATTTTGGGTCTCTTTGCCTATTGCTGCTATTGGGCTTGCCTGTCTTTCTCTGGCCGATGGTTGGAAACAATCTGCCAGTCAGTTTTGGTTTCTCGCTGCGGCGCTGATTTTAGCGCTACACTTTAATGTCAACAGCAAATACTCGCAGAAACTTCCGGTTTTATTACTGACGTGTTTGCAATTGTTTTCTGCCGGCTGCCTTGGTTTGGTGGTTTCCTATTTCACGGAGTCTTTTCCACGTCAGGTTGATTCATCAATATGGTGGTGGTTTGCATTGAGTACACTGCTTGCGACGAGTTTGCGTTACGTTATGCAGACCATGGGGCAAAAGTTTGTCCAAGCAGGGAACGCTGCGCTAATTATGATTTTAGAGCCAGTTTGGACCGTGGTGCTGAGCATTCTGTGGTATGGCGAAGTACTCACGACAAACAAGCTGTTCGGTTGTTTGCTTATCCTGTTTTCCCTTGTCATCTATCGTACGGGAGGACGGTTACGCTTCCCACTGCGCAAGGTGTGATTGGAATGATTCTAAACTTTTAACGTTCGGATAAATACCTCAATGCCAGTGACACTTTAGAGGTTGGTTGGCGTCGCAGTTCATCACTGATCATCCAACCCGCTTTAGCTAACAGATTCAAATCTACACCCGTTTCGATTCCCAAGCCTTGGCAAAGATAAATAACGTCTTCGGTCGCGACATTGCCCGACGCGCCCTTGGCATAAGGGCAGCCTCCGAGCCCAGCAACACTGCTATCCACAGTATTAATACCCATGGTGAGAGCTTGGTAGATATTGGCGAGTGCTTGTCCCCAAGTGTCATGAAAGTGAACGGCGAGTTGCTGTGTCGCTGCATTATTCACCCTCATCACCGCTTCTAACATGTCACGGATACGGTTTGGTGTACCAGTGCCAATCGTGTCGCCCAGTGATACCTGATAACAACCTAAGTTGATAAGTTCACGAGCCACTTTTGCGACCTGTAAAGGCTTGGTTGGCCCATCGTATGGACAATCGACAACGCAAGAGAGATAACCTCGAACTGGAATCGCGTGTTTTGCTGCCATCGCCATCAGAGGCTCAAACCGGGCTAAGCTTTCTGAGATAGAACAGTTAATGTTATGTCGGCAGAAACCTTCCGAACAAGAAGTAAAGATAGCAACCTGATTGGCGCCTGCTTCCAAAGCTTGTTCGAACCCTTGCGTATTTGGAGTGAGGGCGGAATATATGACTTGATTACGCCGTGTAATAGTACTGAGCACCTGCTTTGAATCTGCCATTTGTGGCACCCATTTGGGAGAGACAAACGAGCCAGCTTCGATATGCGTTAACCCGGTATCGGACAATAAATCGATCAGACGGATTTTTGCTTTCGTGGTAATGGGAGACTCATTTTGTAGTCCGTCCCTAGGGCCCACTTCGACAATATTGACTCGCTCAAGCAGTCTCATTTTTTCTCCGGAAGTGGTGTGTTGATCCAATTCGGAGGACGTTTTTCAAGGAAAGCTTGCAGCCCATCCTGACCTTGAGGAGAAACACGAATGTCGGCGATTAGGCGACTGGTGTAATTGATCAGTTGAGAATCAATTGGGTTTTGATGGCATTGATGGCACAGAGTTTTGGCTTGTCGCATGGCATCTGGACTGTTAACCAGCAGAGTATTGACGATATTTTTTACCGCTTCGTCCAGCGTTTTGGGAGGATGGACCTCGTGCACAATACCAAACCGTTCTGCGTCTGAGGAAGAAATGACTTCGCCGCTTAAAATATAACGACGTGCTTGCCTATTACCCATTGCTCTCATTACATAGGGAGAGATAGTCGCGGGTACGATGCCTAGTTTAACTTCGCTTAAACAGAAGTTGGCATTTGTACTCGCGATAGCAATATCGCTGCAACAAATTAAACCCAAAGCACCGCCGAACGCGGAACCTTGAACCACTGCGATCGTGGGTTGCGGAAACGTATCAAGAGTTTCCATCAGACGTGCAAGGTTTTGCGCATCCGCGAAGTTTTGTTGGCGTGTACTGTTCGCCATTGATTTCATCCAGCTTAAATCTGCGCCAGAGGAGAAGTGTTCACCATTACTTCGCAAAACTAAACAACGAACATCATTACGCAAAGCAAGATAGTCGAGTCTGTGTATCAGTAGATCAATCATACAGGCATCAAAGGCGTTGTGTTTTGCCGTCCTATTGAGGGTTATGGTGGCCACTCCATACTTATCGACCTGCCAGAGCACATCGTCTTGTCTTTTGGCGTTGGGAATTATGCTCGCTTGCATTTCCATCATACTTACTCCAGATTCAGGTTCATCACATTCTAAATATACCAAATGTACTATCAGCCACGGGAGCGTTTAGGGTCGCTTCTAGTGCTTGAGCCAATACATTTCGTGTCTGTTTGGGGTCAATAATGCCATCATCCCAAAGTCGAGCGCTGGCGTAGTACGGGTGCCCTTGGGCGTTATACAAATCTATGATCGATTCTTTAAATGTCTGTTCTTCTTGCTCGGCCCATTGCTTGTTGTGACGTTTATTCACTTCTTTTCTTACTTGAGTTAGAACACCAGCAGCTTGTTCACCACCCATGACTGATATTCGTGCATTAGGCCACATCCACATCATGGTTGGATCGTATGCACGACCACACATTCCGTAGTTTCCCGCACCATAGGAACCACCAATAATAACGGTAAATTTAGGAACCTCGGCACACGCAACCGCCATCACTAATTTTGCACCATGCTTGGCTATGCCTTCCTCTTCCACTTTTTTACCTACCATGAATCCGGTGATGTTCTGTAAAAAAAGTAGCGGAATCTTGCGTTTTGCACAAAGTTCTATGAAGTGCGCGCCTTTTTGGGACGACTCAGAAAATAGAATGCCATTATTTGCTACGATACCTATTAAGTGACCTTCTAGTCGAGCGAAACCGCACACCAAGGTCCGGCCATAGAGCGCTTTGAATTCATCAAAGTCCGAATCATCGACAATTCGTGCGATGATCTCTCTGACATCAAAGGACAACCTAAGGTTCGCGTTGACGATGCCATAAATTTCTTCTGCTTTGTAGCGGGGAGGGAGAATGGCATGGTTTGAATTATTGCGTGTTTTCTGGTTGAGGTTGGAAATGGCTTCTCTCGCCAGTAGTAGGGCATGTTCATCATTGTTAGCGTAGTAATCTGCGACACCAGATTTCCGACAGTGTACGTCAGCGCCGCCCAACTCCTCGCCTGTGACGATTTCTCCTGTTGCGGCTTTGACCAGTGGTGGTCCTGCTAAAAATATAGTGGCTTGCTCTTTCACCATAATCGATACATCTGCCATGGCTGGCACATAAGCGCCACCTGCGGTGCACAGACCCATCACCACCGCGATTTGAGGAATGCCTTGAGCTGACATCCGAGCTTGATTAAAAAAAATGCGTCCAAAATGCTCTTTATCAGGAAACACTTCAGCTTGGTGGAGCAAGTTGGCGCCACCTGAATCGACAAGATAAATGCAGGGAAGTCGGCACCGTTTAGCGATCTCTTGAGCTCGCAAGTGTTTTTTTACTGTGAGAGGGTAGTAAGTGCCGCCTTTAACCGAAGGATCATTAGCGATGATCATACAATGTACGCCTTCTATCTTGCCAATGCCCGCCACGACACCCGCACAAGGAATGGCATCGTCATAGACTTGCCACGCGGCAAACTGGCCGATCTCGAGAAAGGTGGCGTTTTTGTCGAGTAAGTGTTCGACGCGTTCGCGTACGGGTAATTTACCTTTGCTTTTCTGGTGTTCTAGGGCTTTCTCTCCACCGCCTAGTTTGATGGTTTGTATGTCAGTACGGAGTTGATCGACCAAAGTTTCCATGGCGGCTTTATTCGAGAGAAATAGTGCGTCAGTAGACTTTGTTTTACTCTTGATGATGGCCATTATGAATTCCTCTTCTCATGGCTATTTCGATTCCGTGAATAATTCTCTTCCGATTAACATACGACGGATTTCCGATGTGCCAGCCCCGATTTCATACAATTTGGCGTCTCGGAGTAGACGCCCAGTGGCGAACTCATTGATATATCCGTTACCTCCTAGTAACTGAATAGCATCCAATGCCATTTGCGTTGCAAGTTCTGCGCTATATAAGATCACGCCAGCAGCATCTTTTCGCGTGCATTCGCCTCTGTCACACGCACGAGCAACGGTATACACGTAAGCTTTTGCTGCGTTCATGCGAGAATACATATCAGCGAGTTTGCCTTGCACCAATTGGAATTCGCCAATAGGTTGACCAAATTGTTTCCTTTCATGGATGTAAGGAATCACGATATCCATGCAAGCTTGCATAATACCGATAGGCCCTGCAGCGAGGACCACTCGTTCATAATCTAACCCACTCATTAAAACTGCAATGCCTTGGTTCAGTTTGCCGAGTATATTGGCTTTGGGGACGACGCAGTTGTTAAACACCAGTTCAGAGGTATTGGAGCCACGCATACCAAGTTTGTCGAGCTTTTGTGCGTCACTGAATCCTTCAAAACATCGTTCTACAATAAAAGCGGTGATTCCTTTGGCCCCTGCACTGACATCGGTTTTTGCGTAGACAACAAAAACGTCTGCGTCTGGACCGTTTGTTATCCACATCTTCGTTCCGTTAAGTAAGAAGTAATTCCCTTTGTTTTCCGCTTTCAGTTGCATGCTGACGACGTCTGAGCCTGAGTTAGGCTCACTCATTGCCAAAGCACCGATGTGTGAGCCGTCGATTAATTTTGGTAGGTATTTCTGTTGTTGTTCCGCCGAGCCATTGCGGAAGATTTGATTGACACACAGGTTGGAATGAGCCCCATAACTGAGTGCAACGGAGGCAGAAGCACGACTGATTTCTTCCATCGCGACTACGTGGGCGAGATAGCCCATACCTGCGCCTCCATATTCGTCACTTACGGTCACGCCAAGTAGCCCCATGTCACCAAACTTTTTCCATAAATGGTTTGGGAATTGATTATCACGATCGATATCGGCAGCAATGGGAGCGATGTGTTCTTTTGCAAACGCGTTGACGTGTTCGCGGAGCATATCAATGGTTTCACCGAGACCAAAATTGAGTGGAGTGTAGCGGGTATTCATAACGTCTCCCAATGGCAGAATCAAATGTGCGTACGGTGGTCGGTTGTTTAGCGTTATGGTTATAGCGATGGTTATGGTTATTAAGGGCAGTTGATGCTCGTTAAGCAAATGTCATTGATTATTTTTGTTTACTTTTTAGGGCGAGTAAGCAACGCTCTTTCGCCGCGTTTAATTCACCCATTACAATTTTTATATCATTAAGCTGTTGTTGAAGGTGGGCCTGCTTTTCTTCAATGATATTGAGCATTTTCAATAATTGCTCATCGGTTTGGTGCAGGTCATACAATTCAAACAGTTCGCGAATCTCTGCGAGAGAGAAGCCAAGTCGTTTTCCTCGCAAAATCAGTTTTAGGCGGATCTTATCTCTACGTTGATAGACGCGCATGTTTCCTTTGCGCTCGGGTTCGATAAGACCCACGTCTTCATAAAACCGAATACTGCGAGTGGTGATATCGAACTCTTTCGCTAGGTCACTTATTTTATACTGTTCCATCAGATGCTTACCTCAAAACTCTTGCTTCTACAGACCTTAACTTCTGAGTTTCCGTTAAGAGAAACATAGAAAAATTTGCGTTACTTCACCTTACCGTAAAGGCTAGTGCTATGCTTACGTAAACGTCAAGAAATTACACCGTGAAAGTTCACCCTAGAGGGGGACTGGAAGCCGCGACCAGATAAAAGCACGCCAAAGAGTGTGCTAGGTGTGGAATTCCTGGTAGTGATAAACGGACAAGGAACGAGAAGCATGGAAAACGACATTTGGATTGTCAGTGCCAAAAGAACGCCAATCGGACGGTTTCAAGGTCAACTGCAATCGTATTCCGCACCAGAGCTGGGGGCATTGGCTATTAAGGCTGTGGCTGAAGACGCTGGGATTCACTCTGTCGATGAGGTTTTGATGGGGTGTGTTTTACCTGCGGGTTGTGGGCAGGCGCCAGCAAGACAAGCTGCTCTTGGCGCCAACCTTCCTCATACCACCCCGTGTACCACCATCAATAAAGTCTGTGGCTCAGGGATGAAGAGCGTTATGTTAGCCCACGATCTTATCAAATCGGGCTCGATTCGCTCCGCTCTGGCGGGAGGCATGGAAAGTATGACCAACGCCCCGTACCTTCTGAATAGTATGAGAGCAGGTGTGCGTATGGGGCATCAGACAATGCATGACCATATGTTTATCGATGGATTGGAAGATGCTTATGAAGGGCACCTTATGGGGGTATATGCTCAACAAATCGCTGACAAGCTCAAATTTAGCCGCAAAAAGATGGATGAATGGGCAATCATGTCGGCAACGCGAGCATTAGAGGCACAAAAACTGCGGCTATTTGATGACGAAATTTCGCCAATATCAATAGAATGCCAGCATCGATCGTCGACGAAAATGATGCGGGACGATGAGCTTCCTGAAACTATTCAACTCGATAAAATTCCTCACCTTAGGCCCGCGTTCAGTAAAACGGGTACTGTTACCGCCGCCAATTCCAGCGCGATTTCTGATGGCGCAGCGGCACTGATATTGATGAATTCAGACGTCGCCCGCCACCAAGGATTGTCGCCACTTGCGATAATTAAGTCGCATGCTACCCACGCTAGAACCCCGTCGGAATTTACCTTGGCACCTGTCTATGCCATTGAACAATTGCTCTCCCAGTTAGATTGGTCGGTGAGCGAGGTCGATTTGTGGGAAATTAATGAGGCGTTTGCGGTGGTGACACAAATTGCGGCAGCGGAACTTGGTATCGATCCTTTTAAAGTCAACGTTAAAGGGGGCGCTTGTGCACTCGGGCACCCGATTGGCGCGAGCGGAGCACGTATCTTAGTGACGCTTATTCACAGTTTACGTCAACTACAAGCATTAGATGGTGAGTCAAGCAATAGAAAGGTAGTGCGAGGTGTTGCATCACTTTGCATTGGCGGTGGAGAGGCAACCGCTATCGGTATCGAGATACCACGCTCATATCAACCATAGTCAATTACGACTCAATAATAACGGATTTAATATTAACGAAGGAGTACATGATGACGGGTTTGGTTCCCTTATTTATCAAAGGTGAATTTTGTGAATCACAAACGACGGAATGGGTGGAAGTGACCAATCCTGCCACCAATGACGTTATCGCCTATGTTCCGTGTGCTACGACAGATGAAATGCAAACGGCGATAGAGCATGCCAAAGAGACGTTTCAATCCTGGAAAGAAGTAGCTGTCTCTGAACGCGCCAGACTGATGTTGCGGTATCAGCAATTACTGAAAGAGCACCATGATGAACTGGCTACGTTGCTCTCACACGAAACGGGAAAAATTTTGGCAGATGCCAAAGGTGATGTGTGGAGAGGCATTGAAGTGGTCGAGCAAGCTGCGAATATCGCCAGCAACATGATGGGTGAAACGGTCGAAAACGTTGCAACCGATATCGATAGTTATTCGCTTATTCAACCGTTGGGAGTGTGTTGCGGTATTACGCCATTTAACTTTCCGGCCATGATCCCGTTGTGGATGTTCCCTATTGCTATCGCCAGTGGCAACACGTTTATTCTAAAACCTTCAGAACAAGTTCCCTTAACCTCTATGCGCCTCGCCGAGCTGTTTGCGGAAGCCGGTGCACCGAAAGGGGTATTACAGATTGTGCATGGGCGTAAAGAGGAAGTGGACTTCCTACTCGTGCATCCCGATATTCGTGCGGTGTCGTTTGTTGGCTCTGTACCCGTGGCACAATACATCTATACCGCCGGAACAAGGCACTTTAAACGGGTTCAAGCGTTTGCCGGCGCGAAAAACCATATGGTCGTGATGCCCGATGCCAACAAAGAACAAGTGATTAATCACCTTGTCGGGTCTTCGGTAGGGGCGGCAGGGCAACGTTGTATGGCCATTTCTGTTGCGGTATTCGTGGGCAGTTCAAAAGAGTGGATAACGGATCTCAAACACGCAATGGCAGATGTCCATCCCGGAGCGTGGGACGATGAGGATGCAGCGTATGGTCCCTTGATCAGTGAGCAGGCCAAACAACGCGTGTTGCATTTAATCGAAGAAGGGAAACAACAAGGTGCGACGTGTGAGCTGGATGGAAGTCAATGCACCGTGGATGGGTTTCCTGATGGAAATTGGGTTGGGCCGACGTTATTTAGTGGTGTCACTACCGACATGTCCCTGTATACACAAGAGATATTTGGCCCTGTGCTGATTTGCCTTGAGGTCGATACCTTGCAAGACGCTATTGAGCTCGTTAATCGCAACCCATACGGCAACGGGACGTCCATCTTTACTGCCAATGGCGCTGCCGCGCGAAAATATCAGCATGAAATTCAAGTCGGACAGGTCGGCATCAATGTGCCTATCCCTGTACCGTTACCGTTTTTCTCGTTTACGGGATGGCGTGGCAGTTTTTACGGTGACTTACATGCTTATGGCAAGCAAGCCGTGCGATTTTATACCGAAACAAAAACCGTGACCGCCCGTTGGTTCGATGACGATATTTTGACCAAACCAAATCTGACCATTCAGTTGCGCTGATTTAATAATGAGGAGCTCAAATGGATTTTGAACTAAATGATGATCAACGTGCATTTGCGGATACTGCTCAACAGTTTGCGGCAGAATGTTTAGCGCCGATGGCCGGTGAGTGGGATGAGAAAAAGATCTTTCCAAAAGACGTGTTGCGTAAAGCGGGTGAGCTAGGTTTTCTAAGCTTATACACTCCCGAAGAGCAAGGTGGACTCGCGTTAAGTCGTTTGGATGCTTCCATTGTGTTTGAGCAGTTATCGATGGGATGCACCTCAACAACCGCTTTTATGACCATACACAACATGGTGACTTGGATGGTAGCAAGCTTTGCTACCGACGAAGCGAAAGTCGAGTTTTGTCCAAAGCTCGTCACGGGTGAGTGGCTTGGCTCTTATTGCCTCACGGAGCCAAATGCGGGTTCTGATGCTGCGTCTTTGCGCACTTCCGCGACCAAACAAGGTGATCAATACGTTATTAATGGTGGCAAAACCTTTATTTCTGGTGCAGGAGAGACAGAAGTCCTTGTCGTCATGGCAAGAACAGGTGAGGCGGGCGCTAAAGGGATCTCTGCGTTTGTGGTCCCTGCCGATGCTGAAGGCATTAGCTATGGCCGTAAGGAGCCCAAGTTGGGCTGGAACAGTCAGCCGACTCGAGCCGTGACTTTTGAGCAGGTACGTATCCCCGCTAGCTATTTATTAGGAGAAGAAGGACAAGGCTTTGTGTTCGCGATGAAGGGGCTCGATGGTGGAAGAATCAACATCGCGACATGTTCGGTTGGAACCGCGCAACAAGCACTCAACCATGCAACACGCTACATACAAGAGCGCAAACAGTTCGGTCAACCCATCGCTCAATTTCAAGGATTACAGTTTAAGTTGGCTGATATGGCGACGGAGTTAGTGGCGGCTAGACAGCTTGTACGGTATGCCGCCAGCAAGCTCGATAAAAACGATCCAGATGCGACCACTTTTTGTGCAATGGCAAAGCGTTTCGCGACCGACGTTGGTTTTCGTGTCTGCGATGAAGCATTACAGTTGTATGGCGGATATGGATACATCAAAGAGTATCCGATGGAACGCTATTTTAGAGATGTTCGTGTGCATCAAATATTGGAAGGAACAAACGAAATTATGCGTTTGATCATCGCCCGTCGGTTATTGGCAGAAGAGTCAGCGCTAATGTGATTTTTGTAACCCTGGTTTAACAAGGATTTGGATATGTCAGCAACACAGCAAGCCATTCAGCACTCGATTAAAAACCATGTTGCGGTGGTGACGATGAATAACCCTCCTGCGAACACGTGGACGGCTGCCAGTCTTAAAGCACTAAAAGAACTGGTCCTAACTCTCAATCAAGACAAAGAAGTGTATGCACTTGTATTAACGGGGAGCGGCGACAAATTTTTTTCCGCTGGCGCTGATCTTAAATTGTTTGCGGATGGCGATAAGTCCATAGCACTAGAAATGTCGCAAGTGTTTGGTGAGGCGTTCGAAACGCTGACGGACTTCCGGGGCGTCTCCATTGCTGCAATTAATGGCTATGCCATGGGAGGAGGATTAGAAGTGGCATTAGCTTGTGACATTCGAGTTGCAGAAAGTGAAGTGGTGCTTGCTCTACCGGAAGCAAAAGTCGGGTTGTTACCTTGTGCTGGTGGCACACAAAACCTGACCGCCTTGGTTGGAGAAGGCTGGGCAAAACGTATGATTCTTTGTGGTGAGCAAATAAAGGCTGAAAAAGCAGTAGAAATCGGTTTGGTGGAAGAGTTAGCCCCCCAAGGTGAAGCGCTAAATAAAGCGCTAGAATTAGCCGCCAACGTCGCTCACCAGTCACCTTCTTCTGTCACTGCCTGCAAAACCTTGATTCAAAATACGCGCTCAGCACCACTCAAACACGGTTTAATCAAAGAACGTGAATTGTTTCTCCGCTTATTTGATACCGAAGACCAGACAGAAGGCGTTCAAGCCTTTCTTGAAAAACGTCACCCCAAATGGAAAAACCGTTAGGAGGTCAAATGGGCGGAAAGGTAACCATTACTGAAATAGAGTGCTCTGACGGCATTCATCGTATCGGTATCGCAACATTGGACAACGAGTCTTCGCTCAATGCGCTGACTTATAACATGTTGGAGTCACTCAATAATCAGCTTCTTAAATGGCAAGACGATCCACATTTAGTCTGTGTGGTACTCACGGGGGCTGGTGATAAAGCCTTTTGTGCAGGTGGGGATGTGCGGGCCATGTATCACGTTATGCACAATGAGAGTAAAGACAAAACCGTCGAGTTTTGTACGGATTACTTTTCACTTGAGTACGCCTGCGACTATTTAATTCATACCTACAACAAACCTATTATCGGCTGGGGTAAGGGAATCGTAATGGGTGGTGGAATGGGATTGTTTATGGCAACGAGTCATAAAGTGGTCACGACGAAATCTCGTTTAGCGATGCCAGAAATAAACATAGGCCTTTACCCTGATGTCGGTGGAACTTGGTTTTTGAGTCAAATTGATCCGGAAGTGGGATTGTTTTTGGGGTTAACCGGTTCGCTGGTGAATTCAAGTGACGCTGTCACAATTGGCTTGGCGGATTGGTTGTTATTGGAAGAGCAGTATCAAGTGTTTCTAAGTGAGCTCAAAGCGATCAATTGGGATAAACACCATGCTGAAGACTTGGTCACTGCGTTGCTGCAACTGCTCGAAGAGCAAGTCATCGACAGCAAGCCGACCTCGCAACTCAGTCCCTATTTAGATCAAATCAAACAAGCCTGTAAGGGGCTGGATCTTAATTTAATTACCCAACGAATCTTGAGTATAGAAGGAAGTAGTCAGTGGCTTGATGCTGCTAAGAAAACACTGTCTTCAGGTAGTCCAATTACCGCTCATATTTGCTTTCGTCAGGTGAAAGAGTATCACAGCTTACCACTTGCAGACTGCTTTAGGTTAGAGCTAACTCTTTCGGTACGAAGTTCTATATTGGGTGAGTTTGAAGAGGGAGTGAGAGCGAAGCTCATTGATCGAGATGGGGTTCCTAACTGGATATTTAAAAGTGTCACCGAGGTGGATGAGGACTTCATTGATGCGCTGTTCATACCGTTATGGACGGAAGATGAACATCCGCTCGCACAATTAGGACTCAACCCGAGTTCAGTTTAACTAACAAAGGGGAATTATCATGAGTACGATTGCATTCATCGGCATAGGTCGAATGGGAAACCCAATGGCGCAAAACTTACTCGCGTCGGGCTTTAATGTTCAAGTATTCGATGTGGATACTGTCGCAGCAAAACAACTCGAGCCTTTTGGGGCTATCGTTGCTGACTCATTAGAAGAGGTGGTCGATGGGGCGAGTACCGTGATCACGATGTTACCGACAGGGAAACATGTACGTGCTGTTTATCTAGGTGATCTTCGTGGTGGAGTTGGGGTCCTTAACCTTGTTGAGTCGAATACTTTGCTGATTGATTGCTCCACCATTGACCCGGATTCTGCCCGATTAGTAGCTAACGAAGCGGGTAATCACAAGCTGTTATTTGTCGATGCGCCAGTTTCTGGTGGCGTGGTAGGTGCGAAAGCGGCGACGTTAACATTTATTGTCGGTGGTTCTGATCAGGCATTTGCCAAAGCCAACGCTATATTGCAGTACATGGGAAAAAATGTATTTCATGCTGGCAAAGCGGGCGATGGTCAAATGGCGAAGATCTGTAATAACTTGATGCTTGGTATTCTTATGTCTGGGACCTGCGAAGCACTCAATTTAGGCATTGATCATGGCCTTGATCCTAAGGTGTTATCCAACATTATGTTGCAAAGTTCGGGCAGAAACTGGGCATTAGAGCTTTACAATCCTTGTCCTGGCGTCATGGACAATGTGCCATCGAGCCACCAATATAAACCGGGTTTTATGAGTAAGCTGATGCTCAAAGATCTCGGTTTGGGATTGGATGCTGCACTTCAAACCAACTCTTCGGTACCGATGGGATCATTGGCTCGTAACCTTTACTCCCTGCATAACGCGAGTGGTCATGGGGAGCGAGATTTTTCCAGCTTGTTTGAGTTTTATAAAACTCAGAAGTGACGAAAAGCTTTTGGATGTAACAGCATCAAGGACGATAAATCAATGGATATAAATAACAGTGTGATTGCGATAACTGGCGCAGGGCAAGGGCTTGGACAAATGATGGCGATTATCCTCGCTCAAGCAGGTGCCGATCTGGCTTTGATCGATGTCAATGAGAGTGGGCTGAAAGATACCCAAGATCAATGCCATATGCTCAGCGCCAAAGCGATCACTTATTTACTGGATGTCACAAATGAAGTCGACGTTGAAAGGGCGTTTGATGACATTATTCAAGACTTTGGTCAATTGAATGGCCTTATCAATAATGCTGGTGTATTAAGAGATGGCTTACTGGTGAAAGTCAAAGACGGTGTCGTAAACAAGATGTCGCTACAACAATTCAATCATGTCATGAATGTGAATGTCACTGGGACATTTCTTTGCGGTCGGGAAGCGGCGGTAAAAATGATTGAAACAGGTTCTACCGGTGTCATCATCAACATATCCAGTGTATCTCGCGCGGGTAATATCGGGCAAACTAACTATTCAGCGTCCAAAGCTGCGGTTGCGACCATGGCAACCACATGGGCTCGTGAGCTAGCGAGGTATGGAATTCGAGCAGCAGCGATTGCACCCGGTGTGGTCCATACCGCGATGGCAGAGCAAATGAAGCCGGAAGCGATTGAACGGCTAGAAAAAATGATTCCTTTAGGCAGAATGGGAGAGACAAGCGAAATCGCCCATGCCGTTAAGTACATTCTCGAAAATGACTATTTTACCGGGCGAGTATTAGAGGTAGATGGCGGTATCCGGATGTAACAACATAAAGCTGCTCGTTACTCTTTTTTGTGTCGCAGTTGTTCGTTTTTGTAGAAGTACCTGACTGACAGTAACTCATCGCAGTTTGCGGTCAGCGTTATCAACGAGTTTCAATTAGGATAATCTCATTGAAACTTAAAACTAATTGTTTTTTAAAGTGTTTTTTTTAATAAACCATATGAAAGTTAAGTGATTTTAATAATTTGATCTAGATCACTTTTTTGCATTTTGCATCATACGCGTATAATGCGTTGTATATAGCTTTATTGATTGCTGATGTGGTTTGGTTTTTCGCTAGTTTTTTCTATTATACTTTTGATTTAAAATAATTTTTTTATTAATCATTAAGCTTGTCTTTACTTTTCCTTCCAATCTTGTTTCATCAAAAATGAAATCTAATATTCTGATAATCGCTGATGAGCTTTCATTCTCTACTCTTCATAATGCGCCAGTTGTAACATTGTGTTTCAAAGTGTAACAATAAACTCACACTAAAAATGTGGGTTTAACCAAGCAGAGCAAATAACCGATGGTTTTGACTTGGGACGGTGCATTTTGATGTTCAATGTCGCACATGCTCAACACATAAACATTCTAATGACTATAACTACGGGTTTCGGGTATTTGCCAAGAAACCAGACAACCATCGAGAAAGTTAATGGAAGCCTCAAGATATAAACGCATCTTATCGAGGGGGAGTTTGGCATTCGCCATGCTTCTGCTCTCAGGATGTAATTCAGCTTTGCTTGACCCCAAAGGTGCTATCGGTGTCCAAGAAAAAGAGCTCATTATCACTGCTCTTTTACTGATGTTAATCGTCGTCATCCCCGTGATTTTAATGACGATTTATTTCGCTTATCGATACCGCGCTTCTAACACCGAAGAAGAATATGCACCTGAGTGGTCACACTCGACCAAAATCGAGATAGTGGTATGGACGATTCCGATCATCATTATTGCGATTCTTGCCGCCATCACCTGGCGTTCAACCCACGCTTTAGAGCCGTCTAAGCCTTTGGTTAGTTCAGAAAAACCAATCACGATCGAAGTGGTATCACTTGATTGGAAATGGTTGTTCATCTACCCAGAGCAAAACATCGCGACGGTAAACTATGTGGCATTCCCTAAAGATGTGCCTGTCAAGTTTAAGCTCACGTCAGACAACATCATGAACGCATTCTTTATTCCACGCTTAGGTAGCCAGATCTATGCGATGCCAGGAATGGTGACCAAGCTTAATTTGATTGCGAACCACGAAGGTGATTTTAAGGGATTCGCATCGAGCTTTAGCGGTAAGGGATTCTCTCAAATGAAGTTTACAGCATCGGCATTGCCAGATCGTTCAGCATTCCAAGATTGGGTGCAGGAAGTGAAAGCAAGCCCGAACCGCATAGAAGACTGGGATCAGTACAGCAAGCTGGCTGAGCCGAGTATCGCGGAACCGGTGACACTGTTCTCAAGTGTTCCACCGTTTTTGTTTACTGACGTTGTGACTCAGCATCCTGGTTCAATGAACTGTTTGCCTGAAAACCTAGGATAATCGCTATGTTTGGAAGATTAACTCTTGATTCAATTCCATTCCACGAGCCCATTATCGTTATCACTCTAGCGATCGTAGCACTAGTGGGTTTAGCCGTCGTTTACGCAGTGACAAAAGCGGGTAAATGGCAGTATTTATGGAACGAATGGTTTACCTCTGTAGACCATAAAAAATTGGGCTTCATGTATATCGCAGTTGCGATGGTGATGCTTGTTCGTGGTTTTGCTGACGCCGTAATGATGCGTAGTCAGCAACTCCTTTCTTCAGCAGGTGAGGCGGGTTATCTGCCGCCACATCACTATGACCAAATCTTTACCGCCCACGGCGTGATCATGATTTTCTTCGTTGCCATGCCATTAGTGATTGGCCTGATGAACATCATTGTTCCGCTGCAAATTGGTGCGCGAGATGTTGCGTTTCCATACCTGAACAACTTGAGCTTTTGGCTGTTTGTTGTTGGTGTGATTTTGACGAACATGTCTCTCGGTTTAGGTGAGTTTGGTCAAACAGGTTGGTTGGCTTACCCGCCGCTTTCAGGGATTAAGGCCAGTCCGGGAGTCGGGGTCGACTATTGGATTTGGGCGTTGCAGATCTCCGGTGTGGGTACTACGTTAACGGGCGTGAACTTTTTCGCGACTATTCTGCGTATGCGTACGCCATCCATGCCAATGATGAAAATGCCCGTTTTCACCTGGGCATCACTGTGTGCAAATATCCTGATCATTATTTCCTTCCCAATTCTGACCGTCACGATTGCTTTGTTGACGCTGGATAGATATTTGGGCATGCACTTCTTTACCAATGATCTTGGCGGCAACGTAATGATGTACGTCAACCTGATTTGGGCGTGGGGTCACCCAGAAGTGTACATTCTGATTCTACCGATCTTCGGTGTGTTCTCAGAAGTCACGGCGACTTTCTCTCGCAAGAAGCTATTTGGCTACACATCATTGGTTTGGGCTACCATTGTCATCACTATCCTGGCGTTTGTGGTTTGGTTGCATCACTTCTTTACCATGGGTTCGGGCGCGAATGTAAACGCGTTCTTTGGTATTGCCACGATGATCATTTCTATCCCAACAGGGGTTAAGATCTTTAACTGGCTATTCACCATGTACAAAGGTCGCATCCAATTTACCACGCCTATGTTGTGGACCGTCGGCTTCCTGATAACCTTTACCGTAGGTGGTATGACGGGGGTATTGATGGCGGTACCAGGCGCTGATTTTGTTTTGCATAACTCAGTATTCCTGATCGCGCACTTCCATAACGTGATTATCGGTGGTGTCGTATTTGGATGTTTCGCTGCTATCACTTACTGGTTCCCGAAAGCAACGGGTTTCACGATGAATGAGACTTGGGGCAAGCGCGCATTCTATCTATGGATCATTGGTTTCTTGATGGCGTTCTTACCGCTATACGCGTTAGGTTTTATGGGGATGACCCGTCGACTTAGCCAAGATATCAACCCTGAGTTCTTCCCTCTGCTGGCTGTTGCAGCAGCAGGTACGGTCGTGATTGCATTGGGCGTTCTGTCTCAATTCATCCAGATTTACGTGAGTATCCGTGACCGCGAGCAAAACCGCGATCTTACTGGTGACCCTTGGGGCGGACGTACTCTGGAATGGGCAACGTCTTCACCTCCGCCATTCTACAACTTTGCTCACCTGCCAAAAGGTGATGTCCTAGATGCATTCTGGTATCAGAAGCAAAGCGGTGAGTTTGATCCAACGAAGGAAGTGGAATATGAACGTATCCACATGCCAAAAAATACCCCAACGGGTATGTATGTATCGGCTTGGTCATTGGTATTTGGCTTTGGCATGATTTGGTACATCTGGTGGTTAGCGGCATTCAGTTTCGTAGCCATTGTTGTTACTTGTATCAAACATAGCTACAACGATGACGTGGATTACTACGTGGAAGTCGAAGAAATTAAAGCGATTGAAGCGGCACGTCGTGCAGAGTTTGAACAAGCGAAGAAAAATTCAGTGAAAGATAATGAAAGTAACGATGATCTGGAGGTGACCTATGCAAACTAGTATCGCCGCGCACCACGATCATGATCATCATCACGATACCAATGGCAACAAGCTGTTTGGCTTCTGGGTTTACTTAATGAGTGACTGCGTGCTGTTTGCAACGTTATTTGCG
This sequence comes from Vibrio mytili, assembly GCF_049563345.1. Classification (NCBI taxonomy): domain Bacteria; kingdom Pseudomonadati; phylum Pseudomonadota; class Gammaproteobacteria; order Vibrionales; family Vibrionaceae; genus Vibrio; species Vibrio mytili. Next base: position 875,656 of record NZ_CP110482.1, on the reverse strand, counting down.
ACGTACGCAGTGCTAGAAAGTAATTCCATCTCTGGCCCTACGGGAAAAGAGATTTTCGAATTGCCATTTGTCTTCGTTGAAACCATGTTGCTGCTAGTGAGTAGTATTACCTTCGGTTTTGGCATGATCGCGATGAAGCGCAAAGATGTTTCTGGACTAAAACGCTGGATGCAAGTGACATTCTTGCTTGGTCTAGGGTTCATCTGCATGGAAGTCTACGAATTTCATCATTTGATCGAAGAAGGTTACGGCCCTCAAACCAGCGCTTTTCTATCCGCTTTCTTTACGTTAGTTGGAACGCACGGTCTGCACGTGACCTTTGGTCTAATTTGGTTGGCGATTGCGTATCATCAGCTTTCGACCAAAGGGCTGAACGACAACATGGCCATGCGCTTTAACTGCTTGAGCTTGTTCTGGCACTTCTTAGATATCGTCTGGATTTGCGTCTTTACCATTGTTTATCTATTGGGGGTGATGTAATGGGTCAACATGTTGAAACCAGTGCGTCTGATTACGTTAAAGGGTTTGTCGCAGCGCTGATCCTAACGGTGATCCCGTTCTACTTCGTATGGACAAAGTCACTGCCTGATACAACGACTTACGCGATTCTGTTTACTTGTGCGATTGTGCAGATATTTGTTCATTTCAAATACTTCTTGCACATGGAAGCAAAAACGTCAGACGGACGTTGGAACTTGGTGTCTTTGATGTTCACCGCCATTGTTGTGTTTATCCTCATCGCCGGTTCGGTGTGGATCATCTACAACATGAACGTCAATATGAAGTTGTAGGCCTCAGTATGCTGAAAAGTTATTTGTCTATTACCAAACCGGGCATTATTTTCGGCAACCTGATTTCTGTTGCGGCGGGGTTCTTCCTCGCCGCAAAAACGGAACCTGCTAGTCTGACGTTGTTTTTTACAACGTTGGCTGGTGTGGGGCTGGTGATTGCTTCAGGTTGTGTAGTGAATAATATTTTTGATCGCGACATCGACCAAAAGATGGCACGTACGCAAAATCGCGAGACAGTGAAAGGCAATATCAATATCGACGTTGCGTTTGTTTATGCGTTGGTATTGTTACTGGTTGGAACGGCTTTACTGTACCAACTTGCAAATCCGCTTTCTGCTGTTGTCGTCTTGCTTGGTTATGTGTATTACGTGTTTTTCTACACCATGTGGTACAAGCGCAATTCTGTATATGGAACCTTAGTGGGCAGTATTTCGGGTGCAGTGCCGCCATTGGTTGGCTACTTGGCGGTCACAAACTTCATTAGTTTAGAAGCCATCCTATTGTTTACTATGTTCTGTTTGTGGCAAATGCCGCATTCGTATGCGATCGCGATGTTCCGAATGCAGGATTACCGTGAAGCGGGTATTCCGGTTTTGCCTGTTAAAGAGGGCATTCATAAAGCGCATCGCCATATGAAAGCTTATGTTTCTGCCTTTAGTGCCGTTTCTTTCGGCCTGTTTTTACTCGGTGACGCAGGGTATGAGTACTTAGCGGTCGCAGCGGTTGTATGCTTTATGTGGACCAAAGTAACGTTCCGCAGCATTGATGACAGCAACTACGTCACTTGGTCGAAGTCGGTGTTTAAAGTCTCATTACTTGTTGTCATGGGAATAAGCGGTGTACTCGGCGTTGAGTTAATTCCACTTGCTCTGTCTTTGTAATACGTTTAAGCCCATTTAGTTTGGTGCATGTTTTGATCGCCAAACTAATACGTTATTTTTCTTAATAAGCAGACACAACTCACTAAACCTTAATCCAGATTAAAGTTTTGTCCTCGACTAGGCATTAAGGTGCGTGTGTTGATTGTAAGTCTCAAGGATTCAGAGAAGGAACAGCCTTGCATTGTGCAATGCTGTTCCTTTTTCGTTCTCACTGGCTTGTAAGCAGAGAAAGATAAAAACAAATTTAAGAGGACAGCTTTTGAGCATTTTGTTTTCCGAAGCCCGCATTGGCAACATGACCCTAAAGAACCGCTTTGTACGCAGCGCAACGTGGGAAAATATGGCGACCGAAGATGGTCATATGACTGAGAAGCTTTACAATATTTATGAAGAGCTGGCGAAAGGTGATGTAGGCCTCATCGTTACGGGTTACGCCAATATTGTAGAAGAAGAGAAACCCAACGCAGGGATGATGGGAATCTACAACGACTCTTTCATTGAAGAATACAAAACGCTTACGGATCTTGTACATCAGTACGACTCGAAGATCGTCATGCAAATTGCGTATGGTGGTACCAAAACCACTTATAACGTCGGTGAGCGGGTAATTTTTGCTCCGAGTGAGGTGCCTGAGCGTGGCACGAATACGCAAGGTACAGCAATGACGAAAGAGGATATCCACGATATCGTCCAAGCTTTTGCGTTAGCAAGCAAGCGTGCTCAAGACTCTGGCTTTGATGGGGTAGAAATTCACGCTGCACACACCTACTTAATCAACCAGTTTTTAAGCCCGTATTACAACCGCCGTGAAGATGAATACGGTGGGAGTTTAGAAAACCGCATGCGTTTTCTTATCGAAATTTATGCGGAGACCAGAAAGTTAGTCGGCCATGATTTTCCAATTCTTGTCAAACTCACCGCAACGGAATTTTTTGATGGTGGTTTAACCTTTGATGAAACGCGTCATGTGTGTAAGAAGCTCGAAGAAATCGGTGTCGATGCCATCATTGTCTCTGGTAACATTCATGGCAAAGCCAACGAACTTGTCGGCGAAACCTTTGATGGGCACACATTACAAGAAGAAGGCTATTTCCACGAATTTGGGCATGTGATTAGCCAAGATGTGAACATACCCGTGATCACTGTCGGTGGTTTAAGTGCTTTCGATGCGATAGAGAACATTGCCGAGAATACCAACATTCAATTTTTTGCGTTATCTCGTCCACTGCTAGCCGAGCCACAATTGGTTAAGCGTTGGAAAGAGGGGAATCGAGCTCCTGTTGATTGTGAGCGCTGCTCAAAATGTCGCACCAAGCGCGGTAACTTTTGCGTGGTGCACAAAAATCGAAACCGCCGCAGGGCAACGGAGCAGGCATAACCTTTTTGAATCAACGAATAAAGGACGCAAAATGACTTGCGTCCTTTGTACCATTCGAATTCAATCACTGAACGCCTAACTCGTGATAACGACAGGGTGACCGTAGGTTGGGTGTGTAATGACATCCACCTTATGGTGGTACACTTCATTTATGATTTTTGGTTGGAGCGCATCACGAGGAGAACCGTCAGTGACGATCGTACCGTGGTTGAGAATAATGATTCTATCCGCATACTGCGCCGCGAGATTGAGATCGTGCAACACGGCCACCACCGTTGCACCATTATTGGCAAGTTTGCGAGCCAGATCTAGAGTCGTGTGCTGGTGATGAATATCTAATGCCGATGTCGGTTCATCCAACAATAAAACCTTATTGTCACCGCTTTGCTCTAGTTGGGTTAGCACACGTGCCAAGTGAACACGTTGTTTTTCTCCGCCGGACAAAGTGGGGTAGGCACGTGAAGTCAGATGTTTTACATCCGTCGCGTTCATATATTTGCTGACCACACCCTCCAGTTGACGCTTGGACATGGTTAATCCTATTCCCCCCAGTTCAATCACTTCTTTCGCCATAAAGTTAAATGACAGCGAGCTACTTTGCGGCAGCACGCCTAAGTGCTTGGCCAATAAAGGCGCAGGCCAATGCGCTTTCTCTTGTCCAAATATACGACAGTGACCTGTTGCGTTGATCTCGCCTGTTATCGCCTTCAGCAATGTGCTTTTACCTGTACCATTTGGGCCAAGAAGAACGGTGAACTCGCCACGGTTTAATGTCAGATGGATATCATTCAGAATAGACTGGCTCCCCAAGGTTACTGACAGATTGCGTACCTCTACAGTCTTTTGGCCAGAATAGTTGATTGGCCCGGGCATGATTTGTGAGGGAGAAAATTTAAAAGGTAAGTCCAATAACATTAGATTCGTCCCTTTTGTTTAATCAATAGCCAGACAAAAAAGGGTGCACCAAGTAACGCTGTCACGATCCCAACAGGCATGTCTAATGGCGCGACGACGATTCTCGCTAACATGTCGGAAATCAAAAGCAATAACGCGCCCATAAACAAAGTCGCTGGCAATAAAGAGCGGTAATTCGGGCCGATAATCATCCTTGCTAAATGAGGCACAATAAGGCCAACAAAGCCGATCATGCCGCTTAATGCGACCGTCACACCAACCCCAAATGCAGCCAGAATAATCAGACGACGTTTTAACGCTTGTACGTTGATGCCCATATGACGTGCTTCTGCTTCCCCCAGCAACATGGCATTGAGTTTGTCAGCGTCCTTATAGTAAGCCACAAGCAGCACAATCAAGGTTGTAAAGGCAAGCCATAGTCCTTTTGGGTTGGCCCCAGCTAACGAGCCCATGGTCCACAGTGAAAGGTCTCTCAGTGCTTGGTCGTCTGCGTAATAGTTTAACAACCCCAACGCTGCCCCAGCCAATGCTGATATTGCCACCCCAGAGAGCAGCATCATAGTAACGGACGTTCCGGTATTGCTTGTTCCTAGACGATAGACAGCAAAGGTAGTCAAAGCACCGCCAATACAAGCAAACATCGGTACAGTGCCAAACAGTAATATATTTGGGTATTGACTGGAGAGTTCGCCAAACACCACGATGGCAAGTGCTGCGCCTAGCGCCGCTCCAGACGAAACACCGATGATGCCGGGGTCAGCTAACGGGTTCCTAAACAGTCCTTGCATTACTGCACCACTGATAGCTAAAATTCCGCCGACGGCAATAGCTAACAGCGTTCGAGGCAAACGCACTTGTTGTATGATCATCGTTACATGGTCGGGAATGTTCGCGTTTCCCACTGGGAGTAATGATTGCAAACTGTCGGATAGACTGATGTTCATTGCTCCTAAACTGATTGATGCCACTGTAGCAAAATAAAGTGCAATAGCCGCTATAATGCACAATGACTTGGCTGACACCATTCTTAAATCTGTCATCATTATTTACTTATTAATAGTTACGCAAAGTTGTTTAGTCTAATGTTGCAAACGTTCGGTATAGCCGATCCGTAAGCTCTATGCTTTCTAGACCAAACCCGCCGATGATTGCACTGCCACTAATTGGAATGATTCGATTCTTTCCTGCAACGGGGGTAGCCGCGAGTAGGGGGAACGCTTGCAAAATGCCGTCATGTCCACCTAACGCTTCCCATGCTCGTGAACTAACCAGAAGAATGTCGGGTTGCATTTGAACGATAGCTTCTGGTGATAAAGGTTTGTATGAACTCATTTCTGTTTTAGCCGGGTTTTGACCGCCCGCGAGTGAAATGATCACATCGATCGTTGTTTTATCACCGGCGATGGTTGCCGGACGACCTTTGGTCAGCATGGCGAATAGGACTTTAGGTGAATGCTTCAGCTTGCGTGACTTTATGCTGTTTAGTTTTGCATCAATTGAGTCCTTCAATGCTTCAGCTTTGGCTTGTGTCCCTGTTATCTGCGCGATTTGATCAATACGACGAAAAAGATCGCTTTCTGAGTCACCCGATGGCACGGTCTCAACCTGAATACCGCCGTTTTTGAGTAGCGTGAGCGTACTTTCTGGTCCCATTTCATGCGATCCAATCAGATGAGTCGGAGATAAGGCCATTAAACCTTCTGCTGACAACTGGCGGTGATAACCGACCTGAGGTAATGCGCCATCAGCGTTGTATTTTTTGCTGGTGACATCAACCGCGATAAGTTGCTCTTTAGCACCAAGAGCAATGATTAACTCTGTAATGCTTGAGCCAGCACTGATAATGCGATGGTTAGAATCTGTATCTTGTTGAGCGTGAGTAGTGGTGGCTGATAACAGCAGACCGAATGCCAAAATTAGCTTTTTCATTGTTGTTCTTCCATAACGATGTTGGTGGCGGAAATTTGGTGTTTTTGCATGAATGCGAATAACTTGAGCATGGATTCGATTTCCGCTTTCTTATCCGCTGCAACAACGAAGGGTTTGTCCGGAAAGTCTTTTCTCAGCTTGAGTAATGCGGCAGTAAAATCGCTCCAGTCAGAGAATTTTTCACCGTCTAATGCCCATTTTTGTTCTTCGCTGTTTAATATCCCGATGGAGATAACGGGTTTGTCTGGAGAGGTAAGCTGGCTTGCTTCTTGAGTTTTAGGAATATCCACATTGAGTGTTTGTACGCTGACATTTGCAGTAAGCAGTAGAAAAACCATCACAATAAAGATGATGTCGATCATCGGTGTAAGATCAGGTTTAAAGTCCTCTTCGAGCAAGCGTGAGTGTGACTGGATCATTATACAACCTCCTCTGTCGTCACAGTCGGCGTATTTTGTTTATCCGAGAATGGATCGACCACAATACCTTCAATATGCAGATTACTGTGATTTAGGGTGTACTCAATTTTTGCTAACGTTTTCTCCACCCACATTCCAAGTAACTGGGCGCCCGTGATTGCAGGTAAGGCGATAAACAATCCAGCGGCGGTGGTGGTCATCGCAAGCCCCAGCCCATCAGCCAACGTTGCGGGTGAAATCGTTGCAGTGCTATCTGTCATACCATTAAACATTTCCATGAGTCCCAACACCGTACCCAGCAAACCAATAAGAGGGCTGATCACGCCTATCATTGAAAGTAAGCGGATACCAGAACGGAACTGCTGACGCTTTTTAAACAACCAAATACCAACCGCTTCTTCTCTTAAGGGCTTGCTAAAGTGGCGATGACCTAACAACATGCGCATCGATTGGAACATCAAACGGCGGCCCTGCAATTCCTTTTGAATAAACGCATCCACCTCGTGTGGACGAGAAAAGTCGAGTTTATGGATACTTTTGAGTATGGCGGTGGTGTGAGTGCGGCTGTTGAGCAACATATAAAACGTTCGCTCTATCAGGATCGCAACGGTTAAGAAGGACATGGTGATAAGCGGCCATGTCATGATGCCGAGTTGGCTGTGAATATGAGTTAGTGTTTGCATATTGGCGATTACTTTAGTTGGAAATTAATAGGAATTTGCACGCGATGAGCAATGGCTTGACCTTGTTCTGATTGGTATGAAAAACGCCACTCTCTTACGGTCTTAAGAGCGCGTTCGTCGAGCATTCGATGTCCGCTGGATTCGAGCAATAGCTGTTTAATTTGCTGACCACGTTTATCGATCCAGACTTCAATCAATACCTTGCCCTCTAAGCCTCGTTTTCTCGCCGCTCTTGGGTAGCTTACAGGCGTTGGTTTTGCTCTGAACTGAGGCTTTTTCACCAGTTTTGGTTGGCTATCTTTGGGTTGTGATGCAGGTTGTTTCTTGTTGTTTTCATTCGTTCTTTCTTTCTCAGTTGCGATGGTTGGTGTTGGCGTCACGGCCTTTTTTGGTTGTGAGGGTTTCCGCTCTGCAAGTTTTTCATGGTGCGCGATTTTTTCGCTGGCTCTCTGTTTTACGGGGTCTTGTTTTGATGATCTTGGATTAGACGCTGTTTTCTCTTTTTTCTCTTTTTGGGGTATCGCAGGGATTTCTTTTTTGACGGCATCATCTAAATTTTGGTTTTGGGCCGGTTTGGGTTTGATTGATCTTTTAGGGTCTGCCTGCTGTTTTTTAGGTTCTGTCGGAGAAGTCGGTTTAGGTTGATTGACCGTCTGAGTTTCGGTTTGGATGTTGTCAGGTTGACTCGAGGAAAACGTCATGAGCTGAACTTGCAGAGACTGAGCACCTTTCTCTGTCGACATCGTTACCGTGTTTTTTTGGGGCGCATACGACAACGCAAGGCCATGTAATAGGCATGCAATCGCGCCAGCGGTGAGGTAACGAAGTCGGGCCATCTTATTCACTTGTCCATTCAAATGTTAAATTACGCAAACATAATAATACAAATGATAATGATATCAAATATCATTTGCATTGTTGTTAATGGTCGGTATTATAACGAACAAAATATTGAATACAATGTGATAACAAACGGTCTTATGTCCGCTCATCATAAAGGAGTGAAAATGTATAATGTTTTCTCTAAAGAAGAGGTAAAACAAAAAGTTGCCGCTGCACTGGCTGAAGATGATGCGATACCTGTCTCCGGTATGTCTGAAACTCTTGGCTTAAATGAAGGAGCAATAACCTTTGCGTTGCCAGATGAAATGGTCACGCATGTGGGTGGCTCGTATGCCAAACGGGTTCTAGAGCTATTATCTGAGTGGGGGAAAGTGACAACAATTGTTCACTCATTCGGGTCAATCTTTGAAGTGAAAGCTAACTTTCCTAAAGGCAAAGAAGCACACGGATACTATAACTTGATGGGGAGAGACGGTGAATTACATGGTCATCTCCGCTTAGATTTTGTTGAGAACATCGCGTTAGTCAGTAAGCCGTTTCGTGGTGCAGAAAGCCATTATATTGGTTTCTTCGATGCAGCAGGACATTGTGTGTTTAAAGTGTATTTGGGCCGAGATGAAAAACGTCAGCTTTTTCCTCATCAGGTAGAAGCATTTGTAAAAATGAAAAAGGAGTTTGCCGCATGAATAAAACAAGTCAGCCGCAAGATAATGCTCAACGAGAAGACGTTCGCAGTGAGCGATTGCAGGGACGGCTAGAGCCTGAAGTTCGCGAGTTTCGAGATTCCCGTAAAACATTACAGTTAGCCACGATTAATGCTGCCGGTATTCCCAATGCCACATACGCACCGTTTGCGTTTGATAGTAACGGTTATTATATCTTAGTCAGTGATATTGCGGCTCATGGGAAAAACCTCAAAACCAATCGTAATGTTTCAATTTTAATGATTGAGGACGAAAGTGAGTGCAAGAATATTTACGCTCGTAAAAGACTGACATTCGATACACGTGCGGAATTGGTTGAACGACACACGCAACAATGGCAACAAGGTATTAGCGCACTTAAGACGCGTTTTGGCGAGATGGTTGATAACTTAAGCCAACTTGGAGACTTCAACCTTTATTGTCTGGTTCCCGATTCGGGGCGCTACGTCAAAGGATTTGGTCAGGCGTTTGTGATTTCTGGTGATGATATGCTCGATTTTATTCACCTAACAGAAGGTCACGTCAGAACGGAAAAGAGTGCTTAGTCTCACAGTGATACGTAACGCAAGAACCAACTTATGAATAACTGAATAGAAGAACGCAAATACGTAGCCTAAAGCCTTAGCTCAACGAATACCCCTTATTTGATACTAAAAAGCGACTCGCATGCGAATGTCGCTCGGTCTTTTGCGTGTCAAATTTGTGGAAATCGATTGAGTCGAATTAACATTTTAATACGGATACAATCATGTTTAAGCCAACGCCACTCGCCATTATTATCGGCGCAGTACTTTCAGCACCAGTCATGGCTGAAGAAAATACCTACTCATTTGATGAAGTTGTCGTATCGGCAACCCGCCTTAATACTCAAACCATCGACACCGCTGCAACAGTAACCGTCATCGATGAAGAAACCATCGAAAACAATATGGTTGAGGATATTGACGAACTATTTAAGTACACCCCAGGGGTTAATTTACAGAGTAACTCTCGCCAGGGTGTACAGAGTATTAACATTCGAGGGATTGAAGGTAACCGAATTAAAGTCATCGTTGATGGCGTTTCTCAGCCAAACCAGTTTGAGTCTGGCGCGGAATTTGTTAACTCCTCACGTGTCGAGGTCGATACCGATATGCTTAAATCGGTAGAAATTGTCAAAGGTGCGGCTTCTTCCTTGCAAGGTTCTGACGCAATCGGTGGCGTTGTAGCCTTCCAGACTAAAGACCCAGCAGATTTATTGAAAGACCGAAACTTTGGTGGTTATGCAAAATTCAATTATTCCTCTTCTGATGACACATTTAGTGAAACCATTGCATTAGCAAACAAAGTCGGCGATCTTGAATCTCTGGTCGCCTACACCCGTCGTGACGGACAAGAAGTCGACAACTTTGGTAAGCCAGATGAGCAAGACAGCAGTGCCAACAACTTATTGGTGAAGCTACAGTACCAATTAAATCCTGCTCACCGTTTAGAGTTTTCTGGTAACTATATTCGTAACAAGAACGAACTGCCTGCGCTTGATTACAGTACGGGTAGGGCGCCATACGAAAATGCATCGGGCTATGACGAAACTGAACAATATCAACTAGGCTTCAAGCACATCTGGAATGCAGAAACGACATTAGCGGATCGAATTACTTGGCAGTTAGATTGGATGAGTAAAGAAGAAACGGGTGTCACGGATCGTACGTCAGTTTCCAATGGTAATGTGCAGAAAAAAGATTACCTCTATTCGGATGAAGGCATTCAGTTCGATGCTCAGTTTGATAAGTTCTTTATGACTGGGGACGCCGAACATAACTTGATTTACGGCGCGTCTTACTCGAACAAAGATATTGCTAATATCAACAAAGAGTTTAACTCCGTCGGTAATGATCAAGTGATCTTTTACATTCCTGAAGCAGAAGAAACGCGTTATGGCGTATTTGTTCAGGACGAAATCGTATTTAATGATTTTATCGTGACACCAGGATTGCGTTTCGATTCGTTCGAGACAAAACCGGGAGATACCAGTGCTAACCCAAGCCAAAATGACACCAGTGAGTACAAAAACTATTCTGACTCTGCTGTCACAGCACGTTTAGGAACGGTGTACAAGCTAACTGAGGAGCACCGACTATTTGCTCAGGTTAGTCAAGGCTTCCGCGTACCTGACTTCCAAGAGCTTTACTATTCATACGGTAACCCTATGTATGGCTATGTAAACAAGCCTAACTCTGATCTAAAAGCGGAAGAGAGTATCTCCTATGAAGCGGGGTGGCGTTACAATAGCGAGCTTATGAGCAGTGAAATTGCCCTGTTCTATAGCGATTATGATGACTTTATTGATAACCAGCTTGTGTCAGGAAGTTTCGCAACTCGAGATGCTGTTTATCAGTCGATCAATATAAATAAAGCGACCATTCAAGGTGTTGAAGTTTCGAACCGTTTATCTTGGGATGAGTTCATGCCGATCGACGGCTTTAGTTCACGTATTGTTGCTGCATACACTGAAGGAGAAGATGCAGACGGAACGCCATTAAACAGTGTAAACCCTTGGAATGCCGTGCTAGGTGTAAATTATGATTCTGACAATCAATGGGGAACTTCGGTTAACTTAAATTACACTGCCAAGAAGAAGGCCAGTGATATAGATGGCGATTACTTACCAATGTCTGCTTCGACGGTCGTTGACATTACGGCTTATTATAAGCCAGTTCGTGATTTGACGTTGCGCGCGGGTATTTTTAACGTAACTGACGAAGAGTACTACAACTGGAATGACGTGCGTGATTTAGCGGCCGAAGACAAAGACTTGTCTCAAGCGAAACGCAACTTTTCTCTTACCGCTAAGTATGAGTTCTAGTTTCCTGTCAGGACTGAGCGTGACAGCTTCTTACTGCAAGGATGTTTGAGTTGTTTTGAAGAAAGCCCCTGGTCGAACGAAACGAACAGGGGCTTTATATTTAACATTGACTAGAGTTAAGTTACACCAGTGTCTCTAGCATTGCTGCGTCGTATTCAACCAATTCTTTGTTTTCCTGAACTCGACTTACGTAATCAGGGTTGGCGATAAATGGACGACCAATCGCAATCAAATCAAACTTATTCGCTTCAATGGCTTCGGCACCAGTTTGTGCAGTGTAACCACCAACACCCATGAGCGTTTTTGAATACGTTTTGCGCATATACTCTGATACCCGGCCACCTAGGAAGTCAAACTCCATGCTGTCATCGAACATCCCTTCGTGTAGATAGGCAAGGTTGCGCTTTTCAACTTCAGGAAGGAAGTAATCGAATACCTGACGATCGCGCTCGTCGGCTTCCATGTGCGCATAACCAGCAGGAGAAACACGCAGCCCTGTGCGATCAGCACCGATACGATCGACAACAGCGTCAATAATCGCCAGAGGAAAACGAGCCATGTTTTCTGGTGTTTCGCCATACTCGTCTGTACGGTGATTCGTATCAAAATGCAAAAACTGATCGATCAAGTAACCATTTGCACCGTGGATTTCCACGCCATCAAAGCCCGCTTCAATCGCGTTTTGTGCCGCTTGAGCGTAATCTTCAACCAATTGAGTGATTTCTTCATGCGTTGCGGCTTTAGGCACGGTATAAACTAACTCTCGCATACGCGGAACGGTGCCATCAAAAGCGACAGCTGATGGGGCCAGTACGTAATCACCACCAAAGAAATGTGGGTGTGCCACACGACCGGTATGCCAGAGTTGCGCAAAAATCTTACCGCCATTGGCATGAACGGCATCGGTAACTTTTTTCCATCCTTTTATCTGAGCTTGTGTAAAGAGCCCTGGAGTATTTGGGTAGCCTTGACCATCGGCTCGAATGATGGTTGCCTCAGAAATGATCAAACCAGCATCCGCACGTTTGGCGTAGTAATCAACCATAGTATCGGTAGGGACCAAATCGTCATCCGCCATACAGCGGGTTAGTGGTGCCATTGCGATTTTATTCTTGAGTGTAATTGTTTCGTTAAGCTTATAGGCTTCAAATAATGTCGTAGTCATGTTTATGCTCTTCGTATTGGGAGACTGTTCAAACATGCTAACTCTTTATTGAATGATCATTCAAGAAGTTTTTTGAACGTTCATTCAAATAGCTTGTTAAACCTGTCTCAGCCCCGTAAACTTAAGGGGAGTTACCAGTATAAGAGTTGCGTTAGATGAGAAGTGCCGAATTCGATAGAGAACATGTTTTACGCTCAGCGATGAATGAGTTCATTGCTAAAGGCTACAATAAAACCAGCATGCAGGACTTAAAGCGGGTGACAGGACTCCATCCTGGCTCTATCTATTGTGCATTTGAAAACAAGCGAGGTTTGTTGCTGGCAGCTCTAGCGCATTATGCAGAGACAAAATCACAAGCATTCGAGCAGTTTTTTGATGATCCGCAACGTATCTTATCCGGTTTCGAGCGTTATCTTCGCGATATGATCGAATTCAACGAATGTGATTATGGCCAGGGTTGTTTATTACAAAAATCGCTGAGTGAACTGAATCATCAAGACGAAGAAGTTGAGCAAATCATCTGCAATATGCTTGCGCAATGGAAAAATAATATTCAGATGAAACTGGAGTTAGCGCGTAAAAATGGTGAAATTTCCGAAGAAGCAGATTGTGATCTGTTAAGTGACTTTTTGGTGATGAGTATTTACGGCTTAAGATCGTTTGCGAGCACAAAACCGTCCGAAGCACGTTTGGTTCAGTTAGTGGACATGGTTATGCGTTGCTTAAAAAATGGTGGCATTGAAAAACCTATAAACGCTATTGTTTAACTAGCCCAAAAGGCGGGTGTTCCTGATTAACACCGACCAAATACGCGCAAAATTAAATGCGGAATGCTCGTTAGATATGCTGTTAACGCCCTTTTCGTTAGATTTTGAACTGATTTGTGATGTGAATACTGAAAGCGGTAACAATTCACTTAACATTCAATTTAATCAATAGTAGGGTGTCGCCTTCGTACACATTTTACTATTGATTGAATCGTCACTAATGTTGAGTTTATAGCTATGCTTGAGCAGTTTTTTGTCCTTGATGTCGACCCAAACAAACTCATCACTGGGACTTATGAACCATGGCTAGTGGCGGTTTCGGTATTTCTAGCCTCAATGTCATCATTTTTCGCATTGCGCTTAGCCGAAACGGCTCGACACATAGAAGCAGAAAACCAGCGCCAAATTGCGCTGTTCTCCGGCGCATTTATTATGGCTGGTGGTATCTGGAGTATGCATTTCGTTGGCATGCTCGCATTTCAAATGCCACACCAAATGCAGTACGACTATTTTCTCACCGCTGTATCATTGCTGCCTGCCGTTTTTTCCAGCTATATCGTACTCAGCTCGCTCATCAACCTCCGGGACTCTTTTGTTCACAATCTGCGCAATGGTGTGATTGTCGGGCTGGGGATTGGGATGATGCATTACATCGGAATGGAAGCGATGCAGATGCATGTAGAGCTACGCTATGATCCTTTTTGGTTTGTGTTGTCTATTCTGGTCTCAGTGAGTTTAGCCACCGTGGCGCTGATGTCTCGATCGAAACTTCTGCTCTTCTTTCCTACACTGAGTTCTATCCACCTGAAGTTAATTACCTCGCTTATCATGGGGTGTGCTATTTCAGGTATGCACTACACAGGAATGGAAGCCGCTCGTTTCATTGTGCATGACACACACGGCAACCATTTAGTAAGTGAATCCGATCACATAGAATTGGCGGTCGTTGTCTCTATTTTTGCTTTATTAATTTCAACGCTCGCGGTCAACGTCAGTTCTCAATTGCGCTATCGTCAATTACTGAAGGAAAAAACCGAAGGAGAAGCGCGACTTCAAGCCATTCTGGAGACGGCAGCTGATGGGGTTGTGACGACAGACTCGCTGGGCGTAGTACAAGGCATTAATAGTGCGGCTCGAAAAATATTTGGTTGGAAAGAGGACGAGGTCATCGGGAGGAATGTCTCCATGTTGATGCCGTCAAAGTATCAACCGCAATATAAACGTTTTTTACAACAGTTTTTAGATCACGGAAAAAGAACCAGTCCGCCAAGAGAACTGTATGCTAGGCATCGAATGGGAGAACTCATTCCAGTTCGCGTGGCCGTTGGCCGTGTTGATCTGGAAGGTGGTCAAACCCTGTTCGTCGGATTCATCGCAGATATTTCTGAACGTAAAGTGATGGAAGAAAAGCTAAGAGAAAGTGAACAGCGTTTAAGTTCTCTGATGCAAAACACCCCTGGAGCGTCTTTTCGGCGATTGCTTGACCATAACTGGACTCCCGTATTTTTAAGTGAGGGGATTTTCAAGTTTACAGGTTATTTAGCAGAAGATTTTCTTTCAGGAAAAGCCGATTTTGCTTCGTGTGTGTATGAGGGCCAAGACCGTGATTTGTGCAGTAATATACGGGCGAATATTGATGATCGCGGTGCTTATGAGATTGAATATCGCTTAATTCATAAAGACGGTCATACCGTTTGGGTTCTAGAAAATGGCATGCTCGTTCGCAACGCTAAAAATGAAGCGGTATGGACGGACGGTATCATGGTCGATATTTCAAGCCGCAAAGTCATGGAGCAAGAGCTGCTCGAAGCCAAACAAAGAGCAGAACACGCCTCAGAGATTAAGTCGACATTCCTCGCTAATATGAGCCACGAAATTCGCACGCCTATGAATGCAATCATTGGTTTTACCGATATTTTGATGGATTCAGATATTAAAGGTAGTGATCGTAAACATTTAGAAGCCGTATCTCGTGCTTCACGTTCACTATTGCATTTGCTCAATGATATTCTTGACAGTGCAAAGCTAGAAAAAAACAAGCTTGAGCTTGAGAGCATCCCATTTGAATTATCTGCTTGTGTGGACTCTGTGATTTCGACGCTATGGTTGAGTGCTAAGCATAAAGGAATCGAATTAACGTTAACCATGTCGGATGAACTGCCCAAGGTGGTTGATGGTGCTGAAGATCGTATTCGTCAGGTATTGATGAATTTGGTAGGAAACGGAATAAAATTCACTGAAAAAGGGGGAGTTACGCTGTCAATTTCCCCAATAGAAAGTAAACCGGATTGGATTCGTTTTGACGTCATTGATACGGGTATTGGAATAAAACCAGAACGCCTAAAGGCCATTTTTGAACCTTTTACTCAAGCAGACGCCTCAATGAGCCGTCGATTTGGCGGTACTGGTCTTGGTACCACGATATCTCAGCAATTAGTCGAACTAATGGGCGGGAGTATCACGGCAACAAGCCAATCTGGTAAAGGCAGTTGTTTTACCGTTGAGTTACCATTACCAAGGAGTGAGTTGACCAGTCAAAGTCGGTCAACGCAGGTTGTAACTCTGCCTCAGTTGCGGATATTAGTTTGTGATGACATTGAACAAAACATCAATTTGCTGCGCATTCTTCTCGAACGGCAAGGACATGTTATTTTCACCGCCCAAGATGGTATTGAGGCTGTTGCTCAATATAAAAAAGTGAAGCCAGACATCGTATTGATGGATATTCAAATGCCACTCTTGGACGGACTAGGAGCCTGTAAACACATTCGTGATTGGGAGCAAAAGCAAGGCGTTAAAACCGTGCCTATTATCGCGTTGACTGCGAACGTGCTCGTAGAAGACCGTATCCAAGCTAAACAGGCGGGCATGAATGGTTTTGCCAATAAACCCGTGGACTTAGCCCAATTAACCCAAGAAATGGCGAGCGTACTCAATATCAATGTAGCGTTTCGAGATGAAATCTCACTAACGCTTGAATCGCCAATGGGGGCTGATCAATTCCATGTCGTAAATATGGCAAAAGCGATGAAGTTATGGGGTGATGAGCAACTCTATGTGAACGAGCTAAAAACGCTCATAGAGAAAAATTCAGATCTTGTTGATCGTATTTTCAATCAGTTAATCAACGATAACCATTGGCCAAATATCATCGAACGAGCTCATGCCCTCAAGGGAATAAGTGGGAATTTAGCTTTGATTCCTATGTATCACGCTTTCGCATCACTTGAAAAGGCGGCAGATGAACATTTGCAGGAACAAGCTTTAGTTGCATTAAACCGAGCACAAAAGCACTGGAGCGATCTGTTTAAAGATATTGAGCAGCTAGAGTCGAATTGTTCGACTGACGCGCCAGAAATGATCGTTCACACCGTAGAGTCCACCAATGTCCTTCCTTTACTGCAAGAGTGGTTGATGGTTACGCGATCTGGTGAGGTAAGCGATGAGCTCGCTCAGCAGCTATCAAATGGTGCGCCTAGCTCTGTGAAAAAGCTGATCAGCGATACCGTCAATGCGCTTGACGACTTTGATTTTGAGTCGGCGGAAAGATACATAAACAATGCGATCGAAACACTTCAACAAAAGGAAACCGTATGACCTTGTTTACTCAGCAATTACCCCGAATTTTAATTGTTGACGATGAACCAGCGAACCTCAAGGTACTGCGTCAGGTGCTACAGGACGACTACCGTTTGACGTTCGCGCGCTCTGGTCAAGAAGCATTAGCCCGAATCGAGCAAGAGAGTGTTGATTTAGTTCTGCTTGATATCATGATGCCTGAAATGACAGGGTTTGAAGTGTGCGAACGTTTGAAAGCGAGCTCAGAAACTTCCTTTATTCCAGTGATTTTCGTGACCGCTCTACGTGATTCTATTGATGAAGAAAAAGGATTTGAATTGGGGGGCGTTGATTACATTACCAAACCTATTGTACCGGCGATTGTCCGAGCTCGAGTAAAAACGCATTTATCGCTTGTTCAAATTGACGCGCTGCGCGAAACGCAAGTCGATCTCATTCAACGTTTGGGAAGAGCTGCGGAATATAAAGACAATGAAACAGGTATGCACGTTCAGCGCATGAGTCACTATACTCAAACATTAGCGCTGGCGGCTGGGATGAACAAACAGCAAGCCGAAGAACTTAAAATGGCGGCCACCATGCATGATCTTGGAAAGATAGCCATTCCGGACTCGATTCTACTTAAGCCAGGTAAGCTTGACGACAATGAGTATGACGAGATGAAAAAGCATGCAGAAATAGGCGGCGAAATCCTCTCAAACTCTAAATCACCTCTGATTGCACTGGCAAGAACTATCGCTATGACACATCATGAAAAATGGGATGGTACTGGTTATCCGAATGGATTATCCGGCGAAGAAATCCCACTTGAAGGGCGCATTTCTGCCATTGCCGATGTGTTTGATGCTCTCACCAGTGTGCGTCCGTATAAAAAAGCGTGGGCTATTGAGGACGCGTTGGCGTTTATTGAAGAGCAAGCAGGAAAGCATTTCGACCCAAATCTTGTCCCACTGTTTATACAGCAGTTGCCTAAAATTCTAGAAATAAAACAGCGATTTAAAGAGCACAATGGACAATATAACGCTGACTTCAAATAGTGCTATTTGGGATAGGTAACTTGTTATCGGTTGAGGGATATTTATGGACAAGCAAGGCTAATGAAACCAGAAAGTACGGTCGTCAGTCTAATATTTGCGTTATCATACCCAATTGACCAAATTGTAGCGATTCATGATTATACCAACTAAATCCCCATCTTCCTCAAACGTATCCTGCTCAAACTGTAAAGCATGCTGCTGTCGTCTTGAAGTGATGATCATTTCAGATACTGGCGTGCCAGAAGAATTTATCGCACGTGACCAGTACGGTGGTGAAACCATGATGCGATTAAGTGACGGTTGGTGCGCAGCGTTAGATCGAGATACTTTCATGTGCTCCATTTATGAAAATCGTCCTTGGATATGCCGCGAATTTGAAATGGGTTCGGATGAGTGTATTGATGAGCGGGTGAAGTTTTTATAACGCGGCAGAGTTGCATCAACACGATAAACCCCGAATTCAGCAGGGCCAGGAAGTATCTCGCTCATTATCGTGATACAAGCCATCGACTATTTTGAGCAAGTGCTTCTAAAGTAAAGGCGATAATTATACTCACCTCGTCATTTAATGTTTGATATTAATTGCATATATTCGTTACAATTCAGCTCGTTTAAGGGAGTAGCCTTCCTCTATGAATGAATAGAGGAGTGAATATCAACAGTCTCCAAGCCTCATGCTTGTGGTATTCACGTTCGATTTGTTCTGGCAAGACTTAAGTAAAACATCAGTGCGGGTAGGATTGGTGTAATGCTTCTGTCTTTTTTGCCTACCCTAAATGACAAAAGGAAACCTGCTATGAATGCATGGTACGCTTTGTTCTTAGGGGTTGTGCGCGGAATGATCGAGTTTATCCCTATTTCCAGTTGTTTTCATTTGTATTCAAGATCCACCTTGATTGGTGACGTCGAATCCCCATCTTCAATGCTCCAGCTTCCACCTTCGTCCAACTTGGATGATTTTGTGGACAATGTTTCCTGCGGCTTTCTATAGGTTGTTTTTTTGAGCGAATTGATGACCGTTTCGCTCTGGCCGTTACTCTATACTTTTACGTTATTTAATAAGGATAAAACATGTTACTAGCCACTCTCGCGATCATCGCTGGTTTTGCATTACTTGTGTGGAGCGCAGATAAGTTTGTTGAAGGTGCTGCCGCTAGTGCCAACTACGCGGGAATGCCTCCGTTATTGATCGGTATGCTGGTCGTCGGATTTGGTACATCAGCCCCTGAAATGGTGGTTTCGGCCATGGCCGCTATGGACGGAAACCCTGCTCTTGCGCTTGGAAACGCGGTTGGCTCGAACATTGTCAATATTACCTTAATACTCGGTGTGACGGCTATCATTGCGCCAATTGCTGTTCATTCAAGTATCATACGAAAAGAGCTTCCCATTCTGCTGCTCGTAACACTTGTGATCGGGGCGATGCTATGGAATCACCATGTTAGTACGCTAGAAGCGTGGGCTTTGATTGGCGGTTTTATGCTTTTGATTGGCTGGTCAATCTGGAGCGCATTGCGCTCAAAGGGAGACCATTTAGAACAAGAAATGGGCGATGAACTGTCGAGTCAAAGCATGTCAATGAAGTCATCGATTTTCTGGCTCATCACTGGTCTCATTTTATTGATTGTCAGCTCCCGAATCTTAGTGTGGGGAGCGGTAGAAATTGCGCAAGAATTAGGTGTTAGTGATCTATTAATTGGGCTTACCATTGTGGCCTTAGGAACTTCGTTACCAGAATTAGCAGCATCGATCGTGGCAGCGCGTAAAGGGGAACATGATATTGCCGTAGGTAACGTAGTTGGCTCGAACATGTTTAACTCTTTAGCCGTCATCGGTATTGCTGGTACTATCGAACCTATTGCGAATATTGGTGCTGAAGTCTTCTGGCGTGACTGGACATCAATGCTTTTTGTTACGGGATTACTGTTGTTGACTGCCGCCCGTTTTGGCAAGTCCCAAACGATCACGCGCATCGAAGGTGTTGTGCTGTTAGCGTGTTATTTGGGATACAACGGTTATCTCATCTATGGCGTGTTGTAATGTACCAATTGCGCTTCTCAAGCTTAAAGATAACTGACCAAGGCACGACTAACCAAAACAAGAGGCTTACATGAAACGCTTTATCTACCTCTCCAACGCGGAGTCTGGCACCATCTCTCGCTACCAACAACAAGGGAAGCAACTCATTCATTTGGGAAATACTGACGTTGGCAATTTGGTGATGCCGATGGTGGTGAGTCGAGATGGACACTATCTGTATGCCGCTTTGCACCAAGCACCTTATTGCATTGTGCGCCTAGCGATTGATCCAAAGAGTGGGGACCTGACTGAATTGGACCGGACGCCGCAGGCAGTAAGCATGGTCAATTTGGATGTTGATCACAATAGTCACTGGTTACTGAGCGCCTCATTTGATCACAATATGGCCACGTTAAATCGTCTTGAAGACGACGGCAGTCTGGGAGCGAAAAACATCACCATCCCATTAGAAGGACACTGCCACGCTTTTAATGTTAGCCCGGATAACCAGTGGTTGGTGGCCACCGAATTTGGGCAAGATCGCGTCAACGTCTATCGGCATGTCGATGATAGTGATCATCAAGCAGCTTTGGTTCATCAATACTCTTTTGCGCGAGAGTCAGGGCCACGTCATTTGGTGTTTTCCGCTTGTGGTCAGTTTATTTACGTGTTGTGTGAAATGATCGCATCGGTGAATGTGTTCGCTTTTGATAGCGAAACCGGAGCGATGACGCTGATTGATGAAGTGGAAGCTGCGCCCCTTGAAATGCTTGGCTTGGAAAAAGGATTGCCACCAGAAAAACGCGTCGTGCCTGATGTGCCACGCACCTGGGCGGCGGATATTCAGTTATCGGCTGACGGCCGTTATTTATATGTCTCAGAGCGTACTACCAGCATCATTAGCCGCTTGGAAATTACGGCCAATGATCCCGTCCCACGTTACTCGGGGTATGATCATGTTGTCACTCAGCCACGCAGTTTTGCGCTGACCCATGATGGGCAATACTTACTGGCTAGCGGTGAACTCTCCGATCATTTAGCCTTGTATCAAATTGATGCCCAGACTGGCCAGCTCAATGAGCTAGACCGCGCGCCTTGTGGCGCTAATCCAGCATGGGTCTCAGTGGTTGACTTCCCTTAGCGACTAATATCAAACGATGTTAGCGTAAGCTGGCAGAGATTTGCTGTTCGTTGAATCGCTTTTTTCTACAGGTGGATTAATGGGGCATGAAACACGAAAATGCCCCAAACTTAGTTAGAACAAGTGCTATTAGGGCCTCAAAAAACTCATATTTGAATAAATTTATCTAATGTATTCTCTAGTAAGTGACTATTAGGACGCTTATCTGATTGTTCCGATGAAATCAATTGACACTCACTTTTCGAATTGAAAAGTTGAGCACCCTGGTAATTGAGTTACGAAGTCAGCACCCATCAACTTTGACGGTGTGTATACTCCTGCTGCTGAATGAGATTTTAATAGGTGTGCAGCAATGGCGAGCGAGCCTGTAACGGTCAGGTCGTAACCATTCGTTGTAAGGATACGTACGGTTTTCTTCATTCCCTCTGCATTTGTTGCTTCTCCCCATACATAAGTTTTTGTCTCTCTACGTTGGGCTTCGTCAGGTCCTTTTATTTTCTTACCTATATGAGATTTAAGCAGACTCTGAACCCACTGTGAGCCTAGTAACGGCCGGATTAGATTGGCTCTTTTGACATTTTTGACCATCTTCTCTGAACTCGGAATATAGACTTCAATATTAGGTATTCCAGTCGTGTGATAGGCTGTTGATACATCTCCCCATGGAATAGTCATTGCCAGCTTTTCGTTATCACCAAAGTCAATTTGGCGTACTTTATAAGCAAGTGGTACTGTAATGATGTCACCATCACGACGTATCTTGCCTCCTTGTGCTAGCCCCTCAACCGAAGTCTTTGCGGTGCCCGGCGAAAACGCAGAACGAGAGTCAAAACCTAACGCCAGATGAGTTGCATCCGGTAAGGCGGAGCTGAGGGTTGCAGCGACGCAATCCGTCGGAATGACATCAAAACCAACGCCAGGGCAAAGTACGACATTTGCATTCAAAGCGCTTTCTTTTAAAGATTGAGCAAATTCAAATACCGATATTTCGCCAGTGATATCGAGATAGTGCGTGCCTGCATTAATACAAGCCGGCATCATAACCCTAGCCGTGGAAGAAAAAGGTCCGGCGCAATTTAGTACTAGTGAAACATCGGAGAGGTGACTTGCCGTACGTTCTGGATTATCTAGATCAAAAGCAACGGCACGCAAACCTAGTTCATCAGCCAATTCTTGAGTTTTATACTTATCTCTTCCGCCGAGAATTGGGCTAAGTCCCCGTTTCACTGCTTCTCGCGCAATTAGCTCACCAGTGTATCCATAAGCGCCATAAATCATCCAATGAGTTAGCTTTGCTGGTTGTTCAGTTTGTGCCATCGCGGTGATTCCTATTTCTTCTCAAGAGAGTAAAAACAACGTATTGTTACGCCACAATAACCTTAAAGATAAGTTTAAGGTCAACCTCAATATTAATTTATGCCTGATTCCAAACTGGACACGCAGAATATTTAGTAATTTCTCTGTTCAGTATTGACCTTAAACCTTTATTTAACCTTAGAGTTTTTCAACCCGGAAGGTGATGATAGTCATTATTAATCGTCATCTTCTGGGGGAGAAAGAAATCAGCATTTAAATAAAGGTATTCAACATGAGAATAAAACTCACCGTCTTTGCTCTATTGGTAGCTGGCGTTAGTTTGCCAGCAATGGCCGAGTCAGAAGGTCATAGCCAAATGACAGAGATTAATATCGGCGGTTATCTCGTGCCCGTAAAATCGGGTGGCCTATACGATCGTTACCACTCGAACCCACCACTTTCTGTGATTGCTAATGCGCAACCGGATATTGACTTGAGCTGGTTTAAAACATTGGAGAAAACCAAAGTTGATATCGGTTTTGAATCTTACTCACCTAATTTCTATTACAAAAATGAGCGAATCACCGCGGTGTTTACTGCCGACTTTTCCAAACTTGAGTCATTGATCCCCGCGCAAGTCTTTAATCAAGTTCAGCCACTTCAGATTTGGCCTGACCGTGGGCTTGTTGTACTCACCGCGTATGCCTATCACTATTGTGACAATGACCAATATAACGAGATTGCTTTATCAATCGTGACCAACAAACCCGGAGAGTCAAACTGGGGGCCAGTGACGCTAATTGGACAGTCAATATCAGACGATTACTGGGGCTATGTTCTGAAGCTACCTGTGGATACGGAGTTGGCTCGAGTCCGTGGTGTCGTAGGTTACAACCTGCCTAAATGGCTAACTAAGATTGATTATCAGGGTGATGCAACTTCGGTAACATATACCGTAACAGATAACCAGACGGGAAAGCCTGATCTTACTTTTAGCGCAGATAAACTCACCAATTTATCTCAGGAAGGTGAACTGGTGACTAATAGTTTCACTAACATCAACCGAGATGGTGAGCTTACTTATGGTTATGCTGTTTCTCGTCTTATGAGCCATGCCTCAACAACAGATGAACATGCGGTTCGATTAACTTTGGGAGAGGGGAAACTGTCGTCTTTCATCAAGTCACTAGATATTGGTTCAATGCTAAAATACGAGTATGTACCCGATTTTCAGAGTGCGCTTTATGCACCTAAACCGCTTGCATCACTTTCTTCTGCTGAGTGATTTAAGAAAATAATAAGCCAGCCCGGGGGCTGGCTTTTTGCTATTGCTGTCTTTCATTCCAAATTGCTTGCAGTCCCTCTTTGAAGGTCGTGACTTTAAACTCCGGGAAACGAGCCTTAAATTTATCAGAGACAAAAATATTTTCAGTGTCATAGCGAGGCAGGAGTTCTGCCGCATCACGAACGGTCTGACTCACTTTACCTGCAAGCCATAATTGCCAGCGTTTAAGCACACGATATTTGGGTTGGACTTGAAATACCTCTGCCGCTAGCTCGATAAACTGACGGTAATTAAGCCTGTTATCGTCACATGGCAAGTGCCAGGTTTGGCCGTACGTATCCGGAGTGTTACCGATAAGGGCCATTGCCCGGCTAGCATCTGGCGTGTAAATGAGGCTGCGTTTTACATCATCACGCAAAAAGACTTTGGCAGCCTTACCGGTAGCTAGAGAGTCGATGATGGTCGAATTTGTGATGCTTTGCGTCTTACCCGGGCCATAAAATTCAGGCGCACGACAAATAACCGCTTCGATAGAGCCTCGCTCCATTGCATCAAGTAACATGTTGGTGATTTGTGCGCGAACTTGACCTTTACCACCTTGAGGAGCAAATGGCGCATTCTCTAATTGAGGCGCATCGGTTTGTGGATACATATAGGTATTGTCAAAGTAGACTAACTTAGCACCGTGAGTTTCGCATGCAGCGATAACATTTCGCATTAATGTTGGCCACTGTTCAACCCATAGTTTGGTATCCATAGGTAACCCTGCTGTTAGGTAAACTATTTCTGAGCCTTGTACAGCATCTAAAGTTTGCTGTGGATCGAGAAGGTCTGCTTGATATAGCTCATCGGTGTCGTTTACTTGTTGGGGACGACGGCTGACTAAGCGAATGTCGCTGGTGTAATTTTGTTTGAGGCTGTTCGCTAGCTCCCGACCAATCTGCCCGTTTGCACCAAGAATAGTTTGCATAGATTATTTCTCCTGACTTTTCGCTCTTTCTATACGAAACATCCTAAGGTTAAAGTTTAGTTTAAAGTCAATCAGAAATTATGCAGATTTTCAGCATTGACATTAAAGTTATGTTTAAGCTTATGCTTGTATTTCCAAAGTTTCATCGACAATGGAGAGACCTAATTCCCCTTCGTCGATGGCAATACAACCATCCTGTTTTTGCTAAAGTTGAAAACACGTAGAGAGTAGCCGCCAATGACTAAACGAATTTTACATGTCGTAACTAACGTATCCACGTACGATGGTTCAGTGACACCAACGGGGCTTTGGCTATCGGAGCTTTCGCATGCATACGATGAGTTTGAAAAACGCGGCTACACACAATTGATAGTGAGCCCTCTCGGTGGAAAGTGTCCGTTAGACCCTCGTTCTCTAAAATGGCCAAACTTTGATCAAAGTGCTCGAGCGTGGCTCTCAGACGAGAGAAAAATGGATCGATTAGAGAATACGTTAAGACCCGAGCAAATTAATGCTGAAGAGTTTGATGTTATTTACTTTACAGGCGGCCACGCAGTCATGTGGGACTTTCCCGATAACAACGAGATACAGGAAATAACAAGTACAGTATTTGAGCAAAGAGGTATTGTTGGCTCCGTTTGTCATGGTTACTGTGGTCTGCTCAACACTCGTTTGTCTGATGGGACATTGTTGGTCGAGGGGCGGAATGTAACCGGCTTTTCTTGGACAGAAGAAGTACTGGCGGGCGTTGCTAAGAAGATGCCGTACAATGCACAGCAAGAAATGAAAGAGCGAGGTGCTGTTTATCGAAAAGCGATATTGCCATTTATGCCCTATGTCATTGAAGATGGCAGACTGGTGACCGGACAAAATCCGCAATCAGCCAAAGCGACAGCTAAACGTATCTCTAGTTTATTAGATAATCTGTAGTCTGACTAACTTATGAAGGCTTAACCTTACTGATCTTCATTCGTAGAGGATTGGTGAGGCAAAATATCCCAGCCAAATTGAGACATGACTCGTTCGGCATTGGTTGCACAGTCCATATTTTCTGGTTTAGCTTCAATCTCTTTCAGAACCTCTATCAGCCGAGCTTTATTGCTCGCAATTCTGCGTTCAATCTCTTCCAAATCCGCAACCTTTTGTTTTAGCGTTTGTAGCAAATGGTCATGATTCCATTGAGAAAAGTCAGAAGGAAGCAATGAGCTTAACTCATCGAGACTGAACCCTGCTTGCTGCCCTGTGGTAATCATTTCTAAAACAGCTACTGCTTCAGGAGGATAGGTACGATAACCGTTAGCTTTACGTTTGACGGTTTTTAACAGACCAATCTTTTCATAAAACCGGATCTTAGAAGGAGCTAAGCCGGTTTTTTTTGCTAATTCACCAATATTCATCGTTCTAATAATGGAGTGAAAACATAATTAAACACTACCACACTTTCTATTGATGAATAACACACGATAGGAGGTCAACGTGAAAAAGTTATCTTCAGGAAGGCGTAGTGGCATTAAAAGGCCATTCAAATTAGAAGAGATCTGGCGAATAAGAACTCGTCTAGAGCTATCACAGGAGTTGATGCAGCTTGCACTATTGAACCTAGCCATCGATAGCAAGTTAAGAGCGAGTGATTTACTAAGGTTACATGTGCACGATGTTTCTTCGCAAGGAGTGATTTATGAAAGGGTTCAATGCATCCAGCAAAAAACGGGCACCGATGTACACTATGAAATTACTCCGAGAACGCAACAAAGTATTAGCCGATGGATCTACTCAGCGCACTTACAGGCAAACAGTTTTTTGTTTCCAAGCTATCGCCGTATAGGGCAACCTATCAGCTACTCATTTTATCGTTCTATTATAAGGAGCTGGGCGGTAAAGCTCGGTTTAAATGCGACTATTATGGTACACATTCCATGCGTCGAACCAAAGCTACTTTGATCGATGCCAGAACAAAAAATATTAGGGCGGTACAAATCTTACTTGGGCATTCGAAACTAGATAACACTGTTCGATACTTAGGAGTGGAACTGGAAGATGCTCTGAGACGCTCAGAGCAAACGGAGTGCTGAAGTACTGATACAGGCTTTTCTTGCCTCTGAAAAGCCTGTGCCCCTTTCTGTTGTAGCGTCGAATCCAATACACATTTTGCGAATGTGCGTTTGGCTTACTAAAATTTATTCGTCGAAGTCTGAATGTTAGCCTTTCTAAAATTGTGCGCCATTTTGCAGTTTAATCTCCCATACTTCTAGCCAACATGCTGATTATCAATTGAACTACGATAAGAAAGACCGCATTATTGAACGATAAAAGACGGCTAAAAGCCGTATAGAAAGCGTTATGTTTTCGGAGGAAATACGTGATTTGGATAAAGCGATTGGTTTTGATTACTTTGCTTTCTGTTATGGGGTATTTTCTTTTCCTTCATGCTGGGATGGCTAGTGATGGAGCTATAGAACTTGAGTGGTATTACAGGTTTGAAATGATAGCTGCGGGAATAATTTGGTGGCCTGCGGTTTTATATGTGAAGTTTAGGGAGTTAGCTAACTATCCAACAAATATTTTAGGGCTAGAATTGTGGCCAGTACAATATCTTAGCTACTGTATAGCTTTTAAGTTATACGATTTAATGCTTGAGAATAAGAAAACGACGAATAAGTAATCTCTGAAATAGGGGTCATAACTATCGTCTTCTACAGGTAACTTATTTTAAAATAGAGTCATGCGCTCACGTTAAGCCCAAACATAACAAACGTTTAAGGTTTCAAGATATTTTTTCTTATCTGAAATGATGCCACTAAATGATTTGAGCTAAGAAGCTTTTTTCCATAAATACGTTGCAGCGTCAAATGGCAAAAGTAAGCGGATTAATAGGTACTGATATTCGCAGTCTTTCAAAAAGAAAGTTGCGAATATCAATGTTATTGACTTCGTTATCGTCTGCTCACCAGATGGTTAGACGCAGCAGCGGCCAAAAGCGCCGCGCCAATCACTAAAGTTTGATAGTACGCCGGAACAAGCGTTAGCATGCCCACTGTCAGAGTCATGATGATTAAGGCACCGATGAATGATCGCAGTACTTTTCCTTCTCCGCCGCTGAATGCTGTGCCACCAATCAGTACGACAAGAATAGCGGTTAGCTCCATACCATCCCCAGAGAGAGGATCACCAAGGGACATAAAGCTGGAACGTGCGATTCCAGCAAGTGCTGCTGTTGCTCCAACAATCGCGTACAGAGTAAATACCACTAAACCTGTTTTAATTCCCGATAGTTTCGCAGCGGTAGGGTTACCACCCGTTGCGGCCGCGTACTTACCCAACAAGGAACGGTTTTGCAGGATGATGAGTAATGCCGTGACTCCGACCGCTACCCAAAAAGCCATTGGCAAGCCAAGAAGTACAGCATCGCGACCATAGTCATTAAACCAACCCGGCATTTTCAGTTCGCCCATAGATTTGATTGCAGATACGCCATCTTGCACTAAAAGAAGGGCAACACCTTTATAAAGGCTCAACGTAATCAAGGTTGCAATAACGGGGGTAATGTTAAACTTAACCACCAAAAGTCCGTTGAGTGCGCCTAACAGTACGCCGCAGAACACAGTAATAGAAAACGCAGCCCAGAACGGTATGCCGTTGATCGCGAGCATGGCATAAATCACCGCGGTTAACCCCATGGTACTACCGACTGAAAGATCGATGTATCCGGATACCATCAGTAACGTGAATGCCCCAGCTAAAACGAGTATAGGAGCAGAGACTCGCAGGATATTGATGATATTTTTCTTATAAAGAAAGTTACCGCGCTCGAAAAGTGCATACTGATCTAAGTTGACGCTACTTAGAAGTACGACGATTGCTGCAAGCACAAAGTAGATGTAATAGTTGCGAATAAACTCTGCGGCTTGGTTACCGAATGTCGGTGATGGGGTGAGTGATTTAGTGGTTTCAGACATAACTTACACCTTCATTATTTACTTCGTAGGGACAGCGCCCACGTTTGAGCGGTAATAGCTAAGAACACAGCCACCGCTCTGAGAATGAATTGCCAATCCGGAGAGAGGGTTAAACCCGTAGCAGCAGATGTCACGACAGCTAGGATAATGGCTCCGAAGAACATCCCAATGACCGAACCGAATCCGCCCGCGATGGCAATACCGCCTAGCAGAGCTATAACTAACGCATCGAACTCCATCAAAAGGCCACGATTCGAGAAACCAGACTTAAATTCGGAAGAAAGAAGAATGCCTACAATACCTGCCACTAACGCGCTGAATAAATAGAGATAGGTAATGTGCTTGGCGTTATCTATGCCAGATAATTTAGCGGCTTCTGGGTTAGCACCGATCCAGTAGGTGACTCGCCCAAACACGGTTTTACGTTCAATAAAAATGGCAATAAATAAAAGGATCAACATGAACAACACTGGAAACTGCATTGAAGTGCCAAACACTTTTAGGTTACCTAAAATGCCAAACT
Source organism: Vibrio mytili (assembly GCF_049563345.1). NCBI lineage: Bacteria > Pseudomonadati > Pseudomonadota > Gammaproteobacteria > Vibrionales > Vibrionaceae > Vibrio > Vibrio mytili. The sequence goes on along the minus strand of NZ_CP110482.1, from coordinate 846,530 downwards.
CTTCGGGCAGATTCGTGTTTCGTTGTGAGCCTTCAGTGATAACTTGAGCAATACCGCGCGCAACCATCATGGTGCCGAGTGTAACTATGATTGATGGAATCCGAAATTTAACGACGAACAACGCATTCAGACCACCGATAGCAAGCGCGCCCATGAGTGCACCAGCAATGGCCATCCAATACGGTAACCCAAGACCACTGGAAAGTGAGCTGGATCCTGTTGCAGCTTGAGCAAACCACACGGATAAAACGCCAGACAAGGCAACAATACCGCCGACGGAAAGATCAAAATTGCCGGAGATAAGCAGGAACGAAACCCCAATACCTAATGAGATGACTGCCCAGTTGTTGGTAACCAGGTTCATCATGTTTTGTACTTGAAAAAAGTTAGGTACGAAAACCGAAGCCACCAAAAACAACCCGATAGCAACGATGGCAACCAGTGATGTGATGTACATTTGATCACTAATGCGTCGGTGTTCGACTGGTGAGTGATTGGATTTGATTGACGTATTCATCATACTACTTCCTCTAGGCCACCCGTAGCGGCGTTCAAAATAAAGCTGGTATCAACATCGGAGCCGTTAATAATTTCAGATACTAGCGAGCCGTCATAAAGTAAGAAAATACGGTCACAGACTCCTAGTATCTCCTCGAGTTCGGTAGAGAAAACGGCCACTGAGTTCCCTTCGTTAGCTAAGTTTTTAACCAGGTCGTATATCTCTTTTTTTGCCCCGACATCGACACCGCGAGTCGGTTCATCTAGAAGGAGAAGTTTGGCTTGAGAGAACAAACATTTAGCAATCACGATTTTTTGTTGGTTTCCGCCAGACAACTTTTCCGTGTGCTTTTCGATAGAACTGGTCGCAATCGAGAGTTTTTCAACGTAGTCGATAGCGGCATTGAGTTCATCTTTTTCTCTGAACACACCGAAATCGGACATTCTAGGTAGGTTCATTACCGGAATATTTTCTCGTATCGTCAGGTTGGTAAACAGGCCTTGAGTTCGGCGTTCTTCAGGTACCAAAGCAATGCCTGCGGCGATGGCTTTTCGTGGAGACTTACCGACATCTTTTCCGTTGAGCCGAATAGTGCCTGATGCTTTATCGGCCCCGAAAATAGCTCGAGCGATCTCGGTTTTTCCTGCGCCAACCAGGCCATAGAAGCCCACGATTTCGCCTTTCTTAATATCGAAGGAAACGTTTTTAAGCTGATGGTTACTCAAGCGTTGAACCGACAAAAAGACTTCGTCAGTAATTGCATCGCGAGGAGAGTAATCATGCTTAATACTGCGTCCAATCATCATGTTAATAAGCTCAGCTCGACCACCGACCTCTGACATTGGTTTGGTTGCAATGTGTTTACCATCACGCATTACGGTAACGCGATCACCTAACGAAAGAATTTCATCAAGTTTATGTGAGATATAGATTACGGTAACGTTTTGCTCTTGTAATCGGCGAATGACGGTAAATAGTCGTTCGACTTCTCGCTCTGACAGCGCAGCGGTTGGTTCATCCATGATGATGACATTCGCACCGGAGGAGGCTGCCCGGGCAATTTCGACAATCTGTTTTTGCGCTACACCCAGTGTCGATACTCTGGCGTGAGGATTGATAGACGGCTCAATGGTCGCAAGTGTATTCATTGCTCTTTCTTCTAAATCGGAGCCTACTAAAAAACCGAACCAGCTCTTCTCCATACCCAGCGTTAAGTTTTCAAGAACAGTCAGTTCATCGACGACGTGTAGTTCCTGAAAAAGGGTTGCGATACCCGACTCACGCGCAGACTGGGTGCCATTTGGGGTGTACACCTTGCCATTAACTTTCATCGTCCCTTGCGTCGGTTGGATAGCGCCGGTAATCATTTTCACTAATGTTGATTTTCCCGCCCCATTTTCGCCTATTAAACAATGGACGGTACCGGGTTGGATTGAAAAGCTGACGTCATTAACGGCTCTGACGCCCGGGTAATCTTTGATAAGCCCCTCAATGGAAAGGACAGGTGTTATATTCTGACTATTCAAGATGATCTCTCCTAATCACTGAGATTATGAATGTGTTGCTTAGGAGGAAAGGTCAGCGACAATTATGCTGACCTCGCATAGACTTAGTTGCTGAATTGGTTTTTTAGCCACTGCTCTGCATCAGGCTTAGGCATTGACCAGTAAGAAATCGTGTAAGCATCGTAGAAAAACTCTTGTGCTTGATCACTTTTCGGTGCGACTTTCTTATTGATCACATCCATCACTAAATCGATACGTCCGCGCGCGGTCTCTATTGGCGGTAGACCCATCGATACTTTCAGACTCGATTCAGGATCGTAAATCTGACCAAATTCAACCGAGTCAAAGTCCACGCTGGCAACAATCTCAGTGACAGGTTTGCCATCTTTAAACTTGCCACGACCAAGTTGATTTAAACCAGCCATCGTACCAACGGTCAGGTTTGAAGCCTCTGAGTATATTAGGTTCACTTCAGGCTGCTGAGTAAGAAGGTCTACAATGATTTGTTTCGCCGCTTCTTGACCACCACTGGCATCCAGTGCGCCCAAGTTTTTAGCATTTGGTGCGACTGAAAGAACGCCTTTAGCAAATGGGTTAGTACGGCCAGAAGTTACTTCAGTGTGGTTTGGCCAGCCTAGTTGCACCATAACAATCGGTTTGTTTGGATTTGCTGCCATCCACTCTTTCGCCATTTGTGCGCCCATCTCAAATGATACGGTTGCTTCATCGCTTCTGGCGGTTGGGATCCCAGTATCGGTGATAGGGCTAAAGAAGGAGGTCATCGCGATGTTCTCTTCTAGCGCTTCCTCGACGCCTGGCGTTGCTGCTTCACCATCCCAAATATGTAGAGATGCACCATCAAATGCGCCCGCCGCTACTTGGTCAACGTTTTGTGTCATAACTGCTGAGTCAGCTTTGCCGTCAAAAATGACGACCTCGGCACCATACTTCTCTTTTGCATACCGTTTTGCTTCAGTCGCTTGCGACTGGTGAAAAACGTTAGACAAGTCTGAAACGAAAAACGCAATCCTTTCATTTGCTTGTACAGTGGCAGCGAGGCTTGAAGCGACAATAATACTCGTAGCAATAAGTCCTTTGTTAAACAGATTCTTTAAAGTCACTGACTTCATAATATTCTCCATTTTCTATTAACTCGTCGTCTTTAACAGCTGCTTTTCTTACGAGAATTCACATTCTTTGTTAGCGGGTAAAAGCAGTACAACACGTCCTTCTTGTTGGAGTGAATTATCTTTCACAGCACTGAAATATATTTCACGTGTTAAAAATTAGTGAACAAAATGTAACTGGTCAATGTTATACCGATACGATTTGTATCACTTTGTTGTTTAATTGTGATCTTGCGCACCTAAATGATTAAAATGATACGTTTGGTATCATTTTTACTTGATAGTGTGTTTTTTTGTGCTTAATTTTTACTTGTGTGAAATAAATTTCACAATTTGATAGCGTGTAAGTGCTGATCGAAATTCATGTGGTAGAGCTAAAAATAAAAATCTGGTGCAACGGATGAAGGTAGATTTATGACGATGAACGAGCGCGACGACATAGTGAGACAAACAGCGAAGATCCTAACCCTACGTTATATGGAGAACCGCAGTCAGTCAGATATCGCTAAACAGCTTGGATTGTCTACGGCAAAGGTCAATCGGGTGATTAGACAAGCTCACGATGACGGCTTGGTTGAGATCACACTAAAGTTACCTCAAGAGAGAATGCATACCTTTGAACAGCGTCTAATCAAAATGTTCGGTTTAAAGACCGCTGTCATTCAGCCTAGCCTAAGTAAAGATGATGCCGTGGTAACCCAGCAAGTCGCGCAAGCCACAAGTGAACTATTAATCGAAACCGTTAAACCTGACAGCATCATCTGTATTAGTGGTGGAAAAACCATGGCTCAGATTGTAGAGCAAATTAAACCGATGAGTTTTCCTAAAATACGTGTGGTGCCCGCGACAGGTGGTATTCAGGGGCATCATTTTACTGACGTTAATTATTTAGCATCGAAACTGGCAGAGAAACTAGGTGGAACAAGCACACAACTGCACGCACCACTTTTTGTAGATACAGATGAGCAACGCGCTCTATTAATGGAAATGCGCAGCATTAAAGAGGTACTTGATCTGGCAAGAAATGCAGATATTGCGTTGGTGGGTATTGGCTCTGTAGCGAGAGAAAGTGACAGCTATTACGACTTACGAACGCTTAGTGGTCATCAAACGGAAGCGTTGACGAGTACGCAATGCCAAGGGGAAATCCTTGCTCATCTTTACGACGACTACGGCAGAACGTGTGCGGATCATTTAAACCGCAAGCTGATTGGATTGAACCTAAAAGAACTTGGCAACGTTGAACACAGTATTGGCGTTGCGGCAACTCACTCAAAAGTGTCCGCGATGCTGGCTGCGCTGCGTGGTGGACTCATTAATGGCTTAGTCTCAGATGAAGACACAGTGGCAAGTATTTTGGAACAAGCAGAATAGGGAACAATTATGCAAACAAGAGAAATTGGTAACTCAGGTATTCAGGCGTCTGTTATCGGGTTAGGAACTTGGGCAATGGGTGGTTGGATGTGGGGAGGGACAGATGAAAAAGCCTCTATTGAAGCCATCCATGCGTCATTGGATAGTGGCGTTTCTCTTATTGATACCGCCCCAGCGTATGGCTTGGGTGTCTCAGAAGAGATTGTAGGAAAAGCGATAAAAGGTAAGCGAGACAAAGTGGTACTCGCAACTAAGTGCGGATTAGTTTGGCATACCAGTAAGGGTAATCATTTTTTCGACGAAAACGGAAAACCAGTACACCGCTACTTGGGCGCAGACGCGATTGAATACGAAGTTGAGCAAAGCTTAAAGCGACTACAAACCGACTATATCGATTTGTATATCACGCATTGGCAAGATCCGACCACATCGATTAGCGAAACCATGCAAGCGCTGGAGTCGTTAAAACAGGCAGGGAAAATCCGGGCAATAGGCATCAGTAATGCGAGCAAAGAGGAACTGGCACAGTATCTGGCTGTTGGGACGGTCGATGCGGTACAGGAAAAATACAACTTGATTGAGCGTCAATTGGAGCAAACTTTGCTGCCAGCGACGATTGCATCAAATATATCCTGTTTGAGTTATTCATCATTGGCGATGGGCTTGCTAAGCGGAAGAGTGAGCCCAGAGCGTGTCTTCACTGGCGACGACCAGCGAATTAGTGACCCTATGTTTACGGTTAAAAATCGCCAGTGGGTTCAGAAGTTTTGCCAATCAATCGCACCAGTTGCAGAGCAAAAAGGTATAACGGTTGCTCAGCTAGTCATCGCTGCTACCTTGCAGCAGCCCGGAATTACCTATGCGCTTTGCGGAGCACGTAATAGTGAACAAGCGATTGAAAATGCTGCGGCAGGCAATGTTCAGTTATCACAAGAAGATATCGCTTTTATTGATGCTAAGTCTCGTGAGTTTTTTGGCCAATTAGAGTTGGCATAAACCGTGATCTTAAGAAGGCGTTAACTGGCCAGCAGGGAGCAATGATGGATAATCACACCACACGGTTTGGTCACCTAAAGGATCAAAACGATTTTGAAGTCGTCGTTATTGGTGGCGGAATCAATGGTATTAGCGTTTTTCGGGAGCTTGCACTTCAAGGTGTGGACGTCCTCTTGATCGATAAGGACGATTTTTGCTCTAAAGCAAGTGCAGCGCCTTCGCGCATGATTCATGGCGGATTACGTTACTTAGAAAATGGTGAGTTTGGGTTAGTAAAAGAAGCGCTTTTTGAGCGAAATCGTTTATTAAGTAATGCGCCACACCTGGTGGCACCCCTTGAAACGACGATTCCGATTTTCTCCACGTGGTCTGGGCTTTTCGACGGCATGTTTAAGTTTCTAGGCCTCAAAGATCGTCCGTCTCAGCGTGGCTCTGTGGTGATAAAACTTGGTCTTAGCCTGTACGACTGGTTTACAAAGCGTGACCAAATGATGCCAAAGCATAAGATGCACTCAGCTCATGATACGCATCAGCGGTGGCCTTTGATGGGAAAGCAAGTTCGACACAGCGCAACCTATTTTGATGCGTGGATCAGTTCTCCGGAACGTTTAGCGATGGAGTTGATTCAAGAGGGAGTAAACGCTGGTGGTGTGGCTTTGAATTACACCAAAGTCACTCACCTTGAACGTGGGGAGCTGGTCTTAGCTAGCCAATTAAGTGAGCAAGAAGTAAGGATTAAAACTCAGCATATCGTCAATGCGACGGGAGCCTGGGTCGATTTCACTAATGGTTTATTAACGGCACCAAGCCAATACATGCAAGGAACTAAAGGTTCACACATCATTGTTGAAAATGCGCAATTGTTGTCAGAGTTAGATGGCAACATGCTGTTTTATGAGAACAGTGAAGGGCGGGTCTGCATACTGTTTCCGTACTTTGGTAAGGTGCTGATTGGTTCAACGGATATTCCTGTGAGTGATCCTGACACGGTTTGTTGTACGGACGAAGAGATCCAATACCTGTTGGAATCCCTCAGAGGAATATTGCCGGGGCTCGATATTAGCGAAGACCAAATTGTGTATCAGTTTTGCGGGGTAAGGCCTTTACCTTCCGCCCGTACGTCGACAACAGGTCAGATACCTCGTAGTCATTCAATTAAACGAAATCGAGTTGAGTCTACGGACATCTATTCACTAATTGGTGGAAAGTGGACGACGTTTCGCGCCTTCGGCGAAGAAGTGGCTGACGAAATACTGGTTTCTCTTGGCAAGGAAAGAATTTGCAGCACTAAGCAGAAACCGATAGGTGGTGGTGTGGGGTATCCCGCGAACAAAGCAGCTCGACAAGCTCATATCGATAAGTTAGCTCATCAATACCAGTCGTACTCAAAGGCACAAATAGAAGCTTGGTTTACGCGCTACGGTACGCAATGCGAAGCGTTACTTAAATGGCTGGTGGATTATCACGATTCAGAACTCTCATCACTTAGCGATTACACCAAAGGCGAGTTGGACTACATCCTGAATCATGAATACGTCGAGACCACACTGGATATTTTATTGCGTCGTACCTCTATCGCGATCGAAGGCAAACTTAACAACTCTGTTTTTGACGAGATATCGACGTTGGTTGCTCAACATTTTAAGTGGAGTGACTTAGAGCAGGCAACAGACCGAATGAATACCAAACAATTCCTAGCGCGTTTCCATGGTGTGGAACTCGATATTGCGCCGCAAGTTAAGCAACCAAAGCGCACCTCAACGATTACGAATAAAAGCCAATCATTAAATGGAGAAGAGTATGTATTTAACCAGTAAAGTCAGGATGAACCGCCTGTTTAAACAGGGTCGATGCCTCGATGTTGCTATCGACCACGGGGTTTGCAATGAACCTATGTTTCTAGATGGGCTGGAGGATATGGCTTCGGTAGTGAATCAACTTGTACAAGCCAAACCTGACGCCATTCAGATGAATGCAGGGCAAGCCGATCTTCTACAAACCGTAGACGGTAAAGATAAGCCTGCACTGGTTATGCGAATAGATTTAGGCAATCCCTACAATGCAGAACGGCATCGTCATATGTGGTCATTGTTGCAAAACGCTGACCAACCTTTGATTCAAGCATTGCAAATGGACGCTGCATGTGTGGTGGTGAACCTGTTTATGTTGCCGGATGAACCAGAACTGTTTAAGCAGTGTGTGGCCAATATTAGCAAAGTAAAAGCCGAGTGTGAAAAGTACGGTATGCCATTGATGATCGAACCATTAGTGATGCAACCGAATACTCAGGGACAGGCGTATATGGTCGATGGGGATTGCCAGAAAATCGTTACACTGGTTCGCATGGCTCGTGAGCTGGGTGCTGACATAATCAAAGCCGACCCAACCGCAGATGCAGAAGATTTCCACAAAGTCGTGGAAGCGGCGCGGTGCCCCGTGTTGGTACGCGGCGGCGGACGTGAAGATATTGAATCCGTATTTAACAAAGCTCGGGCACTGTTAGATCAAGGCGCTTTAGGTATGGTCTATGGTCGTAATATTTATCAGCACCCGAATCCAAGCCGTGTGGTCGATGCTTTAATGGCGATGATTCATAACGGTGCGTCTACGTCTGACGCGATGAATATCTACTTTGGTGAAAGTTAAAAAACAGGGAGGGAGTATGACGTCATACGCACTTGGCATTGACTGCGGCAATACGGCAATAAAAGCTGCTTTGTTTGATAGTCATGGATCTGAAATTGATACCGTTGCGATTAATTTCCCGACGCATATTCCTAAACCTGAACATACCGAAGCAGACATGAATGAATGCTGGCAGTTATGCGCTGATGTAATCAAACGTCTCGTCGAAAGAACCAACGTTGATAGTTTGAGAATTAAAGCTATCGGTGTCAGTGGGCATGGTAACGGCTTGTATCTACTTGATGAAAAGCGTTCGCCTCTGTTGGCTATCAAGTCGCTTGATAATCGCGCGACTTGTGAAGTACAAGCACTGGAATCATCAGATGGGTATTTGGATCTCAAGCGCAGAAATCGACAAGGCGTTTGGTCATCTCAAAGCGCAGTTTTACTTATGTGGCTCAAACGGAATAGCCCTCAAACTTATGAACGAATTGGTCAGGTTCTGTTTTGTAAGGACTACATCAACTATCAGCTAACGGGAGAGTGTGTGACCGAGTGGAGTGATCTGACGGCTTCTGGGCTGTTTGATTTTGAACAGGACAAGGTATCAGAGGCGCTGCTTCGTCACTATGACTTAACAGATATTCAACACAAGCTGCCTGCGATCGTTGAAGGTAGCCAGATCATTGGTGGAATAACTGATGCAGCATCAAGGTTGACCGGACTGGCTACAGGGACGCCGGTTATCGCAGGCTTGTTTGATGTTGTGGCGGGTGCGTATGGTTCTGAAGCGACGAATCTTGGCGATGTATCTATTGTGGCAGGTACATGGAATATCAACCAAGTGGTAACGGATTCACTCCCGTCAGAAAAAGTGTTTATGGCGTGTAAACTCTCTAGGCAGAGCTATCTGGCGATCGAATCCAGCACTTGCTCGGCATCTAACCTTGAATGGCTAGTACAACGTTTTTTTTCTGCGGAAAGGGAGATTGAGACTAAGCAGGGGGGCAGTATATTTGAGCGCTTTAACCGCAAGCTTGAAGACGTAGAACAGCAAGAGGCTCTGCCGGTGTTTCTTCCTTATCTTTATGGTTCTACTGACCGAACTGCAACGGCGGCAAACCTCTTTGGCCTCAAAAGCTGGCATGAGGACATTCATATTGTTTATGCGTTTTATGAAGGAATTGTGTTCGCTCACTTAGAGCATGTCCAACGCTTGCGCGAGGCTGGGTACAAGGTCGAGGCCATCTCTATTAGTGGCGGCGCTTCGAGAAGTGACTATTGGTGTCAGCTGTTTGCAGATGTGCTTGATGTCAAAGTCATCGCGATGAACTGCAAAGAAGTGGGCGCAAAAGGTGTAGCGATGTTGGCGTGGGAAGCGGTGACGAGGGAAACAGACACTGAACAAGGCCTATGTGTTAACAAAAGAATATTTAATCCTATAGGTGAACGAAGAGTTTACTACAGCCAGCGTTTCCAAAAATATTGCGCAGTCAGGGATGCTCTAAACACTATTTAACCCGTTTGTTTCATTTTTGTTTGGCCACTTAACAACTGTGGTTGGATAGCTGCGCACAAAAATAATTAATTTATATATTGATACAAATGGTATCGATATAAGCAATGAGGTGGATTATGAGTCAATCAATTGTGTTGCCGAAATTTTTAGAAGTTGGGGAAGGTGCTATCAAACGTGCAGGGGATATTGCCATTCAGCTTGGTTGCGATCGAATATTGATAGTATCGGATGCCGTGATGGCGTCTCTTGGTCAGGTTCAGATTCTCAGGGATATCATCATTCGCGCAGGATTAGAAGCGGATGTGTACACTGACACCATGCCGGAGCCAACAGAGGCCTCTATTCTTCCTGCGGTGAGACTCGCGCTAGATGGTAACTATGACGGCATTATTGCGCTCGGTGGCGGGAGCGTGATTGATAGTGCGAAAGCGATCGCATTATTGGCGCAATATCGAGGCCGTATCCGCGATTACTCCGTTCCTAACATTGTTACCTTACCAATTATGCCACTTATCGCGATTCCAACTACAGCGGGCACTGGCTCTGAAGTGACTAAGGTCACCATCATCACTGATGAATCTAACGATGAAAAGTTATTATGTATGGGCCCTGGGTTGATCCCGTCGGCTGCCATCATTGATTTTTCCTTATCGATGACTGCTCCTGAACGCATTACTGCTGACACAGGTATTGATGCACTCACGCATGCTATTGAAGCCTATGTAAGCGGCAAATCAGGGCTTTTCACGGATCAGCAAGCTCTGCTGGCAATGAAACTTATCGCCCCAAATCTTCGCGACGCGGTAAACAATCCCGAAAATAAACAAGCGAAAGAGCAGATGATGCTTGGCGCAACATTAGCAGGGATGGCGTTTTCCAATGCTTCCGTAGCCCTAGTCCACGGAATGAGTCGCCCAATTGGTGCTCACTTTCACGTTCCTCATGGAATGAGCAATGCGATGCTTTTACCGACGGTTACCGAATACTCAATACCTGCGGCCAAGGAGAGATATGCAGATTGTGCTCGTGCGATGGGCGTTGCAGATGAGTCCATGACGGATGATGCTGCCGTAGCATTACTGCTTGAGGAACTAAAGCAAATCAACAAAGACCTGTCAGTCCCTTCAATGAGCGAATTTGGTATTGATAAACAAGCCTTCTGGTCAAATTTGGAGGTCATGTCCGAACAAGCCCTTGCATCAGGTTCGCCTAACAATAACCCTCGGGTACCGGATAAGGAAACCATGATTGAGCTTTATAAAGCCGCTTGGTAACGATAACCCAAAACGTAGCTAAAAATTCAGCCCTGAAACTAATCCAAGGAAGCCAGTATGATCAGTAATTTTATCAATAATGAAGTCGTGGAAAGTAGCTCTGAAAAGCAACAAGCCGTTTATGATCCTGCGACAGGCGAGATCCAAAATCACGTAACCCTTTCGACACGATCGGAAGTCGAGAGGGCAATTGAATGTGCTCAGATCGCATTTCCAGCTTGGGCTGCAACAACACCTCTGAATCGTTCACGCGTTTTATTTAAATTCAAATCGCTACTGGAAGAAAATCGTAATGAACTCGCCGAACTTATCAGTCGCGAACATGGCAAAGTGTTTAGTGACGCGTTAGGAGAAATAACGCGAGGGCTAGAAGTTGTCGAATTTGCTTGTGGTATTCCGCATTTGCAGAAAGGCGAGCATAGCTTAAATGTCGGATCTGGCGTGGATTCTCACTCACAAATGATGCCATTGGGTGTGGTCGTGGGAATTTCTCCATTCAACTTTCCAGTCATGGTTCCAATGTGGATGTTCCCAATTGCCATTGCGACGGGTAATACGTTCATTCTCAAACCATCAGAAAAGAACCCATCCGCTTCTCTGTTTGTTGCCGATTTACTCAAACAATCTGGGCTACCTGACGGTGTGTTTAATATTGTACAGGGGGATAAAGAAGCGGTAGATACCTTGCTGCAGGACGATAGAGTTCAAGCGGTGAGTTTTGTCGGCTCAACCCCTATTGCGGAGTACATTTATTCAGAAGGCGCTAAATATGGTAAGCGTGTTCAGGCGCTTGGTGGCGCTAAAAACCACATGGTTGTCATGCCAGATGCTGATCTTGATGGTGCGGTCAATGCGTTGATGGGCGCTGCCTATGGTGCGGCAGGAGAACGTTGTATGGCGATCTCTGTTGCGGTTGCTGTAGGTGATGAGACGGCGGATGCTCTTTCCCGTCAGCTTCAAGACAAATTAGCTACATTAAAAGTTGGACAAGGTTACGGTCAGACGGTTGAAAACGATATGGGGCCGTTGATTACAAAAGAGCACAAACAAAAGGTCTGTGGCTACATCGAGAAAGGTGTTGAGCAAGGTGCAGTTCTGTTAGTCGACGGTAGAGAGTTAGAACTGGCTACGTCGAGCAATGGCTATTTTGTCGGTGCGACTCTGTTCGACCACGTTACAACCGACATGACCATTTATAAAGAGGAAATCTTTGGCCCTGTACTGTGTATTGTAAGGGTAGATAGCTACCAGCAAGCGCTAAACATCATTAACGAACATGAATATGGCAATGGCACTGCTATTTTTACCGCTGATGGCGATACCGCCCGTGATTTCACAACCAATGTTCAAATCGGAATGGTCGGGGTTAATGTGCCTATTCCAGTACCAATGGCATTCCACAGCTTTGGTGGCTGGAAGCGTTCACTGTTCGGACCTCTTCACATGCATGGCCCAGATGGCGTGCGTTTCTTTACCAGAATGAAAACCATCACAACGCGCTGGCCTGAATCCAAAGTGAAAGTTGATAATAGAGAAAGTGAACAATCACAGGCCGAATTCGTCATGCCAACAATGAAATAATGCATTGACGTGAGGAGGTAAGTGGTAGGTTTGCTTTTGATGTTTGTTCATTTAGCGTAGGGACTAATTGGATACGCGATCCTGTCCTCTTCATGTTTTTTAATGGTTCACTTCTCTCTGAGGAGTGAGCTTTTCATTACCACAAAAAACAAGGAGAAGGCGATGATAGCCACCAGCCTAACACAGTCCTTAGAGACTTGGCGTCGCCCTGTTGTTAATAGTATTCTAGCGGGAATGTATGGAGTGTCGCTGAGTACTACTGCGTATGCCGCGCAAGGCCCTGGCCTGGGTAACCTGAGTTATAGTTCGAGCGAAGCGTTTACTCATGTATCCAGCCCCCTGATTGATGATTCAACCAATTTCTTACCTCCTGATTACCCTAGCACGAAACATTACGGCGTAAATGTAATGACCATGCTAAATGGTTATATGGTAGGTGTTTTTGCGCCTGATAGTGGGGGAGGCCCCGGTGGATGGATTGCTGTCGATGTATCTAATCCTAGAGCGATGCAACTTGTTAAAACAGTTTATGAGCCAGATCTGTCGAATACCAATCGGACAGGTGATGGTTTGAGAACGTCTGAGTTCAGGGAGCCGCATTCGTTTGGTCTTGGTGAGAATAATACCATCGCAATTCAGACAGGTAAGGGCATTGAAATCTGGGATTGGTCCGATGTTAACAATCCAGTTCGTTTGTCTAAGCTCGCTATTTCCGGCGTTGATTTCGGTGATTATAACAATGTCTCCTGGCAACTTTTTTGGCAAGCTCCTTACTTGTATGTTGCAAGAGGTAATGCAGGTTTATCCATTGTCGACACCAGTGATATAAGTAACCCTACTTTGGTTAAAACGGTTCCGAATTCAGAGCTAGGCGGGTTCAACGTAGGACCGATATTTGCGCTCGGAAATCGCATGTTTATATCTAGCATGGAAGGTACGGCAGGTTTTTCAATCCTCAATATTGATAACCCGACCAACCCGACTCTCGTCAAAACAGTTAATAGCCTACAGGAGAAATACTACGCGTCATGTTGGGACGGAAAATATGCCTATTTTGGCGCGCGAAGTACCACAGATTCCTTGCGGATATACGATACAACGACCACGCCAATGATGCTGGTTAATGAGTCGTTAACAGGTTTTGAGAACCTATATTGTAACGTTCAAGACAATAAACTCTTTCTTGGAAACCAAGACGATATCGCAGTGTTAGATATAAGCGATATTAACAATATTCAAGAGATAGGCAGAAGCTCTCTTAACACGACCAGTACCAATACTGATCATGGTCAGGTTTTCCCATTCGGCAACTTGGTCTGGGTGGGTAATGACCACGGTTCAGGCAGTGGTCTTATTGCACACCAAAGTAGTCCGGATATGGTACCACCTTACATTTCTGCAACTGACCCTGCGATAGAATCTACGTTACAGCCGCTGTCTACACGTGTTGGTATTGCACTTTCTGACAGTGTGTTGATGGAGTCTGTGAACAGCACTACATTTACGGTTACTAAATTGGGAAGCAGTACGCCACTTCAAGGGGAGTACAGTGTGAATCTAGGATTTATCCATTTCACACCTGTTCAAGATCTTGAAGCAGACAGTATTTATAAAGTGGTATTAGAGGGGATTGAGGACTTCGCTGGAAACTCAATGGCTCGAACGGAGTATCGATTTGCCACTGGTTCTCAAACAGGGCATGACATCAATGTGACCGCAAGTAATAAAGTTATATTGGGCAGCAGTATTAACGTTAGTGCGACTAGCTCTCCAATGTTAGGCGGCATAATGGAGTACTCTTGGAACTTCGGTGATGGCAGTGGTTCAACGCCTTTTTCATCTAATGGCGCTGCAAGTCACTCCTACAGTGAACCTAACAATTGGTCCGCCGTTGTTACAGTACGCGAAACAACAATAGATGGTGTGTTTGAAAGTAGTAAGTCGATGCCAATAACGGTATATAGACAACCTACGGCCGTCGCGCCGACAGCATCTTCAACAATCATTGAATCCGGCGGTCAAGTAATAGTAGTTAATGAAGACAACGATTCAGTCAGTGCTATCAGTAATAGCGCGCCATACAGCAAACTTTGGGAAACTGCAGTAGGTGATCAGCCCAGAACCTTGGCCGCAGCTCCAGATGGAAATGTGTGGGTTGTGAATCAGGTTGACTCTACCATTTCGATTCTCTCCAGCGTAGGACAATTGGTCGAGACAATTTATCTTCCAAGAGCTTCGCAGCCCTATGGAATCGCGTTTTCTCCTGATGGAAATGATGTGTTCGTTTCATTGCAGGCGAGTGGTCAACTGGTGAAAATTGATCCTGGCTCGCGAAATATTGTGGCGACAACCAATGTCGGGTACAGCGCTCGCGGCCTAGCGATAGACAGTTCTTCATCACAAGTACTGGTGACCCGATTTATTTCTCCTCAATCCTATGCTGAAGTCGTCGCAGTTGATGCCAGTAGTATGGCCATCGATACCACCTACCAAATTGCTAAGGATACGATAACTCTTGATGGGCCAGACCGCAGTCGCGGAGTGGCGAACTACTTAAGCTCAGTTGTTATTTCTCCCGATGGGTACAGCGCTTGGGTGCCATCAAACAAGGCCAACGTGGACCGCGGTTCTTACTTAGAGGGTGATGACGCACAAAAGCTAACCTTTGAAACTACAATCCGGGCGGTAGTTAATCGGTTAGATTTGAATGCTCAAGCAGTTCAGTCAAACGCTTTAGATATTGATAATCGTGCGCAACCTAAAGCGGTCGTGTTTAGTGATATTGGCGACTTAGCATTCATTGCATTAGAAGGACAAAACAGCATCGAGATTCGAAGTACTTACACTTCAAATCGAGCGGGAGAAATTTTTGATACAGGTTTAGCACCTCGCGGCTTAGTGTTGTCGGGCAATACGCTCTTTGTGCACAATTTTATGTCCCGAACGATTTCTGTTCATGATGTCGATGAGTTCTTACAGAGTAGGGGCAATATTTCTACGGTGGCGCAAATTGGAGTTGTCGCGAATGAAGTACTTCATCCGAGGGTGTTGAAAGGAAAGCAGATATTCTACAACGCAGCTGACGCCAGAATGACTCAAGACGGCTATATATCGTGTGCCAGCTGTCATGCTGACGGAGACAGTGATCACCGAGTTTGGGACTTTAGTGACCGTGGTGAAGGGCTGAGAAATACGATTTCATTATTGGGCAAAACAGGAACAGGAAACGGCCGAGTTCATTGGACGGCAAATTTCGATGAAATTCAGGATTTCGAAAACGATATTCGTTATGCATTTGGTGGTCGAGGCTTTATGGTCGATGCTCTGTTCAATCTGACTGAGAATCCATTAGGCACGGCTAAATTTGGAAAAAGTGAGGACCTGGATAATCTTGCATTCTATGTAAGTAGTCTGAACAAGTTTCCACGAAGTCCAAATCGAGACAACACGGGATCTCTAACTGCGGAAGCTCAAACGGGTCAGGCTCTGTTTGCTGCCAAAGGATGTGATTCATGTCATTCGGGAGTTTATTACACTGACATGCAGAGACATGATGTCGGAACGATGGATGCAACTTCTGGCCTTGGTAGCGGAACGTCTTTATCTGGTATAGGGTTCGATACACCAAGTCTGATTGGTCTGTGGGCAAGTGCGCCGTACTTCCATAATGGCCAAGCCACTACGTTAGATGACGTGTTGCAAACTGGTTCGCAGCATACGGTGTCTAGCAGTACCGAAAGAGCTGCATTGGTGGCTTATCTTGAGCAAATTGAGTATGAAGGACCTGCAATTGTGGTAGCCGATCCGCCACAAGCAACAAGTTACACTCACCTCAGTGACATGAGTGAAACCTATTCTAGCAATGGTTGGGGACCTATTGAGAAAGATACCAGTGTAGGTGAAAGCGCTGCCGGCGACGGAGTTACTATCTCTATTGGCGGGAGTGAGTTCAGCAAGGGGCTCGGTGTTCATGCTTATTCCGAAGTGATTTATGACTTAGCTGGTGGAAACTATGACCAATTTACCGCGTTCATCGGTGTCGATGACGAAACTGGCAGTGCCGGATCTGTGGTGTTTGAGGTTTGGTTAGATGGTGTTATGGCGTATCAGAGCGGAACGTTAGTAGGAAATGATGTGGCGGAGTATGTCTCGGTCAATATTAGTGACACTGTGCAAGAGCTCAAACTAGTCGTAACTGATGGCGGTGATGGCGTTGGTAATGACCATGGTTCTTGGGGTGATGCAAAACTTCGCACGCCAAGTCAGGGAGGTTCTGCTGCGGTCCCTGGGTTATTCTACGGAACCCTTTCTGGAGATATTAACGTGACAGATCCAAACCCTAAAACGTCGATCACGACGAGCTTGAGCGAAACGGAAGATTCGATAGCGGGTAATACTACGGAAGTTTACACAGGCTATATCTATGACGCCGATGGGCAGATTTCGTTCAGTGAAAACAATGACGATAAGACGCGCCTTTGGATTGATGGTCAGCTTGTATTAAGTAGTGATTTATGGAGTGACCGTGTGTCTACCGCTAATCTCAATTTGTCACCAGGATGGCATCAGTTCGAACTCAGATTAAGTAACGGCAACGGTGGTAGTGGTGCCCATACCGGATTTGCGTTTGCTTATGATCCAGATGGCGGCACGAACTGGGTTCATCCGTCAGACAATGGAACAGGAAACTTGTTTATGACTGAAGATCCGGAAAGTAACTAAGTCATAGTTCGTTATGTCATTCGGAGTTAGAAGTAAGAGGGACAATATAGACTCCCCCTACTTAATGGGCTTACTGCAAAGTAAGCCCTTGTCTTTATATATTTCATCTCGTGCAGTTGCGCTTACCGGCTAAAAGCAATAGGCTACGTTTAGCCGCATTACACTTTTAGGAAGCCAGACGTTCTATGTCCATCACTCAATCGCCAAATTCAACCAAAGGCTCGACTCTTGATCGTGTACTTCAGGTTTTGCTGATTGTCGCCAAAAGCCGCGGACAAATGAACAGAGTATCAATTGCAGAGCAGCTTTCAATGCCCATTGCGTCAGCAAATAAGTTAATCAACCAGCTCGTCTCGCTTGGTTATCTGCAAGAAAATATTGTTCGCCACGTGATAGCAGGACCAAAGCTAAAATCGTTGGCGCACGATATCCTTAAGAACCAACGTTTCTCTGAAATGCGTATATCGGTGCTGCGCAAGCTTTCCGATAAGATAGAGGAAACTTGTGGCATCTCGGTTCCGAATGGGATTGAGATGATTTATTTTGAACGCGTAAACTGTAATTGGCCTTTACAAATAAACCTGGCAGAAGGCAGTCGTGCGCCTATCGCTGCCAGTGCGTCCGGAAAACTCTACCTTTCGACACTTGATGAGAATATCAGAGAAAAAGTCATCCAACATATGGGGCTAACGGAATACACCCCGCAGACTATTACGAATGAAAGTTTATTTCTGGAAGAGTTACGCAGGATTCATGCTCAAGGGTTCGGAGAAGATAATGAAGAGTTTATTGACGGAATGGTGGCCATATCAGTTCCGATTCGATCTAACGGAGTAGATTTTGGATATCTGTTTTGTCACGCTCCAAGCTTTCGAACTTCACTTGAAAAGTTAAAAACCTATATTCCTGACATGCAATCTGCAGCCGATGAAATATTGAAATTTACGATTGAAGAAGTAGGATTGAGCTAATTCAAAGCTTGTTATTTAATGTTTTGGAAACTGCGCCAACATATCTCGGTAAACCATCTCTAGATTTAACTGTGCTGAACGTAGAATAGGGAGATAGTTTTCTAAGTCTGATACACTCTTACGACTTTTAGGGCAATGACAAAACAGCGCGGCTAGAAAATTGCCTTCCTGATCATAGAGGGGGAGAGCGACAGCTACCATTCCATCAATGAACTCTTCATCATCAATGCTGTAGCCTCGTTTTTTAATTAAGCTCAGCTCTTTCTTAAGTGTTTGTATATCGGTAATGGTGTTTTTGGCGTGTTGGATGAGTTCCATTTTGCTTAATACACGGCGCAACTGTGTTGTAGACAGGGTACTTAAAAACAATTTTCCACTTGCTGACGCCCATAAGGGAATAGGAAAACCGACAGGAATAACAACTTGTAGCGGCCAGTTCGTTTGGATTCGATCGTAGTACACCATGTGGTCATTTGGCGTATCGTTAGCTAACGCAAGTCCACACGTCTCTTTTAACTTTCTCGATAATCCATGCAGTATGGCCTGGCGCTGGAGTTTATGCTGATTTGTCCAGTTTACATCTAAAGCGATAGAAACTAATTCCGTACTAGGGTAGAAATGCCCTCGCTCATCTGTTTGGACATACTGCGCTTCTTCTAACTGTTGTAACAGCCGGTGGCAGGTAGGTTTCGGGATACCTGATTCAAAAATGATGTCTGAAGCGGAAATAGGGCTTTTAGACTGTCCAACTTTTTCGATAACAGTAATGAGGCGATCTACCGAGTTTATTTTTTCCGACACCTTGTAGCTCCTGAAAACTGCGCTTAAGTAAATGGCTAGTTGCAAACCGCAACAAGTTATATTCCCAAACTATTTCCCAACTTTCAATAAGTCGTGTGATTCATTGACATGACTAAGTGTTGAAATGCTCGAACTATCAACCAGAGCTTCTGCTCGGCCTTGTGTCGGAGCGTCTAAAATGAACAGCTTTCCTGATTGAGGGTATCCATCTTTTTCCTCCGGGGTTAACTCATAACTTGCCGTTGTGACAAAAAGAGTCTTAAAGTCATGACCACCAAAGGTACAACGAGTTGCGTGTTTTACTGGTAAATCTATTTCACCGAGTTTTGACGGCTTTCCGATCTTTGTTTGATTGGGGGCGTAGTATGAAATAATGCCGCAATCCCAATGACACACAAATAAGTTACCTGAACTATCCATGGTTAGCCCGTCAGGATAACCTTGTTGTAGGGTGAGCTCTACAAAGACCGCTTTATTGGTTATTCGCGTCATTGAGTCATTGAGCTGATACTCAATAACTTTTCTTTGAAACATGTTTGAGCAGTATGCACGCTTTAACTCTGGATTGAATGCTATTCCGTTAGCAACACTGAAATTGTCGTCCATTTCAATGGCAAGGCAGTTATCTAACTGGAAGAGCTTTCCGTCGGGAGACGCCAGCTCTACGCCATTCATTGAGCCAAACCACAGCTTTCCATTCGGAGCGGTAACCGCGTCGTTAAGATGAAGGTTGGCAGTCTTAGAGCACGGATCGATAATGGGAATGAGTTCATCAAATAACGAAGAACAATAGAAAAGCCCTTGTTTGCTTGCACACAGCCAACCGTTGTTATCACATCGAGCGATAGCGGTTATATCAAATGGCACGCTGAAGGTTTCAGTAGTGCGCCAACGCATGTTCAATTTGTAAATGGATTTACCCGCGGCGTCTATCCAAACCAGTTCTCTGCTCTCTGGTAACCAAATAGGTGACTCGCCAATCTGACATACGACACTTTCTATTGGATACATGTTTATTCCTATAATGATATTATTTGTATCAATATGGTTTATTTGGTGTGCAAGTGCAAGTGCAAGTGCAAGTGCAAGTGCAAGTGTGTTTATAATGTGGTGACGAGTTTTCTAACTCCAGAATTAACATACGCTTAATATCGTTCACATTTTTAGATGCCTAAAAGTGGACTTTGCCACTGAAAGAGTTGTACTAGAGTATTGCGACATCATCATTGTGCCTTATTGGAGAACCATTGACGAACGCCCGAATGAAAAGCTGCTAAACGCTCTCTGTCGTGCTCACGCTCGAGGCGCATTGGTTGTTGGTCTTTGCCTTGGTGGTTATGTTCTCGCCTATGCTGGTTTACTAGCAGGAAAGCGAGCAGCGACACACTGGGAATTAGAGTTGGATTTTAGCCAACGCTTTCCTGAAGTTTCACTCGATACGAATGCCTTGTATGTTGAAGATAGTTGAGTTATTACCTCAGCAGGTACTGTCGCAGGCATTGATTACTGTTTGTATGTTTTCCGAAAATACTACAGCAGTACGATTGCGAATCGAGCAGCAAGGAAAATGGTTGTGCCTCCATACCGAGATGGCGGGCAAGCTCAGTTTATCGATCTTATTTTTTCATGCTGCATATATTGTAAGGATTACTCGAGTATTTATGAAGTTTTGTGACGAAAGGTTGGGCCCTTCAATACTTGCATATGCGCACAACTATTCTCATGGGGATGTAGAACCACCTCATACTCATCAGTGTGCTCAGTTTTTACATGCTTTAAACGGTGTTATTCGAGTGGATACACAATCAGAGTCATGGGTTGTGACAACGAATCAAGGGCTATGGATACCTGCTGGCACCTTACATAGTCTTAGAATGACGGGGGACGTTCGAGTCCGTACGCTTTTTGTTGATCCTATGGCCAGGGCAGACCTTCCCAATAGCTGTGTACTATCGAAAGTTTCGTCGTTGCTGACCAGTTTAATTGTTGAGGCCGTATCTCTACCTGATATTCGGATAGCGGGAACGCGAGAAGAACGAATATTTGAACTGATACTTGATGAATTGCGTTTGCTAAACCCCATTGATTTTTACCTCCCCAATCCAAGAACAGAGGCATTGGATATGCTCTGTAATAACGTATCTGAGCGTCTTTCACACCCATGGACAGCTTCAGATGCTGCCAAGTATTTGGGCCAAAGTGAAAGAACTGTTTCTCGTCGGTTTCAGCAAGAGCTAGGTCTTACGTTCACAGAATGGCTACGTCAGAAGCGATTACTCCATGCGTCTGAACTTCTAGCCAGCGGGTGTAGTGTGTTAGATACTGCATTGGCGATTGGATATGACAGCCCTAGTGCATTTAGCTCGATGTTTAAAAGTCGAACAGGGCTGTCTCCGAGGGAATATTGTCCGATGGTTAATCCATTAGAACACGATTAAAGCGCTAAGTTAGCCTGTAGTACATTAGAGTAGGCATTCAACAGTGCTTGTAGAGACGCTTTTGTTGCATCTTCTTCAATTGCGACACCAAAAAAGCTCACATTAGAAATCGTAGACTGTAGCTGTACATAACAGGCCGCTTTGCTTTGGGTTTGTGAACCGAGTGTATGCTCGTGATAGTCAACGATATTCACCTGCAAACCATATTGTTCCATTAACCCTTTTAGCAACGCAGACATTAGACCATTCCCAGAGCCAACACATCTTATCATTTTGTTGTTGTGATGAATTTTGGCTTGAATTTTTTGGCCAAGCTCTGTTGTTTGGCTGTGATAGCTCTGCAAGCTTATGGTCGGGTTATTCACTAAACCATAAGACTGTCTGAATAGTTGCCATAGTTCCGAAAGATTAATTTCACATCCCGATCTATCGGTATGACTTTTCACTTTCTTACTCAAATCGGCCTGGAGCATTTTAGGCAGTAACAATCCGTGGTTTTCTTGGAGTAACCAAGCAGCACCACTCTTACCTGACTGACTATTTACACGAATCACTTCTTCATAGTTACACCCCAAATCCATAGGGTCTATCGGCAAGTAAGGGATATCCCAGAAGCTCTGCAACTTAGAGCTATGCGAAGAAAATCCTTTTTTAATTGCATCTTGGTGAGACCCCGAAAAGGCGGTGAAAACAAAACTTCCAGCATATGGGTGACGAGGATGAACAGGTATTTCGTTACACTGCTCGACGAGTTCAACCGTATGCCGAATGTCAGAAAAGCGCAATTTAGGATCAATGCCTTGTGAATAAAGGTTTAGTGCGAGTGTGACCAAGTCAACATTACCTGTACGTTCACCGTTCCCGAATAAACAACCTTCGATCCGAGTTGCTCCTGCCAGTATGGCAAGTTCAGCACTAGCAACACCTGTACCTCGATCATTATGAGGATGAACACTAATAGTAACGTGCTCTAATGAACTAAATGTATTTATGAAGTGTTCAATCTGGTCTGCAAAAACGTTAGGAGTATTACATTCAACAGTTGTTGGCAGGTTAATGATAAGCTGTCGTGTCTTACTTGGCTGCCAAACGGACGCTACTGCTTCACAGATTTCAAGTGCAAACTCGGGTTCCGTAAAATTGAATGTTTCTGGTGAATACTCAAAAGTCCATACAGTTTCAGGATGTTTTTCACACAAGGCTTTAATCTGTTTAGCCCCATTTACAGCAAGTTCTAGAGTAGACTTTTTATCCTGAGAAAAAACAATATCTCTAAAAGACGGAGCTGTAGCATTGTACAAATGGACTATGGCCTTAGACGCCCCGATTAGAGAATCAATAGTTCGCTCAATCAAGTCCGATCTGGATTGCGTAATCACCTGAATAGTAACATCACCTGGAATTAACTCGTTTTCGATCAGACATCGAACAAAGTCAAAATCCGTTTGCGATGCTGAAGGAAATGCTACCTCAATCTCCTTGAATCCACATTCAACTAAGTGGTTAAAGAGCTTCAGTTTTTTATCAATATTCATTGGGTTAGATAAAGCCTGATTGCCATCTCGTAAATCGGTTGAGAGCCAGCGAGGGGCTTTGTCTAATATCTTTGATGGCCAGGTTCGCTGTGGAAAGCTGATAATAGGAGCTGCTCGGTATTTTTCTGATGGTATTTCTAACATTATTAATTTGTCCTTTCTTTGTTGAGAAAAGCTCATGCTAGAAGACTATGTGAATGATATCTGAATAGAAGTTGACGAAAATCGTCGCGTTTTGGACAGAGGGGGTACATCATCAGTATGAGAAGAGGCAATTAACTGCTTATTTGCTAATAGTTTTTTGTTCACGGTGATCACAAGTTCACTGTGAGCACTTCTAGCTCAGAAATGCCCCATTCCGTGCTGAAACCTATTGTTTACGTCAAGCCTAATATGCATAATTTGACTTAGTTTTCATTATGATTCTATAGTGCTGATTGTCGAATACTTGTTTAAGAAAAGGTCAACCTATGAGAGTACCGATAAAAATAACCGAGAAAGGCGAGCACTACTTCGAGATCCCTGACGATTATCTAAAGGATCTCAATTGGTAGCAAGGTGACGAAATCATATGGACCGAAAATAAGGATGCTAGCTTTTCACTTATAAAGTCGAGCGATACCCCGCATTAAACATCATTCTAGACAGCGTGGGTAATAATACATAGCTGCCGCCCAAATCGATTCAGATCAAATGTTTAGTTGATATATTCTAGCTAACCATGACTTCCCGCAAGAATCATTTATGATTGGGGCAAGGTCTAGGGCACACATTTGTCCGAGGCGATATCCTCCCTAAACGTACCGGCATAGTCGAGAAAGGAATTCGATGGCTCTTAAACCTAAACACACATTCAATAGTGCCCCAATTAAGGCTCAACGCATCTTCACCGACCGAGAGCTTCCGAGGGAGACATTCAGAAAGGCAATCCATAACTTTGACTCCACTGAGCATAGCGTCATTAATTTTTATGGTTTTGGCGGTATTGGCAAATCTCGATTGCTTAAAGAGCTCTCGAAAAGTGAATCTCTAACCAGTGACTGGTGCCATGTACGTATCGACATGGAGGACCCCGCTTATCAAGATTGCGCTTTTTGCCTCCGCTCATTGCGCCAAACCTTAGCCCAACAGTTTAAGCCCAAGCCGAGCTTTCGCTCCTTTGATTTTGCCTACCTGATCTATCTGCAAAAGGTAAACCCCGATATCACCATCAACGACCCTAGCCTAGAGTACCTGCAAACCTCTGATCTGATGACGGACATCGCTCAAGCCTTGGTCGAGACACTAGAGGCGCTACCAGTTGCCAGCGTAGTGACTAAGCTAGCCGTATTGGGCAAAAAAGGCGTGAACGTCCTAGAACGCTGGTGGAGTTCGGCGGGCAGCCGTATCTTCAAAGAGCTACCAAGTCTAACTCCACAGCAAATCGCAGAGCGCCTGCCTATGATGCTGGCTGAAGACTTGAATGCTGCGTTAGATAAGGATGATGCACAAAAGCTGTGTGTCTTTATCGACTCATACGAGGCCATGTGGGACAACGCTTATCGTGAGGGGCACTTTTTTTCAGTCGATGAGTGGGTGCGTGAGTGGATTACCCATCATCCCAACGTGCTGTTTGTGATTGCTGGTCGAGACAAGCTGAGATGGTCAGAGTACCAGTCCGATTGGGCAGAGGTGTTGGATTCGCACATCCTCGAGTCACTCTCTGAAACCGATGCACGCTATTTTTTGGAAAGCTGTGATATCCAAGACTCTGAAATCATTGATGTTATCGTCGAGAACAGCAAGGGGGTTCCCTTTTACCTTGATGTCTCTGTTGATACCTATCAAAAAATTAAGTTCACTCTATTACGAACCCCAACGCCGGATGATTTTCAGGGCAAGACTCAGAGAGAGATCTTAGATAGATTTATCCGCTACCTAGACCGAGCGGAGAGTGCAACCCTGAAAGTACTGGCAAACTGTCGGCACTTCGATAGCCAACTTTTTCAATATATGATCCGGCAATACAATACCGGATACCCAGCTACCGAACTGGATAGGTTGACTCAGCACTCGTTTATCCAGACCTTACCCGGACAGGCATTTTCGATCAATCCATTGATGAAGCGGGCCTTGCTCGACCATCAGTCTGATGAATCAAAAAACACCGCACTGACGTGCCTATTTTACTATTATGCCGACCAGATCAACGGCATCAATGGTGAGGCTCAGCTAGGCTACAAAAACTTCATCGAAGCCCAGCACTACCTTGAAAGTGCGCAGATCTCGGAGAAAGACCGAGAGGACTTCCTGCACCTGAGCGGTAAGCTGTACCAACAGCAGTGTCGTATGGATGAGGCGCTATCCGTGTTTGAAGACCTTGCCGCTATCGGCAGCTCTCCAGAGACAATTGGGGAGGCGAAGGTGCAGATTGCTATGACGCTAAGGCAACATGGCCAGACGTCAAAAGCCCTTACCATCATCGAGCCCCTCATTGAAGAGGCGCACCGTTCTCACCTTGAAATGATCCGCTGCCGCGCCATGACGCAACGTGGGCTTTGCTACCTTTCGTTAGGTTTAGAAACTCAAGACAGCGAGTATTTCCAAAAGAGCTATCAAGATTATCAAGAGGCACTGGTAATCGCCAAAGCGTTAGATAATACCGCTGAAACCATCTACATCAATCTATCAATGAGTACGGCGATGGAGTATCTAGGCCAGATCGATGAGTCGATTGAATTGCTACGCCAAACCAAGGCAATCGCAGCGCAAAATGATCTGCACCACTCCTACACCGATTGTCTAAATGGTCTTGCCCGTAAGCACTTGCTTAAGTGTGAGTATCAACAAGCCATTGAGCGAGCGGAGGAGGGGTTAGCATTGTGGCAGCGCAGTGGGTTCTACCGCGGCCAATTGGTAATGTATTGCCATATCTTAAATGCCCATGCGCAGCAACGTAGCGATATGAAGCACATCGAGAAAACACTCGCAAAGGCCGAGGAGGTATCTCTCCTCGTTACCGAGCAGGTGATCTGTGATATGTATGAGCAAGCTCGAAGCCATTGGGTGGATTCATTGGTTGCATCAGAGCTAACCCCCAGCTCTGATTAGAATGCCCATAAATTAGGTTTATAGAGTCAGAAGATAATACAGTTTGCCACGTTTCCTCTATCAGAGCTTTTGTCATGGGTTATTTAACTGGCTATGGCAAACACACCTCTGCCCCAAAGTGTTTCAGCCAAAGATTTGGGACACATTTCTCATTATTTGACCTATTTTTTCTAATGACTAAATAACCTGAATTCGGGACAAGAAAGGCTATAACCCTTTGATTTAAAAACATAGATACTTTTTCATTACTTAGTACTGTAATTTTAGATGCATAACTAGGTAGCATTCTACGACAATAGCTGGTCTATTGCGTTGATTTTAAATAGGTTAGGCGCTAAAAGAGTAGTACTGAGAGGCTTAGGTTATCCCGAGTTCAGGTTAAATATGCTGTTAGTTCTGTCCGGGATCATTAAGCCACTACAAATACTGTATTTATATGTCAGGATAAGTGTGGCTGACAGAAAGGCACACTTATCTTTTAATCCGTTATTCAGCTCAGACTATCTGGAATTCCCTAGCTTTGCTACGTGTTCGCTTTTTGCATATAACTCTTTGCATGCCTTGCGACCAACACAAAAAGAAACTCCGGAGTTCCATTTCTGTTTTCTATATGGCTGATGTGAGCTGATTCAAATATTACGTGTATTGAGCTAAGCATAATCAATCCGACACTAACCATGTCACATTTTGCTTTTCATTTTACACGGAACAGACTATGAAAAAGAAAATTGCCTCGCCAATAATGTTGTCATTGATTGCAACTATGATTGGTGTTTCGAACAGCGCGGTTGCAGAAATTCGTAATGTAACCTTACTCCATACCAATGATATTGAGAGTGTTTACGAACCTGTAGATGCGTTCTGGAACCCTGATATAGCACGTATTGGTGGCATTCCTTACTTAGCCACATTAATCAAGGAAGTGCGAGCAAAAGAAGACACCAGTTTCCTGCTCGATGCGGGTGATATTTTTACTGGATCGCTGGCTAAAAAAACAAAAGGGAAACTCTCGTTTGACCTGTACAGTGCAATGGGATACGACGCAATAACACTAGGTAATCATGAGTTTGAATATGGTTGGGAAACACTCAAACAAAATATGCCAAGAGCGGCTTACCCAGTATTGAATGCAAACATTAAATTTGAACAAAACAACGCACCTTTTGCACAGCCATACACAATCATTGAACGCAACGGCATTCGTATCGGGGTTATTGGTGTGATGGGTGTTGATGCCTTTTATAACACCATGTGGAAAGGAAACCGCAAAGGCTTAACCGTTGATGACCCTGCGGAAGTGACTCAGTTCTGGGTTGATAAAATTCGTGATGAAGTCGATATGGTGGTCGTATTAACGCACCAAAACAAAACTGCGCCTATGCAGACGGATAAAGAAGCGGATCCCGAAGTGCAACGTGGCTTCGATGAAGACTATGAAATGGCAGGAAAGCTAAAGGGGGTTGATGTTATCTTTGGCGGTCACTCTGACCATGGTTTGTGGAAACCCGTTGTTCACCCCAAAACAGGTACCGTTATTGGGTTAACTTTCGGACAAGGAAAATACCTTGGTTACACTAAGTTTGCCGTTGATACAGATAAACACAGTGTAAACTTGCTAGAAGGGAAACTGATACCTGTCGAATCTGACAAGTTAGCAAGAGATGCTAAAACAGGGCAGTTAATCGACGATGCGCGAGCTAAATATCCAGAGCTGAATCAAGAGATAGCGACAATTGATAAAACGGCATTCCGTCGATATTACCGTGAATCTAATGTCGGAAACTTAGTTGCGGACATGATGCGTGAAGCTGGTAATGCGGATATAAGTATGATTAGTTCAGGCAGTATTCGTGTGGACTTAAACAAAGGTCCGGTCACGATGGAAAACGTTATGGACCTGTTCCCATTCACTGATAAGTTGTCAGTGGTTGAGTTGACGGGTAAGCAAGTTAAAGAGCTACTAGAATATAGCTACAAGTTGCCTTACGGATTAGCTCAATTCTCTGGTATTGAAGCAAAATACGATGGTAAAAGGCCTGAGGGGCAACGTTTACTGACGTTGAAAATTCAAGGTAAGGCAGTAAAAGATACTCAAACCTATAAAGTAGCAACATACTCTTATGCTGCAAGCGGTGGTGACGGCTATAAAGTCTTTGCAGATGGCAAACTGTTATCTGAAAGTAGCTCTATTACACAGACGTTAATTAACCAGTTTAAAGCTAAGAAACATGTCAAAGTGCCTGCGTTAGGTCGTCAAGTAGATGTATCTGAATAAGCAACGGTAACAGGAGAGCGGATGCCATTTAGAGTAGAATATAATGGGTGTAAGACTTACGGTTGTCCCAATTGTGGCCAGCAAGATCTTAGCATTTATACTCGCTCTAATCGGCTTGGCTATGATGCATGGCATTGCCCCGAATGCGGGGCATTCCCTCCAGTATTATCCAACCAACCGATAATCGAACTCGCTCAACAGATTAAACGAGACCAATTTGATCTGGAATTTTTTGATAGTTGTGGTTGCTTGCAACCACAACTTCACCGATACGGTTTCACTGCCTCTGGCAGCCAGCGAGTTAAGTGTGCTCAATGTCAGCAAGTCGTCACGCTGCCGAATGTTGAGAAGCTAAGCAAACAACTTCAGCCAATAATGGATGCGCTCATTAAAGGCGTGACTCCTGATAATCTTCAAAAGGTCTGTAAGCTGAGTAATAAAGCGTTTTCACAGCGCATTACCATGCTAGCGAATTTGCTTACTTACGCCAGTCGTCAGTGGGAGGCTAATTTTAGTTTGCCGTTGATTCAAACCAGAACATGCGTGCAAACCTGCCGATCAGGTTTCCAGCACCATCAAAGTCAGCAGCGTGAAACCTATCTTTGGACTGTCTCAAGCGCTGATGCTCGTTCTGGTTATATGTTACTTATCAATGACAATGCACTATCCAGCCAATCCTCATTGCTGTCAGAAGCTTTACCGTCTGGCATTTATAAGTTGGATGCAGTTGAGCAAAAGGTCGAAGATGATGAGGATGTCTTGAGTAAAGCTGAGAAAACTTACAGCAAAATCATGGCTCGCAGTCAGTTTGATATGCTTGCCTATGCCGAGCATCGTCACGCTTTGTCTAAAGAGGCGCTCATTTTTCGCCCAGTATATGCTGCTCATGCTCACTTCCAGAATCTACGACAGAAGGTGATTAGCTTTCCTCCTCAAGCTATTGTTCTTGAACATGAAAGTTTTTTGCGTGGAGCTGCGATTACCGCTTTCTGTGAGGAAGTCAGCCGTGATCAAACAGCTCTGTTCTATTGCCATGTACAAAAACAAATGCCAAATTCAAAATCAACTGCGATGACAAAAACCATGAGCTGGTGGAATGAAAAATGGTATCGATTGTTCATTGATTATGCGCAAAGCTACTGGCATGTTGGCATAGGCGTGTTAACCAATAAGCAGTTTAGAGTCGAACAGTTATTCCCATCTCATCCCAATTGGAACCAATATTTTTGGCATGAGTTCAACGGCTGGTTAAGCCCTGAGTATGCACGCAGAATAAGCCTGAAACGTCTCCACCAATGGCAAGATATTTACCGTTATTTTTTTAATTTGGTTTTTGACGATAGGCTAGAGGTTGGGAACAAACTTGGTGTTATGCCAGCGGAAATTAGCTCAGTAGTGGAAAGTCTGTGTCGACAAAAAGCGGCTCCGTTGCAAAGTTTGGGGATTTCCAGACCGTCAGGGTTGAAAGACTGATTCAAAGGTAAAAATTCTCCATTTAAGGCTCTTATTTTTAAGCCAGATTTGCCCAAATTCAGATTGTCTGACTTGGATCGCCAACTCTAACTCATTTCTGTCCAATGATGATTTTACTTACCTAAATCCAAGACGAATGTACTCAAATAAAAAAGCGAACCTTCCGGTTCGCTTTTGTACTTCTATGTTTATCAAGCCTGTATCCAACCTGATATGCTGTGATCACATACGGAATTAATCTTCGTAGTTTTCGATGCTTGGGCACGAGCAGATTAGATTACGGTCGCCGTAAACGTTATCTACACGGTTTACTGTTGGCCAGTATTTCCAAGACTTCGTCGCCTTCGATGGGAAACAACCTAGCTCGCGAGAGTAAGGGCGATCCCAAGAGTCCGATGCGAGATCCACTTGAGTGTGAGGTGCGTTCACAAGAGGGTTGTTCTCAAGTGGCCACTCACCGTTTTTCACTTTCGTCATCTCTTCACGGATTGCGATCATAGCTTCACAGAAACGGTCAAGTTCTTCTAAATCTTCAGATTCAGTAGGTTCTATCATCAATGTGCCAGCAACTGGGAATGACATCGTTGGCGCGTGGAAACCGTAGTCCATCAAACGTTTTGCGATGTCTTCTTCGCTGATGCCTGTCTCTTCTTTTAGCGGGCGAATATCGACAATACATTCGTGCGCGACGCGGCCGTTCTTACCACGGAAAAGAATCGGGTAGTGAGGACGTAGACGTTCCATCACGTAGTTGGCATTAAGAATGGCCACTTTAGTCGCGTCTAGCAGACCTGCTTCACCCATCATCGCGATGTACGCCCAAGAAATAGGCAAGATAGATGCACTACCCATATCAGCAGCAGAAACCGCTAACTCTTTGCCTTCCACGCCATTTTCAATGTGACCAGGTAGGAAAGGAGCCAGGTGAGATTTCACACCGATAGGACCCATACCCGGACCGCCACCACCGTGTGGAATACAGAAAGTTTTGTGTAAGTTCAGATGAGATACGTCAGAGCCGATGAAGCCCGGAGAGGTTAGGCCAACCTGAGCGTTCATGTTGGCACCGTCTAGGTATACCTGACCGCCAGCTGCGTGCACCATTTCGCACACTTCTTTCACTTGCTCTTCATAAACGCCGTGCGTAGAAGGGTAAGTGATCATAATGCTTGATAGGTTGTCTTTGTGTTTTTCGATCTTATCAGCAAGATCACCCATGTCGATGTTGCCGTCTTGGTCACATTTAACCACAACCACTTTCATTGATACCATTGACGCTGTCGCCGGGTTAGTACCGTGTGCTGAACTTGGGATCAAACATACGTTACGGTGACCTTCGCCACGGCTATCGTGGTAGCGTTGAATCGCGATAAGACCTGCGTATTCACCTGATGCACCAGAGTTTGGCTGTAGCGAGAAATCGTCGTAGCCAGTGATTTCACATAGCTTCTCTTTTAAATCTTTAGCAAGGGCAGTGTAACCAGCCGCTTGCTCAAGAGGTGCGAACGGGTGAATTGAACCAAACTCAGGCCAAGTTACAGGAATCATTTCTGCGGCCGCGTTCAGTTTCATTGTACAGCTGCCCAGTGGAATCATGCCGTGCGTCAATGAGAAATCTTTGTTCTCAAGCTGTTTTAGGTAACGCATCATTTGCGTTTCGCTGTGGTGCGTGTTGAACACTGGGTGAGTGAGAAACTCTGAAGTACGACGCAGTGCTTCTGGAATGGCGGCAAACTCATTACTTGCGATTTCAGAAGACAGGGCGTTAACATCTAGTTGTACGTTAAACACAGCAAATAGCGCATCGATGTCAGCCGTTGTTGTTGTTTCGTCGAAGCTAATACCTAGCTTGCCATCGAGCTTGCGTAGGTTGATGTCTGCTGCTTGCGCTTTCGCATACAGTTCTTCTGTTTTGCTATCTGTATTGATAGTAATGGTGTCGAAGAAGCTATGGTGTGTTAGCTCATATCCAGATTTAGTCAGACCGGCAGCGAGAATCGCAGTCATGTGGTGAGTGCGACGAGCAATCGTACGTAGACCTTCTGCGCCGTGGAATACCGCGTAGAAAGACGCCATATTTGCTAGCAATGCTTGCGCAGTACAGATATTCGAGGTCGCTTTTTCACGGCGGATGTGCTGCTCACGTGTTTGCATGGCCATACGTAGAGCTTGATTGCCGTTAACATCGATAGAGACACCGATAACACGACCAGGCATAGTACGCTTGTGTTTGTCACGCGTTGCCATAAATGCAGCGTGTGGACCACCGTAGCCCATTGGCACGCCGAAGCGTTGCGCTGAACCGATAACAACATCCGCACCCATTTCACCTGCTGGTTTAAGCAGAGTTGAAGCGAGTAGGTCAGTTGCAACCGTGACGAGAGTTTTGTTTGCTTGGGCTTTAGCGATGATGTCCGTCAAGTCGCGAACTTCACCGGTTGTGCCTGGGTATTGAACGAGTGCACCAAAAACGTCTTGTTCTGGTAGCGACTCCAGTGAACCTACTTGAACGTCAAAGCCGATGTATTTCGCACGAGTTTTTACTACTTCTAGCGTTTGTGGGTGAACATCGTCAGCGACAAAGAATACGTTACTTTTACTCTTACCAGCGCGCTTACATAGTGTCATCGCTTCGGCGGCTGCCGTTGCTTCGTCTAATAGAGAAGCGTTCGCGATTTCCATCCCCGTTAGGTCCATGACCATTTGCTGGTAGTTCAGTAGCGCTTCTAGACGACCTTGAGAGATTTCTGGCTGATAAGGTGTGTACGCAGTGTACCAACCTGGGTTTTCTAGTACATTACGTAGAATCACGTTTGGCGTGAAGGTGTTGTAGTAACCTTGACCAATGAATGTGCGTTTGATTTGGTTTTGATCGGCAAACTTACGCATTGCGACAAGCATGTCTGCTTCGCTTTTCGCTTCTGCTAACGATAACGGTTTTTCCAAACGAATTTGTGCTGGAACCGTTTCTTCGATAAGTGCATCAAGGTTAGCGACGTTGATCGCGTCCAACATTTTTTGTTGGTCAGATTTGTTTGGGCCGTTGTGGCGAGCAACGAACTCATTTTGCGTGCTGAGGCTTTGAAGTAATTCAGTCATTGTCCTTTACCTACTCCATCGTTCGGATGTGTCGTCAACGATAAGGTCTATATTTCCGAACATTGAAAAAAGCTGCCTTCCATAAGGAGACAGCTTTGAAAATCTTCCTAATTACTCTTCTTCAATAGAGTTTAGGTATTCTTCTGCGTCTTTCAGATTGTCGAGTTCTGATGGGTCAGACATCTTCACTTTCACAATCCAGCCGCCTTCGTATGGTTCTTCGTTGATAAGCTCTGGGCTATCTTCCAACTCTTCATTGATTTCTACCACTTCACCGCTGATTGGTGCGTAGATATCTGATGCTGCTTTTACCGATTCAACGAGTGAGAAGCTATCACCAGCTTCAATTTCGTCTTCCACTTCTGGCAGGTCGACGAATACCACGTCACCTAGCATTTCCTGCGCATGTTCAGAAATTCCGATAGTCACTGTACCATCACCATTATCGCGTACCCACTCGTGGCTATCTGCAAACTTCAATGTGTTGTCCATTGCTTAATCTCCAAAAAATAACTGCGTTAAAATTGTTTATCGGTAAAGAGGGAAGCGTTCACACAGCGCTTTCACTTCTTTGCGAACGCGTTGTTCTACTTCTGTGTTACCTTCTGGGCTGTCAACTAACCCATCCAGTACATCGCCAATCCAATTACCAATGAGTTTGAATTCTTCTGCGCCAAAGCCGCGGCTTGTGCCAGCCGGAGTACCCAAACGGATCCCCGATGTAATCATAGGCTTCTCTGAATCAAATGGGATGCCATTTTTGTTACACGTGATTCCTGCACGTTCAAGTGCCTCTTCTGCTTTGTTACCTTTCAAACCTTTAGGACGAAGGTCAACCAGCATAAGATGAGTATCTGTTCCGCCTGTCACAATATCGCAACCGCGAGTCTGCAATACTTCAGCTAATACTTTTGCGTTGTTGATCACTGAATTGATATAAGTTTTAAACTCAGGACCAAGGGCTTCGCCAAACGCCACCGCTTTTGCCGCAATAACGTGCATCAGTGGGCCACCTTGAAGGCCAGGGAAGACGGCTGAGTTGATTTTCTTAATGATGTCTTCGTGGTTAGTCAGGATCATACCGCCACGTGGACCGCGAAGTGTTTTGTGCGTGGTTGTTGTTACGACGTGTGCGTGTGGCAATGGGCTAGGGTGAGCGCCTGTTGCGATAAGACCGGCAATATGAGCCATGTCTACCATCAGGATCGCGCCAACTTCATCTGCGATTTCACGGAATTTCGCGAAATTGATAACGCGTGGAATCGCACTACCACCTGCGATGATCATCTTTGGTTTGTGCTCGACAGCCAGAGCACGAACATCTTCATAATTGATTTCTAGTGTATCGCGGTCAACACCGTACTGTACCGCGTTAAACCATTTACCTGATAGAGCAGGGCGCGCACCGTGAGTTAAGTGACCGCCTGCATCCAAAGACATGCCTAAAATGGTGTCGCCTGGTTGAAGAAGGGCGAGTTTAACTGCGCCGTTGGCCTGAGCGCCAGAGTGAGGTTGAACGTTTGCGTATTCGCAACTAAAAAGCTTTTTCGCTCGTTCGATAGCGATAGCCTCAACGGTATCAACATGCTCACAACCACCGTAATAACGACGACCTGGGTAACCTTCAGCGTATTTATTTGTTAGGCAAGTGCCTTGGGCTTGCATGACCGCTTTAGAAACAATGTTCTCGGAAGCGATCAGTTCAATCTGTTCATTTTGGCGAGCAAACTCCGCTTGGATACCTGCAAATACAGCGTCATCAGTCGCAGAGAGATTGGTAGAGAAAAAGTTTTCCAAGCTGTGGTTAGGGTAACTCTTGTTCATGGTGGTTGACCTTCCAAATTTGAAAATGAACCCGCATCGAATGAATTATTGGTTTGCGGTTCGGTTCATTTGTCCTCAAAACAGCTGTCCTACGTAGCTGCGACACTTAACTCGCATTGCAAGACAGGGCGAACATCCAGCCCTAAAAAATGGGCAAAAACTCCGTTGGATTCACGCTTCCTGCTTCAATCTCTAACGGAAAAACTGCATCTCTACATCTAACAAGTCGATAACATAACGTTTGCGACAAAAACATTCAACCAAAATTTCGTATAGGAAACATGATTTCTTGATTTGTTAACAAGAGCACGCTTTAATGTTCCTGGTGGACTTTTATCCACTATAGGGTTCATGCACAATGCAGGGAAGACACAATTAGGGATATTGTTAGAGGGATTTATGGCAGACAACATTTACGATGAATACCCATCGATGACGCTGACGAAAGAGCAAAAGCAGCAAAATGTTGACCCGTTGAAATTGGGTCAACGCATTAAGGATATTCGCGCAAAACTAGGTATTACTTTGGAAGAGGCGAGCCAGCGCACAGGCCTTGCTCGTTCCACGCTAAGTAAAATCGAAAATGAGCAGATTTCACCAACCTTCCAAGCAATGCAAAAGCTGGCGTCTGGTTTGCAAATAGATATGCCGCAACTGTTTGAACCGCCTAGGAAAAAAGCTGCTGCTGGTCGTAGAGATATTACCAAGAAAAACCAAGGCAAGCCGCATCCCACTCAGACCTATGAGCATGAACTGTTAGCGACACAACTTTCGAATAAAAAAATGATGCCGTTTAAGAGTCAGATAAGAGCTCGAAGCTTTGAAGAGTATAAAGACTGGATTCGTCACGATGGTGAGGAATTTTTGCTGATCTTATCTGGAGAAGTGAAATTCTATTCTGAGTTCTATGAGCCAGTCATTTTGAATGAAGGCGACAGTGTTTACTATGACGCTAACATGGGTCATATGTTGACCAGTGTCAGTGATGAAGATGCCCATATACTATGGGTTACGGCTAAGTAGTGTTAAATGGCCTATATTTCCTATAGTGAATGCAAACGATTGCTATTGGTGCTGGCAGGGGTAAAATAACGTGTATATTGATGGTGATTGACGTAATTACGTTCAATTTTAAATCGCTTTGTTGTTTATAAAATGTTAAAAGTCACATTTTTAGCGTCAATGATCTTCTTGTTCGTGCAAAATAGAGTGAAGCGTGTTTATTATTGGAAACATAAATGCAATCGCATCTGCGGGTCTATCTAAATGGAGACGAAAATGACTCAAGAACTTCTTAAAACACCACTGCATGCTCTTCACATAGAAGTTGGCGCAAAAATGGTTCCGTTCGCTGGTTATGACATGCCTGTTCAGTACCCACTTGGCGTAAAGAAGGAGCATCTACATACTCGCGATGCTGCAGGCCTGTTTGACGTTTCTCACATGGGGCAACTTCGTTTGACTGGTCAAGGTGCTGCTGCATTTTTAGAAACTTTAGTTCCTGTCGACATTATTGACCTTGATAAAGGAAAGCAGCGTTATGCATTCTTTACCAATGACGATGGCGGGATTATGGATGACCTGATGGTTGCTAATCTAGGTGATCATCTTTTTGTCGTGGTTAACGCAGCATGCAAAGAGCAGGACATCGCGCATCTGAACGCAAATCTACCGGCTGGTGTTGAGTTAGAAGTGATTGAAGATCGTGCTCTTCTGGCTATTCAAGGTCCGAAAGCGGCGCAAGTATTGTCTCGTCTTGCTCCAGAAGTTGCAGACATGTTGTTTATGGATATTCGCATCGTTGATATTGCAGGTATCGAGTGCATCGTTTCACGCAGTGGTTATACGGGTGAGGATGGTTACGAAATTTCAGTTCCTGCAGGCAGCGCCGAAGCGCTAGCGCGAAAACTGACTGCCGAAGATGAAGTCGAATGGATTGGCCTAGGCGCACGTGACTCTCTGCGTTTAGAGTGTGGCTTGTGTTTGTATGGCCATGATTTGGATACAACAACGACGCCAGTTGAAGCCAGTTTGTTGTGGGCGATTCAAAAAGTTCGTCGCACTGGCGGGGAGCGAGAAGGTGGGTTCCCTGGTGCCGATATCATCTTGCAGCAAATCGAAACGAAAGATGTTGTACGTAAACGTGTTGGCCTTGTCGGTCAGACAAAAGCGCCGGTTCGTGAAGGCGTTGAACTGTTTGATTCTGAGGGTGTTAAAGTTGGTATCGTGACCAGTGGTACAGCGGGTCCGAATGCAGGTAAGCCTGTTTCTATGGGGTACGTCCGAGCTGATTTGGCTGCGATTGGTAATGAATTGTTTGCTGAAGTTCGTGGTAAAATGCTGCCAATGACGGTTGAGAAGATGCCATTTGTACCTCAGCGTTACTATCGTGGATAAGTTATACGTGGATAATCCATACGCGAACAAGTCATATGCGAACAAGTTATACGCGAATAAGTCATAGCCGCGGTTGAGCCACATTAAAAAGTATTGGAACAAAAATGCCGAGCAAATTAGCTCGGCATTTTTAATGATTCTTTTTGCTACGTACTGCGTATACAGCGTCAAACAAGCGCACTTTCGATATCACAACACATATCAATGACGATATCGTCCAGTTTATCCGGATGGAGCATGTCTTGTTGGGTGATGCCACATTTACTCGCCATGATGGAGTTGAACAGTTCCCAGTGATTCTTTAAAAGCTGGTCGCGCTGATTTGCACTGTCTGGCCATGTTTCTTGCATCATCGGGGACAGCGAGTTGGCCCCATGTGCAAAAATAAGCATTTGCCATTTGGCTTCCCATGGATTGAATGGTGCGTCTGGGTATTCTTTATTGTACTGACAAAAGGTACTTGTGAAGATTGACGAGAAGCCTCTTTTAGACTTTAAGAAATATTCAAATAGCGCATTGTCATCTTGTCTTATTGAATCGGCAATCATCTGAACTGGGTGGGGTTTCATCAAGCAGAAGGCAAGCATCTGAACCATAAACAGATAAATTTTTTTATTTGAAGGGGTATCTTCAGGCATTTTATTGATGAGCTCGGCCATATAGTCTTGCATGAACTTATCCATAGCGTCAGTGACTGCCTGCCAAATCTTCTCTTTACTGCCAAAATGATGACGAATCAAACTATGTGAAACTCCAGCTTTTTCACTGATGTTACGCAGTGAAACGCGTTCGTAACCCAGTTCACAAAACATATCTGCAGCCACTTTAAGAATAAGGCATTTGGTTTGTTCTGCTGTCTCGGCACTTCTTCGTCCCTGCTTTCTTTCATTCATAGTTTGAATTTTCCTTTATATGGCATTGCTGGTTACTTGTACCAGAAACCGCGTGCTTTGACTAATCAAATTCATATTTCCCTTTCTATTTATTATACATATGGAAAATAACTTGATTGGTGTCAATTTTTAATTATACTGCACGGGTGTGTAATAAGTTGTTTGTAGACAAACATACGATATAACTCGCGTTTTTTGATGGTGTTGTTTTATACCCGTATGTAAAGGTGTTTCAGGTCATCAGGAATAAAGACGCCTCTCAAACTCTAGCGACTGCAGCACGTTGGCTGTCACCTTTATGCGCTCTGTGTTAGGCCGAATCCGTATCTTGGATCTGAATACCGTGCGCTCCACCGTATTCGTCCCTGAGTATGGCTGCAATGACAACGATTCTCGGTTTGGTGGCGCTGATATTTGATGCTTTCTTTGATTCCATGGTGATTACGATTATGGCAGGTCTTGGTTTTGCCACAATACTGACACTGATTGTTGTGCCAGTGATGTTTGCAATTCTGTTTAGGATAAAACCAACCACTGCGTAAGGGACTCCCTGACTTTAAGCAAGTTAGATTCCTGCCCAACCCTGAGGGAACTCCTCAGGGTTTTTTTTCGATCTAACATAAGTGCCATTGGAGTGAATTCGAACTTGGATTCTCTGTTTTTCTTACCAATAGTAGGGCGTTAACGCGTATACTCAACAAAGCACACAATAAAGAGAGGCTGTATGAATACTCGCGTACTACACGGAATTTTCCTTTTTGGATCATTAACACTAATTGGTTGCTCATCCATCGATGCTCCACAGCAACAGACAGCGGCAGTCAACAGTGCCAGTAAAGCGACAATTGCATCGTGGGTTGATAGTCAAGTTCTTAAGCCCGTTGGTTTATCTCTTGAGCAAGATGATATTCAATATCTTGCCGGCAGTGTTGACTTAAACAAAGATGGTAGTGCAGAGCACATGATATTGATGCAAAGCCGTTATTTTTGTGGCAGCGGGGGCTGTACAGGGTACATTTTTGATAACGATGGGAAAATCATCAATACGATGACGGTAGTTAAAACCCCCGTCGTATTAGCGGAATCGTCGACCAATGGGTGGCAAGACTTTATTGTTTGGAGCAACGGTTCATACCGATTGATGTCTTATGATGGCGCGTCTTATCCGAGTAATCCGTCACTTGAACCGAAAGTTGAACGCGATGAGGATAGACAAGCCGCGATCGCAAACGTGATGGCGACAGAGGTGTATCAAAAAGATGGCTACGATATTCGACCAGCAGTTAGCCAGCAATTATGGACCCCCTATAATGAATATTACTTTACGTTTAAACATCATGCTGATCCTTATAGCATCTACCGTGCAACGGTTGATATAAAAACTGGGGAAGTGGATATTGTGTCAGAGCCTTATCCTAAGTAAAA
Source organism: Vibrio mytili (assembly GCF_049563345.1). Lineage (NCBI taxonomy): Bacteria > Pseudomonadati > Pseudomonadota > Gammaproteobacteria > Vibrionales > Vibrionaceae > Vibrio > Vibrio mytili. The sequence goes on along the minus strand of NZ_CP110482.1, from coordinate 807,087 downwards.
AAATACCCCTCTTAACCATTGGTTAGGAGGGGTACCAGATGCCAAGTCGAGGGTGGCATTGTTAACTTATTATCAGTGGCTTATGCAGTTGCTTCTTGTTTGGTTTCTGCTTTGCTTTTTAGGAATGCGTAGGTAAAGCCTGTTACTGCTGTACCAGCTGCAATAGCGACTAAGTACATTACTACAGGTGTAATTGCATTAGGGATAAGCAGAACAAACAGACCACCGTGTGGAGCCATTAGCTTCGCACCAAACAGCATAGATAGAGCACCCGTTAATGCGCCACCTGCCATACATGAAGGGATAACACGCATTGGATCTTTGGCTGCGAATGGAATAGCACCTTCAGAGATGAAACACAAACCTAGCACGAATGATGCTTTACCCGCTTCACGTTCACTTTCAGCAAATTTGCTCTTAGCAATAAACGTTGCCAAGCCCATGCCGAGTGCTGGAACCATGCCCGCAGCCATGATTGCTGCCATTGGCGCATAAGTTTGAGAAGCCAATAGACCTACACCAAACGCGTATGCCGCTTTGTTTACTGGACCACCTAAGTCGAAACACATCATTGCGCCAAGAATAATACCTAGCAGTACCGCGCGGTCAGAGCCCATGTTGTTCAAGAATTCAGTCAGAGCGGTCATGATGCCAGCAACAGGTCCACCGACGATGTAAATCATCACTAGGCCAGTAAATAAGGTGGCAACGAAAGGAATGATTAGGATCGGTTTTAGTGCTTCCATTGATTGTGGAAGTGATACTTTATCCGCAAGGAGTTTTGCTGAGTAACCAGCAATGAAACCTGCTGCGATCCCCCCAAGGAAACCAGAACCGATCGAGCTTGCGAGCATACCACCGACTAAACCAGGAGCTAGGCCAGGGCGGTCAGCGATAGAGAATGCAATGAAACCAGCAAGGACCGGTATCATCAGAGCAAAGGCTGAGCCACCACCGATGTTCATCAGTGCAGCGGCCATAGTGCCTTCTTCTTTAAACGCTTCGATGCCGAAAACGAAAGATAGGGCGATGATCAAACCACCAGCCACAACAACTGGAAGCATGTGGGAGACACCTGTCATAAGGTGTTTGTAGACGCCTTTTTTCTCTTCCGTGTCTGCTGACGCATTCGAAGAACCAGAGTGTTGGTACACCGTTGCTTGTTCAAATGCTTTATCCATCTCTTCTGCGGTTTTCTTCAGAGCAGGTCCTGTTTTAGTACGGTACAGTTTCTTACCGTTAAAGCGATCAAGCGGCACTTCAATGTCAGCGGCAATGATAACCAAGTCTGCGTCGGCAATTTCTTGCGCAGTAAGCTGATTCTTCGCACCTACGGAGCCACGCGTCTCTACTTTGATTTGGTGACCACGACGCTTGCCTTCTTCATCGAGAGCTTCTGCTGCCATAAATGTATGGGCAACACCAGTCGGACATGCAGTAATCGCGACAATTTTTTTCACGCCTGATGTGCTTTCAACTGGCGCTGAAACGGTGGTTGCTGTTTCAAGCGTTGAAGCTTTCTCAACGGCGGTTTCAAGGAATGCCGTTGCGTCTTTTGCCGCTTCACTAATTTCTGCTTGATACACTTTTTTACCAACGAAACGAGAAGTATCAACAGGCGTGTTAGCCGCAATAACGATAACTTCTGCTTGCTCGATATCGGCGTCCGTTAATAGGGTTGGCTCAACAACACTCGATTGGCATTCAATGTTTGCATTCCAGCCCAGTTTTGCTGCCGCTTTTTCTAGGAGACCAGCCGCTAGGATGCTGTTTGCAACACCACTTGGACAGGCAGTAATAATGGCAATATTCATACTGATAACCTTCTGTTCCTTAGTTTTTATCTAAGCTTGTATTAGGGTAAAGCTCGCTCACTTGCGTTTGGAGCTTGATGTTCTCCAGTTCTTCCTGACTGGTTAGCCCAACGCCAACCTGACTGACTGCAAGTGCAGACAGTGCGGTTGCGAAGCGCAATAAATCGTGTTTTGGCATCACTTGCATGTGACCCCAACAAAGGCCAGCTACGAGGGTGTCACCAGCACCAACAGTACTGACCACTTGCATTCTTGGTGGTTGTGCACGCAGCCATTCCCCTTGGTTTAACCACATCACACCATCTGCGCCCATTGAGACAACGATATTTTCAATACCTTTATCGCTCAGTGTTTGAGCAGCGGCTTGACATTGCTCAGGGGTTTCAAGATGTTCACCAACGAAGTCACTCAGTTCTTCATCATTGGGTTTGATCAGCCATGGGTTAGCGTCAATGCCAGCTTTTAAGGCGGCTTTGCTACTATCAAACAACACTTTTTTACCGAGTTGGTGAAGCTTTTGAATCCATTCTGCGCAGAGATCGGAAGAGACACCGCCCGGAAGGCTGCCAGCCAATACAAAGTAGTCATGGGTTTCAGCTAGGCGAAATAGTGTTTCTTCAAAGCGCGCAATATCTTCGTTCGTTACCTGAACACCAGGGAAGTTGATGTCGCTCACTTCACCCGTTGACTCAACCAGTTTGACATTGATGCGGGTCGACCCGACGACTTCAATAAATTCGTCTTGTACGCCGATTTCTTCAAACAATTGATGAAACAGCTCAGGGTTGTCTTTGCCTAAAAAGCCAGTCACCGTTACGTCTGCACCTAAATCACTGAGTACCTTAGCAACGTTCACCCCTTTACCCGCAGCGTGCAGGTCGCTTTGTTGGACAAGACTGACCGAGCCAACATTTAACGACTCTACTGACCCCGTTAAGTCCAAGGCAGGGTTGAGCGTGATCGTGACGACTTTATTTGTTTTTGTAACTTGGTTTGTCTGTGTAACAGTCATAAACGCTCCTTAACCTTCGCCAAGGCCAGACGCGATAGCGTTACCTATCGATTCAAGTGCTTGCGCTGCATCCGGACCTTCAGCAGAGAACTGAAGCTGGTGGCCGTGTTTCACGCCAAGCGCAATGACTTTCATTAGGCTTTTCGCGTTCACGACTTTGCCATCGCCATCGAGGTTAGATACTTGAATCTTAGACTCGAACTTTTTCGCTTCAGCGACCAGCATCGCGCCAGGGCGAGCATGTAGACCGTGAGAGTTTTTGATTTTGAAGACCGCAACGTTCCCGTCTTCCGCTGAGGCGGTAGAAATTTCTTCACCCTTAAACAAACCAAGAATTTGTTCAGCAGAACCATCCAACAGTTTATTGTGCTCGTTGTTAAACACCAAAGTAGATAGCGTATTTAGAATAGACTGGTGAGCGTTATTGCAAGCCGCAAAAGCGACAAGTGCGCGAACCTTTTGACCTTCATATTCACAGTCATTAGCGGTTGATACGAAAGAAACGCCAGTGCGTGATACTTGCTTATTACTACCAACTAACCATAAACCGTTACCAAGGTTGGTTGGTGCTTTTGTTACTAGGTCTGCGACAAACTCACTGCCTGCACAACCAGTGTTTTTTAACAAGCCTCCTGCAACCGCGCTCATTTGGATCATGTCGCTTGCTGGAAATTGAAGTTGAATCAGAGAAGCATCGAAATCAGCTTCGAGTTGAACATCTCCGTGGAGCAGGGCGATGATTTCATCTTCATTTTTTGCATTGCGTAGGCGTTCTTCTACACCATCCGCACCAAGCACTTTAGTCAATTGCTTTAGAATCCCAAGGTGCTCATCAGATTTAGCCGCGATGCCGATCGCAACAAACACTGTATTTCCGTCGCCCCATTCCACACCTTTAGGGAAGTGATGAACGGCTACGCCAGTGGATTTAACCATGTCGCGTGTATCGGTTGTACCGTGAGGAATCGCAATACCGTTACCTAAAAACGTCGAGTTTTGGTTTTCGCGGTTTAGCATGCCGTCCACATAACCTTGTTCAACCAAACCTTTTTCGGTCAGGCTCTTTGCGATGTTTTTGATCGCTTCGAATTTATCGGTAGCAGATTGTGAAAGAGTAATGTCGTTCTTACTTAGCTTAAGCATGGTGCTTCTCCAGCCTTAAGGTATCAATTTAAAATTCATGGCGGTTGTGTTGTTGAATGTCGACCTTTGTTTAAACCAACATGCCTACATCCCTAGTTAAAAATTGCTCGGTTCTATTTTTTATGATCAACTGAATCGATTCAGCAAATGAGCAAAATTTTTTAAAACACTCAGCAAAACGGCTTAAAGTATGATGTTCGTCATGATGAAGTGTTACTTTTATCAATCGTAGACGATAAATTGAATAACGTCAGTATTTTCGTGATTTACATCAATTTTTACGTTTTGCTGAATCCTTTCAGCTTTTATACTGAATCGGTTCAGCATATAATTCAACCTATCAAAGGATCATTAATCTATTATTATGATCGCGCGCACAGATTAAGGTGAAGAATATGACACTGGATGAAGTGGCCAAATTGGCTGGCGTATCTAAAACCACGGCAAGCTATGTCATTAATGGTAAAGCGCAGAAATACCGAATTAGCGAGAAGACGCAAAAGCGCGTCATGGCAGTGGTTGAAGAGTATAATTATAAGCCAGACCACGCCGCATCAGCTTTGCGCGCGGGGAACTCCCGCTCTTTTGGCTTGATCATTCCTGACTTGGAAAACACCAGTTATGCCCGTTTGGCGAAATTGCTTGAACTCAACTCGCGTAAGGCGGGCTATCAGATTTTGATTGGTTGTTCTGACGACGATCCTGACACCGAGCAAAAAGTAGCAGAAGCTTTGGTCAGCCGGAGAATTGATGCCTTATTTGTCGCGAGTGGTATGCCATCTGCGAATGAGTTCTACCTAAAAGTTCAAAACAGCGGGACTCCCGTAATTGCGCTTGACCGTCCATTAGATGATGAGCATTTCTGTTGTGTGATCAGTGAGGATTTTGATGCGGCACTTGAGTTGACTGAATCGGTGCTCTCGCCAGAGATACAATCCATTGGATTAATCGGTGCGTTGCAAGAGCTACAAATTTCTAGAGAACGTGAGTTAGGCTTTCGGTCTGCATGTCAGCAGCAAGCATGTTCCATCACCGTGGGTTACGGTCATCAATTTTCCCGTGAAGAAGGAAAGAAAGTCTTAGAACGTTGGTTAGCGGAAGATAATCTTCCACAGGCCATAGTCACCACTTCTTATACATTGTTGGAAGGGGTATTGGATGTGATGTTTGAAAAGCCGGAACTGATGAGCACGACGCGACTTGCGACGTTTGGTGATAACCGACTATTGGATTTTCTGCCAATAAAAATTAATTCGTTACCTCAACAGTTCGAAGTCATCGCAGATAGTGCCATGGAGCTTGCTTTAAACGCTTCGGCGAAACGTCATAAGACAGGGGTAGAGTTGATTCCGCGCAAGATTGTGAAGCGTCGCTAGATAACGACATCATTGTCAAAGTAGTGAAGTTATAGCTTTATGTCGACCGTTAGTGCCACAAACGCATGATCGCTGGCATTTTTGTCTTTGTCGAAGGATGGATTGATCAGGTGACCATCAAACACTTGATAATCGACGACTTCACCAATGGACAGATCGGAATGCACGTCAAATTCTTGCGACAATAAGATGTAGTCAAGCACATTGCCTTGGGAAAAATGGTAATGCGTTGCTGGGCGGAGCGGCGAAATAGGATTTATCTGTAGATCCCATCCATCTCTCAATTGTAATTCAGTGACGCTGTCACTAAATGATTCTACTAATATGCTGTTCACGCTGAGCGGTGCCACAGGTTGGTTCATATCGCCCATGAGCACGGCTGGGATAGGCTTCACCCTGTACTGTTTTTGCATTGTCTCACGCAGCATAGCCGCTTCCCAACCTCGCTGCTGAGTCGAAAGCCATCGCGCGATGATAGGGCTTGATTCTTCCTTGGTTTCCGTGTCTGCTGGACGTTGAGACTTTAAATGCACCACATAGATGGCGATATGGCCAAGAGTTGGGTGGATAGCCTCTGCATATACTGGGATGCGGCTGAACTCTGGCTCTTCTTTGACGCCAAAAGGTATGAGTGATTGTGTGTCAAACATGACTGGTTTTACATTCACTAGAGGCAAGCGCGAGGCAATCGCCACCACAGGGCGAGAGTAAATGTAGTCGCCTTCAACGTGTGGGGTATCAACCGTGACAAAATGTGGGTAGCCGATCGACATAAAGAATGCTTTTGCTTCGTCAATACTGAACACCTCTTGCAAGCCAATAATGTCCGGTTCCAACTTTTCGATTTGATTTTGTGTCCAAGCGAGTTTGTCTTGCCAGTCTTTCACTGAATAGATGTTCTCAAAGTCATAATAGGCGTCGGGTGGTGCGACGAAATTAAATAGATTGGCGGTGGCAAAGGTGATTCGGTCAGCTTGATACAAAATGAACACTCGTTGGATTATTTACTAGCGAGTATATAAGAACAACCGGAGAGGTTTCCATTTTTAGGTATAAGGTTTACACTCCCGATCATCAAGATAAGCGAGTATACAGCATGACCCAAGATTACGACGATGATGCGTACCTAGCAGACGCCGAGTTTGAAGGTGAAGAAATTGAAATCGAAGCGATAGGTATCGATGTCGATTCACACCCAATTGAACTGTACAAACTTTTTAAAATTGCCAATTTAGTGAGCGGCGGTGGTGAAGCGAAGCACATCATTGATGAGGGCTATGTGGCGGTCAATGGTGAGCTAGAAACTCGTAAGCGCAGAAAAATGTACGATGGTGACTTTTTTGAATTCAACCAAGAGTACTATGTCGTGGTATGTGATGCGCCTGTGACTGAGCCAGAGGCGAAAGAAGCCAAACAGAAGCCAAAAGCACAGCAGAAACCAAAAAATAAAGCTTCACATGCTTCTAAGAAGCAAAAACCAGCGAATAAGTCGAGTAAAGCTCAATCTGCTCCCGCTAAAAATAGCAAGAAAAACGCGACAAAAGACAAGCCAAAGCCAACGCGTGATCCAAACAGTGGCCGTAATTCAATCGATTTCTTCTGATGTGAATCATGTGTAAATGACAATACGGAGCGTCGACGTTTGGGTTCGGCGCTTTTTTTTGCCTTTGGTTTTGTTCATCGTTGAGAGTTCGATAGTCTTCTATTTCAGCTAATTTTCGATTTTAGATAACTATCTTAGGGAACTATCAGTCTTATAGGTCTATCGGTCAAAGAGAAAACCTGCCCATGTAAACTACCTATTTAGTAAGAATAAGACTTCGTTTTCTTTTCTATATGGCGGAATAGTAGCGAGAGTCCGAAACAAATCACGAAATAGGCCAAGCCTACAATTAGCCAGATTTCGAAAATATAACCTGACGAATTGGCCATCTCTGTACCGACAAAGGTCATCTCTTGGATTGAAATTAGTGAAACGATGGAGGTGTCTTTAACTAAGGAAATGGTTTGTCCAGCCAGTGGGGGCGTTATTGCCCGTAATACCTGTGGCGCAATGACAAACCGATACTTGACCCATCGTGAGAGCCCCAACGAATCCGCGGCTTCCCACTGTCCCTGATCGATGCCTTGTAACCCTGCACGGACCACTTCTGCGATGTAAGCTGAGGAGAGTAATCCCACGCACAACACCCCGGAAGCGAGATTCTCCCATAGATTAGCGGGGCCGAATAAAAACTGTTGTACTGGATTGACGTCGCCTTGGTAATTTCTTAATAGGTCGTCGAGTCCCAGTAAAGGAATCAACTGGTTGGAAATGAAAAAATAGAAAATAAACACAAACACTAAAGGCGGAATGTTACGTACCAATTGAATAAACGCGTTGGCAGGCACGCGCAACCAGCTAGAGTCTGAAAAACGCGCTAACCCAAGTAGTGACCCCAACACCAATGCAAAAGCGATACCCCATAAGCTCAGTCTAAGGGTGGAGAGTAAACCTTGAAAAAAATAGGGGAAGCTTCCGTCCGCTCTGGGGGTAAACAGCAGCGCTAAGGCATCGGACCATCGCCAGATATAGTGGACGCCAATGGTAGAACGGTAGTACAGCCAAATGCCCGCTACCAGACAAAGGCTGAGTAGGACCCAATCGGTACGGTTAAAGCGCATCAAGTATGATTTCGGCTGTGGTTTGTTTGGGGCAACGGGATGATGAGTTTCTCCGCTCAAAAAGGTGACTCCGTTTTATCGATTAAGAAGAAGATAAAGGCTCGCTCTATTTGCGAGCCTTACTGGATTATTGGCCTTGCGCGACTTGGTCTTGCCAATCTAGTGTAGAAAACCAGTATTCATAGCGTTCTTCTAACCAGCCATCTTGGGTGCGCGCGTCAATCCACTGATTAAAGAAGGCTTCTTTATCGGTTTCTCCCAAACGTACGGCAAAGGCTTCATTCCCCTTAGAAAGACGCTCGGTGAAAGGAAGAAATAATTTATCTGGGTGTTTTACCGTTTCATGCTCAGGTTTCGGGCTAGACGCTATCACAGCATGAGCATTACCATTTAACACTTCTTGGAAGGCTTGCGCATCATCATCGAATTGAAGTAGTTTCGCTTTAGGGAATGTTTCACGCGCCACTTGCACCGTAAAAGCGCCACGGCGAACGGCAATATTCACGCGACGAGAATTAAAGTCGGAAAATTCTGTAAACCCTTCTGCCAGCGCTTTGTTTGCCGCCACTTGTACGCCTGAGTGCGAATATGGCTTGGTGAAGAGAACGCTTTTCGCTCGTTCGGGTGTAATGGACATCCCCCCGATAATCACGTCAAACTTTTTGGCCAGAAGTGCAGGGATAATGCCATCCCAAGCTGTCGGTACAAATTCCACTTTAAGGCCAGAGTCTTGCGCTAAACGCTTCGCTACATCAATTTCAAAGCCAATCAATTCGCCTTGTTTATTCCGCATTGCCCAAGGAACAAAGGTGGACATGCCAACACGTAACGTTCCTCTTTCTTTTATCTTATCCAAATTTGGCGTCGCCGTTTGCTCGTTTGCGATGGATGGCATCGCAATAGCAAGCCCCAGTAATGCAGTAATGGTCGCTTTGAATAACTTCATGTTATCTCCTTATAATTTGCGCCAACTGGCTCCAAGCTTGTATTCCAACCAAGCAGATAAGCCGGATAATGAGAGCGTGAGAGCAAGGTAAATTGCTGCCACGGTAAACCAAATTTCAAACGGCATGGCCGTTTCTGACACAATATTGCGTCCTTCTGTTGTGAGATCAAATATCGCCATGACACTGACGATAGACGAGTTTTTAATCAGTGACACCATTTCGTTTGTTAGTGGTGGTAGCGTACGTTGTAACACTTGCGGCAAAATGACATCTTGATAAGTATAAACCGGAGATAGGCCTAGTGTTTTTGCAGCTTCAAACTGACCTCTAGGAATGCTGTTTAAGCCCGCGCGAAATATCTCAGCGGTATAGGCACCTTGAAAAAGTGATAAGGCCAAAACAGCGGTGCTGAATCGGTCTAATCCAATTACTGGTCCAAAGACAAAATACAGCAGATAAATTTGTACCAATAATGGAGTATTACGGATCAATTCCACGTAGGCCGTGCCGATAGCGTTCCCCACTTTAGAATCACTGAGCCGAAGTAGAGCCGTCACCAATCCAAACACTAAGGTGAAGAATAAACTGATGGCGGAGATTTTGAGTGTCACGATTAAGCCATCAATGAGTTCGGCTGACCACCATTCCCCATCTTCGTAAAAAAACAGATAGTCGGGTACGCGATCCCATTGCCATTGATACCCCATAGCCTGTGCGCCAGAGTTGAGTACCCAAGCGATGACGGCAAATAGAATCACGATTTGCAGTACGGCTTGTAAGACAGGTTTCAGTACACGATAAATCATCAATAACTTAGTATTTGGTTTAAAAATGTTTGAGTCCTTGGATGTTGCGGCGTATCGAACAATGCTGTCGGTGAGTTCACTTCAACAATTTCGCCTTCATCCATAAATACCACTCGATGCGCGACTTTTTTAGCAAACCCCATCTCATGCGTTACACAAATCATGGTCATGCCGCTTTGGGCAAGTTCGACCATGACATCAAGTACCTCGTTGATCATTTCTGGATCAAGTGCCGAGGTGGGTTCATCAAATAGTAGTAGATCGGGCTCCATGCAGAGTGAGCGCGCAATGGCGACCCGTTGTTGTTGACCGCCTGATAACTGAATCGGGTACTTATCCGCTTGTTCTTCAATATTGACTCGCTTTAGGTAATGTCTGGCACGCTTAGTTGCCTCTTGCTTTGACAGCTTTAGGGTTCGGATCGGAGCGAGCGTTAGGTTTTCTAGAACGGTGAGATGCGGAAAGAGGTGGAAGTGTTGGAAGACCATACCAATTTGGCCAGGCTTGCGCTCTCTGGTATGTGCTGGTAATCCAAATGCGTTTAACTGACCGTCTTGAATGGCTTCTAATCCATTGATGCAACGGATCAGTGTCGACTTCCCAGAGCCAGACGGACCACATACCACCACGATTTCTCCGGAATGCACGGAAAGGTTAATGTCTTTTAACGCATGGTATTCACCGTACCACTTGTTTACGTCGTGAAATTCGACGATCGGAATTCGATTCTTCAACAATGGATTCTACATAAAACAACAGTCTTTAAACCATATCAATTTATGAGTACGATTTCATTAAGTGTCGGGACACATTCAGAAAATTGCTTTGGAAGTGAGAAAAAAGACCTGCCATTCGGCAGGCCAAATCCCTGTGGAGCAAGTTTTGGGGGGAGAGGGATAAATTCAAGTTTCAGCTTGAAAATAGGGAGCAAGATACGGTTGCGCTACGCAGCTATCTCGGCACGTTTTGCTTCGCTTATACTCGATTTCAAGCTGAGTAGTCGGCAAGCATTGATGTCACCCATCCCTTCGATAGAATCGAGTTGGGTCATCAGTATTGACGAGATATTCATTTCGTTAGCTTTGTTGCTTAAGCAGTCGATGATTTGTGGAGCAAGGTCACAGCACTTTTCTTTGGCTTTAAAGTACAGAGGCTCCACACCACGTAATATCGTCATTTGAGCGAGCAAGCTTGGGTTATCACTCAAAGCCCAAATTTTGGTTTTGCTTTGACAGCGAGACATTAATAATGGTGTTTCACCATGTTGAGTTAAAATGGCCACACCGAGATCACGGTGTACGCGTGATGCAGAAATCATTGAAGACAACGCAAAACTCTTACCTGGATTGGAGCACAGGTGCTGTAATTTATCCCAACAGTTGTGATTGCACTCCAATTCAAGTTCAGCGCCTTCTGCAATACGTACCATCGCTTCTATCGCTTCGATGGGGTATTTACCCGCTGCAGATTCTGCGGATAGCATTACCGCATCGGTACCATCAATGATAGCGTTAGCCACGTCGAGGACTTCGGCTCTTGTTGGAAGTGGATTTTCAATCATCGACTCCAACATCTGTGTGGCCGTAATCACAGGCTTACCCCAGTGTTTGGAGCGATGGATTAGCGACTTCTGTACGGCAGGTAATCGTGCGTCACCGATTTCTACACCAAGGTCACCGCGTGCAACCATGATAATGTCCGATGCTTGGATAACATCGTCCATCGACTCTTTGCTTGCCACCACTTCTGCACGTTCGACTTTCGCGACGATTTTTGCATTGCAGCCTGCTTTCTGGGCAAGGGTGCGAGCGTACTCAATGTCTTTCGCGTTGCGAGGGAAGGAGATGGCGAGGAAATCCGCACTCAGCTTCGCAGCAGTGTCGATGTCATTGATGTCTTTTTCTGTTAGCGCTGGAGCAGACAAACCACCACCTAACAAGTTAATACCTTTGCGGTTGGACAGTTTGCCACTGTTCAGTACCGTGGTTTTAATCCATTGTTCGTTACGGTTAACTTGTGTCACTTTGAGTTGGATACGACCGTCATCAAGCAACAACGTGTCACCTTCGGTAACGTCTTTAATCAGCTCAGGGTAATCAAGACCAACCATTTCTTGATTGCCAGATAACGCATCTAAAGTGCCACTTAGAGTGAAGTCGTCACCTTGATTCAGCAACACTGCGCCTTGCTCGAAACACGAAATACGAATCTTAGGACCTTGTAAGTCGACCAGTACGCCTACATGAGTATTAAGCTCTGTTGCAATTTCACGAACAAGATTCGCTCTTGCGATGTGCTCTTCTGCTGTGCCGTGAGAAAAGTTGAGTCTGACAACGTTCGCACCTGCACGAATCAGCTTAGTCAATATTTCGCGGCTTTCGCTTGCTGGCCCTAAGGTTGCCACTATTTTTGTTTTACACATTTATCACCTCATTCGACACTTAAAATAAATAAAGGGGGGAATTTCAATCTCATAAGGACACTTCATCAGTACGCTTATGGCATCGAACTTAAAACTTTTATTTAAAAGGCGGGAGGGTTACCTCCCGCAAAGGAGTTATTAGTTGCTAGGGCTCACTTCAAGTTCTTTTTGCTCTGGTTCGATATCCACAACTTTCTTGGCATTCCAAACGGTCAGTGCAAGAAGCAGAGAAACAACACTGGCAGCTAACCAGAAGTACTGGGCTTGCGTGAAGTCGTATTTAGTAACGCCATCTACCTCAGTGATTTTAATCAGTGCTGCAGAAGCCAGTTCTTGACCAGATGCGGCAATGTAAGAGAACAAACCGATGAAGCCTTTTACTGCGCCTACTGCGTTTTTAGGCATTAAGTCACAAGCTGTCAGACCCGCAAGGAAGACAACCAGACCACCGATAGCAAAACCAATCAGACCTAGTGCAACTGCATCAATAATGCGGTTGTCAGGGCCAAAGAACATCAGACACATCCCAGCGATGTTTGCGATACCGTAAAGCAGCGTTGGGATATGGCGGTTAGCGTTAAACAGTTTGTCTGAAATAATTCCTGATAGGATTGCGCCTGCAAGACCCGCGATTGGGTAAGTAGACATGGCAAAACCAGCATCAATCAGTGAGTAACCTTTCGCTTCTTGAAGGTAAAGTACGGCCCAAGACGACATCGCGTAGCGAGAGATGTACATTGCTGCACACGCGGCTGCGATTAACCAAACAACAGGTTGTTTTAGAATGAACATTTGAGCACGACGTGTTTCTTTCGGATCATTCTTTTTCTTGATTTCCGGCTCTTCATCGAATGCGGTAGCTGCATCTGGCAGACCATATGTTTGAGGACGGTCTTTTAAGACGAAGAACATACATAGAGCGGCGGCAACGGCTGCAATACCTGCACCGATGAAGCCTGCTCGCCAACCAAAGTAGCTCACAAGTGTCGCCGTTAGGATCCAAGTGATACCTTCACCGATGTTACGCGAACCACCCCAGATAGAGTAACGGCTACCACGCTGTTTTGGTGAGAACCATTGGAACAACGATACACAAGATGGTGCAGAACCAACCGATTGGAACCAACCGTTCAGACCCCATAGTAGAACGAAGAAGAACGCTGTGGTATTGAGTCCCATGAAGACTGCTGTAATACCGGATAGCAATAGGGAGAACGACATAAATCGGCCAATGTTGGCATAGTCAGAAAGGAAGCCGTTCGAGAATTTACCAATCGCATAAGTAAAGAAGAAAGCGGAACCCATGATACCGAGTTCTTCGATGCTTACGATGCCCGCATCCAACATCGGCTTCTTGACGACACCGAGGCTCATACGAACAACGTAGAACACGGCATAACCAAATACTAAGCCTAAGAATACTTGCCACTGGTAGCGTTTGAAACGCGCTTGCATTTCGCCTTTAGACCCATCCGAAAGCGGGAGATCTGGGCGTGTTTTAAAGAAGTTAAACATCTTGCACTCCAAGTTTTAATTACAAATGTTTTGTTGCAGGACCATCTTGGAGCGATAGAACGATCAGTACAAAAGCGTGGATTTGGGACGTAATTGACACATATTGCTCTTTCTCATGAGTCAAAAACGGGAAACTGGCACATAAGTGTGATGTGGCTTACTGATAGAATTAGCAGGGTCATGAATCTGGTGCGTCAATTATGACCCAACAAGGCAAGACAGTATTTTTACATGATCTTTCGTAGATATGAGTTGACGCACATTTTTTAAGGTTTTGGTTATTTTGATGGTTAGTATTCGTAATTTAGCGCGCTTGTTTATTTTTGGCGTAGCCCTCAATACACCGTTCACGTTAGCAGCTGATAATGAATTGGTGATACTCACAACGTTTTCACAAGCACCAATCACAGCGCTGGTCGACGACTTTACGCAGCATTACCCTGATGCCGAAGTGAGAGTGATCCATCGGCGAACTCAGTCAAGCCTACAACTGCTGACTAAGAGCTATATACAGGATATCGATTTAGTCTTGAGTTCCTCTCCGTTTGTGATGCAGGAACTTTCGGAACAGAATCGACTGGCGGATATCCCATCACGGATTAAAGTACCAGAATGGTTATCGCCCTATTTATTACCAAATAAAGAACATGTCGTTGCGTTTGGCTACTCCGGTGCTGGGGTCGTGTGGAACAATGATTATTTAACTGCAAACGCTCTACCTAAACCTCAGCGGTTTAAAGATCTCACCAATCCAGTTTATTTTGGTCATGTCACGATGAGCACGCCAAGTCGTTCTGGGACGACACAACTGATGGTCGAAAGTGTACTTAATCGATATGGCTGGCAAGAAGGATGGCGCATCTTGCTGAATGTCGGTGCAAACCTAGCGACGATTTCTTCGCGCAGCTTTGGGGTCGCAGATCATATTGCCAAAGGAAAGTTTGGCTTGGGACCAACGATTGACAGTTACGCTCTCATTACGCAGCGCAACTTGAACTATATTGGGTTCGCTTATGATGAGGATTTTACCCTCATGCCGACTTACATTGCACAAATCAATAGAGGGAAAAGAGATCGACTTGCTGAGTCTTTCATATCTCATTTACTGTCAAGGAAAGTGCAACAACAAATGGCGGCCAGTACGTTTTCAAAAACCGCATTGAATGATACCGCTCGATTCGGAGGAGACAATCCGGTGCTTGATCTGTCATTGACGATGCCAAGAGAAGTGTTGATAAACCAGATCTTCGATACGGTTATTACCAAACGTCTTCCGGAATTGCAGGACGCTTGGCTGACATTGATCAAGTTGAAGCAACGTGCGGAAGAAAGTCCAAATAAATTACGTGAGCTCAACGCGATAGAGAAACGCCTGTTTGAGTTACCAATCGACGAAGCTCAAGTCATGCAGATTGCTCGCAAGCTAGCAACGTTGGATAAAGACTCGGAAGTAGGGCTGACACATCATCAGGCCCTTCTTGCTGAGTTTTCACACGACTTGGGAAGAGCAATGTCGGATAAGTTACTCGATATCGAAAGGCAACTGGCGGAGTGGAGAGGGAAAGACAAATAGTGATATACCCGAAATATAAAACGATCGGAGCTCGCCTAATCGCTGCTTTTGCTTGTAGTACATTGCTACTCACCGTTGTGTGCGTCGTTGCTTGGACAACATGGAATAGTTTGGATAATCAAGTACGTATACTGTTGGAAGACAGTGTCCCAAAATATAATGCGAGCTACTTTCTTGAGAGTAAAACGAGTGAGATAAAGCGAAGAGTAGAGGCACTAGAGGCAGTAGATAATAAAGTACAACTCACTGAGCAAGCGATGCTGATTAATGAGCAGCTTAGCGAGATGTCTCGTGTCCTGAAAAGCAGTAATATGAGCTCAGAGTTTTTTGATTTATTGGAATCGGACGCTGGCCTCACGTCTTTATTAGCAAGGTACGTTGAGCTCATTTCTACCAAAATTAATCAAACGCGCCGAGTGGACCAGTTAATGGAACAAATTGATTGGTTGCACCAAGACATTCGTTCTGAGCTTAAACCAGTACGTCAAGAAGTCTATTGGCAAATTGAGCGGGTGAATGACTCTAAAGAAATCCAGCAACTTCTTGCTCAACTCAGCACTTTGCAACGAGTGATCGACATTGAATCAGCAGTCTACGACCTGGCGATTGACATTGCAGCGGCTTCGATACCTGAACAAGTTGATAACGGTATGAAAGTGATTCACTTTCGCTTGATGGATCTTCAGGAAAGTAGCGTGACATTGCTCAATCAGCCGACTTCGATTGCTTATGAGCAGTTATTGCAAGAGCTTGTGATGGTTCTTAGCCCTGATGGTGCATTCAATGAACAATTGATGTCTTTGGTGACCTTAAATGGTGATATGCAGCGTATGCAAACGCAGATCTCTACCAGAGTGGATGCAATCTATGAGCAGATTGGCGAGCTGGTCTTCAAAGCCGACAAAACATTTAAACACGTAAAAAGTGAAACGACCGAGCGTGTATCTTACGGTAACCATGTTCTGATCGTCTGCTTTAGCCTGTCTATTCTGACCAGTATGTTTTTGACCTACTACTTTATCAATCGTCGTATTGTCGCGCGTCTGATTAGCTTAGGGGACAGCATTGATGCCATCATTGAAAACGATATGAGCCATCCCGTGGTGGTCGATGGAAATGACGAGATTGGTCGATTGAGTGAAAAGCTGATTGAATATGGTGAAAAAGTTCAGGAGATACAGCGTACCAACGCGCTGAGTTTAATTAATAATACGACAGCGAGTTTGATCACGACCGATGTTCATGGGGTGGTTGAGTCTGCCAACTTAAGCGCGCGTAAACTCTTAAAGCTGGGTGATGTGGCAGAAAACTACCCGATTTGGGAATATTTTCCGGAAAGTTGTCGTGAGCAATTAAGAAAGGTCTTTGATGGTTCACATTTATGGCTAGAACTCGGCAAAGTTAATGTTACTTTGGCGCTCGGTGGTGAAAAGCCAAAATACGTGCGTTTTGACATCAGACCTTTCGCACACGGTGCGGATTATAAGTTGATCATGACCATCACGGATATTACTCACCAAGAGATCACCACCCGAACCTTAGAAAGTCGTGTTCTGGAAAAAACTCAAGATTTAGTGCTTAAAAACCAGTTACTTGAAACTGAAATAGAGGAACGGATCCGGACGGAAGAGAACCTGAAGAAGACGCAGGATGAACTCATTCAAGCCGCAAAAATGGCGGTAGTCGGTCAAACAATGACGAGCTTGGCTCATGAGCTTAACCAGCCGTTAAATGCAATGTCGACTTATTTTTACAGTGCGCGTATGTTCCTAGAGCAGAAGTCACCGGAAAAGGTGGAAGAATCGCTCACTCACATAGAAGGGCTGGCGGCAAGGATGAGTAAAATCATAAACAGCTTACGCCAGTTTGCACGCAAGCCTGATGGTGAAAAGACAGCGGAGCGTGTATGCATTCATGAAGTGGCCGAGCAAGCAATGACGATTGTGAATACTCGGGCGAAGCGACAGCAAATTGTCATTGAAAATCACTTACCAAATGACGTGATGGTCATGGGAGACACGCTGGCGCTAGAACAAATTTTCATCAATGTATTGGTAAACAGTTGTGACGCGTTGATGGAGGTCACAAGAGGTGAGCAAAAACGAATCCAAATGTTGTTACTGGATCAATCAAGTCAATCTTCGATGATTGCCATCAGTGACAACGGTTCTGGTTTCGGACAAGCGATCGTTCAGCGTATTTTCCAGCCTTTTGTCTCAACAAAAGAAGTAGGGCTCGGTTTGGGTATGAATATTTGTAAGTCATTAATAGAAAAGCATAACGGAAGTATCTACCTGGCTTCCTCATTAGATAAAGGTGCAATGGTTGTGTTGGAGTTACCGAATGCGCAATAACTTATACTCTGTCTTATTGGTGGATGATGATCAGGACGTATTAGACTCGTACTCACATTTAATGGATATCTCATTAATAAAGTCAAAAGCCATTAACGATCCAACACAAGCGTTACGGTATATTTCTCCAGAGTGGGCTGGTGTGGTGATTCTCGATATGTATATGCCACAAATGCATGGTCTGGAACTGCTTCGGATGATAAAAAATGTCGATGAACGTATTCCGGTGATTGTCATTACGGGACACGGTGATATTCCAATGGCAGTGGATGCGGTGAAGAAAGGCGCGTGTGAATTTCTTGAAAAGCCAATTAATCCTGCGGAATTGCTTACGCTCGTTAAACAGCAGTTAGATCTTCGTAATAGCCAAATCGAACTGCAATCTCAAGCAGAAAAGTCGATTTCACGCTCATTGATAGGCAAATCCGCACACATGGATCAAATCCGTAAGCTGGTGGCTCAGTATGCGCTTTTAGATACTCATATTGTGATCTACGGAGAGTCTGGGACTGGGCGCCATAGTGCTGCGAAACTGGTCAAAGACATGATGTCTCAAAGTAAGGAGATGCAATTAAACTCTCTTTCACTCAGTCAAGCGACAGCGACAGCGTGTATTGATGAAGCCACGAATATTGACGAGTCTTGTGTACTTGTACTCGAAAATTTACCTGAGCTACCGGAAGAGGGGCAACGACATTTGGCCCAGTTACTTCTGGCTCGTGAACGCAATGGCAAAAAGAACCTCCGAGTTATCACTATCTTTGACTCTGAACCAGAAGAATACATCACTAAGCATCAGCTACTACCCGAACTTTACTACTTGCTTAACCAAGGCGTAATACACGTACCTCCTTTGCGCCAACGTCCTGATGATATTGTGACAATCTTCCATTACTTTCTGAAGTTGAGTTGTAAAAAGCTTGGCAAAACACTGCCCAGTGTCGATTCTAGCTATCTCGCGTTATTACGGAATTACCCGTGGCCTGGCAATATTCGTGAATTGAGAAATATTGCTGAGCTCTATGCTATCGGTATTGTAAAACTGACTGGTAAAGAGCGAATTTACTCACAGAATGACATCCAGTTACCACTTGATGAACTCGTTGACGATTTTGAAAAGCAGTTGATTGAGGATGCGCTTTTTTTACATTCAGGGCGAGTAACGGACGCTGCAAATCATCTACAAATTCCGCGTAAAAAACTGTATCTAAGAATGAAAAAGCATGGCATTGAGAAAGGGGATTATAAGTCTCGATGAACGTTCCCCAATGGGAAGTCGCTTGGCTCACTGTCTTTGTTAATGATTTTTGCTCTAGAAAAACTGGCTATTCTCACCGTTGACTTACCTACGAACCAACACACCCCGCTGAAACGAACATGCGCGTTTCAGCGGGGATACCGCAAATTTAACTTCGTTTATCCGCTGACGTAACTTACGAGTCGGATTTAAATTTATTTTGCGGATATCGTTTTATTTAGTGGAATAGTTTAGGCGACAGCAAGCTCAAGAATTTCACGGCTAACCGCAAGATCGATAGCTTGGTTTTCACCCAGAACCTTCATACCGTGTTTGTCTAATTGCCCGATCACTGCATTGATTGCCTGTTCACGATCCTCACCGTAGTTCTCAAGCTGGGTTGCTACATTCAATTGGTGGTAGAAAGCTTCAATTGCCTGCACAGTACGTTCGGCTAGGTCGTCTCCAGCTTCAAGAGCAAAGACATTACGTCCCATTTGCTCCAGTTTCGCGCGTTTATATTGCATTTGGTTACGAAGAAGAGACGGCTGGATGATGGCAAGTGAACGCGCATGGTCAACACCCCAAAGCGCCGTTAATTCGTGGCCAAGCATATGAGTAGCCCAGTCTTGAGGTACACCGCTACCGATTAAGCCGTTTAAGGCCTGGTTCGCTGACCACATAAGGTTCGCACGCCACATGTCATTATCACGATCAGCAAATTGATCACCCAGTGCTTTTAGCGTTTTCAACAGGGTTTCTGCATAGCCGTCTTGTACCATCGCTCCTGTTGGTAGGGTCAAGTACTGCTCACAAACGTGAACCCATGCATCGACAATACCATTGATTAGTTGACGTTCTGGCAGTGTTTTCATGACGTCAGGGTCAAGAACAGCAAACTTTGGCTGTACGGCAGGAGACATGAACGGGAGTTTGTCCTGCGTTTCTGCTTTGGTGATTACTGCGCCCATATTAGACTCAGAACCAGTTGCTGGTAGGGTCAAAATAGCAGCCAATGGCGTTGCTTCTGAGACAGAATGCTTACCTGTCATTATATCCCAACCATCACCGTCGTATTTGGAGGCCGCAGCGACATACTTTGAACCATCAATCACTGAACCGCCGCCTACTGCAAGGATAAAATCGACATTCTGCTCTTTTACGATTTTAACTGCCTTATCTAAGGTTTCTTTGGTTGGATTTGGTTCAACACCAGAAAACTCTAACCAATCACGGCCTTCTAACGCGCTCGCTACTTCGTCATAGACACCATTCTTTTTAATCGAGCCACCACCGTAGATCACCATTACTTTTTGGTCAGCTGGAATGGCTTCTTTGATTGAAGAAATTTGATTTTGACCAAAGTAAATTTTGGTTGGATTAACGTATGAAAAGTTCATTACAGACCCCTTATTTCTTTTATGAGGAAATTTCTGACATGCATATTAATACTTGTTTAGTCGCTTCGGTAGGTGTGATTCTGCAAATAACTTGCCTATTTCTACAAAAATTAACAAAGTTTGCTATGAATCTTAGTGGAAACGAAAGTATAGTATATCAATGGTTCGAAGAAGCTGACGTTATGGTCATTATGGAGTAGATAGGATGAGTTCACTTGCCGAACACATGCAGCAATATGTCGAAAAACACGCTTTGCATAATTTAGAAGGTATTCAAAAAACGGCCGTCGAGGGCGTATGGTTTTATCGCAGTAGCAAGGGAAATCACCGTCAGCCTTTTGTTTATCAGTCAGGGATCATCATTCTGGGGCAGGGGCATAAAAACATCCATATCGGGACGACTCCAGTAAAGTACGGGCCTGAAGAATACCTTGTCGTTGGAGTGCCAATGCCATTAGAGTGTGAGGCAATTGCCAACGAAGATAAGCCCTTGTTAGGGATAACTATTGATATCGCTCCTGCTTTATTACATAAACTGGTTCAAAAGTTAGATGAGCAAAAGTTTAGTAACACCTGCTCAGATTCTTTATGTGGACTGAAATCGGTAAGCATGAGCGAGGGTATGCTTGACGTCTGTAAACGATTGATGAACGCACTCTGCAATGACTTGGATGTCGCTATGTTAGGCGATTTGATTCTTGAGGAAATTGTATATCGAACGCTGGTTAGCAAGGAAGGCTATGTGTTGTTTGAACTAGCCCGTCAGGAAGGATCATACGCAAGGGTGGCAAAAGCGCTTTCGCGAGTGCACGAGGGATATCATGAACAGCTTAATGTGCAGATGCTCGCCGAAGAGGCGAATATGAGCGTTTCTGCATTTCATCATGCTTTTCGTAATGTCACACTCGAATCTCCTCTGCAGTACATTAAAAAAGTAAGACTGAATAAAGCTCGTGAGTTGATCCAGATCGAAGGACGTCGCGTGAATGACGCCGCTCGTTTGGTCGGGTACAGTAGCCCATCACAGTTTAGTCGGGAGTACAAGCGACACTTTAACCAAACCCCAAGGTCAACAAAAGGTTAGTGATATACATTCAAGAATGGTTACTTTTTTTGTAAGTTTTATTAATTTGCGACGGAGTTATTTATTCGCTCTATAAAATTAGCGATTGGTGCCATTTATTAAGATTTTTATTGCAACGATGTAGTGGATTCTTGAGAGGTGCTCTTGAAAACGAACAAGTGGGGAGTGTGAAATTTTCAACTTGTACTTAAGTTATTTTACGTCGAAATAAAAGTGTAAGTACGTCCTTATAGACGTGCTTATTATTGTTTTAACAATAACTTAAGGAAGAGCAATTATGCACCTTAAAAACGGGAAAGCAGTAAAAAGTGTCTTTACGCTAAGTACACTGACTGCATCTTGTCTTATGGCCTTTAACAGCTACGCTGCTGTTGACTGCGCCCCTTTGGAAACGTGGGATTCATCGAAAGTCTACACCGGTGGCGCCCAAGTTGAGCACGAAGGTAACGCATATAAGGCGCGTTACTGGACTCAAAATAATAACCCTTCACAGTCTGTTCAGTGGGGAGAATGGGAAAATCTAGGTGCTTGTGATAGCACAGATCCTGTTATACCACCGCAAAATGAAGCGCCGACGGTAACACTCACATCCCCTTCGGCATCAGCAACCATTGCAGCGGGCGATATTGTTACGCTAGCGGCAGATGCGGCCGATTCTGACGGTACGGTTAGCAACGTTGAGTTCCTCGTTGATGGTGTTGTAGTTGGTCAGTCAACTTCCGCTCCTTACACTGCATCATGGACGGCTACTGAAGGTCAGCATGTCTTCTCGACCATTGCTTATGATGATGTTGGTGCAGTGAGTACGGCAAGTGTTGTCTCTTTAACCGTTGGCACTTCTCAGCCAGGTAATGAAGCTCCGACAGTCGACGTTACGCTTTCTGCTTCTTCAGTGGAACTCGGAGGTACGGTTACGCTAACGGCAAACGCCGCTGACGTTGATGGTACAGTCGAGAAAGTGGACTTTTACGTAGCGGGTTCTTTAGCCGGAACAGCAACAAGCGCGCCTTACTCTTTAGATGTTACGCCTTCTCAAGCGGGCTCTCTTGCTGTATATGCAAAAGCAACGGATGATGCAGGTGCGGCGACAGACTCTTCACTGGTTACACTGACGGTAAGCGGTGGTGAGGTTGCGTCTAACTGTCGCCCTGACGGCTTATATCAAACACCTAGTGTCGACGTCCCTTACTGTACCGTTTACGACGAAGAAGGTCGTGAGAAAATGGGGGCTGACCATCCACGTCGTGTGATTGGTTACTTCACGAGTTGGCGCAGTGGCGATGATCCACAAGCCACTTACCTTGTAAAAGATATTCCTTGGGAACAACTTACGCACATCAATTACGCATTTGTTAGCATTGGTTCTGACGGTAAAGTGAATGTTGGTGATGTCAACGATCCAAACAACCCTGCAACGGGTAAAACTTGGCCGGGCGTAGACGTGGATCCTGCTTTGGGCTTTAAAGGTCACTTTGGTGCGCTAGCCACTTACAAACAGAAACACGATGTTAAGACGCTAATCTCTATCGGCGGTTGGGCAGAGACTGGCGGTCATTTCGATACAAATGGCGACCGTGTTGCTGATGGCGGCTTCTATACGATGACAACCAATGCCGATGGTTCGATTAACCATGCTGGCATAGAAAAGTTCGCAGCGTCTGCTGTTGAAATGATGCGTACCTATAAATTCGATGGTTTGGATATTGACTACGAATACCCAACTTCAATGGCAGGTGCAGGTAACCCATACGATGCAGACTTTATGGAACCACGTCGTCAGTATTTATGGGCGTCTTACCAAGAGTTAATGAAAGTATTACGTGAGAAGCTTGATGTAGCGTCGGCTCAAGATGGTATTCACTACATGCTTACCATTGCTGCTCCGTCATCTGGCTACTTACTGCGTGGTATGGAAACATTTGATGTCACCAAGTACTTAGACTATGTCAATATCATGTCGTATGACCTTCACGGTGCTTGGAACGATCACGTTGGTCACAACGCAGCATTGTTCGACACAGGTAAAGACTCTGAGCTAGCGCAGTGGAATGTGTACGGTACAGCTGCTTACGGTGGTATCGGTTACTTGAATACAGACTGGGCATATCATTACTTCCGCGGCTCAATGCCAGCAGGTCGTATTAACATTGGTGTTCCATATTACACTCGTGGTTGGCAAGGCGTAACAGGCGGTGAAAATGGTCTGTGGGGACGCGCAGCACTTCCAAATCAGTCTGAGTGTGCCGCTGGTACGGGTGAAGGAGAGAGTAATAACTGTGGTCACGGTGCAATGGGTATCGACAATATGTGGCACGATCTAGACCCAGCAGGCAACGAAATGGGCGCAGGCTCTAACCCAATGTGGCATGCTAAGAACCTAGAGAAAGGCATTTGGGGGTCTTATGCGCAAGCGTATGGCTTAGATCCGGTTAATGATCCGTCTGACCAACTTGTTGGTACGTACACTCGTCACTACGATGATGTTGCGGTTGCTCCATGGTTATGGAACGCAGAGAAGAGTGTCTTCCTGTCTACCGAAGATAAAGCATCGATCGAAGTGAAAGCGGACTACGTTATCGACAAAGAGATCGGTGGCATCATGTTCTGGGAACTAGCTGGTGACTATAACTGTTACGTACTAGATGAGAATGGTAACCGTACGACGGTTGATGCGACCGAACAAGCGTGTGCGGCTGGTAATGGTGAGTACCACATGGGTAACACGATGACCAAGGCCATTTACGACAAATTTAAGTCTGCAACGCCTTATGGAAATACAGTTGCAACTGGTGCGATCCCAACGGAAGCGGTAGACATCGCTGTGAGTGTTGGTGGTTTTAAAGTTGGTGACCAAAACTACCCAATTAATCCGAAAATTACCTTTACCAACAATACTGGCCAAGCAATTCCTGGCGGTACAGAATTCCAGTTTGATATTCCTGTATCTGCTCCGGATAACGCAAAAGACCAGTCTGGTGGTGGCTTGAGTGTGATTTCATCGGGTCATACACGTGGAGATAACATTGGTGGTTTGGACGGCGTGATGCATCGTGTGTCTTTCTCACTACCGGCATGGAAAGAGTTACCAGCGGGCGGTACCTATGAACTAGATATGGTTTACTACCTACCAATTTCTGGTCCAGCAAACTACACCGTGATCTCTGGTGGTAAAGAGTTTGCGTTCAAGTTTGAGCAGCCAGATCTTCCAATTGGTGAACTGAGCGCAGGGGCTGGCACAGGTGACGGTGGTTCAACAGAGCCAGGTACTTGTGACGCAAGTGGACTCGTGACTTACCCAGACTTCCCACAAACAGACTGGGCGGGTAACCCAAGTCATGCAAATCAAGGTGACCAAGTCATTCATAATGGTGTGATTTACAAAGCAAACTGGTGGACTTCATCTGAGCCAGGTAGCGACGGTAGTTGGTCAACCGTATGTAACCTTTAGTTTGTAAACTAGATATAGACCAAAAGCGCACGATGTGAATCGTGCGCTTTTTTCATATTTTCATTTGCTCGCGACGCCAGAATATACGCGGGTATAACTAGAACTCGTAGCTTTCTGGAATAACGACAATGCCTTTTTCAGATATACGGAATCGCTTTGCGTCTTCCACTTTATTGACACCGATTTGAGTGTTGGGTGGAATTCGTACGTGTTTATCGATAATGCAATTTTCCAATTGGCAACCTTCACCGACTTCAACATCATCAAACAGAATACTATTCATCACCGTTGCGCTATCGTGTATGCGCACATTACACGCAATAATTGAGTGTTGGACCGAGCCACCGGAGTTAACCACACCATTCGCAATGATAGAGTTTATAAAGATCCCTTCGTTCCCTGTTGCGGAAGAAACGGTTCTGGCTGGTGGGAATTGAGGTTCATAGGTACGAATGGCCCAGTTTGATTGGTAGAGGTTCATTGGGGGAACGGGTTCAAGCAAGTCCATGTTTGCTTCGTAGAATGAATCTATCGTACCGACATCACGCCAGTAGCAATCTTTGTCTACACGTCCTTTGCTTCCACAAAACTGGTAAGCATAGACCGATTCACTGTCGATTAACCTCGGGATAATATCTTTGCCAAAGTCATGGCTCGACGTTTCTATTTTGGCGTCTTGTGCGAGTACTTCTTGGAGCACATCCATATCAAAGATGTAGATGCCCATCGATACTAAGCTCTTTGTTTTGTCTTCGGGTAAAGTAGGGGGGCAATCTGGCTTTTCGATAAAAGAATTCACTAACCCATTTTCATCCGTTCCCATTACACCAAATGCAGACGCTTCTTCAACAGGTACATCCATACACGCTACGGTCAATTTTGCCCCTTTTTCTTTATGCTCTTCAAGCATCGCGGCGTAGTCCATGCGGTAGATGTGATCACCAGATAGAACCACAACGTATTTTGCATCATTACGGGACAACAACCACATATTGTGGTAAATCGCATCGGCTGTACCTTCGTACCATGCACCACCTTTGCGCATTTGTGGAGGAACAGCGGTAATGTATTCACCCAGTTCTGGATTAAATATCGACCAACCATCTCTTAGGTGTTTTTGAAGTGAGTGGGATTTATATTGTGTTAAGACGAGGATTTTTCTGAGACCTGAGTTAAGGCAGTTGGTTAGCGTGAAGTCGATGATGCGGTATTTACCGCCAAATGGAACCGCAGGTTTGGCTCTGTCATCGGTGAGTGGGCTAAGTCTGGAGCCCACACCTCCAGCTAAAATTACAGCGAGTGCGTCTTGCATAGTTTTCTCTTTCCCTATTGTACGAGCCTAAAAACAATACTAACCAAGGGGAGTTGGTTGACGAAAAATAAAGTTTTGAATAGCACGTTATGGTGTATTTATGTTCTATCATCAACTTTAGTACAAGAATCGGGCCATAGAAATTACCTTACTTAAATCAATGGTTTTAGTCGTAACAATGTTATTGTTTGCACCATATTAGTGAAAATTGAATTAAGCATTGCACCATAGCGGGGTGTGCGGGTAAGTCTGTTCTAATTTGGTGATTTACAATGTAAAGTGGTGTGGCATCAAGGAGATAGAGGGAGCTCGTATGTGCTCCCATACATGATTCGATTTGAAAGACTGAATCGTTACGAAAGCCCGATTATATGGCCGTCTTCGTCGATGTCGAGGTTCATAAATGCAGGTTTGTCCGGCAAGCCAGGCATGGTCATGACATTGCCTGAAAGAGCATAGACGAATCCTGCGCCTGCACATAAACGCAACTCCCTAATGGGTACCGAGAAGCCGGTTGGTGCACCTTTAACAGTGGCGTCGGTAGTGATGGACAGTGGCGTTTTGGCAATACATACCGCTAGGTGATTAAAACCTAAACGCTCAAATTGAGAGAGCTGCTGCTTAGCAAGGTCGCTCATGTCCACTTGAGATGCGCCATATCCGGTTTCGCATACTGCCATTAACTTTTCTTTGAGAGTTTGATCCGATTGATAGAGCGGTCTAAAAGCGGTTGGCTGCTCGCATGCGTTGACCACAAGTTGGGCAAGGTCAATGGTGCCTTCACCACCTTGTGAGAAAGCGGTACTAATCGCGACGCTGACCTGTGGATCAAACTCATGAACAAGCTGCTTCAGTTGTGCCACTTCTGTTTCACAGTCTTGAGGGAACTGATTTAGTGCGACAACAACGGGAATACCATATTTTTTAACGTTTTTAATGTGCCATTTCAAGTTCTCAAAGCCCGCTTGTAAAGCAGCCTCATCGGTCTCAAAAATTGACTCGGGAATCGGAGTTCCTGGGCGTAATTCATAATGGCCTGAATTGGCCTTTAAGCCTCTGAGAGTAGCGACAATAACCACGCAATCTGGGGCGTTCTTAGAGGCGGCCGCTTTGATGTTACACGCTTTCTCAAACCCCATATCCGAGCCAAAACCTGCTTCAGTCACCGTGTAACTGGACAGTTTCAATGCTATCTCATCTGCGATGATTGACGAGTTACCATGCGCGATATTGGCGAATGGACCTGCATGAATGAGGGTAGGGACACCTTCAAGCGTTTGCATCATGGTCGGTGCAATGGCTTCTTTCAGGGTCACCGTCATTGCACCAGCAACTTGCAAGTCTTCTGTCGTAACAGGATGTCCTTCTAAGTCATAAGCGACGACGATTTTTCCTATACGCAGTCTAAGATCTTTTAAGTCTTTGGCGAGTGCTAGTATCGCCATTAATTCTGAGGCTGCGGAGATGTCAAACCCTTCATTTCGCTCGTAACCGTTTATGGTTTTACCAGGCTCATTGAGCCCGATTTTGACCAAGCGTAACGCTCGATCATTATGATCCATGACTCTTTTCCACGTAATACGGTTGGTATCAATCTTCAAAGCTTTAAGGCCAGTGCGAGCTTCGAATACGTCATATCCTTCGCGTTGCTCGTGGTATAAACGGGCGTCCAGTGCGGCTGATGCTAAGTTATGCGCTGCTGTGACGGCATGAATATCACCAGTCAAATGTAGGTTAAGCTCTTCCATTGGTGCGACTTGTGAATAGCCACCGCCTGCAGCGCCTCCTTTGATACCGAAAACAGGTCCCATTGAGGGTTGCCTAATACATGCCATGACTTGTTGGTTGAGTTTCGCCAGTCCCTGAGCTAATCCAATGGTCGTTACCGTTTTGCCTTCACCAAGCGGAGTTGGGGTGATCGCAGTGACGAGCACCAATTTGCCATCTTTATTATCACGAAGTCGTTGAAGGCACTTGGGGTTAACTTTAGCTTTATGTTTACCATGAGTATCATATTCATCAGGCAGTAAACCCGCTTGCTTGGCGATACGTTCAATGGAAGATAACTGGGTGTTTCGACAAATTTCAATATCAGACTGCATGGATACTCCCAAAAAATGACTAACACGTGCCGTTTAGTGTCAAATAATCAAATCAGACTCTAGAGTTGCGCAACCGTTTGCGCGAGAATAATACTGGCTGAGGCGTTAGTGTAAAGAATTATTCGCCAATGATCGTGCTTCATTCTAACTAATAAAACTAATTAGTGCTCTAGATCAAAACGAAAGGCCACCCGATGGTGGCCTTATGTATGCATTGTGTTCAGAGTGGGTGTTTTACCTATCCCAGTAGGTTTCTTCTAAGCTGTCTTCACGTTCTGGCAATGCGCGTGACAAGCGGGGAGAGTGCTGGGTTAAGACTTCGTAGCTGACACGGTTTGCATACTTACAAATCTGCGATAGTGATGAATAAGTAAGACAACGAACGGCATGTTTTTCAGAGTTTGGTACTTCTTTTTGGTGGAATGAGTTCGCCGCCATATCATGAAGAAGTGCTGATAGAGCCGCATCACCCGCACCATTGGTGTTCTTGATCTTAAGAGGGCCACCTAAATATGGACCGATGTGTGAATACACTTTTATTGGATTCTCGCAGTCGCTTTTGCGCATAGCGCGGCTGAATTCGTATTTATTGAAGTTATCGATAGACCCTTCAAGTGTTTCATGGCTTGTTTCGCGCTTCACTTTATCATCGGCATATCCGGCCATATAAAGACCGTTAGGACCCGCTGTACACAGGACGAGATCAACCCATTCCAGTGCGGCATTCGCGGCTTTCAACGGATCGGTTTCGCCAGTAAGCGCAGCCCCTTCTTCTTCATTCATCGCGACGACCGATACGTGCTCACGGATATAATCTTGCCACCAAGCTTCATTACCCTCGATCACATATTTTGTCCCAAGCGTTAGGACGACTGGAACATCATGCTGCTTAGCAAATTCAATGGCTTTTTGCACCGCTTGCGGCATCGGGTCGTCTTTTTTTCCACGCATTAGATAAGAAGAGACCACAAGTGCAGACGCCTTATCAAAGACTTCTTCTGGGATACTTTCAGGAAGAAGCTGGTTCATATGACCTTCATTGATAGCGAAAGTGCGTTCGCCATCTTGAGTTATCAGTGTATAGCAACGTCCAATAGGACCATCGACGGTTTGTAGATGGTTAAGGTTCATACGTGAAGAGGTACGGCATAGATAACGGTATGCAAATGAACCGACTTGAATGTTTTTTGACATCACTCCCAGCAGTACGGACTTACTATCAGCAAGGACAGAATAGTTATGAAGTGTATTGCCTATCGTGTCACCCGGATATTGATGTGTAATCAATCCTTGTTCAACTAATTCTTCGTAGAGAGCGTCTGCTTTGCTTTCTTCAAGGACAAGTGAATGTCCCTTACTTAAGTCGTATCTTTCTAAAAACGCATCATCGACACGCGCTTCAATATCCACGATGGTTTGACCAACACCAACGATCGTTGGACGATAGAGCTTTGGTGCTTGTCGAATTTGGTTGACTAACGGATCTCGAGCATGGGTCGGGAAGTAGTGTTTTGATTTGCGCTGACCAGGAAACTTCATACTTGTATGTGAGTGAGAAAAAATAGGCCGGGATTGTATCACAAAAATATGTAATATATTTTCAAGTTGCAGGTAAATTTATGAGGTTGGTAATATTTGTACTGTTCTTACCCTCGGTGCCAAACAGTGTTTGGGGTCTATAAGACGTTGATGGTGCCACTTGTAACATATTGGCATAGTTCTATGTAATTAAACGTCCGTGGCAGTGTACTTACCTATACCGTCAGTCAATTCAATAAACGTTCTGCACTTATCGGATTCTTTGAGCTGCTGTTTATGTTGATATTACTGCTTGCAGAAACGTCCTTTTCGTGGGGATTGTGCTAACGCGTATTGACCTTCCAGATTTCGGTAAACAATGGTATTCCACACCGAGGCATCATCCAGTTCATACTCTATCGCGTAATTGACGCCACTAACGATTTGCGCGTGAACGTCAGTAATCTGCTTGAACGTTGCCGGTGTGTCCATTTTTGTCAGAACAAACGCCATCGCTTTTTGTACATCTGGAGTCGCGTCGAACCTTTCCCACCCACCTAGCATCTTATCTTGTGAGTCACATATATCTGTCGAGGTAATGACATTTACCGTGTCACTTTTGTCTTGTGGTTGACAACCCATAACCAAAGTTAACACGGCGCAAGCTGACACTAATTTTAAATTCATAACAACGACCTCACTTGATTTCGACACATATTATATCCGTGTCGCGTGAAAAGAAATGTCTATATCATGCAAACTTTTGATATATAAACAGTTAAATTGAAGGAATCGATGTACAAGTGTGTAGGTTTTAACCTACATTCATTGGTGGAGGAATTTCAATAGCACTACCTTTAGTGATCGAAATTCACAGTGAATCGTAAAATAACCCATTTAATTGTGTTGCATATGGTAAAGAGCTGCATGAAAAAAC
The DNA here is from genome assembly GCF_049563345.1 of Vibrio mytili. Taxonomy (NCBI): domain Bacteria; kingdom Pseudomonadati; phylum Pseudomonadota; class Gammaproteobacteria; order Vibrionales; family Vibrionaceae; genus Vibrio; species Vibrio mytili. Next base: position 776,423 of record NZ_CP110482.1, on the reverse strand, counting down.
TAAAGATATTGTTAACCGTTGTATTGTTTGCGCTGTTCGGCTGCACATCTAAACCTGATGGAATAGAACCAGTCAATAATTTTGACCTTAATCCCTATCTCGGTAAATGGTATGAAATTGCTAGATTAGACCACTCATTTGAGGCTGGATTATCGCAAGTTTCTGCGGAATATAAGGTTCGCTCAGATGGCGGTATCGATGTGATAAACCGTGGGTACTCTGCTCAAAAGGGGGAGTGGAATCAAGCGAAAGGCAAAGCGTATTTCGTTGAAGATGAAAATACAGGGCACCTTAAAGTGTCGTTTTTTGGTCCGTTTTACTCGTCCTATATTATCTTCGAACTCGGAGATGAGTATGACTATGCATTTGTTTCTGGATATAACCACGAATACCTTTGGCTACTTTCAAGAACACCGACGGTAGATGACGCTTTGGTAGAGCGTTTTAAACGTGTGGCGAAACAAAACGGTTTCGATGTTGATGGGCTGATCATGGTTGAGCAGCAGTAAGGGTGTCTAGAAAATACCGCTTCCCCGTGATGGGGAAGCGAACGTATGTCCTACAGTAGGGCTTTCAAACTAGATAGGAACAGGTCGATATCTTGGCTAGAGATGTCTTTGTGGGTAACAAAGCGTACAGGGTTCCCTGGCGTGATAACTATATTCTGTTTTGCTAGCTCCTCAGCAATACGGTTGATATCTATGTGCGGCTCTATCTTAGCAAACACGATATTGGTTTGAACGAAATCAGGATTAACAGAGAAGCCAGGCAATTCAGACAATCCTTGAGCTAAGTTTTTCGCGTTGACATGATCTTGCTTCAGTTGATCAACCTGCTCCGTCAATGCCAGTTTACCCGCTGCGGCTAAAATACCTGCTTGACGCATGCCACCACCAACCATTTTTCGCAGACGTCGCGCTTTAGCGATGTAGTCGTGGCTACCTAACAGCAGCGATCCAACAGGCGCGGCAAGACCTTTAGAAAGACAAATGGTCATAGAATCAAAATATTGACCGATTGCTTTAACAGGCACACCTAATGCAACTGCTGCGTTAAATACGCGAGCACCGTCGAGATGTAGCTGAAGGTTATGTTTATCTACAAACTGTCTTGCTTCCGACAAATATGACAGTGGAAGCACTTTGCCATTAATCGTGTTTTCTAAACTGAGTAAACGAGTGCGAGCAAAATGGCTGTCATCAGGTTTGATCGCCGCTTCGAGCTTATCAAAAGGCAGGGAGCCATCAGGATTGTTTTCAACAGGTTGTGGTTGGATTGAACCGAGAACCGCTGCGCCACCGGCTTCATAGCGATAATTATGTGCTTGTTGACCACACAAGTATTCGTCGCCGCGACCACAGTGAGCCATCAATCCTAACAGGTTCGCCTGGGTGCCGGATGTAGTGAAAAGTGCTGCTTCAAAACCAGCAAGTTCAGCGGCAAACAGTTCTAGTTCATTCACCGTGGGATCATCACCGTAAACGTCGTCACCGACGGGAGCCGTAAACATAGCTTCTCGCATTGATTGCGTGGGTTGGGTGACGGTATCCGAGCGAAAGTCCATCTTTATCTCCTTGGTCGTAAATTATAGCTTAGTCGTAAATCATAGATAGCCACAAAGGCGTGCTTTGCAAAGGCAAGCAATCGTTTTGGCATCGGTTATCAAACCCTCAATGATTCGTTGGTCAATCTCTTTAGGTGACAGTGTCACTACTTCGATGACCTCATCGTCGTCAGGTTCGTAACGATGAGTTGCGGTTAAATGTTCCGCTACAAATAAATATTGTATTTCATCGCAAAAACCAGCAAGAGGGGTAACTTGACCTAATGATGTGTATTTTTCTGCGCTGAATCCGGTTTCTTCTTCGAGTTCTCTTTTGGCACAAGACAGCGGGTCTTCTTCAGGTTCACGTGTACCAGCCGGCAGTTCTAATAGCCACTTTTTTAAAGATGGCCGAAACTGATGAACCAGTACGATATCGCCTTTGTCTGTGATAGGTAAAATCACCGCAGCTCCCGGATGATGGATTGTGGTGTGAGTAATCGTTTGACCTGTTGGAAGGGCGATAGCTTCTTCAACCAAAGAAATCTGCTTCCATTTATGAATTGTTTTACTCATGGAATGTGAATCCTAGCTAGTAAGGCTAGCTCGAACAGTAACGATAAATACGCAGAAAAAAAAGAAAAAACTGACCTAAAAGAGAACAAACGTTTGCGTTGTTCGTGATTGGAGTCCCATAAATGAAAACTATGATTACTGACAAAAGAGAACGCCGTGCGTCTGCTATAAGGGGAGCTAGAATAAAATACACTTGTAACAAAGTGGCAACATATGTATAAAGCTAATTACTACGCTAAATACAACGCATTAGTCCAGCAGTCGGAGCACGTATGATTCAACCTTCCATTACTACGTCAAACGCTGAGAAAGCGCTTCTTTCAGAGCGTATCAATAAGCTAGCTAAAGCGTTGACTGATGGGGTCTATGAACGTGAACATACGATAAAACTCTGTCTTTTAGCTGCACTTGCTGGTGAAAGTGTTTTCCTTCTTGGTCCTCCGGGGATCGCCAAAAGCTTAATTGCCAAACGCCTTATACAAGCTTTTGATAATAGTAGCTACTTCGAATATTTAATGACTCGCTTTTCAACGCCAGAGGAAGTTTTTGGTCCGTTGAGCATTCAAGAGCTAAAAGATAATGGTCGTTATGTTCGTTTGACCAAAGGCTACTTACCGACGGCACAAGTCGTCTTCCTAGATGAAATTTGGAAAGCGGGTCCCGCTATCTTGAACACGCTGCTAACCGTGGTGAACGAAAAAACATTCAAAAACGGCAGTGACATCGAGCGTGTGCCGATGCGTCTGCTGGTTTCAGCCTCGAATGAACTGCCAGATGAAGATAGTGGATTAGACGCACTTTATGACCGTATGCTTGTGCGAGTGTTCGTCAATCGTATTCAAAATAAACAGAATTTCAAATCTATGCTGACTGTTGGTACCGCGCAAGAAGCGCAAGTGCCAGAAGGCCTAGCAATCACTGATGAAGAGTATCATCAGTGGCAGCAACAATTGGATAAATTGACGCTTACAGACAATGCGTTCGAAAAGCTTTTCCAACTCAAAACCATGTTAGAGCAGAAGGTGGAAGCGGAGTTTGGCGATGTGGCTCAAACTGACATGTATGTGTCGGATCGTCGTTGGAAAAAAGCGGTAAAATTGCTAAAAGCAAGTGCATTCTTTAATGGTCGTGACGAAATTAACCCGCTTGATTTACTTCTGTTACAAGATTGTTTGTGGAACAGTCCTGAATCCCGTGATGTCGTGCGTAGTGTGGTACAGGAGTTTGCGTTAAAGCACGCTTTTGATCAGCAAGACGCAGAGCAGGAAATCGATTATTGCCGTGAGACGCTCGTCGACGTTCAACATGAACTTGAAGATGCCTACCGCATGTCTCTTACCTCGGAAACTTCGACCGGTATTCTGCGTAAAGAAACCATGCGTTTTGATACATCTAAAGCGAAAACGTACAAAGTGGGCGCAGCGGTTAATTTGGTTAAGCTCGTTATATTGCAAAGCAATATGTCAGTGTCTGAATCTGAAAAAGGCGATAGCCGATGGGTTTATCTACCTAAGGATGAACTAGACCGTGTGATTAAAGACGGCAATGGTGATGTATACGGCTACGTCAATCAGAACACCAATATGTGCCGTTTGAGGCTGGATGTCGATGCTGCGAACAACTTAGTGATTCGTGATATCGCCAACCGAGGTATTTTAGTGGGCTTAGTGACTCAGCAAGGCTTAGATATCGAACAGTATCAGAAATGGCTGACGTTGAGCGAAAAAGCGGTTAGCCAACTGCGTGAAGCCGAACACCATATGCGCAAGGTCAAAGCGAACTTCCATGATGCATTGCCGCACAGCTTTGTCGATCCCGAGTTACCACGAATGATGGAATCGAGTTTACAGCAGGTCAGCCAGCAACTTGAGTCGATACAACGTGAAAGCGAAAAAATCATACAGCGCTTCAAAAACTTACCAGAGTTTTTCTCATAAGGAGACCATATGTTAGGGGCAGACGGTTTCAACTTAGCTTTGATGATCGCGGATTCGGGTATCATCGACGGCGCTGTAAACGACCTCATGGCACGTTCTCAAGTGATGATGATGGCGGAAAATAGAGGAATGAAATCCTCGGTTAAAAATCATCTGCTGAAATGGCGGGGGAATGTCAAAAAGCGCATCACCAAAGTGTGTGAAACGGAGCGCTTCCAGCAAGAGTTGTCTCTGTACCAGGAGGTGATTCACTGGGATGAAGATGAGTTTTTTGAACGTATCGAAGGCATCATTAAGCAATTAGAGTGGCACTCTGCGTTTTACATGCAAGCGCGTCGGATGATGGAGAAGAACAAAGGGGTAAATAACCCAATGTTCCCGCATTATTTCTGCGACCAATGGTACCAAAGCCTTGCTGATGCAATTAAACAGGCGCAGTTGAGTGAGCTCGAAGTCAATAAAGAGAAAGTGTTGAATGATCTTTATCAACGTATGGAAACCATGCGTAATATGGACAAGGTCACTGAGTCCGGAGATGCGGAGAGTGTAGGACGTTTATGGGATATGGCATCTGCCAAGCTCAGCAAAACGGATCTAACCGTAATGAAACGTCATGCCGAGTTTTTGAAAAAACACAAAGGACTTCAAGAAATCGCTGAAAAGCTGGGTCGAATGGCAGGGCAAGTCAACGATCCAGACCTCAACCGCGCACCGATGGAAGAGCTGCAGATGGTCGAGGAAAAAAGCGATGAAGCGACCGATGACATTGTGGGCATCCACGAAAGTGACGACCTAAACAAGCTGCTTCCGAATGAAACCATGTTTTTAGCTTATCCTGAGTTGGAAGTGGTGTTCTACAAGCACCTGGTTGATAAGCGTTTGATGAATTACCGCACTCAGGGCAAATCACGCACCTTGCGTAAGGTAAAAGCGCATCGTCCTGATCATAAAGCGGTTGATATTGAGAAAGGACCGTTTATTGTTTGTGTCGATGCGTCTGGTTCAATGAGCGGCTTCCCTGAACAATGTGCGAAAGCCATGGCGTATGCACTGATGCAAATCGCTCTAGCAGAGCAACGAGATTGCTATGTGATCATCTTTTCTACGGAACACATTACGTATGAGTTGACTAAGCAGGATGGATTGCGTGAAGCGGCGGACTTCTTAACGTACAGCTTTCATGGCGGTACGGATTTAGAACCAACTCTGAATAAAGCGATCGACTTGATGAGTGGTGATAAATACAAAAATGCCGACATGGTGGTGATTTCCGATTTCATTGCACCGAAGCAACAAGATGAATTGCTGGCGAAAGTCGACGCTCTAAAAGCGAAGAAAAATCGATTCCATGCGATTAGTTTGTCTAAGTACGGTAACCCCGCGTTGATGGCGATGTTTGATCACACCTGGTCTTATCATCCTAATGTGGTTGGTCGCTTGTTAAAACGCGCTTAGCTTGCACGCTAAAAATGTGAACGCTGGTTTTATTGTGTAAAGCACTCATTACCTAACACTATAACCGCATAACGCAACAATTCCGGAAAACAATAATTAAGCAACTCGATTGAACTTTCATCGGATTGACGTAAAACGAAGCAAACAAACCGTAATTGATAGGTTTTTGTTTGACTATGTTTTGGGAATCCGTAAAGTACACGGCAACGCAACATACCGTGTTGCGTTTTCAAATCAGGCGCCTTGGCAGAGTGGCTATGCAGCGGATTGCAAATCCGTGGACCTCGGTTCGATTCCGGGAGGCGCCTCCATTCTCTATTCATCGATATTTTCAACGCTATTCTATTTTACGCTTGTTCCCTGATTTCCAAACGTCGTACCGCGGCCAACACACCACACATAAACCGCATATCGTATCCGCCTCTTTTTAATAACACGTGATCGCGCACAGCTGTTAAAAAATAGTTTTGCTATTGTTTCGCTCGTTAACACAGTGACCCGCTACGGTTTATCAATCTTTGCCGAAAGAGGTCTTATAAAAATAGAGAACGGGAAATGAAACAAAAGCAGTTGATAGAACAATTTAAAGCCGTCGTTGGAGAAGAAAACGTCCTCACCGAACAAGTGAAAACGAAATATTACCGCTCTGGTTTTCGCTCAGGAAGTGGTACCGCGCTCGCAGTTATATTCCCTAATACTTTGTTGGAACAGTGGAACGTTATTAAACAGTGTGTTGAGGCTAATTGCATTATTATTATGCAAGCAGCAAAAACGGGACTTACAGAAGGATCAGCGCCAAGCGGTAACGATTATGATCGTGATGTTGTGGTTATCAATATCACTAAGATAAAACGTATTCACTTAATCGATGGTGGTAAACAAGCAGTCTGTCTACCCGGAGCCAGCTTGCACTCGCTCGAAAAAGCGCTCAAAACCGTAAACCGCGCACCGCACTCTATTATCGGTTCTTCTTCTCTCGGCGCAACTGTGGTTGGAGGCATTGCAAACAACTCGGGTGGGGCGCTTGTTAAACGTGGGCCAGCTTATACTGAGCTTGCGATTTACGCCCAAGTGGATAAGCAAGGCAATCTACACTTAGTGAATCATTTAGGGATTGATGGATTAGGCGAAACGCCAGAAGAGATTTTACAAAACTTACAAGACGGTAATTTTGACGCTGAGAAAATCATTCATGATGATCGCATGGCATCTGATAAAGAGTACGACCAACGTGTCCGTGATGTGACTTCTGATATTCCTTCTCGTTTTAATGCTGATGAACGTCGACTGTTTGAAGCGAGTGGTTGCGCGGGTAAGTTAGGTGTCTTTGCGGTTCGTGTCGATAGCTACCCGGTCCCGGAAAAAGAGCAGGTCTTTTACCTCGGCACTAATAATCCAGCCAAATTAACCAAGCTCAGACAAGACATCCTATCCAAGTTCGAAAACTTGCCTGAAATGGGAGAGTATCTGCATCGAGATATCTTTAACATGGCAGAAAAGTACGGCAAAGATGTCTTTCTATCCATTGATAAGTTGGGAACCGACCGCCTACCGAAAATGTTTGCAATGAAGGCCAAGGTGGAGAATTTCTTAGAACGTGTGCCGTTCGTCAGTAAATTCCTTCCGGATACTATCTTATACTATGCCAGCAAATTATTCCCTCAGCATCTGCCTGAGCGAATGTTGGAGTTTCGAAATAAGTATGAGCATCACCTTATTCTAAAAATGAGTGATGGTGGTATTGATGAAGCGAGGAAATACCTGCGGGAAGAGTGGGCGATTGAAAGTGATTGCGATTTTTTCGAGTGTACTCCGGATGAAGGTAAAAAAGCCTTTTTACACCGCTTTGCGGCAGCGGGTGCAGCGATTCGCTATGAAACGATTCATAGAAACGAAGTAGAAGATATTGTTGCTTTGGATATTGCTTTGCGTCGGAATGATGAAGAGTGGATTGAAAGCTTACCCGAAGAAGTGAGCAAGAATCTTGTGGAGTCGCTCTATTATGGTCACTTTATGTGCTATGTGTTCCATCAGGATTATGTGTTTAAAAAAGGCACAGATACCAAGTTAATGAAAAGACTCATGCTTGAGCACTTGAACAGTCGAGGAGCAAAGTACCCCGCAGAACACAATGTGGGGCACTTATACGAAGCAGAGAATTCGCTACAAACGTTCTATCATGAGCTGGACCCGACCAATACGTTTAACCCAGGTATTGGTAAAATGGACAAATACAAACGTAACTGTAATTGCTGCGCCTAACGGTTGCGAGTCTGCTCGCATGATTTGAACTTATATGATTTCGTAAATTAAGCCCAAATAGTTTGGGCTTAATTTATATTGCTCGTACTAAAGCCGCAGCAACAATCCCCGCAGCGATGGCGGGTAGTGGCTTTTTAATGATAAACATGACGACGGCGGTGGACAAAAGCGCCGCTCTCGCGCCACTATCGCCTTCTACTGCGAGGGGCGCTAACAACGCGATTAATACCGATCCAGACATGGCCGTTATAAATCGCTGAACTCGTTCACTGATCGGTATCAGTGACATGACAAATACACCACCCCAACGGGTCATTAATGTGACCACCGCCATTGCCAATATAATGATGAGCGTGCCGATAAAACTGGTTTCAATACTCATTCGCTTTTCTCCTTCCAACACGCACCAAATATTCCGCCAGTGAGGGCACCAACCACCACATGGCTATTTTCAGGTAAATACCAATAAGCCAGCATTGACGATGCCGCCGCAATTAACCAAATAGCGAATACTCTTAAGTTGGTAGGACCCGCAATTGCCATAGAGAGTAGAAAACAGCCCATAACCATATCGAGACCAAGGCTTACAGGATCATTGATCGCGCTTCCGAAATATATGCCTATCCACGTCCCTATCATCCAGAAGCCCCAGAGCGCCAGCCCACCTCCAACCAACAAGCCCATTCCGGGTTCTTTTTTACTAAAGGCATTCATCGCCATCGCCCAGTTCGCGTCTGACGCCACTAGCATGACACCGTAACGTTTAAAGGGTGGCAATTGTCTTAACCATGGGTAGAGGGTCGCGCCCATTAAAAGATGGCGAGCATTGATCGCGAAAACCGTGATTAATACTGGGACTAAAGGAACCTGTTCACCCCACATGTCTAACGTTGCGAACTGGGACGCGCCAGCAAAGACAAGGCCACTCATCAGCAATGTAGGAAAGGCATCTAAACCTGTTTGTGCTGCAGCCACGCCAAAAGCGAGACCGAATATCACAACGAAAAAGGAAAGGGGGACAAGTTGTGTAAATCCATTCCAAACATCCGTATGGGTGAATTCGTGCAATCCACTCGAAGGGTAGTGGAGGTGTTTTTGATTTTCTGTCATGGAGCACCTAGCAGACGTGAAACGCTAATATTAAGCAATTGTTATAATTTTGAGAACTATATCTCTAACATTAATCACGTTTTCTTTCAAATATTGCTTCTGTGAATAGCAAAAACTTTAAAATGAGTTCTCCTCTAAAATTGGCAAGTATTGTGATCATAGGTCTAAAAACATGAGTGTAATTTAACCATATTTAATCGACTAATCATGTTTGAATTATTCATATTGATAATGATTTGTAGCTAATATATATTCGGCGTCGATGATAAATTGGTTTAAAAAAAGATAATTTCATCACTCTAAATGACTAGAAAAATTACAATAGGATTGTTTATTCATGAAAAAATCAGTACTCGCTGTGGCGATCATGGCTACAGGGCTTTTGGCTGGCTGTGGAAGCGACAGCAGTGGTTCGTCTTCTAGCACTAACGAAAGTGCACAATCATCTGTTTCAGGTGTTGTGAATAAAGGTATTGTTGAAAACGGTTTAGTAACTGTGTGTTTGGCAACAGCTGCTAATGTGGCAGGGAAATCCTGTCCGGATGATGAGCTGATCGCCACCGCAGTGACCGACGACACAGGGGCTTACTCTGTTTCTGATCTCCCTCAAAACAAAGCATTGTTGTTTGTTTTGCAGAATAACCCAGAGCTGCAAACTCGCATGAAATGTGATTATGCTGGCTGTGCAACAGGTGATGTGGCGTTTGGCGATTGGTTCAATGTGGCCGATGATTTCAAGCTGATTTCACTCGTTGCTCCTACATCTAGTTCTTTGACTTCACACATGACCAACCTTACTGATGCAGCGGCAAAACGTGCGATTGAAATCGGTGCAGGTAGCGAAATTTCCATTGAAAGTGTCAATGCCGGTAAGCAATACGTTGCCGAAGTCCTTGGCGTAGACCCACAGAAACTGTCTGAAATTGGTGCTGTGGACTTAACCGATGCTGAAGCAGTGAAAGCTGCGGTTGAAAATGGTGACTTAGCTTCTATTAAAGCTGCCACGTTATCTGCTGCCATCGCAGACGCTGGTCAACCCGTTGAAAACTTATGGTCGAATCAAGCCAATACAACCGATTATGACGATACCTTGCGTACGGCTATTTTAAGCAAAGCGACGGATGTTATTGATGAGGTTGGTAAGAATGCTGAAGATGAAGCTCTACTGACTTCTGTTGAGCAAGAGATCGAAGTAGAGAAAACTGAAAAGCCGACCGTTTCAGAACCTGAAGCCACCGATGATATTACGGCAGGGAAAAACTTAGTTAAGCAAGTGCGTACCGTATACGACTCAGCAACAGCGGAAGACGGTGACTTACGTGTCAGTTTCGCAAATTTGGAAGAAAGTCTAGAGCCTATTCCAGCCCTTCTTGAAGAAGATGTGAATGGCGCATTTGATCTGCTGGCAACAGCATTTTCTTCCATTGCTTACCATATCAACAGCGAAGTTTTCGATGAGCAAGGCGACTATAACGTTACTGTAAACGAAGCAACTAAGACTTATGTGATCAATACTGAAAGCGTAAAGTTGACGGTTGTTGGTTCAATTGAGATCGATGAAACGGAATCAGAAGAACCATGTACAGAAACTGAAAATGCCTATGTATGTGAAGATAGCTTCAGTTCGAACGCTAATATCAACCTAGAAATCACTGAGCTGATGGTTAAAAATGGCGCAGCGACGCTAAGTGCTGAATCTGGCCAAGTGATTGTTGATAACTTCAAAGAAGAAAACCAATACTCTGGCTCATATCAAGATGGTAATGAGGACGAGTTAGAAACCGGTTCTTCTTCTGCTGATCAACTAAGCTTCGTACTAACAAATCTAGAGATTGCTGGTCAGGACGCGCAAAGCAATCCTGTATCATTGTCTGGTTCTGTGACTGCAACCGTAAACGGATTGGTATACAATTTTGAAGAATCAGACAGCTTCGTCGAAACGCAAGAAGGTGATGTGTATGAGAACAGCAACACTTACCAGTTTGATGAAAACGCAACCTTCGAGAACCTTATATTTACTCTAAGCGGTGAGATTGAGTACAACCAACAAACTGTTGGAGCTTTGGTTGATATTCGTGTTGACAACCCAGATGGTTTCATCGCGTTCAACGACGTAGATGAAGTTTGGAGCTATAGCGATGATTTTTCAGATTCGGCGTGGGGGACTTCAAACAATACTCAATCTGAAGACGAAGGCTTAACTGAAGAAGAAACCGAGTCTAAGTTCATCCGTGGCTCTGTACTGTTAGAAGTAAATACTGAACTCAACCCTGAAAACCCTCAGCAAGGCGAGGTTAGCCTTCAAGTTACTCGTCCTAGCGTAAACACAGTCGTACTAGATGGTCATGTAGTTTATAACGAAGACCAACTGAACATCGACAGTACGATCGATACAGAATCGGACGAAGCACCTGTTGTTGTTCTGAGTAACAGTACTGCTAGCGCAGAGCTGACAGAAAATGAGCAAGGTGAGTTTTCTGGCCAAATCAAGGTTAATGGCAGCGTTGTAGCGAACATTGACGATACCGACACTGCGGTTGTCGTTCGTTACACCAACGGTGACTTTGAAACACTATTCTAAGTAACTGAAATTCCGACCTTTAATGAAAGAGCTCTATCCTGAGCTCTTTCTTATTTCTATTTGAGCCTATTCGATTATGACTGTTAGCACTGCTTTAATCACACCATTATTAAGCTTTATTCCTCTGTCACTACCTAATGACAGTACGCAAATATTTACCGATATTCATGTCTCCGGTTACGCGGAAAACAACGAAATTTACCCCCTAATTAAAGGCCACCCTGGGCATTACTCAACCTCTGAACACGCATATACCCTAAATCAGGCGGAAATTGGTGTCAGAATGGGAGAGTTTTCAGTGTCTTTGTTTAGCCGCTACGAGTGGTACTTAAACTACAGTCCCGACGCAATGTTACTCTATGGAGAGTCAGTGAATGGACAAGACATGCAAGCTGGGAAAGCGTATGACATTGACCTTAATGTTGAGCATCTTGTCAGTAATGGGTTGAAGTTGGGTTGGAGTCACGATTGGAGTGAATCATTCAGTTCATACGTATCAGTCAGCTATCTAGAAGCCCGGGAAGTGATGAGTGGCCGACTGAATGGTCACGTGCAGCATCTTCAAGGACAGAATTATGATGGGTTGCTCAACTTGAATTATGTCTACAGTGAAGATGTGTTACTTGATAGAGAATTGAGCGGAGATCAGAAAAGCCATTTCGGATATAGCTCTGACGTTGGTTTGAACTGGATGCCAACGGATAAATGGTTTGTAAGCCTATGGGCGCAAGACGTACTTAATGCCATCAAATGGCGAGGAGTGCCCCGTACACGCGCAACAGCGGATACCGCCACCGCAGAAACGGATGAAGATGGATTTGTTTCTATTCGGCCTACGGTAACAGGGCGAGAAGACGACACGGATTATACACAACACTTGCCTACGAAATATCATAGTCGCGTGTCTTACATCGCTCATCAAAATGCGTTTGGCTTAAAAAGCTTATATGTCGATGACTTATGGCTAGTTGACGCGGAGTGGTTTGCACGTTGGAGCAATCAGTTATTTACTCAAGTGACATATAACATTCAATCGGATGCGATTGGGTTAAAAGCTCAGTGGTACGGCCTAACATTAGGTGTAGCAAGTGACTCGATAGACTACCAAGATGCAGAGCACCTGAATGTGAATATTGGTTTTGGGTTCAATATATAATTTCGGGCTGTGTTGGTCATTTTTGGGCCATAGATAGTATCTTATGTCCTCATGAAGCAGTGCTTTATTTCTACTTTTTCATGGTCGCAGAATAGGCAGATTGCTGCTCATATATACGTTGTGGCGCGTTTTTGGTCATCTGATTGATAAAATTGAAATTTTTTATTGACGATATTTTTCTATGCGGTAAAGTACGCCTCGTTCTCACGGAGAAGTCCAGTAAGAACACGGGGATGAACGTTTCGCCCCATGAATAGAATTAAATGATAACGCAGCAAGCGATATCAAAGATGGTGTTTATCGTACTAAACGGCATCGCAAAGTATTGCGTGCCCTGGTGGTGGAATTGGTAGACACAAGGGATTTAAAATCCCTCGGCGTTCGCGCTGTGCCGGTTCAAGTCCGGCCCGGGGCACCATCTATTTTCTCTTTAGAGAACTAAAAATTAAGGCGCCTTGGCAGAGTGGCTATGCAGCGGATTGCAAATCCGTGGACCTCGGTTCGACTCCGGGAGGCGCCTCCATTATCTTAAAACCAGCCCAATCGGCTGGTTTTTTTGTTTCTGCGCTATCTTTCATCAAAAAAGTCTTTATCTCTTATGTACTTGCTCATCAAATGATAAGAAAAGGGGCGGATAAGCCAGCTTAGTAGAGAGCGACCTAAACGGATAAACGTGGGAGTGTTTTCGTAAATTCGACCGTTGTATAGCCACAGCATTTTACCCACATGCCAATAAAGAAACGGTACTGGTGGCATAAATGTGACAATATCGATGTCACAACATATCCGATAGGTTTTGTGAGCCAAGCCGTAGTTCCTTTTAAATGACCAGTCACCAATGGCGGGTTGCCCAAATGTTACAATGCGCTTAATGCTTTTGGGATGTTTCTTTTCTATATAATCCGCAAATACACTACCAATAGCACCGCCTGATGAATGCCCGGTAACGGTAATGCGCTTTCCCTGTAATATTAGTGGTACGACGGTGGTTTCTAAACGCTCTAGCACGGTCTGACCCAAGCGGTCTTCATTTCGGCTTGGTTGGCTCTCTTGGAAAAGGAGATGGTAAAACCCTGCATGGATACGATAGTTAAGACCCAACTGACGGCAGCTTCTCGTCCACATTGCAAAGTTTGATAGCCAATCAGTAAGGCTATGAGAACCTTTAATCACAACAACAGCTTCTTCATGCTTTTCACTCCATAGGACTCGTATCATGATTTTGCCGTGTTTATTTTTTATCACTCGCTGGCCATTAGGATCAAATCCGTAACGAGTTTGCTTAAAGACCCTAGGGTAGGCGAGGTTACACAGCACAGCGTAGCGCTCATACTGGTATCGTTTTAATGGTTTCACGTTATTCTACTTACTGTTGTCCACACAACACTTTAGAAACAAAGTATGACGAATAAATGAAAGTTTGCTTAGACACTTGCCGTTACTGATAATAAGTTTCTAGCGCTGATTGGTTGGTCAACAGGCCATCATTTATTTGGCGTAAATGAGAGCAAACTGAATAACGAGACAATTCATGTTGTTGTTTTATTATTTTAATGAGTTGCTTGAGTGCCTTTTGGCCCTTTTTATTCTTTACTTCTTTTTTTCTCATTGTATTAAAAAATGTAATTTGGTTGGATGTGTCGTTGAAATCACCGAGTTTATCCTGCAGGTGCTTGATCTGTTTTATGTTTTCTCTATGTTGTGGTGATGAATAGAGTGTCGAAAAGCATTCGAGTAGATAACGCAGTGCTTTACATTTTATTCGCAATGAGTGAATAACATTATCTTGGCTTTGTTCTGATATATTACGACTTGCTTTTTTGACTTTTTTTAACTGTGCTAATATTTGGGTATTCGCAAACCGAGTGGGTATTATAGGCTCAAATTTGGGCTCATACAGTGCTGCACGCTTAAGGCTGTTTTTTACTAACGTCTTGGTTTGAGTATATTCATTAGATAACAACCATGTCGAGACAATGTTTTGTTGGGCAATCTGATGCATTTCAATAATTGCGAAGAGTTCTTCAAGCGACGAATGCTCTGCAGGTAATAAGTTGAAATATTTTGCTTTATCAATAATGAATACATCTAAATCTCTCAAGCGATTTGTCTTCTTCATTAAGACTCTTAGCTTTGGTTTGATCAGAGATAGTTCTGACTTTGGTATGAGATCGTGAAGTAACAGACACAAAGATCGGGTGCGCCTTATTGTGACTCGATACTGATGGGTGTATTCGGGATCATTACCGATAATCAGCCCGGCTTCTAATGATGTTGCAAACTCAAATTGAGCAATAAGAAACTGAGTAAAGACCTGATGTAAATCAGAGTCACGGTATAGCGAAAGGTGAGACGTAGATTTATCAAGCACTGAGCACCTCGCAAACAGAGTAGAGAGGGATCTTACAATGGCTTCAACGAGCTATTACTGTAGGATGTTGAGCTTGCGAATGTCGTCCCTTAAACATCATTGTGGTTAGATTGATTATAAAGCATTACTTTATTTCTGCCACTTCGCTTGGCCTCATACAAGGCTTTGTCGGCTTCCTCTAACAAGGTCTCAAAGCTCTCTTGGGTGTGGAGTACCGATACGCCTACACTAATAGTTAGATTGATAATGATACCGTCAGAGTAAAATGGTGTTTCTGAAACCAAGATTCGTATACGGTTAGCGATATCCTGAGCTTTTTTTTCATCAGTATTAGGTAGAATGATCGCGAACTCCTCGCCACCGATTCGGCCTAAAATATCGGTTTTACGCAGCCCTGCAAGACACAGTTCCGTAAAGTGTACCAAGGCTTTATCACCAACCTTATGACCGTATTTATCATTAATTGCTTTAAAGTGATCAATATCTATAACTAATATGGAGAGAAGTTGGCTTTCTAATTGACTGAACGTGTTATATTCCGAGTTGCCCATCATCATCACGTAGCGTCTATTTTTTACTTTAGTTAGAGAATCTGTAGTTGCCTCTTGAAATAACCGGCTTTCGTACTCATCACGACTGAGTTGTTGTTTTTTCAAAATATAAGTAATGATGCTCGCGATGATTACTGAAAAAATAATGATGATCAGCGTAATGGTAGGAATAATCGCTTTACTTGGAACCTCAGGTTGCCAAGACAGAAATCCTACCGTTTCTCCTGACGCTGTATGTAAGGCCATGAAGTATTCGAGTCCTTGAGATGTATCTGACAGTCTTAGATCGTATAACTGGTAGTCACTCGCTAATTGAACTAGGTACTCAGGGTCAAATTTTTTCCCTAGTGCTAAATAAGTGCCTTCATGAGGAAGTTCTGACACTTCATCGACAAACGGACCACCAACAATATAATAAATATCGCCATTGATCTTAAATATACCATGGGCAAGTTTGGTGACTGTGGTCAAGTGTTCTGACGCTTGTATTAATTCTAAAAGGGGGGCCTTAAGGTCTTCATATTGTAAGTTTTTGGCGTCTGGGTGTGTCACTAAATAGGCTTTTTGATCGCCATTGACAACGGCAACACTAAAATCAAAATCCCTCTTGCTTAGTAAGTAATCGCCTGAGTTACCTTTTATCCATTCCTTATCAGTTTTCGTAACGACATGTTCGTAGGCCTCATCCCAAAAGGTATATTCTTCAAGTAGGTCCTTACTCGAACGAGTTTCTAAGTCTTTTGCTAAAAACACTCGATGCGAAAGTTGATCAGCGGCGAGGCTATCCAGTGAACTCAGAAAGTACGCCAGGCAGCAGAAAACGGTAACAACCATAACGAAAAGCAGCCACATTATCATTTGTATCAATGATTTATTTGGTAAGTATGTCCTTGTTGCTGGTTTTGTCATGAGTGTCGAGTTGCGTAAGAAGGGCAAAAGTTAGATATAGGGTGAACATTAGCACAATATGATGTTCATATCCTAATAAATATACAGTTATGGTTGATTTTTTAAACACCATAAATCAATTGGTTGCATAATTGATGTTTGAAGGGATAAGTTGTTTAAATCATGTGTAATCAAGGCAAATTTGTCGGAATAAAGGTTAGATCTACGATGATAAAAACTTGTGTTGGAAGTCCAATAAACTGACAAACGATAAAATAGTCGCTCGTATTCAAGTCTGATAAATTGACTTGTAACAAGTTCATTACAATACTTTATTTTAATGTGGAAGAATGAACGACATGAGTTGTGGTCTGTTCGGTGAAGCTATTCGTTTCTTTGGTCAGCCAAAGTAAACTCGGTGTTTTAACTTACTGTTTAATCGATTAATTTTTATAGGTATAAATGCCCACAGTGGCTTATGTTCCACGAGATACATAATATCCATCCCACCTCTTAGCGAGAGGCAAATAGTGGGGGACAAACATGTTAGCACGCACAATTAAGATCGTAGCTCCGTTAGTTTTATTGCAAATTTTGTCAGGTTGCCAGTCAGAAGATAATGATCAGTTGAAATCTGAAGTAGCAGCATTGAAGCAGGAGGTGAGTAAACTTTCTGACGATATGGGCAAGATTCAAACTCAACTTGAAGATATGAAGGAGTTGGCGTTCAAACCACCGAAGAAAGAGCCCAGGGTGTTACCCAATCAGCCCAACTTTACTGAAGATGGTACGCTTCCAGTACTAGGCAGTAAAGACGCCACAATCGCGATCATTGAGTTTTCTGATTTTCAATGTCCGTATTGTAAACGTTTTACGGATAACGCCTTTAAACAGATTAAGGAAAACTATATTGATACAGGGAAAGTGCAGTATGTCGCGCGAGACTTCCCACTTAACTTTCACCCTCAAGCAATGCCGGCTGCAATCGCAGCAACATGCAGTTTAAAACAAGACTCCTACTGGCCAATGCGTGATGTACTATTCAGCAACCCAAAACAATTGGGAGATGAGCTTTATCAAAAAGCCGCCACAGATTTATCTTTAGACATGCAAGCCTTTGCTGACTGTCTAAAAGATCAATCGGTCGCCGATAAAGTTGAAGGGGATTTAGCATTGGGTAAATCGCTCGGCGTGAGAGGTACACCAAGCTTTCTTATTGGTCGAGTCGAAAACGGTGAACTTATTGAACCCCAAATCGTAGTGGGTGCTCAACGCTATCCCGTTTTTGAATCGATACTTAATGATTTAGAAAAAGGTAAAGAAGCTAAATAGTCGTCTGAATAACCCTTCCCAAAAAGCAATCTTACCGGTTGCTTTTTTATTTTCCGAAGATTTATTTCTTAAATATTTTGTTGGATTTGATGTTTATAAACTTAAAGAAAAATCCGATATTTGTTTACTTTATACCTACGCTATACCTACGCTCAATTTGTAATGGTATTGATCTTTTTTGGTTAATGATTTGTTTATTTATGATGGTTGTATGAGAAATGTAATGTCCGGGTAATTAAACGGTCACCATTATGACAACTTAATGATATTTATGGTTTTAATTTTTGTTTTAATCAAAATATAGTCAATTATATTATTATAATTTCATATAATTAAAGGTGTTTGAATATTAGACACACTTGCATCATACATTCATGATTTCAATACACTTATTCATATATTTTATTTTTATTTATAAATTTGATTGAAAATTAATCTATCTATTTGCTAGTATCTTTCTTTCAAAAATATGTTCGTACTTAAGCTAAGTTATCAACGGAGGATATTGGCCTGATTGTATGAAAATGGTTTTATAAACTTAAATGGTTGATGTGTAATTCTTGACTTATATATCCTTTGGCCGTTTTTTCATTTAAAAACTGATTTTTAAAGTCACTGAAAATTTATATATTTAATTAGTGTTTTTATATTGCCATAACACTAATTCTATTTTGTCGTGAGAAATAACTCCATGTTGTTTTAAAGCGTCGAATATCAATACGATTAATAATCTGGTGTTAAAATTTAGCACTGGAATTATCTACGTGTTTGTTATCTAACACAGTATTTAATTTGAAAGTAAATGGAATATAGAATATTACATATGTTTAATATCTCTCTTAACTCTAATAAATTAACCAATAACGCTTTAAAAATTACGACCTTGGCTTTGATCGGAACTTCATCAGTTTTGTTCAGTGCGGCAGCGTTATCTCAGGCTAAAACACTGCTGATGCGCAGCACTCAACACGAATTGAGCGAAAATCCCAGTACAGCACAGGCGATATCAGGTGAGGTGTCATCTAAGCGCCAGAATGCGAAGAATAGCACCAATGCCTTGCTCAAAGCGATGTCCAACTATCGAAGTGCTAGTAAAAAAAATAAAGCGAATCATCTGGTTGAGTTATTCAATTTAGCGGAAGAGCGTCAGGTTTTACTGTCTGAACTTGTACAATCTGATCCTGCTTCTGTAGCGAGCTTGGTTATTTCAGAGCAAGATCGCCAAGGTATTCCAACTGAGGTTCAGGCTTTACTAGAACAAAAGCAAGTGCTCGAAGGTGAACTGGAAGTCTTTTATGAAGACTATGAAGATCACAGCAAGAGTCGTTTACATCATGTGCTTAAAACAGCCGATGGAAGTGTAGAGCTGCATATCTCAAACCTTGCAAAACTAAACTCACTGCAATCTGGTATGAAAGTGCGTGCCAAAGGATGGAAGTTTGAAGAGATAGGTAAGGGTTTTGAGTCATTAGTGCTTGAAGATTCTCAGCAAAGTCTCACTATAATGGCAGATGGAAGCAGTGTTTCGACCACAACGGCAAGCTCCACTTCATTAACATTACCTAACACGCTTGGCGAACAGTCTACTTTGGTCATGCTTGTAAATTTCCAAAATGATGTACAAGAACCTTGGACGGTTGAAGAAGTGACCGACTTAGTCTTTGGCTCTGTTAATGATTTTTACAGAGAGAACTCTAACGACCAGACTTGGTTTGCTGGTGATGTGCAAGGCTATTACACATTACCTATTAATTCTGTCTGTGATACCACTCAAATCTATACAGCCACTAAAGAAATTGCGGCTTCTAACAACTTGGATATAGATAGTTACAGTCGTTTAGTGTTTGTATTCCCTCAAATTTCCGATTGTGGATGGACAGGTAAAGGAACGGTTGGAGGCTCACCTTCCAGAACTTGGGTAAATGGTTCTTTGACGTTAAGAACGGTTGCGCACGAATTAGGGCATAACTTAGGGTTACATCACGCAAAAAAGCTTGAATGTGGTGCGGATGTCATTGATGGAGATTGCTATACGATTGAATATGGTGACAGTCTAGAAATTATGGGAACACCTGGGTTTACTGGCCATTTCAATGCCTTTAATAAAGACAGCTTAGGTTGGTTCTCTATAGACTCATCATCAGTTGCAGGCAAAATTGTTGAAGCAACGACAGATGGCAGCTATGTACTTGAGCCTTATGAAGTTACGCCAGCAGGTGAAGCTAAAGCGATTAAAATCCAACGTGGCGTTGACGCGACGAGTGGTCAAAAGCTTTGGTATTATCTTGAGTACCGTCAGCCTACAGGCTTTGATAGTTATCTTGGCAGTTACCCAGCACTTACATCCGGTGTAACAATGCGATTAGGTACAGAGTCTGACATGAGCAGTAGCCAACTTATCGACTTAACGCCTGCAAGCCAAATTACAGATTGGAATGACTCAGCATTATCTGTAGGCTCTAGCTATACCGACGCCGATGCAGGCATCACAATCACTACCGAGTGGGCCGATAGCACAGGTGCAAGCGTTCATGTTAGTTTCGCAGAGCCGGCATGTACTCAGAGTGAGCCAGCTATATCTGTGACTTCTAACCAGAGTACCGCTATGGTTCCTGGTAGCCTACAGAGTTACACGGTATCTGTGACCAATAACGATAGCGATAGCTGTTCATCTTCTAATTTCTCAATTGAAGCGGAAGCGCCAGCAGGTTGGACTACAACGGCAGCCACTATAGATTTAGCGCCTGGTGCAAGCGATACGGTAACGCTTAATGTCACTTCGGATGAATTAGCTACGGATGGAACTTATACAATTACGTTCAATGTATTAAATAATGCTGATAGCAGTTACAACACGAGTACAACGTCGAACTATGTAGTCGAAACGCCAGTCGAAGCCTGTGAAATTGGTACTCCGCTGTTGACCGTGGTACCAAACCAAAGTGGTGAACTTGAGCCGGGTAGTACAATCAGTTACACAGCGACAGTAACCAATCAGGACAGTGTGAATTGTGATTCTGCTGTTTTCAATATAGAGCTAAGCGTTCCTAATGGTTGGAACGGAGACAATGGAACAGTCACTTTGGCGCCAGGTGAAAGTCAATCGGTAACGCTAGACACAATAGCGAGTTCAGATGCATCAGATGGCAGTTACAATGTAACGTTTTCTGTGCAACATACGCTAGATTCAAGCTTGAGTGCTAGTGAGGTGGAGAGCGTTGTGATTGCCGCTCTGGTTGAACCAAACAGTGCGCCTATAGCTTCGGATGATACTGTTACTCTGGCAGCGAAAGACCCAGTTGTGTTCAATGTACTGGCGAATGACAGGGATCCTGAAGGGGATACCTTAACGATTATCTCTGTAACACAAGGTGCTAAGGGTAAGGTTCAAATTTCAGGTGATGGTCAGTTAATTTATACACCAGCGAAAAACTTCAAAGGTAGTGACAGTTTTGGTTATACCATCAGTGATGGTGATCTAACTGCGTCTGCGTCAGTGAATATTGGTATGACGAGTTCTTCTGGAACAGGAAGTAATAAGGGAAAAGGTAGGAAATAATCTTCGTAAGCTCTTATCCTGTTAACAATAAAAAGGTGCAATGGTTAAACCATTGCACCTTCTCGTTATATATGAAGTAATTTCATATCCTTATCGTATTACCTCCAATTTAAAGACTCTCTGCTAACTGTGCTTTGACCGTAACAATTGGTTCGGCTGCTACACCTCCATCTCCGTCTGTTACCGAAATTTGTAGTGCAGTTCCGAGATCACTCAATCCGGCAAACGTTAGGATATCCACGGTAAATGAACATGATAATGTTTCGCTAGGTTCAATAGAATCATTGAAACAGTTGTTTGCGATGATTTCATAGTTTGCAGTAGCTAATCCAGTTGCAACGACTGCCCCACCAAGTTTGACGGAGTTCAAGTTAACTGGCTCATAGCTAGACGCGTTTGCAATATCCAAGAACACAGTAATTTCAAGATCAACTGCTAGGTTGACATCAGCTGGCTCATCGATAAATACAACTTTACCATTATCTGTATCTGTGAGTATTTCAGGTGTCGCATCATCTGTTTTACCTGTTACCATAGCCGTATTCATATGAGGTGTATCAGGTTCACCAGATAGGAATACAGTGACTGTACAGAACCTGCTGTCTCCAGGTGCTAAGAAGTCACCGTAGAAGGCACAGTCTCCTTGATAGTCAAATTCATCAAATATCACACCTAGCTCGTCGTCAACCAACGCTGTTAGAGTGATACTATCCACAGGGGATGTATTGGTAATTTCAAACGTGAAGTCTACATCAGCACCAGACTCGGTTACTGAATATGGAGGTTCATCTAATGCGTTTGGAGTTTTAACTAAGTCAATATCACCTGGGCTGTTACTGAAAGAAACACTCGCTTGACCGGTATCGTCGTCGGAGTCGTTTTCATTGTCAAAAGCCACGGCGGTTGCATTGTTGACAAATGGCGCATCACCAAGGTTACCAACGACATTTCTTGTATAACTAAATTGACAAGTCTCACCAAGACCTAAGACTTCATTCAGACATGCTGCAGCCTCAGTGGTGATATCATATTGATCATCAGTAATCGATGTTATTGTAACGGCATCCACTGAAGATGTATTCGTTATGACAACGGTATATTCAACAGGCTCACCGGTGATACTTTCCACTACTGTAGTTGGATTAGCTGATTTTGTAACAGAAATAGTTGGTGGTACGTTGTGAAGTTCTACAACGACCTCATTACTACAGTTTGGATTTGGTGTGCCAGCGGTACTAGGTGTTACACAGGTATTATCACCTACTGGATCATCATATTCATCAACAATGGTTGAACGAACGTAGTTTTCAAATAGTTCCGGATCAGGGACATTTGGTAAGTCTTCGTCATCAATCCGAATTTTATACGTACATTCAAGACCAACGGATTCTGGTGGGATTACATAAGGTAGCTCTACAGTTTCACAAGCGTTTAATTGTCCACTGCTCAACAGTGTGAATTTACCTTTAGTAACACCGATGTCATTAACCCCTGGTCCACCATTCAATATGAAGGTTTCTGGAGAATCACCAATATTGGTGCTTGATGATACCTCATCTTCGATATAAGTAACTTTAACAAAACTACCTGTGCTAGGCGCAGGGGTGATAGTTATGGTGTAAAGGAACTCTTGATACGGCTCTGAACCTGTTAAAGGAGTTACAGATTTTTCTGTAATTGGCGGTTCTGGTTGAATAAAGATTGGAATATTATAGTCATCGTCACAATTACATTTTGATGGAGCGCCTGGAAATGCATCGGTTGGGTAACCACACACTTCATTTTTACCCGGTTGACGCCAGCTTACACAGTTTGGCAGGTTGAGTTGTCCATCGCCATCAGTATCTTGACAAAGTGTGGTAATTTCTGCTGAGTGAACAACGACTTGTGCTTGTTCTACATCCCAACAAGAGTCACCATCGGTGTTATTCGCGTTTACAGAATATTCATCACTTAACGTATAAATATTACAACTACCATTAAGTGCGTCTGGGCCTCCATTGTTCTGGAAATATAGCCCGATGTCATAACGATCACTAGCAGTAGATACTACGTTAAAGTCTGCTTCAAAAGTAACCTCCTTACCGGCTACACAGACATCTGTACCAGGGCCAACAGGTTGACCATCGATTTCAGTAACCACAATATTATTCGCTTCTGCAATATTAATATCGTTTGCTGTACAGTTTAAATTTTTACCGTATAGATCCTCCATACAAGAGTCTTGTATGCCAGGATCTTGAGCCAATGCTGCTGGCCCATAAAGAGTTGCGGCGCTTATGAGCAGGGCGCTGAGCAATCTTTTATGTCGGCTATGTATTAAATGTTCCATCATCTACCTTCTTTTTATTTTCGAAAGTTGATAAAGGGGGTTGTGGATACCCAATGATGCCAACACTGGATCCGGCACCATTGGACACCCAAGTTTTTGTGCCCCCGTCCTTAGACACTGTTCCCGAGTGGTACATGTTACATCTGGAAACATCTGTCGTTTGCAAGTTACAAAGCAAGAATTAAACCAGATGATAAGTTGTTGAAATATAATGATATGTATATTTTTTTGAAGTGTATTCTTACGAATGGGTGAACACCTTGTTAACCAGGTGTTGTGGTTGTTATTGATAAAAGAACAACAATACCATGCAAGATCATGAGGTTGGGGTAGAGCTAAAGCATTACAAAAAGTAGGTGTACTGAAGTGGACAGGTGTACAGTTGGTTTACAGGTTTATAAACGTGTTTAATTTGTGTAGGTCGGACTAGTTAGGCCTGCATTGTTGAATGTGTGAAAGTCTTGCGTTTAGCCCCAAAGGATATACAAAAACTGATAATTAAGTTCAGGGCCAAGGGTGTTTTATCATCTAATATAGGAAATTAGAATATGGGGGGAATCAGCCAACTCTCTATAAGTACTCGTTATGGCGGTTGCTTATATCCGATGACCAGTCTTTGGTGTGTTATAAGCGTTTAGGCTCCTGATAAATCAGGCGAGCTCGATAAATGCAGCACCATTCTTGCCATTCTTCTTTATCTCATACATAGCGGCATCGGCTTTTTGATAAATGTCTGCAAAGTTGTTTGCACCACTGTTGAAAATACATACGCCAATACTTAATCCAATGTTGAAGTTCTGCTTATGTTCCGTCTTTAGCGAAGTTTGAATACTTGGAGGGATGCTGGTTAACAGTTTGTCACAGAGCTCAGATAATTCTTCAGGTGATTTTTCTTTACATAAGACGACAAACTCATCACCCCCAATTCGAGCAACTTGCGCATCGTGAGGCGTGAGCTTAATCAAGTCGTTTGAAATACGAATCAGTAAACGATCACCAGCATGGTGCCCTAATTCATCGTTAACGGTTTTGAAATTATCCACGTCAAAAAATATTAGAGCTAACTTTTGTGACTGGGGGTTGTTACTCATGCAATTGAATCGATGTTCAATTGCATTTCTATTGAGCAAACCAGTAAGAGCATCACTGTTGGCCAGTTTAGCCAGTTGCTGTTCATAGCGTTTTTCTTGAGTGATGTCGATGTGGGTTCCCATCATCCGTAATGGGGTACCGTCAGGTGCATACTCTACAATTCGACCCCGATCAGATACCCAACTATCCGTTCCGTCTTTGTGAAGCATGCGATGGACGACTTGATAAAGATCGGTTTTGCCTGCTAGGTGGTCTTCAAATGCGCTAACAGCAAGGTCGTAATCATCTGGATGAAGGTTATTTTTCCATGTCTCGACGGTTGCAGTGAGTTCGTGAGACTGATAGCCCAGCATTTTTCCCCACTGCATGTTGAATATCGTCAATGTACCAGATGGGATATGTTGTTCCCACAGGCAAAGGCCATTGTTATCAAGTGCTGCGTTCAGTTTTTCTTGCAGGCGAGTATTTTGACGTGTGAGTTCTTCATTGTCTTTTTCTAGCTGCTTTAGTCGCTTTAAAAGCTCTTCCATTTTCTAAACACTCGATACCTTAGTCAGGTAACTATACGAAACATCTCACTAAACTTCTATCCAGTTTCACGTGCTCAGGATAAAAAGTGAATGAATAGTGCTTAGCGTTTAAATAAGAGTTGAGGGCTTTTTATGGGGCTGCTTAGGTGGGGTCG
This sequence comes from Vibrio mytili, assembly GCF_049563345.1. NCBI lineage: Bacteria > Pseudomonadati > Pseudomonadota > Gammaproteobacteria > Vibrionales > Vibrionaceae > Vibrio > Vibrio mytili. The sequence goes on along the minus strand of NZ_CP110482.1, from coordinate 750,993 downwards.
AATTAGATAAAACAACGCTCCTGGTGCAAAGTACTATGGTGTGCTTTGCACCGGGACTATTGAGGCTAGTTTAGTTCGGTATTACTTTCAGCTTGATAAGTAACATTGATAATTTCAATCGTTTTAACGCGCTTATTTGGCAACGGCCACTCAAGCTTTTGCCCAACAGACAGACCAATCAGCGCGCTGCCAACTGGAGCAAAAATCGAGATATCATCACTGTTTTTTAAGTCTTGAGGATAAACCAATCGTCTGGTTAAAACTTTGTCTTCGCCTAAGAACTGAAACTCTACGATTGAGTTCATTCTTACCACGTTCTCTGGCACGTCTTCCGGTTCTAACACCGTAGCTCGATCAAGCTCTTCTTCAAGCTTCATCAGTTCTTCTGAAACACTCGGCAGCTTCTCAAGCATTGCTGTGATTCGATTTATATCGATATTGGAAATATAGATAGGGTCGTTGTTTTGCATTTATTGACTCCAAAAAAAAGACCGCCACATAAAAATGGGCGGTATTTTATTGATTGCTCTTTGATTTTTTATATGGGTTTAGTTCCATATTTAAGGGCTGATATTAGCCTTTATTGGCGTGACCTTCCAGTAAAATGTTTCTATCGTCGCAGTAATTTATTTCATTTAAAGTCGTCTTTCCTTCACCACCAATGTTGAGACGGGGGTAGACATGAATGAATGTTAAAACTAGACAAGCAGAGTTGGTATTTAATTACATAATTAGGCTGCACTCTTTGGCTTCTACCCCTTTAGGGTAGTTTGAAACTGTAATTGATTTACATCATGTATTAATTTTCTTTCACAAATAACAATGAGCTCAGTGATAAGAACCTAACCCTTAGGAATTATAATGAGCAAGTTGAAGCTAGTAGTCATCGGTAACGGAATGGTCGGTCACCGCTACATTGAAGACTTAGTTGATAAAACGGATGTCTCTGAACTGGATATCACCGTTTTCTGCGAAGAACCTCGTGTTGCGTACGATCGTGTGCATCTTTCCTCTTACTTTTCTCACCATACTGCCGACGAACTGTCGTTGGTTAAACAAGGTTTTTACGAGAAAAACGGCATCAACATGTTGATTGGCGAGCGCGCGATCAACATCAATCGTGAAAATCGTATTGTTTATTCAAGTACCGGTCGTGAAGTTCATTATGACAAACTGATTCTGGCTACTGGCTCATACCCATTTGTTCCTCCTATTAAAGGGCATGAAAGCAAAGATTGCTTTGTTTATCGGACAATCGAAGATCTTAAATCTATCGAAGCATGCGCAAAGAACAGCAAATCAGGTGTGGTTGTTGGCGGAGGTTTACTTGGTCTTGAAGCCGCTGGTGCGCTCAAAGCATTAGGGGTAGAAACGCATGTTGTTGAGTTCGCGCCAAAACTGATGGCAGAGCAACTGGATCTCGCTGGTGGTAACCAACTTCGTCAAAAAATCGAGCGCATGGGTGTTAACGTTCATACCAGTAAAAACACCCTTGAGATTGCGCCAGAAGGTAAAAATGCACGTAATGTCATGCGTTTTGCCGACGAGACTGAGCTAGAAACGGACTTTATTGTGTTCTCTGCGGGCATACGTCCTCAGGATAAATTAGCTCGTCAAATGGATCTCGAAATTGGTGTTCGAGGTGGCGTAGCAATCAATGACCATTGTCAGACGTCTGATAAAGATATTTATGCCATCGGGGAGTGCGCTTCTTGGAACAACATGTTCTATGGTCTAGTCGCTCCTGGTTACAAGATGGCGACGGTTGCCGTTGATCACCTACTGGGTAACACAGAAAGTAAATTCCAGGGCGCTGATATGTCGGCGAAACTGAAACTGCTTGGCGTAAAAGTAGGTTCCATCGGCGACGCAAACGGCCGCTCCGAGGGATGTAAGAGCTATGTCTATCAAAATGAAGAGCAAGAAGTTTACAAACGTCTGATCGTATCAAAAGACAATAAGAAACTGCTTGGTGCGGTGATGGTCGGTGATACCTCTGATTACGGCGATCTGCTTCAGCTCATGTTGAATGAAATCGATCTTCCAGACAACCCTGATGCTTTGATCCTTCCTGCTCATGCAGGCGCGGAAAAGCCAGCGTTAGGCGCGGATGCTCTGCCAGAAAGTGCCGTTATCTGTTCTTGCTTTGATGTGACAAAAGGTAAGATCGCACAAGCCGTCGCTGATGGTCATCATACACTGGGTGACATCAAAGCTGTCACAGGAGCGGGCACAGGCTGTGGTGGCTGTATTCCTCTTGTCACTTCAGTTTTGAACGCAGAGCTTGCCAAGTCCGGTATCGAAGTGAAAAACGATGTTTGTGAGCATTTCGCTTACTCTCGTCAAGAGCTCTTCCACCTAATTCGTATTGAAGAAATAAAAAGCTTCGATGAGCTGCTACAAAAGTACGGCAAAGGCTATGGCTGCGAAGTGTGTAAACCGCTGGTTGGTTCCATATTGGCATCATGCTGGGGTGAGCACATCCTTAAGCCGCAATTGGTGAAGCTGCATGACACCAATGACAACTTCTTGGGCAACATTCAGAAAGATGGGACTTACTCGGTAATTCCACGAATGGCGGGTGGGGAAGTTACGCCTCAAGCGCTTGGTGCGTTAGCTGCGGTTGCGGAAGAATATAACCTATATACCAAAGTGACTGGCGCTCAGCGTATCGGCCTGTTTGGTGCACAAAAAGACGACCTTCCGGTCATCTGGGGCAAACTGATTGATGCTGGTTTTGAAACAGGCCAAGCGTACGCTAAAGCACTGCGCATGGCGAAGACTTGTGTTGGTTCGACTTGGTGTCGCTACGGTGTTCAAGATTCGGTTGGTCTTGGTTCATTTATCGAGAATCGCTACAAAGGCATCCGTACCCCGCATAAGATGAAGTTTGGTGTATCGGGCTGCACGCGTGAATGTGCAGAAGCACAAGGTAAAGATCTTGGTATCATTGCCACTGATGCGGGCTGGAACATGTACGTATGCGGCAACGGCGGTATGAAACCTCGTCACGCCGATTTGTTAGCGAGCGACTTAGACAAAGAAACTCTGATCAAATATATCGACCGATTCATGATGTTCTACATCCGTACGGCGGCACCACTGCAACGCACTTCAGTATGGATGGAAAATCTGGAAGGTGGTGTGGACTACCTACGTGAAGTCATCGTCAATGACAAGCTCGGCATTAACGCTCAACTAGAAACTGATGTTGCGAAACTTGTTGATGAGTACGAGTGTGAGTGGACGACAACCATCAATGATGAATCACAGCTAACGCGTTTTGCGCATTTCATTAACTCAGACAAACGTGATGAAAATGTGCAGTTTGTACCTGAACGTGAACAACATCGCCCGGCGACCTTTACGGAGAAACATCCGGAAGCAAAAGGCGACATCCTACACGTAGCACTCACAGAAGCATAAGGGAAGGTCGACTATGTCATTTGAAAAAATCTGCCAAATTAACGATATCATCCCTGGTACAGGCGTTTGCGCTCTTGTTGGTGGCCAGCAGATCGCGGTATTTCGTCCAACCGAAGACGAAGAGGTTCTGGCGATCAGCAATACCGACCCGTTTTTTCAATCAAACGTATTATCTCGTGGTTTGATTTGTGAGCACCAAGGTGAGCTTTGGGTCGCCAGTCCGCTTAAAAAACAGCGTTTTAACTTAAAGACTGGGGTCTGTATGGAAAATGAGCAATTTAACGTCAAAGCTTACGCTGCGCGTGTGATAAACGGCGAGGTTGAGATCTCAGCTTAAGTCTTGTTCCCTCCTCTAATAGGGGGAGGGAATGTCTTTAGATTTAATAGGTAAACGCTTTCTGACCATTATGACCGCGGTCCGTATTTTTCCAAGGCTAGTTTCTTTCCAAGGCCTTTAGTAGGAAATGACTCAAACGCCCACGGGTAGTGCTTTAGGGAGCTTTTCTCTATTCAATCTTTAACTTTTAACTTTTAACTTTTAACTTTCATTTTTGAATAAGGACTTATTCATGTCTACAGATTATAAACCGGCTGAGTTCGTGCAAACCATGATTAATGTTGGTGAAGCAAAGGTAAATACTAGCACTCGAGACCTGCTTATTCGCAGTACGATGGCGGGGGTTATTCTTTCTTTAGCGGTTGTCGTGGCGATTACAGCGATTGTTCAAACCGGCATTGGCGTTGTGGGCGCACTGGTTTTCCCAGTGGGCTTTGTGATTCTGAGTGTAATGGGTTATGACCTCGTAACGGGGGTATTTGGTGTTGCACCTTTGGCCAAGTTGGCTAATCGTCCTGGTATTACTTGGGGACGAGTGATGCGCTGCTGGGGAATCGTTGGATTAGGGAACCTCATTGGTTCTTTGCTGGTTGCTTACTTGGTTGCAATATCATTGACGGGTAACTTTTCGTTAGATCTCAATGCCGTCGCGAAGAAGTTTGTGGCAGTTTCTACGGCGCGTAGCCTTGGTTTTGAAAACATGGGTATGGACGGATGGATTACGTGTTTTGTACGTGGTATTTTCTGTAACCTCATGGTGTGTCTAGGTGTTATCGGCAACATGACGGCGCGTTCAGTCTCTGGTCGTGTAGCGATGATGTGGTTTCCGATCTTCATCTTCTTTGCACTTGTATTCGAGCACACGGTAGTAAACATGTTCCTCTTCCCATTAGGCATGATGTTAGGCGCGGATTTTGGCGTTGCAACATGGTTGAACTTTAACCTTATCCCAACGATTCTTGGTAATATTGTTGGCGGTTTAGTCATGGCGACCTTGCCGCTTTACATTACTCATGCGAAAACAGCGCCGTCTTTGAATGCAGAATCAGGCATAGAAGCTAAACCTGCAATCGCTAAATAAACGGTACGATGTGGTCTCACGTTGTAATACTGGGACCACATAATTTATTTAGCTAACAGCTAGCGGTTTGGCGATAAAAAGTAGCTACTTGTTTGTGTACAGTTTTTCACGCTATGAGACCTTGTGAGTGTGACTTTTTATCTCTAAATTTCCTAATAGGCATTGCTATGATGACCAATAACACTTCTTTAAACACCGGTTTCGTATCTTTGGTTGGAGCGGGGCCAGGTGACCCTGACTTACTGACTGTTAAGGGCTTTAAAGCCATTCAAGCCGCAGAAGTGGTGGTATATGACCGATTAGTTTCGAGAGCCATTTTGGCTTTGGCGGCTGAAACTGCTGAGATGATTTATGTAGGCAAAAAGCTCGACTTCCACTGTGTTCCTCAAGAGCAAATTAATCAAATTTTGGTTCAAAAGGCGCAAGAAGGTAAGCGTGTTGTGCGCTTGAAAGGCGGAGACCCGTTCATGTTTGGGCGTGGTGGTGAAGAGTTGGAGACGTTGGCAGAGTCTGGGGTTAACTACGAAGTGGTGCCTGGCATTACTGCCGCAGCGGGAGCTACGGCTTATGCCGGTATTCCGCTAACGCATCGAGATCACGCGCAAAGTGTCCAATTTATTACTGGTCATGTGCAAAAAGATGGGCGCGATATTGAGTGGCAATCATTGGCACAATCGAATAACACCTTAGTGTTCTATATGGGGTTAAAACAGAGCGGTCATATAATGGACAAGCTGATAAGTCATGGGCTTGACCGAGACATGCCATGCGCCATCATTGAAAACGGTACGCGCCCTGAGCAACGTGTTTTGCAGGGTAAGCTCGTCGAGCTAGCAGATATGGCACAGAACGCCTTCAGCCCCTCTATTATTGTCGTGGGCAGTGTCACACAGTTACATCAAAAGCTCGACTGGTTTGTTGGCTAGGTTGCGGTCTGTTAACTCGGCTGTTATGACTTAAATGTTGTTAATTAAATCGTGCAAGGACTTCGCTGTCTCTGCATTTCTTGTCTGCGCATTGGCATGCCGTCAATCAACTCATTGATGAATTGCCAATCCGTCTCTGCTCCCCAACGGTACTTTTCTTGACCATCTTTGCCAAGTAGAATTGCGGTGTGCTCACCTTTAATGACTCGGTACTGTTCTGCTAACTGCTGAGGGTCTATTTCCTCTTTTAACCAGTCCGGGTAGGTGAAACCGTCCTCGGTCATGACAAGAATCACCATATCTCGATCTTCCAGTTCACACTCATTCATTAGTGTCTCTAGTAAGAATTGTTTTACGTGGGCGTCATTCTCAGGTGCAAAATAAAGAACGCTTCTATGAGGCCAGTATTGTGCGTAAGTGGGGTAACTCATTGCGATAGGCGATAAAAGCCAGCAAAGCAATGCTATGAAGAGTAGTTTAGTCATAATTAGACCCCTGAAAACGACAATAACTGTTTATACGCTAAGTTTAGTGGAATTGGTTCAATATGCTTCGCGGTAAAGATTATGCTTTGGGGTAAAGATTGTGCTTTGGAGCAAACTGGCTTAGGGTAAGCATCAAACGAACAAAACGTAGAAATCGATGACTTCAGAAAGCAATCAAAAAATCGCAATCCTAGTTGATGTGCAGAATGTGTATTACACCTGTCGAGAAGCGTACCGTAGCAACTTTGATTACAACCAATTCTGGTACGTTGCCACGCAAGGCAAAGAGGTTGTTAGCGCAAGAGCTTACGCCATCGCAAGTAATGATCCGAAACAGCGTCAGTTTCATCATATTTTGCGTGGTGTTGGTTTTGAGGTGATGCTCAAGCCTTATATTCAACGTCGTGACGGCAGCGCAAAAGGGGACTGGGATGTGGGTATTACCTTGGATGCCATAGAAATAGCACCAGACGTGGACGAGGTAGTGTTGGTCTCGGGCGATGGAGATTTCAGCGTGTTAGTTGAGCGAATTCAGCAGCGTTATAACAAGAAAGTCATTGTTTATGGCGTACCGCGTTTAACGTCCCAAACCTTGATCGATTGTGCCGATATTTTTGTCGCCATTGATGACCATTTCTTACTTTAGATATCGACAATCTTATAAAAAGGGAGAATCACTTCAGGCAGTACGACAATGTACCAAGTGACTCTCCCTAAACGAAATGTCACATACGTCTAGTGACGTTGTGCTCCGATTTGCTACGAAGGTATGATCATTTGTGCGAGGACATAACCCATGCAGCAAGCACCAATCACACCAATCAAACCGACCGACATAAATGAGTGGTTGAAGTACCACTTACCAATCTTCGTTGTACCTGAGGTATCAAAGTTTACGGTTGCGATATCTGATGGATAATTCGGAATAAAGAAGTACCCGTAGACCGCTGGCATCAAACCAATCAGTAACGCAGGATCTAGCCCAAGCCCCAGACCAACAGGTAACATCATACGTGCGGTAGCGGCTTGTGAGTTGACCACGACAGACACAATGAACAATGCCAGCGCGAATGTCCATGGGTAGTTGGTTACCATTTCTACGATGCCAGATCGAAACTGTGGCATGGCGTATTGGAAGTAAGTATCTGACATCCACGCAATACCAAAGATCGCAATTGCAGCCACCATACCGGATTTGAATACCACACCATTAGGCACGTTTCGTGGGTCCGTTTTGGTTGCAAGCAGAATGATACCGCCAAAACAGAGCATCATCATCTGAATGACCACAGCCATGCTGATTGGTTTTTCACCATCCACAATGGTACGAATGTCTGGCCACATCGCAATCACAACAATGATTAAAATGGATGAAATGAACATGAGTACCGAGTTGCGAGCACTGGTTGGTAGTTTTTCATCGAGAGAGGTTGCGGTAGTAGAAAGGATTTTTTCACGCCAAACTGGGTCTTTTAAGCGCGTTTGGTACTCTTCATCGTCTTCGAGCTCTTTACCACGTTTTAAGCTGTAAAGGGACATAAGCAATGTACCAAATAACGTTGCTGGAACAGTAACCAGTAAAATTGATAGCAGCGTGATTTCATGTTGGATGTCAGACAACTGAGCAAGGTAGTACACAACGGCGGCAGAAATAGGCGACGCAGTAATACCGATTTGCGAAGCAACGGACGCCGCCGCCATCGGACGCTCAGGACGGATGCCATTTTTCAATGCCACATCGCCAATGATTGGCATGATGGAGTAAACCGCATGGCCTGTACCAAGCAAAAAGGTCATAAAATACGTCACAAATGGGGCAATCAATGTAACGCGTTTGGGATTCTTACGCAGCAATCGCTCTGCAACTTGCAACATGTATTTCAGTCCACCAGCGGCTTCTAAGATCGACGCGCAAGTCACCACAGCAAGAATGATCAACATTACCGTGACGGGTGGTGAAGTCGGTGGCATTTTGAATACAAATACTTCGATAACTAAGCCGATGCCAGAAACGACACCTAAGCCGATACCACCATAGCGTGAACCGATGTAGAGCATCATGAGTAAGAACAGAAACTCTAGATACAACATGATAATTTCCTTATTTGATACAACTAGTTACATTGTTCCGATATTCATGAGAAAAATATCTTGGCTTGGTCACACTTTGGTTGAGGTCAAAAAGCAATATGCAATATTTAGCAATAACTCACGTTATATCTGGGATGTGTTAACAGAGGATTATCAAGGTGTTTTTAGAGTGTGGCGTGTTTATAAGAAAGTATCGACAGGTTCTGGTGGACTTAACGTTTTGTTCATTTACACGGTCTACGTCGATAGGGTAAAACGCAATCAAAGTGATGAGAGTAGTTGCTTGTTATCGAGTCTTATGAAGTAATGGTAGTCATTTAAAAATCTAAAAGATAATAGTTTGCATTACTGTTTCTGCTTGCGTATAAAGACAAGAAAGCGAAAACATTAATACGCGCAGCTATGTCCGACTCATTTTTTTACAAACTGTTTCAGTCATCAAGGTCAATGACAGCCTATCTTCACGGAGATATTGGCGAGATAAGCCAAGATGCGATTCACATTGACAACAATATTAACCCGATCATTAAAGGCTTATACCGTCAGCTCGAAGAAACCTATCCAGAAGCAGGGCGAGCCTATTGGTTAACAAGAACGTGGGATCTGCTCTGCTGGCAGCCTGTTTATATCGCGTTTATATCAATTTATGGTTTTCAAACGTTGCCGAATCTATACCAGATGGCGCAATACGTGAAACCTTGCTTTGTAACCGGGTATCGTTTTGCTAATAAGCAATGTACTGTCGGTGATGAGACAACGTTGATCAGAGAAGCGGGACCGCAGCTCCGAGCGCTATTCGATTTCTATCAGAATGAGATGAATGAATGGACGCGTATTCGTCCAGGATTTACGCAGCAATTGATGTCTGATGGTATGTTAGCGGGGCTAGTACGATTACAAAATTTCTTTCCCAATCTAAATAGCTCGATAATCAAAGAACATGCGTCGCTGTGGTTGCAAGCGATGGACCTAGAGCAAGACAACGTTAGCTCTCTATACCAGATGCAGATCGATCAACCTGTTCAATTGGTAAGGAAAAGTTGTTGTTTAGTGTATAAACGAGAACAGGGCAAACTATGTCAAGATTGCCCAAGACTGAATAAAAACCGTGAAATCATGTCGAAGCGAGTATGAGTTGTAATGCTCCAATTGGCATAAACGAGTACCTATGAGAAGGCGAAACCACCGATAAGTACCGCTTTACGGCTGAGTACTTTGCGGCTGATTATTCTGCTTGAATCCCGTCTTCATTATTCGCTGATGCATCAAAGCGCTCAGCGTTTTGCTCTTCCGCTTCCATTTTAGCCCGCTCTGCTTTAGAAATGTAGCGCGGTTTGTTGCTCTTGTGCAGTTTCGCGTTTTGCTTTTTCTGCTTTGATTTTAGGATTTGATTGATCTTTTTTTTGCGATTCATGGGACACGTCCTTTCATTTAGCTGGGCAGAATAGTGTCTTTTTTGCTAACTTACAACTTTATGTGAGTGGATGTAACCTTACTCTAAAAGAGTCGTGCGGCGACGGCAGAACGAGTGATACGGTATTACTCAGAATTGAATGTGTATAAGCCGAAAAGTTGAGCGTGAGAATGAGCGAAGTGTTAATTGGCAAACTTGCCACTGAATTCAAAACCGTCAAAGCAATGGTTGAAGTATATTGCCGAGCTCACCACGGCAGTCAATCTGAGATATGCTCGGAATGTCGAACTTTGGTGAGGTATGCACAAATGAGGCTTGATCGTTGCCCTTACGGTGAGGAAAAGCCAACCTGCAATAAATGTCCTATTCACTGTTATAAACCCGAGCAAAAAGAACAAATGCGCTTTGTGATGCGATATTCTGGTCCGAGGATGTTACTCAAGCATCCTATATTGGCTGTGCGCCATTTAATTCATGAACGGGGTGAGATCCCCGAGAAGCCAACCGAGAATGCTTCTAACCGCCATAAACGCAAAAGTGCATAACATTCTGGTGTGCAGAAACGAGGGCGAATTGCCCTCGTTAGTCTACTGAATAATGACAGATTACATACCCGTTGCAATCTGTTGCTTTGATTTACTCGCGGCCAACAGCATGTAGATGCCAGTTGCAACCAAAGCGGCGAATAGGTAGCCCAGCAATCCATGCTCTTGCCCCATAAATCGGTCGGCAACCACAGGACCAAATACTGACCCAACACTGTAACTAAAAAGCATTACTTGCGTCGCTGAGACGATAAAACGCTCATCAAGCCCATCGCATCCTAGGTTAATAGCAATAGGGTATAACGCAAAAGTAGCAGCGCCCAAAAGACAGAGCGAAGCGGCTAATACCACTGCAGATGTCGAAACAAAAGTCATGCCGATAGCGAACATGCCTACAATACAGAATAGTGCCATTAGTACGGTGCGGCTCATGTAACGATTGAGTGCCGTTACCGTTGGTTGCACCAACATACCGCCCAAAATAACCAATGCCATCAAAGTTCCAATATCCTGATGGTTTATTTTTCGGTTAGTTAACTCAACAGGCATCAGTCCGTAAATTGCACCTAGTGTTAATCCCGAGACCATGCAGCCAATAATAGCAGCGTGGTTTAATCGCATGATTTGTTTGAATGACAAAGCGGTCGACTCGTGACTATTTGGTTGTTCACAATCGATAAACATCAACACAAGCACCGCCATTAAGATCAACGTTGTGATCGCAATAAACGGGACTGCACCGCTGATACCAATCACTCCAATCCCTAATTGTCCTAGAGCAGAACCACCGTATAACGACAGCATGTAAAAGCTAAGACGTTTTGCACGAGATGCTTCATCTCCTGACATTAACCAAGATTCAACGATCACAAAGATGCCAGCCACCGTGATACCTGCGATAAATCGAGCGATGAGCCATACGAACCCATCAGCAAATGCAGGCATGACAAGAATGGTCAGAGTAAACGCACTCAGACAAGTGACAAACGCTTTTCGGTGCCCCATTTGACGCACCATACGCTCAATAAACAGTGCACCAATCAATAACCCAGCATAAAAGCTACTTGCTAACCAACTGGCAAATTCAGACGGTATACCATATTCGCTTAGCATCAGCGGGATCAGGCTCATTAAATAACCCGAAGCCACCGCGTACAATGATAGCGCGATGACGGGTACTTTGACTTGCGGTAATGTGCGTTGTAATACGTTAGTGTCCACTGTTTGTGCCTATCGATCATTTGATATTTTAGTAACTCTGATACAACGACAAGAAGCTCGATAACGAGCATAGTTACTGGCGCGAATTGTTGAAAAACGACGAAGTAGCTTAGCAGGCACTTTCTACGTCATTTTTGCATTCGCAACACGTTTCTTGAAGTTGTATGGGAGTGTTCTTAGGTATTTTGGCGCGAATATGCAGCCAATAACGAAGCAAGTAAAACGAATTAAACCTGTCGTTACGACAAATACTATTTATCGTTAATTAGAGCGAATTAGCGAGTGGGCTGGAGAGGAAAATAATCAAAAAAGACGGTGAGATAGCCAGCCCTACATTGAGGCTGGCGACACGTTATTATTTATGAATCGCTTGTTTTAACCACTGATCAAATTGGCTTTTAGGCAGCGCCCCGTTGATCATGTCGACACGTTGACCATCTTTGAACACCATGACAGTAGGGATACTACGAATCGCAAATTGTGCAGCCAGTTGTTGTTGGGCTTCGGTATCGACTTTTATAAAACGAACGTTGCCAGCTTGTTCCTGCGCCACGTCAGCAAAAACGGGCGCAAACCCAACGCAAGGATTGCACCATGGGGCCCAAAAATCGACGACAACGGGCGTATCGCTTTGTAATAACGTTGAGAAATTATCAAGGGTGCCTTCAATAGGGGCTCCATCGAGCAGGGCGCTTTTGCACTTACCACAGGTAGCGGTTTCTGCGACTCGCTCATTTGGGATTCGATTTAAACTGCCACATGATGGGCAGCGAGTTTTAAACGACGACATGATTTCTTCCTTTGTGACGAACTGATGAAAACTGGACTTACCAGTCAGCCTCATAATGCGTATAATTTGTTTTTACTTGCGTTGTTTTGCGCTAGTGCTCTCAACACAAGTTTTTCTTAGCGGCAAACCTAGCCCTTAAGATATCTTATTAAAATACAACAATAAATAGGTCTAAGATGACAAATTACTACGCTGAAATTACTGGTTGGGGGAAATGTTTACCCCCAGCTGAGCTTTCTAACCATGATCTTAGCACGTTCCTTGATACTTCTGATGAATGGATTCGTACCCGTACTGGAATAGAAAATCGTCGTATTAGCCATGTCGATACGTCTGATTTGGCAACCGTTGCAGCAAAACATGCGCTTGCAAGGGCAGGAATCGAAGCGAGTGAGATTGACCTTATTATTGTTGCGACCTGTTCTCCTGATTCGCTGATTCCAAACATTGCGTCGAAGGTACAACAAAACTTAGGGATTCGCTCTGCGGCGGCCTTTGATTTAAACGCTGCCTGCACGGGATTTGTTTATGGATTAGAAACGGGAACGCGTTTGATTCAGTCGGGCAACTACCGTCATGCCATTATTATCGGCGCAGAACGCCTTTCTTTTTATATTGACTGGGCGATGCGGGATACCGCGGTTCTGTTTGGAGATGGAGCAGGTGCCGTCGTGCTATCAAAAACTGAGAAAGAAACCGGGTTAATTCAGTCGCAAATCGGTTGTGATGCAAAAGGTCGAGATATTCTGGCTGTGCCTGCGTTTGGTAGCAGCATGGATCGCTTTGCAGAAGACAATGGCTTTTGGGACTTCAATTTCGTCGGACAAGAAATATTCAAACGTGCGGTTAAAGGAATGGGGCTCGCAGCTAAAACTGTGCTGAAAGACTCCCAATTAAGTACAGAGCAAATTGATGTTGTGATTCCACATCAAGCGAATATCCGAATCATCCAGACCTTGTGTGATCTTTCTGGTATACCTCAAGAAAAAGCGTTTGTGAACATACAAAATTACGGCAATACCTCTGCGGCCACGGTTCCTATCGCTCTGTGTGAAGCGTTAGAGCAAGGCCGCGTTAACCCTGGCGATAATATGCTACTTGCAGCATTTGGTGCTGGGTTAACTTGGGGGGCTGCTGTACTTAAGTGGGGAGAGCGCATTACGCCAATCGGAGAAAGTGACGCCACACTGCCTGAATGTGAGCACTCTGCTTTGGTGCTCTTGGAACGTGCAATTACCCTATGTAATCAACGTAATACTATGTAATCAACGTAATAATATGTAATCAACGTCGCCAACAGAGTTAAGTGAATCAGAAAAGTAGTCAAAACAGGGAGCATTTGTTGCTCCCTGTTTTAATTGGCCATGAAGTCTACGTTAAGAAATAAAACCTAGGTTAGACACAGGAAAGTTACGAATATTGGGGAAAACGTATTCAAGTGCAGCGTTATTACTTACCCCCATCCACTGGGCTAACGTTGCCCCCACTTGATCAGCGCCAATTTGTGGAATCAATCGACCTTTAGAATAATCGTCATCCCCATCTAACACCAATTGCGGCCAGCGACCAATCGGCGTATCGCCAGATAACGCTCCTCCTAACAACAGTTGATGTCCTCCCCATCCATGATCGGTGCCATTGCCATTACTGATCATTCTTCGACCAAAATCAGACATCGTAAACGTTGTAACTTGGTTCATCATGTTGATGGTATCCAGTTCACGATACAAAGCTGATAAGTTGGTTGCTAAATCTTCAAGCAACCCCGGGTGTCTGGCTAGTTGAGCATCATGTAAGTCATAACCCGTGTGCTTGACAAAGAATACTTGACGCTGCTGGTTCAAATTACTTTGGCTGGCGATGAGCTTGTACACAGTTTGTAGTTGCTGCCCAAGTGTTGAAGAAGTAAATGACTCTGCATCCTTAATTTGTTCCAATTGCTCCGACAGAATATGACTCATGGTCATCGACTCATTGACCATCAAATGGAAATGCCCGCTAAACAAGCTGTCTTTTTTATTCTCCAGAAGTTTTGCATAAACATCGTTATACATGTTGTTGTTTAGTGCGCTCAATTGCACGGCTCGGTCTTTTTTCAGTATGGTTTGTCGGTACTCCATTGCTCTTAACCAGAGCGACTCACCGTGCACGCTATAAAGCGGTGTGATCTCTGCGTTTGATGACAGTACATCAAGCATCCTTCCTGCCCAGCCTAGGTTTTTACTTTCTTCCATTCCTCCGCGTAGCCAAGACTCCGTTTGAGAATTGTGTGAAAACAGTTGCTCTGGGAGGGGAAGTTTTTCCTGCTCAATATCTTTTTTGGTTAACGGTTGATCCAATATGCCACTGTTTAGCACGATGTTTGCGTTGCCTTGTTGAAATAAGGGCAGTAGTGGTTCAAGTTGAGGGTGTAAACCGAGGGGGACTGTCTTATTTTGGCCATCGACGGCTTTTAGTCCAGTAGGCACGATCTCGTCTTTCGCAACCGCCAACTCTCTTCTAACATTGGCATACTGATTATAGTGTGCGTTTGACATTGGAAGCACCGTGTTAAGCGCGTCGTTGCCACCTTCGAGATAGACACAGATTAACGCTCGAAAATCGTTCGAGGGTGCTGCGAGAGTATAACCAGGAAGGCCGAGGGACGTAACGGCTCCCAATGAAAGTGAACTTTTTAGAAAGTCGCGTCGTGAGATATCCATTCTTCACTCCTAATCTTGGATGTAAAACTCATCATCTGAGATGGCTGCAAAAATAACTAATGACAGTTTTGTGGTAGGTACATAATTGGTTTTGTAGTCATCTAATACATCCAACATGGTTTGCTTAAGTGTCTCTGACGCCGTACCAGCAAAAAAATGTTGATCGACGAGGTTTACTAGAGCTTGGTGGTTATCAAGTTGCGCATAGAACTCGTTAAAATCGAGATTGTACGTATCGTCGCCGCCTCGGCGAGTACTATTGAGCATATAATTGACCAACTCCGTATAAACTGCCCAATTTAAAATTTGGTATTCTGGCGACACCATATTTTCATCCATAAAGGCATTGGAAGGTTGATAATTCGGAGAATAGAAATTGAACACCGAAGGAGATCGCAGTGGTCCCTGATTGGCCGTATTAAATGCTGTCACTGCAGCATCAAAGCGAGTCCCATTTAAAGAAAAGCCAGCGGCTCGGTGGAAGTTAGTCAACACCAGAATCGGCTCTTTGACTTTTATCGGTTTAGTATCAGTGCGTCCGCGAGCTTCTGCATCAAGTAATACGGCTTTGATTACAGCACTTAAATCGCCTTTTTTGCCTTTACCGTTGTTATTGAACACTTTGGCAACTCTGGAGATATAACCCGGACTTGGATTTGATGTGACGAATCGCTGTATTAAACGCTTTGATATGAAAGGAGCCATATTCGGGTGCGACATAAAAATATCGATTACGCGTGAAAGCTCTTCTTGTGCAGTAAGCCCAGCAGGAATTGTCGAACCTAGGATCGTTTTCTCCCCAGAATCGTGAAGTTCAGCTACCGCAGTCATTGGCGTTACGAAGTCATTATCTGACTTGACCCATCCAGTTAATGCTCGTGCCAACTCTTGAACATCATTTTGTGTGTACGTCGGCATCGGTTTACCAGTTGCATCATCAAGTATTTTACTGCCATCGATATTGAGTTGATAAAGACCTAAAGTAAACAGTTGCATCACTTCGCGCGCAAAGTTCTCATCGGGCAATGCGCCTGTGTCAGAATCTGCTTTTGCACTTCCCATCATTGATAAGTAGTTGCCCATAACAGGATGCGTTGTCACGTCATAAAGCAAATCTTTGTAATTCCCAAACGCATTTTTAACCAACATATCGTAATAATTTGCTAATCCTGCCGCTTTCCCTGACAGTGAACCTCCGTATTGAGAAACCACAACGATTTGACTTAAGGCATACGCCATGCGCTGTCTAAGTTGGTCATCCGCTGTCATGGCGATTTGGTACCAAGCGTTCTCTCGATTGGCTTGGTCACCTTTAGAAAAGGGCGTGTTGTAAAGAGGCTGATGGTAAGTTGGAGTGAGAAGAATTTGTTGGTTTATCCATTTCGTTTTGCCGACTTTTTCAACTTGATTAATCAGCGTAGGGGTGGGGCCAAATGTCGTTTGATAAAGAAGGCGAGCGACGTCGTCATCCGCAAAAGATGGCTTTATATGCCACAGTAATATGACGAATACTCCTAAAATCCGATAAAAAACTCGGCTCTGTATCTCATGTCTCATTGTTGACTCGCTTATCCAAAGAAGGGACTTAAATCCATTTAATATACTCAAGTAACTTCAAGATGCTTGTTCAGCGAGAATGTATTTGCTCTTAACCACGTCGCTGATTTGAATACATAGTTATTCTACGTAAAAAGCAGTAACGAAGCTCAAAAGCGAATAAAACTTGCCCCTATGGAGCTCATCAACGAGCCCATTTCTGTTCTAAATAACGTCGAAAGGGAATCCCATTCCTACCGTTATTTATCTTGAACTGAACTCGTTGCTGCAGCTTTGAATCCTGCTTCTTGAGGTCACTGTGAGTATAGAAGTATGAGCTTCAAAAATGTTAATTGTATGGCGAGTATAAAGGTTAGGTACGTGCCACAGAAAACGTAGTTCACAAAATTGGTACTATTTTGGGTAATTTGCATGAGGATGAGAGAGGTGAGTTGTCCTTGTGCTGACCTTGGAACAACTCTCCTCAGAATAAATAGACTGGTATGGTATCTGTTTAAATGACGCTACTTTCTCGCCAATTTATGGTGAGCACGAGAGAAGTGATCAGCACAAAATGCCCCAATAATAGAAAGCTCGCCAGCTAAACATAGCGAAGCAGCGACTTCTGAAAGTGCTTTTGCATTACCGTTCCCATGCAGACCAAGGATATCTAAACAGGCTTTTTGAGTGGGTAATCCAGTACCGCCACCCACAGTACCAACCATGATATTTGGTAAGGTGACCGATGCGTAAAGATCGCCATCGTTATTGACCTCAATACGAGTCACACCGACGGCTGATTCCGCCACACATGCTGCATCCTGACCACAGGCAATGTACAGCGCTGCAAGTGCGTTAGCATAATGTGCATTCACACCGATGGTGCCACTGAGTAGGCCGCCAACCGTTGACATGTTGGTAAACTGCATCATGGATTCAGGTGTCGTATGGAGGTATTTTTCAACTAACTGCTTGGGGATCGTGACCTCTGCAGACACCTTCTTGCCACGTACCGAGCGCAGTGCATGAGCGTTGGCTTTCTTATCTCCAGACAGGTTGCCATCCAAAAATGCTTCTGTTGGTTTTATTGGACTTATCGCTAAGATATGGTGAAACACTTTATGTGTCGCGATAGTCACCATGTTTTGGCCAGAAGCATCGCCTGTGACATATTCAAATACGAGATAAACATGGTTGCCTTCAATATTGACATTGATGTCTTTGAGCTTGCCATGTGATGTCGTGGATTCAGCAATATGGCGAAAAGACTCAAACTGAGTGACAACCCAACTGACAAACTGTCCTGCTTCCGCCAAATTATTAAAAGCAAACACGGGAGTACGGCTGACTCCTTCACTCAACAACAAAGCACTGGCACCACCTGCGGCAGTAATCAGGTTTGCGCCTCGATTGTATGACGCGACCAAAGCGGCTTCTGTGGTTGCGAGTGGAACGAAGTAATCGTTGTTGGCGTGCAATCCGTTGACACGAAGAGGCCCAGCAATGCCAACCGGGACATTTACGGTACCAATAAAGTGCTCAATATTGTTGGTATAGGATTGGCAATGAGACTGAGTAAAAGGATCAAGCAACAGATCTTTATCTGTGACTTTCTCCAACACTTCCCATCGTTTGGCTAGGTGCTTATCACTCAGCCCAGGGCTCAAGCAAAGGCGCGAATCTGGTTGGTGAAATTTGGGTTCTAATGCCGATTGTAACTTATTGCTGGCCTCACTATCGGATAAGGTAGAGTTTTGAGCGGTATTATCTAGGTTTAATTTCGGCATAAAAACAGTCACTGAAAAATCGAATCAGAGATTGTAGTGATTGTGGCTTTGATTACAATGACCATTATACGTTTTGCAACAAATAGTCTCGCTTATGTAGCTGGATTGTCTGGCTCGCGCCTATTTTCTTAACCACTTTTGCTCTTTTTCCGAGTTGGGCATTTCTTTTATAAGTGTTAGCTAAATGGAACAATTCATAACTAAGCGGGGCTATACAGCCTAGGTATCCCGTTTTTGGGTAGATGAATCAGATTAAGGTGATGTTTGATTGCCCATTCAACAGTGAGCGCGGTTGGGGCAGATAAGCAAACAAGAGTAGGGATAGAGGCGCGAACGGTTTTGTGAATAAGTTCAAGGCTACAACGGCTGGTAACGATAGCAAAACCATGCTGCGGGTTAATCTGACTGTTGGCTAATGCGCCAATGAGTTTGTCTAGTGCATTGTGCCGTCCAATATCTTCTCTGCATGCGACGA
Organism: Vibrio mytili; assembly: GCF_049563345.1. Classification (NCBI taxonomy): domain Bacteria; kingdom Pseudomonadati; phylum Pseudomonadota; class Gammaproteobacteria; order Vibrionales; family Vibrionaceae; genus Vibrio; species Vibrio mytili. Next base: position 732,177 of record NZ_CP110482.1, on the reverse strand, counting down.
TGTTTCCTTCTAAGTCGGAAAACAGTGCCGCATGAAGAGCTCCGGACTCACGAGCGGCCTCTTGCTGTTGCGAGACTTTTTCTCTTAACCCAACAAACGCTTCTGCTCGTGGAGGTATCGTTGGCGTTAGAGCTGTGAGTTCTGGCAATGCTTGCTCCAGAGCTTCAACGCCGCATATTCCGCAACCGGTGGTTCCTGTTAGGTTTCTTCTTTGCGTTTTTAATGCCCAAAACGCTCGGTTGGTGATTTCAACCTCAGCGTAATAGGCATCGAGGTCACCCCCGATCTCGATGTTTTTGATTTCTTTAAAATGATTCACAATGCCAGTACTTAAGCTAAATCCCCGAACAAAATCATCAAGATGCCCTGGTGTCACCATCATAACGGCTTGGCTAATACCGTTGTAGCTAATGGCAATCGCTGACTCACTCGCTAGGGACGTTTGCTTTTGCATTCGCTCCCCATCAAGTTCTCGGAACGTAAATGTTTTAGGCTGGGGTGGGGCTTGGTTAAAATCTGTTGATTCAAAATAAGATTGAGTTGTACATCTCATGAAATCACCTGTTATCCCTTATTTGTACCAGACTAGGCCAGCGTGGCATTTGGACTGAATATGCTTTTGGCTTCAGCGAAACATTGATCCGTCAACGCTGAGAAGGGTGCTTGCTTACGTTTTAGCAAGCCTAGTGGGGCATTAACTGATGCATCTTCGATAGGGACAATGCGCAACGTTGTATTCATTTCTTCAAGCCCAGAGTTTAGAGGCATAACGGCGCAGCATAGCCCGCTGGTTACTGCTTGAACCAAGTGAAAGGTGGAATTGCTTTCTATGATGGTTTGAGGTACCAGTCCTTTGCTAATAAAACTGACATCGATGGAATGTCGGTAATGCATGCCTTTAGAAAGTAAACCAAGCGGTATGTCATCGAGTGATGACCATGTGACTTTTGATTCCGCAAAGTCAAAGTGGCGTTCATCAAAAAGCACCCCAAGTTTGGTTGGATTCAGCTCTATGACATCAAAATATGCGGTACTCACTTGGTCGACGTAACACATTCCTAAATCGAGCTGATTTCGATTGAGCTGGTCGATGATCTGTTCTGTCGTCATCGACAAAACTTGAAATCTAAGTTCGGGGAAAGCTTGAGCGAGTGGTTTAAGCAGTTCCATCGGGTTTTGACTGGCGAGCGGCACGATACCGAGTCGCAGAGAACCCACAAGTTGACCTCTGCAATTTGCGGCTTCAGCTTGTAAACCATCATGTGCGGCCAATACCGTTTTTGCCCACGCTAAAATTCGTTCACCCGCTTCAGTAAATCCTTCAAAGCGCTGACTTCTGTGGATTAACTCTAGGTCTAACTCTTCTTCTAAACCTCGAATACGCATGGAAAGTGTCGGCTGGGTAATGTTGCATAGTGCCGCAGCTTGACCAAAGTGTTTGGTTTGTTCGAGAGCGATGAGGTATTTAAGCTGCTTGATATCCATGCTGGTGTGTCTTCCACCTTGATTACAAAAGTCACTGGGCTGTTAATGAACAACTCATCGTTGCCTCGTTAACGGTCCGCGGTTAATTGCCCGCGAGAGTCAAATATTAAAACTCGCATTAAATTGATCCAAATCAAGGCTATTCCTGATTTTCATTAGGGTCAAATTCAAACTATCTATAGTGTGATAGATATTGTCTATTAGCGTAATGCTTTGGCCTGGTAACAGGTCGTCATCGATTTTGACGCTTTCGAGTAGATAAAACGGATATCAATGATAGGAATCTACTATCAAAATTGTGATCAATGTCAGAATTAAAGTTGGTGATAGATTTTGTTTATTGCTCGGTAAGGCATATCAATTAGACGAGGGCAAAATAACGACTTAACCTTGATTTAGATCAAGATGCAGCGGTGACTATTGTGACGGGCGCTTAATCTGTAAATAGTGAGCAGGGAAGATTTTAATCTCGACAAGTAAATACTCGGCACGTCGTAGAGTCTTTACTTATTTAGATTAACTCGATCTGTTGACTAGACTGAGTATCGAGGAGTAAAGACGTGAGCCAAAAAGAACAAATAAAAAAATACAACGGACCTGCGGGAGGCTGGGGAGCGCTCAAATCTGTCACCAGAAGCTGGTGGGGAAGTGAGAACGCGGTTAAGAATATTCGCACCATGATGAAGACCAACCAAAACGGTGGTTTCGATTGCCCGGGGTGTGCGTGGGGTGAGTCTCCGAAGCCGGGGAAAGTGAACTTTTGTGAGAACGGTGCGAAAGCGGTCAACTGGGAAGCAACAAATCGATTAGTCGACCCTGAATTTTTCTCTCGCCATAGCGTTTCTTCATTATCTAATCAAACAGACTACTGGCTAGAATACCAAGGCCGAATCACCCACCCAATGAAATATGACTCCACGTCGGATCATTATGTTCCTGTCTCGTGGGACGAGGCTTTTGAACTGGTTGCAAAACACCTCAACCAACTTGATTCTCCTCATCAAGCCGAATTTTACACATCGGGCAGAGCGAGTAATGAAGCGGCTTTTCTCTATCAATTGTTCGTTCGTGCATTTGGTACGAATAATTTTCCAGATTGTTCAAACATGTGTCATGAGGCCAGTGCAATTGGCATGAAAGATACGATTGGTGTCGGGAAAGGAACGGTAATTTTTGATGACTTTGAAGAAGCCGATGCGATTTTTGTCATCGGTCAAAACCCGGGGACGAATCACCCGCGTATGCTTGAACCTTTGCGCGAAGCGGTTAAACGTGGGGCGCAGGTCATATGCTTTAATCCTTTAAAAGAGCGCGGATTGGAGCGTTTTCAAAATCCGCAGATGCCAATTGAAATGCTCAGTAATGGTTCTGAGCCAACCAATACCGCGTATTTACGCCCTGCGCTTGGCGGGGACATGGCGGTATTTCGTGGTATCGCCAAGTACCTATTACAGTGGGAGCGTGAAGCATTAAAGACAGGCGGTAAAGCGGTGTTCGATCGCGAGTTTATTCAGCAGCACACAATCGGAGTTGATGATTACCTCTCAGAGTTAGATAACACATCATGGGAACACATTGAAGAGCAGTCAGGGTTACCATTGAGCGAAATAGAAACGGTTGCTCGCATGTACCTGCGTGCTGAACGAGTGATCATGTGTTGGGCGATGGGCTTGACCCAGCATCGTCATTCGGTGCCAACAATCAAAGAAGTGGCCAATGTGCAGATGTTACGAGGTAACGTAGGTAAGCCAGGTGCTGGGCTTTCGCCAGTACGTGGGCATAGCAATGTCCAAGGCGACCGAACGATGGGGATCGATGAAAAGCCAACTGATATGTTATTAGACAGCATTGAGCGTCGGTTCCAATTTGAAGTGCCTCGTGGTGTTGGGCACAACACTGTCCAAGCGATTAAAGCGATGGAAGAAGGGCAATCGAAAGTGTTTATCGGTTTAGGCGGTAACTTTGCCCAAGCGACGCCGGACACAGAACGCACACACGAGGCGATGCGCAATTGCCAACTGACCGTGCACATTTCAACGAAACTAAACCGATCGCATTTAGTCACCGGCAAAGATGCGCTGATTTTGCCATGCTTGGGGCGCACTGAGGTAGACGTTCAAACAAATGGTCCTCAGGGTGTCACAGTAGAAGATACCTTCAGTATGGTGCATATTTCTTATGGTCAACTAGAACCTCGCTCTGAACATTTACGTTCAGAGCCAGCCATTATCGCGGGTATGGCAAACGCGACACTTGGCGCTCATCCTATCGACTGGAATTGGGCCATTGAGGATTACGATCGCATACGTGACTTGATAGCCGATACCATTCCTGGTTTCACTGACTTTAACCAAAAGTTAAAAAATCCGGGTGGTTTCCATCTCATTAACCCTGCTGCGGAAAGAAGATGGAATACCTCAAGCGGTAAGGCACAGTTTAGTTCAAGTGAACTGCCTAAGCAGCTCATCAGTGAGGCTTTATTAGCCAAAGGTGACAAACCAGATTTAATCCTGCAGACAATGCGTTCACACGATCAGTACAATACCACGTTATATGGTCTAAATGACCGTTATCGAGGCGTATTTGGTATGCGTGAAGTGCTGTTTATCAATGAGGCAGACATCCGAAAACTCGGCTTCGAGCCAGGCGATAAAGTGGATATGGTTTCTTTGTGGGAAGACGGTGTAGAGCGCAGAGTGAGCGGTTTTACTCTGGTGGCGTATGACGTTCCTTCAGGGCAAGCTGCCGCTTATTATCCAGAAACCAATCCACTGGTACCGTTGGACAGTTATGGAGACCGGACCTTTACGCCAACTTCTAAGTTCATCGCGATTAAGTTGGAAAAGTCGACATCGGACAAGATAGCGTTAGTTGAATCGAACGCATAATCATTAAAAAACGGCTGCTATCAGCCGTTTTTGGTTTCTAAGAGCTAGTCCGCTAGTAAATTCACGCTTTGGCAAACTTGTAAGTACGATAACCACCAATGAGGTTACGTGCTTTAAAGCCATTGTTTACAAGCTGACGATAGGCAACGTTACCGCGTAACCCAACTTGGCAATAGATAATGATCTCTTTGTCTTTTGGCAGCTCGTCCATACGATGACGCAATTGATCGACAGGGATGTTGATCGCATCCTTTATAAAGCCAACATTTTCAAGCTCACCTGGGTTACGTACATCGAGTAGCACTTGGTCTTCGGTTAAGGAATCCATTTCATCATAGTGAATTGCTGTAGCATCACCTTTGATGATGTTGTTGGCGACAAATGCCGCTTGGTTTATTACGTCTTTTGCACTGCCGTAAGGAGGCGCGTAAGTCAATTCCAGATGTTGTAGTTGTTCGACCGTCATGCCAGCACGTTGTGCGACAGCCATTACGTCGATTCGCTTATCAATACCGTCTTTACCAACCGCTTGTGCGCCTAAGATTTTGCCAGTCTTTGGATCGAACAACATCTTGAATGACACGACTTCAGCGCCAGGATAGTAGCTTGCATGGCTTGCGGTGTGGACGTAGACTTTTTCGTAGTCCATGCCCGCGCGTTTTAGCTGTTTCTCATTTTTGCCTGTTGAAGCCACAGCAAGGTCGAATATCTTACAAATCGCCGTACCTTGTGTACCTTGGTAAGTTTCTCTGCGACCAAGCATGTTATCGGCAGCCATACGACCTTGACGGTTGGCAGGGCCCGCTAGTGGGACTAATGTTGGCTCGCCAGTCACAAAATCTTTTTCTTCAACGGCATCACCCACAGCGTAAATGGAAGGATCGCTGGTTTGCATGTATTCATTGGTATAAATACCACCAAGAGAACCAATTTCTAATCCCGCTTCTTTTGCTAATTTGGTTTCTGGGCGAACACCAATAGCCATAATCAGGATATCGGTGGTTAGTTTTTCACCATTGTTAAGCGTAAGCGCCAATTCACCTTCTAAGTGTTGATGTTTTTCACTCTCACCTGCGTCTACGCTGGCCACATGTTCATTTGGAACAAATTGGACAGACTCAAGAGCAACGCCCAATTTCAGGTCAATGCCTTTATCACGGATTTCGGCGTGAGCAAAACCGGCCATTTCGCGGTCAACAGGCGTCATGACTTGGTCAGCCATTTCAATGAGCGAAGTCTTGATGCCTAGCTGATGGAAAGCTTCCATCATTTCTAAGCCAATAAAACCACCGCCGACAACGGTGGCGTGCTCTGGCTTGTTCATCTGGATCGTTTCAATAATTCGATCCATGTCAGGGATATTACGCAGTGAGTGAGTCAACGGATTATCTAGTCCAGGGATCGGTGGAACGATCGGGCCTGCACCTGGGCTAAGTAACAGGAAGTCGTATGTTTCTTCGTATTCAGAGCCATCAAGAAGATTCTTTACTGTCACTGTTTTGTCTTGTCGGTTTATCGATACCACTTCGTTCATCACGCGTACGTCTACGTTGAAACGCGCTAAAAAACTTTCTGGTGTTTGTAATAACAACTTACTGCGCTCGGTGATGTCGCCACCAATATGATATGGCAAGCCGCAGTTGGCAAATGAGACGAAAGGGCCGCGCTCAAACATGATGATTTCCGCATCTTCACTAAGACGACGAGCACGTGCAGCTGCAGATGCACCACCTGCTACACCACCGACGATTAGGATTTTAGTCATTATTCACTCCAAGATTTGTTTTGCAGGCAATAGTAGAGTACCGCCTGCATGTCATTTTTAAAGATTGTGCAAGTCGACGTTTTGTCATCGACTAGCTAAAACCAAGTTTTTTTAATATATAAGCGGCGGGACAGATTCCTGTATAGGCACTCTGAATAAGATTAGCGCCTATGAAGACAGTAAACCAAATGAAATTGCTGTGGACGAAGACAGTGAGTAAAACAGAAATCAATATCATAGTGCCAGCAAACACTCTAACTGCGTTTTCTAATGTCATCGTTCTTCTCCTTTTGAATTCAGAACAACTCTATCGATGAGATTACTATAATTAACTAATTTAGGTTTGTCTAATATTAAATTGTCTAAAGTTAATGAAACTAAATTAGTGTTGACTAATAAATGTGTTTTAGTAATATCTAATGTAGTTGTTTTTTTCACAGAGGTGACCGATGAGCTATTCAGCAAAAGATGTAGCAGAAATGAAAGGGAATGCGAATGAAGCTGCGGACCTGCTTAAAATTATGGCGCATCCTGAACGGTTAATGGTCTTGTGCCAACTCACGCAAGGTGAGGTAGGCGTTGGAGAATTACAGAAGCACTCTTTTTTAAGTCAATCTGCGTTCTCTCAACATTTAACTGTGTTGAGAAAGCATCACTTGATCCGTGCTCGGAAGGCATCGCAACAGGTTTTCTACTCTTTATCAGAACCAAGAGTTGAGTCATTGATAAAAGCGCTTCATGGCGTGTTTTGTCAATAAAAAAACGTGTTTAAGTTAGTAAGAATTAAGTTAATAAGAACGAGGTAAAGAATGGTAGACGTTGTTCCTTGGGGATCGTTGTTCGGGGGAGCCTTATTAGGAATCTCCGCCACGGTGTTGTTATTTGTTAACGGAAAAATTGCCGGAATTAGTGGAATTTTGAATGGCATGATGTCACCTAGAAAAGGAGACTACTCATGGCGACTTTTGTTTGTTGTTGGAATGCTCTTTGGTGGTTTAATCAGCGTTTTAATGCTCGGTGTTGTAGTACCTAGCACTGCGAACCTTTCGATGGGGTTAGTGTTAGCTGCCGGTTTACTGGTGGGGATGGGGACACGGTTAGGTAACGGATGTACCAGCGGACACGGTATTTGTGGTATTGGACGCTTGTCGAAACGTTCAATCGTTGCAACCTGTGTATTTATGATGGTTGCAGGTTTCACCGTGTTTGTCCGACTTCACTTGGTATAAGAACTATCATAAGAGAGAGAACATGAACAAAACAGTTTTTCGTATGTCCGCGTTACTGAGCGGTGTGCTATTCGGTATGGGTATGGCGGTTTCAGGTATGATTGATCCCGCCAAAGTCATTGGCTTTTTAGATATTACTGGTCAATGGGATCCAAGCTTGGCTTTTGTGATGGGCGGCGCACTTGCGGTGTTTATGCCAAGCTATTTTTTTGTTATCAAGCCAAGAAAACAATCGGTTAGCGGTGGGGAGTATTGTATTCCGTCTAAGTCGAATATTGACGTTCGGTTGTTGTCTGGCGCTGCGATTTTTGGATTAGGATGGGGACTCGCAGGTATTTGCCCGGGACCAGCGTTAGCAAGTTTGGCGTTGGGTAATGTTTCTATCGTACTGTTTTTTCTTTCTATGTTAGCGGGTTCTTTGCTCATGAAAATTGTTTTGAGCAATCAAGATGCAAGTAAGATGAGAACGGCTAAAGTTTAGACTCATGTGAGTAAGATTAGGAGGGGAAGGATGCCCGACATACAAAAACGCAGCATTGTTCAGTCTGTAATGAACAGTTTTTTCCCTCCTATCATGATCATTCTCGCTATTCTAGTCGGGGCAGCCGCATTGTGGCTAACACCCAAAGAGGAAGACCCGCAAATCGTTGTACCGATGGCGGACGTTTTAATCACTGCGCCTGGGCTTAGTGCGTCACAAGTCGAAAATCAAATTACAGAGCCGCTCGAAAAACTCGTTAGCCAAATTGATGGTGTTGAGTACGTGTACTCTTCTTCGCTGGAGGGCGCAGCGCAGGTTATCGTCCGATTTTTTGTGGGTGAAAACCGTGAAGATGCGTTAGTCAAACTCTACAATAAACTGTATTCCAACCAAGACAAAGTCCCACCTTCCGTCACCAGTTGGCTTGTTAAGCCGGTTGAGATTGACGATGTTCCTATCGTTGTCGCTGCCATCTATACAAACAACCCCGATTTGCTTGATCGCCACCAGCTTCGCCGCATTGCGGATCAAGCTACGTTAGGCATCAAGTCACTTGACGCGACAAACAAAGTTGGCGTTATTGGTGGTGAGCCAAGAAAAATTCAAATTGAACTCGACTCGGTCGCGATGGCTAACTTTAAAGTGACCATCGATGACTTAGAGCAGGCAATCCAGCTCAGTCATAACAAAACTCAAGGGGGAAATGTACGAGTTTCGGGGCAAAACTATACGTTAGAGTCTGGTCAGTTACTAAAAACAGCACAAGAGGTCGGGGACCTTGTCATTGCGGTGTTGAATGGTAAACCTGTTTACTTAAAAGATGTCGCTCATATTTATGACGGCGCATCGGAAGCAACGTCGGACACTTGGTATCGAGACAAAACGAGTGGACAAGCGTTTCCAGCGGTTTTTATCTCTGTTGCCAAACAGAAAGGGTCAAACGCTGTCAACGTCGCACAAGCCGTAAGAGCGAAACTCGCACAACTTCAGTCAGCGCAGTTTCCACCTCAAGTTCAGGTAGCCATTATTCGTGACTATGGCGAAACCGCTAATGCCAAAGTGACGAGTTTAGTTTCTAGCCTTGGGGTCTCTATTTTAACCGTTGTCGTATTTGTTGGGTTGTTCTTGAACTGGAGAAGTGCATTAGTCGTCGGAATTGCTATTCCAATCAGCTATGGTGCCGCGCTGGGGATGGACTTACTGTTCGGTTATTCGATTAATCGCGTGACACTATTTGCCCTTATTTTAGCATTGGGTCTGATCGTTGATGATCCTATTGCGAGTATCGATAACATCGAGCGATATTTAAAGCGAAAAGAATTAGGCAGAACTAAGGCTATTGTATTGGCAATGGCGGAGATACGCAGTGCGTTACTGATGTCGACTGTCGCGATCGTGATTGTCTTTACACCGATGTTTTTCATTACCGGTATGATGGGGCCATATATGGCACCATTAGCATTTAACGTTCCGATCAGTGTGGTTTTTAGTACAGTCGTTGCTTTTATGATCACACCGTGGCTAGCAAAAAAAATTCTGAAAAGTGCTGCAGACAATGATCATTATGATCTTCAATCTTCGACCATGTATCGACTATACCGCAGAATCCTGACCCCTCTATTGGAAAACCGTCGAAAATCGAAGCTATTCTTAGGCTTGGTCGCGTTGTTGTTTGTGCTCGCCGCGTTGTTACCTGTTTTGCGATTGGTGCCACTTAAACTCTTACCGTACGACAACAAGAACGAGTTCCAACTCGTATTGAATATGCCAGAATCATCAAGTTTTGTGGAGACGTCTAATGCACTATCCAACTTTGCTGATTATCTAATGACTGTCCCTGAAGTTACGAGTGTTTCCGGTTTTGCTGGTACGGCATCACCAATGGATTTTAATGGCATGGTGCGCCACTATTTTATGAGAAATGAACCTTATCAAGGGGAACTACGCATAGTCCTTGCTGAGAAACATCAACGTTCGATGCAATCCCACGAAATCGTGACTCGATTACGGGGTGATTTGGAAAAAATAGCGCAGCACTATCATGCGGATATTCAGCTTGTAGAGGTGCCGCCGGGCCCTCCTGTTATTGCTACTATAACCGCGGAAGTATACGGTGATGAAACCACCTCCTATGATGAGTTAATGTATCATGCTGAAACTGTTGCAAATCGATTACGACAAGAGCAGTTGGTTTCGGAAGTCGACACCAGTATTCAAGGTCCACTGGAAACATGGCAGTTTGTCGTTGATCAAGAAAAAGCGGCTCTGTCTGGTGTCTCCGTTGCAGACATCAACAATACGCTAATCACTGCTGGGAGTGCGAAAGTACTAGGCCATCTTGCGGATCCAAGAGAAGTGGAGCCGCTACCAATTGAAGTTCAACTTCGACGAGAAAACCGGGATGATCTCAACCAACTCAAACAGCTCTATGTACGTGGACGAGTAGGCATTGCAAAAGTCGAGGTTGGTGGAGCCGTTGTGGATGCTCCGCAGCCGATGGTTCAACTGTCTGAGATTGGACATTTTGTAAAGCGACCAGCAGATAAACCAATATTCCACAAAAACCTTCAACCGGTCGTTTATGTTTATGCTGAAGTCGTTGGTCGAGTACCTGGGGAGATTGTAGCCGACATCCTCGCAGATCAAAATAGGACGACAACGAGCGAGAATGAAGATACACAACTTCACTGGCAAGAGCGTTCATACTTGAACAATGGTGCGGGTGTCTCTTGGAGTGTGCCGGAGAGTGTCAACGTCGTCTGGAGCGGTGAGGGCGAGTGGAAGATCACGGTCGATGTATTTCGTGACCTTGGTATTGCTTATGGTGCTGCTTTGCTCGGGGTATTTGTTGTTATGTTGCTTCAAACGGGTTTACCTGCGGTATCCGGCATTATTATGTTAGCCATTCCACTTACCGTGATCGGGATTATGCCAGGGTTCTGGCTATTGAACGTATTGAGCAGTGATATTGGGAGCTATCCGAATCCTGCTTTGTTCACGGCAACAGCGATGATTGGCATGATAGCGCTGGCCGGAATCGTCGTGCGTAACTCTCTGGTTCTTATTGAGTTTGTTCAACAATCTTTGCAAGCGGGTAGCAGTTTACATGACGCGCTGATTGAATCGGGTGTGGTGCGTATGAGGCCAATTTTACTAACAGCAGGAACAACGTTACTGGGTAACGTCATTATCACGCTCGACCCGATTTTTAACGGTTTAGCGTGGGCTATCATCTTTGGCATTACCGCATCAACGGTGTTTACTCTGCTTGTCGTTCCAGTGGTTTACAACTTGGCTTATCAAAATACTCAAGGACATGGATTGCCTCAAGTGGAGGAAGAACAATGAAATTAGATAGTAAATGGTTAGGCGTCATTTTATTTGTCGTACTTGTACTTCTTTTCCTTTACATGGCTGGCTTTTTTACGGAAAAACTGCCGACTGAGCGCTCGGCTAACATCAATTCACTGGATGATAGCGTCGTAAAAACTCATGAATTGATACTGACAAGTGAGCCGGTTGTACGCGAATTTCCTGGAGTGGTGGTTGCTGAACAGCATGCAAACATTGCGGCTCGGCTCACGGCATCGGTCATGGAAGTGTTGGTCAACGTTGGTGACAAGGTAAAGAAAGGCGATGTATTGGCGCGATTAGAAAGTGATGACCTTGATGCACGTGTTCGTCAGAGTGAAGAAGCGCTGTCTTCTGCTCAAGCCCAACTCAATGCAGCAAGAAAAGAGTTCACCCGCGTTCGAACGTTGTTAAATCGAAAACTGATTCCTCAGTCTCAATTTGACCAAGCAGAAAGCTCACTCAAAACGGCCCAAGCAAACTTTAACCGGGCACAGGCGGCCGTTTCTGAGGCTGAGACAACGTTTGGCTATAGTATCATCACTGCGCCCTTTGACGGGCTGGTTACTCAAAAGCCGATAAATAAAGGCGATACCGCAACACCAGGCGCGTTGCTCTTTTCCATGTATAACCCCGAGTCACTTGAAATAGAAGTTAACTTTGCTGAGTCTGTGATGCCTTATGTCAGTTACGATAAAACCGTCCAAGTGACTTTGCCGTCGTATGACTTAAGTGCTGTAGCCAAAATCAAGGAAGTTACGCCTTCAGCTGACGCAAACTCTCGCAGTTACAAGGTCAAGTTGCAGTTTGATTCACCGGGTAAAGTGTATCCGGGCTCATTCGCGAAAGTGGCATTGGCACTGACTGAAGATGTGGTATTAAGAATTCCAGCAAACGCGGTGTACAAAGTCGGGCAGTTGGATTACGTCAAGGTTGTTCAAGAAAGCGGAAACGTGGAAACGCGGTTAATTCAGCTCGGGGATGATGGGAGAGTCAGAACCGGCTTAAAACAGGGCGACGTGGTTCTGTTAGATCCAAGAGATGTATTATCGCTTTGAACGTGCAGCCTTAGTCATTAATTCTAAGGCTGCATTTAGCAAAGCGTTAGTTAATAACAAAGCGTTAGTTAATGAATACTAATTTCAGCATTGATCGGGCAATGATCACTCAGCTTGTAATTTAATACATCTTGCGATGTGAAGACGGTTTGTTTAACCAAAGCTGCGTCTAAGTTTGAGCTAACCACAATGTGATCAATCAAAGAGCGGAACTGATGGGTCTTGTTGGCATTTCGATTAGAGCGAACTTTACACTCTGCTTGTGTTTTGTGTGTGGCAAGTCGAGCTCGATTGCCGTTTGTCATTACTTCCCACAGCCAATCACCTTGATAGGCCAAATTATGATTAAAATCCCCTAACACCACATAGTGTTGTTGATTGGCTTCACGCGCATTCATCCATTTGGCTAACGCTTGTCCCTGCTTTGTAAGCGTCTTGCATTCTCGGCTGTTTTTGTATGCGCCGCTGCACCCGGCTTTAAGGTGAACTGAGAGAAGGTGGGTTTCATTTTTGGTATTGGGATTCATAACAATGTAGCTAGCGAAACGCAGTTTGCTACTGTTTGGCGTGATCGCGAAGTCGGTAGGATCAGACACTTTAATCCCTTTGCGGACCGCAAAACCAGTATATTGGTTGGTATCTGAGAATTGCAAAGACTTGTTGTGTGACGCGGAGCGGTCAGACATATAAATCACATAGTCATTGCCGACGACCTTTTGAATTGCGTCTTTACTATCGACTTCTTGAAAAGCCAACACATCAGCTTGGAAGTTATCCACATAGTCGTGGAGTTTTTTAAAATCGTCCCGATTTCGGGATATTTTTCCGCCATCGGATGAAAGCCACTCGATGTTCCAGCTGGTAAGTTTGACTGAATCTTGAGCAAATGACGCTGAACAAAACAGTAACAATGGTATAGCAAAAAAAGATCGCATTTTGGTTGCTCTCACTCCGTTATTTTATCGTATTCCCTTCCAACCTTTATTCTACAAGACTTGAGAAAAAAGCAAGTCTATTTAAATGAAAATTTCGAGTTTTCATTGTTTTCTTAATAAGTTTGATCATCCCTTGAATATCGATTTCTTATTGTTCTACAGCCGATCTTTATTGATCGAGGTCAATGTTTTCAATTGGTGCTTTTCGTTAAATACGCCACAATATATTGTGTCATCAGAATAAAAAACAACCCCATATAGTGTGTTTGTGGATAACTCTGTGAGTATGTTGGGGTAAGGAGAAAAAGTGAAACCAATCGTAATCAAGCGTGACGGCTCGAGAGCTCCGTTTAATCGGGATCGCATTCAGGCGGCAGTCGAAGCTGCAGCAGAAAACAAAGACAAAGATGTCGCTATCTACGCACTTAACGTTGCACTCGCGGTCGAATTACAGCTTAAAGATCACGATGAAGTTCACATCCATGAGATTCAGGATCGTGTCGAGAATGAATTGATGCAAGGACCATACAAATCCCTTGCGCGTTCCTACATTGAGTATCGTCATGATCGAGATATTGCACGTGAAAAGCAAAGTGCACTGACTCGCGAAATTGAAGGCTTGATTGAAGAAAGCAATCTTGACCTTATCAACGAAAATGCGAATAAAGATGGCAAAGTAATTCCAACGCAACGCGACTTGTTGGCGGGTATTGTTGCTAAGCATTACGCGAAGACACACATCTTACCGCGTGATGTTGTTCAGGCGCATGAAGTCGGGGACATTCACTACCACGATTTGGACTACGCCCCCTTTTTCCCAATGTTTAACTGTATGCTGATCGACTTAAAAGGCATGCTTACTCATGGGTTTAAAATGGGCAATGCAGAGATCGATACGCCAAAATCCATCTCGACAGCCACCGCTGTCACTGCACAAATTATCGCACAGGTTGCCAGTCATATATACGGGGGCACAACCATCAACCGTATCGACGAGGTGCTGGCTCCTTATGTCATGACAAGCTATGAAAAGCACCTCGAGATTGCGAAGGAGTGGGATATTGCGGAACCTGAAGCGTTCGCAAAAGCCCGTACAGAAAAAGAATGTTATGACGCTTTTCAGTCGCTAGAGTACGAAGTAAACACGCTACACACTGCGAATGGGCAAACGCCGTTCGTTACTTTTGGTTTCGGCCTAGGCACGAGTTGGGCATCTCGCCTTATCCAGCAATCCATTTTGAAGAATCGTATCGCTGGCTTGGGTAAGAACCGCAAAACGGCAGTATTTCCAAAGCTGGTATTTGGTATTAAAGATGGCCTCAACCACAAATCTGATGATCCAAATTATGACATAAAGCAGCTCGCGTTGGAGTGTGCTTCCAAGCGAATGTATCCAGACATTCTTAACTACGACAAAGTCGTGGAAGTTACAGGCTCATTTAAAACCCCGATGGGCTGTCGCAGCTTCTTAGGGACATATGAAGAAAACGGTGAACTGGTTCATGAAGGCCGTAACAACCTTGGCGTGGTGAGCTTAAATCTTCCTCGTATCGCGATTCGCGCGAAAGGCAGTGAAGCGAAGTTCTACGAATTGTTAGATGATCGACTACGTCTCGCTCGTAGAGCGTTGGAAACGCGTATTACTCGACTCGAAAACGTCAAGGCCCGTGTTGCGCCAATCTTATATATGGAAGGCGCATGTGGCGTTCGTCTTAAAGCTGATGACGCTATCGCTGAGATTTTCAAAAACGGACGTGCTTCGATATCACTTGGATACATTGGTGTGCATGAGACGGTGAACGCACTGTTTGGCAATGAAGTTCATGTTTATGATGATGCTGTACTGCGAGAAAAAGCGGTTAAGATCGTTAAGCACCTTAAACGAGCGATAGAGCAATGGGCAGAGGATACCGGTTACGGGTTTAGCTTGTATGCAACGCCAAGTGAAAACCTATGCAGTCGTTTCTGTCGCATCGATACGAAAGAGTTTGGCATCATCGAAGGCGTGACGGATAAAGGTTACTACACGAACAGCTTTCACCTTGATGTAGAGAAGACGGTTAACCCATACGATAAAATCGATTTTGAGATGCCATACCCTGAAATCTCAAGTGGCGGTTTTATCTGCTACGGTGAATTTCCGAATATGCAACGCAATATTGAAGCACTGGAGAACGTGTGGGACTACAGCTACACACGCGTGCCGTATTATGGAACAAATACGCCAATCGATGAGTGTTATGAATGTGGCTACACCGGTGAATTTGAATGTACGAGTAAAGGATTCACTTGCCCAAGTTGCGGCAACCACGACTCAACGAAAGTATCGGTAACGCGACGTGTATGTGGTTACCTTGGCAGTCCTGATGCACGTCCGTTTAACTTCGGTAAGCAAGAAGAAGTTAAACGCCGAGTGAAGCACCTCTAAACATAGCATAAATCCATATATCGAAAATCAACTCATGATGGGTTGATTTTCGTTTTTCTCAAAAGCCAAGCGATGTGACCATGAACTATCATCAATACTATCCAATCGATGTCGTTAACGGACCAGGGACACGCTGTACACTGTTTGTGTCGGGTTGTGTTCATCAATGTCGTGGCTGCTACAATCAATCCACGCAACGCTTAGATTCAGGCGTGTTCTTTACTCAAGAAGCAGAAGACAAGATCATTGCTGATTTAAACGATACTCGAATCAAACGTCGAGGGTTATCTTTGTCTGGCGGTGATCCACTTCATCCGGCTAACGTGCCTCAGATACTTAAATTGGTAAAACGTGTCAGAGAAGAGTGTCCGAACAAAGACATTTGGGTTTGGACGGGGTACACCTTGGCAGAGCTGAACGCACCACAAAAGGAAATTATCGAGTATATTGACGTTCTGATTGACGGTAAGTTTGAGCAAGACAAAAAAGATCTGAATTTGGAATGGCGTGGTAGCTCCAACCAAGTTATCCATCGATTCAATACCTTTTAACCGAAACTTCTCCAAACTCAAACTTAAAAGTGATCGCGGTAGTTACGCTACACAAGTAGTGTGACTTTGCCCTTAAAGTAGACTAAAGCCAGTGTATTGGTACACATTGAGTATATAATTAAGCGATTACATCAAAAATCATTTCGCCATTTTAGGTGGAAATGTTACCTTGAGGCTCAACACTTGAATTTCAAAGGGTTATGACTTTCATGTTTTCTAATCTACCAACTCCTGTATTAGATCCTATTTTATCTTTATCCGTTGCTTACCGTAACGATGAACGTCCAAACAAGGTAGACCTTGGTATTGGCGTATACAAAAACAGCGCAGGCGAAACGCCCATCATGAAAGCCGTTCAAATGGCCCAAGATGTTGTTGTAAATACACAAAAAACAAAAGCTTATGTTGGCCTGGCGGGGTGTGAAGAGTTTAACCAAAGCATGGTTGACCTTTTACTTTCAGGTACGTCTGCTATCGGCCGTGTGGCTGCTATTCAAACGCCAGGTGCGAGTGGCGCGCTGCGTATGTTGGGTGACTTAATGAAAGTCGCTCAACCAGATACGACAGTTTGGATATCAAACCCAAGCTATGTCAATCATAAACCAGTAATGGAAGCGGCTGGACTCACGGTCAAGTATTATCATTATTTCTCTCCAGAAACGAAGCAAGTGGATACAGCCAAAATGCTTGACGACTTGTCAAAAGCTGGACCTTCAGATGTGGTGTTACTTCATGGTTGTTGCCATAACCCGACGGGTGCCGATATTGATTATTCTGCTTGGCAAGCGATAACAGAACTTGCACAGAAGAATGGGTTTACGCCGTTTGTTGATATTGCTTACCAAGGATTCGGTGATGGCCTTGAAGAAGACGCGAAAGGTCTGCGTTTTATGGCGAATAATGTCGATGAGATGCTTATTACGACGTCATGCTCAAAGAACTTTGGTTTGTACCGTGAGCGCACAGGTGCAGCGATTGTTGTGGGCAAAAACGCACAAGATGTTGCCAATGCAAAAGGCAAACTACTGACACTGGCTCGGGCGACGTATACGATGCCGCCAGATCACGGTGCTGCATTGGTCAAAACGATCCTACAGGACACAGCGTTGACTTCTATCTGGAAGCAAGAGCTCAGTGAAATGCAACAACGTTTATTAAACCTACGTCAAAGCTTATGTAACGAATTGAGAAATAACCATAATACTGATCAATTCAATTTCATTGAAAGCCACAAAGGTATGTTTACTGTGCTAGGATTTAGTGAAAACCAAATGACGCAACTTCGTGAAGATTATGGTATTTACGGTGTCGGTGATGGACGAATTAACATCGCAGGACTGACCGAGAACCATATCCCGTATGTCGCGGATGCAATTAAAAAAGTGTCTAAACTTTAACTCGGAGTGTAGATGAGCAACTGGAAACTGATTCTACCGCTTGTACTGAGCGGTACTCTGATGGCTTGTACCTCAACACAAACCGCAACCGAAACGGTTGAACCTACGACTCCAGAAGTCAAGGAACCAGTGCCGGAGAAGCCTGAAGTGGCAGTAGACGTCACGCCAAAGGTTGAGCCAGTCGTTAAACCTGAGACGAAACCGGAACCAAAGCCAAAGAAAAAATCAGAGGAAAAGCCGAAACCGAAACCGGAAAAGCCAGCGAAGGTTCAGAAAACACCTGACGGAATGTTGGTATTAGGATCTGAAGAATGGGTATATATTCCTGACATTGATCAAACGTTTAAAGCTCGGGTAGACACTGGTGCCACAACGTCATCTATTAGTGCAACGGACATTGTTCCGTTTGAACGTGATGGTAAAGATTGGGTACAGTTTAAAATCGACTTTGATGGTAAAACGAGCAAAGAGTTCAAAGTACCCGTAGCACGTTGGGCTAAGGTAAAACAATCGTCTTCAGACGACGTGGATAAACGGCCAGTGGTTTTAGCGTATATCCAAGTGGGGGATTACAAAGAAAAAACAGAATTCACACTGGCTGAACGTGGGCATATGACATTTCCTGTTTTGTTAGGACGCAGTTTTTTCCGAGACATTGCCGTCGTGGATGTATCCAAAAAATACATTCAAAATAAGCCAAGCAAGAAGTAATCAAAGCTAGCTACAGATATTTTCATTTAATGGCTTCCCAATAGGAAGCCATTTTTTTATCTCTCTAATCATTCAGTATTGCCAAACGCCACAAGGTGTTCGTCTCAGCGGGGGAATTGAAGCTCCTGGCAATAGCTATTCTCCTTGGCATAGGTATGACGATAACGTTATGATTGGTCATCTTATTTTTTGTCATACGTAACATCATGAAATCAGCAATCCCATCTTTAATGGTTCAAGGCACCACATCGGATGCCGGCAAGAGTGTACTTGTGGCTGGCCTTTGCCGCGTCTTACAAAGACAAGGGATTCATGTTGCGCCATTTAAGCCGCAAAATATGGCGTTGAATAGCGCGGTCACAAAAGATGGTGGTGAGATAGGCCGTGCGCAAGCGGTACAGGCTCAAGCCTGCGGTATAGAGCCAACTGTGCACACGAATCCAGTGCTGATTAAGCCAAATAGTGATACCGGTGCTCAGATCATCTTACAAGGCAAAGCAATTAGCGATATGGACGCGGCAGGGTTTCATGACTATAAAAAGGTCGCGATGGACACGGTCTTAGACTCTTTTTCTCGTTTAAGCCAAGAATATCAATCCATCATGATTGAAGGTGCAGGCAGTCCCGCGGAGATTAATTTGCGTGAGGGCGATATTGCGAATATGGGATTTGCCGAGGCGGCTGATGTTCCGGTCATCATCGTTGCTGATATCGACCGTGGTGGCGTGTTTGCTCACTTGTTCGGAACTTTAGCCTTGCTCTCTGAGTCAGAACAAGCGCGTGTACAAGGCTTTGTTATTAATCGATTTCGTGGTGATATCCGCTTGCTACAGTCTGGTTTAGACTGGTTGGAAGAAAAAACGGGTAAACCGGTCTTGGGTGTGTTGCCATATCTCCATGGATTTAATTTAGAAGCAGAAGATGCTATCACCACGCAGCAAGAATTGAATAACGACGTTAAGCTAAACATTGTCGTCCCTGTCTTAACTCGTATTAGTAATCATACCGACTTTGATGCGCTGCGACTGAATCCAGATATCAACCTCCGATATGTTGGTCAAGGAGAGAAAATCGATAAAGCAGATTTGGTAATTTTACCTGGTACCAAATCTGTCAGAGACGATCTTGCCTATTTGCGCAGCCAAGGGTGGGACAAGGATATTCTGCGGCATTTACGCCTCGGAGGAAAAGTCATTGGTATTTGCGGCGGTTATCAGATGTTGGGCAAAACCATTAATGACCCCGACGGCGTTGAAGGTAAGCCAGGAGAAAGTACCGGATTGGGCTTGCTTGATATACATACGGTATTAACCAATAGTAAGCAACTCACCATCGAAGAAGCCGTCCTTAATCTCAATGATCAAAACGCCAAAGTGAAAGGTTATGAGATTCACGTAGGTCGAACCGATGTCTATGAAAAGCAGCCGATTACGCTTAGTTCAGGTGAACATGATGGTGCCTTGAGCGAATGTGGCCAGATTCTTGGTACCTATTTGCATGGTTTTCTCGATGAAACTGAAGGGTTGAATCTAATTACCGAATGGGTAAACGGCACCCAAGTAAAACAGCAAGACTATGCGGCCCAAAAAGAACAGGGGATTAATCGTATTGCAGATGCAATCGAGCAACATCTAAACCTTGATTTTCTGTTTCGCGAAAATAACTTTTAACAAATAACAAATAACAAATAACAAATAACAAATAACAAATGCATTGCGACGGAGCAAACTATGAAAGCATGGAAAACACATGCTTGCCTTATGGCAATTTTAACGCTTGTATTTTCAGCTACTGCGGCAGCCGATATTAAAGTATATGCGGCATCTTCAATGACCAATGCTATCGATGACATAGCACAAGCATTTGAAGATAAGTACGGTATTGCTGTGACGCCGGTCTATGGTGGCTCCTCGTCGATTGCGCGACAAATCATAAATGGCGCACCTGCCGATGTATTTATATCAGCGAATACGAAATGGATGAAATATCTCGTCGACTCTAAACAAGTTGATGGTGACAGTGTCACTGATTTGGTGCGAAATAGCCTCGTTATCATTGCGCCAAAGGATTCCAAAATTCCACGTTTAGACATATCAGATCTCAACGCGTGGAACTCAATTTTAGATGATAGCCGTTTGTCTTTGGGGAACCCTGCATCCGTTCCCGCAGGGATGTATGCCAAAGAGTCATTAACGACACTTGGTCTCTGGGATAAGCTGAAGAGAAAGGTGGCTCCAGCTAAGAACGTTCGACTCGCTTTGGCATTTGTTGAGCGCGGAGAGTCGCCACTCGGTGTCGTCTATAAGACAGATGCACTACTCAGCGCTAAAGTTAGAATTGTCGGCGAATTTTCCAACGAAATGCACACTGATATTGTCTATCCAGTTGCACTCGTAAAAGATTCTCCTAACTCGCGACAATTTCTAGAATATTTACAGTCGAGAGAAGCCAACAAAGTATTTGTACAGTATGGTTTTCAATAATAAGGGAAGTATGTGACAGAACTTGAGTATCAAGCGCTAATATTAAGTCTTAAAGTCGGTGCTTATGCGGTGCTTTGGCTTATTCCGTTAGGTGTGAGCCTCGCTTGGCTACTATCGCGAAAAGAGTTCTTTGGTAAATCGATACTAGACAGTCTGATTCACCTACCTTTGGTTTTACCGCCCGTTGTGATTGGCTATTTACTCCTTATAAGTCTTGGGCGTCAGGGCTTTTTAGGTCGCTGGTTATATGAACACCTTGGTTTAGTCTTCAGTTTCAACTGGAAAGGCGCAGTTGTGGCTTGCGTTGTGGTCGCGCTTCCACTCATGGTTCGCTCAATTCGTTTAAGTTTAGATAATGTCGATCCTAAATTAGAACATGCAGCATCGACACTGGGTGCCTCACCACTTAAAGTCTTTTTAACCATAACATTGCCGCTTACTATCCCAGGTATTATTACGGGAACTATGTTGTCATTTGCCCGCAGTTTAGGGGAGTTTGGTGCAACAATCAGCTTTGTATCAAACATACCCGGTGAGACGCAAACGATCCCTTTAGCCATGTTTAACTTCATTGAAACGCCCGGTGCAGAAATGGAGGCAGCGCGTCTTTGTATTATTTCTATCGTACTTGCGCTATCGACATTAATGATCTCGGAGTGGCTTAATCGCAAATCCTCACATCGGTTGGGGACGAAGTAATGAGTATAAAAATAAATATAAAACAGACGCTTGGGGACACAGACTTTGATATTGATCTGGAGTTACCACGTCACGGAATTAGTGCGTTATTTGGCCGCTCTGGTGCAGGGAAAACAACTCTGATCAATATAATCAGTGGCCTGCTCACCCCTAAGCAAGGCAGAGTGTCTATTGGTGAACATGTTTTGTTTGATAGTCTCAAAGGGATTAATTTACCGGTTTACCAAAGAAAAATTGGCTACGTGTTTCAAGATGCACGCTTGTTCCCACATTATTCTGTGCGTGGAAACTTGCTCTACGGTGTAACGAAAAAAGACAACGACTACTTTAATAAAGTGATCGAACTACTATCAATTCAATCTTTGTTAAACCGTTACCCTAATTCATTATCTGGCGGAGAGAAACAGCGAGTAGCGATAGCAAGGGCCTTACTCTCCAAGCCTCAGCTCTTGCTGATGGATGAGCCGCTGGCGTCACTTGATATGCCACGTAAGCGTGAAGTAATGCCGTTTCTTGAGGAGCTTTCAAGCAAGGTTAATATTCCTATTGTGTACGTAACACACAGTTTGCAAGAGATTTTACGACTTGCCCAGCACCTAACTATTATTGATCGAGGGAGAGTTATCACGTCTGGTAAACTTGAAGAAGTCTGGGCATCGCATGCGATGAGACCATGGCAATCTTTTTCAGATCATAGCAGTTTGTTTGAGGGTAGAATCACTCATCATCACACTAAGTACGCCTTAACGAATGTTAGGCTTGCGCCCAAATCCCATTTATGGGTGCAGAAGATAGCTGGGGAGCCCGATACACCCGTTCGCTTGCAGGTTCGTGCTAATGATGTTTCGATCGTTTTAGAGCAGCCTGTATTGTCGTCAATTCGTAACGTTCTGCCAGCAACTATTGCATCGATCGAAGAATTTAAAGCTGGCGAAGATAAACACAGCATTACATTGTCATTAAAACTCGATGAGCAGTGCTATTTGTGGGCGACGATAACCCCCTGGGCGTTGGATGATCTCGACTTAAAAGTAGGGGATCGAGTATTCGCACAAATCAAAGGCGTCAGTGTAACGCAGCGCGATATCGTGTCTGCACCGCATTAAAAATTAAACAAAAAGGCCACATTCGTGGCCTTTTTACGCGTTTACGTCTCTAAAACGTTAAAAGAATACTGTTATTTTAAAAACACTTCTTTGAATTCACGTTTTAACAGTGGGTCACGACGTGCTTTTTTCATTTGCTTGACCATATCTTTAACACAGTTGTGAAGGACATTATCAAGCAACTGAGCACGATATTCTTCTTTGTCTTCATCTGTCATGCTGGCTGGAAGGTCTAACGTAGGAAACTCTTCCATAACATTAATTCCCGCAAATGCTTGACCGACAGAGACTAGAGCATGAAATTGCTCGAAGTTATCCAGAATGTTTTGTGCGCTTGCTGGCATTTCATCCCAAGATTCGCGGACCGCTTCTTCAGACACTTCGTGGATCGAGATGACCATTTCAAACATTTGCTCTGGAACTTCATCAAATTCGATGACTTTACGCAATTCTGGAGAAATAGTATCAAGATCGATTTTTTTACTTTCGTTGGTCATTGCTTCTGACATAGAGTATCTCTTCTTAGATCGGGCCGTTCTTTGCCTTGTACTTCCGACGCATCATAGTAACCCGAGTTTGGATTAAATGCATACAACGCGACAGTGACATTGTGTTGCTGGTAACAAAAGCCGGGCATAGTAATACCAAACTTAGCAAATATCTATACTACGACTTTATTTTTAGTAACATTAGACCAATGAAACCACGCGTATTTCTAAGTCTTGTGCTACTTCCTGATAGCCGTATCCTCGTTACTTTCATTGTCCCATCGGGTATTGACGACGTTCAGGAAAAGCACGCTTCGTATTTTGACTGTGATGTTATTCGGGCGTCTGGCTAGGCCTGATATATGATTAAAGAGTAGGGACACATCCTTACCTAGGTGACGGTGTCACTCATTAGTCGCCAAGTAAACGGATGGAAATGGATTATCGTAATGAACCAACGACGTGAATTGCAACTTTTCTCTTTTTACTTAGAGCTTACTTAGAGCCTGTTTATGACTCCATATATCTATGTAAGGGAGGAGGAGTTAACTTAATGAAAAATAAATGTATTAAATCAATTCTTGCCTTGGTTACGCTGTCACTACCGTCGTTTATCACTAACGCAGAGTCAGTCAGGCAGCAACTGAAAAAAGAGTTTGAACAAAGTTTTGCTAGCTCGATTGTTCTGTCGGATAGTGATGTATTGACTCTTGGTTTTAATCATTTTGACCCGAACGAAGCATTCAATATAGAGAATGAAGATATTGGCTCTAGAGACTCAATCGATCTTAGAAAACGAGTGACAGCTTATATTTTACCGTACAGCATCGACCTGACAGAACTGGAAGATGGTCAAGCGAGTTATTACTTCAATGGTCGATTTTACCTACTTGGTAATGAACAAGAAGTCTCTCTCGATCCAACAAAAACGCCGGATAAAAATAAAGAGCAAGTATATGGAGGTTATGTTGAAATCGAGCAAGAGCAGCAGATTACGGAACGAATTTCCTTGTCGGGAGCCATCGGTACCCACTTAATTTACTACAAGAATAACTATTCCTACCGAAGTGATGCGCTTGACGAGTATCGTGACTTATTTGAAGGTGTCTATTTTAATACGGACGCTTGGGCGCTTGTTGGTGAAGTTAACGCTACGTTTAAATATCAACAAGATAAGAACTGGGGGAGATGGTATGTCTGGTCTTCGCCACATTACTTTTATGGTACATCATGGGGGGACGCGAACTATGGAGAATTGGGTGAACCGGAAGGGTGGTATTGGGTTAATGGCATTAAAGCCTTTTATGATTTTGCAAACTTTGAAAATACCATACAGACTCTTTACGCCAGTATAAACCGGGTTGATATAGGTGCTGATACTCGTGAGCCAATCAATGCAACCAATTATTATGAAGCAAGCTTAGGATGGCTGATGACGCCTCCATTCGACAGTGATTGGATCGATAACGTAGGCATCGGTCTGACTATAAATTACGGCAGTGCACTCAAAGGAGGGAGTATTTCTTTGTTTTTTAATCAACAGTGAGTCAGAACGGTTAATGATTGTACTTGATACAGTTTCGACCGGCTTTTTTCGCTTTATAGAGCGCTTCATCCGCTAAAGCAATGACTTCCTCAGGGTCTAAAATACTGTGACTATCCGCTACGCCGAAGCTTACTGTCACCGATACTGTTTTTCTTTTTGGGTTGTCTTGTTTACCACGTTGCAATTGCCCTTGTTTATGATCATCAGGTCGAGAAGCGTCATTTCGCAGGACCATTTGATAGTTTGCAATCGATTCTCGCAGTGCCTCTAACGAGTCATGACATTCATCAATATATTTTCCCTTGTAGATAATGGTGAACTCTTCGCCGCCAAAGCGGTATACCTTTGCACCACCATGAACCTTATTCAGGCGAGAGGCGACCATTTTAAGGACATCGTCGCCAGTATCATGACCATATTTGTCGTTGAACTTCTTGAAATGGTCGACATCCAACATGGCGATAGTGTATTTGGTTCCTAAGTGTTTGAGATCAATATCAAGGGCTCGACGACTAGGGAGCTGCGTTAAGCTGTCGGTAAATGCCAGTTGATGACTGGCAGTCATAGAATAGATGATCATAAGTAAACCGGCTAAAGTGAACATCGTGCTTGATATATATTGAACATCAAAAAAAATGAATGTTGCTGACGCAAGTATCATCGCCGAATACGTCATGCCATGAATAATCTGATTGGTTTTAAGAACCAGAATGCCAAGAAAGCAAACAATGCCAATACAATATAAAACTAATATCAGAGGAAGCTTAGATATACTGGGCTCGATAAATAAGATACCGCTAGTCCACTCCCGAAACCCACCCTCAATATGAAATGTCAGCGTGATATACGACCAGATAAAAAACAACGACAACATTAAAATGTAGACGAGTAAAGATTTTGAATCGCCACCGTCTTTATTGAATAGAAATACTGCAAGAAAAGATACAGGCAATAATGTCGTTAAAATACTGAGTTCGATGAGTGTTGTACCAGATTGAAGCGGTACCTGAAGCCGGTGTTGAATGACAAAATAAGCTACGAGCATCGCCAAACACACCATTGACTCTCGCCCTTGCTTAAATGCATAGCACAGAATAAGTGCTCCGCAGAACAATATGTAAGGTAAGTTGATCGCTATACCCCAATTTGACTCCGTCATTTGTATGATGCTTTTCATACTGGCGATCACTAATCCCAAAAGCATTATTGGAAAGAAAAACTTGAAACCAGATGACGTCATTAAAGATGGGGACATGTTTATCCGTAACCTGTAACTTGTTAATTATGTCTATGAATGTTATTCAGCTTGTTGCTCATATTGTTAGTGTAGAGTGCTACATTGCAGAGTACGAAATATTAGTGAGTCAACAATCGTTTAAGCGTTAACAGCACACAAGGCGTCAACGACACTCAAGAATAAGTGTAACTTGTCATTAACCCAAGCTTTTTAGTCTGTATCCCAATAAAAACACATAGATTGATTAAATTAAGAGCAATCAAGGAGTTGTTAATAGCAACTAGTTGCTATAATTATATTCAAGTTAACTCAGAACGTTCGGTCTAGCGAACGCTTCCGAGTTTCAGGTTTGGTATCGCTCTGAATCATGTCTGTCGGAGTCGCGTTAGCCATACAACAGTATTATGGGGATAATCTGCAATGCACATCAGCTCTGAAGTACACAATTATATGGAAACCTTGGTCGGTCAAGTGTTGAACTTAGACAAGTACATCGTTCAGTTTGACCATGAACAACTGGCCGATATTGCTTGTTTAGCTTTGATCCAACTAAAGCCGGTATACATTCGTCATGACATCGACTTTTTATCATCGCTTCCCGAAGAAAAACTCTCTCAATTTAAGCAAAGTGCTGAAATAGCAGTAGAAAACGCCGCAGTTATGATACAAGATGACAGACGTCAAGACCGTAACCGTGATGTGCCTGTTATTCTTTCTCATACCCGTTATGATGGAGACAGCCAATTGGAATGGTTTGAGAAGCCAATCTTAAATATCACGAAACATAACTCAACTGCAGGCTAATGTCGGCAACATTACTGTCTTGGGATGGCGATTTGAACTTAGGCAAACCTTAGGAGGAACTGTGGGCTTTTTTTCGCGCTTGTTTGGCGGCAGTCAAAATACTGCTGAAGTAAAAACGGTTGATCCCGTAGAATATAATGGTTTTCTCATTTATCAGGAAAGCATTGCTGAGGGCGGCCAATATCGTATTGCTGGCCGCATTGAAAAAGAGATCGATGGTGAAGTAAAGTCACACCGCTTTATTCGTTCTGACGTACTTGGCTCAGAACAAGACGCTAACGAATTGATGCTCAAAAAATCGCAAATGTTCATTGACCAAATGGGCGACAAAATCTTTGATTAACAAATCACGACAATTTGATTCGAATCATCTAAATTAGAGCCATTAGTGTATATGCTGATGGCTTTTACTATTTTTAAAGACTCTTGGCTTAACTGACTGTTAATGAAGTGATTAATGGCCACTGGTTGGACCTCGAGCATGGAGCCTATGTGCTGTTTTTTTCTCAAGGTAAAGCTTTCGAGGGGCAAATAGCGTCATTTTCATTACCTAACGTTATAAGTAATGAAAGTTAGTATTTATATGACAAAAAACTTGTGTTCGAAGTGCTCGTTAGATTAAAACAGAATAACAAGAGGCACGGTATGTCAAAGGTGTCAATGTTAAGTAGGTGGTCCCAAGCGCCGTCGACAGATGTTTTCACTCACCTTGAGTGTTGACCAGATAAAAATAGAAGAGTGAGCGTCAAGGGTTTACGCTTTACGCTTATTTGGGACTAATTATAGATATGTATACAAGGAGTATGCGTTTTGCAAATAGGTGTACCTAGAGAGATACTTGCGGGAGAAACGCGAGTGGCTGCATCACCAAAATCGGTTGAGCAGTTGATTAAGTTGGGTTTCGATGTCGCCATCGAAACTCACGCTGGGGTGCTAGCGAGTTTCGATGATGCCGCTTATGAAGCAGCAGGTGCGAAGGTCGTTTCTAGTGAAGAAGTCTGGTTATCAGGCCTGATCCTGAAAGTAAATGCACCACACGTGGATGAAAAGAAGGGCATTGACGAAATTGCATTGCTACAAGATGGCGCGACGCTAATTAGTTTTATCTGGCCAGCGCAAAATGAAGAGTTGATGAAGCAGCTTTCAAGCAAAAATATTAACGTACTTGCAATGGATTCTGTCCCACGAATTTCACGTGCTCAAGCATTGGATGCACTGTCTTCGATGGCCAATATCGCAGGTTACCGTGCTGTAGTGGAAGCGGCTCACGAATTCGGGCGTTTCTTTACCGGCCAAATTACCGCTGCTGGTAAAGTTCCACCAGCTAAAGTACTTGTCGCTGGCGCTGGTGTTGCTGGTCTAGCGGCAATTGGCGCTGCGGGCAGTTTAGGTGCAATCGTTCGTGCATTTGACGTACGTCCGGAAGTAAAAGAGCAAGTTGAGTCGATGGGGGCAGAATTCCTAACAGTGGATTTCCAAGAAGACTCAGGCTCAGGTGATGGTTACGCGAAAGAAATGTCAGATGATTTCAACAAGAAAGCGGCTGAGCTTTATGCTGAGCAAGCAAAAGACGTTGATATCATTGTGACAACAGCATTGATCCCAGGTAAACCAGCTCCGACATTGATCACCAAAGAAATGGTCGACAGCATGAAAGCGGGCAGTGTGATTGTTGACTTGGCTGCTGCTAACGGTGGTAACTGTGAATACACCGTGAAAGATCAAGTTATTACAACTAAAAATGGTGTGAAAATCGTCGGCTACACTGACATGGTCGGTCGTTTGCCAACTCAATCTTCTCAACTCTATGCAACAAACCTTGTTAACCTTCTAAAACTTCTATGCAAAGAGAAAGATGGCAACATCAATATTGACTTTGAAGATGTGGTTTTACGTGGCGTTACCGTCGTGAAAGAAGGTGAAATCACTTGGCCTGCACCACCAATTCAAGTGTCTGCTCAACCTCAGGCTAAACAAGAGCCTGCGCCTAAAAAAGAGCCAAAAGTTGAAGAGCCGACTTCGCCAACCAAAAAGCTTGCAGCTTTGGTCATCGGTGTTGGTGCTTTTGCTTGGATTGCATCTGTGGCACCTGCAGCATTCCTGACCCACTTTACGGTATTCGTTCTAGCTTGTGTCGTTGGTTACTATGTCGTTTGGAACGTAACCCATGCTCTGCATACACCGTTGATGTCGGTTACTAACGCCATCTCAGGAATTATTGTTGTGGGCGCATTATTACAAATAGGGCAAGGTAATGGTGTGGTTTCATTCCTGTCTTTTATCGCTGTGTTGATTGCGAGTATCAACATCTTCGGTGGTTTCACCGTCACCAAGCGTATGCTTGAAATGTTCCGTAAAGATAAATAAGGGGTTACGATGTCTGCAGGATTAGTACAAGCAGCTTACATTGTAGCTGCATTATTTTTCATCATGAGTTTAAAGGGACTTTCTAAACAAGAGTCTGCGCGTAATGGTAACTACTACGGTATCGCGGGTATGGCGATCGCGCTGATCGCGACGATCTTTAGCCCGGATGCTCAAGGCTTTGGCTGGATCATTGTTGCGATGGCGGTCGGTGGTGCGATCGGTATTTTCTACGCTAAGAAAGTAGAAATGACCGAGATGCCTGAACTGGTTGCCATTCTACACAGTTTTGTTGGTCTGGCTGCGGTTCTGGTTGGTTACAATAGCTATCTAGATGCTCCTCAAGCTGCGACTCATGCCGAGCACGTTATTCACCTTGTGGAAGTTTTCCTTGGTGTGTTTATCGGTGCTGTAACCTTCACGGGCTCTATCGTTGCATTTGGAAAACTGCGTGGCGTGATTTCATCCTCTCCGCTTAACCTTCCTCATAAACACAAAATGAACCTGGCAGCGATTGTTGTTTCTACGCTTCTAATGATTTATTTCGTAAAAGCAGACGGCAGCATGTTCGCTCTGATTGTAATGACGTTGATTGCATTCGTATTCGGCTACCACCTCGTGGCATCCATCGGTGGTGCGGATATGCCAGTAGTTGTTTCGATGCTTAACTCGTACTCTGGTTGGGCGGCAGCAGCGGCAGGTTTCATGCTCGCAAACGATCTGCTGATCATAACAGGTGCGTTGGTGGGTTCTTCAGGTGCCATTCTGTCTTACATCATGTGTAAAGCAATGAACCGTTCGTTCATTAGTGTTATTGCCGGTGGCTTTGGTCAAGAAGTGGTGATTTCAAGTGATGAAGAGCAGGGTGAGCACCGTGAAACTACGGCGGAAGAAGTGGCAGAAATGCTGAAGAACTCTAAATCGGTGATAATCACTCCAGGATACGGTATGGCAGTAGCGCAAGCACAATACCCAGTCCATGAAATCACTGATGCACTCCGTGCTCAAGGTATCGAAGTTCGCTTTGGTATCCACCCAGTAGCAGGGCGCTTGCCTGGCCATATGAATGTATTGCTCGCGGAAGCAAAAGTGCCTTATGACATCGTTTTGGAAATGGATGAGATCAACGATGATTTCTCAGAAACCGACACGGTTCTTGTTATCGGTGCAAACGACACCGTAAACCCAGCGGCACTTGAAGATCCAAACAGCCCAATTGCAGGTATGCCTGTATTGGAAGTTTGGAACGCGAAAAATGTTATTGTATTCAAGCGCTCAATGAATACGGGATATGCTGGCGTTCAGAACCCATTGTTCTTTAAAGAAAACACCTCAATGCTATTTGGCGACGCGAAAGAAAGTGTCGAGAGCATCTATAAAGCGTTGTAATAAGCTTTTGATTTAAAATTATAAAAGGTCAGCCAATCGCTGGCCTTTTTTGTAATCCCTTCACGTTTGTATTGCGTTTGTTAGTATTGCGGGTTTTGCTCTCAGTGCATGCTCATCGTTTCGAAATCATCAATGTAATAGTAATGCAAATCCTAAAACGGACGGATGTTATTTGTTTGTTGAATGAGGTATAGTCTCATTTAATATCACAAGTAACGGTAAGAGTTTGATTAAACAGATTTTGCTTGCTTTCGCATCGATGCTGTCGCTTTTTTCAGCAACTGCGTTTGCCGATTCGCTACCAGAAAGAATAGATACGTTTACTGAGCTATTTAATTATGAATCGGCTCTTAAGTCGTACGATATTCGCATTCTGCAATCAAATTACCCTACAAAGTTGCTTGCACCGGACTCGCTGCTGCCACAAACATCAGACTACCCACTGAAAGATATTCAACAGCTGTACAGTCTTGCACTAACATGTCGGGGAAAACTGCCACTCAGCCCCTTGATTACTGAGCCTTTAGTGTTTACACGTGCAATTTGTAAAGGAACCCAACTGACCTCACGTTGGTTTTCTCGTAGTGGATTGATCCACCCCGGCGGTGGCACTTACGCGGCTCGTTATGTTGCAAAATATCCGGATCTTAAGTCTAAACTCTCTCAATATATGCACATCAAAGAGCGTGATAACGTCGATGGAGACGAGCTTCTCGCTAGTTTACAAAACATGACAGATGATGCGATTAACGCGCTAATCGCTGGAGCGAGCATGTTTATTGAAGAGGACGAAATCTGGTTACGTCGTGGTGATCGTTACTTTGTTTTTTCAAAAGATATTTGGCATAAAAATGTCGAAACAGCAGGGCTCTCATATACGCTAGCAGCACAAAGTCAGAGTTGTTTTGTAAAGCGCGGCAACATTTGTTGGGACGTAGAAGATCACTCACAAATTCTACGTATCAGCATGATCATACTGGTAATAGCGAACATCTTATTAGTTATTGGTTGGGCGGTGTATCGTTGGAATAGCAAACGTGAAGAATTACGCAGCCGCATGCTCGTTTTGCAGATATTAACTCATGAACTAAGAACTCCGATCGCTTCACTTTCAATGACCGTTGAAGGGTTTCGTCGAGAGTTTGAGCATTTACCTGAAAGTGTGTATGACGAATTTAGAAGATTATGCGAAGATACAAGACGGTTACGTCAACTTGCGGAGGCAAGCAAGGATTATTTGCAATCTGATAACCAAATGCTTGCAACAGACTGGGTACCATCGGTTGCAGAATGGTTAGAATATAAAATTGAAGAAGAATTCGAAAATGAAGTCCACCTCAACATAAATGAAGATGTGGCTGCTAAAGTTAATGTGTACTGGCTCGGTACATGTATTGACAACTTACTTCGAAATGCACTGAAATATGGTGAACCACCAGTTGAGTTGAACATACAAACCAGTGTAGGAAAAATCATCTTCCAAGTCCGAGATTCTGGCAACCTGACGTCTAAAGATTGGGCAAACTTGAGAAAACCATTCGTAAGTAAAAGCGGATTGGGACTTGGATTAACCATTGTTGAATCTATGGTGGGGCGCATGGGCGGCAAACTTTCCCTGATGGGACCACCGACAACCTTTATATTGGAGATACCTTGTGAAACAGACACTGCTTCTCGTTGAGGACGATAAAAACTTGGCTGATGGCCTGTTAGTGAGCCTGGAACAAGCAGGATATGAGTGTTTACATGTCGAGCGTATTGCAGACGTTGAACCGCAATGGAAAAAAGCGGACTTAGTGATTCTAGATCGCCAACTGCCAGATGGTGATTCTGTTCAAAGCCTTGCAGAATGGAAAAAAATTAAAGATGTACCTGTTATCTTGTTAACAGCGCTAGTAACAGTAAAAGATAAAGTTGCGGGATTGGATTCTGGGGCGAACGATTATTTGACTAAACCTTTCGCTGAAGCGGAACTGTTTGCCCGTATTCGAGCTCAATTGCGTGCTCCTGACGCCTCTGAACAGGAAAGTACCGATAAAGTACTAACAAAAGACTTGGAAATTGACCGTGCGACGCGTGAAGTAAAATATAAAGATGAATTTATTACGTTAACACGTACAGAGTTTGATTTGCTGCTGTTTTTGGCATCAAACCTTGGACGAGTATTCACACGTGATGAATTACTTGATCACGTATGGGGTTATAATCACTTCCCAACCACCCGCACAGTCGATACACATGTGCTCCAACTTCGCCAAAAACTACCAGGGCTTGAGATAGAAACATTGCGTGGTGTTGGATACAAGATGAAAGCTTAGAGCATAATGAAAGCACTTATTTCTGTTGCTCTGTCACTAGCACTAGTAAAACCAGTCCTTGCAGAGGACTGGTTTCAAACTAACACGCCGCTCACACAAGCACATCAGCATTTATTAGAAGATGATCTTGCTGGTATGTTTAATTCGTTAGTTGAATTATGGCAAAGCGAACCGACAAAAAACCTTACTCCACATTTGAATAAACTGTTAGCACAATCTCTTTCAAAAGATTGTGGCAAAGCGCTAACAGATGTGACTTTGCCTGACTGGATTAGTGGCATCAACGTTATTCGTCAAACGATTCAAAGCCCAGGTCGTGATACGTTTCGTTTAGTGGTGAGACTAAGAGCAACAACAGATATCGAAGATATCACGTTTCATCGTTGGGTCGACGACACAATCTCAGCAGACAGTTCATTAAATGTGGAACCACACACTGAAAGTGCCGAGATCGCAAACGAACGAAGCTATTTAAAACGTTACAATTTAACAGGCCGTCTTGAAGCGGGCTTGTATCATTTATCTATTACAGCCAAAAACAAAAAAACCTACGCAACATGGGTTATTTTAGGTGACTCTAATTCAGCCCAATATGTAAGGTGGACATCGAAAGAAGACTGGAAAGTAGAAAAAAGCGCGCTCAGAAATCCTCACTGTCCTTTACCTCAATTGGAAGTCGGGCTCTACGATTACATAGAAGGGCAATATGAACAGATTTGGAAAAAAACCTACGAGTCTAACTATCCAAGTTCGCTTGAACTCGCCGATGTTCCAAACGACCGTTACGTTCTTGCGGTAAGTATCAATAGTCGACGTTGGCAGGGAGATATTATTGTTGAGCAAGCTCAGACAATTAGCCGTACTTATGATTTCTCTCAAGATGAATAGTGAA
Source organism: Vibrio mytili (assembly GCF_049563345.1). Lineage (NCBI taxonomy): Bacteria > Pseudomonadati > Pseudomonadota > Gammaproteobacteria > Vibrionales > Vibrionaceae > Vibrio > Vibrio mytili. The sequence continues at coordinate 698,572 of NZ_CP110482.1, read as the reverse complement.
AGAAGTGATAAATAACTCAAGGAAAAGAACTATAAATAGCTAAAGAAAGTACGTTTGTGCCGATATAAGTCTTAGGACGAACAACATTGCAAGTGTACTATGAACATTCCATTTAAAGTTATTGCCACCTCGGTTACAGCAGCCCTTATTACCAACGTTGCATGTGCCGCGACCTACGCAATTGAAGCTCGCAGTGATGCGATGGGTGGTGTAGGTACGGTGTCAGCATCATATCTTACTGCCCCTTTCTTTAACCCTGCGCTAACCGCGATTTATCGTCGCAATGATGACGCAGGAATGATAGTTCCAAGTTTTGGTTTCAATTACGACGACCAGTACGATCTCATTGATGAAATAGACCGTATCAGCAAACTGACGGATAGCACGGAAATTATAAATTCGTTAAATGAGATTAATAACAAGAAAGCGGACTTTAATCTTGGGGGCGTGATCGCAATTGGTATCCCAAACAAGTTTTTGTCTGCAACTGCGTATGGAAAACTATATACCGAATCATTTGTACAACCAACGATAAACACAACGGGTATGGACCCGCGCAATGACAGCTATGTTCAAGGTGTGAGTATTGGTGTCGCGGAGGCTGGGGTATCATTAGCCAAATATACCAATTATCTGAACCAACATTTATCGTTTGGTATTACACCTAAACTTCAGCGCATATACACCTATTCTTACGCAACGAGTCTTAGCAATTTTGATACGAAAGACCTCAGAGAGAATGAAACCGCAGAAACAATGTTTAACCTTGATGCCGGTGCCCTTTGGTTTTTTGGTCAATACAGACTTGGTATTTCAGCCAAAAACTTGATCGGCAGAGACGTAGAAACAAAAGCGTTTCAATACAACACCAACAATATCCAATCTTATAAATACAGTATGAGACCAGTCTACACCGTAGGTGCAGGTATCGTAGCTGATTACTTTACGATGAGTGTTGATTACGACTTAAATGAAGAAAAACGCTTCTCTGATTTTGATGACAACACCCAGATGCTGAGAGCAGGGGTTGAACTGGACATCTTAAGGCAAATGGCACTGCGAGCTGGTTACATGAAAAACCTATCGCGTAGTGATGATGATGGCACCATTACCGCAGGTATTGGGTTATCACCGCTCAACTTGATCGAGCTTGATATTGCAGCGCGATATACGAATGAAAACGCGATGGGCGCTTCCATTAATTTCCTTGCTACCTACTAATTCCTTGCTACATATTAAGTGAATCGTTATAGTCAGCTCCTCATTCAGAGGAGCTTTTTTATGTTTGACGATTTACCGCCTCTATCACATCAAGAGCAACAACAAGCCGTAGAGCAAATTCAAGAGTTGATGGCGAAAGGAACGAGTACCGCAGAAGCCATCAAAACTGTGGCTGAGAAAATTCGTGCTGAGTACGCTGCTAAACAACAAGATAATTAAAACAACCGATTCAAAGAGCAGGGGACACCTGCTTTTTTTATGCCCTCCACAAAATCTCCAGCCACGCCAAACTTGTTAACTTAAATTCGTTACCCCGTCACAATCATTATGGTTTTGGTTGGGGAGCGACGATAGTTTTTATCGCAACCCTTTTGGTAAAATTTTACTAATATAGTTTTTGCTCTTAAATTGCCTAGCCATAAATTAAGCGACAACAGACCCTAAACCGGAAAAATCTCTTTATTTACAATGTGTTAATTTGGATTTTAATGCTGAAAGTTTCCTGCATACACTTTTACATGTAATTAAATTACAGGGTGAGTTTTAATGTGAATTTCAGGCAGTGTAATATGCTGCATTTTGACAAAAGATACAGTGTCACATTTGTTTTTAGATTATAACCTAGCTAAATTACTAGGCTTCAAAGACAGTAAGTGCTGGCATACAACTAAGAAGTACAGTTAGACATGACTAATGAGATAGCCCAAATAGTCGCCAGTCGATTCAGACTTGACGCTTTTAGCAAGTGGTCAGAAATTTGCGGTGCATTAAGGTGGTAGTTTTCATTGAGCTAGCGTTACCCATTACCACCAAAACGTACTGGTCATTGGTAATTCCACAAGTGACAGTGTGACGTTCGTGAGGGATGAATACACATTTTGAGGCTTCGTATCGAAGCGTTAGGCAGGAAAATGCCAGAGTTAAAGCAACTTTTTTACTTGAAAATCAACGTAATTGTTCTCGGTAGACTAGACTTATTTGTGGGAAGTATCTGAAAACGAATTGGAGACATGTAATGAGCTACAAGCATATATTAGTCGCGGTTGATTTATCCGAAGCCAGTCAAGTTGTCATTAATAAAGCGATTGCTCAAGCAAAAGACTCAAACTGTAAACTCTCATTTGTCTATGTGGATGTTGATAGCGTCGTTCTCGAGCATGAAGTCGAACAAAAACTATCCCAAAGACTGCAATTACTAGCTGACCAAGCTGATTATCCGGTTTCTGATTGCCAAATCGTAATAGGGGATCTGCATATGAAACTGTCTGGTCTAGTTAAGGAACAAGAAATAGATCTGGTCGTTTGTGGCCATCACCATAGCTTGTTGAGCCGCATATTTTCATCAATTCCCAAAGTCGCCAACGCTGTTGAAGCCGATCTTTTGATCGTATATCTTGCTGATTAATAGGTGGAAGCCGAATGTTGTTGTTTGGCTTTAAATATGAGTTTCATGGGATGGTCAGTGACATCATCGATGTAGACCAGTAAGTAACATTATTCTCCGCTTTGCACCGCCAAAGAAACGATGAAACATGACGCTAATAACTGCGAACAGCGTCGAAACGCCATTAATGACGATTTACACAGCGAGTAGGGAGCCGATACCGTGAGCGTGTCGATTGACCTCGACGGGCTTCACCGTCAAATTGACATTTTCTTTCCAAAATCGAAGCCAGAACAAAGCCGAACCTTACTAGCGATGGGTTTCGGCTTTTTTATGTAAAATCTACTAAGCTAAAAGCATTGTAATTTGTTCCATAAGCAAAGTTATATGATTGATAAAATAAAAAATTGGTACAAGGGAACGCTTAAGACTCTCAACGATTCAAATACTTTTCATGTTTATACTGAGCGCCATTGGACGGCTGAATGGGCTAGAGTAATTGTAGAGTTTTATTTACGTTATTGGCAATGGATTTGGGGGGGCGTTGTCGTACCCATAGTTATTTTTTATGCACAGATAACCATAGGCAATTAAATCATCAACTACAATAGAGATGGAGTGAAGTATTTTGGAAGCTAAACAATATAAGGTGGCTATACCTAAAGGATATCGAATTTACTTTAAAGCCATAGATATTGCAGGAGCGCACCACAAAAAAAATGAAATAATTCACGTGATGAGAGCTAAGACTGTAAAGTTTGTATTAGAGCCAGAGCCAACTAATCCGTATGACTCCAATGCCATCAAGGTCATAGCGATTAAAAAGGGTTGGTTTTTCTCAAGTTCATTTCACATTGGCTATATACCCAAAAACATAGCAAAGCAAATTTGCGATAAATCTCTTCTTCTAGAGCTTATTCCTAGACCCAAGAGGGCTTGGTTTGGTGATAGAGGTGGGATTAGTTTTTCTATCGACCTTTTAGGAACTAAAGCGAATTACTCTTCATTCCAATCAGAATAATATTCACTTTTAAATCACTAAAGTGTTAATGAGTATGACTACAGTAAAAGAGTTACAAGATAAATTAGCGCAATACGAGCCTGACTTAAGTGTCGTTTTTTATACTGAAGACGACGAAAACATTCGAAGTGATTGCTTTTTGTTTGCGGACATTAGTGAGAAAAAAATCAACATCACTGAGGACGGAAAACCACGTATTATTTTTAAACAATCTAAAGATGCGATAAGTATGGTTGTAATCGATATATCTAGTGATAGGTAATAACTTATAGAATCCCAGTCTGTAAAACATGGGAACACTATTTTTCCGACTTCTAGAAGGAATCCACTCAGCGGCTTTCATCCAGCGTCCGCCACGAAACGGTAATGCATTTTCTTTAGCGGGGTAAACCTTGGGATAGTCAAAGTGCCCGTACATTTCTACAAACTGGCGATGCTCATCACGCCAGAACACGAAACTTTCCAATTCCTTGGGGCTGAACTCACGACCGGACGGTGTAATGAGTATCTCGCGTTCCTCACAGATTCGAAATCCAGACCAACGAATATCAATCATTGATCACTTTGTAACGTGAAAGGTCTTTGTCACTCATAGTTACCAGCATCCCAATGTCCCTTAAATAAGTTCACATAAGAATGAGGCTAGCCGCAGAACCAAAAAAAGAGACATTTTAACTTTGCTAAAAAGTGACATTACAACTTTGCTCTTACACCCTTTGTTATTCCCACTTTAAAATGTCCTATTGTCAGCAAAGTAGAAATGTCCGGTTAGATAAGTTGAGCAAGTAGGAGAGTCAACGTTTATTGGTACTGGCTTTGAAGGTCTCAGGGTTGATTAATACCGGGTTGATGATTCGTAACTGCTCCTGGATCGCCCGTTGTTGAGCCCGTCGTTTTGGGGCACTTTTGCTGCGTGAACGTTTCTGTTGTTGCTCGAATTCATCTTGTTGCTGTTGGGCAAATTTTAAAACTTGTCCTAACCGTTTGTTGTCGACGATTTGAGTCTGTTGAACGTGCTCAAGCTTATCAAAGGTTTTGAAAGGTAGCTTGCGATGGCCGTAAAGAATGGCGATGTCGCCGTTTGGGTAGTCCAATACTTTGACGTTCTCATGCACCAGTCGGGCGTTTTCTTCCGTATTTTCAATTAAGTAAACCACTTTATCGTACTGAAAGGTCAACGCGTTGGAGAGCTTACGAATTTCCTGCCAACTGAAAATATCGTCAAGTTCCTGCGGGGTTTCCCGAACTTTGCGGTGCATGTCTTTTGGATAGTGCGCCGGTTTGGCGAAGCGTCGGTTAAAATCAGCGATGAAGTAGGGAAGCCAGGCATTGGCGTGTTCCATATTATCAATACCTTGCAGACGCATTTCTTTCACTAAGCGATCCTGTAACGTTTGATTGGCTCTCTCGACACGGCCTTTGGCCTGCGAGCTGTTGGCACAAATCAGCTCTATACCCAGTTCGCGTAATATACGCCCATACTGAGTCTGGCCAACTTGCTTGTGTTTTTCTTGGTTAACCCGAAATATCGAGTGCTTATCACTATAGAACGCCACCGGTTTCCCATGCTCATTGAGGTATTCTCGGGTTGCAATCATATAGTCGAAGGCGGATTCGGTCTCGCTAAAACGCAGGTTCATCAGCCGACCGGTCGCATCATCGATGAAAACCAGCAGGCAGCACTTGTCGCTACGTCCTTCAAACCAGTCATGATGAGAGCCATCAATTTGGATGAGTTCGCCTAAGCAGTCACGACGATAGCGAGGTTGATACACACGGGGCTTACGCTGTGAATGTGGCACCCAGAGACCATCGGCAATCATCCATTGACGGAGGGTTTCTTTACAGACGGCGAGATTATGCTGCTCAGTCAATTTTTCTAAGGCAAACGTAGGAGAAAAATCACTGTAGTGTTCTCGAATGATCTCTAGGACAGTAGCCTTAAACTGACTTGAATAACATCGGTTACTGGGACGACCTCTGGCGGCGTGCGCTAATGCAGAGGCACCTTGTTCATTTAGCAAGGACAAGAGCCTACGAACTTGTCTAGTTGAAAGATGTAGGATGTCAGCGGCATCCATTTGGCTTAATCGATGGTCACGTAAATCACTAAGCACTTTAAATCGCTGAATATCACGTTCACTCATAGCAATCAGCATCGGTTGATGTCCTCAAACGAATGGATTTCCATAAGTATAAGAGGACATTTTGAAATAGCTCATACCGGACATTTCTAAATAGCTCCTACACCCTTGGTGCGCATTATATCTGCTTATGTTGAATAATCATCAACTTACGTTATATACCAATTCGTTTAATAAACGAGGCGTATATGACAAACTTTCGAAAAATGAACAAGAATTACATTTTTCGTGAATTCGAATGCGGATTAACCATAGAAGAGACAGCAAAACTTTGTTTTAAAAGTGTGACAACTGTCAAGAAATGGGACAAGGGAAAGAGCATACCGCCAGAGTGTAAACGCCTGATGAGGATGAACAGTGGGAGGGAACTAGCCGCCTCAGAAGACTGGGAATTTTTCAAAATGCATAAAAACAAATTAGAGCTACCAACAGGTCAATTTGTTACAGCGCAACAAATCCTCACAGGCATAGCACTACTAGAACTAGGGGCAGAACCAGATTTGATGATCGCAAAAGAGATCATGAAATACGTTAGAGCATTAACCAAGATTAAGAATAATACCTAAAAGGTTTAAAGGCTCATGGAGGAGCCTAAACCTTAGCGTTCCTATGATTGAAGTACCACAAGGCTATTCCTACGAACTGAATCAGTAGCGAAACGATATAAATAAATAAAAACTTACTATCTATCCCCAAGAAAGGTGTTGGTTGGATCATAACAAGTACAGTATGCGGAGATAAAACTGTAAGGTTCAAGATATTAATTATAAGAGCTGCATTGGCTAGAGGGTCCGTACGCCTAAACGCCAGTATAGAAAAGAAACCGGACAATGCTGACAATAAAAAACCAAGGATAGGGGTCATTACACCTAAGACACTGAGTAAAATAGAAACAATACCAAAAGCAGTCATTATAAACTCCAAAAAATATATCAGAAGCGTTTATACATCAGAACTCGCTAACGCTCAAACACTGCCGAGCTACGCTTGGAAATACAAGGGGTTAAGTGAAAGCCTGATAGTTTGGTGGAATTTACCCCCGTAATACAGGACGGGGGTTCGTCCTCCGCTGCGCTCCGCCTCCTCAGTTTTCGTCGTTGTCGCTTATTGTCGGACAAACAAAAAATCTTAAATCGAATAAAGAGCAAAGGTAAATCAATCTCGACACTCGATTGATTTGGAGAACTATGATTGATAGGAGCAAGAAACGAGGGCTGGCAGTGCCCTGAACCCAAAACAAGGCTTAGCAGGGCGAGGGGCGGCAGCTTGTCAATTGAATCTAGAAAGCTAACCGCGCCGTTTAAATATAGAGATCATTTGAGTTAAGTGGGCGGCTTGGTGCTTCGCTTGCACTTCGTGCGTTGCTTTTCCCTACGGGGTTTTGATTTGCAATTGCTGAAAGTGAAGCAAGTGCGCCAATGGCGCAAAATATAACAAATCAGTTAAATTAAATATAAAGCGATTTAAGAGTGTTTTTATAAACCCTTAACAATAGTATTAACCGAATCAAAAAACACCCACACAAGCGCATAGAGATTATTTTACTTTGTCAACATGTAATTTAATGTAATTAAAATAATTTAACGTGACACAAATAACACATTAAAAATGTCAAGACTTGAATTTAATATTTTTTTATGAATCTAATTTTCACAACTCGTTATCCCTCCGGGGCGCACTGAATAAGACAGAGATACCAAATTGAAGCAACTCATAAGCAAATAAGGCCGCAAAAGTACCGCCAAAAGTATACCAGAAAAAAAACAACGCCAAATCCGCAAAATCACTAGGTGCTATCGTTATCATTTCCATTTGAAAGCCTCACATTATAAAAGAGTTATCTTTCATGGCATCGGCACGAAGAGCGCCAACACTTGAAAGACCAGAATCTAAACTGTCACGTTCTTTAGGTTTGGCCATATCCCAGGGCTCACAAGTGATCATACTTTTAAGCTCACCTTGTTTTAACACCATCAAGCATTCATCTATAAGTTCGAAACTAACGTCAACCGCATCAAGATAACGACGATTCAACGAATAAAGCCCATCATCGGTATAAGCATTGATGACAACATCAAGCTTGCTCTTACGAGTGAACTTATCACCAACCTTATCGAGCTCAATAGAACGATGAAACCCAGATAAATAAGCCTTTTTCAAACCCTCAAAATATAGAACTTGATTTACAGGAACAAAACCAGAATCCACTTTGTTACTAGCCGAATCGCCAGACCCACTAGGATGTAAAACATCAGCCCCTTTAGAATTGGACGGAGCTTGGTTAGTCGAAACAGGTTCAACGTGAACGCTATTATTCGTCGCTTGAGGTTCAATTGTTGAAACCTCACTTTCATCATTAAAATATAAGTCATACACACCCCAAACAAACCAAATCGGACAGATAATAATTAACGCTAAAGCCATAAAGAATTTAGGTGAACGAAACAAAGTATTCATACCACCGGATTTTGTAGCGGCTCCCGTTCCCGTGGACTTATAAAGCAAGTGGGCCTCAATTGGGATTTTCTCAGTAAAAAGGTTTGGATCCTTTTTTTGAGGGATAACAGGTTTAGCCGTGTTGGTAGGGTGCTTATAAATAAAAGGCTTGCGTTTAGCAAAAAAGAAACCATCACGGTTTTTGTGAAAGAATGCTTGTTCAGCACACGCCTTTATTGAGCTATCAATTTGTTGCCAGTCGGGAGACAACAACTCAATATCCCAGTTATATTTACGGTGCCTCATAAAACCCTCATTGTATGTTAGAGGGTAGATAATGCGCCCGTTTTCGTCATACTCAGCCACGCCCAAATCGTCAACCTCACAAGATTGCAAAGTGTTCATATCAACGGGAACATGACGAGAATCAAATAGCTCTTTGTAACCTTTAGGCAGGTTTGGCAAGAAATGTTCAAGTGGTTTGTATTTTATCTTACGACCATCAAAACCAATATTCTTTGAAAAGATATCCTGACACTCATCAATAACAATCAAAGCATTTAGAGGGCACCAACAAAAAAAGTGTTGCCATAAATCAATGCCAATTTCAGAGCGAGAAAATATGCGAATTAATCGTGTTGAAGATGGAAACTTGATATTTAAACGCTTTTCAATTTCTTCTAGTGGCTGCATACCCTCAAAATTCGTTACTACAACTCGACCCGCCTTTAGTGCAGGAAGAATAACAAACCATGCAGCATAGGCGGATTTATAAGAGCCATTGCCGCCCGTTCTTATAGTAATTGCCATATTATCACCTTGACATGCGCATAATGATTGACGTTGTTACACAGTTCATATAAATAGCAACACCGTCAGGGACTTTAAATAATATCCCCCAATAACGAAGCTCAGAGGGAAGCATATTAAATAAATCAGTAAATAAAGTTTTAAATCCAATTTCATCAAGCAAAGTAGTAGCCAACAAAAAAGAAATTTTCAAAAATTTAATAGCCGCCCAAAATTTCATTTTAAGCCACCAATACTGTAACCAGACAAAAAAGGCGTCAAAATAACTATCAATATTGTCGAAATAGTTCAAAACAGTAGAGCCAAAGGTCACCAGATAATCAAAGAATTCAAACATTAAAAAGACCCTCCAATAGCACGAATACCCGCCAAGCCCGCCAAGAAAATAACTATTGCGCCAATAATTGCAGCGTTATCTCTGAGAGTATCTAAGGCAACATTATTTTGAGATATGGCAACACCATGCCAATTCAACTCAATTGAATGAGCAACATAGTCACCAGAATTAACCTCACCAGAATAGAAATAATCCTTAAAGCTGTTTAACGTTTCTGTATATTCAGTTTCTAACGCTGCAACCTCATCAAGTAAATCATTTATCTTTTCACTAGAATAAAGAGGAATAGCTGGATTGTTAGAGCCATTCAGTGGTCTATCTGTTATTTGTCCTAACTTATCTGTTAAACCACCAATACCCGTAACGACATCACCAAACCCTTTTTCATTGGTATCATTCAAACCAGAAAGACCAGAAGCGACGCCCGCAACACCATCACCCAATGAGTTCAAACCTTTAGTTAGCTCACCAAAGCCATTGTTTAAAAGGTTATTGTTGGAGCTCAACAAGCTATTGGTAGTATTGCCTATTTGAGAAATCATATCGGATTGAGCATTAACAGCCCCCGCAACATGATTAGCTCCATCAATAACACTTTGTGTATTGGTATCAGTAGAAGCCTTTAGAGCATCGAGAGCAGACTTAGATTCAGCATGATTTTTGTTCATGTCGTTATTCATTGCAGTAAGCATGCCGTTCAAGTCATCATTCATTTTATAAATGGAGTCTCGTACGTTTTCAGCACCTTCAACTTCTGGTTGCTCTTTATCAGGACTTGGAGAACCAGAACCGCCACCATCGGGAAAAGTAGGGTCTGACAAATCACCACCGGAAGGAGGATTGACGTCAGAATCTGAACGACACTCATCCCAGTTTGGCGAGAACATAGTACAAGGCTCTTCTTGTGGAACATCACAGTAATCATTCTCAGGAGAACAACACATGCCGTATCTTGGATCCCAATCAGGATGATTTTCATCACATTTATTTTCATCATCCAAACATGCAGGAAATGAAGGGGAACCCGGCTCACAGCCCTCAGGTGGAGGTGGAGCAATATCGCAAGACATTCGAAAGTCAGGCGGGTCAACTTGGTCATTACAAATAATTGTTGGAGAGCCACCATCAGCAAGACAAGATGACTCATAGTCCCTCATCTGTTGCTGTGTTGATTCTTGGGAACAGAACGGAATTGGCGGCGCTTCAATACAACCACCCGTAACAGGGTCATAGGCCTCAGGTGCACGACACGTTTTAGTGGACTGAGTCCACCCATCACAATACTGCTCATCCTTGCCCATATACTTATAAGTGCCACACATACGAGAACCAGAAATAGATGGAGACGAAAGCGGCAACAGCCCCGGATGGACACATGCTGTAGTAGCAGCCCAAACCCCAAGCAAACCCTGTAACGTTCCAGATGACGGAGTGTCCCCACCACAACTGCGTTCAGCAAAAAAAATAGGGCCAGACGTTGTAGAAGCAAAAGCACTAAACGAAACACTCAATAAAATAAAAAGTAACGTAATGCTTTGTTTAATACTCATAAATAAGCCTCAAAAAAAACGCCCCACTAGGAGGCGTTAACACCAGATTTAAATCCCCCGACAAAGCCGCCAAACATCGAGAGAGCGAATAAAAGCGTGATTGTCGTGGTATACAAATCTTGCATAATTACGAACGCATTGAACCAATCATCATGCGAAGGCCGAAACCGATAGCCGCTAGGCCGATAAGACCGACGACAACTAGCGTATAGTTAGCTTGGCCTTCATTTACAGCCGTATTGATAGCTTCAGAATGGTCAGCCGCGAAAGTTGCGCCAGAAGCTAGAGCCGCTGTAGTACCTGCAAGTAATTTTTTCATAGTATTTCTCTCCAAAAGGTTTTTAAAAATTAGCCTCGACCGAGGCCTTTAACGATTCGTCCAAGCACATGCCCAGACACAAAAGACAACAACAAATATCCGGTAATTTCCGCATAAAATGCAGCGTCAATATCAAACTGTAAATTTGCGCTTTCAGTCATTAACAAATAATCATCATGACTTGAAATTACAAAGGTACAATTATCTAGCGGCTCATACGGAAAAGCCGTAATTGTTCCGTCCGTCTTAATTTCCGCACAAACCGATAAAGCCATAATTATTTCAACGACTCAGCCATGAATTTTTTGACATCATCATCGACTGGTTTAAGTTCCTTGATTTCGTTTTGTAATTTGTCAGGGTTGAACCACGGCACAAGCTCGTATTCACGCAAAGGAACAAGCGCACGTTTTTCAATTAACAATTTTGCATAGTCGTCATTTAAACGAATTTCGTCTTTACCGAAAGGAAGGTCAGTTGTTAAACCTGTTACTTCGATTTCAATCTTGTCATTTTTAACAGGTGAGGTAGGGTGCATTACTTTTAAAAATGCCTCAAAACCTTGACCACCGTTAGGAAAACGACGACGAACCACATTAGCCACTAAAACGGACATACCTTGACTCCTAAATATTGTTTAAGTAATTGCAAATCAGTATCAGGAATATCAATTTCTCTATCCCGATGCTTTTGAGGTATTAAGAGACCAAACAATTGTTGTAAGTCTCCATCATAGAATGAATATAATTCAGCAAGTGTTTTACCGACTTGTTGACGCGCCCACGCTGTTTTACCTTTAATGTCTAAAACAGTTTTTTTGGCTTTTAAGCCTAATGAAATACCGTCCGTTACTTCCATACTGGCGGAGAAATCACACAGGCCAGCGAAGAACGCAGCCGGAGCAAATAAAACATCAATGCTACATTTCTTCAATTCGACTTCGGTACGAATCCAAACAATCGAATCGTCTTTAATTTTCTGCTCTTGCTTTTTGTCATAAATACGCCAGAACACTTTTGACTGACGAGAACCAACAGTAATACCCGTAATGTTCTCTTTTCCGTTACCGTCATATTCAACGAACGGGCGCATTTTGGGATAGTTACCACGCGAGCTGGTACGAAACGCACCATCAAAAAAAGCCGTTGACGCGTAATCAATACCAAAGTTCCCGTTAAAGTCGTCCATCGCTAAATCAATCCGCGCTAACGAAGTCACACCCAAACCGACATTAAGTGCCTGATACAGCTTTTTAGGCGTGGTAAAGTCAAACAGGTACTTACAACCCAATCCTGACACCTGAATATAAATAGTGTCATTGTTGCCACCGAAGCCAACCAAGCCGAGTTCATGCGTTCCATTCTTATCCAACAAGACGAACGAGTCAGCGTAACCATGAAGACCGCGACCGCGAGGCGGTGAAAGCGTCATTCCAAAATCGTGATAAATGAAATTTTCGAATAGCGCCTCAAACGTGTTGTACACATCAATTTCATAATCGCGCACACGTTGATTATGCTCATGAGTAGAAAGAGCAGGGCTTTTCACTGGATACACAGGCAAATGAAACGGGTAACGCTTGCTATATTTAGCCAAGTGACGCAAGTCACGAATAGGGAAGCTAAACGCCAAGTGATCAACAATAAGCGGTTGACGTCTCTCAGCTTCAAGTTGGAAATCAATGTCATAACGCACAGGCAAAGACTCCCTTTAATACCAATTCTTGATAGTTTTCATCTGTTATTTCGACCAATTCATATTCATCATTCCCATACGTAACCGCTAAGAACTGATGAAACTCGAATTCATTCTTAAAGAAGTGATGGCCCCACACGAAATAAGCGTTGATGCCTATTTGGGGTTCATGGTCGAAATAAACAGAGTCCATTATTTCGACTCCAATTTAGAGTAGAAATCACGCTTTTGGCCTTGACGAATGCAATCTTCGACTTTGATTTTTTCGATAAAATCAACGCGACCATCGGAGGCGTAATCAATAGCCATGTTGCCGCAAAACTCATGGTCCAAGTAAGCTGAATATTGGTCATAATCTTCGTATGAAATCTCAAATTTATCCCAAAGGTGACTTATAGCGGCATAAATAACATAAACACAAAAAAAGAATGGAACACATTTCATAAAGCCAATAGAGGCGTGAATGTACTGATATTTAGTGTGTTTTTGGAGGAAACTCGAAAGACGCATGATTAAGCCTCTGACTTTACAGTCACGATTTGAAATTTCTTTTTCTTTGATTCGAGTAATTCAGCTATTTCATTCACTTCTAAAGAATGACCAACCAAATGAGACATGAGAGGCATATCAACCATGAACAACTTAGCACCAGCCAGTGACCAAGCAGTTTGAATTCGTTTTGATTTACCAAAACCACTGAAGTAACGAAGACCAGAACTCGTTTCAATGACAATCGCGTGAGCTTGAATAAAGTTTTTTGATACTGGCATGACAACCACCTTGACTAGTTGAGTGAGAGTGACCGCCAAGGCTCTTGACGTAAGAGTCAAGGCAAACGCCCCAAGCCGAGGCGGTCAAATAAAGTAATTTCTGTACTGATTAAATACAGGAAAGCCTGTAACGTCAATACAGCAAAATCTTGAGCAAACGGCTAAAATCAAGTTAATAACGTGATTTAAGGAAAAATTAAAATGTATACAAACCAGCTACTAGACGCCTACAAAAGCAAGATGAAATACGTGCAATACAAGCAAATTGCACATGACCTAGGTGTAAGCCCGCAAATGATTACAGAGGTAAGAAAAGGACGCTCATATCTAACTGAAAAACAAATACTTATCCTTGCTGATGCGGTCGGAGAAGATAAAGAAAAGGCACTGATTGGTTTAGCTATGGATAAAGCAAAAACGCATGAAGCGCAGACACTATGGCACAGCATTGGAAAAAAGTTTAACGGGCTAGGTTTAACCAGTATATCAATGGCTTGCGGAGCCTTAGCTATAGGATTAGAGCAAAAGCTCTACTACGCATTATATGTGTTATGTTAAATAGAATGTGGGTCTATTTGAAATGTTAACTTGCTCTCCCTCCTATCCCACTCAGATTTCAATTTAAAGCGTGCTATTAAACATAATGGCTATTTACCATAAAATACTTAATATAGGTCTTAATAATCTTCGATTGTTAAGACCTATATTAACGATCTAAAAACAACGGTATGGTGTCATAAATATCTTGTCGTCTGACAGGCTTTGATACAAAGCCATTCATACCAGCAGCGCCGGTTGCTTTTTTCTCAGATGCTTAAGGTTCAAGCTTTTGCTACGCAGCCAAAGAGATCCATGTTGGGTATCTGGATTGGTGTGGAACCAAATAAAAATCATACTTCAAATACCCCAAATGACCCACAACGTCGAAACTATGAGAAAAGTATGATACTCAACAATTGAATAAATTCTGATAATAGTATCGCGCTATATTGGAACTTGTACTGCAATGGTATTTTAGTGTTTTCTCTACTAGGACAACGATATGCGTCAACACTTGCAGTCAATAGAAAACTACCGAGGTTTTGCGATAGTTTGTATTGTTGCGGTCCATTGCTTTGATTATGGAATGACTGCGACTTCCGGTTTTTGGCTTGCGTTCCAGAATTTTTTTTATGGCTCAACAGCTCTATTTGTCTTCATTTCGGGTTACATGTTTCATCATGTTTTTTGTACGCGCAAAGCTGCAGTCAAAGATTTCTATTCGTCTAAATTTAAAGCTGTGATTTTACCGTACCTATTTCTTGGAACGTTTGCGACGTGTTTACTCTATGTAACCCGGACGGGTTTTTATGAAAACGGCATAATTATAGATAGTCGATTACTCTTCGATGCCGATGACTCTACTTTAGTCACGACCCTTAAATACCTGGCGACGGGAAGAATGTTAACGGCCTATTGGTACATTCCATTTGCATTTCTTTTGTTTGCTATGGCGCCTTTGCATCTAAAATTTGTCCAACTAAAAGGCCAATCCCAAGCCATTATAATTGTTCTTTTATGCGTGCTTTCCCTTTTTGTTCACAGATCTTATGAGAACACTAATCCTATCCAAATGCTCGTATACTTCACACCGATATACTTACTTGGCTGTAGCTTTTCCAAGCATCGAGATTACTTGCTGGTGAATGCAAAGCTTAAGATGATGGTATTAGTTGTTATATTGTTGGCGCTTTGTGTTTACGAAGCTTACATCGGACATAGAGGTAATTATATTAAGGAGATGTTGGCATTTGAGGGCATAGATACAATGTTTATTCAAAAGGTTTGCATGGTTCTTGCTCTGTTCTATGCATTCGAACTGTATCAATTTAAAAATAAATTACTGTCTTTATTGGCAAAAACAAGCTTCGGTGTATTCTTTATCCATCCTTGGGTTTTGACCGTACTTAAGAGAACACCAGTCTATGAGTATGCAGGAGCCTCAGATACTAACGTTTTACTTTTCTTTGTAACGCTGCTTTTTACTTTAGTCGCGAGTGTGTCAATCGTTGTTTTGGTTAAAGCAACATTGAGAAACAAGCCCTACTCTCGGTATGTTACTGGCTATTAAAACGAATTAAGCCCCTTTATCAAGGGGCTTAATTGTTTTTAGGGAGAGGAAAATTAGCCGCCTGCCAATTTAACAGTCATTCCTTTCTTTTCTAGGTGTGCTTTAATCTTATCTCGCGCATCACCTTGAATTTCTATGTTGCCATCTTTTACTGAGCCACCACAGCCACATACTTTTTTTAGCTCTGCTGCGAGTAACTTTAGCGGACCGTCATCAAGATCTAGGCCTGTGACAATACAAACGCCTTTGCCTTTTCTACCTTTGGTTTGGCGTTGGATTCGCACAACACCATCCCCTTTAGGACGAGTTGCTTTTTCTTCTTCCGGCTTTATTCGGCCAGTTTCTGTTGAATATACCAGTGTCATATTGCTATTTCTTCAATTGTTGTGCTTGCATCGCTTTTTGTTTGGCAAGTAGGTAAGCTTCGATATGTCGTTGGATGGCGACCTTACCACCTTTGATTAATTTACCATTGAACATGCAATACCAAGCGTTAGTCTCGCCTGTATCGTTTTTTAATGTGTAACCATTGAATACTTCGGTTTGCACTTTACCTACATTCGCTTGTTTGGCATTCAGCGAAGAAAATTCTTTTGGGTCAATGATAGAAGCGGTTTCACACCACCAATCTATGCTTTTTTTGACTGCAGTTAAACTGCCTTGTAATACTTGGTTCTTGATTTTAACCTGCCATACAGTCCGATCTGGGCTTGATTTCAGATTAAAACCTCGGTAATTCGATACTGCCATACCATTGATCCATCATATATGAGCTTATTTCTAATAATACTTATCGTGAAAGATAATTCAAATATTGAAATCACATCTTATGGCTATATGGACTTATGATAAGTTTCTTCATTTGGTTCTTTGAATACAGTCCGCTAAGAATTCGCTAAAGCTATGTCCGTTGTTCTGTAGCATTTTAGGAAACATAGAGATCGGCGTCATACCCGGGAATGTATTCACCTCATTGAGGTATATCTCTCCGTCTTCTGTTAAGAAAAAGTCGATACGGGACAAATGACGAAGGTTCATTTGTTTAAAGACGGTTTCAGAAGCGGAACGAATTTTCTCAAGCTGCTCTTGAGTTAAATTTTTTGCTTCAATTTCCGTGAGTGAATGACTGTCGCTACTGTACTTTTCGTCGTATGAATAGAAGGCGCCATCTGGTGCAATCACTTCACCTGGCTTGGTTATATGAAGTTGGCCATTCATTTCATATGCAGCCACTTCCAGCTCTCTTGGTTTAACCGCTTTTTCTACCAAAACCTGATCAGAGAAGCCGAATGCATCGTTGATTGCCTTAGATATGGCTTCCTTTTTTGTGACGCTGTAACATCCAACTGATGACCCTTGCCTTGCAGCCTTAACAAAAACTTTTCCCCACTTTTCAAAAGCTTGGGTAACTTTCTCATGAGCTTGGTCATTATTGCGTGTTAAGAATAAGTAAGGTGTGTTCGGTATATTTAGTGCGTCATACCAGAGCTTTGAGGTGATTTTGTTGAAGCTGTTGCTGCTCGCTTCTGGCCCGCATCCAAGATAAGGAATTCCAGCAATTTCAAACAGGGATTGAATATCTCCAGTTTCTCCCGGAAATCCATGAATACAAGGAACGATGAAGTCAACGGCATGAGAGGAGTGCGCCGAGCACAATTGTTTAGTATTGAGGTCTAAATAAACTAACGTTCCTTGGCTGGTTGTCCAGCCTTCTTGCTTTATTTCTACACGAGTAACGTTGACGTTTTCGATAAGATTTAGCTGTTGCTCAACGTAGTTAGCTGACAACAAAGAAATTTCGTGTTCAGACGACCCGCCACCGCATAATAGAAGAATATTTTTAATCATGAATCAATCTTTCCGTGACCTACTAGAGATACTTATAGTTATGATAACCCTTTGAGGTATGACGTACAGTTATTTTAGTGTGAGGATAATTGTTCGAATAGGATTTGAACAAAAGGGAGCACGTAGCCCCCTATCACTTTTAGTTTAGCTTGTTCAGAGATGGGTAAGCTGAGTTTTTGATACTATCTATACTTTTAACAAAAGGTTTCAGCTGTTTGAATTGAGCAGGAAGAGTTGATACTGCCTGTTGAGCCTCATTTCTCGTTGCGTAATCTCCATATAAAATAGAGTACCATTTCGTGCCATTGACAACTTTATAGTTTTCCCAAATCGGCTCTCTATTCTGTGGCAATTGATGTGCAAATTCGTTCGCTTTTGCTGGGCTGCCGACAGCAACCACCTGAATTGTGTAACCAAAACGTTGTGTTCCTTTTTGGTTTCCGCTTGGTGGCACAATTTTAACTGGTTTGACTTGCTCTTTAGGTGTCAATTTAACCACTCGTTTTTCTTCTGGTTTTGCCGTCATTTTTACCACTCTAGGTTCTACGTCTTTTTCAACGACTGAACTCTCAGGTGACATAATAGGCTTAGTAACCGTATCGGCACTGTAATCCTCTTGATAGCTTTCAGAGTCTACATTGGTAACGTATGTTTCAGATGCACACGCAGACAGAAGAACGGCTAAACCGATGATTGTGATTTTTTTCATGAAGTAACGAAGCTCTGGATAAATACTAAAATAAATCATGCCGATAGCAGGCTATTTTATCAAGCATCAAATACAATAATCGATGAAATTGATGTGATGAGTAACACAAACTGTTCATGCATAGTGCATATTTTCTCCATTGTCCCTTCTCACCGTGTTTTCTCATTCAATTAATCGTTTATTATTTGTTATGTCCCAAAAAACTCAAGATGTTTGATTGAGCGGAAGTGGCATAGAAATCGCTGACTATTTCCGTGCGTTCTTTCCCTGTCGTTTTTCCTTGTATAGGTACCTGCGATAGTGCGCTTCAAATTGCATCCTGACGTCATTTGGGTATTAAGAGCTCGCTTCATGAGCCATGCGTTTAGGGCCAAGGACTTCGTATGAACAAATTACACAAACTATTTAAGCCTGATTCTGTTGCTGTTATTGGTGCCTCTCAAAAGGCATTGCGCGCTGGCCACGTTGTAATGAAAAACCTGCTACAAAGTGGGTTTAGTGGGGCGATTATGCCTGTGACGCCAAAGTACAAGGCGGTTTCCGGTGTCATAGCCTACAGAGATGTTTCATCGTTGCCCTATACTCCCGACATCGCTATTTTATGTACTAACGCTTCTCGAAACGAGCAATTACTAAAGGAGTTGGATGAGCGTGGCACCCCATTTGCGATTGTTATTTCAGACGATGTTCAACCTTTGGATCTGTCTGGGATGAATATTCGTGTATTGGGGTCGAACAGTTTGGGAATTATTTTACCTTGGCATAACTTCAATTGTACTTTCTCACCTGTTGCGGCTAAGCCAGGAAAAATCGCTTTTTTGTCTCAGTCTGCGGCCGTTTGTACAACCGTTCTTGATTGGGCAAACGATAAAAATATTGGTTTTTCATCATTTATATCCATTGGACGCGGTCAAGATATCGATTTCTCAGATCTGCTTGATCATTTGAGTATGGACGGACATACAGAAGCGATCTTGTTGTATGTGGATTCCATTCGAGATGCTCGTCGATTCTTATCCGCAGCGCGTGCTGCTTCTCGTAATCGACGTATTCTGGTGCTAAAAGCCGGTCGTTCTAAAGAGGTTCACCACACTGAACAGCAAGGCAACGACACGCTTGATATTATCTATGACTCTGCGATACGAAGAACCGGTATGCTGCGCGTAAATAACACCCATGAGTTATTCGCAGCCGTAGAAACGTTGACACATTCCGTTCCTCTTCGTGGAGAACGCTTGGCTATAATAACTAATGGAGGCGGACCAGCAGTGATGGCTGTTGATACGCTATTTGAACGCGGGGGGAAGTTGGCAACACTCGATGAAGCAACCATTGAACAGCTCAAATCTGTACTTCCAGATAAATGGCGTGAGGTGAACCCGATTGACCTCTCTGGTGACGCAACCAAACGGCGTTATCAAGATACTATTAACGCCCTACTGAATCACGATTGCGCTGACGCAATATTAATTATGCATAGCCCATCGGCGGTCTCAGACCCATTAGAAACAGCACATGCATTGATTGAAACCATTAAAGCTCATCCAAGACACAAACATTTCAACATTCTCACCAATTGGTCAGGAGAACAAACTTCGCGTGAAGCGAGATTAGCATTTACACAAGCGGGTATCCCCACTTATCGTACCCCAGAGAGTGCCGTCGTTGCCTATATGCACCTTGTGGAATACAGGCGTAACCAAAAACAACTTATGGAGACACCAACAACGGCAGAGCCGCTCCATTCCGGAAGTGTAAATGCCGCCATTGAATGGGTAAATGAAAAGTTACTGGATAAAAACACAGTCTCATTAGACACTCATCAAACGAGTCCATTTTTCAAGCTCTTTGGCTTTAATGTGCTTCCTACCTGGATTGCTTCTGACGAAATTGAAGCCGTACATATGGCAGAAAACATTGGTTACCCCGTCGCGGTTAAATTACGTTCTCCAGATATTCCTCATAAATCGGATGTGCATGGCGTCGCACTAAACCTCAGAAACCGTTCAGAAGTGTCGAACGCCGCTCAATCTATTCTCGATGAGGTGAAGCTCAGTTATCCTGCTGCCAATGTTCACGGCCTATTAGTTCAAGGTATGGCGAAATTAGGCAGCGCTGAAGAACTACGAATCAGTATTGCAGTTGACGAGGTTTTTGGTCCAGTCATCTTGCTCGGTCAAGGAGGATCTGAGTGGAACATTTCGCAAGATGCAGTGGCTGCGCTACCGCCATTGAATATGACGCTGGCAAGATATTTGGTAGTTATTGCTCTTAAATCTGGAAAGATTCGTCCACAAAAACACAAAGATGCCATCGACATTAACGAGCTTTCTAAGTTCTTAGTTCGAATTTCACAAATGGCTGTCGAAATCCCAGAAATACATAGCTTGGATATCCATCCAGTACTTGTATCTGGAAATGATCTCACCATCATTGATGCGGATCTCACACTCACCAAATATCATGGTGAACCGCAAACAAGGTTGGCTATTCGCCCATTTCCCGCAGAGTTTGTTGAAACGGTCACTCTTCGAGATGGGCAGCCGGTACTGCTCCGGCCTATCCTACCTGAAGATGAACCATTACATGCACAGTTCATTCAGAGTGTGTCTAAAGAAGATCTGTATAAACGGTTTTTCTCTGAAGTTGGAGAGTTCAACCATGAAGCATTAGCCAACTTTACACAGATAGATTATGACCGTGAAATGGCGTTTGTGGCGGTTGCATTTAATGAAAATGGCCCTTCGATTATTGGTGTCGCTCGAGCGCTCATTACGCCCGACAATAGCGATGCTGAGTTCGCGATTTTGATCCGTTCAGATCTTAAAGGTAAGGGGCTTGGTAAAGTGTTGATGCAAAAAATAATTAGCTACTGTAAGAGCAAAGGCACAAAGCAAATTTCTGGTATGACAATGCCAACCAATAGAGGGATGTTAATGTTGGCGCAAAGCCTTGGCTTTGATGTAGATGTTCAGTTTGCCGACGGTACTGCGGATATGGTTTTGCCACTAAATTAAACCTTTAAGGCTAAAAAAACCAGTGCTTATGTTGATCACGCTCTAAGCACTGGTTAAAGATCTACTCCGACCTTCCTATGTTAATTTCCAATTTTTTTTCAAATATTGGATACACCAGGATTTGGCCTCACCCATGGTGTTTCTTCGCCAAGCTAGAATAATTTCTAACGGTTGTTGTTCTGTACCTTCGATACGCTTTAGCACGCCGCGTTCGATAAGAGGTTGAGCGACTTGACTTGGTAATGTTCCAATACCTAACCCTGCAGAGAGTGCATCAACTTTAGCGGTAAAGTTGGTCACGGTGAGTCTTGGTTGTTTTTGAATAATATTCATCGACAATGCAGGCTGCTCTCGCGCTGTATCTGCGATGGCGATAATACGGTACTTTTCCCTCGCAACCTCATCAAAAATGCCACTGCGTTTATGGACATAGTGGTCTTTTGACGCGACCCATAGCATCGACATGTTACCTAATTTTTCTGATTTTACTTCTTGCGGTAATGTCGATACCGACGGACAAATCAGAAGATCTGCACGGCCTGAATTAAGAGACTCCCAGCTGCCAGCGAGTATTTCTTCTTGTAATCTCACCCGCGTCGAGCTGACATCGGATAGAGCATTAACCATAGGGAAAAAGTTGGAAACAGGGATGATACCGTCGAAGGCAACGGTGATATCTAGCTCCCAGCCATTTGCTAATAACGTCGCATCATTTACCAGTTTCTCACTCGCCTGCAAGATTGTCCGGCCACGCTCAAGAATCAATTTGCCCGCTTCTGTAAAATTGGCTTTGTGTCCTGAACGATCAAAGATCGTAATGTCTAAATCTTGCTCTAACTTTTGAATTTGGTAACTGAGTGATGAAGGCGCCCTGTCCAGTTCGTTGGCTGCAGCAGCGAAACTTCCTCGTCGATCGATCGCATCCAATATGTGTAGCGCTTCAAGTGTTATTGGGCTTTGCACATTGTACTCCCTCTCTTATGCCTATTTCGCTCATTATCTCATTTAAATTAATGGTATTGGTACTTTTTTGGCTGACTTAGATTGTATACACAAATAACGTGTAGATGGTGACTTTAGTCGGTAGGAATGGTTGCTTTTTAAAAGTGTTGAAGAATATTGAGCTAGATACACAAAAGCCAGCAGTTACGCTGGCTTCTTAATCGCTTTCGTTTCAAGAGAGGAAAGAAAAGTTTGTAAAACAAAAGCTTACTGTTGCGCCATCTCTTTTTTCACCATTACAGCAGCAACGATGATAAAAGTGATGATTAGACCAAGTTCCATGAACTACCCCATTGGTTTATTGATTAATGACTCTAAATTTTTAGTCGGCTGTAGTTTAACAGTTCTAAATATAGTTGCCACTTTTTAACCAAAGATTTACACTTTTTCCGATTCAGATCAAAAAAGGCGCACTCATGCGCCTTTTTCTAACAATAACTTCCTTATCATGCGTCGTTTATACGGTTCTAATATCTCGTTACTACGATTTTGCGTCAGGGTAACCTTCAGGATTGTTTGATTGCCAACGCCAGGTGTCGCCAGTCATTTCTTCTAGCGTTCTAGATGCTTTCCAGTTTAATTCCTGCATTGCTTTTGTTGGATCTGCCCAACATTCAGCGATATCTCCCGGACGACGCTCAACAAGTTGGTATGGGACATTTTTGCCACATGCGGTTTCAAATGCTTTAACCATCTCGAGAACACTATAACCGTTCCCTGTACCTAGGTTATATACATGCAAGCCTGCTTTGCTACCTACTTTGTCTAACGCTGCAACATGCCCATCTGACAGATCCATTACGTGAATATAATCACGAACGCCCGTACCATCTTTAGTTGGGTAGTCACTACCGAAGACGGATAAAAACTCTCGACGGCCGACGGCAACTTGAGAAATAAACGGCATTAAGTTGTTCGGGATGCCTTGAGGGTCTTCCCCTAACTCGCCAGTTGGATGTGAGCCTACAGGATTAAAGTAGCGAAGTAGCGTGATACTCCAATCAGGGTTTGCCTTTTGAAAATCGGTTAAACACTCCTCAACCATCAATTTACTGCGTCCATATGGGTTAGTTGCACTGGTTGGAAAGTCTTCTGTAATTGGCACTGATGCAGGATCGCCATAAACCGTTGCTGAAGAGCTGAAAACGATCGATTTAACGCCTGCTTCACGCATGGCATCGACTAAAACGAGCGTGCCGTTAACGTTATTATCGTAATACTCTAACGGCTTAGCGACTGACTCACCAACGGCTTTCAGCCCTGCAAAATGGATAACCGCTTCAATTTGGTGTGACTGCAAGGCGTCAACCAGTGCCGCTTTATCACGAATGTCAGCTTCAATGAAGTGAGGCTTTACACCGCAGACTTTTTCGATGCGTTCCAAAACGGTTGGTTTGCTATTGTACAGGTTATCTAATATCACTGGTGTCATCCCAGCTTCGATCATTTGAATGCATGTATGGCTTCCAATATAACCCATACCACCTGTAACAAGTACTTTCATGTTATTGTTCCTTCTGACGCGAATTGCGCTAGTTTAAAACTTTCGATGCACAATTAAAACTACGATTCTCAAATGACTTTAACGGCAACGCGGTTATTCGCAATCTGCTAGTATAGCTTGCCCTTTCCCTGCTTTTTTCGCTTGATACATCGCCGTATCTGCGCTTTTAAGTACTTTCGTTGCGTCTTTCTCATTGACTCCAACCAACTTAACACCAATGCTTACACCAACCTTAAGCGTTTCCCCTTTATGTTCTATAGGCATACAAATGCTTTCTAATAATTGATTAGAAATACGTGTAACGATCATTTGGTTCGCAGGGTTTATCAATATCACAAACTCATCACCAGCAAGCCTTGCAATAACATCACTATGGCGCGTAACAGAAGTTAAACGGTTGGCTACTATTTTTAGCACTTCGTCTCCGGCATCGTGGCCATAGGTATCATTCACCGTTTTAAAACCATCCAAGTCGAGATAAATTATGGCAAATTCGGTACGCTGATATCCTGATCTTTGGACCAGTTTTTCTAGCTCCATACTGAATTTAGAACGATTTGCTAGCCCGGTTAGTGCGTCATGCAATGCAAGGTGTTCAAGTCGTTCCATTTCTTTAACTTTCGACATATCCGTTAAAATAATAACCCAATCATAACGCTCGTTTTGTTCGCATTGAGTAATCCGGTTTACTCGTACAAACATAGGTACTATGTCACCTTGAGCATTGTGTTCAACAACTTCACCTTGCCACATTCCGTAGTGCTCAATTGACTCCGTAATGCTTGGCATAAAGTTGCGGAGACTTCGTCGTTTGAGCATGTACACAAACGAACGCCCAACATATTGCTGTGGTTCTATCCCAAGTAAGGTGCTGACGGCGGGGTTCATCATGCTCACCTTTCCGTCGTGATCAAGAACCAGAAGTCCGTCCTGACTGCTTTCAAACACTCGAGCTGCAATCCGATTCCGGTACAGAGCTTGTTCCATATCGGTCATATTGTGGAGAGAAAATAGAACGCATTTCTGTTGGCTTAAGTGGCGGGTCGTCAACTTGAGCTTTTCGTCTCGTACGAGGCTATGGACGTCGATATCTGTGAGCGTCAAACCTTTCTCTATGACGTCTTTCAGCCGATACTGTGTTTTCGTTCTGATCAAACTGTTTATTTTCCTACCTAAGATGTCCTCAACGGGTTTCCCGAACACTTGAAAAACAGCACGACTGCAATAAATGATGTCTCCATACTGATCCGTAACAAGATGAGCGCACTCTGTCGTATCTAGGATGTTTTTGAACAGAGCTCGCTCAGACTCTGACGTTTTAAGCGAATACTGTCTTTGCTTCTCACGCGTTTTAAGCTTGGTCAACATCACATTGAAGTCATCAACCAATTCGCCAACTTCATCATTCGAATGACAAACAACCTCTTTTTCTGACCTATCACCGTGATTAAAGTCGTTGATGGCTTGTTGGAGACCGCTTAAAGGACGTATAACGAAACGCTCTATCATCACGTTTAGAGAAACGCCGATGGCAATTAGCACCATAAGTAAAACCAAGCTATCTTTCATCCATAGTGTGTGGATTTGGTCAAAAGTGGCCTTTGGACTTGTTTCACTTAAATTACTCGTCGAGTTTGGGAATATGACATCCATAATGAAAACCGCTGAAACTCCGAAAACAACGGTCGTGAAAAGCAAAGTAGACAAGATGAGCTTTGTTCGCAGTGACATATTACTTTCCCGATACGCACAGTTAATCAGTACTGGTGTGCAGTCTGTCGACATGAAAAAATGGCGACAATATTAACATCCTGGTTAAATTACATTAACGTGAAATAGACAAGAATGGGCTTAAAAATGAAAGAAACAAGTAGAAATTCGGCCGAATTCAAATAAATAGCTAGCTAATTCACAACATGCTTGTTATACCCAAATAATGAGACGGTGCACCTTTCATCGAGTGTGGGAAGCCAACCCATTCCCTTTGAAATTAGCCCATTGAAGTGGGTTGGATGTAAATAAGAGAATGATGAACTGAGTCACTGAACAGAGGACCATTTTCCTTCAAGGTGAAGGTATTACGCGGACAAAAGTAAAACGTATGACATTGAATAAACAGCAACTCACATTGAACTGTGATATGGGCGAAAGTTATGGTCCTTGGCAAATGGGTGACGACGAAGAAGTGATGCCGTATGTTGATATGGCAAATATCGCTTGCGGGTTCCATGCATCGGATCCCAACGTTATGCAGTCCACTATCACACTCGCTAATATGAACGATGTGGAGATTGGCGCACACCCAGGTTATCCCGATATTCAGGGTTTTGGGAGACGCACGCTAGCCATGACGGGAGATGAAATCACCAATATGGTCGTGTATCAAGTGGGGGCACTCCAAGCACTTTGTCGAGCACAGCATACAAACATCAGTTATATCAAACCTCATGGTGCGCTCTATAACGATATGATGAGCAATGATTCAACCTTTCGATCCGTAGTAAAAGCGGCGGCACTTTTTAAAGTTCCGCTGATGATCCTTGCCTCACAAGAAAATGAAAAATATCTCGAAATTGCGGATGATTTCGATGTTCCCCTACTGTTTGAAGCCTTTGCTGATCGTCTTTACCAAGATGATGGGATGCTAACACCACGAACACAACCGAACGCGGTATTAAAAAATGAACAAGCCATTTTAGAGCAAGTTCGTACCTTGGCTGAATCCGGTCGCGTAAAAACCGCCTCTGGTAGCTATATTCTTCTCGAAGCGGACACCATTTGTGTTCATGGCGACAACGATGAGTCTATTGCCCTAATCCAAAAGATCCGTCAAAGCTTGTATACAGGGGGAAATTAATGCGACAAGAACATTTTTGTCTCTCTTGCGTTTCTGAGTGTAGCGTTTTTGTCTCGTTTGATGAACACATCTGTGAAGAGCATATTGGTGAATTAGCTCGTATGATGCGCGAGAACCTCTCGACTATCGTCATGAATGTTATCCCCTCATATCGCACGATTTTAATCGACTACTTACCTTTTAGAATTACTGAGAAAGAACTGCTTAGCACATTAAACCAAATCATCACGCTATTTGACCCTAAACAAGCGAGTCATCATCCGACCAAATCAATCGTAATTCCTGTTTATTATTCAGAAGAAACCGCCTTGGACTTGCCGCGTT
The DNA here is from genome assembly GCF_049563345.1 of Vibrio mytili. Taxonomy (NCBI): domain Bacteria; kingdom Pseudomonadati; phylum Pseudomonadota; class Gammaproteobacteria; order Vibrionales; family Vibrionaceae; genus Vibrio; species Vibrio mytili. Next base: position 671,514 of record NZ_CP110482.1, on the reverse strand, counting down.
TCAAACAGCGTGGACTGTCATTAGAGTCCCTCGTTGATGCGCATACTCGTTCCATTTATACCGTGTCTGCTATTGGCTTTGCTCCTGGTTTTGCTTTTCTTTCTGATGTGGAAGACGAACTAAGCATGCCAAGGCTGGAAACACCAAGAACACACGTTCCTGCTGGTAGTGTCGGTATTGCGGATAACAAGACCGCAGTTTATCCCGCAGAAAGCCCAGGGGGGTGGAACATTATCGGTCGGAGTCCTATGCATTTGTTTACCGATCGACCACCGTTTATCCCTTTCAATGTGGGTGACAGCGTCACGTTTTTGGCCATTTCTAAGCAAGAATTTATCGATCAAGGAGGAAAATTATGAGCTTTTCAGGACTGATGGTAGAAAAGCCAGGACCGCTCTCTTTGATTCAAGACTTTGGTCGTTTTGGACTGGGTCATATTGGTATTACTCAAGGTGGACCCGTTGATGATTATGCGTACAGTTGGGCAAACCATCTACTTGGAAATCCTGTTAATTGTGCCGCGATTGAAATCACTTTTGGTAATGCCAGTTTTGTTGCCCTGCATAACTGTCACCTGGCGATATGTGGTGGTGACCTTAACGCGACCGTAGATGGGAAGCCTATTGATAATTGGTCAGAGTTTTCATTGCACAAAGGTCAAAAACTCCAATTTGGTATGGCCAAAAATGGGTTGCGTTCATACCTTGCTGTACATGGTGGTTTTGACGTCCCTCTTCACTTAAACAGTGCCTCCACGGTGGTTAGAGAGAGTCTCGGTGGTTTTGAACGTAACGGAAGTACGTTAAAAAGCGGAGATAAGCTGCCATTTATCCCTCATCGGCTACCTCAAACTAAACCGAAACAAATGACATTTCGTTTCAAACCCGACTATAACTTACCAATTAAGCTAAGAGTTATTGAAGGTTATCAATATAATGACTTTGATGAGGAGGCTATAGCGTGCTTCTATGAATCAGAGTTTACGATTTCTACAAACTCTAACCGTATGGGCTATCGGCTTGAAGGGAATACGGTGACCCCTCCTTTTGGTGGCGTGTTGTCGGAAGGCATAGCACTTGGATCGATTCAAGTACCCAATGATGGTAACCCTATCATCCTCCTTAACGACCATCAGACGATTGGCGGCTATCCTAAATTAGGATGTGTAGCGAGAATGGATTTACCACGGTTAGCGCAAGGAAAACCCGGCCAGAAAGTCAGCTTTATAAAAGGCGATCGTGCCGTACTTCAAAAAGCTTGGTGTGAATGGGCACAGTTTTTTGGTTACTGAGCCCAAAACTATCGCTTACATTCCATACCTTTCAGCTAACGCTTTGGGATAATCGCGCTGCTGAGTTAGGCGAATGGCGTACTCTTCAACCTCTTGTTCGCTCCAATGCACGGCTGTAGGATGTTCCATTTCGACATCTCTATTAGGTGAAATCCCAAACCAATGTTGCAGCACTTTTTGAGCCGCAAGTAACGTAGAAGAGGCCTTTACGACTTCAATTCGAGCATAGTGATTTTCTTCAAAACTCACGTCAGCAGCTCGCAATACCGGATCTGCTCCGGGAATTTGCTGAGCGCCAAATAACGCTTTACCGCCTTTGATTGCAGAGTGATAGTCGGGGATGAATTGTGCCATGTGAGAAATGGCCTTTTCAGTTCGTTCTATCAGCGCATCTTGACGCCAACCTTGAGTGATCTTAGACATTAAACCCTGCGGCAAGATTGGCTGAGCTGATTCACTTGTGCTTCCCACTAGCCCATCTTCAAATAACGTAATCGCCTTTGTCATTCCATGCAATTGGAAGTAACCGTCACTGTATGGTGTTAGTTGTGCCATTCCTTTATCTGTACCACGAGGGCCATGGAAAATAACCTCAGGCCATTGTTGATTGCATTCATGCCATTTTGTTACGTAAGCCGCTTTGAATTCAACCAACCTCTGTCGGTTTACGCCAACTGCATTGTCCACTGTTCCAGTTTCAAACCCACAAGCGTTCACCAAATAGTCGCAAGTTAACTGATTATCGACACCGTTATGTTCGTAAGTCAGTTGCCATTGATCATCTACGTGCTCCGCATGTTTCAGGTTTGCCTGAGTCAGCACGTTGGCGTTGGGTAATTGATCCAATGTTAAGTTAGCGATAGCAGCAAGCCGAAACACACTCCAGCCGTATTCCTGCACGGCAACAACAGGGTATTTAAGCTGTTCTAAATCAGTATGTTGAGCAAAGGGAATACACCAATCGTCAATCGATAGTGGGTTATCTGGCTGTGTGCATTTTGCAAGCGCTACTAACTCCTCTTTTGAGTAGAGCTTGTAGTATTGCTCCGGTTCTCCCAATACCTTGTTACGTTCGTCTTGGTTAACTAATTCGTTATAAGCATGTTTGATAACCTCTAAACGAGGAATTAAGACTTCGGGATCCCCACCGTCTGAATGCGGAACCGCGATGACAGTCGGACGGATATTCAGTGAGCGTGGATACAAGCGTATTGTATCTATAGACTGCGCAAGCAAGTCTAGACACTGTTGTTCAGAGATCTCACGGTATAAGTTCCCCCCCGCATGTAAATGGCAAATAGGAGGACCATTTACTAAGGATACCCCTTTTTCAATCACAGAGACCTTAAATCCAAGTTCGGCAAAATGAATTGCCGCCGTTGCGCCTGACACACCACCGCCAATCACTGCGATGTGTTTATCTTTGTAATTTGGAAACTCTGAATTCATTGCTTCACTGACAGTTTAATAAGGAAAATTCTTTACTAACGGTTGATTCTACTCGTGTTTAAGCCAGATTAAAATCACAAAAAACACATGGGATTACGATCGCTTAAGATTTATATCTAAGAAGTAAAATAGCGAAAAAAATACTTGACGACCTTGTTCGCTAACGCCTTTTTTATCGCAATGTGAATAATAATTTAGCTGTAAGACCCACGGTGTAAAGCCTGCACAAATACCCCACTTTGTACCAGTTTTACTTATCCAAAAAGTTATCCACCGTTTTTGTGGATAACTAAAATAAAAGTGTCATCGGCATGTTCGACCCATGCCAACGACATGGGTTAAGTCCTTACTGGTGTTAACAATCTTCTAATTAAACTCATGACGACCAAAGCAAGTGTCACAAAGGTGGCTAACGGTAATGCTACCCACAGTTCTGGATGTATTTGAGGAGTGAGCTCAAAACCAAACTGCATTACAGCAGCAACACAAACTTCAGCAGCAAACGCAGCAACAACGCTCGCGATGATTGCCATAATGCCATACTCAAACCACAGCGTTGTATTGATCCGCTTTTTACTCGAACCGAGCGTTCGATATAAACGTATTTCCTGCTGACGTTGCGACAAGCTTAAACGTAGCAAGGTAAATATCAGCAGCAACCCAGCAACAACACCGAGTAATGCAAGTATGGTAATTGCAGAGACAATGTTTTGAATCAAAACCTGAATTTTCTCTCCCATTGCTCGTATATCGAGTACAGATACCGTTGGGAAAGAACGTGACATAGAAGTCAATAGAGTTTGTTTGTCGTCTTCGATGCGATAACTGATCAAATACGAACCCGGTAAGCTCTCCATTACATCGGAAGAAAATATAAAGTAAAAGTTAGGCTTCATATCACGCCATTCGACATGACGAATGGAATCCACTGTCGCATCGAAATTTTGACTGTTGATGACAAACCTTAACTGGTCTCCAAGTTCAATGCCTAAATCATTCGCAACATCTGATTCGACAGAAACACTGCCCTTATTCGTCCATTCACCAGATAGAATATCATTATATTCTGGTAGAGCATCTCCCCAGGTTAGGTTAAGCTCTCGGCGTATCGCATCAGAGCCTTCTCCGTCGTACTCAATGTCTTTAACGCTTTGACCGTTAATTTCAGTAAGACGACCGCGAATAATTGGAAAGGCTTTCGACCTAGTCACTTGATTGGCATCAAGCACGTCCAGATAATCTTTTAATTCATAGTCACCAATATTTAAAGCAAACACGTTGGGTGCGTCAGCAGGTAATGTTCTGTCCCAATCAGCGAGTATATCGCTCCTTACTAGCCAAATTATCGAGAGTAACATTAGGGATAACGACAACGCACCAAACTGTAGCCCACTGGTCACTGGGGTTCGGTTAATTCTACTAAGCGCTAACTTCATTGCAGGGCGCGTTGAAATACGAGCGAACAACTTGGTCAGCATAACGCTTATTAACGCAAGAAAGACAAACAATATCGCGATACCCACAAGGACAATCCATACCAACATATTGTTTGCGTAAAGTGCGAGTAACGGAATCACTGGTACTAAGATGAGCCACATGCGCTTCCAGGACCGTTGTGTGGTTCCCTGTTGCATAACTTCAAGTGCAGGTGTTTTTATTAGGCCGAGTAAAGGAATACCAAGTGCAGGCACGGTGATAAGAACCGCAGAAGCAATTGATATCAGCAATGGAGTTACGCCGTAACTTGGGAGGGGGTTAGGCAGTAAACCGTCCAACGGAATGCGTAATAGATATTCGAGTCCACTCCCTAAAAGCACACCCGCGACACTTGCAGTAGCGAATAGGATAGCGACTTGAATAAATAGCCATCTCTCTATCCAACGACGGCTGGCACCTAAACTTTTCAACATCGCTATCGTTTGCGTTCGACTGTTGACATAGTTTTGGCAAGTGAGCACCAAAGTCGTTGCCGCCATGATAATGACGATGGCAACGGTAAGTGACAAGTACTGTGTTGTTCTTTCAAATATTTCGTTACTTCGGCTCTCAGTATCTTGCGTCCTCCAGCGATCACTTGGAGAAAGTTCGGTATCATCCTGTAGCTGCGTCAGCGTGGTATTATCTGCTTTCAAAAACAACCGATATTGAACCCGACTGCCTACCTGAATCGCCCCCGTTTTTTCCACGTCGCTTTGATGAATATAGGCGGAAGGCATTTGTCGAAAAGGATTGAAACTTAAACCAGGCTCCGTAAGCACAGAGCCGGAAACCGTGAAATTCGCGTCGCCAATCGTGACGCTGTCACCCTTTTTGACGCCTAACTGAGCCATAATGCGTTCATCTAACCAAAGTTGATTGCTCTTCACGTGCCCGCTAGCGTTGCCCTCCAACACTAATTCGCCCAACAGTGGATAATGGTCATCTACCGCTCTTACTGTGATCAACTGCATTCCTGATTCACTAAATGCCATCGTTGCAAAACGCGTCATTGTAGAACGTTCTAGCTTGCTGGTAGCAGCCATTAAGGTGTCAGGTATTGGGTTTGCCGATACAAACACCGCATCGGCAGTCAATGCATCTTTGCCCTGCTTGACGATGACTTGCTCCATACGTGATGCTAAGGCAGAGAGCGCAAATATGCTCGCGATAACCAAGACTAATGCAACACTAATCGGCCAAAGGTTTCCTTGCTTGATTTCTCCTAAACTCCAACGTACCAAACTTTTGTTTGGCGAATGTTGCTTAATACTGCCCTGCTCCATTGCGCTGGCTTCACTTGAAGATAGTTCAGACATTATGACTCCTCCTTCATTTCGCCCGCCTCCATTCGATAGACGCGATCGCAGCGTCTTGCAAGGTGTCCATCGTGTGTCACAAGCACGAGTGTGGTGCCATGCTTTTCATTAAGCTCAAACAGCAGTTCAATAACTTTGTCAGCAGTATGATGATCTAGGTTTCCGGTCGGTTCGTCTGCAAAGAGTAGTTCAGGTTGAGTCATAAACGCACGCGCCAGCGCAACACGTTGTTGTTCGCCACCAGAGAGCTGACTTGGTAAATGATCGATGCGCTTTTCTAATCCCACCGCTTTTAACAGTTCTCTCGCTCTGAGTTCATCTTCCGCTTCACCACGTAAAAGACACGGTAAAGTAACATTTCGCAACGCACTTAAACTGGGAATGAGTAGGAAGCTTTGGAACACAAACCCTAATGAATCTGCTCGAATTTTCGCTCGCTGCTCATCGTCTAACTTAGAAAGCTCATGTCCAAGCAATGTGATTTCGCCCGATGTTGGTGTATCCAAGCCAGAAAGTAGTGTCATCAGCGTCGACTTACCTGCACCTGAAGTGCCGATAATTGCGATTTTTTCACCTTTCCTGATATCAACATTTACATCTTTAAGGATTGTTAATTGTTCTTGATTAGTAGAAACTTGTTTAGAAACAAAGCTTGCTTGAACAATAGGTGCTTTTAGTACAGGTGTGTCCATGATTCGTTTACTTTCCTTATTTCTCTTTTTCAGCCTTTCCACTTTGGCACATGCCAATGAAAAGCTTCTTGTGTTAGGCGATAGCCTAAGTGCAGGCTATCAAATGCCGATCGAGAAGAGTTGGCCTAGCTTACTCTCTAACGCCTTGTTAGAACATGACCAAGATGTAACAGTTATTAATGGCAGTATATCTGGAGACACAACAGGAAACGGTCTTGCTCGTCTGCCCCAGCTTCTTGATCAACATACACCAGACTTCGTTATTCTTGAACTCGGCGCCAATGATGGATTACGCGGCTTTCCTCCTAAACTTATTACGGCGAATTTGTCCAAAATGATTACTATGATCAAAAATTCTGGTGCTAAGGTATTCATGATGCAAATTCGAGTGCCGCCAAATTATGGTAAACGTTATAGTGACATGTTTTATGATATTTACCCCAAACTCGCAGAACATCAACAAGTTACATTGCTTCCTTTTTTTCTAGAACATGTCGTTACCAAACCTGAGTGGATGATGGATGACGGTCTTCACCCTAAGCCTGAAGCTCAACCTTGGATTGCTGAGTTTGTCGCCCAAGAATTGATTAAGCATTTGTAACTTTAATGGTCTAGCTCAATAAGTTTTCCCTTAGTTTACGTTATGGTATTCCTAATTCCATACATCGGGGGTAGACACAACAATGCGAATAGAGCCAATAATTCAAGGTGTTGTTGCTCGTTCTGCACATCCATATGGGTGTGAGGCATCTATAAAAGAGCAAATTGATTATGTAAAACAAGCGCCACAGATCCAGCAAGGCCCAAAAAGGGTTTTGATCATAGGCGCCTCTTCTGGTTTTGGCTTAGCAGCAAGAATCGCTCTCACTTTCGGCGGTGCAAACGCGAGTACGATTGGTGTTTCATTTGAGCGTGGGCCGTCAGAAAAAGGGGTGGGTAGCGCTGGCTGGTACAATAACGTCTTCTTCAAGCAACAGGCCGAAAAGTCAGGTCATACCGCTATCAATATCGTTGGTGATGCATTCTCCGAGACCATACGCGAACAAGTTATCGAAGCGATTGAAACTTACTTTGAAGGTGAAGTTGATCTGGTCATTTACAGTTTAGCAACTGGCGTTCGTCCTAAACCGAACAGTGATGATCTATGGCGAAGTGTAATAAAACCTATCGGAGAGCCGGTTACGGGTGCTTCGATTTTGTTGGAAAACGACCAATGGGTCGAAACGACATTGGAACCAGCAACAGAAGAAGAAGCTGAAGCCACCATCAAAGTGATGGGAGGAGAAGATTGGGAAAGCTGGATAGATACGCTAATTAATTCAGAATCCCTTGCCGAAGGCTGTAAAACCATTGCCTTTTCATACGTAGGTCCAGAAGCCACACACCCTATTTATCTCGATGGCACGCTCGGTCGAGCTAAGGTTGATTTACACCAAACCAGTCATGCATTGAACCTCAAGCTTGCGAACTTTGATGGTGGCGCTTACGTCACCGTTTGTAAAGCACTTGTGACCAAAGCAAGCGTATTCATTCCCGCGTTAAGCCCTTACCTACTCGCACTGTATCGTGTTATGAAGGAACAAGGGACACATGAACGTTGTATTGAGCAGATGCAACGCCTATTCACCACTAAACTGTATGACCAAGACAAGGTACCGGTTGATGGTGAGAGATTGATTCGTATTGATGACCTCGAACTCGATCCAAAGGTACAACAGCAAGTAACAGTACTTCTTGCACAAATGAACGCTGATAACTTTAAAGACATTGGAGATTATCAAGGCTTCAAAGAGGAGTTTATGAAACTCAATGGTTTCAACTTTGACAATGTTGATTACGCGGAAGATATACCGTTTGAGAATTTAACGGCGCTTAAACCATAACTTATTCATGTCTTATATTTAAGAATTAACCAAGTCTTTGCAAGGCTCTGAATTTTTTTCAGGGCCTTTTTTTATTCTGATTTTTAGTCTGAACCTATAATTGAATGAGAATTAAACCATTTTAAGAAGGTGAGCTTTAAACGTCGTGTCCGAATTTAAACCAAGGAAGCGCCAAACAACGTATAAACAATTGTTGCGTTCATTAAGACAAAAAATAACAAAGAAATATGACAAAAAAAGGGATGGCTTAAATGGGACATTATCACACGTTGGATTATAAAATTCCGGATTCAATGCAAAAAAGTTGGCAAGATATCGTCAACTTACTTGCAGAAGTGGGAGATGTTCCTGCCGCTTTAATTATGCGCGTACATCCCAATCATATTGAAGTTCACAATCGCAGTACAACGATGCACAACCCCTATCAGGTTGGCGATGCAGAACGACTGGGTAATGGCTTATATTGTGAATACGTCATTAACAACAATAAAGCTTTGGCCGTAGAAAATGCGCTATTAGATAAAGCGTGGTGTGATAATCCCGACATCAAACTGGGTATGGTGTCTTACTGTGGTCTACCACTATCTTGGCCCAACGGTGAAGCATTCGGAACCATCTGCGTCCTGGACTCAAAAACCCATCACTTTGATGAAACCTATCGTCAATTGCTCTTTACGTTAAAAGATTCAATAGAGGCGCAGCTCTCTGTGGTTTTACAGCAGCACAAGTTGATGCGACTCAACGATGAACTTAAGTCGCGAGTTGAAGATAGAACAAGTGATCTTGCCCAACTGAGTTATTCACTAGCAAAAGAAAAAGACCTTCGTGAAGAAGCCGAGCGACAGGTTGATTATCAAAAAAATCACGACTCCGGAACGGGATTTTTGAATCGTAGCGCCTTAGAAATGGTGATTGAACAGACATTGGAGTCCTTTGATAACAATGAGCAATCATTACTCGTTATTAATGTTGGCTTTACCAATGCTCGAAGCATTCAAACTCGTTATGGGTACAAAGAGTTCGATGAAATTCTTAAAGATTTTCGCTTAAGTCTCAACCATGTAGAATCAGATCGCTTCATCACTGGCCGCCCTAGCTCTAATGATCTCGTTTTCCTGATTTGGGGCTCTGATATCGAAATTAAGTTGCAAAAACTGCTTGAAGAGTTAGCGCTTATCAGCTTAGAAAGCTTTTACGTTAATGGTACTGAAGTTCATTTAAATGCTCATATCGGTGTCGTTGAAGCTTACAAGACAAGTAATCCTAAACAATTACTACAACACGCAAGTTATGCCATGCTGTTGTGTAAGGATTCTGGTGAGACATATCGCTATTTCAGTGAGAGTCATGACACTGAACTCAACAACCACAATCAATTGGAGGGCTACTTGTTACAAGCAGTGAGAAATGATGATCTTATGCTCTATTTCCAGCCGAAGGTTCACCCTCATACCCACCAATGGATTGGTGCAGAAGCACTACTAAGATGGCGCCACCCAGTACTCGGAGATGTGTCAAACGAGGCTCTCATTCATATGGCTGAGCAGAATGGTTTGATTTTCGAAGTCGGTCAGTTTGTTCTTCGTACCGCCATAGATAAAGCGAAACAATGGTCCGAGGTAGTGGATAACTTTAAAATCGCAGTAAATGTTTCACCAGTGCAATTGCAGAATGTGAATTTCGCAGAACAAGTTGAACACCTACTCGACACTTTTCACCTCCCTGCACATTTTCTGGAGCTAGAAGTCACAGAAAGCGCGTTAATCGCTGATGAAATTATCGCGAGCGCAACGTTAGACAAACTCCACAACTTAGGAGTGACGCTGTCACTAGACGATTTTGGAACAGGTTATGCCTCGTTCAGCTATTTGAAGAAATACCCTTTCGATAGCATAAAAATTGATAAAAGCTTCGTGCATCAAATGGATAGCTCAGAGGATGATCGAGAGATTATCTGCTCGATCATTCATATTGCCAAAAAGCTCGATTTACAAGTCATTATTGAAGGCGTTGAATCGATACAACAAGAGCAATTTTTAATTCAGGAAGGCTGTGATGTCGGTCAAGGCTTCTTGTATGGAAAGCCAATGCCTAGCAATGAATTTGAACAGAGCTTTTATCAACGACGTTCAGTAAATGGGCAATACACCTTCACCTCGTAACCTATTGCTTTACTCTCTTCGCGGTGGTTCCTATAATCGCCGCCCGCATCTAATAAAAAGGCCAGCATCTTCATGGACCAGTTAATCGCCACGCTAAAAAAAATTGAAAAACAGAACTATCGCGCTTATCAGCAAATAAAAGGTCAATACGACTTCACCGATTTCACTCTGTTTATCGATCACGTACAAGGCGACCCTTATGCTTCTGCATCTCGCTTTCGTGCAACACGTGCATGGTCTTTGACAGGATTAGAGTGGCTGAAAGATGAATCTCCCGCCTTTCAGCGGGCAGCACGTGACTTCATTGCCCGAAGTTTTGACCAATTTGCAAAGCAGGAAAACAGTGTCTCCATTGCACTCAATGGTCAAACCGTACTGGATAACACTGCCGTTCTATTCACAGAAGAAGGAATCGAGCTACGTTTTCGGGTCGATCTGCCCGCAGAAGGCCGCTCAGTATTGGGCAAGAAAGCGAATAATATTATTACTTTTCATTTGCCAAAGTTTATTCGTAAAGCCACATTAGAACGTGAGCTGGACAAAGATGCGATGCTTAAACACTGTCAAGTGGTAGAAGATCAAGATGCTTTGCGAGCACAACTGGAAGCGAATGACTTAGTCGCATTTGTTGCCAATGGCAGCACCCTTCCTCGTATTGCGGGGAACTGTGACTTCCCGATGAAAGATGCAGTACAATTTAAAGCGCCAGAGTCATTGCAGGTGACATTACATGCTCCAAACAAAGGCTATGTCACTGGTCTTGGTATTCCCAAAGGTATCACATTAATTGTAGGTGGCGGGTTCCACGGTAAGTCAACCTTGCTAAACGCGATTGAGCGCTCGATTTATGATCACACCCCTGGTGATGGACGTGAATATATTGTCACTGACAACAAAGCGATGAAAATCCGCGCTGAAGACGGACGTTGTGTTCACCATTTAAATCTTGCGAACTACATTAATCACCTACCAATGGGGAAAGATACTGCGGATTTCTCTACTCAAGATGCGTCCGGGTCTACGTCTCAAGCTGCATGGTTACAAGAATCGATCGAATCTGGCGCCACATCGCTACTTATTGATGAAGATACGTCCGCCACTAACTTCATGATTCGTGATGAAAGAATGCAAGCATTGGTGTCAAAAGGTGATGAACCGATAACACCGCTAGTCGATCGTATCGGGCAGTTACGTGATGATCTTGCCATATCAACGATCATTGTTATGGGTGGATCCGGGGATTACCTTGACGTCGCCGATACCGTAATACAAATGCATGACTACCAAGCGGTAGATGTGACAGAGAAAGCGCAGCAAGTCATTGCCCAACATCCAACACAACGACATAACGAGTCGGAAGAGGCACTACAAACATTCCCTCCTCGCGCATTAAGTCGCGAAGCTTTGATGAAAATTTTGATGGATGGTAAGTTTCGGGTTAATGCGAAAGGAAAACAATCCCTTAGGTTTGGTAAAGAGTTTACAGACCTAAGTGCATTAGAGCAGTTAGAGTCAGCGGATGAGGTCAATACCATTGGCTGGCTTTGGTTCCAGTTAGCCCAACAACCTGGCTGGTGTACGAACCCTGCAAAAGAGATCGAAGAAATGCTCTCAAACGACTGGTATGCTTTATTGCCAAAGCAAGGGGACCTCGCGAAACCAAGAACCTTAGATGTGATGGCTGCACTGAACCGCATGCGTAAGTCTCAATTTAAATCAACAAGTTAAACGTAAACCAACACGTTTGTGCAGTTTCCCCTATTCGTACTCTTTGGCTTGAGTGCAGTTAGTGAGAGAACGTGGGCATAAAACACAAACCTTATTAATGGCAACAACATCTGTTGCCATTAATACACTTCATTGCGTAGTAGATTCCATGCTTCACACAGCGTTCGGAATTGTTCAGCATTGCCATTTTCCCTATCTGGATGCCATCGCAGTGCGAGCTTTCTCCACCGTTTTCTAATTTGAGTTCGCGTTGCATCTTTATCAAGTTCGAATAACATCAGTGCTTTCGCTCGATTAAGGCTAAGCGTCGAATTCTTGCCAATGAACCGTTGATACGTCGTCCAGAACTCATTCAGTAAACGACGCACCTCATCAGCGCTTGCATCGTAATTTTTCCAGTCTAGGTAATACTCCCGTAAAGGATCTTCAAAATCGATACCTTTATTAGTCACCTTACTGGTAGACATTAACTGTATATCCATCGCTTGTACTTGCAACCAACTCTCGGGGTAAAGCGTTTCTTGCAGTTGATACAAGGCGTTCATGATTAGAAAGTTTCTTTTAAATAGGTCTTTGTCTGGTTGAGCATCGAATTGTTTTATATACCCCTTATGACTCAACTCACTGGCTAAGGTATGCACTTTCCAGCTGGATGGCTGTTTTCTGAGAATCTCTAGAATTGACCACAGTAAAGGGTTTTCCATCGAATCCTGTTCAACGTGGTCTAGATCAAATCGGGGCTCCATGCATCCTCTTGAATTTAAACTGGAGGGTATAATGATGTTGTACCATATTCGTAAATATGCCGATAGTGCTGAAGTAACATACGAATTTAATGTGTTAGCCCACCTATGATCATGTGGTTAAGTCGCCACTATAGTTTTTAAGTCGCTTACACCACTATGCTAGAACATTCACATTACAGTGGTAATTAGTGTACTCATGCTCCTGTAGTTATAGATACACGCGTGACATCAGCTATTTTCTGAAAAGCAAATGCCTGGTTCCGTGAAGTCAAAAAATTATAATTGCACACCGTTCGATTCAATGTAATGATAAAAGCCAGACGTAAAACTGTCTTAGTGAAGGATCAAATACCTCTATGAAAAGTACTTCGACATTATTGGGATTGACTATTTTCTACGCCGTTGTTTTTCTTTTTTCTGCATTAGAACCAAACTCTCGCGCGGTATGGTTCGCTGAAATTATCCCTGCGATAGCGATACTTATTGCGATATGGGGAGCCTCTATCCGGCATCAGTTTAGCAATACGGCTTATCTGTTGATGTTCATCTGGCTTTGTCTGCACACCGTTGGCGCTAAATATACGTTTGCAGAAGTCCCATTTGATTGGTTTAACGATCTAATCGGCTCGGAGAGAAACAACTTTGATAGAATCGCCCACTTTGCGATTGGTTTATACGCTTATCCCATCGCGGAATATTTGATTCGATACAAAAAGGTGAGTGTGACTTTCTCATGTTGGTTTGCTCTGTTTGCCATCATGTCACTCGCGGCTGGCTATGAGATCATAGAATGGGGGTACGCAGAGATCGCTGGAGGCGATGAAGGCATTGCCTTTCTGGGGTCACAAGGCGATATTTGGGACGCCCAAAAAGACATGCTTTGTGATACAGCAGGCGCAGTCATATCATTGCTATTAATGTCTGCTCAACGTCGATTCACGAATCCATTCTAAATATGGGTTCAAACCATCGACGATAGGCACCTGCACGATCTGGGCAACATCATAGTCGTGCAGGTTATCGATCTTCTCTTCTACCAATTCATAGAGATCCCGACGCGTTTTTATCACCAGTAACCATTCATGATCGGTACACAGCTCCTCTTGCCAAACGTAGTGGCTTTCGATTGGGATCGTTTGGATGCAAGCCGCCAATTTTGCTTCTAACAAACCTTTGATTATTTGATCGCGATTTTTTTCTGTGTTGGTTGTACTCAGTACGACGCAGTAGTCATGCTTTTTCATCACTCATCCTTATTTCATTGTGACTTTGCCGCCAATCATTTTGTATGCGGGCGTCCCTCTTACTAACATGTCTCGAGCAAACTCTAGCCCACACCCAGGACACTGACATGGCTGCTCGGTGAAATCCTCAACAATACGCTCCTTGAAGCATTTGACTAGTGCACCCTTTCCGCCTTTGCGATATTTGAACAACTGCGTTTTGCATTTTGAACAGAAAATATCGACGGTTTTGGTTGGTTGTTTCTTATTCGGTTTGGCCATCTGGTTTTACCCATACGTTATTAAAGTCGAACCAACCCAAAGCATTACATTTGGCATTTTGTAACGCACCACTATGGTCCTTGTTTACCCCAAGCCAACAGTGAAACATCGGTATGACTTGACGGCTTCGGACTAATTGTTTCCCTAATTCTCTCGCTGGAAAATCGGAGTAAACCCCAGCACGCCACTTATCGACTAATGCCACCCATTCAGCAAAATCATAACTCGAGCTAAATTTGTCGATGTCACTATAATCAAGCAACCAGCCGGCCAGAGCATCATTTCTATTGGTGGCGATCCCCATAGCCTTTAACCAAATATCGACATCTTTTGGGAACGGAGGTTGGCTATCATAACGTACAAACGTGACTTCAATGCCATGTAGTTTAAGGAGGTTTTTGATGATTTTGGCGATCACAGGAAACATAGGGTGATTTTTTTGATACGCTACAGAAATTGTTTTATCTTGCTGCGGTGCAGATGTCGCGCTCGATGGCCTAAGATCTATCCAGCCTGGCTTTAAACCAAACGCTTGTAATACGCCTAACTCAATCACTTTATCTTGTGGTATATGCGAGTATATCTGGTGACTATTCAACGCCTGACTCAAGAAGTTAGCCCAGCGTGGATCTTTTGCTATACCCGTATTCTTGTTCAATAACAGAAAAGTACAGCCAGGATCCAATTCCACTTCGTCCGAAGATAAGTGTTTACCCATTTCTGGTTTCGATAAACTTGGGTAAACGATAGACGAGTACGCTTCATCAATCACCCATACCTCTACCTGATCTAACAAAGGACGCAAACCAAAATAGCCATCAAAAGCGGTGAGAATAAGACGCTTATCATCATTCACTTTTACTTGAAATGGTCCAGAGCCGATAGGCTTGGTATCAAAGTCTTCCGAGCGTAAAGCTTGGGGAAGTAGTATTTTTGCTTGAGACTCACTCAAAGCTAAGGGCAAATACCGATCTGGACGAACTAACTTGATGTCGATAATCCATGCTTGTGGCGAAGAGACACTCTCAATGTGCGAGAACAAGTTCCAGTTGGACAGCGAGCGCAAGCTTTCTAATACACTGTCAGTTGTGAGCGGTTCGCCATTATGAAAACGAATCCCACGTCGAAGGTAAAATCGCCAATGTTTGTCTGATAATGCTTCCCAAGTATGAGCAAGATCCGGCTGAAGTTGTTCGTTTTCATCTAAACGCGTGAGCCCACTAAAGATTTGCCTCGCGATATGCAGTTCAGAGCGTCGCATCGGTTTCTGTGGGTTAAGCATTGCCAAAGGTCGGTAATAAGGCAACCGTATGACCTGTTCACCTTGCCGGTGCTGCAAGCCAAGGTACCCTTGAATGACTTGCGTTAAACGGGCTGCATCGTTGTCGAGGGCCTCAAGAGCTTGCCCTATTTTACCTTCTTCTAAATAACGTTTGGCGAGGTTCTCACTAACATCACTTCGGTTACGTTTAAACACCAACTTAGAGAGTTTGCCGCGCCCTGCGGCAGGATGCCACTCAATCCAGCCCTCTTCTTCTAGCTTATTGAGGACGATACGAGCATTACGACGCGTGCAAAAAAGCGCGTCTGTAATGTCCTCTAGTTGAACGTCAGTTTCATTACCAGAGAATTTTTCAAACAGTGTTTCAAATTGAACACGTAAACGAGGGCTGCTCATAAAGAGGAAAAACTTATTCTGTTATCGGTGCACTAAGTTTCCTCATTTTTAGTCAGAAGTGCAAATCCTGATAGTAAGTTTATTGAATGTCCACTCCTACTTCTTTAGCAAGCTGAATCAGTTGTTCTTCATCGTCCAGTTTAATTGACCATTTGCATTCTGAGCCGTGAGCGACGATAACATTAGCTCCTCTGCCAAGCAGTTGAATCGATTCTGACTGGGCTTGAAGCGTCGCCATCGAACTTCCCGCTAGCTTCACAACCACCTCATGCTGAGTTGCGATGATTTTTCCCTCAGAAAACTCAATCACCATGTCTACTTACCTATTGTGATTTTTTTGTTTAACCGCGATAGTTAAACGGCTTGTACAGACAAGTCGTTCACGCTCATCAGTAATATTTATCTGCCAAACTTGCGTTGAAACCCCGATATGCTGTGGCTTTGCGGTTCCAATTACGTATCCGCTGCGCATCGCTCGAATATGGTTCGCATTGATATCTAAACCCACACAGTAGCTGTTTTCATCCACACAACAGTTAGCCGCAATCGATCCAAGCGTTTCAGCCAATACAACGGACGCGCCCCCATGGAGCATCCCTAATGGCTGATGAGTGTAGCTGCATACTGGCATTGTGGCAGAAATGGAATCGTCAGATAAAGCAGTGTACTCAATATTGAGGTGTTCTATCATGGTGTTCTTTGATGTCTCGTTGAGAATATCGAGGCTGATCGGCTTTTTCCAAATACTCATGGTTTACTCGTCTTTTAGTGTTTTATTTTATCGTAATGACATAACGATGGCTTTTTATTGTCAAGTAAATCGGAACAACGCCCGTCATTCCGCTAGGTGATCTCCATGCATCTCACGCTAGTGACAAAGGAGTGAGCCATGCATTTTGAGATCATTTGGGTATATACTACTGTTGTACAACAAAAAAATATACATGGAGCTAACTATGAAGGTGTGGATCAAAGCTTCAGCGCTTATCAGTGTTGCTGGACTTATAGCTTGTAGCGCATCCCCTACAGGTCGAAATCAGTTGTTGATGTTTTCCGATCAACAGATGTCATCACTGGGCGCGCAATCTTTTGCTCAAATGAAGAAAGAGATACCCATCAGTAAGAATAAAAAAACGAATGCGTACGTTCAGTGTGTGGCTAAACACGTAACAAAGTCCATACCCAAGCAAGGTGGGTTTGATAACTGGGAAGTTGTCGTGTTCGACAGTAAACAAGTCAACGCATTTGCCTTGCCAGGAGGAAAGATCGGAGTGTATACAGGCCTATTGGATGTCGCGAAAAATCAGCATCAGTTGGCAACGGTTATTGGTCATGAGGTCGCACACGTTTTGGCAGATCATAGTAACGAACGTCTTTCTCAGAGCCAACTGACGAATGCAGGGTTGTCTTTAGCGAATGTCGCGATTGGTGCATCAGAATATAAACAATATCAACAACTGACGATGGCCGCTCTGGGAGTGGGAGTCCAATATGGTGTCATGCTTCCTTACGGCAGAACGCAAGAGTCCGAAGCGGACATCGTTGGGTTGGATTACATGGCAAAAGCAGGGTTTGATCCCAACCAAAGTGTCGAGTTATGGAAAAATATGAGCGCCGCTTCAGGAGGGGCTCAACCGCCTGAGTTTTTCTCAACTCACCCTTCACACAGCACGCGTATTCGAGATCTACAAGCAACGATTAAGCGACTACCGAACTATAACACCCCTACCCCAAAATGCAGCTAATGATACTCAAGTAACGTTAAGATACTGGAGTATAGATTGCCATTACGACCAAATTAACTCGGTTGACGGCTCAATATGTTTAAATTGAACCGCCAACCGATTAAAACTAAACCGAATAACTGCATTTATTTGCATCAGGTCTTTATTTCCCTCTAAATTGCACAAAAACATTCTGGTCATACCATCTACCCGTTTATTTCCTCTTAATCACAACACCTTAGTGGGTATGATTTGACCTGTGCATCAAATTTAAACAACAAAAGCTACTGAAGCTTTGACAAACTATCAAACGCACGTTTAACATTTGGTTTACATAAACACAATCCAGATAACATTTAAACCAAACAAGAAAATAACAAGGACTTCGGTCTGAATAATGACACCCTAGGAGGGTCAAGGATGAACAAGAAGCACTGCTCTCTGCTAACAATATCAATATTGTTCGCGTGTAATGCCCACTCAGCGGGCTTCCAAGTCGCTGAACATTCGGCATCTGGTCTTGGTCGAGCATTTTCAGGTGAAGGCGCCGTTGCAGATAATGCGAGTGTACTGGCTCGCAACCCAGCAGCAATGACGCTTTTCAAAGAAGCGCAATTCTCTGGTGCGTTATCTATCGTCGATCCTGAAGTTGACGTGTACGACACACTCAATAACGAACATGCAAAAGACGTTGCCCCCTTGCAGGTTGTCCCTGCTGGCTATTACATCAGCCCAATTAATGATAAATGGGCTTGGGGTATTGGCATGTTCACAACATACGGCGTCGCAACAGATTACCCAGACGACATCTCTGCTGGCGACACCGCAGGTGACACTTCTCTAATTTCTGTGAACGTTAACCCAAATATAGCGTATCGAATTAACGACTCTTTCAGCGTTGGTGGCGGCATCAACTTGGTCTACGCAGAAGCTGAATTAACCCGCCACAAAGGTAAACTTGCGGGAATATTTGGCGGTAACAAATCAGATAATCTCGTTGGCATGGAGGGCGAAACGTTTGCTTGGGGTTGGAATGTTGGCGCGTTGTTTGAACTCAATGAAAACAACCGTTTTGGTTTTGGTTACCGCTCTGAAGTTGATCTTGATTTCGATGATGGTGAATTTAGCAGCTATGACTCAGGCATCGCAACATCAGCAAAAGTGGATGGACGTTTAAAAATATCACTCCCCTCTATTATCGAATTATCGGCATTTCATCAGCTGAACGATCAGTGGGCCGTACATTATGGTTGGCAACAAACGGATTGGAGTACTTTCAAAGAACTGAAAGCGACAAGCTCCGAGTGTAACAATGGCACCGCGGGCCAATGTTTCTTCAAACCAGAAAAATACGAAGACAACAATCGCTACTCGATTGGTGCGACCTATACCTTAAATACTAGCTGGACATTCCGCGCAGGGTTTGCTTACGACGAGCAGGCAGGTAAGACAACACTGAGCATCCCAGACAGTGATCGTTTGTGGTACAGCGCAGGTTTGACTTACGCGATGAATGAGAATTTGACATTAGATGCAGGCTTCGCACTGGTTAAGAGTGAATCGACTACTTTCACTGAAAAGAGTGCTTCAGGTGATGTGATTAAGTTTGAATCTGAGGCAACGGCTTACATCAGTGCGGTACAGATGAACTACACCTTCAAATAATGGGATTACGGAGTCAACCAATGAAACATACGTTTAAACTATCAATACTTTGTTCTGCAATCCTTTTAGCTGGCTGTGGTGACAATACATCAAGCTCTGGCACTTCTGACAAAGTACAGTTTGAAGATGAAGTACAAGCGCTTCTGGATCGTGAAACCTCTATCAGCTTTACGCTTCAAGGTGCGAATGCGGATGTCCCTGCACCGTCTTACTTACTCATGGATTCCACAGACGGCACACTTGGGCTTCCGACTAACGGCGACAGTGCCTTAACAAACCCTAGAGCTTCAATGAACACAATGGATGGTTGGTCAACGACGATGCCAATCGTTCTGAATTTCAACGGTGATGGTTTTGCTACTGGTTTGCTCGCATCTGGTATTAAAGTCATCAAAATTAACCAACGCTTAACTGATTGGGATGGACAGTCAAACCCGATTGAAGAAGTTCTTGTTCAAAATCAAGACTATATGGTTCAAGCGATGGGGAACTCTCTATATATTCAGTTCATGGACGCCCTTGACGAATCGAGCGAGTACATTTTTGCCGTAACACAAGATATCACCGACGTGAATGGCGAGCCAATTGGCACATCAGCAAGCTACGCGACAGGCAAGTCGCAAGAGGTTACTTACGAAAATGGTGACCTTGCGTCTGTTCAAGCAGTCACTAAAGCGGTTGAAGGCATTTTTGGTCTCGCTCAAGTTAACCCTGCCGATATTGTTTATTCTTCATGGTTTAGCACTCAGTCTGTTGGCGATACTTTGGCGTCCGTTAAAGGTGTCACCGCGACAGGTTTTTCGACGGGTGCCAACACACTTAATACCGTTTACAAAAACGATGAAAATGAAGGTTCAGTCGATTTATCAACTGCCTACACAATGAAACTCGATCCACCGCAAGACTTTATTACGGCGCTGGATTCTGACGATGACTTTAGCAAATACATCAGTGATAGCGACGCGGCTAAGACAGCAATTAAAGGCCTTTACAATGCGTCTGGCGCGAGCGTCAATGTCACTCAAGGCACAGTAAAATTACCTTACTACCTAGAAAAAGACGCAAATTGGAACATGCAACCCATGGTATCAGCGATGCCAAGCTTAGCGAAAATCAGCGCTGCACTTGCGGATCCTGACGAGCAAGCAAACATGGTTCAGCAGCTTTCTACGGGGGTATTCGCCGATAATCCGGTTGATGTGTCTAAACTGGCAACGGATCCTACGGAACAATTAAAGCTGGTAGGAGCGAAGTTATACCTATCAAACGGAGAACAACTCGACAGTGAACGTATCATCACGCGCTACTCACCTGTCCCGCAAGTGAAATCTCTGGAAGAAGTCGAGGTTTTATTATTCACTCCTCAGTCTGGCAACGCCACAGATGTTGTGATTTATCAGCATGGCATAACTTCCGCCAAAGAAAACGCCTACGCGTTCGCGTTTAACATGGTGAAAGCTGGTGTAGCGGTTTTGGCGATTGATCTACCGCTGCATGGAACCCGTAGTCTCGATGAGCAACGCTCTGCGAATGCAAACGTGCTTGCGTATTTGAATCTGTCTAACTTAGCGGTCGCTCGTGATAACTTGCGTCAAAGTGTGCTGGATGTATTGGGACTTCGCGCCAGTCTTGTGGTTTCTGCTCAAGGCGGGTTGTTGATGAACAGTCCACTACAAGCATTTAATCCGATGACAGGTTCTGAAGTTAAAGTATTGGGACACTCGCTTGGAGGCATCGTCGCGACCTCTGCGGTTGCAGCGGCTAACAACACATTGGGAAGTGTCAGTGCTGATGCGCTCTACACATTTAGCGCAGCGTCCATTCAAAACTCGGGTGGTCAGATCGGCAATTTGCTTCTAGGTTCAGAAAAATTTGGCCCCCAAATCAAGCATAACATTGCTTATTCAGCCTCTGCTCAGTACGCAGGTTATGCCGATGTTCAGTGTACAAATTTAGATGATGGAGCTTGCTACTCAGATTTTGAAAAAAATGCAACGGCTGAGCAACTCACCGAATTAAGCTCCGGTTTCTCCCAGTTTATCTATGCGGCGCAAACCACATTGGATACGGTAGATCCGTTCACTAACGCGAGTGATCTCGTCGCTTCGGGGTCTTTATCAACACCATTCCTGATGACAGAAGTTGATGGTGATGATACGGTACCAAATAAGGTAGATAGTGCGAAATTCGCTGGCTCTGAGCCTTTGGCAGAAAAACTTGGGCTAACGAAGGTAAATAGCACCACCACTTCCGTGCCTCCAGGCAGTAGCTTCGTGCAATTTAATGATGTTGCATCGCACAGTACCTTTGCTGCACCAAACGGCACGCTTTCGGATATTGGCCATCATGCCGAAATGCAAGCCGAAAACGCGGACTTTTTGCTGGATAACGCGTTATCAGGGGTATCCGACACAACCGTGCTGAAATAAGCCACTAATCCGAAAACCTCAACTAGGCCCAGCTTCACTCGCTGGGCTTTTTTATGGAATTTAAACTAACCACCTACGGACCATCTCGACGTTACTTAGCTATCTCTACGTTTCTTGACTATGCCTTTTGTTTTCACGTTTCACTTATTCAGGTTGGTATATTGTAAAATATCGGCTTAAATGCCCTAATCCCCTTTTAATTGTCAGGATAAAGTGGATAATATCGCCCCAAAATAACACTACTAAAGTGAGTCCTTATGTCTATCGAATCAACTCTGCTTGCTCGTTGCGAGTCTAAATGTGAACTGTGCGCTTCTGAATCTCCATTAACGGCATACGCTGTTCCTCCTCATGGCAATGTAACTGTAGACACTGCAATTATGGTGTGTGACAAGTGTCTAGGTGAGATCGAAGAGCCACAAGACATTAACCACTGGCGTTGCCTAAACGACAGCATGTGGAGTCAAGTGCCAGCAGTACAAGTAACTGCATGGCGACAGCTGACTCGCCTGAACACTGAAAGCTGGGCTCAAGATGCACTTGACATGATGTACATGGAAGAAGAGCAAATGAACTGGGCGATGAAGGGCATGTCTGATGATGACAAAACTCTGGATTGCAACGGTACCGAACTGAAAAAAGGTGACGACGTAACAGTAATCAAAGACCTTCCAGTAAAAGGAACGAACCAAGTGATTAAACAAGGTACGGTTATTCGTGGCATCAGCCTTGGTGATGACCCTAAACTGGTTTCGGGTAAAGCCAACGGCGGCCAATCAATGTACGTAATTGCAGAGTACTGCCGTAAAAAATAACTGGGCTACCTGTTATTTAAAGCAGGGTTCCTTGAATAGGAGCCCTGCTTTTTTATATTCAATGGGGCCAGATACAACAAAGCCAGCTTGAATGCTGGCTTTTTCAGTTTATTCACATACTCAAGACACCTGCTAGAGGATTAAAAAATCCCTTAACAGTTCGGATATCTTAACGATACATACCAATGTCTTTCTGAATATGCGCTGACATGTCTTCGGCGTAATAACTGCGTGGAGCAGCATTGTCGACGAAAAGTATGTCCAGTAAGTGTGCAATCAATCCTTTGAAGTTAACCGAGTAGGTTTTCTTATCCATAGAGGTTGGTAAAGCTACATTAGTCATTTGCATTGCTTGTGCCATGATTGCCTCTCTATAAAAATAAAAGCTGTATAACGTCTTGTTGGTTGTATATTAATCTACATTTTTCCAGTATAAAAAATGACAATTCTTTTGCATTCGGATAAGATTTTCTAATAAAACAAAGCGTTTACAAATGGGATGGATAGAACTTAAGCTTATTGCGCATATCTACGCAAAAACTTAGCTTAATAATGAATAAACCACTCAAAAGCTGGCATTTCGATGCTCAATAATAACAAATATTTAACTCTTAGTTTTTTGAACTTTGAGGAAATTGAAGTTGAACCCTGCTACGTTCGATTAGTTATATTAGCCTAAACCTACTGGTTGTGGGCTTACTATTACTGGAAGAAATAAGGAGCACGAATGTGCCCCTCGATCTGATTAGTTTTTACATTCCGCCTAGTGGCACAAAATAGACCAACATAGACCAAACACCAACCCAAGCTGCGATAGCTGCTGCATCGGCCCAGTCTTTCTTCCACATAATACTACCCTCTTAGATGCGTAGTACCGTAAAAGAAAGCAAAATCCGAACCATATCGCGATAGAAGCTCTCACCAGATTATAAATAAACAAATTTAACAAATGGCTTCAGATGGTTACATCCCTAACCGTTTTGCAGTGAGTTTAATTTTCTCGTTTGATTTAAACATTGTGGGTAATCGGTTAGAAGCTCAATAAAGCAATCCGCCATCGATAAATTGGTAACACTTCCCTCACCCTTCATATCGAGCAATGCTTCATATCCTTCTTTGCCCTTCATCGTGTACGCTGAAGAAGTACCACGATACCAAACGTCATTCTCAACGTTCACCCACCGCTGACCGTTAAAGATTTCTAATTGGCGGATTCTCTGCCCTTTGGGGGCGTCTACTTGATATTCAAAGTGTAAATTATGTGTGTATGGATAGCTTCCCGAGCCTGTTCCTTCTACTCCATTGTTTAACGCATTATTAATCGCACCTTCTAGCGTTTTTCTTATCACTTTACCTTGAACGTCATAAAAACCAATGGGTACGGCAAATGGCAATAATCGTCCGGCAATATCGGCAACGGTAATATTGCCAGCATTCAAGGACGTTCTCACTCCGCCAGCATTATGGATCGCAAACTGTACGCCATGTCCCCTTTGGTTCAAACTATACAAAAACGATTGCGCGACCGAAGATGCGAGTTCACTACTGCCAAATTCATCCGGTATACGCACGTGACGCTTTTTACTTTCCACCGTTGCAATCACTTGAGACTGTAAAGCGCGGACACGAGGAATGTACTTGTTGTTTAGAATAGTCTGCGTTTCAGGGTGCTTTTTACATACGACAACATTCGGTTGACCATGGATGAAATCACACGCCTTTTCAAACACACCTTGGTCTAATTGTTGGTTAAGTGTAGAGTCCCAAAAAATACGACGCCCTAACAGTAGTTCGTTTTGACCACTGAGCATGGTCGCTTTTCCGTTATGATCAAATTCAAGGACACAGTGCCCCATCGTCAAAGCGTGATATCCCGCTTGAACGACATACGTGTCATTGACCTTAACGCCATACGGATCATCCACACCTAACCCAATTGATGAGAAGTCCCCTTGCAAACGGTGACTATGCCCACCGACGATGATACCAATGCCGCTTATCTGTTTTGCTAATTCTAAATCCCCCTCATAACCGAGGTGGCTGAGTAGAATAATATTTCTAATACCGGAATCATGAATTTGTTCTACCGTCGCTTTCGCAGTTTCAATTGCCGATATAAACGGGGTATCAGCGTCTGGATTAGCGATTTCACTCATTTTATCCAACGACAAACCAAAGATAGCGACTTTTTCGCCATCAAATTCTTTCACAACATATTGTGCGCTTTTGGTCTCAGGTTTGTAACTCAGCACATTATCGCAGGTACTGATGCGATGAGTTTTTGCTTGTAACTCGTTGGACAAGTCCCAATTTCCCGCTAATAGAGGAAAGTTTGTTCTTTTACAAAACAAAGCAACTGGCTCATTTCCCATATCAAGTTCATGATTCCCCAACGCCATCGCATCAATGTTTAACGCATTTAGCAAATCCGCATTCGCCTTGCCTTTAAATAGGGAAAAATAAAGTGTGCCTTGGAAACAGTCGCCTGCATGAAGAAACAACATCCCTTGCCCCTGACGCTTCGCATCATCTCGTAACTGTTCCACTCGTGTGGCAATGCGTGAAAACCCACCCGCACTAACGTAAGGTTCTAAATTGTGCTCGCCTTGAATATCGAGTTTTAGCTGCAGTGATGTTGGTTCAAAGTAGGAATGAGTGTCATTGATGTGCGCCAGTTTGATTCTGACTGGCTTATGATTTTTATCCATTGTCATCTTCTCTCTTTTCATTCCTTATTATAATAAGAATTGAATGATGACAGAATCATGAATTTATTGAAACAGTGAAGTTTTTGTTTCACTTATGTGTGATAGTCATGCTGAAAAAGCCAGTATCAACGAGAACATTTCGTTATATCACCATCCTATGTGAATTTATCCTCGTTTTGTGAACTTAAGTAAACGCAATGGTTTACAATTAATATATACCCAAATGACTTCAAGATGTTGGATTCAGAGCATTGTCACTGGCATGAGTTCAAGGAAGATAACGAAGCGGAATAGCAGGCTCTTTCCGAGTTATGTGACGATGAAATCTTGTCAGTGACATGCTCCCGAAGGGCGAGTTGACTTGGCTCACAGCCTTTGTTAACGATTTTTGATTTAGAACTACTAGATCTTCAAATCGTTGCCGCGTCTGAAAACCAAGTCATTCTCGCTGAACCTAGCATCTTGAGGTTATTTGGGTATATGCTCAAATCTCTCCATAATTCAAATAATTGTAAGGAGGATTTAGATGAGATTAGAACGCATCGAAATCGCCGGTTTTCGGGGTATAAGACGCCTATCGCTCTCTTTTGATGACTTAACTACGCTCATTGGCGAAAACACTTGGGGTAAGTCTTCCTTACTTGATGCCCTTTCCATCGCTTTACCGACAAATGGCAAGCTGTACCAATTTGAGTTAACCGATTTTCACGTCGATTACGCTATCTCACATCCCCAATCTCAGCATATTGAAATCATTATTGTGTTTAAAACTTTCGATAAACACGAGGTACACTCAGGACGTTACAGGCGTATTAAACCCGCTTGGATCACAAGCCATGAAGGGGAACACCTGATCTATTACCGTATTAGTGCCTCTCGGATTGGACATGACATCACGACTCAATATGCATTTTTGGATCGTGACGGTAAACCAAAGCAACTACATCATTCAGAAAAACTTGCGATTGAGTTAATGACGCTACACCCAGTGATCCGCTTGCGAGACTCTCGTCGCTTCCCTCAACCACAGTTTGTGAATGGTGACGGTAAAAACGCACGCATTGAAAAACGAATTAACAATACTTGCCGTCGCCTATTGGCCATGCCGGGTCATGTAAACAAAGGCGAGATACGCAGTAGCCTCGATTCCATGCATACGTTAGTCGAACATTATTTTGCTTTTCGTAGTGTTACTAAACCCAATCCGAGAAAACCGAGAGATGGGTTGTTTTATGCGAGTCACTCATCTGATAAGGGATTAAGTCAGTTTCTTAAAGAAACCAATGATAAACAAAGTCGCTTGCTGTTAATGGGGCTGCTCAACGCCTATCTACAAGCGAAAGGCCCAACAGACTTAAGACGTTGTGCAAGGCCGATCTTAATCATTGAAGATCCGGAAGGACGCTTGCATCCTACTCACCTTGCACGAGCCTGGTCGTTATTACAGCTGTTACCCATGCAAAAGATCCTGACGACCAATAGTGGTAGCTTACTCGGTGCAGTACCTTTGTATTCAATTCGGCGTTTGATTCGTTTATCAGACCGAACCGTAGCAACCTGCCTAAACTCATCAAAGTTTGGCCGTGATGAATTAAGGCGAATTGGTTTTCATATTCGATTTCATCGAGTTGGTGCACTGTTTGCTCGCTGCTGGTTATTGGTCGAAGGTGAAACGGAAGTCTGGTTGTTTAATGAACTAGCAAGACAATGTGGATACGATTTAGCGGCAGAAGGGGTACAAATCGTCGAGTTTGCCCAATCTGGATTAAAATCTCTGATAAAAGTCGCGAAGGAGTTCGGTATTGACTGGCATGTTGTTACTGACGGAGACGCCGCAGGGAAAAAATATGCGCATACAGTCCGTACCCAATTAGGCAACGATCAGGAAAGACATCGGTTAACGGAGTTGCCTGATCTCGATATTGAACACTTCCTTTATAATCACGGTTTTGAAGTGTTTTTTAAAGATATGATCAAAGTGCCTCATGATCATCAGATTCCAGCAAAAAAAGTGGTTAATCGTGTGTTGAAAAAACATGCGAAACCCGACTTAGCACTCGCCATTGTTTCCCATTGTGAAAACGAAGGCGTCGAAGCTATTCCAGTGTTAATACGTTGGACATTGAAACGTATTGTTACGATGGCTAATGGCAATACTTAAACACTCTCAAGCCATTCATCGCTACTTAAATAAGCTCCCACAAAAAAAGCACGCTTTGCAGCGTGCTTGTATCAATACTTTTGGTAAACCGTATTTATAAAATAAATGGTCATCATTTGCTGATACTAATAAGATCGGGGGTCACTACTGTACTTGCTCTGAAAGAGAAGCTGATGCAGTGGATGATCTTGCATGTAACCATAGCCCTGTTGCTTTCATCAAGTAACCAAACACACCACCCAATAGCAAAGATGGAACAACAATTTGCCAATTGCCGTCAGCCGCAAAGGTCGCACATGATCCGATAAACGTCCCAGGAATGTAAGCGAGCCAAGTTTGTTTAGCTTGAATACACATGAAAAATGCCACGATAGCCGTGATGACGTAACCCAAAATGTCTAACCCGGCGTAAGTGGATCCATGGATGATTACTATCGCCCAAAACACACCAGTTAAGTTAGTGATTAAACTGATCAATAGTCCTTTCAGCCCACTAGTAGGTGAAGCAAAATAACTTGTGCAACCTAAAAAGCCTGCCCAAGATAAAAGTCCTAAAGAAATTGCAACCCATCCCCATACTCCAGATAAAATTCCGGTTGTGATAGATATCGCTAAAAGTGTTGTCATGGTATTCGAGCCCGCTCACTGTTATCGCACTTATACGATTGCAACAGTCTTTGTACATGAAAATCAGAAACCGATATTAGGCACATCAGCCACTACATTCGGTGATACAAATCACACTAATATAAACATTAATATCATCAATTACACCAAAAACATGACGTAACCGATAAATCAACATATTTAGATAACAGGCATTGGGCAAATAAAAATGAAAAAGGCCCTGCATATAGCAGAGCCAAATAGACGGTAATGATTACGCAACGACAAAAGAATCAAAAGATCATAGGACTGAAGGTCTCCCTTTCATCATACGTAAACCTTCGCGTTTTATACTGTCGACCAAAGGGTTTTCTTCCATATCAGCTCGCCAAATGAATGAGAGTGTACGCTCCATCTTCAGTTCTGATACATTCAGTGCGACAAGCTGACCGGACTCAATGTAACGTTCAACATCCAGATATGGTAAGCAGGTTAAGTATTGCCCATTCGCAACAAGACTTCTCAATACAGGCACGTGTTCGTATTCGCGCCAAACATCGAGATCTTCAATTAAATGATGGATAGAACTATCAAAAATTTTGCGTGTTCCTGAACCATGTTCGCGTAACACCCATTTTGCTTGCTCTAATTGCGCTAAACTGACCACCGAACTTTTGGCAAAAGGATGATGCGAAGCCGCCACGACAGTTAAATGGTCTCGACACCATACCTCTTGATGCAATCGGTTGTCATCGCAACGACCTTCGATAATGCCCAGATCGTATTTGTAATCTAATACTTCATCGATAACACACTGAGTACTTTTAACGTCGAGCGTAATTCGCATTTCAGGAAAGTCGTTATCAATAATACTGATAAGGTCTGGAACCAGGTGCTCAGCAGGCGTTTGACTTGCACACAAACGAACCTCACCGCTTAGTAAATGTTGTTCATAAAACCCCATTTCAATTTGCAATGCATCTTGTAACAAACGTTTGGCTTTGGGCCTTAACCACATTCCCCAATGCGTTAATGCCATCTGTTTACCTTGTCTTTCAAACAAAGGTCTACCAAGCATTTTTTCTAATTGCGCGAGCGACATACTTGTCGCGGATTGAGTTAAAGACAGTTTGTCTGCGGCCTGGCTTACGCTGCCGGTATCTGCAACGGCGTTAAAAACCGCTAACTGCTTGAGTGAATAGCGCAAAGTGTCCTCCCTGATTGAAGAGTTTTTCGTACTCTCACTAATGCTCCTATAAGCAATGAGGTTCATTCTACCTGCTACGTAAAACTTATCAATTAATTTGATTCACCTGGTAAATATTATCAATTTCCTATGTACATAAATTCGCCCTAATCTGGTTTGGCGATACAGGGAACGTCTACATCTAAATAGATTCATAACAAAACCGATACGTTGCTATGCATCGCTCTACCATCAATCAGAGCTTTGTTTATTTAAACATATCGATGTGAACCAAACACAAAAGAGACGAACAACGAAAACTAGCAGCAAGGAGTTCATATGAAAATTAAAACTAAGGAGTTGGCATGGCGGTGAATACTTCTGAGAATCACCAGTACTTCTCTCCCAAGGAGATGATGGCCGAGGCTGAAAAATTTGCTCTAAGCAAAGCACATAAGACCAGTGGTATGACACTAGGGCTGGCAACCATGGCCGGTGCTTTTATTGGCTTAGCTTTTTTATTCTATATTACCGTTACGACAGGAAGTGCAGGTACAGGTTGGGGCTTAAGCCGCTTAGCTGGTGGATTAGCGTTCAGTATGGGGCTTATCCTTATCGTCATCTGCGGTGGCGAGCTGTTTACCAGCTCCGTGCTATCCAGCATTTCTTGGGCGAACAAACAAATTTCTTTCGGCAAAATGCTGTCTATTTGGGGCAAAGTGTATGTTGGCAACTTTATCGGTGCAATGTTCTTATTGGCACTTGTGACTGCTGCAGGCTTATACCAAATGGACCATGGCCAGTGGGGGTTAAACGCGCTGAACATTGCGCAGCACAAACTTCACCATACTCTTATTCAAGCCTTTGCGCTGGGGATACTTTGTAACTTATTAGTTTGTCTCGCAATTTGGCTAACTTTTAGTTCGGCGAATGCAATGACAAAAGCCGTGATGACCATTTTACCCGTTGCGATGTTCGTCAGTAGTGGTTTTGAACACTGTGTGGCAAACATGTTTATGGTCCCACTAGGCATTGTGATTGCAAACTTCGCACCAGAATCATTTTGGACATCAGTTGGCGTCTCTGCAGCACAATATGCTGATTTAAACATCAGTCATTTCCTAACCGCAAACTTAATTCCTGTAACACTTGGCAATATCGTTGGTGGCGCCGTACTCGTCGGTTTATCGAACTGGTGTATTTTCCGCCGTCCAGAGTTAAAAGCCGCAAAAATCACTTCAATTACAAATACAACAAATCTTACGTCAATTAAGGATATCAATATGAAAATTGGAACACTTGTAAAAGACATCATGAACCCTGCACCGACAACGCTTAGTGTCGAAACTCCGGTCTCTGTCGCACTTGATACTCTACTTGATAGTTCGATTAACAGTGCTCCTGTTGTTGACCTAGATAATCGTTTAGTGGGCTTTTTCTCCGCGCACGATGTGATGGTAGAGCTTTGGTGCCAAGATTACATCCCAGAGGAAGGTCAGAAAGTGGTCGATCTAATGAGCAGAGAAGTGGTCGCTATTGATGCAAATGATCGTCTAGTTGATGTTGTGGAGTTCCTTTGTATTGATAAAGAGCAACTTTTCCCAACGAGTAACATGGGCATCGCTACTCGCTTCACTTCCCTTTCGCTCGAAGAACGAGCAAAAAGCATGAAAGTGAACAAGCCTCAGGTGCTTCCTGTACTTGAAAATGGCGTTATGGTTGGCGTAATAACTCGCAACGAAGTGTTAAAAGCCTTGCGCGCTATTTACGGTGAGAGAGTTAACCTGATTGAGCAAGAAGAACTAAAAACAGCTTAAACACTAACGACTGATCAAAATAACAAACGACAGTTGGCTTAAAACAAAAAAGCGCTCTTATCATAAGATAGAGCGCTTTTCTTACCTAACTACAATCGCTTATTTTTTCACACCTTCAACATGGAGTTCCATATCAACGTAGCTTGAGCTGCCCATTACTGGAATATCAAAGTCAGCCAACTCAAGACGAGTGTGACCAACAAAACCAGCACGTTCCCCACCCCATGGGTCACTACCAGCACCAACAAATTCTGCGGAAATCGTAATTGGCTTAGTAACACCATGCAATGTCAGGTCACCAATCACATCCAATTTGCCGTCGCCTTTATCAACAACTTTCGTGCTGGTAAATGTTGCCTGACCAAACTTACCAGCGTCGATGAAGTCACCACTTCGGATGTGTTTATCACGCTCAGCATGATTTGAATCCAAGCTAGTCGTATCCACAACGACATTTACTTTAGATGCAGCGATATTGTTTTCATCATAAGAAAAGTCACCAGAAAATGTGTTAAAACGGCCTTTGATAAAACTGTAACCTAGATGGCTAACTTTAAAGTTAACTGAAGCATGAGCGCCTTTCGTGTCGATAACATAGTCTGCGGCTTGTGCGCCAATCGGCAAAGCCATTGCCATCGCTAGACCAGTTGCAAAAAGTGACTTTTTCATTGTTGAGCTCCTAACATTTGTTTTTAGTGTGTTTTCCATTCAATGAATGCTTGGACTCTATCTGTGTCGGCCAAGCATCTTACGTAAGGTGTCGTCTTTATCTATGAAATGATGTTTAAGTGCTGCGATTGCGTGCAAACCAGCGAGCAGTATCAATGCCCAAGCCGCGTAAAAGTGCACTTCACCAGCAATATCAGACTGATGAGCAAACAACTCACCCGCTCCCGGAACCGTGAACCAGTTAAAAACCTCTATACCTCTACCATCTGATGTTGAAATCAAATAACCAGAAATAAAAATTATTACCAGCAACAAATACATCAAACCGTGCGCTGCTTTTGCTGCAACGACTTCGTAAGACTTGCCCTCTACCTCTGGCGATGCAGCCATGAATTTCCAGAACAGACGTATCACAGTCAAGAGAGCAAGCACAATACCGGTAGAGCGATGATAATGAGGGGCAACGCGGTACCATTCACTATAGTAACCTAGGTCTACCATCCATAAGCCGACGGCAAACAAACCTATGATGCATAAGGCAGAAAGCCAATGCATTAAACGCGCAGGAAAATTGTAGTTCTTAACCAGTTTACCCATCTCATGTTCCTAACTGTCTTTAAACTCTTTTATTTTGACTACGCAACATTAACGTATTTAGCCTATATGAAACAGATTTTTTACCATTTCTTACAACTCTACAATGTTGCACTCTCTATCAACATGTTCGAAAAGGTTGAACGTGTCAACGAGACTAAATTTACAGAATTACAGTTTCACTTCTTGCTCTATCTCGTAAAGTTCATCCGTCATTTCTAACATTCGTCTTTCCATCACCGACTTTGCATCCGCAACGCCTTGGTTGTAGTAAACTGCGCCTAATTTTTCGGTGATAAAGTCAATTAAAAATTCGCAATCGAATTGTCCGATATCAATATTCAATTCATCTTGAAGGTAATCTTGAACGGCAGTTGCTAACTGTTCTTTTTGGTTACGTTCTAACTTAATCATACGTGCCTCCTAAAAAATAGTTCGTCGTTTATAAATTGCTTTTGGTGTGTAGATCAAGAAGTTGCCGATCATCATTAGTCTATATTAAACAGACTATGCTAATCTTTCGCCGAACGTTTTGTTAACCGTTAAGGGATATTTCTTTGCTGCTCGACTTAGTCATTCAAAGTGTCAATGATTTTCAAGAGGATTGTCTTAAACTCTGTGAAAAGAATTATCCTGCTGTTCACAATCAGGGAATGAGTGAACACCACCTAGGTCTTGCATTTTCGAGGCGAATGCAACATACATTTCAACATTTTGGTCATTTATGTACGATTAAACCATTAGAAGTACTGAATGCACCTGATTTGCCTCACCACTATCGTATTTCATCTGAAATAGGAACGGTGTGGGTGCTAAGCCATCATATGGTCAGTGCTGGTAAATCGTGTCGAGATAATCTTCTTAACTCAATCACGGAATGGCAAACTGAGTACGGATATGCGCTGCAACCAAACGATCTTCTTTTTCTCGTCTGTGATCATTGGATCAGTCGGAGTAAAACAAGTCGCGAACTATTGCATTGGTGGATGGGCGAGCTTCCTGAACCTATCGATGAATACACCGAACAAGGTATTACTCTTTATAAGAGTGAATCTCTGTTAACACAGTCTCTCAACTCTCGATTTGGAATCAGCCCTTGCTACCTTAAATATGGTCACCCATTACGTCGTTCAGGCAAGAAAGTTCCTGTACGAAAGTACCTACAGCTCTACTCTGTATTACAGTGGTAGCTCAAAGATAGTCACCGCGATTACAAACGGTTCATCTATTTGTTTGAGGCTGGTCGATAAATACTGTTATATCAGTAACCAGCCCTTGCGACGAAAGCACAGCCCCCTTAGATTCTCGAATACTGAATTTACATTGGTGTAACCGCACCAAAGAGCAGGATGGATCTAGGTTGCTATATGATGACAAACGAGCGGCTACTCAGCTGTATTTCTAGACAAGAAGACGGACAGTACACCGCACAATACGATAACTTTACCATTCGTAGCGTATTTCAACCGATTTACAAAAAAGACATCTCTATTGTTGGCTTAGAAGCCTTGGTTCGTATCAATCTACCTGATGGCACTGAGATCCGTCCGGATCTGTTTTTTCATTCAAAAACAATCAACATTTCAGATAAATTGGACGTCGAGAGACTCAGTAGCATTATTCATATCAAAAACTTCGCGCAATCTCGATTTAGAAATAACAAGCTGTTTTTAAATATTTTGCCTGTCGCGGCTGAAATGATAGTGAAAGTGCCTAAGTTCGGTCATGTAATCCAAAAAACGTTTTCTTTCAGTGGGCTGAAGCAAAAGCAAGTTGTGATGGAGCTAACAGAATTAGGATCGGGCAATGAAACCTTTCTCTATAAAGCCACAGAATATTTGAGTAACAATGGTTTCCAGCTAGCCATCGATGATTATGGCGTGAACGCGTCTACGATTGAGCGCGTCAAGTCTGTTAGACCAGATATTATAAAAATGGATAGGTCTTTATTGCTTATGTACGAGGATGGTAACCAATCCGCATTAATTGACGCTTTACAGCTATCGCGCAAATTGGGAGCACAAACCGTTATCGAAGGAATTGAAACCGAATATCAACTAAATTTAATGAAAACACTCGGTTTCGATATGTATCAAGGGTACCTACTTGCGCTACCACAAACGCTAGAACGATATGACCCCGCAAAAATAGCGTGACCCTACCTGATACGATAGGTTTAGCGGCGTTGCTTACCCCGGTTCTTGTGGATCGCAAGCTTTGCTTTTAGTTTGCGTTTTTCCGAAGAACGACTCTTACGTCGACCTCCTCCACTATGCTCTGTCTCAACTTCCTCGACTAAGCTCGGCTCAAAGCCTGCCAACCACTCTTGCGGCAAACGTTGATCCAGTAAATTTTCAATCGCATGTAATAGGTATTCTTCATCACGACTCATCAACGATACAGCCAGGCCCGACTGACCAGCACGTCCGGTTCTACCTATCCGGTGAACATAATCTTCAGCTTTAAAAGGCATGTCGAAGTTAACAACCTGTTCTAACTGTTGGATGTCTAGTCCGCGAGCCGCTACATCCGTAGCAATTAAAGCGCGAACTTTTCCTTGTTTAAAGTCATCAAGGGCGCGTTGACGAGCGCCTTGCGATTTATCACCATTAATTGAAACCGCCTTAATCCCATCCAGTTTTAGTTCTTTAGCAAGTTCATCACTGCCCTGTTTTGTCTTTGTAAAAACAAGAACCTGTTGCCAGTTACGAGAGCCAATAAGATAGGCAAGCAGTTCTTGCTTACGTTTTTTATCTACTGGATATACAAACTGTTTGACAGTATCCGCGGTGGTGTTAGCGGGTGAGACTTCCACCTCCACCGGCGAGTCCATTAACTTATACGCTATTGTCTTGATACGACTTTCAAAGGTCGCAGAAAAAAGCATGGTCTGACGCTCAGCGGGCAAACGTCGCAAAATGCGTTGCAGGTCAGGCCAGAAGCCCATGTCTAACATACGGTCAGCTTCATCCAAAACGAGAATGCCTGTTTTTGAAATGTTTACATTGCCATTAAACAGATGATCTAAAAGGCGCCCAGGTGTAGCAATTAAAATATCCGCCCCTTGTTCAAGACTTTTCGTCTGTACACCAATGCTTGTGCCCCCGTAAACGCAGACAATACGTAGTTCACTATGTGTCGCATACTGAACTACGTGCTCGAACACCTGTTGTGCCAGTTCACGAGTAGGAACTAATATCAATGCTTGTGGCGTACCGTTTAACTTTTTTTGCTGCACCAACTGAATAATGGGCAAGCCAAACGCTGCAGTTTTACCCGTCCCAGTTTGAGCAGCAGCAAGCAGGTTTTTTCCTTCCAACACATGTGGAATAGACTTTTCTTGAACAGGCGTTGGATGCTTTATATTTAAACGACTTAATGTTTCGATCAACGCCGGTTTAATACCAAGCTCAGCAAAGTTAACGGTCATCATAAACCTCTTAATTTTTGGAGCGCAGAGTTTAACAGAGCACACTTGCCCATACTACCTTTGATCATAGATTCAGGATGTTTGAGTAAGGTATTTATGGTATTGAAGGGATTGACTTAAAACGTCGATGTATAGCCGTGGAAACTTTGCTTCTAATAGTAAATATTCCCGTTCCAATACTTCAAACGTAGTCATGAGATCAGCCATTCGAGAGCTACGTTGTGACATTCTATGTAATGCAAATTCAATGTTCGGCAGCTCTCGATAAGACTGAAGCCAACCGTCACTCCACATACGGCGGTGTAACAAAAGATAGCGTTCTGGCAAGGTTTCATCCACATCCCTATCTACGACTAAGTGCGCATTATTCACGAACTGCTCAAGCGAATCCTGATGAAAGGTACCCCAATGCTTTGCTAAACAATGATCCCAAAACATATCTAGAGCAATCGGCGCAAAGCGACGCGATTTACCAGCAAAGTGGCGTTTGCACTCAGTAACGATAGGATGTTGGTCGGTCGTCTTGTCAACAAAACGGTGTAATCGTACACCGTCTGAAATATCGGTTTGATATTGTTTGCTTGGATCTCCTTTTACGAAGTCTCCAAGCAAGTTACCTAACAAACTACTATTGCAGTGATCAGCAATATGAAGGTGGGCTAGAAAGTTCATTTTCGTTATGTTTGCCTTAGGGCTACATGTAACATGAACCTAGTATAACGTTTGACGGGCAGTTACGAGAATTGTATGACGATTGATATCGCCATTCATTGTTCATTGTCGTTGCTAGACGACACGTATTCCGACAAATTTAAACCAATTTCAAGTGCATCAAGCAACTCTAGGTTCTCGTCGTTTTGGTACTGGTCGCTCATAAAAGACCTCCTTTTGTACAACTGAAACAGTTATATAACGAAGCGTTCTTGCTTCTTTTTTACTGCGGCACGATATCACGCGTTGCCACAGTAGTCCCTTTGTATCGCTTTTATATGACACATTTATGACAGAAAAATCAATCAAGGAATAGGAAAAAATCATTAATTGGTTATACGGTCATGCGATTCCAGATAGACATTATCATCGTCATGCGTAGGCTTGAGTGTCATAGCGTGATTTACGGAACCAACGTTGGTTTACCCAAATGACTTCAAGATGCAGGATTTAGAACCACTAGCTCTTCAAATCGTTGCCGCGCCTGTGAACCAAGTCATTCTCGCAGACCCTAGCACCTTGAGGTTATTTGGGTATAGTGATTGCAAAAGATGATTTATTTTGAAGTGAATCCCAACTTATCTTTATATCTGCTGAAATTATGTGAAATAGCCAATTGTTTCGCTATGCTGATACTGTTCCAAGTAAATAACGGGTCAGAAACAACATTATTATAAATGAGTTTGCTTATAGAACGGTGTCGCTTGCGAAGTCGTAACTTAAAACATGTGGTTTAAGAACAAATTCTTAAAAACAAGTAATTTAAGAACAACTGCTTTAAAAACAGAGCTCCCCCAAATTCTCAAACTTTTAACACACTGAATACCCTACTTTACCGAGATATTCATTCCAATTTGCTGCTGGAAAATACTATGAATAATTCCAAAGAAACAAAAGATAATGAAAACCTTACCT
Organism: Vibrio mytili; assembly: GCF_049563345.1. Taxonomy (NCBI): domain Bacteria; kingdom Pseudomonadati; phylum Pseudomonadota; class Gammaproteobacteria; order Vibrionales; family Vibrionaceae; genus Vibrio; species Vibrio mytili. The sequence continues at coordinate 634,155 of NZ_CP110482.1, read as the reverse complement.
GCCCACTTTGTCAGTGTGATGAATATTTGATCTCATCAGACGGAGAAAAGTTCACATGCGTATCATGTGGGTTCCACACCAAACACTTCACATCTATCCAATGTTTACACCAAACCCCCTACCTACAAAGCAAGTTCAAACATATACATACGTTAAGTAGAGTATGTCACTGAATAGTTTCGTCGCTAACTCTTACGGTGTTAGCGACGACGGTAAGGGCAACGACTAACAACGTAAAGCTCGAGATGAATAACTGTCATATTTGAGTAACTGTTCTTTTAACTCATCAAGGTGCTCAATCAGCACTACTCGTTCATCATCAACCCGATTGATCGATTCTCCATTAAACAGTTGCACAGTTTTAATCCCTGCACTTAAACCAGCTTCAATACCTTTGGGTGTATCATCAATGTACAAGCATTCACTTGGTAGAAAACCCATATTCATTGCACTATACATCAGCAAATCAGGTTCTGGCTTCCAACTGTTCGCATCAAAAGCAGAAAAGATTTTTCCTTCAAACACATCAAGCAATCCAGCTTGTTTCAGTACGTATTCCATTTTATCTTTTGGTCCATTCGAAACGACACAGTATTGAATGTCATTTGAGTCCAAAAATTGAATCAACGTTTTTGCGCCATCCATAGGGTTTAAATGCTGGGAAAAAAGCGTTTGAACTTCTTCACGATATATAGGCTCTAAAACGTCGATAGGAATGCTAACGTTAAGAAACTCTCTGATATCGAGTAGAATATCGGCTAGCTTGCCTCCTCTGAAATGAGCGATGCACTCCTCAAAGGTAAGCGAAAAACCGTATTGATTAAACACCTTAACTAATGCTTGGCAACATAAGCGCTCAGTGTCTACTAAGGTACCATCGCAATCAAAAATCACACATTTCACACCGGTAACCGCCACAGCCATCTCCCACCCTAACAGCATTTCAAATGCAAATTATTAATTATTGTCTTCAGCAATAGTATTTGAGTTTGGGATTGTTTAAACGACCAGCTTGGCATTTTGTATAAATAACCTTGAGCAATTACAGTTTTTCTAATCAAGATCACCGATTACTTCCATATTTATAGCCAAATAAACTAAACCGCATGAGTCCCGAGTTTCTTGAAAGCAATACAACAGCTCTGAGTTATAAAGGCGGGATATCAATTGAGAATAAACTGAGTGTGAATGGGGCGAATAACTAAAACGTATCTGTAAACGGGGGGGGAAATGAGTACAAGGAGTAACTTCCCGCTCTATTGGAGCGGGTTACTGAGCTGGGCTAGCTTTCTAAAATGACCGTTTCTAAAAGTTTTCCTTCACTGCTCAGCTTGTGAGCAAGCGAAACAACAATATCTTGTTGATTAACTTCAGGTACCACTGCTAAATCGGAAATCAACGTATTACCTTCAAAATGGCTCGCAACTGCGGCACCTATTGGGTTACCTTCTGCAAATACCACGTAGAGTTCAAATTCTGGCGTAAGAATAATTTGCGTCAGATACTCAATGATCATGTCTTTATCTGATTGCTGCTCCCAACGGTTTGATTGGAGAATTGAAAACATAATCGTAAGGCGGTGAAAATCGACGAGAAAAATGTCGTTTTCTGAAAATATTGACAGCTCAGAGAGTAAACTTGATTTATCAACAGAGTGGTAAGCCTGTCCATTCAAACTATTAAAGTAGATGTCGCGCCCTTTCAGACTTTCTTGGGTTGGGAATTCTACTTCAACCAAATTATAGAGCCACGCATTCTTGCGCTCTATACAGGCTAACTGTTGTGTATTCATTTGAGTACCTTGTTATGACGGGCGTAAAACAGATTGAATGTCTTTTCAATCATTTGCTGTCACCTGTTTTGGGGCATACATTAGCACGAAGCCGATCACAAACCTAGCGATTCCCGATACAGTTAGGTACTGAACCAACGGATTTCGCGATAAACAGTCGTTTAAGCTTTTCGTCTTGCTCGGTGTATCGAAACGTATCGAATTTTTTTTACTGCTATACATCATTCGAAGAAGGGGCAAACTTTGTTTTAATAGACAACGTCTGATAGATTGACGCTAATCGCGGTTTTAGTTAAGGATAAAACAATGAAAAAAAGCTTGGTGGCTTTAGGTTTAGTGACACTACTTACTGGTTGTTCTGATAATGAAGTGGGTGATGTGTCATTGGGTATGTTTACCATGAAAGACATTAAATTAAATACGCTCGTTGACCCAGAAGTTCCAGGCGTGACTTGTCATGTCGCGAGTATTGAAGCTGACTTCAGCCTGTCAGACCCAAGTGACAGTTCAATTTCATGCCGCCAAACAGGCGAAATTACCCCAGAGATGATCGCAAACGTTGATAAGAGCAAATCGGGGGAAATCGTTTTTAAGAAATCCAAGAGTATTTTCTTCAAATCAATGAAAATTCGACGCATTTACGACCCTGAGAATCAAACGTTAATGTATTTGTCTTATTCTACAAAAGAAACATCAGGTAGCTTCAAACACAGCCTTTCGACAGTCCCACTATGGGGGACAAAAGCGTTTGTAGAACCAGTACCTGAGACGAACTAGATCTTACAACAGGTCAACAAAAGTGACTAACCCATATTCAATCGCGAAACGCTAATGGCGAGTCCAGTTATTGCGCCCCTCTAATAATTGAGCCATACCCCTCGATTTATTGTTTGATTGCTCCAACACAGCCTTAGTTGGAGCAACAAACTGTACAATCCTCTCTGCCATTTATTAGAGCAGGGTTTGTTTATATTGCTAAAATGAATTTTCAACAACAATACAAACCTCATTTTCACGTAAAACGCCTTGTCTTTATGCATTCAAATGACTATTTTTAATATTATTGTATTTGTTAAGGCAAGTGTTGGATCGTTGCAAGAGAGAATAGAAAGTATTGCGCCGATACAAACCGCTTTTCCACTACATCGTTTACTTAACTCTAGTGACTTCGGATAGAGGCTGGTCACTAGCGTTGTTTGGAACTTAATCGCGCTTGTGTGCTCTACTAAGGTAAGGAGACACAGATGATTAACTTTACAGTGCTCAGTGAATACATGGACAATGATGTCGATAAGCTGATAAGTGTTTTGTCTACTTATTTAGAGAATCATGGAGATGGTTCAGAACGTATTGCTCGATTAAATTCAGAACAAAACTGGCCAGAATTACATATACTCGTGCGTGAATTGAAAAACGAGTTGGAGAGCTTCGGTGAAGATACTGCCGTTGTTGCACTGCAAGGAATTGAAAATCACGCTCGAAACAACATAGAGCCGGATAACAAAGACATAAAGATAGTGAGTCGAGAACTTCTCACTATCAATCAACAAATTTTCGCTTATTTAGATAACCAGGCTTAACAAACCGTTTTATAACGGGGGATCGTAATAATGAATAATGATAATTTTCGAGAACTTATAGATTCTCTGCCAGATTTAACTGCGGTGCAAAAACGCTATTTGTTAAATCAAACTAAAATGTCACTTGATGACGAAGCTTCGATGCTAGTTACCAACGACTTACTCACTCGGGAAGAGTTGGACGCGCTACTTGCTCCGGTAGAAAGTCCAAAATAAAAATAACATCAATCCTCTGTGAAAGAATCTAAGTAAACTAATCTCGCTACTGACGGCAGTTCGTACGAGGTGTAATCATTGACTGGTGAACTGCGATTTTCTGTTCATCACAACATTCTTACTGACTCAATACGCTTTTCATCGACTGTTCATCCCGAAATCTGCTGTAATCTTCCGCTAACAATTGATGCTGGTATCGAGTGTATGATAGTGCCTCATTAGAAACCACGATCTGATTTTCTTTCTCAAGAAGCTTTTCGGTTAAAGACTGTATTTGGTGTTTTTGTTGAACAATGTCCTCATACATCGCGACCAATCCAAATGTCGCGACAACTAATAAAGCGACGAGTACATTATTAATAACTTTGGCTTTTAAGCTCATAGTATTCCCCTTGTCCTTGAATTGCACATTCCGTGTTACAACGAACGACACATACACAGAGGCCATTGAGATAATACGAGTATAGAACAGCTATAAACAAATAGTATGACTTGGAAGGAGTTTGATTTAGTACGTCGAACATCCTTAAGTTTACTCAAAGGGATGAGCACAAGCAGTACATGACACGATCAATCAACGACTGCTTGCCTTGATTTATGCCTGCATTGCATCTCTAGCCGAAACTTGCTCGTACCATCGAGAGATATTTGGCGTTGTCGTCAATACATCAATCTTAAGCGCATTGATAGCAAACCCTATGAAGATGAAAGCGGTGATATCGACGATGGTATACCTGTCGGACGCAATAAATTTGCTTTCTTCTAAGCGTTTTTCTAATACTGGTAGGAAAGCGAGTACTCGTTGTTTCGACTCTTCACCCCACTCTTTAACGCACGTTTCTCTATCTTTATAAATTTCGGTAATGTTTCTAAACGCCTGAAAAGCGGTGTACAGCCCTTGAAACTCGACGACACGGTGCCACATTTCAACCTGTGCCCTTTCTAGCTGATTTTTACCGAAAAGGTTTAGGTTATTACTGAACTCTTCATCAAGAAAACGACAAATTGCGACGCTTTCACAAATTGTTGTACCGTCCTTTAGTTCCAACATGGGAACTTTTCCATTCACACTCTTTTTCCTGAAATCTTCCGAAAGATTGTCCCCTTCACGAACGTTTAGCGCGATACGTTCAACCTCACCGCCAATTTCATTTAAAAAAATGCTTACTCGTCTGCAACTCGGCGTCGCGGCGGTTTCATACAGTTTCATGTCAATTCCTTTTTCTTTAACTAACCGATTGGTTAGGTTATAATGTAACGAGTTTATAAACGATCAGTCAAGAATTTAACCCTCAAACATCTGATCAATTCTGTCAGGAATCGCTTGTTTCAAATGAGTCGTTCTAGGTAGGTACGCTATGGCGAGAAAAGCCAACTTCAACCGAGATGAAAAACTGCTCGTCGCAATGGACGTGTTTTGGCGTAAAGGTTTTGCCAATACTTCAATATCCGATCTTACAGACGAGCTGAATATAAACCGTTTCAGCCTTTACAATACTTACGGCGATAAACAACAGCTCTATCATGAAGCCCTAGACACTTACCTAAAACACGTTTCGTTACCATCTCTAAAAAACCTAGAAAAGGATGGAGCTTCACTGCCAGAGCTTGAAGGTTTTTTGAAATCGTTCGCCGAACTACAACATCAACGTAGTTGTGGCTGCTTTGTACAAAACGCGTTGGTTGAACATGCAGGAGAAGACAGTGATGTATTACGTAAAGGGCACTTCTTGTTTGATCACCTAATACATATCATTACAGAGGCTATTCAAAATGCCCAAACAGAGACCCTTATCCCTAGAACATTGAAGCCGCGTGATTTGGCGCAATTTATTTTGAACAATATGCAAGGCATGCGTGTACTAGGCAAAGCGAAACGTTTTGAAGATATCGACGCAGCTTTAGCATGTTTGCTTATATTAATCAGGAAGTGACTTGAGCATATGTCAATAAACGTGATAGCAATAAGACTAACAAAAGGCGCAGACCTAAAACAGAGTCTCGCAAAAATCGTATCGGACTGTGATATTCAAGCAGGTAGCGTCGCGTCTTGCGTGGGGTGTATATCCGAGCTCAAAATGCGCTTGGCTGGTGCCGAAACTGAACTGCACAAAGTTGAGTTATTTGAAATTGTATCAATGATGGCGACGCTTACACCTGACCATCAGCATGTACACATTTCTGTCTCTGACCACAATGGCAAAGTTTGGGGAGGACATTTGATGGAGGGTACGATAATTGATACCACAGCCGAATTAATCATCCATCACTACCCAGGTCTGTCATTTTATCGTGAAATGGATGAATCAACGGGTTACTCTGAACTTAAGATAAAATAACCTATTGAAAAACATCCGTAGACCAAAATAACGATAAACCATCTACTTTCTTAGATTCAATTTAAAGGATAGTTATTTATCCCAACAGCCTCCTAAGAACAATAAGCCTGCCAATAAGAGAAAGCCTGCTCAAATGCCTTATCTCGATCTTGGATTTTGGCGAATAAAACCACTGTCATTGTAGCAAGAACGGTGTTCACCATTTGATTAAGGTCTTCTTCAGGGGTGTCAAACGGGCATCGCTTCGGCACGGGCACTTCGGATAACATTTGTTCTGTCCAATAGTGAGAGGAGACACCATTAGTCTGACTTAACCATACTGTTTGGCTGACCTTCGGGTTGTATTCGGATTCACCAGACTGGCCTTTAAACGACACCACAGCGTGACGTGTTTTTCCGATCTCATGCTCCACTTCTGCGTGTAACTGTTGAAAACCAGGATGAAAACTACCACGAATACCTATCGTTGCTTGCCCGGGGTTTAGCGCTCGCACCACCGTATTGATAGGCGTTCTTAATCCGTAACGGTTTTTCCAGCTAATCATCGTTTCGGCTTGGGGCGCAAATCCACTTAAAGGCAGATATACTATATTTTTCTCCGCCAAAAGACGTTTTGCTTCCTCTGCCGACTTAGCTGTTACGATACCAAACTCATCGAGATAATCTTCTGCATGCAATCGACCAGATTGACGATCATGGTAGCCATGCATGAGTACTTTATGACCGTTGTCGGCTAAAATCTTTGCAGCAAGTACGTGCCAAGGGTGTCCTGCTGATTTACGCTTCCCTGCATAGCATGGCCAATCAATATCTGCGCCTATCGCTGGCATACGCGATTGAAATGCTTTAACGAAACCCGCAATCTCTTGTTGTGTTTCATTCTGAACACGAATTAACATCAGCAACATCGCCATTTGATCGTCGTCAAACTCGCCGTTTAGGTATTCATCCATCACTCGATAAGCTTGTTCAAAATTGAGTGGCTTCCTACCTCGCTCTCCACGACCAACTGTTCTGATACAATCCAAAATGCTGCTCATATTTCCGTGTATTCCTTTAGGTATGTTATTAACGCAGTTTGACAACTTATCCCAACACAATCAACGCTAAGTTTTGGAAATGCGTAGACAAAAAAAAACCTCTCTCGAACCGAGAGAGGTTGCACTGCTTAAAAGCCTTAAACGCTGTTAGTACAATCAAAGTAAGTAATACCCTACCCGCTCTTCGCCTGCTATGAAGAGCGGCACATCGAGTTAACGATGGACAATCGTAACAAAGCAAATTGGGGGCCAACTTTTTAAAACACCTTTTTACAATGGCTTAAGTTGCTACAAAATAATATTATTGGTATTCACTGCACTGTCAAAGTGCAAACACTACTCTTTATCGTGCAGTGTTACTTAATAAGTTCCATCACTAGTCTCGACTCTTCGTCACCGAAGTAATTCACCTCTTCCGATACGATCTCAAATCCTAACGATAGATACAAAGTTCGCGCAGCTTGGTTGTTAGGCTCAACGGTAAGGCTTACTTTAGCGCCTTTTGGAAGTGGCTCAATAGCACGACGGATTAACGACCTTGCAACGCCTTTACCTTGATGCTGAGTACTCACGGCAAGTGACATTATCCAATATTGGTTATGGTCAGAACTGGTCGTCAAAAGAAGGTAGCCTGCGACTTGATCGCAATCTTTCGCAACTAACAAGCTTTCTCCCCAACAATCAAATGCTTGTCTAAAGAAAAATTGAGGATAGGCATGTTCGCCAAACAAGGTATTTTCTAGAGTAAAAACGGCAAATAAATCGTCTTTCGTTGCGGGCTGAATGGTGATCAATTCACTGCTCCTTTGTTCTGTGACTTTCTTGCAATATGTGACTTTCTTGCAATATAAAGCAAATAGACAGTAAACCCAACCGAGGCAAAGTGCATTCATAATAGTGAGGGAGATTTGTAGCAGCTGCCTGGAGTAAGCCTTTGTTTGAATGACGGCGACTAAGGTTAAGGTTGTTTTATTAGGACTAGAAAAGAGAAATGACAACTTGGGGAAGATTCTCCGGGGAATACCTTATAAGAATAAGGTAATTCCCTGAAGTTAACGTTGCTTTATGCGAGTCAGGAACGACCCTTAGCAGTCTTTATATTAGTATGAACACCCCTGCAATCATCAGTGCTGATACGATAAAAGAACGGCCAATAATGCCAAAGCGTGAATGCTGAATCATTTCATTGTGCATAAGTAACCTCCAAATTTAAAGCTAAGAACCATTTTCAAAGCTTCGCTGTCACTATGCCAGAACCCCGTTTTTTAAGCAATCACATAAATATTACAAGAATATTACAACTCGATATCAATTTGATGAACGCTTATGTTTAATCACAAACATTTAATACACATAGAGATCGGATGACATGAACAGTCCCCAATAATCGCTCGCCCAATAGTTGCTCGTCCAATTCTCAGAGGCTGTGCCAAACTGATGACGTTGCTATTATTTTTCTCTATGCCAGCTCGGCGTTACCAATCCAATGATAGTGGTGATTAGCTTTCTTCCCAACTAACCCTTGCTCTGCTAATTGTCCAAATACATTGTCGACTTCTTCAGCAGATAACTTAAAGTGTTGAGCCACAGCCTTTTTAGTACACGTGATTTGTTTAGTTTTGAGCGCGTCACTTACTTGCTCCAACATACTTTTGGGCGGTTCGGGGTTTGATGATTCTAGCTCGACTTGTTCTACCTGCTCTTTGATATCCTCCGTGATATGAGGAAGATACCCAGCGGGTACTGGCTCTAAGTCCCGCCTGGTATCGATTGTGATGCCTTCCTGGCGTCGATAAAAGTGACGAAAACGTTGTTCTTCCCCTATCAGGCCAACAAAAAATGCGGCAAAAAAATCGAGTAAAATGGATAAAAAGACCACCAACCATAATTGCGCTTTTTGAGAACTAATACCAAACGCGTTTGCCAAACTGTCAATGAGTCCAATGACGGAACCTTGCGTCACCGGAGGTAAGCTATCGCGCTTCATTGCCAAGCTTTGCTGTTCCTCACGAAGCTTTTTGTTTTGGTCCTGGATTCGGCTTACGCCCGTAGCGATACGTTCCATCTCGATGTATTTCTGCGCGGCCTTGTTGTTTAGCTCGATCTGTTTATCTATCGCTGCAATCTGACGATTAAATGCTTCTACTTTTGCCTGTTCTACAGAAATATGGCTCTGTGCGCTATTGGTTGCGCTATTGATACCACCAATACTTCCTCCGATTGAGATGATCGCCAGTACCATGTAAAACACTAAAGCGGTAATCGCACCGGAGTAGTTTCGGTGCGCTCGACGCTCACCATACTCATACCAAGCGTAAAACTTACCCGCTTCGAAGATGACGGCCAATCCACCAAATAAAGTTCGCATCATTGGATCTTCATCAATAGACAAAAATAGCAGAAGAGAAAATATGGTCGAAGCTAAAATCGCTGCCCCAGTGAATGTATAAACGCTCACCATGGCAAATCGACCTTTTGGGTAACGATATCCAATTTGTTGTTGGTATTTCATGTGAGAAATTACTTTAGATTTGGCAACCCGACAGGCGCTCAGGGGTATAAAAAGGAGCGTGAGAATACCGTATCCTGTATTAAATTTCTGTCATAATTCCGTTAATGCAAAACAAGTGAAGAATAGATGGCCACTTTGTACTGAGATTCTGCAAATCTAGGATGTAAAATCATCATTCACCTTTGCCCGATGCACGAAACACAAGGTATTATCATCGTAGCTTTGATGCGGCTGACGACTATCATTCAAACCTAACAACAAAGTAGAATACACTTTTGTCACCATCTTTATATCTCGCCGTTACATTTGAGATGTGCATCTGTTAATATCCTTCGGCGAATCTAACCAAGTGCCAACATATGGAAAACAATCCTATACAACATACAAAGCAACGCGTAACCGCTTTAGCGATCATTATCGCGGTGTTGTTTCAGTTGTACCTTGCTTCCACTGCAGCACTTAACCCAACACAAGTACACAGCACAAACTGGCTCAACGACGTCCAAAATGAAAAGGTGTTGTTATGTACTGCCGACGGTTTTAAATGGGTAGATATCAACACCCTTATTGTCGCTAATACTCACGCGTCCTCAAGTTTTATTGAGAATCTGCATTTGCATGACACAATTCAATTTAAGTGTCCGTTGTTGCAAGCGGTTCAATTTTTTATATTTGTCGCCCTAGGACTCTATCTTGGCTCCATCCATTGGATACAACGCGCCAAAGACAGACCGACACCCTACCACTTTACTCAAAGTAATCAGTCAACTTACAAGTTTGTTGCGCCAAAGCACTCTCCACCTTTTGTTTTTCCTGCCTAGCGACTTTTTGCAAAGTCAGGTACATAAATAATCAAAACCTACCTCAGAGCTTTGCTCAAGGGTAATAAAATCATTCAAAAGGAAAAAACATGCTTAAACATATTAAAACTGTTGCTATCACTCTTGTCGCACTCATGGCCAGTTCAGTTGGCGTTGCTCACGAATACGAATCAGACGGAATTCACATTGGTCACCCATGGAGTCGTGAAGCGCCACCGAACGCGCCTGTGATTGGCGGCTTCCTTCAACTAAATAACCACAGTGATTCAAACGATGCTCTGATTGCAGCAGAGAGCCCGATTGCCGGACATGTAGAACTGCATAATCACATAAGTGAAGATGGTGTAATGAAAATGGTTAAGGTTGACGAAATCCCGGTGCCTGCAAACGGTAGTGTGTCACTCGAGCCAGGAAGCTTTCATTTGATGATTTTCAACCCGAAAAAATCACTAAAAGAAGGCGATCGCTTCCCTATGACACTGACGTTTAAGCATGCAGGCAAAGTGGACGTTGAAGTCGCGGTAGAAAATAAAGGCCATATGGAAAAACATATGAACCATTAAATATGCTTCAATAAACATACATAATTTATACAGCCCGATCATTTAGTCGGGCTGTTTTTTTAGTAAAGCTGACAATATTTAAGTGACGGCGTCACTTAAATATTTACTTAAAGCAGACTTCAGCCCAACGCGCTAAGCCAGCGGTCACCGAACCAAAGTAATTACCGCTCACGACAGGAATATCTGGCAATACGCTCTGCACTGCATCACGCAGAATTGACGATCGAGCTGACCCGCCCGTCATGAATATAGCATCCGGTTTTACACCGGCCTGCTCAACCGCTTCCGTGACCAATGCAATCATCTTGTTCTTCGGTGACTCGATAGCAGCAATCATTTCGTCACGCTCAACATCCACTTCGATTAACTCTGACAGTAGGTTAATCCCTGTTCGGTATGATGCCTGATCTGAGAGCGCCACTTTTGCCTCTTCTGCGCGTCGAACAATGTTATAGCCCAAGGATTCGTGGTAAACCTCAAGCAAACGCGTGAGCTTGTCTGGCTCTTGCGCCTGCTTTTGAAGCAGTTTCAAAGCGAACAAGTTGTCACGCGAGTAGAAATCATTTTGCGCTTCGACATTATTAATAGCGATGGGATTCCAGAACTGGGTCTTGGGCATAACAATGCCCGACTCCATTTTACTTTCCATTCCAAATGGGAACATGAGTTGTTTAAATGCCAATGCAATATCGAGATCATTGCCACCTACACGCTGACCACTGTGCGCAAGTAGGCTTGCGGTTCTGTCTGATTTCCCTCGCCAAGATGGTCCCATTTGTATTAACGAGCAGTCCGTCGTACCGCCCCCAATATCGACAACAAGAACCGTCCTATCTTCGCTAAGCGTCGCTTCGTATTCTAGGCCCGCAGCCACCGGTTCATATTGAAATTCTATGTTTCTAAAGCCAGCACGTTTGGCAGCGTTTAATAAAATACCTTCAGCTTGTCGGTTTGCGATTTCACCACCGCGACCATGAAAGTTAACCGGACGACCAATGACTGCATCGGTTATGATTTCTTGTGCATCCTTTTCCGCTTGCGCTTTAATGTTATCCATCATTGCGCACACCAAATCTTCAAAAAAGCTTAACTGAACATCACGCAAACCAGATGCGCCCAAGAAAGATTTAGGTGATTTGACGTAATAAATATCGCGAGGATCTTCTAAGTACCGATCGAGAGCTGCCTGCCCAAAGACAATATCTTCAGGTGCAAGTTCGATGCTTTCTTCTCGATTTAAGTTTATGGCTCGACGCAACACCTGTTCACCAACCTGATCAATTGGTTTGATGTCACGATGACGAAATAAGTGCTCGGAGACTGACTCACGGGTCGGTGCCACGAGAGTAGAAGGAATGTATGTGTAAGCCTCTTCAAGGTTGAGCAATTTAGGCTCACCAGATTCCATTTTTGCCACTGAACAGTTTGCGGTGCCATAGTCAAAGCCGATGTACATAATCCTTCCTACTCACGAAAAAAAGGCGGCAATGCTAACCCAATGTCCACAAAATGTATACACAGCAACGCCTTTGGTTACTGATTCTTTTTTACCTTACTCTTTGAGGCAGAAGGTAAAACAGCCATAACCAACAAGGCTACCAATAAAAACAATGGTGAAAACGTCAACCCATACCAAAACGAATAGCTTTCCTGAAAAAGCCAAAAAATACTGATGGTAAGCAGATAAGATAAATAACTACATAACACCAAGCTCATTGCTACAAAGCGGACACGAGTGATGATGACAAACCGAACTAAATATTGGCTAATGAACTCAGTACAATGTATCGCTATTTGCCAGTTAATAATAAACAAAGCGAGTGCGATAAAACCGGACGCGAGTAACGTATCATAGGTGTTGAGTATAAAGTAACTGCCATACCTACTGATTATGAGTGGATAATCGCCTTCATAAACTGTGGCCCACGAAATGCCGTTGGCAGCGGCAACAAAGTGCGCAAAATAAGCGATGGCGTAGAAAGTGGTTTGCGAGCTGAATGGTTTGAATACTGTAACATAGTAATCCCGCCATTCCTCGTGATCTTGTGTGGGCCCTATCGACGGGCGTATGCTTTGTGGATACCCCTCAGCAAGTACAGGCGTATTATTAAATAGTAGCCAAAATATATACAGTGCTAATCCAACTAGGAGTATCGTTAACATACCCTTTTCCTTCTTGGCCCAAACAGCCTTGGAAAGCCTAGTTAAGCTCTTGCCTTGAGTTTCGGTTAGGCGCTTTTATTTTAGAAGTTTAGATTACTATTTCCCGGTATCCAGTTTATCTTCAAAAATGCCCAACTCTCGCCCCAGCCAGATAGCTCTATCAGTGTGGTCGAGTAACTCTTCTTCGGTAGCAGGATGAATTAGAACGGAAAAGTCTCCACGAATGTTATCTAACCAGGCCAAAAACTCTTCACTGAGTGATTCGAAATGAATTTCAAACATCGGCATCTTATGTGGTCCAACCAATCGTCCAACCAATGGATACACACGCAATACATCTTGGCGCTCTTGACGAATGATCTCATTGATCGCCTGTGCTTTCTCTTGCTGTCTTAAAGGGAAATAAACGTGAGCGTGATACATAACTTCTCCATACAAACCTAACTCAACTCAGGGGTAAAACGTTCCAATACCCAACAAACTCGCAATATTTTTCTAGTACGTTGGTTTGGACTTATTTGCGAACATAGCGCGCGGTTACACTACCTTGATTCTTTTCTCATGGGAAGACATTTGCTTTTTGCCTCTCTTCACAATCAAAACACTAAACCTCACTCGCAATTTAATTACGCTTATTAAGCAAAGTCTAGTGATTACATTCATGCACTTTAAAGTCGTTCGTAAAAATTCAGAATATTACACTGCTTCATCAGGGTGTAAGCAAAACTTTACTAATGGCTTATTGGATAATTACAGCACACTTTAACATTTTGTTTACACTTACTTTAGCGAGTGACAATAAAAATCAATCAACAGGTTGAGTATGACACCCTATGCGCTAACAACATGTTCACTGTGTTAACTGCTTTTGACTGTAGCGTTTTTACGTTTAAAAAGCTTTTTAAGTTAACGACAAAGTTTGAGTACCCATACGAGCTTTGTTTTGATAATGAGCAGCTGCAGTCCAAAAGACCAGCAGCGACAAAAGGAGCTTGAGATGAACGTTCAAGCATTACCCATGCACAGGTTTATCGACCATCATGGGAACCTAGTCTCCCCGCTACCCAATTGGGCAGACATCGAAACGATACTTGGTTTTTACCGTGATATGGTATTAACCCGGACCTATGACAGCAAAGCCGTTGCCCTGCAGCGGACAGGGAAATTGGGGACTTACCCCTCTCATCTTGGCGCGGAAGCGATCGGAATTGCGGTCGGGCGGGCGCTCAAAGCAAGTGATGTCTTCATACCTTACTATCGGGACATGCCTGCGATGTGGTGCCGCGGTATCGGTATGGAGAAAAACCTACAATACTGGGGAGGCGATGAACGTGGTAGCGACTTCGCGCCTGAAGGCAGTCCGGTTTCCAGCCGCGATCTCCCCTTTTGTGTACCTATCGCAACACAATGTACCCACGCAGTAGGCGTGGCTTCTGCGCTCAAAATCCAAGGTAACCATGAAGCGGCTCTGGTGATGTGTGGTGATGGTGGTACATCGAAAGGAGACTTTCTAGAATCCATTAACTGTGCTGGAGCTTGGAGCATCCCTCTGGTTTTTGTGGTGAATAACAACCAATGGGCGATTTCTGTTCCCCGCCGCCTACAGTGTGCTGCGGACTTCTTGTCAGAAAAAGCCCAAGGAGCAGGTATTCCTGGAGTGACGGTTGATGGTAATGACGTCGTGGCCGTTTACGATGCGACCATCACAGCACTTGAACGAGCAAGGAAAGGGAAAGGCGCTACACTCATCGAAGCCGTCAGTTATCGACTCAGCGATCATACCACTGCGGATGATGCGACTCGTTATCGCAGCGAAGACGACGTACAAACTGCGTGGCAATTTGAGCCAATAGCTCGACTCAAGACCTTTTTGATCAATCAAGGCGCTTGGAGTGAACAACAAGAACTGCAATGGTTAGAACACTGTAAAGAAGACGTAGAATTAGCCGTGGAACGCTATGTCGGTCTGTCAGTACAAGCCCCTGAAAGCGGTTTCGATTACCTATACGAATCACTTCCTCAAGAGCTACGAACTCAAAGAGATGAGCTCATCAACAAAGCGATGCGGATGCAGGGAGGAAAAAATGGCTGAATTAACGTTAGTTGAAGCAGTAAACCTCGCTTTGCATCATGAGATGGAACACGACAGGAATGTTGTTGTACTTGGCGAGGATGTGGGTGATAACGGTGGCGTTTTCCGCGCCACGGTTGGGTTAAAACAAAAGTACGGCTTAAAACGAGTCATTGACACACCATTAGCTGAAGCGCTTATTGGTGGTGTTGCCGTTGGTATGGCAACACAAGGGTTACGTCCTGTAGCAGAATTTCAATTCCAAGGGTTTGTTTTCCCTGCTATGGAGCATTTGATGTGTCATGCAGCACGCATGCGAAACCGAACCCGAGGCCGCCTCACTTGCCCAGCGGTGTTCCGCGCTCCTTTCGGTGGCGGTATTCATGCGCCAGAACATCACTCAGAAAGTGTCGAAGCCCTGTTTGCTCATACTCCTGGATTTAAAGTCGTCATCCCTTCTTCCCCTCAAAGGGCATACGGGTTACTGCTTGCCGCCATTCGCAGTAATGATCCCGTCATGTTTTTTGAACCAAAGCGTATATACAGAACCGTCAAATCCGAAGTTAACGATAACGGTCAAGCCTTACCACTGGACACGTGCTTTACGCTGCGTAAAGGTCGCGACATCACACTCGTTACTTGGGGAGCTTGTGTGGTTGAGTCACTGCAAGCCGCCCAAACGCTTTCGAGCCAAGGGATTGAGGTAGAAGTCATCGACTTAGCCAGTATCAAACCTATCGATACCACCACCATTTTCCGTTCTCTTGAAAGAACCGGGCGGTTGTTAGTGGTCCATGAAGCAAGTAGAACCTGTGGTGTGGGCTCTGAGCTTTTGGCCCGTACTGCAGAACACGCGATGTGTTTGTTAAAAGCCCCGCCCAAACGCGTTACCGGCATGGATACCATCATGCCTTATTACCGAAATGAAGAGTATTTCATGATACAGGAACAAGACATCGTACTCGCTGCGCGCGAACTCGTGGAGGATTGGAAATGAAGACATTTAATCTACCCGATCTTGGCGAGGGTCTCGCTGAGTCAGAAATCGTTAAGTGGCATGTGGAGGTTGGAGATAACGTTCAGCTCGATCAAGTTATCCTAACCGTGGAAACCGCAAAGGCGACGGTCGATGTACCTGCGCCCTATTCAGGTAAGGTAATCAGCCGTCACGGTGAAGAAGGCGATATTATTGATATTGGCTCGCTGCTTATGGAAATTGACGAAACCGGAAGTGGACAACAATCCGAAGAAGTCAGTAAGAAGAAGGCAGATGCTGCCACCGTCGTTGGATCAGTCTCCCATCAAGATCACAATGTCAATGTTGATGACTTCTGGGTTGGCGGTGACCACAATAACTCCGCAGACAAACTTGTGACCGCATTACCATCCGCGCGTTTACTGGCAAAAAAACTCGGTGTGGATCTCCATACCCTTTCAGGTAGTGGACCCAATGGTTTGATCATCGATGCGGACATATACGACGAAGCTGGAAAACAACGCCCCGGAACGGAGGTGTTAAAAGGAGCGCGTCGAACCATGGTCTCCAACATGTCGGAGTCGCACCACAATGTTGCGGCTGTCACAATCACAGAAGAAGCAACGTTGGAAAATTGGCGTTCAGACGAAGATATCAGCATTCGCCTTGTTCAAGCGATTGTCCTCGCATGTCAACAGGAACCGGCACTCAATGCGTGGTTTGACGCTGAAACCATGACTCGTTGTGTACACAATACGGTCAACCTTGGTATCGCGGTAGACAGTCGTCATGGATTATATGTGCCTGTTCTTCGTCATGCAGATGAATACGAACCTCAAGATGTTCGCCGCTGGATTGATCAAACAGTCAAAGGCATCAGAGATAGAAAGATTGGTCGTGAGCAACTTCAACATGCGACCATTACATTGTCTAACTTCGGCGCTATAGCCGGAATTTTTGCGACACCGGTAGTCTCTCCTCCTCAAGTTGCGATTGTGGGCGCTGGCCGTATCGTTGAAAGAGTGATGATCAAAGATGGCGCCGCCACCTCGGTAAAAGTGATGCCGTTATCGATTACTTTCGACCACCGCGCTTGCACAGGGGGTGAAGCTGCTCGGTTCACTAAAGTTTTGGTACAGCACTTACAAAGACCCAGTGTATAGCAACGTTCGAGACATCAACGTTTTATACATTAACGTTTTGTACATCAAAGCTTTATACAATAAAGTTCAATACAATTAAGTCCGATACAAGCAAAAGGCTTCCCATGAGGAAGCCTTTCTGCGTCAACGATTTTCAGGTATGGCCACTAGTCACACTTTTTCCAACAGTTCCGGCATAAGTTCAAATAAATCTCCAACTAAGCCATAGTCCGCCACTTCAAAAATTGCTGCGTCTGGGTCATTATTTATTGCCACAATCACTTTGGAATCTTTCATACCCGCCAAATGCTGTATTGCCCCAGATATTCCCAAGGCGATATACAACTCCGGTGCAACAATTTTCCCCGTCTGACCAACTTGCAAATCATTGGAAACATACCCGGCATCAACTGCTGCGCGAGACGCACCAATCGCACCGCCCAGTTTGTCTGCCAGTTGCTCAACCAACGCGAAGTTTTCCTTGCTACCAAGACCACGTCCACCGGATACTACAACGCGTGCAGAGAGTAAATCTGGACGCTCCGTTTCTGGTTTCTGCTGACAGACAAATACCGTATTTTCTGCTTTGCACACAGCATCTATCTGATTGACTTTATTCACAATTGGAGAAGGTGACAATGTCACTGAATCAAACGCTGTACCGCGCACCGTCATGACTTTCACACGGTCATCAGAACAAACCCGTGCTAATGCATTCCCCGCATAAATGGGACGTATTACCGTATCAAGAGATTCTATCATCATGACATCAGATAGCTGACCGACGTCCAGTAGCGCGGCTACACGTGGCATCAGGTTTTTACCGAACGTACTCGCCGGGGCTAGGATATGGGAAAAGTTTCCTCCGATTTGCACAGTTAATTCAGAAAGGTTTTCCGCTAATGGATGTTCATACACTTTATCGTCCACCCACAAAATTTCATCGACACCCTCTGCACATTTCAACGCTTCAAGAACTGACGAACACTGATAACCAGCCAGTAAAACGGTGATAGGAAGCGCGTTCTGGTTATCCACAATTTGCATCGCAGCTTGGATAGTACGTAAGGTATCGACACTAAGTTCGGTGTTATTATGCTCGGCGACAACCAGTGTTGCTAACGATTGATTATCCATCATGCCCCCTAAATGACCTTGGCTTCGTTTTTTAACTTGTCCACCAGCTCATCGACACTGCCCACGATTTCTCCGGCTTTGCGAGCTGGTGGCACCATAACTTCAAGAATTCGTTGAGAGCATTGCACATTCACCCCAATCATTTCGGGCGTCATCACAGACAACGGCTTCTTCTTAGCTTTCATAATGTTAGGTAATGATGCATAACGAGGCTCGTTCAGCCGTAAATCGGTACTAATCACAGCAGGAAGATTTAGCTTTAACGTCTCTAAGCCGCCGTCGACTTCTCTTGTAACAATTACCGAATCCCCTTCCATGAGAACTTTAGAAGCAAATGTAGCCTGAGGGCGATGAGTTAAAGCAGCGAGCATTTGAGCGACTTGATTATTATCAGTATCAATCGATTGCTTACCTAACAACACGAGTTGAACCGATTCCTGCTCCATGACCGCTTTTAATAATTTGGCAACAGCAAGCGGCTCCGGAGGCTCTTCGACATCAATATGGATTGCCCTGTCCGCCCCGAGTGCTAAGGCGGTTCTCAACTGCTCTTGGCAGGAAGTATCGCCAATAGAGACGACTATTATTTCTTCTACCCCTCCGGCTTCTTTCATCCGAACGGCCTCCTCTACTGCGATTTCACAGAAAGGATTCATCGACATTTTGACATTAGTGCGTTCCACACCAGAGCCATCTGATTTAACTCTTACTTTTACGTAAGGATCAATGACTCTTTTAACCGCAACCAGTACCTTCACATTTCCTCCTCACAAACTGAAAGTTTGTAATACGAACAACGTCACTAGCGCATTTTCAGTATGTTGCCATTTCAGCTTAGTTTAGTTCACGTTTACGTCAACTGAGCTACAATACTAACTAAGCTATCGTTTTCTCTGAGTTTAAGATTTCTTTGAGCCTAAGCTTTCTTTGAGGTGACGTTTTAACCCAGAGAAAACTATCAGAGCTATCACCTACGAATAATGGAAGTGAGTATATGGAACGAGAATGCATGGAGTTTGACGTCGTGATCGTTGGAGCTGGACCTGCAGGTTTAAGCACAGCTTGTCGGTTAGCGCAGCTTCGTCAGGAGAATGGGCATGACCCACTTTCCATTTGCGTGATCGAAAAAGGCGCTGAAGTAGGCGCTCATATCCTATCAGGTGCTGTATTTGAAACCCGAGCTTTAGATGAGCTATTTCCTGACTGGAAGAATCAAAACGCACCACTTACCGCTCAGGTGAAAAGTAATGCTTTAGTCTATTTAACGACCTCTCTTAACCATGTAACTGTTCCCCATTTTCTTACGCCCAAACCAATGCATAATGATGGCCACAACTATGTGATGAGTCTTGCCAATTTATGCCGCTGGCTGGCAAAACAGGCCGAATCATTAGGCGTAGAAGTATTTCCTGGCTTTGCGGCATCAAGTATCAATTACGATGATGTAGGCACTGTTACTGGGGTTAATACCAATGACATGGGGCTAGATAAACATGGAAAGCCAAAATCAAACTTTGAAGCAGGTATACAGCTCAAAGCAAAATACACCGTCTTTTCTGAAGGGTGCCGAGGTCACTTAGGCAAAGAGCTCATTCAACGATTTGGCTTGGATAAAGGAAGACAACCACAGCATTATGCTCTGGGGATAAAAGAGATTTGGCAACGACCAGACACGAACGACCCGGACGTAGGGGGTCGAGTCATACATACAGCAGGTTGGCCACTCAGTGAGACCAACACCAGTGGTGGAGGCTTCCTCTACCATATGGACGATAACCAAATTTCTGTTGGACTCATCATCGATCTGAATTACCAAAACCCATATTTGAGTCCATTTGATGAATTTCAGCGCTTTAAACATCACCCTGAGATTAAGCAACACTTAGAAGGGGCACACCGTATCGCTTATGGAGCCCGAGCCATTGCCAAAGGCGGAATATCTTCCCTACCGAAACAACAGTTCCCAGGGGGCGTTTTGATTGGCTGTGATGCAGGAACACTCAATGTAGCCAAAATTAAAGGGTGTCATACCGCGATGAAATCGGGTCTTATAGCAGCAGAAGCCATCCATGATGCAATACTGCAATCTACAGCGTCGCAATTCGTCTCTGAGCCCGATTATCGTTCTAGATTCAACGCATCATGGTTGCATGAAGAGCTAACAGAAAGCCGCAACTTTGGTTCGAATATCCATCGATTTGGCAATCTTATCGGTGGCGCGCTCTCAACTTTAGAACATAATGTATGGCTACCTTTGTTTAAGAAGCCACTTCCATGGACCATTTACGACAATAAGCTCGACCATGAGCAATTAAAGTCGATACAAGAATTCCACTCGATCGAATACCCCAAACCCGATGGCATCATTAGCTTCGATAAACCGTCATCGGTCTTTTTGTCTGGTACGCAACACGAAGAAAACCAACCATGTCACCTCGTTTTAACGTATCCTCATATTCCAATTGATGTCAACTTAGGGATATATGATGAACCAAGTCAGCGTTACTGCCCTGCAGGTGTCTATGAAGTGGTTGAGGAGGAAGGTATGAAAAGATTCCAGATCAATGCCACAAACTGTGTCCACTGTAAAACCTGCGACATCAAAGATCCTTCTCAGAACATTACTTGGAAAACGCCAGAAGGTGGCGGTGGTCCAAGCTATCAGAATATGTAATCAAACGTGTATCACTACGTGATCTGGCATCATGAGCCGGTCCAGATAAATCAAAGGAAGATTCAATGCATAACAAACTCGTCCTTGGTCCCATTCTTGGTTTGGAGTCGGACCAACTCTACACCGTCGTGGTCGTCACCAAAAAATCAGCCGATTCTGTTCACGTTAGCTACCTAAACCATCAACCGGTACCAGCACAGCTAATAGGTGAAATCAGCGATGGTAAGGTTTGGCGCATGGAACTCAGTATTGATACGTCTGGTGCTGATGTCATTGACTACTCCTTACAACAAGATGGACTGACGCTGATTGACCAGCAGGGAAATCAAAGTTGGTCCTTTTATGTGCCCAGTGAAAAGGAAAAACCAAAATTTGCTTATGCATCGTGTAATGGTTTTTCTGATCTCACTCTAATGAACACTACCGACGAGCCCTTTAGACTCTGGAAAACCATGGCATCCGAGCACAAGCGCGAACCGTTTTCACTGCTTTTGATGGGAGGTGATCAGGTCTATGCTGACGCAATCTGGACTAAAATCTCTTTGCTTAAAAGTTGGAATGAACTGGACCGTAAAGAGAAAGTAAAACGCCGCGCCACAAAAAATATGGTCAAGCAGATAGACCGATTTTACAGTGAACTGTATGTAGACCGTTGGAACAGAGAGCCCATGGCAAGCATGCTAGCCTCCATACCATCTATTATGATGTGGGATGATCATGACATCTTTGATGGGTGGGGTAGCTATCCAGAGGATATTCAAACCTGTGACGTTTACCAAGCAATTTTTCACTCGGCACGAAAGCACTTTGAACTGTTACAAGTTCGTGGCAAGCAAAACCGCTCTCTAATGCAGCTAAACACCCAGCCTATTGTTCACTATGGCGCGACATTAACCTTTCGCGACTACGATATTTTAGTGCTGGATAATCGTTCAGAGCGCAGCTTGTCTAAGGTAATGGGCTCAGAGCAATGGCAGTCGGTGAGTTCTTATTTAACGCAGAATACGAGTCCGAATTTGCTTATATTGAGCGCAGTCCCTGTCGTGTATCGAGACTTTTCTTTTGCCGAGAGCGCTGTTGATGCCACACCTTGGGAGGAAGAGTTGACCGACGACCTGAAAGATCACTGGCGAGCCAAAGAACATGAAGGAGAACGCTCTCGCCTGATTATGCACTTACTCGAAAGTGGCAATCGACGCCAAGGACGTAGCGTCATTCTTTCCGGCGACGTACATGTTGGTGCCTTGGGTGTGATTCGAGATCAGCGCAGTGAGAACAACCGTCCGGTGCACCAGATTGTATCATCTGGAATTGTTCATCCAGCGCCAAGTTACATGCAGTGGCTAGGCATTTGTGCTATCACAAATGACCGCACCGAACACTTAGATGAAAACAACCAGATTATTACGGATATGTTGAGGCCATTCGGCTCAGACAAATACATACGGTCACGAAATTTCGCTACACTTCTCGAAGGAAATGACAATAAGCTGTGGGTGAACTGGCTAACTGAGGCTAAAGATAAACCCAACTTCCCAATCCTTTAACTTTTTAAACCGGCGAACACAACCGACGCCAAAACAATTCATCTCAACTTAAAACATGTGAGCAACCAAGTAGAAAAAGGCACCTGACGGTGCTTTTTTCGAAGGTAAGTACAGAGCCATTAACATCAAACATTTCCAAGTTAGTCCATTCTAACTCAAGTGTTCCTGGAATTTAACGCTAGGCTAAACAGCAAGTCTCCCAAAACTTTACTTCGTAGAAAAAGATCACTAAAACCCAAAGAGCGCGGTTTCTTGCTCACTAGCCTACATTTACGATAATGAGTTCAACACCATGATGCTCCATTTGTTTTACGATATTCTCCGGAGGACGACGGTTTGTTACGACAAAGTCGATATCTGACCACAAACAGGATTGAAACATCAGTTGCGTATTGAACTTACTCTCTTCCGCGATACATATCACCTGCGTTGATTGGTTGGCCATCGCTAACTTTAGATTTGCATCAGATTCTAAATCGGTCGTAATTCCCGATTCAGATAAGGCACTGACACCAATAAAGGCTTTGTTTGCCTGATATCTCTTTATCTGCTGTGTTGTAATATCACCGAGTATGGCGTGAGAAAAATCATCAAATGTTCCACCAAGCACGCACTTCTTAACGTTCGGGCTTTCGCTGAGTGCATTTAGCCCTTCCAGAGAATTTGTTATTACGCTACACCGAACGTCAAGTTGCTCCGCAAGCGCCGCGCAAGTGGTTCCTGCATCCAAAAATACGATGTCGTGTTCTTTGACGAGCGATGCACCAAATGCAGAAAGCTTTTGTTTAATAGGATTGGTTTTGGAACGCTGACTAAATGAAAGAGTCACCTTTTTATCATCTAAAATAGCCCCGCCTCGAATACGTAAAATTCCAGGATGGTCAGACAGCTTGACCAGATCGCGCCGCGCAGAATCGTAAGAGATATCGTAACGCTGACAAATCGCGTCAATTGTAATTTTGCCGTGGGTTTTAATATGCGCTTCTATCTCTATCAAACGTTCTTCTTGAGTCATCGGTAATCACGCCTTACTTGAATTGCTCCTAGTGTAACGGATGAAACACTTGCATACACGTACTATCACTTAAAAAAGACACGCCAACCTCCTAAAAGTATCGCTTTAAAGCTTGATACTACGTATAAACACGTGCAATATTTGGTTTTTATAGTAAGTACTCGTTCGTACATATAAGTATGCGTACGTGATGTGTAAGTGTTCCGAATAGAGAAGTACTGATAGTGGGTTGATATTCCGCTATTCTTAATGATAGCGAGTCCAGACCACATGTGTTCTTTCGTACACCAATAAAGAGTTTAATCTTATGACGTTACCTCCAATAAAAACCGCCGTTATCGGTTACGGATTTTCAGCAAAAACCTTTCATATCCCTTTTGTCAGTTCGCTAGCAGAATTTGAACTTGTAGCCATCAGCACAAGCAATGGTGAGGCAGTCTCTAAAGATTGGCCAAGTGCTGAGCACTATGTATCAGCATCTGAGTTGCTGACTCAATCAGACGCCGAATTGGTAATCATCACGGCACCAAACGATGTGCATTTCAATTTAGCAAAACAAGCGATCGAAAATGGCAAACATGTCATTATTGAAAAACCTTTTGTTACGCGTGTGGAAGATGGCGAAACGCTTATCACTCTA
The DNA here is from genome assembly GCF_049563345.1 of Vibrio mytili. Classification (NCBI taxonomy): domain Bacteria; kingdom Pseudomonadati; phylum Pseudomonadota; class Gammaproteobacteria; order Vibrionales; family Vibrionaceae; genus Vibrio; species Vibrio mytili. The sequence goes on along the minus strand of NZ_CP110482.1, from coordinate 609,927 downwards.
GCCAAAGAAAACAACCGAGTATTAAGTGTTTATCATAACCGTCGCTGGGATGGTGACTTCTTAACAGCCAAGAAGCTTATTGATAAGAAACATATCGGCGAGATCAAGCATTTTGAATCTCACTTTGACCGCTTCCGCCCAGAAGTGCGTCAGCGTTGGCGAGAACAAGCAACCGACGGCGGTGGCATTTTGTTCGATTTAGGCTCCCACTTAATAGACCAAGCGCTGGAACTCTTTGGCGTACCTGACGCAATCAGTGCTGTATGCAAAATGATGCGCGAAGGCTCTACGACTGTGGATTATTTTGATGTCGTGATGCACTACCCGAATCACGTAGCAATTGTCCACGGTGATCTATTTAGTGCTGGCCCGAATAAACGTTTTACACTTAAAGGAACCAAAGGTAGCTACGAAAAGTTAGGTTTAGATCCTCAAGAATCACGCTTAATTGAAGGTATATTACCGAACGAACCAAGCTGGGCAGATGAAACATCAGATAATTATGGGTGTTTATATGGTGCTGAACATGATGAAGTTGTCACCACAGAAAGAGGTGGCTATCAACACTATTTCTTGCAAATGGCGGAAGCGATTCGACACAACACGGCCCCACCCGTTAGAGCTGAAGATGCGCTGTGGAACATCAAGCTGATCGAACTCGCAATGGAAAGCAGTCGCTTAGGTCAAAAACTACCTGTAATAAAGGATGATAAATAAATGAGTGTCGATATTTTATCTGAATTATTGGAGCAAGAGTCTGACTTACAGTTAACCCAATTCAATCATGACATTGCGTGGGAATTAGGCTGTTCTCTGAAGGCCGCTGCTGAGGCACTATCTGCTTCAGTAACCATAGAAGTCTATGCGTTTGAACAAGTGCTATTTAGCTATGCCATGGCTGGCACCAGTAAAGACAATCAAGACTGGGCAAAGCGTAAGCGTCAATCCGTTCTGCGCTTTGGACACAGTTCTTACTATCTTGGCCATTACAATGCTTCTAAACAACGTGATTTTGACACTCTTCCGCATATTGATTCACGTGAATACTGTGCACACGGTGGTTCCTTCCCAATACGAATTAAAGATAGCGGACTTGTTGGTGCGATTACCGTATCGGGATTGCCAGCGGAGCAGGATCATAACTTGACGGTAGAGGCTCTTAGGAACCATTTACTCGGTTAGTTAAAAAATGCCCCTTTTCAAAACAAGCTCGAAAAGGGGCATTTACAGAATGAGTTGGGTTACCCTGATATCTTTGGGTTACGCTGATATCTTTGGGTTACGCTGATATAAATAGTTTAAGTGGCTTCAAACGCCAGCGCTTTCTTTTCCACCTGGCGGAATACCAATGTAAGAATACCATTGACGGTCAAGTAAAATGCCCCAGCAACACCGAATACCGTCAATGTGTCATAGGTTTGAGCGTTGATACGCTGTGCATATCCCATTAAATCCATGATGGTAATCGTGCTTGCCAAAGAGGTACCTTTAAAGACTAAAATAACCTCATTGGAATAAGCAGGAATCGCGCGACGTATCGCGTAAGGGAGCAATACTTTTAATGTTGTCGCTTTATTCATACCAAGCGCTCGGCATGCTTGCCATTGGCCTGATGGAATCGCGTTAAAGGCACCTTTAAATAACTGAGTGCTGTATGCAGCCGTGTTTAACGACAACGCTAGCATCGCACAAAACCAAGGTTGACTTAGCCACGTCCACAAAAAGCTATCTTTAATGGCATCAAATTGACCCGGACCATAATACACCAAGAAAATTTGCACTAATAAAGGCGTGCCCGTAAATAAAGTGATCAGCCCGCGACTCAGCCAATGCATAACAGGCGTTCGTAAAATCAACGTTAGTGTCATCATTAATGCGAGGACACATCCAACGATCAACGATGCAGCGGTTAATTGTAAGCTTGTACCTAGGCCTTCAAGCAGTTGCCAAATGTGTTGTTCATTCATGCCGCTGTCTCCTGCCCCATGCTGATTCCTTGAACTGAGAATTTCTTATCAATTACTTTTACAGCACGTTGAGTCACTAACGTGATCACTAGATAAACCGCCGCTGCAGTTGCATACCAAGTAAACGCTTCGTGCGTTGCAGCAGAAGTTAGCTGCGCTTGCTTGAGTAGGTCAGTTACACCAATCAAAGAAACCAATGCCGTGTCTTTTAATAGGACTAACCATTGGTTCATTAACCCCGGTAGAGCGTGCCTCACGGCTTGGGGAAGCACAATACGTACAAAAGCATGTGCTTGGCTGATCCCCAATGCACTTGCTGCTTCCCGTTGGCCTTTTCCCACGGCTTTTAACGCGCCGCGTAATGTTTGAGAAGCATACGAAGCGAAGATCAACGACAACGCAATCACACCAGACAAAAACGGGCTCACTTCAATAAAGTCTCCGGTGACCAGAAACAGCACTTGGGTTGAACCAAAATAAATGAACAACACAACCAACAGTTCTGGCAAACCGCGTATGATCGTGACAATGCCAGTCGTAGGCCATTTAACCAACACTCGACGTGACATTTCACCACTGGCGAACAACACAGCCAGAACCAAACCGACTAATAGACTTATAAAGGCAAGCTGGACAGTCATCCAACTCGCTTGCACAAGTGATAAAGAGTAACCCGTTAAAACCATATTACTTACCGAAGTACTTATTAAAGATAACGTCGTAATTGCCGTTTTCTTTAACTGCTTTCAGGGCTGCATTCAGTTTGTTCACAAGCTCTTGGTTGTCTTTGTTGACGGCAATACCAAACCCATTACCAAAGTATTTAGGGTTGGTAACATGATCGCCAACGTAAGTTAAGCCATCTTCTTTCTTAAACCACTCAGCAACCACCGCAGTGTCACCAAATACTGAGTCGATACGACCATTCTTCATGTCGATAAATGCATCTTGGTAGCTTGAATAAGGCACAGCAGTGACACCTGGTAGCTGATCAATCAAGTAGCTTTGGTGTGTCGAGCCATTTTGTACACCTACTCGCTTACCTTGCAACTCAGTTTTATCTGCAACTTTCCCTTTCACAGATACAAACGCAGCAGAGTTTTCATAGTAAGGGTGAGTGAAGCTCACTTGTTCCAAACGAGCATCTGTGATGTCCATTGCCGAAATAGCCGCATCATAGCGCTTGAATTTTAATGCTGGAATCAAGCTATCGAATGCTTGGTTATGAAAACTACATTTCGCTTCCATTTCTTTACAAAGCGCATTGGCCAAATCCACATCAAACCCTTGAATTTGGTTATTCTCGTCCATGTATTCAAATGGCGCGTAAGTGGCTTCCATTGCGAATTTAATTTCGTCTTGTGCTGCTGCATTCGCTGATACGAGACCGATTAGCGAAGCTAGTAGAATCTTTTTCATTGCAAAACTCCATGTGTATGTCTTGGGCTGACACTCGCAATGACAGCCGGTCATCTGTGGTTGGTTATTTCTATTATTAATTTATTGCAGACTTAATGTTTTAAGTAATCCGCAAATTGATTCGTTTGAGGATGAATAAATGCGTCGTGCGTACCATGTTCAACGATGTGGCCTTTTTCAAGGTACAAGACATGGCTTGCTATCTTCTTAGCAAATTCAACTTCGTGAGTGACCACAACTTGTGTAATACCAGTTTCACTTAAATCTTTAATGATTTTAACTACTTGATTGGTAATTTCAGGATCAAGGGCTGCTGTGGGTTCATCGAACAGAAGCACTTCAGGTTTCATCATTAACGCACGTGCAATCGCAACACGTTGTTGCTGACCACCAGAAAGCTGCATAGGCCACGCATCAGCTTTATCTGATAGATGCAACGTTGACAAAATTTGCATAGCTTGCTGTCTTGCTTCACCTTTATCCAGTCCGGCCACTTTTACTGGTGCTTCGATTAAGTTTTCCATCACAGTCATATGTGGCCACAAATTATACTGCTGGAATACCATTCCAACCTTACGACGCAACGCTAACCCTTGTTTCTCTTTAATTTCATTCGAGAAGTCAAAAGCGTCACCTGTGATGTTTAACTTACCGTTATCGGCACCTTCTAGAAGGTTTAGGACACGCAGAAGAGAACTCTTCCCTGCTCCACTCGGGCCCAGCAATACCAGTGTTTCACCATTTTCACAGTTAAAACTGACATCGTGAAGAACCTTTGTGTCACCGTAGGATTTATTAACTCCGCTTACCTGAATACTCATGCTGCAATACCGCATTAATTGTCACTAGGCGGTAATTTTACCCACTGAAAGGTTTTATGCAATAAAAATGTATAATAATTTACGTCGATAAATTTTTGTATAGGAAACTAACTGCAATACAGTGGTTATGACTGGTTTGATGAGATTGTTGTAAAACCTATCAACCGAAAGTTAAGACGTGTCTAATCGATATTGACGAGATGGCAAGAATCGCATCGAAGATAGATGATTTTTATTCCATAAATGAGATTAAATAATCCGTACTTCCCTTTCTGTATTAACATTTATGTTAATTATGTTTTCGCTCGTGGCAATAGAGTCGCTATTTAATTTATTAAGGAGGTATGACCAACAAAAAGACTTCCCAAAGGTACACCGCACTCATAAGTCGATTAACACGCAATGAAACTGCATCAAGAAGTTGTAACTTAGAAGTATTAGTAGACGTTTGAGCTTTTCATTAATGCTTAGCTTATACAGGATATTAGATATGAAAATTTACTCTTTTTCTAAAAAGATAACTGGTTGCACGTTACTCTTCTCCATACCCGGCATTGCTTACGCCTTTGAATGCCCTCCAGGTGCACCTAACATATGTGCACCAGCTGCAGTCATCGAATCTACAGTGCCAAGACTATTGTCAACCGTATCTCCTGGCGACGCTCCCCTTGTATTAAGGACAACCACACTTATCACCGCAGCTTGGTTTGATGCTATCGCTCCTTACAGTGCAACAGCGGTTGGCGTACATTCCAGTTTAGATCGTCTCGAACCCGGGGACGATGACTCCAATAGAAACATCGCTATCATGTATGCGAGCCACAAAGTGCTCTATAGCTTAATGCCTCAGTTTGCTGAGGATTGGGATAACATGCTCATAAACCTAGGGCTTGATCCTAATGATAACTCTGAGGACCCAACCTCTCCAATTGGTGTGGGGAATATAGCGGGCGCGGCCGTTGTTGCGGCCCGTGAACAAGATGGCATGAACCAGCTGGGTACGGATTGTAATCAATACTATCCGAAACCCTATGCAGATTGCACTGGCTATCATCCGGTGAATACAGCAGAAAAACTATTCAATCCTAAAAGGTGGCAACCAGACACACTCACTTCAGGTAACGGCATATTTTACTCCCAACAATTTGTTACTCCTCAACTCGGTAACACCAAACCTTTCAGTTACGATAAGCCGACCTTAACAGCACCTAAACCGACAAAATCTTACGCCATCACCCCAAGTGGAAAACCCTTTCCCGAATATGTAGAGCAGGCTCAGCAAGTGTTAGAAGCACAAGCCAATTTATCCGATGAGCAAAAGCTATTTGCCGAGTTCTACGACAATAAGATAATCAGTTTGGGCTATTCGACACTCGCAGCAACGTTTTACCACCAGTTATCGTTAGACCAATTCGTGCAGCTTGACTACTTGGTTAATGTGGCAGCGTTCGATGCGGGCATCACCGTTTGGCACAATAAACGTAAATATGATGCGGTTAGGCCATTTAGTGCCATTCGCTATTTGTACAAGAATGATGACCTTACCGCATGGGGCGGACCGGGAATGGGGACAGTCTCTGATTTAAAAGGAAACGAGTGGCGGCCATATCTACAATCCGCGAACCACCCGGAATACCCTTCTGCAAGCGCCAGTTTTTGTCGTGCTCACGCTACCTCTATCAAACGGTACCTAGAAGAGGAATTGAGTCTATCAGCCCTAGAAGCCAATGACCTAAGCTTCTGGCAGCCTGGATTCCTCCCTCCTCAGTTCGAGGTTTTGTCTAAACAACCTGGTTCATCTCTCATCGAACCAGGCAATACACCTGGAAGTCAAGTCACGCTAGGTTGGGATACCTGGGATGAATTCTCCGATAACTGTGGGTTAAGTCGTTTGTGGGCCGGAGTCCACTTTTACGATTCCATTCCGGCTGGTCAATCTATTGGTGATCCTATTGGATCGGCAGCTTATGAGTGGCTAAAAAGCTATATTGATGGCACGGCGAATAAATAACCTTTTTAACCTCGCCCTATCAAGATAATGTCAGAATCAATCTTCCTTTTTAAGGCATTGGTCTTTATGCCTTAAAAAGGTTCAAAGCACTTATCATTCAGTACAGCATTAACTCATTGAAAGCCAAGATAAGAGTAATAATGAACGTTAAGATTGGGCTATATAGAATTGAATATCGCTAAGATGCTTGGCGAGGCTATTGGGGCATCTTGATCTGTTGATTTATCCATGAAAGAAAAGCTTGAAAACGCGGCCGTTGTTCTTGTCCTTTTGGACAGATTAGATCATAGCCTAGCCCCGAATTAATGGATTCAAAAGGTGCGACCAACTCGCCACTTTCTAAGTGCGGTTTGACGAGATGATACCTTCCCATCAACATGCCCATGGAATTTATCGCTGCCGAGATCGCTAGCGCTCCATGATTAAAAACATAATGATGCCCCAGGATATCCACATCCCGATTGGTCTGCTGTAACCATTGTTGCCACTCGGCTTGTGGAGACAAAAACTCCAGCGACTCAGTACAGTGGATAAAACAGGCGTCTTTCAATTGCTGATCACTTTTATAGAACCCCAACTGTTCGGCATATTCTTTGCTGCAGACCGGCAGCAATACCTCATCGAACAACCGCTGATGATAAAAGTCTGGATGAACATCGTCACCGTAGTAAATAGCTAGGTCGACAGGCTCAGTCTGGAAGTCTAGCTTACTTGCTTTCACGCGAATTTTTACGTTCAGCGTTGGATATCGCTTTTGAAAATCGGCGAGACGGGGCATCAACCATAAATGAGCGAAGGTTGGTGCAATCCCCATATAAAGCTCTCCGGTGAGCTCATTGAAACGTATATCCTCTATTTCGGAAAAGACATTATCGAAAGAGTTCGTTAGCGTCATCAGAATACGACGCCCCTCTTCGGTTAACTCTAGTCGGCGAGTAAGACGCACAAATAAGCTGAACCCCAACTCCGCTTCAAGCTTTTTAATCCGCTGGCTTACCGCCCCTTGCGTCAAAAACAGCTCTTCTGACGCCTGAGTAAAGCTGAGCGATTTCGCGACAACACTAAACGTATACAGATTAGCAATCAACGACTGTTTATTATCCATAACTCTCCTATACATTAATTCAGCTAATCTATAAGCAACAAATTTTCGTTTGTTCAGCTAATTTATCTCATTATAAATTAAACAGAGTTATCTATGAACCACTACGCAATCGCTTGACGTGCGTTTTATAATTAAAAGGGTGAATCAGTTATGAGTGAATCAGGATTTCCAAAAGGCTTCTTATGGGGAGGTGCTGTCGCAGCACACCAAGTAGAAGGTGGCTGGAATGCTGGCGGCAAAGGACCAAGCATTGTTGATGTTTTGTCTAAAGGCGCACATGGCGTCGATCGTATTATTACCGACGGCGTGCAAGACAACGTTATGTACCCTAATCATGAAGCCGTTGATTTTTACCATCATTACAAACAAGACATTGCTCTATTTGCAGATATGGGTTTCAAATGTTTCAGAACCTCGATTGCATGGACTCGTATATTTCCAAAAGGCGATGAAGCACAACCGAATGAAGCTGGTCTAAAGTTTTACGACGATCTATTTGATGAGTTGTTGAAGTACAACATCGAGCCCGTGATAACTCTGTCTCACTTCGAAATGCCAAATCATCTGGTGACGCAATATGGTGGTTGGGCAAATCGTCAAGTGGTCGATTTCTTTGTCACGTTCAGTAAAGTTGTATTTGAACGTTATAAAGAGAAAGTAAAATACTGGATTACCTTCAACGAAATCAATAACCAACGTAACTGGACACACGACTTATTTGGATACTGCAATTCCGGAGTGATTTACCGCGAACATGAAAATCCAGAACAAACTCTGTATCAAGTCGCCCACCATCAGTTTGTTGCCAGCGCGTTAGCCGTGAAAGCAGGCCATGACATCAACCCTGACTTTCAAATTGGTAGTATGATTCACATGATGCCTCTTTACCCAGCAACATGTAAGCCAGAAGACATGATCCAGGCGCAGATTTCCATGAGAGAAAAGTACTTCTTTAGTGATGTACAAGTGAGAGGCCACTACCCACGTTATATCTTACGTGAATGGGAAAGAAAGAATATTCACGTAGACATGCTTCCGGGCGATGACGACATTCTAAAACAAGGCTGTGCCGACTATCTCGCCATCAGTTATTACATGACCAATATTGTCGACGCAGTGCCACCAGAAACTAAAGAACTCAACATTTTTGGTAACAGCCGCCTAAATCCTAACCTCAAGGCATCTGAATGGGGCTGGCAGATAGACCCTGTCGGATTGCGCTACGCACTCTCTGAGTTGTACGAACGTTATGAGCTGCCAATATTTATCGTCGAAAATGGTTTTGGTGCAGCCGACGATGTTGAAAGCGATGGCTCAATCAATGATGACTACCGTATAGAATACTTAGCACAGCACATTAAAGAAGTGGAGAAAGCGATAGCGCAAGATGGTGTCGAAGTACTTGGTTATACGCCTTGGGGCTGTATCGACTGCGTTTCGTTCACAACCGGTGAATACAAAAAGCGTTACGGTTTTATCTATGTCGACCGTCATGACGACAATAGTGGTGACTTCTCACGCTCTAAGAAGAAGAGCTTTGATTGGTACAAAAACGTAATTGAGAGTAACGGACAAAATATATAGTCGCCAGTTAGTTTCGTTCCGAATGAGTAAAAACAAAGAGCCGCTGAACAGAAATGTCCAACTTTATGGAGTCACTTCAAATTCAGCGGCTTTTCCGATGCTTACGATATACAACTCTCTTCTATTCGCATTACACAGTTAACTTATTCTATTAGCACTTCTTGGGATTTCACGGACACCTTAGACCCAACTCTTGAAGGCTCGACGTCGATACGCACTGCCATCTGCTCCTTAAGTTCCGACACATGGGAAATCACACCGATCATTCGCCCTGTTTGCTGCAAGTCCACCAGTGTTTGAATCGCAAGATCCAAAGATTCCGGATCTAAGCTGCCAAAGCCCTCGTCAATAAATAAGGTATCCAATCGAATGCCGCCACTATAGGATTGCACAACATCCGAAAGGCCGAGTGCTAGTGCCAAGGCCGCCATAAATGACTCCCCGCCTGATAAAGTCGCGACATCACGCATTTTTCCGGTGTAGCCATCTTCGACCATCAAGTCGAGTCCGCGACCAGCAGCACCTTTAAAACCATCGGTTTTACGAACAAGAACATAGCGCCCTTTACTCATCAAGCTTAATCGTTGTGAAGCTTGAATCAACACATCGTCTAACAACACACCAAGCACAAAACGGTGCAAGCTCACACGGCTACCCGTTTTACCACTGGCAACATCATAGAGCGTGCCGAAGACTCTATACTCTTGCTCCAACTTGGTATTTTGCTCATGTAACTTTCCGATGTCCGCATGGACTTTCTCCAAACGTTCAAACAGTGATCGAACAGAGTCCAGTTGGTTCCTTGCTTCTAAGTATGCTTGCTGAGAGGTGTTTAATTTAACGTTAAGCACTTGTAAGTCCGGCTGTTTGACCTCTTTCAATGCGTTGTTCAAGTCTGCTAGGGTTTGCTCTAACTTGATTTGGGTTTGCTTAAAGACGTCCACGTCTTGCTGCCAAATCTGAACGTCCTGCTCAGTCGCCTTACTGTTAAGGAACTGTTCTTCATCAGCAAACGCACTTGCTTGCAATGCAGTTTCCCAGTCAGATTTCGCCTTGCTCAGAGTTTGATTCGCATCTAATAACCATTGTTGGTGGGACGTCAGCTTGCTTTCCGCATTCGACTTATCTACAACCGCTTGTTGTAATTGAGCTTGGGCGCTCTCTAATCCCTTATTCAAGTCCGCAATTTGCTTATCTATCTGGGCGATATCCTGTTCAAGCTTATCCAATGAAGTGTATTTGTCATCCAGAGAAGCAAGCAATTTTGTGCGCTGTTCTTGATGTGATTTTTGGGTTGATTCGTTGGCAGCGATCTGATTTTGGAGGTCATTGATCTTACCTTCCCCAACCACACAGCGCTGATTTAACTCATTCACGTTTTGCTCAAGCTGAGCTAAGTTAATTGAATTGAGTTGTTGTAAGCGTTCGTTGAGCTTTGCGATGGACGCTTGAAGCGAATCAATTTTCACGTTCGCGTTTTCACCGAGCTCATCTAACACTTGTTTAATTTGTTGTTTGTACTGGATAATTGAATGGTTATGTTGGTCAAATTGATTTGTTAGCTTATTAAGCGCGACTTGAGCTTCACGCTCCTGATGACGAGCGTGCTGAACCTGCTCTTTCGTCACTTCCTCATCCACAAATTGAGCCGGATTTGGGTGTTCTGTGCTACCACACACAGGACACATTTCCCCCGTTTGTAGACGTAACGCAAGTACTGCAGCCTGCGCATTGTGCCACCTAAGCTCTATAGCATCAGCATCGCGCTGTAATTGTTCATACTTTGATTTTGCTTGACTCACCAACGCTTGTTTCGCTGAGGTTTGCTCATCTAACTTGGCAAGCTCTTTGTTCAAACTGTTTCGTTTTTGTAGATCTTGCATCAAACGCTGCTGTTGTTTGATCTCCGCGTCAACACTCCCGACACTCGCCACATCAACTCGCGCTTGATCTAACGCTTTTTGCCCTTCCTGAGCGTCTTGCGTAAGCTTTTCTTTCAGTGCAACGTATTTTTTGAGCGTTTCTTTGTATTCGCTGTGTTGTAGCAACCCAGCAGAGATCGCTTTATCCAGGTCAACCTTTTCAACCAACTTACTTTTCATGCTTTCAAGTCGGTATTGCTGCTCTGTCAGCTTAGGGACTTGTCCAGCCTGCTCTTTTGCATTTTTAAGTGCCGCGTCTTTCGTTTCTAACGCCGCTTTGGACGTGTTTAGATCCTGAGTGAGTGCGGCGACCTTTTTATCTAAATCCAGAACTTGTTTGATCGCATTTTGTAATGTGGCGTATGGAAGCTCAATTCGGCTCGCCATTTTGGCATTTTCTAATTGCTGTTGACGAACAGAAATCGCTTCTTTTTGTTTTAAATGCTGATTGAGTGCAATGCTCGCTTGTTCACGCTTGTTAAATTCATTATTTAACGCTTCTGCTTTTTGAATGTCGTTTTTCGCCGCATTCAATTGCGCCAATGAGCTTTGCTCTTGTTCCTGCGCTTGATGTAACTGCGTAGCTAGTGCTTCTCGCTGCGCGGTTAACTCGTTTTCTGATGCCACTCCTGCAACTTGCAATGCACCTCGAATCTGGTTATCGAATTCGTTCTTGGCTTTACTGATGGCGCTGGCTTTGTCCTTGAGCGCAAACTCAATCTTTTTATAAATGTCGGTTTGGAACAGCTGACCAAAGATTTCTTCTCGCTCTTTGGAACTGGCGAGCAATAACTCTCTAAATTTACCCTGCGGCAACACCATCACTTGGCGAAACTGGGTTTCATTGAGACCAATAATGTTCGCTACTTCGGTTTTAACTTGCGTGGTTTTACTGGTGATGAGTTTATCTTCTTGACCCAATTCATAAAGTGAAGCGCTGTGCTTACGCACCGTCATTCCTTCTCCGCGTGCTTTGGGGGCTTCTTGTTCTGGAGAGCGTGTCACTCGATACACTTTGCCATGTAAGGCAAATTCCAAAGTGACTTCCGTTGGTAAATCTTCAGCCGCTAAGTCACATCGCATTTGTATGCCCTGCCGCTCGTTGCTCGTGGTCTCGCCATACAGAGCAAAACAAATTGCATCTAAAATGGATGTTTTTCCCGAGCCGGTTGGACCATTAATCAAAAACAGAGGATTACGCCCAAGCTTGTCAAAATCAATGGTCTCAGTGTTCGCAAACGGACCAAAGGCCTGCATTGTCAGTTTAATCGGTTTCATACCGGTCCCTACTGCTGTGAAAGTTGCTTGATGATGTCGCTAATAGCATGCTCTTGTTCTTTTGATAATTGGCTATCTTGCGCCTCAACAAAGAAATCTTTAAACATGTCAATCTCACTGCGCGCCAGTTTTGCTTGAGCTAACTCTTGCTCAACTCCAATTAACATTCCTGGTTTTTCCAAATGCAGCACGTTGGGATAAACGGAGCGAAGCTTTTCCATCGGGTTCAATATGGCGTGTTTATCCATTAAACGGACAAGCAAGTAATCTTCATTCTTTGGATCTGTTTTGCCTTGTTCAATGATCTGTTCGAGTTCGCCTTCAATAATGCGCATTTCGTGCGGAGCCCTGAGTTCTACATGTTCTGATTGAATAAACCCTTCTTGCCCGATTTCCACCAACGTGAAGCCTTTCTTTTGATTTTGCTCACCAAAGCTGTATTTCATCAAGGAACCAGAATATCGGATGTATTCTTCACCCTTTTTCTGTGGTTGGTGTAAATGACCTAATGCAACATAATCGAAGTGTAAAAAGTGCTCATGGCTTACGCGGTCTGAGCCGCCAATGGAAAGTGGACGCTCTGAATCGGATTCGATAGCGCCATCAACGAAGCAATGGCTGATTAGAATATTTTTTTGCTCGGTGTTGAACTGCTCGGTGATTTTTTCAGCTAGGAGCTTATGCGCTTCGTCGTGTGTGGAAACGGGCTTTTTGTAAGCATAACGGACTAACTCGGGATCGTTATATGGCATACCATAGAAAGCAACTTGGCCGGATTGAGGCGTTTCAATCACGACAGGGTTTAACATATCTTCAAAATTACTGATGATATGCAGACCAGCGCGTTTCATTTGCTCAGAGCCGAAACCCAATCGCTCGGCACCATCATGGTTGCCAGAAATCAGAATCATCGGTGTGTTTAGTTCCGTACAGATTCGCTTAACCACACGATTAAGCAACTCGATCGCGATCGTCGGCGGTACAGAGCGGTCGTAGATATCTCCCGCCACGACGACTGCGTCTACAGGATGGCGCTCGATGTACTGAATAAGCTGCTCTAGGACGGCTTGTTGATCTTCAATCAAGGAGACATTATGAAATTGTCGGCCAAGATGCCAATCTGAGGTATGGATAAACTTCATTCGAATTCACTTTCTACCATTAACATGGAATTTTTGATACCTGAACACAGGTAAGTTTGTACCTGTTAGGATATCGTGACTTCGACAGCTTTTCATGTGGTTTGTGGCGTGCGCTCACGCGAATTGATTAATTGGATACTTCGATCACCAAGTGGTTGTTTTTGATAACAAGGCTTGGGTTGGTTGACTCCTGAAGAATCGCTTGGACTGTTTTGCTATCAAGCTGATAGACAGGTTGATTAGACAACGCATAGCCAATCATTGAAGCGGCAGGTTGAAGTAAATTGAAGACTTCTGGTGGTAGAAGGTGATTTTCGTCCTCAAATTGCTCTAATCGAACAAATTGCAAGAAGATCTCGCCCGTTTTTGGGGAATATTTAGGAATCGCACTAAATTCAATGGCTAATCCAAACGTCATGCTTGGTGCCATTAGCATTTGTACCTTGGCTTTGGTGTGTGCAAATATCGAAAGCCGTTCAGCGTCAGCACGACCAATCTTTACGTCAAGATCATCGACTGAAACTTGGGCGGACATAACATTCTCAACCCCAACGGATTGCTTGATCACTGCCTTAGACTCTAAATATTGATCCATGTCCTGTTCGGATATGCAATAACCCACACAGCTGTTTAAACTGGCACAACCATTGACGATCAAGACAACGACCGAGACAAAAAATGTTCTAAATATAGCTTTCACTCTGTATTGCATCATCGCTCATTCGCTCACAAATATCCGCTGCATAGTACATGCAGTCTATCATGCGCGAAACAGATCGTAATAGAACATTAAACCGTAATAGAACATTAAACGAAGTACGCGCGATCAACAAAAGGGTACGCTTTCAAAGTGAGACCACTTAAAAATTCACTCCGTTAGGGAGAAGCTTGAGTTTGTTACCAACGAAGTTAAAAACAAGGTTAACGATGACGAACGTTAAATCTGCCCCATAACAGAATTATCAAATCTACAATGCTAAATACCCAGTTTGACCAGAAGTTGCCAAGAACATTCATACGCTGCGTGGCGGGCTTTGGATAAATCAAAGAAGCGGCGAGATGACAAGCAGCCTTCTGTCTGTAAGGCAAACGCGCCAACACTTTGAGCCATATTAATCCAGATTAAGCGACAAAGTTCATTACCATTAAATTGATAGCTGAGTATTGAGCTGCCAAGCTCATCGATCTCAAGGATTTCTTGAATTTGCATCATTGTTACTCCCCTCTCTCTTCACTAAAGACTCAGGTTACAGATTTAAATTACTGATTCAGATTACAGCTGTGAATTCACGTATTCGATGTAGCTGCGTTTATATTTATCACTACGAACCCACATGTCGTGGCATGAATATAAGGCACTTTCGTAATCCGCTTCGGTAATTTCGTTCGAATCAGCAACTTTCACTAAATTTGCAGTGTGAGCTAATTCACTGGCATGCAGTAAATAAGGGCGTTCCTTATGAAGCACATTCAATTCCGATTGGAATAGATGTTTAGTGCCGTGTTCCGCAACGTAATGAGCGGTAATATCTAGTGCATAGTTGTGAAAACTTTTAAGCCCTTTTCGCATCGCTTGTTGACTGGCAATATAAAACTCTTGCAAGGTCTCATTAGTACTTTGCTGAGTGTTATTGTAATGAGTGGAACCATCATATTGAGGGAATTCTTCTGACTCATTAAAGCTATTGGCGTAAGCGGAGGAAATAAGTGGTAATTGAATGGCCGCAAAAATAATTAATATCGAAATTTTTAAATATTTCATAAATATGCGCTCTCGTTTAGGTTAAACTTGATTAAACATCGTCAGGAAATAGCAAATAAAATCCAGCGAATAAAAAGTAGACATCCCTAAGTGGAGGTGCGTATTACTCCAATATTTATTGTTCCGTGAAGGTTGATAAAGTTTAAAGGTAAATTGATCAGGGTAGGTATATCACCTACCCTGTAAAAAGTGACTCTACAAAGAGAAAGCCACTTTCAAAATATCTTACTAGTAACTTACTGGTAATTAGTTACTTATTACGCGGTCTTCGTCACCATTTTTGTCAGTAATCACGATAACACCACCCGCGTTAAAGCCAGCAGGAGAAACCGAAGAGTACACTAGATCTGTCGCTGAAGAACGGAATGTTTCAACGTCGTTGATGTCCATGATGTTTTGTGCATCAAAAGTAACTTTCGCTTCTTTGGTATTCGCAAAGTCAGCAACGTCAATTTTTAGCTCATGCTTTAGCGAATCATCATCATTGGTATAAGAAGTTTGCAAGTTGTTATCAAACTGCCAGTACGCACCAGGAACTGCAGTCTTAAGCGTGATTACTTTCGCTGCTTGGTCATACATTACTTTAAGCTCTAGCTCAGAAAAGTCATCGATTTCTTCACCTTCAACTGTCTGATCTTCACTAAAGCCAATAGCACTAGCTTTAGGTGAGTAAGTCTTACCAGCGATATCGCAATCACCGAAGTCAGCGTTAGCTTCTAAAAATCCACATTGATCTAAAACGTCATTCACAATCACTGAAGTTGCATCTGCAATTTCAGCTGCTGCTGTGTCAGTTTCACCTGCATCTAAGCTTGTCATCAGAGCTTTCTCTACATCATCAGAGTTACAACCAGCTAGAACACCAGCCACTGCCGCCGCGAGAATGAATTTTTTCATAGCAATATTTTCCATTGTTATTTATCAATAATGTTGAGTGCAGCACTTAGTCAACATGATGCTAAAGCACTACCTCTTGTTCGTTGTCCCACTGGTAACACCACCTTTTTGTGGCTTAAGCCGTTATCAGTAAGATCTCACACTCATAAACAAAAAGCCCATAAGTGTTTGTAAAGTGTAGCTCATTTGTTACGTAAGACCTAGTATTGTAATTGCATATCTTATCGTAAACGCTACTTTTAGTTCGGTGTTTGCCGAGACGTTGTTATTTGATTGACTACAAGTCTACCCATCACCACACACAAAGTAGATTAATTAAAATTAATAATATAAAAAATAAACTAAAACAAAAAGTTACATTAAAACAGTGTGCAATTAATTTAGAAAAAAACAGATTAAAACCAAGATTCACTGCGAAAACAATTCACCCAAAACTGAGTGTGATAACGTCATTTCTTGTGTTTTTTTGTTCTGTCGTTGGTCCACATGCAGCGTCAACGGACAGTATTCGTAATCTTCAATTGTTATCGTGTAGTCTCTGTCAAAATCGCTATAGACACACAGGGTACCCCGTTCAACCACTATCTCTTTTGTCAGCATGACGGAATCATTAGCTGCGGAAACTGGCGCAATAACGCCCAAAATTGTGGTTGCTACGATGCCGGGTAGAGCCTTCATTATCTCGCTATGCTACAGCGCGACGTCAATAGTCAGCGGGCATTGCTCACTCACTTTTACCGTAACAGCATAATCGGAGGCCATTACATTATAGTGACAGATCCGAAAACGACCGCCCACGCTCTCAAACTTATAAAAGCCCGTGCTGGCCAAAGCTGGGGCAATTAGGCCTGCAAGTGCAAGTAAAACGAGTAGCTTTTTCATTTAATTCCTCATTTATCAACGAGAATAAATTGCGCGTCAATGATAGTCGCTTAAGTCTGAGCTTACGCTTACACACAATTTTGCGCTTTTTATCGAACGTTAAAGCTAGTTCTCATCCATAAAAATGTACATTTATAAAATTTAATAACGATAACGAGACATCAGAGCAACCACGCCTTGTTAATTATCTACATAAAATAAGCGGGTAAATTATCTAAGAATCTAACCAAAACGACATTGAGAGCAGGTGTACATGTAAGATTTCCGACTATGTCTTACGCACAAAGAACCTCTTAACCACCTGATAAAACGATAATAATCTCCTCCACCCTATCTGGCCCGATTAAAAAACCATCAATCAAGTCAATTTTAATCGGTTAACCTGTCGCAGATCATTTGCGACGCGAATTTGACGTTACGGTAACAATCATAAGCTAGGATAAATTATGAAATTTATAGTATGATTTAATTGATTTATGCCCATGAATCCATGATAAAAATAGAAGAGACAGCATTAAAATGAGTGATAACTGCATTTATGTAAGCGTCAGTGAGGACGGTGGAAGCTACTTCATCATTGTTGATGAAGTAAAATACAAGTGTTCTTACTCCGAATCTGCGATATTGAGTAATTTATTAGCTAATAAAGGCAAGTTCTATACGAAAGAAGAACTTGCGACCATTGGCTGGCCGAACAAGCTCGTTTCAAAAAATTCAGTACCCGTTGCGATTGCCAATGTCAGAAAAATCTTCAAGTCCCACACTAATCTAGACGTTATCACCAACGAAAAAAATAAAGGCTATACCGTATTAACGGACAAAGTCCGATTGACCGAAACTGGCATTGCGGTTGACGCTAAAGACAGCGTCCCACAAAGTGTATCCATCAGTGAGTCAGAACAAAATACGGCGAGTAAACAGACTGACGCGCAAAGTGCAGCAATAGAAAAAAAGTTTCAATTTGGCAGTGTGAAACGAATCGCGCTATTAGGTTTGGGCTACCCTCTTCTTATTGTTAACATCGCACTTCTTATGTTGCTTATTTTTGGCGGAAGAACGACCCCTAAGCCGGCTGTCGTTGATGTCATCGACAGTGACCATCACGTTGCAATTTACACCAAAGATAACAAGGCGTTTTCATCATTAATTAGTACAGAGTCGGATAACGATAAGGTGGCAGTTAACACCAGCACGCTACAAATCATCATCGAGAAAGCCATTCACGATAATAAAAGCGTTGTGTTTGTTAATACGGTTTCCAATGGAGTTGTTGTTGACTGTTTACAAGATAAAGAGCTTTTTTCTTACTCCGGTAACGACCTAGAAGCAATTGTTGCCAATTTAAAAACTAAGGGCTGTAAAATATGAGTTATTTAAGACCGATTAACCTTCTCGTGTTTGTCGTCCTAATTATTTTGCTTGTTGCAACAAATTTAAATGAAGACATTCACTTTGATGGTTATTACAAGAGAACCGAATTTATTCTTTCACAAGATCAGGACACGATTAAACTCACGACAAGTGCTGATTTTCTATCAGAAGAGCAAAAATACACCTCAATTGTGAAAATTATTGATGTAGAAAAAGATACGCAATACAGCACGTTTACTTTAGATGGCGACATTTATAATAAAGATGGTTTATTGATCGCTCGAACAAATAAAATTGAAGAAGTGGAAGATGTAAACAGACCGGTGGTTTTTGAAGCATCAACGTCACCTATTGTCACCAGGATTCAAAAGTCATTTCTTGGTATTGACGTATACAAAGACCGAGTGTATGAACGCATACTTGTCGACAGTTTTTTGTGTTACTACGATCTTGATAAACACGTAGTCCGCTGCATGGAACAATGATGGGCCATAAGCGAAGCTCGCTAACGAATCAATGAATCTTGATTAGGTATCGTCTTTATTGACTAACGAGAATAACATTTATAATTGACGCCTTTGTTACTTCCGCAACAAAGGCGTTTTTTTATTGCTTGCTACTTTTATAGCTTACTGCAGCTTAATTTAACTTAACCACATTATCGCAAGTCTTGTGTATTAAATCAGGATCATGACTGACAATAAGTAGCGCACATCCCTGCTCTTTTGCTAGGTTGACCAGTAACTCCGTCACCTCTTTCGCAATGATCGGATCAAGTCTGGATGTAGGTTCATCCGCAAATAAAAATATTGGGTCCAATAACAGTGCTCTCAGAATAGCAAATCTCTGTAGCTCGCCACCAGACACCTCTGTACTTCTTCTATTTAATAACTCTGGTGAGAGTTTTAACTTTGCCATCAGAGGGGCGATTCGATTTCTGTCCAACAGATGCAGTTGTATTAAATCTTCGAGCAAAACACCGAGTGTAACACTTGAGGAAAATGCGGCTGGTGGATCCTGAAATAACTTCAACCATTGGTAAGGCTTTGTATTAGAAGCCGTCTTCGTCACTTTTCCATCCAGTGGCGTCAATAAACCAAGTAACGTATCTCCTAATGTACTTTTTCCGCAGCCGCTGTCTCCAACGACACCGATCACTTCTCCTTTGTGAACGGTAAAGTTTATCCCTTTCGATAGTGTGTGGCCATTTCTCCCAATCGCTAAGTCACGCACTTCGAGTACAGGTTGTTGCAAAGATAAAACCTTTTCTCTTGCCTGCCAACGTTTCGGATCTGCATTAATTAAAGCCTGTGTGTATGCGTGCTCTGGATTATTTAGCACCTGTTCTGCCGAGCCTTTTTCAACAACACTCCCCTCTTTCATAACAATGATGTCACCGCCAATTTGTCGTGCGACTTCGATATCATGTGTGATAGTCAGCAAACCACCGCCTTGTGAACATTGGATGAGCAGCTGAATGATGTCATCACGACGACTTACGTCCAGCCCTTTTGTTGGCTCATCCGCCAGTATCAGCTTAGCACCGCCAGCGGTTGCAGAAATTACCGCCAGACGCTGCGTCATCCCTCCTGACAATTGCCCTGGTCGTTTAGACGCACTATGTTTCAGACCAATTTTATCCAGTTCACTAATGGCTCGATTGAAAGCTACCTCATTATTCAAACCATGAACACACTCATACACCTCAGCCACTTGTTGATAGGCAGGCATCAAGGGATCGAGTGCACGCCAAGGCTCTTGAGGTAGCATAACAAGCTCTTTGCCCCACAAATTGGTTAATGATCGTCGGTCATGGGTGTTGCCAAATACTTCAATTTGTCCTTTCTGTATCAACTCACTTGGCAATAGACCGACGATTGCTTGTGCAAGCAGGCTTTTTCCTGATCCTGTCTGACCTAGGATCGTGACAGGTTGATCTTGATAGAGCGTCAACGATAGTGGCTCGAGAAGCTCGACTTCTTTTAGTTTGATCGAGAGATCAGTCAGTTGTATTAAGAGACTCACGGCTCGCTCCTGCTAATAAATGAAAGCCTAAAACCAATAGCGCGACGACCATTAGTGGCTGAACCAAAACCCAAGGTGCGTCAACATAAAATGGGAACAATTCAACGCTCATCAAACCGAGTTCTGCTAAAGGAGGCTGAATTCCGACCGACACAAAACCGAGTGACGCCATCATCAAAATTGCATTTGCGCCACCAAAAGCCGCCATCGTAAAAACAGAAGGCGAAATCGCTGGCCAAATATGCCGTTTAAACTGATACCACTTGCCAAATCCCATCATCATCGATACTTGTCGCTCAGGGCTGTCAATGACCGTACGGCAAATGGCACGAGTCACTCGGTAATACTCAACCCACTGAACCAAGGAAATAGCCAAATACATGACAAAGAAAGAGCCTGGCGCAATTGCTGACAGCAACAGGACGAGTACTAAGCCGGGTAACGCTAATAGAATATTAACGACGACTTCTAATCCTTGCTCTACCCGACCACCAGCCCATGCAGAGCACACTCCAAGCGTGACACCCAACACAGATGCACTGATGACGCAAAGCACACTTAAGGAAAAGGAGAGACAAATCGCGCTAGCTAGGCGCGTCATCATATCTCGTCCAAAATGATCGGTTCCGAACCAATGCGCGTGACTGGGAGCGAGCAAACGAATGGATAGATCCTGCTCATCGATCGTATAAGGAGACAACCAGGTGACAAACAAAGAGAACGAGAACAAGCCGAATAGGATAGCCAATCCAAGCTTTTGATTTAATGTTAAGTGTTTCATCATTTTTCTTGCTGTCCTCTTGGGTCAATCCAATAGCAAAGCACATCAATAATGCTATTTAGCAGCACAAAAAGAATTCCCATCGTCAGTGCACAGCCTTGAATAACAGGAATATCACGAGCAAAAATCGCGTGCGCTAACCCATGACCCACGCCTGGCCATGAAAATAGAGACTCGATCATAACGATGCCTTCAATGACACTGACCAGTTGAATCCCGATAAATGCAACGATAGGCACAGCCATGTTTCGTAAGCCATGGCGGAAGAATGTCTGCTTTTCACTCAGACCTTTAACACGTGAAAATGTATAGAAAGGAGAGCGCAACACGTTTTTTACGCTAATGTGTACAACGCGGTTTGAGACAGCAGCAAGACTGATTGCCAATGTAAGGCTAGGAAGAACCAAGTGTTGCCAACTGCCAAAGCCAGCAACAGGAAACCATTTCCATTCCATGGCAAAAATCAAGATCAAGACTAGGCCAAGAACAAACACCGGCATTGCTCGCGTAAAAGTGGAACACCACACCATCAGTGCATTGAAGCTCCCGCCTTTTTTCGCAGATAACGTGCCGAGTGGAAGCGCAATAAGAACCGACAAAGCGATACCACACCCAGCCAACAGCAGAGAGTGACCTAATTGATGCATTACCATCTCGCTAACAGGTAGTCCACTCACCATGGACTTACCCAAGTTGAGTTGCAGTAGATCAACAAGCCAACTGAGATAGCTGTTCAACCATCCCTGATCAAGGTTGAGCTCCTGACGCACCAACGCAGCGGCCGCAGAATCAACATTATCTTGACCATAACGACCTGCAGCGATTCGATACGCCATATCACCAGGTAAACTTCTCATAAGGATGAAGGTCAGCGTACCTACCCCCCAAGCAACTAAGATAAGCTGGTATAGGCGCTGTTTAACGTTTCGCCACAACATCAGTTAATTTCCATCTGGTTAATGAAGTAATTACGTTCAAACGGGTCAAACTTAAAGTGTTTTACCCGTTTATTTACTGAAGTATGTTGGCTATAGCTGGAAACAGGAATCACAGGCATCTCCCGATAAATAGCCCCAGCGACTTGTTGGCTGAGCTCGAGCGCACGTGTCGCGTCGGAATTATCAAGCAGCTTCGCTATCGCCTTGTTCACCGTCTTATTATCCCAATTCATAGTGCCCCAATCACCTCCACCATTAGCAAAATCAGAGCTGATAATTGGAAGTGGATCGGCACTAAAACCAAAGTTACGCGCGATCAAAGCCAGTTCTAGTGAACCGTCCTGATGACCAGCGGGGATCATACTTGAGTTCGTCACATCAACGTTTAAATCCACTCCGATCTTCGCCCATTGCGCCTGTATTGCGGTAGCAACTATGGTTAACTCTGGACGATCGGCGTAAGTGATCATCGTCAGTTTGAATGGCACACCATCGCGTTCAAGTACACCATTAGTCCTAGGCTTCCACCCTAAGTCAGCAAGCATTGAGCGCGCTTGCTCTACATTAAACTCATCAGCAGTAACACCTTCAATAAACCATTGAGACATAGAGCTAGGCATAAGCTGAGCCGTTTCTGCTCCTGGTGAGCCAAGGACATTTTTCGCGATTGATGAACGGTCTAAAGCCATGCTCAGCGCTCTTCGTGCTTTAATATCGTTTAGAAATGGGTGACCAGCATTCACTTTGATGAACATAGTTCTTGGAATTAAGTTGCTATGGACCGTCACCTCATCATGACTTTGGAGCTGAGCTAACATTGAGGGCTCCAAGGTGAATACAATATCGGCCTCGCCCGACTTCGCTTGAAGGATTCGGCTTTCTGCTCGGTGTCCTGTTAAATAGGTAGCAAAATGAATCTTCGCTTTTTCACCCCAGTAATGTTCAAACTTCTGAACCGTTAGTTTGTGTGGAGGAGCAAAACTCGCCAATTGATACGGTCCTGTACCATATAATGCATCTAATGCTCCGTTCGATTTAAACGACGCCGGAGATAAAATGGCATTCGAGTAGTTCGTTAATAGAGAAGCAAACGCAGCGTAAGGTTTAACGAGTTCGATTGTTATCTCGTTACTATTCACGGCAGAAATACGGCGAACATCCGCTTTATTCAGCGTTCCATGTTTACGCTGTGCGTTGGCTAGGCTGCGAACGACTGACTCTGCGTTCATTTTACTTCCATCATGAAATGTGACATTGTCACGTAAAGTCACATGCCAAGTGAGTCCGTCTTCACTGCTGTGCCATTTTTTCGCCAATCCAGGTGTTATAGTCCCGGTTTCATCAACATTGAGTAGGGTTTCAATAACCTGCATTCGGGTCAAAATATAACCCTGTTTAGACGGGTCCAAGCTAGAAATTTCCCAAGGACCACTAATAGACAATGTATTGTCCTTGCTAGGCACAACCTGTTCTGATGATGTGTCTTGTTTGCTTAATGTAATCGCAGCGCCAGCTGCAACGATAGTAGCCAAAATAAGGCCACGAACTAGCTTCTTCTTTCGTGAGATAGAAGCATAAGAAATGTCAGTCATAACAATCCCTAACGTATTTTTTGAATGCTATACCCCCTAATTAAGATCAACCGAGTACAGGCGAATAAACTCGCCTGGCCTTAGCTGAACCAATCAGATCGAGATACTGTGGGTATATAAATGTAAAATTAGGATTCTCTGAAACGAGAAAACGTTAAAGGATCGTAGGAGGAGAGCGTGTTCGAGGAAGCTCTGTCGAGACAAATGTTGAGAGTAATAGTTCGAAGCACTGATAGCACTGTGATTTGTCGGTGTCGAGTTTCGGCGCGACCTGAGAGTGCAAAGCGTGACAAATGGCGTCATAGACTTCGCAACTGTGATGTTCGTGAACACTTTGATCCATCTCCATCGAGTGCGCAAGCGAAACGGTGCTTAGCCCCAAGGGAACAAGCAACATCGCTAAAAGCAGCAATCTATTCAGTTTGAGATGATGAAAGTAATGCACGGCACGAACAACAGCATAAATGATAATTGTTATAGTATAACAATTTGATTCAAATCAAAGTAATTTATGCCAGATTAACGCTCAACTGTTCAACTTTTAACCAAAAAGTATAGTCATAGAAAAATCACGCCCTGCGCTCACCCACTTCGATAAGCGCCTCTTCTGAGGTGACCAGCGTTTCAACATCATCCTGTTCGATTATCCGAGTTTTCTTCCAGCTTCCACGGGCATACCAAGCGATTGCGACGAGCGCAACCATGACATTGGTTATCGCAAAAGACCACCAAATTCCCTGCTCAGCTAAGTAAGTATGCTTCGATAATATGTACGCTAAAGGGAACTGGAATACCCATTGGGTCAGCAAAGACAACACCATACTGTTCGTCATATTCCCAGATGCTCTAAACGCAGACATAATAGAAAGCTGAATACCAATAAAGCCCCAAGATAAACACATTACTCTTAAGAACTGAGCACCTTGTTCAATCACTTGAGGGTTATCAGGGATGAAGAATCGAATCACACTTGGGGCCATCAAAAACGCAAAAATACCGATCATCGTTAACATAACGAAGCTCCAAACAGAACCAATCACCGTTATTTTTGCTGCACGATCAACGCGGTTTGCCCCAAGGTTTTGCCCTACCAGAGTAGACACCGCCATAGACAGCCCCATCGCCGGAATGGTAATGAGCTGCAAAATATTCGAGCCGACACCATAAGAAGCGATCGTTACCGTGCCAAAGCTCGCCACCAAAAATGACATAGTAATCAGCCCAAGAGCTCGAGCAGACAACTCAACAGATCCTGGAGCTCCCAAGAAAAACGCTCGCTTGATGTATGTCCAGTCCGGCGATAAGTCTTTCCACTTAAGGTGAATGCCGTGACGCCCTTTGGAAAGAATGTAAAATCCCGCCAGTGCAGCCAGCGCCTGAGTCACCAACGTTGCCAGGGCAGCACCAGATACCCCAAGACCTTCAAATCCCCCCAAACCGAAGATAAAGAGAGGATCTAATACAAAGTTAAGTAACACCGTTCCGAGTACGATATATAGCGGAATTTTGACCTGGCCAATCCCCCTCATTAGTGCCTGAAACATATTGTAAACAAAGACAAAAATCACACTAATAAACGAGATATGCATAAAACTTAACGCGTTAGTGTAAACCGATTTTTCAACCCCCAATAACGTTAAAAAATAGGGTGACAACAGATAACCGATAACGCCAAGAACCACCGAAGTAATAAACACCATCAGCATGGTTTGCCCGGCGACATGGTTTACCTTATCCATTTGTCCTGCGCCCATATACTGGGCAGTTAATGTCGCACCAGCCATGGCTAGGCCTGCACCTAATGCAATCACCAAAAATGTCACGGGCATGCTGACAGAAACCGCAGCGACTTCATCTGCGCCTAAGCGCCCGACCCAAAAGGCATCGGTTAGCTGATAAGCAGACTGTAATAATTGACCAAATACGATAGGAATGGCGAGAGACAGCAGCGCTTTATTGATTGGCCCCTCGATAAGATGCTGCGTTTTACTCATTCACGTCCCCATACATTATGACACTCATGCCATTCAGCATAGCCTGATATCGTATTGAAACAAATAAATAAGCGTGAAAATCAGAATGTTAAAAAGTGAAATTGAGGTTTGTTCTCCAACAAAAAGCCACTCAATCATTTGTAGATTTAGTGGCTGTATCGGTCGGGTTAAACGGCTGATTGGTACTTACTGCTGAAGCTTTTCTTTTGCTTCAACGACTTTAGAGAAATCTAAACCAAGCTCTTCCACCGCTTCTTTTATCAAACCAGGGTTTTGCATGACTTGCCCCATCAATGCCTGCAGTTGATCTTGCGGTAAACCTAGCTGGCTAAGTGTTGCCATCGCAGCTAGAGGGTTTTGAGTCAACGTTTGAAACAGCTCGTTGATCTGCTCATCGCTAATATTATTCTCTTTCAACATTGCTAGAATCGGGTTCATCACTTTACCTTTAAATACTATATAAAACAGAAGCGCAGTTTAGCACCGGATGTCAGGAGTTTACCACTCCCGCATTGCGTGCGTCATGTTCTTCTTTTAGAGCCAGTTTTTGTTTCTTTTTGGTTTCTTCCCAGCTGTTTCCCGACTCAATTGCAGACACGCGCTGTTGGTATTTATTGCAGGCTCTGTCAAGAACGCTGTGTAGATCAATCCCCTTTTCTCTTTCAAGCGCTTTTAACACATTGAGGTAGTTCCAGAGCACATCACCCAACTCATCTTCGAGATAACATAGCCGCTCTGCCGTAATCTCTTCACGTACTTCTTCGACTTCTTTCCCTATCGCATCCAAATAGGTATCAACACCTTTGAACCAGGTGTTTGTCATATCAAACTCTGATTTCCGAGTAGCAATTTGCAGTAACTCGTCAAACTTATTCATATCCGCTCCTTAGATTTGAACTTAGAATCATCTACCGTTAAAAGTCATGGATTTACCCTTCAGGGTAAGTTCTAAAAATACATCTCTACTCTACAGTAAAAGCGATACAGTAAGACTGATTTTTTACCTAACGCCGCTGACATGAGGTGCATCCCCGACAAGCAGAACGAGTTGTTTTATCTAGCAGACTGCGTTGAACTTTGCAGTACGCGTTCTTTAGGGCGCGACGGGCTGAAAACCAGTCAGCGGGTTTGGAAAGGATTAAGTAGCCGTTAAAGCGTTTAACTAGCTCATTTCGATTGGTGTCTATAAACTTGCTATCGAATTCAATTTCGAAGTACGCTAACGCATCTTCTATGCAAGTAAAGCTAGCGATTTTTTCTTGGATAGCATTTTTACTCATGAACGTAGCACTATGGTTGACTTATCATCTCAGTCTAATCGCCGTTGCTGCGGATTTCTTTGATGTTTAACCACTAGACGACAAACTTGTTATTTAAAAATGCGAGGATCAAATGCGAACTCAAGCTTTTCGGCTTTCTTAAAAATGTCTTTCATCTTCGGGTGGTTCGGGTTTATGACGTAATTCTTATCTCGGGGCGAGATGGTCGATGGCACTTGCAAAGCAGCAAACTCCGGATGGGGATCGTTAAGAAACTGGTCGCCAATGTATTGGGTTGATTCACTGACCGGAATGGCACGCCAAGTGACGGGTAGATCGTCTTCATCCAATGTAGCCACTAAGTATTCAGGGATATCGATGCGATACAAATCGTACAACTTAGTAATGGCGGGATCATTATTTACGTGAACAAAAACCTCTAGTGCACACAAAGATTCCGATTCAGAAAAATACAGAGCTTCTGTACCCTTTGAATTCCACCGTCCACCAAACAGCCTTGCACCAATAGGGCTGAAAGGCGATTCGGCGAACTTCTTTTGCGTCAGTCGGTAGAGCTTCATCTACGAGAACACTCCGTGCTCCAGACGCCCGATAAGATCTTTCACTATTTCAAAATCGACAGTGGTAGACACCATGTCCAATGGCCTCTGTCCGCCTAAGCCGTAGACGTTCTCTCTCATCCATTGCTGCGCTCGCGCTTCATCGTCAAACAGTTCAGTGGCAAGCTTTAACAGCATAGCTAGGCGGTATATAGCGTCACTTTCTTGAGTATTGAAACGCTCATCGTTTTTTAAGCGGCGTTTAATTGTACTAACCGGAATAAGGGTAACATGCTGAAACTCACTCTGAGAGAGCTTTAACCGCTCAACGATGTTGCGATAAACCTGAGGCTCAAAACCTTTGTGAACCGCATCCGTACGACCAGTATCGGCATCCTCAATGCCCAACATAAACCAAAAACTGTTCTTGTTTGGCTGCTTTGGTTTAAAACTTTTTAATGCTGCACTTCCCATACGATGCCTTAGTAGCTCATTTGACCTTTTTATTATGGTTCAAATGAGCTAAACATTCAATCTATCTGTAATAGAGTCAACCAACTGGGATCAAAAAGGCGGACACCTCGTCCGCCTTTGTATTTAAATCCGTTCCCGACTATATAGACTTTGATCAACGTAGCCTATAGGTCAAAACGGTCGGCATTCATCACTTTAACCCACGCTGCAACAAAGTCATGAATGAACTTCTCTTGGTTGTCATCTTGCGCATACACTTCTGCGTATGAACGTAGAATTGAGTTAGAGCCAAAGACAAGGTCAATTCTCGTTGCCGTCCATTTCACCGTATCAGTCTTACGATCGCGGATTTCATAATGGTTGGCACCGGTCGGTACCCATTTGTAGGCCATGTCGGTGAGGTTGACGAAAAAGTCATTCGACAACGTACCCACGCGGTCGGTAAATACGCCGTCAGTACTTCCGCCATAGTTGGTGCCCAGCACGCGCATGCCACCGACTAACACCGTCATTTCTGGCGCGGTCAGCCCCATTAGCTGTGTACGATCCAGCATCAACTCTTCTGGTTTAACCACATAATCTTTCTTCAACCAGTTTCTATACCCGTCAGCCAGTGGTTCGAGGACTTCAAAAGAGTCGACGTCAGTCATCTCTTGGGTCGCATCACCACGACCTGGCGAAAATGGTACAGAGATACTATGACCTGCCGCGCGAGCAGCCAACTCAACGCCCACGTTACCCGCGAGAACAATCGCATCTGCCACGCTGCATCCTGCCTCTGAAGAAATCTTCTCTAACACAGGTAATACTCGGCTTAATCTATCGGGCTCGTTGCCTTGCCAGTCTTTTTGAGGCGCTAAACGAATGCGTGCACCATTTGCGCCACCGCGTCGGTCGGAGCCTCGGTAAGTTCTTGCACTATCCCAAGCCGTACTAACTAGGTCACCAATCGATAAGCCAGACGCTTCTATTTTCGCTTTGACTGAGTCCACATCATAACCTGTGTTTCCGGCTGGTGTTGGGTCTTGCCAAATCAAATCCTCACTGGGAACATCAGGGCCAAAGTAACAAGATTTTGGTCCTAAATCACGGTGTGTCAGCTTGAACCAGGCACGAGCAAACGCATCTTCAAACGCGGCCTGATCATTTTTGAATCGCTCGGCAATCTTACGATATTCAGGATCCATTTTTAATGCCATATCCGCATCGGTCATGATGGGGTTATATCGTTTACTATCGTCTTCAACGTCAACCGGTTTGTCTTGTTCATCAATATTGATTGGTTCCCACTGATGGGCTCCCGCCGGACTCATTTTTTGTTCCCAATCGTATTTAAACAAAAGATGGAAGTATCCATTATCCCATTGTGTCGGATGAGTGGTCCACGCTCCTTCCAAACCACTAGTGACAGCGTCACGCCCAATACCGCGCGTTTTGTGGTTCATCCAACCTAGGCCTTGCTCTTCAAGTTCCGCAGCTTCAGGTTCCGGCCCAATATTTGCCGCATCACCATTACCATGACATTTACCGACAGTGTGGCCACCAGCGGTCAATGCTACGGTTTCTTCATCGTTCATTGCCATTCGGGCGAAGGTGACACGCATATCAGCGGCTGTTTTGAGCGGGTCTGGATTACCATCGACACCCTCAGGGTTAACGTAAATAAGCCCCATCATGACAGCGGCTAATGGGTTTTCGAGATCTCGCTCACCAGAGTAACGAGTCCCTTCACTGCCACTTGGCGCAAGCCATTCTTTTTCAGATCCCCAATAAGTGTCTTTTTCTGGGTGCCAGATGTCCTCTCGCCCAAAAGCGAAACCAAAGGTTTTAAAGCCCATTGACTCATACGCCATATTACCCGCGAGAAGAATCAGATCGGCCCAACTGAGTTTATTGCCATACTTTCTCTTAATTGGCCAAAGCAAACGACGTGCTTTATCGAGGTTCGCGTTATCAGGCCAAGAGTTGAGAGGTGCGAAACGTTGATTACCGGTTGAGCCACCACCTCGACCATCTGCGATTCGATAACTACCCGCGGCATGCCAAGCCATTCGAATCATCAAACCACCGTAGTGGCCCCAATCCGCTGGCCACCAGTCTTGGCTTTGTGTCATTAACGCTTTTAAGTCTTTCTTCAGAGCCTCAACATCTAGCTTCTTTAGTTCTTCTTTGTAATCAAAGCCCTGTCCAAAGGGGTTAGTTTTAACGTCATGTTGATGCAAGATGTCCAGATTTAGAGCATTAGGCCACCAATCCATCACGGATTTATCTGTGGATGTTTGCCCACCGTGCATCACTGGGCATTTACCCACCGATCCGCTACTCTTGTCGCTCATGTAGTACTCCCTATTCTCTTGGTATAGAAGTTTTGGTGAAGAAGTCACTAAATTTCATTTTTACTCATTACAATGAGTAAAAATACCTACCCATAACAGCGTAGTTCATGCTCTGCTCTTTGCTTAGGTTTACTGGTGTATTTCTAAACATTTCCAATTAATCTGAAAATCCTGAAAAAGAACCCATACGGGTATTTAGGTATATACTTTCTATGGGTCCCATATGTTTGGAGGCTTTATGACAATTGCAACCCGATTTGATGAATACCTGACTGCGCACAGTATTCACTTTCAAACAGTGAACCATAGTCACAGTCACAGCTCACTGCAAAGCGGAGTTTCGGCAGGTGTTCCACTCATGAACTTAGCGAAAGCGGTGATCCTTGAGGATCACGAAGGTCGTCATATGATGGCGGTGCTACCCGCTAACAACAAGATCAGTTTGTCGCGACTCAACGATGAATTTAACGCTACCTTCCACTTGGTCAAAGAGAGAATGGTTTATCACCTCTTTACCGATTGCGAACATGGTGCGATTCCACCGATTGGCAGTCCTTACCACATGATGACCGTGTGTGATGAACGGCTAACAGACTTAGATTATGTTTACTTGGAAGCGGGAGATCATGAAACCCTGATCAAACTCGATAGAAACGCATTTAAAGAGTTAATGAAGGACTGTAAATACTTCAGGTTTAGTAGTGAAGTTCTGCACTAGATTTCATGATAGAAAAACGGAAACAGAATTAAGACACCGAAGAAGGAGCTTACCAACGCTGGGTAAGCTCCTTGTCGATTAATGTAAATGGTTATAACGTCATGGTGGCTATGAGATTAGCTTATTCCGGTAAACTCGTGTTGGTCGACCGACTTTACCATGCTCTAAGAAGGCGAATAAGTCACCGTGTTCAACAGCTTTATCCAAATAACGACGTGCGGTGCTTTTACTAATGGCTAAAACTTCCGCAACACTAGCAGCCGTTTGCTCGATGTGAGCATGTGTAAATAGCTCGAGCACTTGCTGATACATAAATGGATCCAAGCCTACGAGATCCACATTGGCGTCTTTGCCGAGATGAAAGAGTGAGTCCAGTTGTGATTGACGAAAATTTTCTTGGCTCATCACATGGTTTCTTACTTTTGCAAAACGCTGTAAGCTCTTAGTCAAACGCGTGTAATCCACGGGCTTCACCAAATAATCAAAAGCCCCAAACCGATGTGCTTTTTGAACGGTAGAGGGATCATTAGCGGCCGTCACTAAAATGCATTCAGGCTTATGCTCATCGTCTAGCCATTGGTAGACCAACTCGACACCCTGTCCATCTGGCAGGAAGTTGTCCACAATAACAAGGTCAGGCTGAGTACGCTCGACAAGTTGTTTTGCTATATGTACGCTGCCCGCAATCCCAACAACCTGATACATCTCGACTTGTTCAATAAAGTGGTGATGCAGTTCCGCAATATTAGGATCATCTTCAACGATCACAACTTTGATCATGCCAACTCCTTAGGAAAATAGACAGAAAATGAAGTGCCGGCATCATCACTGTCTAGCTCCATGTGTCCATGGCCTTGTTCAATGATAGAGCGGACAAAGTACATACCTACACCATGTTCGGTTTTGTCTGACTTGGTGGTGAAACCCAGATCGCATAGCCGCTCAAGTTCATCGACAACGGCCGGACCGTTATTATCAACTTTAAGGGTATATTCAGTCGTGGATTCCGATATATGGATATCCACGCAACCACCATCCTCTCCTTGCGCCGCGTCTAAGGCATTTTGGACCAGATTACCCACTAAACCACACAGTTGTTCCTCAGATAACCGTTTGGTTAATGAACTTAAATTACTTTGGCAGTCGATCTTTAAGATGACTCCCATTTCGCTTGCTTTGGATGCCTTGGCTAAAACTAAGGCTGATAATGCAGGCAAACTATCCAGTAGAATTAATGAATCGATTTGAGATTGGCTCGCTTTCGCTTGTGATAAACAGGTAGACAGTGCTTTATCATAAGCCTTCATCTGAAGCAGACCGGAAATGGTTGAGAGCTTATTTTGGTATTCATGCCGAGCAACGCGCATGTTTTCCATATATTGGGTCACTTGGCTAATTTTTTCAGAGAGCACATGCATTTCATTTTGATCACGCAAGCTAAAGACAGCCCCATACGGCTCGCCCGTAGAGGTACGCATGGTAACTCGATTAACCACGAGGTTTTTACCATTAGCGCGAATCAACCTGTTAATGAAATCATCGCCCTCTAATGTGAAACTATTTGGGTCATCGATATGTTCCGCAAACACATTGCCAACATCTTGATGGTAGTTGAGCATCATTCGAGCCGAATCATTAATCAGATATAAGCGCCCTTCAGAATCAATGGCAACGAGCCCTTCGTAAGTTGCTTGCAGTACTCCTTGATGCGTATTTAATGCTTGCTTAAGCTGCCATGGTTCTAGCTCTTGCATATGTTTGCTGACATAACGTGAAAACTGCCACGATAGCCAGATACAAATACATATCGCCAGCCCCCCCAGCATGAGTAAAGGAGCAAGCCGTTCAGTTGTCCATAAGTCGAGGGTATCAATTAAATACCCAACTTTGATCATGCCAATGACTGAGCCATTTTCGGCAAAGATAGGAGAAATGTAACGAATAGAAGGGCCTAACGAACCAACACCATAAGAGAGGTAAGACTCTCCTTCTTTGAGCGCTCTTTCTATATCGCCACCCACCACTGGGAGCCCTATACGATCATGCACTGGGTGGGCTAAACGAACACCGGCTTTGTCGCTGACCGTGATAAAATCTGCGTCACTGACACGTTGGGCCGAATGGATGATTTGAGGGACGGCCTTCGTATTACCTGATTGCATCGCTGACACCAAGCTCGGTAATTGCGACAATTGTTGAGATTGAACTTTTGCGCGCAAACTGATTTGGCGTGTTAACGTTTCATCCAACTGATAAGCACTGTATCCCCACCAACTCAACATGCCAGTAAGCATGACAGCACTTAACAATATCGCTAATTGTTTAGTAAACGAAAGGGAAGTAAACGACACTATAGGATTCCTTAAGGTTGGATGCCCTTAGCTTAACGTAATTGCCACTCTCATTGACGTATACCAAGCATGAAATTTGACCCCGATCTCAGTCATGAATTTTATGATTTTTATAAATCTAATGCGTTTTATCTCAAACAATTTTCAATTTAACTATGTGGTGACAGGCAAACTCACCACGAACAAAAAGCACAGTATCTTGAAATTGATTTGCCGCAGTTTTTTCCTACATCTCCCTTATATGATTGACCAAAATAACTTGGAGATAAATGTATGAAGAGTTCTCAAATGAAGCTGCTCCTACTGGTCGCAATAGGCTGTATATTATGGTTTATTCCGACACCAGACGGGCTCACCGACCAAGCCTGGCAGATGATGGCCATTTTTGTCACAACGGTACTCAGTTTGATTCTCGCGCCTTTACCGTTAGGAGCAATGGCGTTAATGGGGTTGACGCTTGCAACCCTGCTTGGTGT
The DNA here is from genome assembly GCF_049563345.1 of Vibrio mytili. Lineage (NCBI taxonomy): Bacteria > Pseudomonadati > Pseudomonadota > Gammaproteobacteria > Vibrionales > Vibrionaceae > Vibrio > Vibrio mytili. Next base: position 576,262 of record NZ_CP110482.1, on the reverse strand, counting down.
CCTGCCAATTAAAACTGCACTGAGTGGCTTCGCCCACCCAACCATCTGGATGATCGCAGCTGCGTTTTTCATTTCACGTGGTTTCATTACTACGGGGTTTGGACGACGTGTTGGCTACTGGTTTATTGCTAAGCTCGGCCACAACTCTCTTGGCTTGGCTTATGGACTGGTACTCACTGACTTGCTCTTCGCTCCTGCGACGCCAAGTACAACAGCGCGCTGTGGAGGAATCATTTCACCACTATTTCGCTCAGTAGCAAGTGCATACGATTCAGATCCTGAAAAAGGAACGGAAAACCGCATCGGTGCATTCTTAGTGCAATGTATCTTCCAATGCAACGCGATTACTTGTGCAATGTTTTTAACCTCAATGGCGGGTAACCCTCTAGCGGCAAACTTCGCATTAGAGCAAGGCGTCGAGATAACCTGGGGAGGATGGGCTGCGGCTGCAATCGTACCTGGACTGTTATGCCTATTCCTTATCCCGCTCGTGATGTACTTGTTTTTCCCGCCAGAGTTAAAGAAGACACCTGAAATGCGTAGTATTGCCCGTCAGAAACTGGCAGAAATGGGTAATATGACTCGTGATGAACTGATGGTTTGTATCACCTTCATTGGCATGGTGACTTTATGGGTACTTGGTCCAACTCTAGGTATTCATGCTACCGTAACCGCATTACTTGGTTTAGTTTTCCTACTGTTCACGCGCACTATTACTTGGGACGCTGTGTTAGGCGAAAAAGAAGCGTGGCACACCATCACCTGGTTCGCGGTTTTAGTGATGATGGCGGCACAATTGAATAGTCTTGGCTTCATCGGTTGGTTCAGTCAATCCATTGGTGAATCGCTATCGGGATTAGGATGGGTCACCACCGTGGTAATATTGCTATTGGTGTACTATTACAGCCATTATTTGATGGCAAGTGCAATGGCACACATCAGTGCAATGTATTCAGCGTTCTTAGCCATCGCGATTTCTGCCGGCGCACCACCAATGCTTGCGGCGATCGTACTCGGTATTTTCAGTAACCTATATATGTCAACGACTCACTACTCTTCAGGCCCTGCTCCGATCCTATTTGGTGCTGGTTATCATACCTTGCAGAGCTGGTGGAAAATTGGTTTCATCTTTTCACTTATTGTTATCCCAGTGTTCGTCTTCGTGGGTGGTGCATGGTGGAAACTGCTCGGTCTCTGGTAAGTCCTCGACCTCATTCAACCGAAAGAATACGGCCAAGGATGGCAGTATTCCTTAACCTTCTGTCAAAAGCAGCTCATAGATACCTAGCCTTTGAGCGCGATCCAACATATCAAAATCATGATCTACGTACTCTTTTAACTTTGCACCAGCTCGCTCAGCAATGTTGATACTTGCGATATTGTCTTCCATACAATGAAACTGTACTGCCTTGGCATTGCCTTTCTGTCTAATGAAAGGAATTAGCACTTCAAGAATTTGGTCAATGACGTTTTGACCGCGCCCATAAGGGGTCAGCCAGTAGCCGACTTCAATACACTTGGTTGTTTGGTTCACACCTTTTGTACCAACAACGCCAGTAAAATTACCATTGAGGACTATCGCGAACCAATAAGAATCCACAGCTTTGCTACCAATCCGCTCTGAGATATAGCTAAGCGCACCATTTATGTTGGTGACCGACTCCGTCCAGGGTAGATAACCAGACAAACTATCACGATGCTGATTCACTGCTCCCAGCAGCACTTTGGCATGTCTGCGCGATAAAGGCTCAATTGAAATCCTTTCAGACACAGAGTAGCACTGCGTCAACGCGCTCACCATCGGCACTGCCATTTCACACTACGTTCTTTCATGATGACCTCGTTTAGTTAAGTATTTTTAGCTGTCTAATTTATATCGTGCTATCAGCAATAATATACTCAATGTTAAAGCAATAAATGGCTAATTTAACACCAGTATGTTTTCACTTTGTTGCTTATTTTGAATTATTAGTATGATAAAATGAGATCTCACGCAATAAATGAGTAACAGCATGTCCAATTCACTCAGCACCATGGTTCCTATTGGTGTGCGATTTATGATTCTTTCCGCTTTTGGCTTCGCGCTAATGTCGGCGACAGTAAAACACGTCAGTCAATACGGGATACCTGTATTTGAAATTGTCGCGGCTCGAGCTCTGGTATCATTGATAATCAGTTACTTAGATGTAAAGCGAAAGCGTATTTCTATTTGGGGAAACAATAAGAAATTGTTGCTCGCTCGCGGTGCGGTTGGGACGTTTTCACTCATGTGTGTCTACTATTCCGTTACTACGTTACCTTTGGCAGAAGCAACCATCTTCCAATACACTCACCCGGTATTTACCGCTATGCTAGCGCTTTTTCTGCTTAAAGAGCGTATTCAACCAGCAACGTTCATATGTATCTCATTTTGTTTGCTTGGCCTTTATACCATGTTGCGGCCAGAAGTCGGGGCATCTGCGGATCATGCGCTTCCGACTTTTAGTGTCATGATCGCACTGCTTGGTGCCTTTGGTAGCTCTATCGCCTATGTCATTGTCAGAAAGCTCAGTCAAACAGAAGACAGCTCGGTCATTATCTTCTACTTTCCACTGGTTGCCCTTCCTGCTTCAATTATTTTGATGGGAAATAACTTTGTAATACCCGATCTCTATTTGACCTTCATGCTGATACTCGTCGGCGTGTTTACTCAAATCGGGCAACTGGGAATGACGAAAGCGATGCAAACTCAACAAGCTGGTAAAGCGTCGGCATATTCGTATATACAAGTCGTATTCTCTGGACTTATTGGCGTCGTCATCTTCGAAGAAATTCCGTCGATATGGACTTACATTGGTGGAGGATTAATTATCACGGGTGCACTCATTAACGTTTTTGGACACCGCATAACAGGTCCATTTGTCCGTCGTCGAATCTAATCGGTCGGTGGCCACCTCTAATCTGTGGCCACCTATAGCCCGAAATAAATGAGAATCTGCTACCACATTTTATCATAAGGGAGGAAGATCAGGTTCAGCACCACCAACGAGGCCATGATCAAAAAGGTGAGTTGCATGCCTTTTACTCTCCCTTTTAAGCGATCCTGTAGGATAGCTTTAGCATGCATAATCCGCCCAATAACAAAGATTACGCCCGTTAGGTGAATCCAAACCGGAGCGGCTCCATTGTATTCTAGCAACGCCATTAAAATGAGCGTGATCGGTACATACTCACTGGCGTTACTTTGCGCACTTCTCGCGATGATGAGTGCGTCCACGCCTCCATCCGCATAAACCACCTTGTTCGCTCGTCGTTGTTTAATCACCTGAATCGCTAACCAGATAAGTAAACACGCTAAAATACAAGCATATAATGCTGTGATCATATCATTCCTTTTACAGTTTTAGTTGGTGACACTAACTATAGCCGAGATAAACGCAACTGAATATAATCAAGTAATACAGCACATAGGCAGTGAGTTAGCTTAGCCCTTGAACGACCGCTGTAATTCCGCTGACAAAACAAAGTAGCAACGCACTCAGGCGCACTTTTTCTTTTGGCAACGACTGCGTTGTTTTTATCGCCAACCAATATCCTAGCGCCGCGGCAGGTAATAGCGGAATCGTAATAATGATATGGTGCAGTTTAAAATAACCGGCGGGTATCTGTACCAACAATGAGAGGATTGAACTCGCAACAAAGAATGCCGACAAATTACCGCGTAACTTATTTGCATCTTGATGCTGAAGTAATAAAGCCATTGGAGGTCCCCCAATCGCGGCACTGGTACCAAATAAGCCCGAGAAAAAACCTGCAAATGTCATGCGCCTTGGTGTCGGCTCAATACGAAAAGGCAGAACACTCACGATCACGGCAAACAGGACAAGAAAACCAATCCACAAAGTCAACGCTTGCGTTGACACAAAAGACAAAATCAGTCCCCCAGCCACTGAGCCTGGCACTCTACCAATCAATGCCATTTTTAAACCACCAATCTCTACACTACTGCGATGTTTCATCGCATTCAAAATAGAGATAAATAATGCGACCAAGCAAATAGGTGCAGGGACATACTCTGGAGCCCAAAGCATCAATAAAGGCGCAGCAACCACCGCTAAGCCAAAACCTATCGCAGTTTGAACGAATGACCCGAGGAAGATCAGCCCGATCGCGAGAAAATTTATGTAATCGAGAACCATTGACGTTATTCTTATTTTAAGTGTGTGAAGAAAAAGTACACTGCAAGCTGATATTTAACTGTATCCACTCTTTGCAAAGTCATGAGATCGTTGCAATGTCGACAAACAAAGCTATTTCCGCTTCATCAAGCCTATAAATGATATTTTGCTACAGTTTAACTCGAGTAGTTAAGACCAAAGTGAACAAAAACACAATGCATTTATCTGTTTATAATCACTCGTTTAGTTACATTGTCTTATTAGTTGGCTCTTCAACATTCTGAACTTTGAGTCAGACAAATCCTACAAAACAAAAATATCCTTAAATTTCATAACGTTAACATTTCCCAAAAACAGTTCTAAACTTGACCAAACTATTCGTTTTTAACACTATTGATTGATGTATACAGTAGATGGTTTTTAACTGATGAATTCAATAACGACCCGCTATACCAAATGGTTACTCAACTTTCCCAAAGTCCAAAGAGTACAAATGGCTGACGTCTATATTGAAGCAATGGAAGCCGACGTTGCGTTGTTAACGGAAAACTTAGCAAACCTACCAAGTTTGTTGCCTGTACTACATCGCTTGAAAGGTGGCGCAGCGCAAATAGGGATATATTCTATTCATCGATCCGCTTTATTTGCAGAGGCAGCAAGCAAGTCTGGATCATCAAGCTATCAACAAACGGTGACGTCACTAATAGAAGAAGTCAAACAAAGTATCGTTGACGTGAAAACTTGGAAAAACAATACAACCAAAACTAATTCATCTACAAAATTATACTCATACAAAGTTGAGCATCGCGCTCCCTTTTGCTTGCGAAATTGAACAACAACAGTATCAACCTATGAATATAGCCCCTAATTTGTGTAAGGTCCTGGTCGCGGACGACTCAAGACTAGTAACGAGCAGTATCACGTTGATCCTGCGACAAGCTGGATTCAAAGACATCATATGTGCTTTTACTCCAATGGAAGTCGTTAGTTTATGTAAGCAAACTCACTATGACCTCATTATCTGCGACTATAATTTCCAAACACAGTTTAATGGATTCCAAATTTTAGAAGAGCTGCGACATCACAAAACCCTCCCTGCAAAAACCGCGTTCATTTTTCTCACAGGAGAAAATGATATGAGGGTTGTACGCTCTATTATTGACAGTGAACCCGATGACTATTTATTAAAGCCGTTTAGCCAAGTCTTTTTTCGTGCACGGGTTCTGTCTGTGATCAGACGCCGAAGCGCACTCTTACAAATTTTTGAAAAGTTGCATGCAGTTGACTACGAAGGAGTCGTGCATGCTTGTGATGAGCTGCAACCGCTTCATCCAGAGTATTCGAAACTCATCCGAAAATACCGTGCCCACGCTTTGGTACAGAATAAACAGTTTACGAAAGCACGTGACGAATACGAATTGTTACTCAAAGAAGACAATTTTGACTGGATAAAAACGGCTCTCGCCAACACGCTAATAGAGAGTAACGATCTCGGCCAAGCACAGCAGTTATTAGAAACGTTACAAAGTAAAAAAGATAATCCTTTTTACCACGATGAAATGGCGAAATTAGCGGTACTTAACGAAGACTTACCCAAGGCTATTGAACATTTAAAAGAGTCGACAATGCTGCTTGATGCTGGTGCAGAGCGGGAACTGGTGATTGCGAACCTATCGTTAGCGGAATCCTCATTTGAAGATGCCGTTATTTATATAAAACGTTATTATGAAAAGAATAGAAACACCTTCAGAGGTGGCGTATTCACGAAACTCAACTACATTCGATGCTTCCTTTATCGCGAGCTTTTCAATCCTTCAAACAGTAATTTCGAAAATATCCTTTACGGGCTGAACCCGATGATCAGCGAAATAGAGAAAGTCGATCATCTCAAAACCCAAGCACTGCTCATTAAAGCACATATTGCTTTGATCAAGGGAAATTTGAAAACCGCAATGTCTGCCGTACAACAAGCGCTGAAGTCGAATAACCTGACACATTTCTACGACCAATATCACTTCTGTCTGCTCCTTGAATACTGCTCATTCTTTAAAGATGTAAAAGCACTTCTCCCTCAAACCCGGGAGTCTATTGGAAAAACGCAGCATCCGAGTATTCTTCGTAGCCAAGTGCACATGTTCAAAAATTTAGAAAAAAATTTGTATGAATCGCATAAAAAGATCAGCGCACTACGACAGTTCCTTTCCACGAAAAAAAGCATCTCTACCTCAGAAGTAACCTCTCACTTTGACCGTTACTTTCAATTGCATGATCTGTTGCCAAATTCCACAAAAATTTGTCTTGCGATTCTTAAGTTGGCGTCAATGCGTCCATTGGATTACCAAGGTAACTATCATATTTTCAATAAATTAGAATCATGCGATTACGTTGTCAGGAGCTTATACAGCGACGAAGAATTACACCAGATGAACTACGATTCTATGTATCAGTCTGCGAAAAATAATATCAAGTTAAACTCAGCAAACTGATTGATTTTTGATGCTCTACAAAGAACGCCAAACCGTTGGTCTTGGAACAGAATTTAATTTCGGTCTCCCGCGAGACCGGTGAATTTCATTTTTAGAAAATGTCATTTTCCTTCACTTGGACAAGATTTTTCCTACAATCCAAATAAATCCGAAGACAGGTAGTCGGACATCACAAATTATATTGAATAAAATGAGGTTCACTATGAATAACGTTCTTATTATTGATGCACAACCTTTGTACAGTGAGGCACTAGCAACCCTGATTAAAACCGCACTCAATGTAGCAAATGTACATCAATCAACAAACTGTGCAGAAGTAATGGACTTCGTTCGAAATCAACGGATTGATTTAATTCTTCTAGACGTTGTCATCGGTGATCGCGACGGTATGCGTCTAGCCAAAAACATTATGGCGACAGGATACCAAGGAAAAATACTGTTTGTTTCGTCGCGCGATTACTCCAGCCTATCAAAAGCGGCATACGAACTTGGCGCAAATGGCTTTATCAACAAGAGTGAAAGTAAACAAACCATTCTTGACGCAATTGTCAGTGTTTCTCGTGGTTACTCAATATTCAAATTAAAACACAAGCAATCAAAAGGTGCAGTAGCGTTATCGAAGCGAGAGGCCATGGTCTTCCACTACCTAACGCAAGGCTACACTAACAAGCGCATCTCTGAACAATTGTCATTGAGTGCCAAAACCATCAGTACTTATAAAACCCGAATTTTGAAAAAATATCATGCCACTTCGTTAATTGAGTTAATGCATACGATTTCAAATTCAGAAGACCGACTAGTTTGTGGATAACTCATCACGACTTTGTTATGTATTTTGTAATTGTACTGGTCAACAATTGGTACATTGCATCATGACGATGGCTTTGTTTCATTTGCAGTACGATTTTGGGCAAGCCATCAGGATAGAAAGAGTCAGAGATAGGGATAAACTGATAGCCGTCCATTCGAGACTGAAATTCATGTAGGACGGTTGCCGCTCCAAGCTCTTTAATGACTTTTAGTACTGCACTGACATTGTCAAAAGACGCAACGCGATTGATTTGCCAACCTTGCGCTTCCATTACTTGTTTTGCTAATTGCTCACGATCCTTCCAGCCAAGGATACTCAGCATCACAAACGGTAATTGAGCCGCTTGTTCCAGAGTTGTAACGCCGATCTCTTCAGGAACCACAACACCAGTACGCGCATAACCAATAAACTGTTGGTGGATAGACTTAGGCAACTCATCGTTAAAATAGTGTAACTGAGCGTCAATTTTCCCTAGTAATATATCTTCGATACTATTGTCTGAGTGACTTGTCAGCGTAATATACGCCTTGGGAAACAGAGACATAAGTTCCATTGCTAGTAGATGTCCAAACGAATATTGCGCAACTTGGGGCAAGCATATCGTGATGTCCTTTTCATAGGTTTTTGGATCAAACTCTGTACCATTTACACTCATTTCCAATTGATCCAACGCAGCAGAGATCTTGGGTAACTGGCGAGTTAAATAGTCAGTCGGCTCTAAATGATGAGGATGCCGAATAAATAACTCGTCATTAAGTTGGAAACGCAAGCGAGCAAGATATTTACTTATCGAAGCTTCACTTTTCCCCAGCGTCTTAGCTACGGGCTTAAGCTGACGATGTTTTTCTAGTAGTACTAATATTTTTAGTAGATTGAGATCCAGCTCTTTTTTCACACGAGGTACCATTTTAAAAGGGTCTTACAAAAAAGCAGCCATAAAAACAAGCTGCTTTACTATATAAGGTCATAACTTACATTTAGTCAAGTTAATCATATGGTTACCTCCGTCATACGCGTTGCTGTTTCATTTTATATAACGCTTCATCTGCTCGCACGATGACATCTTCAACATTTTCATTAGTCTCACCAGAAGCCAAACCAACGCTGATACTGATTTCAATATCTAGCGTTTTTAATCGATTTTCTTTCACTGCTGCTTGTAACTTAGTCGCAAGTATAGAAGCCTGACTGCGACTGCATCCAGGTAGAATAGCCACAAACTCATCTCCACCAGTTCGAATAAGATAATCGCTGTTGCGAAATACTTTTTTCATTGTATTTGCAATGATAGAAATAACTTCGTCACCAACATGATGACCGTAACGATCGTTGATTCGTTTAATTCGATCACCATCTATAGCCAAAACAGAATAGCTCTCTGTGACCAAGCGACTTTGAAAAGTCTTGTCTTTATAGACTCGTCGGTTAAACAACCCAGTTAACTCATCTTTCGTAACATCAGTCAGCGCCGTGGCAAGCTTTAGGCGGCTTTGTTTCGACTCCTGAACTTTGACAAAATAAGCTAACGCAACAATAAAATAGATGACGTAAAGAAAGCTATAATCAATAATCACTTTGCTAAACGGATATTGATACACGATCAAATTGGTATTGTCTGCCATAAACGACTGAGTATAAGCAAACTTCTCCCAAGGATAGTCCGAGAAATAAATAATGATCTGTTTACTGCCGTTCGTCGTTGTCGTGGTGATAGATTTCCCCTCACCGTACAATTGTTCTAGGTAAATTTGAGATCCAAACTCCCCCACTAACTCTCCTTTATAGTACACAGGGCTCATGATGCTAAGTGCCATTTCATTGGATGATTTGCTTTTAAAAGGCAAAGAAATGAGGACGCGATCCACTAGCTGACCTTTCCACGCTGCGACAAGACATGTCATCTCTTCTGCACATAATGCCAAATCAAACGCATCTTTATCGTTTTTCAGTCCGTCAATAGGATATTCCAGTATTAACTTGTTGCCACTATAAGAGCGAAAATAGAGCACCGAAGAGCCCTGCTGATAGACGCTGGACAAATACTGTTCCGCTTGGTGAAATACTTTACGAGCGACCGCTTCCACATAATTCAGAGAATCATTTGGCTTCAACGAATACACTGCATCTTGAAAAGAGTATTCGGTATTAGATTCCACCTCTTTTGCGCTCAAGTCACCGTTCTGTCTGAGCTCAGACTCTGCCAACAAGCCTAACAGTATAACCTTTTGCTTCACTCGCGACAGATATTCCACATAGGTATGAAACTGTTTCACTTCATACGAAATCAATACGGCACCTATAGCCGTCACTGATGTAACGAATAACAACGTCGCGATAAACAACGATAGAGAAATATTTTTAACCTTGGTGTTCACACCTGCCACCCCTTTACACTTTTCGCCCATTCACATCACGACACATGGTTAAATCCATCTCCTCACGTGCTTTTGTTTCGCAGCTAACCTCACACCGCTTCGCTAACCTCGCCCGCAACCTTAGTTAACTCAACGATGTTTTTTACATTGTATTTGTCTAGTACGCGACGTTTATAGGTACTCACCGTCTTATCACTAATGGACAAAATTTCTGCAATATCACGGTTGGACTTGCCCTGCATTAAAAACTTCATGACAGCGGTTTCTCGGCTAGAGAGCATCGGGACATCCCGAACTTCGCTGGTGACTTGTTTAAATTTGAAAAAGGTATACCCTTTACTGACTGCTTCAATAGCATCTTTAAGAATGGCGTGATCCTCTGATTTACACACGTATCCATCCGCACCAGAGCGAAACGCCATTTGACTGTACATTTGGCTAGACTCAGCAGAAAAGAATATAATCTTACCGTCGTAGCCATGTGATTTAATTCGTTTATAGAAATCAAATCCATCGCAATCCGCTAAGTTAACGTCCAAAATAATTAAGTCGATATCATGCTCTTTTATCGACTGCAGTGCTGATTTTGCAGAAGTAGCGCTAATCACTTCTTTAGTGATGTCAAGCCCCTCCAATAGTGATTTAATTGCGATACAAACAAGTGGGTGGTCATCAAAAATTAAACAGTTCATTGTATTCTTCTTATTTCAATTTATATTGCTTCTAATGGCATGGGCTTATCAAAATAAAAACCTTGGCAAAGGTCGATGCCGAAACCGCGCAGGGTTCTTAACGTTATTTCATCCTCGATACCTTCGGCGACAACCTTAATGCCTAAGCTCTTGGCTAGTGCACAAATTGCAATGACAATATTTTGTTTTTTCAGATCACTGCTCACGCCAGTTACGAGTGAACGATCGATCTTGAGTTCATTAAAGGGTAGCTGGGCTAACTTTTCAAAACTTGAAAATCCCGTTCCGAAGTCGTCAATAGATACTGTGACTCTATTCAGCCTGAGCTTTAACAAATTTTTATAGATAACCGCATTAGCTTGGAACGCGTCTCGCTCGGTTATCTCTATCGTGAGTCTCGACGGGTCGGTGCCAAAGTCACGACAACGTTGCAGAAACCGGGTAGCAAAATGTCGGTCCGCTAAGTTGTTATGATCGACATTGATAGACACTCGACTGATCGAGCTGTGGCTTTGCATATCCGAAATGACACCACTAAAAACCGCTTCAAATAATTCTGAAGACAGTTGACAGCGTTCAACCGTGGATAAAAAGTAATAAGGGGTCAATACTCCAAAATCAGGGTGGATCCACCTTGCAAGAGCTTCATAACCTTCGGTTTCTCCGGTTTTCATATTAACAAGGGGTTGATAGTAATTTTTTACTTGGTCTTTCCCCAAGGCAAATAAAAAGTCTTGGTCTTGAATATCAACAGCAGGTGAAGATGACGCTATTCCTTCTGTTTCTTGCTTCATTTGGCGAATAATTTCAGCAATATCTGCGCTTTTGAAAGGCTTTTGCAGTTTTCCTATCACATCAAAACTAAATTCAGCACACATCGCCTGCAATGCAGAAATAATCGTGAGCTCCATTGCACTGACGAGCACCACTTTGCCCTTGTATTCGATCTGATGAAGCAATTCCATCATGTCAATACCGTCTTTGCCGGGCATCATGATGTCGCAAAATATCACATCGATATCACCGGCTTTGGCGCAAGTAATTGCATGGTCAACACTATTGAAGCGCATAACACTGGCACCGTGTTTACGTAGCGCATGGCTCAATAAAGTCGTTTGAAGAGGGTGATCATCAATCACCATCACATTGAGTGTTTTATTCATGTATACATATCCACTTATTAATGCTCTCGACCTCCCGTTCGATACGTAATATTAATTCCCCGATACGTTTCTCAAATTCCATCCCAGCGGCTTGTTCGGCCTTTATACATAAGTCCGCTAATGAATCTAGTCCTACTGCGCCTACCGCACCTTTGATGCCGTGTATAACTCGTTTTAATTCATTCTCTGTTGGTAGGTTTTTTAAGTTGTTAATATCAATTTCCATTGAGGTATTAAAAATTTTTGCAATTTCCATTGCTTCTATTTCGTTGTATTTTTCTATCCACTTTGATGTATGCGACACGTGCTCTTTAGCAATAAAAGGGAGTAATATGGTCCTCAAATCGTTTAAATCGTACGGCTTATACAGCACATCATCGATACCAATGTCCTTCGCCTTGTTATTGGCAAGGCGAGAGTCTTCGGCGGTAACACCAACAATAGGAATCGACTGGAACTGTGGACTGCTTTTCACTTTTTGAACCAACTCAAAACCATCCATTTCTGGCATATGAAAATCGGTCAAAATTAGTTCTACATCTTTTGCTTTATTGATGTATTCCCACGCCTCTCGTCCGTTATTTACGATAACAGGCTGTATGCCAAGCTTCTGCAATTGCATATGCACAACGCTTTGGTTGATTGGGTTATCTTCCGCCACTAATACCGTTCCAGACGCCCAGTGAATCGCTTCTATTTGAAGTTCTTGCAAATCGTCACCGTGTTGTACGTATTGCTCTTGACTGAACAGACGGAACAATGCACACGGATATTGCAGCTCCTGCTTAGATAACGACGTTGTTGTCCTGTCACCAGCGTTAAACATAACGCCAATAAAATGTTCATTGTGGTCAAATTCTGCGACTAAATCTGGGTCAACACTCGCTGGTGCCATTCCCCACACTTCGCACCATTGGCGAATACTTAATGGCAGTGATTCACTGTAAGTCCAATTAAAATGACGTTTGGCGTGTGCTTCACAAGCTGTCACTGGTAGTCGAACGGTGATCGTGGTTCCAAGCCCATATTGTGAGTCAATCATCAGGTTGCCCCCCATACAATCCACCAACCGGTCAACGATACTAAGCCCTAACCCTGTGCCACCGAATTTGCGAGTAATGGTGTCGTCAGCTTGGACGAATGGGCTCAAGACGCCTTTGACTTGATTTTCTGACATCCCAATTCCGGTATCGGCGACTTTCAAGGTGAGTTGTTCATTCTGTACAACGATACTAGTCGCAATTTCACCCTCACTAGTAAACTTCACCGCATTGGACAGCAAGTTCGTCATGATCTGAACCAGTCTCAAGGAGTCGACTTCAAAGACGGATTCGCTTATCGGTTTGATCGTAACTTTGAAATCTAATCCTTTATCACGCGCTTTTGGTTCAAAACCTTTTAATACATCGCATAGCACAGGCAGTAGATCCGTTTTTACCGGAACAATATTTAACTGACCCGCTTCTAACTTCGAGTAGTCCAATACCTCATCGACCAACGTATTTAAGTGGCGAAGTGCACGCATGGCCTGAGCAAGCAGCTCTCGGCTCGAAGGTTCTAGTACTTGGTGCTCTAAGAGATCGAGTATGCCATGCGTGGCTGATATTGGGGTTCTTAACTCGTGACTCATGGTCGCTAGAAAGTTTTCACGAGCACGAACCGCTGATTGGGCTTCTTTTTGGGCATCCATCAGAGCCTGTTCTCGCGCTTTTTGCTGCGTAATATCGTGGACTACCGTTAGTACAAACTTCTTTTTACCATTTGGAGCTGCAATCGTTTTACGCTCACGATGAATGTAACTTATCCCCATCACACAACCTGAAGCTGCCGTTTCTTCTGAAATTCTCTGGCCGCGAATCACACAGGCGAGTTCACCTTCGTTATCAACTAATGGGCGTGCTGTGTTAACACTTTGAAGAAAACACTGCTTACATTGACCACTTTGATAACGGGCACAGTTACTCATTTCAAGGTGGTTATCTTCGCTATGAATGAAAACAAGGCTATTGATCTCTTGGATAATATCCATCAACCACTGCTTTTCTTTCTCTTCATTATTTGCGTTCAACTCAGCCAAATTCACCTTAAGGCGTAAATGAGCCAATATGAAATAGGCAATAATCAAGAACACAGCAAAAACAGCGGCGCCAACAAAAGCCATTATTGTGATCTGCTTGTCGTTGTAGCCGTAAACCAGATTGAAATTTCTATATGAGCGCAGCAATTTTTCTATTTCATTTGAATCGATCGTTGCTATTACGCTGTCAAGCACATTTTTTAGTTGGGCATCATGATTGGCAACCGCAAAAGCAATAGAAAACGAAAGCGTATTGTTTTCACTGATCGTCAATCCGTCTACGTTGTCCTGCACAATCATGCTGTGAACGATATCGTCGGGTACGTATGCCACGTCAAGGGCACCCTGCTTCAAATCCGACAGCAACGCTTTGAGATCACTGTAGCGTTTAAAACGTTTTTCCTGCCAAGTATCGAGAGGGACCACACCTTGTTTATTAAAACTAAGGAGAATGCCAGCATTCGGTTTTTCAAAGGTTTCAACCTGACTCTTAGCTTGGACTGCAACAAACTTATCCTGCATAAATGGTTGAGTCAGTAACCAGTCAGACACAGGAACTTGGTCAACATAAGCAACTGGAACCAAGTCTGCATTGAACTCTGTTAACCCACTGTTTAGGCTGGATTTAGGTTTATTAAACTGAAATGATAAACCTGTTCGAGCTTGAATAAGCTCAATAAAGTCAGGCAAAAAACCGTCAACGTCACCTGACTCTGGGTTACTGGATAAGAATGGAAACGCCTGCTCACTGCTGCTATATGTGATGACGTGATCGCTACCATATGTTTTACGATAATCAATCAACATTTTGTCTGTAATATGGTAACGGTTTTGCGAGGCCACTGAACGGATGTTGCGACCTGATTGCTCCCACTCTAAGATTCGATTGATTTGGTCGATGAGTTCATTTTGCTTTAACGAAGCAATAAAGCTCACCTCCTCTTGATGCAACCAGTTAGGAATATCCACCACACCGTTAATGACATTATTCTTATCTAAGTACTGACTGATCGCAACATAGGTAGAAACTAAAGCATGAGCACGTCCGCTACGTACTTCATCGAACGCTTCAACGCGAGTTTTTACATAGTGAACATCGGATGCACCCAGAGCTTTAATTCCATCACAATAAACACTCCCCTCGACACAGACCCATTTCAGATTCTGAATTTCTCGATTTTTGGAGTTTTCATCGCGATACCACACGGCAATGGTGCTCGAGAAGAAGGGCTTAGAAAACAAGAAGTTTTTTTCTCTTTCGGGCGTTTTACTAAAGCCCACTGCGCCATCGATCACACCATTTTCTGCATCATTAAGTAGAGGGACGATGTGTTTGTAAGCACGTAGTTCGAGCTTAAGGTTTAATACCTTGGTGATATTTGCAAGGTAATCAAGGTTAATACCATAAAAAGGGCCAATACTGTCTAAAATGGAATCGGCTGATTCGCGTTGAGTGATCACACCAACAACAATAGTTTGTTTGTCATCTTGGTTCGCAGATGCGCCGAATGAAACCGCAACACAAATCAACGCGGCGCTCAATAAGGAGATTTTTTTTAACGTACCGAACATAACCGATTCCTCTGACTGGGGAATCAGGGTAATCTGTGAAACTATAAAGTCAAATAACGCAGCTTCAAATAAATAAAATAAACAATTGATTTTAAATGACTTTGCGAAATTAAGTAAGAAAGTTCTGACGCTACTTTAAACCTACGACTACACCCAACATTCGACGTATATCTCGTTATCCATTGCTTTAGTAATGTAACCCAATATCAAAACGCGGATTTTTAGCGACCATTTTAACATTCGTCTTCTTGCCATCACTGATTCATGATGTAGATCAGCGAGTCGAGTCATCATTCATATATTATTTTAAATATTCAAATATTTTTTAGCATCAGAACATGAGCATTGATTATGATTGAAGATTCGATTCGCTTGACTGAATACAGTCATGGCGCGGGATGCGGCTGCAAAATATCCCCCGAAGTGCTTGCCACCATTCTTGCCTCTCAACAACCCAATTTTGTTGACCCTAACCTGTTAGTTGGCAACCAAAGCTGCGACGACGCGGCAGTCTATAAACTCGATGACAAAGTGGGTATTATCAGCACCACGGACTTCTTTATGCCTATCGTGGACGACCCATTTACCTTCGGCCGTATTGCTGCGACGAACGCCATTAGTGACATTTACGCCATGGGCGGCACTCCCATTATGGCAATTGCGATTCTTGGTTGGCCAATCAACAAATTGTCGGCAGACGTAGCGCAACAAGTGGTTGATGGGGGCCGTAAAGCATGTGCGGATGCCGGCATCTGTTTGGCGGGCGGTCATAGCATCGACTCACCTGAACCCATTTTTGGCTTGGCGGTGACCGGTCAAGTGGCGCTAGACCACATTAAGCGTAACGATCACGCGCGTGAAGGCGACGTCATTTACCTCACCAAACCGCTAGGGATTGGCATTCTAACCACCGCGCAGAAACAGAAAAAAATTGCCGAAGGCGACACCGACATCGCGGTAAACGCCATGTGCCAACTAAACAAGATTGGTGAACAAATCGCGCGCCTTGACGGTGTGCATGCCATGACTGACGTGACAGGGTTTGGTCTCGCCGGCCACCTGCTTGAAATGTGTCGGGGCGCTAACCTAAACGCTACCATTCATACAGAAGAATTGCCATTGCTTCCCAAAGTGGATACGTATCTACAACAAGGTTGCGTACCGGGTGGCACCCACCGCAACTTCGCCAGTTACGGTGACAGCTTGCCAAAAATGACCGCACAACAAAAAGCCATTGTATGCGACCCACAAACCAGTGGTGGCCTGATGATTGCAGTTGATCCACAACACGTTGAACACTTGGAAACACTGCTGGCCGAGAGTAACCTGCCTCTGTTTAAAGTTGGTCAATTCTCAGCACACAACGGTGAGGTGTGCCGCATTCACTTCCTCTAACTCCCTCGCCCAAATAAACAAAGAGGCAACGTGCTGAAATTTAAGTCCATCACGTCGCCTCTTTATTCTCTTTCATGTCTACCGCTCATGCTGCAACGATAGATGTAATTCACCGCGAAAGTTAGAGTTTATTTCCCTGCCCATTGATACCAACCGCCGTCATAAACGCTGATATTTTCCCAGCCCATCACGTAAGCATCAAAAAAGGCTTCAGAAGCACGCCAACCGGTACCGCAGAAAAACGATACTTGTTGCTGTGGCTCGATGTTGGATTCATGCCAGAACTGAGTGATTTCATTCGCGCTGCGCATGGTTTGGTCTGGGTTACGAAAATCTTCCAGATGGTACGCATCGCTGCCCGCGTGACCCCATTTTGCGCCCGGAATATGACCTTTGGACTGAATGTAATCGTAGCCGCTAGTTTCCCCGTTAAATTCGGCCAAGGAACGAATACTCACCAGCGATTGCTTGTCTTGTGGTAATGTCAGCAATGCTTTCGCTTCTGGCAGGTCAATAATGTAATTTTTATTGGCTGGAATGGTCTTACCAAAAGATGTGGTCGCCGAGACGTCTGGTGACGTCATTGCTGTTTTGTAACCACCATCTTCCCAAGATTGCCAGCCGCCGTTGAGCAGACGCACATCTTGCACACCCACATACATCAGAATGTTGGCCAGTCGCGCTG
The DNA here is from genome assembly GCF_049563345.1 of Vibrio mytili. Taxonomy (NCBI): domain Bacteria; kingdom Pseudomonadati; phylum Pseudomonadota; class Gammaproteobacteria; order Vibrionales; family Vibrionaceae; genus Vibrio; species Vibrio mytili. The sequence continues at coordinate 558,849 of NZ_CP110482.1, read as the reverse complement.
CCGCCGTGTTATCACGGCCGTACAAAATAACAGTGGTGTCGTATTTGATACCGAGATTGTTAACCAGAATTTCCAGCTGTTGGTCAGACACGCGGTTCCACCAAGGTTTCGATTCGATGTCGTTGGTATTGACATACTGAGCGCCCGGAATGTGTGCCCACAGGTACTTGGTTGCCGGACCCCATGCCACTTCCAGCACTTTGTAATCTTTACTTGGGGCATGTTGTACGGTCTCACCTTTGAGCACGTCATCCAACCACCAAGCTGGCACCAAGTTTTGGTAACGGGGCAATGCTACCAACTCGCCTTGGTATTGTTCCAGCGGCTGTTCAATGATCTCGACGGATTGAAAACCATGATTCAACAATGTTTTTTTCAATTGAGCCGCACTGTCAACGGCGCAATAAAGAAAAGTAGGATGCTCTTTAACCAGCGACTTATTCTCGATGATCTGTTTTAGTTCATCGGTTGACATCATTTCGACCCAGCGCGAATCAAAGTTCACCGCTCCCGGAATATGACCGCCAGCCGTTTGGCCCATTTCTGGCCAGCCGTTGTAGAAGTTACTGTCGCGACAATCGACAATTTGCACCTTATCCTGTTGCGCTTGTTGGCTCTCCAAGACATCGGAGAAGGTAGCCGCGGCAGCGATAGAGCTAAGGCTGAAGCCGCAGAGAAGAAGAGACATTTGACTTAAGCGCATGATCGAACCTTTTAACGAACGTTGCTTCAAATACACATGATGGGCGGAGTCGCCCATCATCCAGAACTACATGGCGATGACGTTATAGGCCCGAAATAGAACAGTTCACCACCGCGCGCTGCTCGGTCAGCCAATTGAGCCAAGCGTCGAATCCTTCACCAGTGGTCGCTGATAACTGAATCACCTGAATCGCTGGGTTCACTTTCTTGGCATTGTGAATGCAGTTCACCACGTCGAAATTCACGTACGGCAGTAAATCCGTTTTGTTGATGATCATCAGTTCAGATTCAGCAAACATGTTGGGGTATTTCAGAGGTTTGTCCTCCCCTTCGGTGACCGATAAAATCGCGACTTTGCAACGCTCTCCGAGATCAAAGCTGGCAGGACACACCAAGTTGCCCACGTTTTCGATGAAAAGCACACCGGCCTCATCAAACGCTAATTGGTGATACGCGTGGTGAATCATATCGGCATCCAAATGGCAGCCTTTACCAGTGTTGACTTGCAAGGCTGGCACTCGCGTAGCGCGAATACGGTCGGCGTCGTTGCTGGTTTGTTGATCCCCTTCAATCACCGCACATGGCAAGCGATCTTTCAGACGATTTAAGGTTTCAACCAACAAGGTGGTTTTGCCTGAACCCGGGCTGGAGACAAGGTTGAGCACCAACTGACCAGCGGCAATGAAATGCGCGCGGTTGTGTTCTGCCACTTCGTTGTTTTTGCCCAAAATGTCTTGTTCCAGTGTGAGCAATTGACGTTGAGATACGCCCGCCACATGCACCTGCGCTTCGCCGCGACCAAAATGCATATCACCATTTGTATGCGTCTGCGCGTGATGCTCTGCGTGGTCGTGATCGTCTGAGTGAGCATGATGGGCGTGGTGGCTCTGTTCCGCATGACTGTGTTCATGGTGCGCATGGTCAGAGTGACTATGTTCATGGTGACTATGTTCATGATGTGCATGGTCAAGCTGGGCGTACTGCGGCGCTGATGCCGGAGTAAAACCATGATAATGAACGTGATGATGAACATCGCCTTGGTGGGAGTAATGATGATGAATCACCAACGGTTGTTCGCTGGTGTGAGTGTGATACTCACCGTGATCGTGCGCATGGTCATGAGAATGCCCGTGCTCATGTGAATGTCCATGAGAATGGGGATGATCATGCTGATGACCGTGCTCAATTTGGCTATCACCGCAGCCACAAACAGTACACATATTATTCAACCTCGATGTGTTTGACCTGAAGTTCCTCGCCTTGCTGCACAGTCAATTGATAACTGTGGCACTGCGGACAACTGTCTTGATAATTCTGAATTGCAAACTGGTGACGACACCCTTGGCACACGGCAATCGCTGGCAGGGTTTCTATCACCACTTCGGCGTCCTGGGCGATCGTTTCGCGGCTGGCCATTTCTAACCCAGTTCGCAACGCTTCTGGCTCAATGCACGACAACACCCCAACGCTGAGCGTAATTTTGGTGACCTTGCGGTAGTGGTGCTTTTGAGCTTGCTCGACAACCAAATCGATGGTTTTCAAGCTAATGGAAAGTTCATGCATGGCGCTTCTCAACAAATTCGTGGCAGCAACTCGCCTGCCGGAAAGTCGAGGTAACGACGACTTCCCCAAGGGTTGCATAAAATGGGACGCGCTGGCGTTCCGGCTTGCACGGTGCCAATACACGCGGCGTTGGTATGATGTTGGCGCAGCGCGGCCAGTGCGGTGTCGCAGTCTTTGGCGGGCACGGCCAGCACAAAAGTGCCTTCATTGGCCAAATCGTAAGGTTCGAACCCAAACAGTTCACACAACCCGCGCACAGCGTCGGTCACGGGCACACTTTGCTCATCAATCACCAACTGTACTTGGCTGGTTTGACACCATTCGTTGAGCACCGCAGACAAACCGCCGCGCGTGGCATCGCGCATGGCGTGAATCTCAATGTCGGCGTGCAAAAGCGCGTTAACCGCTGGCCACAACAGATCACAATCGCTCTCGATTTGCGTCTCTAGCGCCATCGATTCACGCTGCGCCAGCACACACGCACCGTGACAACCAATATCGCGTGACACTAAAATGCAATCGCCCGGTTGCAGGTTGTGCGCCGACACACCGTCACGCAGGATGGCGCCAATGCCGGTGGTGTTGATAAAAACTTTATCGACACTGCCTTTAGGCACCACTTTGGTATCGCCACACACAATTTGCGCGTCGATGCGACTGAGCTCCCTGGCCATGGTGTCGACAATATCGGTCAGCTCACTCAGCGCCAGCCCCTCTTCAATCATGAAACCGCAACTCAGATATGTCGGTTTCGCCGCAGCCATCGCGAGATCGTTACAGGTGCCCGCAATCGCCAGCGAGCCGATATTGCCGCCTGGAAAAAATAGCGGTGAAACGGTGAAACTGTCGGTGGTCATCGCAATCGGGCCGCTGATCGACAAGCTCGCAGCGTCTTCGTCGCGTTTGAGAATTTCGTTGCCAAAGCGCGAGAAAAATAACTGGCGAATAAACTGGCCCATCTCTTGACCGCCGCCACCATGACTGATTTGCACGTGAGTCATCTCACTCATTTTCGTTCCCCCCGGTCAACGACACCGATTCAATGGCGCCGTAGCGATAATACGCATTGCAAGCCCCTTCGGAACTCACCATGCAGCTGCCCATTGGGCGCGTTGGCTTGCACGCGCGGCCAAACACTTTGCAGTCTGGCGGTGTAGCTAAGCCGCGTAAGATGTCGCCGCAGCGACACGCTTTATGATCGTCTTGATGATGGTGTGGCAGATGCGCCGCAAAACGTAATTCCGCATCGCGATGTGCGTACGTATCACGCAGTTGCAATGCCGAACTTGGAATATTGCCCAGCCCGCGCCACGTAAATGTGTCGCGCACCGCCAACACTTTGTCGACAAACGCTTGAGCCACCGTGTTCCCCTCCGATGTCACGACGCGAGAATATTGAGTTTCCAGCACCGCCTGATTCGAGACTGCTTGCTCAACCAGCATCAATACCGATTCCAGAACATCGACCGGCTCAAAGCCCGCCACAACCACCGGAATTTGGTGTTGTTCGACAATCGGTTGATAAATATGTGACCCGGTCACCGCACTCACGTGTGACGGGCCAATAAAAGCGTTCACCGGCGTGCGTTCGTCGGCCATCACCGCATTCATCGCTGGCGGCACCAACACATGATTAATGTGAAAGTAGAGATTGTTGATCTGCTGGCGCTCGGCCAAATCGACCAACACGGCCGTCATGGGTGTGGTGGTTTCAAATCCAATTGCAAAATAGACCACCTGCTTGGTTGGGTTCTCTCTGGCGATCTTCAACACGTCCATCGGATCATAAATCGGCACCACATGTCCACCTTCGGCTCGGCATTGCGCTAGAGACTGTCGCGAACCCGGCACGCGAATCATGTCGCCCAAACACACCAGCATTACATCCGGCAATTGTGCCAATGCAATCGCATGGTCGATGCGCTCTTTTGGCATCACACACACCGGACACCCCGGGCCATGCACGAAGCTGAGCGATTCCGGCAACAACTGTTTCAAGCCATATTTCATGATGGTGTGAGTATGCCCACCGCACACTTCCATGATGTATAACGGCTGGTTAAGCTGCTCTGCGTGTTGGCGAATTTTATCCGCCAAGGCTACCACCACATCCGGACGACGATAGGTTTGATACAGATTGGACGCAGCATTCATGAGAGCAACACCGCAACGTCTTCTTGTTCCATCTCAGCCAACAACGCTTCATACGTCGCTAGGTTGGTTGCCGCTTCCTGCTGGTTAATTTTGCTGATGGCGAACCCCACGTGAACAAGCAGATGGTCGCCGACGGCAACTGGGTCACTGATGAGATGTGTGCTGATCTCTTTGCATACACCCAAGGTGTCCACTTTGGCAGTCATCCCGTCTTCATCGACAGACAACACGCGGGAAGGAATACATAAACACATGGTGTTCTCACTTATTGATAATGAAGCCACGACGCCATTCGTCGCCGTAGCGTTATTCTTTAGGTTCGACTAAATGTCATAAGCCAATTGATGCCAGAGCTGACCCGCGGCGATTCCGGAATCATTGACCGGAATGTGACTTCCGGTGATAAACGGACACGCCGAATCGGGGAACAACGCGTCGATGGCATCCAGCAAGCAGCGATTTTGAAACACGCCGCCACTCAACACCAACGGTAAGTTAGCGTGTTGCTGTGCAATATCGACCACTGCCTGTGCCAACGCGCTGATAAAGGCGTCGCTACATATACACGCCCAACGTTCGGACGATAATTCGTGTTGCGCCAAACATTGCTGTAACGCCGGTGCCCAATCGAGTTGCTGATCACACCAAGGCAATGCCAGTGCAAACTGGTGCTCGCCAGCTTGACGCGCGGCATTCTCCATTTGCAGCCCGCTTTCGCCTTCGTAATCCGGTGTCATCACCAAGCTCAATAGGCATGCCCACGCATCAAACAGACGGCCAACCGAGCTACACAGCGGAGAACGTTCCGCGTTGCGCCACAAGTGAAACAGGTTTTGGAAATGCGACGCAGACCACGACGCAAACGCTGGCAGATTTAGCTGCTGGATCTGTTCTGGCGTCATGATTTCAAGCAATAAGGCGTACAGCACGCGTTCAGGTTCACGGATCGCTTGTTCGCCCCCAATCAAACGAAAAGGTCGAAGGTGCGCGATGCGTTCATAACTGAGTCGGTCTGCGATCATCACTTCACCGCCCCATACCGTCCCGTCATCGCCCGCGCCAGTGCCGTCAAAACTTACCCCCAGAACAGGACCATTGAGTTGTGATTCAGCCATCACGGCTAAAATATGCGCGTAATGGTGCTGTACTTGTAGCGCTGAATCGGTTTGCTCATTAACCCACTGGGTTGAAAAATAACCCGGATGAGCGTCCGACACCCAACGCTCGGTCGATGCTTGGTAAAGATCAGAAAAATAACCAGTCGCATCGATAAAACGTTGCTGCGTATCGAGATCGTTGATATCCCCCAGGTAAGGCGACAAAAACCATTGATTGCGCACCGCAAATGCAACGGTCGATTTTTGTTGTGCGCCCACTGCTAGCGTGGCCGGTGCGTGATTCTCTAACGGAAAGCTCAGAGGTCCATAACCACGCGCCATACGCAGCACACGCATGCTGCCAGCGGCCAACTGCACTAAGCTGTCATCACAGGCATGAATGATTGGGCGATTGTGATCGAGCACGCTGTCGAGGGATGCCCCAAACATCGCAAACACCTGCTGCGCTTCGGTCGCTAATGGTAACCCCGACACATTAGCGCTGGTCATCACCAACGGCGCAAAACAGCCACGCAATTGTAACGCCTCGATCAACAATAGGTGTAGTGGCGTGTAGGCCAGCATCACACCCAGGCAATCGACATTTGGGGCGACATTGTCAGCGACATACGTTCTGCCCTCATCAGCACGCTCAGCCTTGCGCATCAATACTATAGGACTGGCTTGCGATTTCAGCGTTTGCCACTCCAACGCTTCACCCTGAACGTAATGCTTGGCTTGCGTCACATCGCTCACCATTACGGCCAACGGCTTTCTGGCGCGATGTTTTAACTCACGCAACCTCGCAACCGCTTGGTAAGACGTGGCATCACACACCAAATGAAATCCGCCAAGGCCTTTAAGCGCAATGACACCACCTGCGATAAGTTGCTCGGCTGCACGTTCAATCGCTTGGTGTTCTTTGGCGATACGTGTTTGTTGCGGGCTAAACAGAGCAACCGATGGGCCGCAGTGCGCGCAACTCACCGGTTGTGCATGATAACGGCGATCCATTGGATTTTGGTACGCGCGCGCGCAATCTGGGCAAAGCTTAAAACCCTTCATCGAGGTTTGATGACGGTCATATGGCAAGGCTTTGATGATGGTGTAACGCGGACCACAATGAGTGCAGTTGATAAATGGGTAGTGATAAAAGCGCGAGTTAGGATCAAACAGTTCCCGACGACAGTCCATACAAATCGCTTGGTCGGGCGGAACACTGACGCTAATTTCATTGTCCCCACGGCTCGGTAAAATGCGGAATTCTGTAAAATCTGCCAATGCCAATGGACGTAATTCTATATTATCAACACGCGCTAAGGGCGGTGTCTTAATCAATAGTTCACGATAAAATGCGTCAAATTGGCGCTGTTCACCTTGGACGTCAATCCGTACGCCCCGAGCATCATTGATCACCCAGCCTTTCAACTGGTGCTCAATGGCCAGACCGTACACAAAGGGCCGAAAACCAACCCCTTGTACCTGTCCTTTAATTTCAATCAGACAACGCATCATCGCTTCTATCCATTATGAAAACAGGAATGCGCCACCCAGCAGAGCAATCACCGCACCTGCCAGTTGATTCAAACGTTTGCTGGCTGCAAAACGCATTACCATTTCGCCTAACACGATACCTGCAATGTGCAGACTGGCGGTGACAACGATAAAGCCAGAGAAGTAGCTGATCGCTTGACTGTTGATAGGCATTTCTGCGCCGTGCGCCATACCGTGAAACACCGCAAACGCCATGATCAGCGTCGTCGCCATTTTTTGTGGCATGTTCGTACCGCGAAACAGCATGACGCCCATCATTATCACACTCAGCGCGATAAAGGTTTCGACACCTGGAACCACAAAGCTAGAAATACCCATCACGCCACCAATCACCATAAAGGCGACAAAACTTAGTGGCATTGTCCAGCGGTTTTTACCCCCAAACAACGCCGCTAACAGCCCCACACCAATCATGACAGTCAGGTGATCCAAGCCCGTCAACGGATGCATAAAGCCGCTTTCAAGTCCATGACTACCAAGGTGACCCGGGTGGGCAAACACCATTGGTGAGAAAAGAAGGCATAGACTGACGATTGCTGTATTTTTTTTACTCATAACGAAAAGCTCTTAAAAAATGAACGAGAAAATAAAAACTAAAAAGGAGACTCATAACTCTCGATATGCTGGGAACCCAGCAGCCATAAGCCTTACGACTAAATAACTCAACATGGTTAACTAACATCACGTTGGGCAGTACCCTGATAACGTACGCGCTCAGCGTGCGCGTAAACATTGAGGCGACCTTCGCGGCAATAGCCACATAAGGTCACATTAAGACGGTCCGCCAACTCGACCGCCATTGAAGTGGGGCCCGATAGCGCAAGCAAAATTTCAAAACCGCACGCCGCCACTTTTTGCACCATTTCAAAGCTAGCGCGACTGGTCACCAACACCGCTCCGCCCTTCACTTGCTGGCGGCTCGCCCATCCGAGCAGTTTATCCAGCGCAATATGGCGACCGACATCTTCAAACAACGCTTGAACTTCACCATGTTCATCAAGATAAGAAGCAGCATGCGTGGTACCAGTGAGTTGGTTCAAACGTTGGTACCGATTTAGCGACGCTAGCGAATGATCTAAATAGTCAAAGCAAAATTGCGCGGTGGTAGGTAAAGGCACCAGGCAACGCGTGATCTGATTGAGTTGTTCCGTGCCGCAAATCCCACATCCAGTGACGCCAGCCATTGAGCGGCGGCGCTCTTTCAAACGTGCAACGCAGCGATTGGCTAATTCAATCGACACTGTGCAGCCTTGCTCGTTGTGTGTGACCTCAATGTCGTGAACATCGCGAGGATGGGCGATGATGCCTTCGCTGAGCGAGAACCCCAGCGCGAACGCTTCCAAATCTCGTGGAGTGCCCATCATGACGGTATAGGCGATGCCGTTGTATTCGAGCGCAATCGGCGTCTCTTCAATCAAAATATCATCTTGGCTCCACTGCCCGCGAGCCCGCTGATATTTGACGATACTTCTTGTTGTCACTTCGGAATGACAGACCATATGTTGTTCTTCGTACACCGTTAATACCTTTATTTGTTGTCTGTCGATTGAGCCAACCGCAATAAACGCGGCTTAGCATGCAGCAAGATAATCCTTACTGCTAATCTCCATTTTTTGCATACGTGACAACAGCGTTGTCCGTTTCAGCCCAAGTTTCACTGCCGCGCCTCTTGGCCCAGCCACAATGCCATTACTCTCTTTCAACGCTTGAATGATCGCTTCGCGAGAGATCGTTTCATCGTTCTTGTTAATCGATGCCGCGCTGGATTCAAGCGTCGACACGTGGCCCGGCAAGGGTTGTCCCATACCCACCAGTTCATGCACAGGGACATTCAGCACTTCACCACGGGTTAAAATCACTGAGCGTTCGATAAAGTTTTTCAACTGACGTACGTTGCCCGGCCATTGATATTCAGTCATGCAGCGCATCGACTCTTGGCTGATCGCGCGGATGTCTTTGCCCATTTTTTTCGAAATCAGGCGCGCAAAATGTTTTACCAATAACGGAATGTCTTCCGCTCGTTCACGTAGAGGCGGCAACCGAATTGGGAAAATATTCATGCGGTAATAGAGGTCGCTACGAAATTGCTTATCTTCCACCCGTGCGACCAAATCGACGTTGGTGGCCACCACCAGACGCACGTCTACATGAATCAACTGATTGTGACCCACCCGCTCTATTTCATGCTCTTGCAAAACCCGCAGTAGCTTAGGTTGCAGCTCCAGCGACAAATCGCCAATTTCATCCAAAAACAGCGTGCTTTGGTCTGCTAATTCAAAGCGACCCACTCGATTTTTTATCGCTCCCGTAAACGCTCCTCGTTCGTGCCCAAATAGTTCACTTTCAAACAAACCATCCGGAATCGCCGCACAGTTCATTTTGATCATTTGACGATTGCAGCGACGGCTCATCTTGTGAATCGCTTGAGCAATCAGCTCTTTACCTGTGCCGGTCTCTCCTTCGATTAACACGGTGCTGTCACAGCTCGCAACCATAGCGACCTGATCCAACACGTGACTCATCACTTCACTTTGGCTTATGATGTCGTCAAAAATCTGGTAATGCTCGTACGTATCATCAATGAGGATGTCGGTGCTCTTTGGTAGCATCTGCGCACTGTGCTGACTTTCGCGTAAACTGTGCATGCTGAGCGCTACACGTGCAGCAATCTGTTGCAGCAGCGCAATATCAATCTCTTGCAGCTGCACTACATCGCGCAACATATAAGCGATCCTTCCCACCAGTTCCCGACGGAAAATTAATGGGACTAGAATTAAACATTCAATATCATCTTCAATATTGAAATCTGTATGTTCCGCGCGTAATTGTTCTAGATCATGGCCAGTGACAATTTTGGTCTCTGGATAATAAATATCGAGTACGCTTCCAGAAATATCATTAAAGAAAAAACACTGCGTTTGAATATCATTTCCAACAATTCGTCCATCACGCTGAATACAGCGACCATTGTCCATATCGATAATAGACAACTCTTTGATTTTAAAATAAGGATGTAAACAGTTGAGTAATGATGTTAATAGATTTTCTTTACTGTTCTGACTAATAACGGCATTGGTGACATCCACCAGAATATGGTAATTATCTCTCTCATCACTAATATGTCGCGTTAATGTATTTGCATGTTGATGATCCAATACATGCGTAATAAAAGAAACCAACATACTATTAAATAGTTTAAATTGATTTTCCCCCCCATCTAATTGATCAAATTTCGGGTTAATCAGCTCAATAGCACCCAGTTGTTTATCTAAGGTATCCAGTGGAATCTTGTAATAACTGCGCACATTCTGGTAAGCCGGATGCTGAGCCAGTTTAGGGTGTGAATAGTAAAAATCGACGCCGTCAAGTCGATAAACGTGCTCTTCGTAACTTTGATGATAGTTATCAATATTATGATGGTATATCACATCACTTTGAATTTGCTGATTTGCATCAAGAAAATAAACGATTGCTTCACCTAGTCGTTCATCATTTAGAATGATATTTATTCTCTCTACATGTAAAAATTCGCACTCTTTTCCGTGGAGAAAAGTGAGCAGATCGGATATACCATGAATTAGCAGCATAGCCTTGGAAAATGCGGTTAATTCTTTCGCTGTTTTATTCATAATAGTAACAATAAATTATAGCCCTTCGTATTTGTCATCATTATAAACTCGGACGAAGGGCTATTGATTACCTAATTAAGCAAACTCAACTTGCGACTTTAATCGCGCTTTCATGTTGCTATATTCAGTTTGTACATAATTTTCAGCCCAAGCTTGATCGTCAATCTTTTCAACTTTCACGGCGCAATATTTAAACTCTGGCGTGCTTGAGATCGGATCCACGTGTTCAATAGTCAGCTCGTTACAGGCACCTATCCACCATTGGTAGGTCATGTACACCACACCTTTGTTGGTACGCTCACTACAACTTGCACGAGAAATGACTTTGCCTCGGCGCGATGAAATCCAAACAAGTTGTTGATCTTTTATGCCTAATTTCTCTGCATCTTGCGGGTTCATCTGAACGTATCCTGGTTCATCAGCCAACGCTGACAATGCAGAACAGTTACCTGTCATTGAACGACAAGAGTAGTGGCCAACTTCACGCACGGTTGATAGTACCAATGGGTACTCTTTATCCGGTTGTTCTAGCGGCGCGCGCCACTCTGCTGCAATAAACTTCGCTTTACCTGATGGCGTAGAGAATTTATTGCCTTCAAACAAGAACGGTGTACCTGGGTGATCTTCGGTTGGACAAGGCCATTGTACCGACTTTAGATCCTCCATTTTCTCGTAAGTTGCCCCGGCGTAAAGCGGTGCTAATGAACGCAACTCATCCCAAATTTCTTGGGTATTATTGTAGTGCATTGGGTAACCCATGCGAGTCGCCAACAGACTGAAGATTTCCCAGTCAGGTTTCACGCCTTCTGGCGGGGTTACCGCTTTGTAGAAGCGCTGGAAACCACGGTCAGCGCTTGAGTACACACCTTCATGTTCGCCCCAACTGGTGGCTGGGAAGACCACATCGGCCATTTCAACCGTTTTGGTCATGAAGATGTCTTGTGCAATCACCAGTTCCATATTACGTAGCGTGTTACGCATTGCGTTCAGATCCGCTTCTGTCTGCGCAGGATCTTCACCGAAGATGTAGAAGGCTTTGCATTCGCCATCTTCTACTTTGTGTCCCACTTCAGTCAGGCGATAACCTGGCTTTGATGACAGTGACACGCCCCACGCTTTTTCAAATTTTGCACGTATCGCATCATCGGTCACATCCTGATAGCCTGGATATTGGTGAGGCAACATACCTAAGTCACAGGTACCTTGTACGTTGTTCTGACCACGTACCGGACCACAACCCACTCCACGACGTCCCCAGTTGCCGGTTAAGGTTGCTAGACCTGCCAAACCGCGAACAACGTCTACCGCTTGGCCGTATTGGGTCACACCCATGCCCCAAAGAATCATGGACTCTGGCGCTGTAGCATAAGTACGAGCCGCTAAACGAATCGATGCTGCGTCGAGACCAGTAATCGTTTCCACGGTTTCTGGCGCATAATTTTTAACGATGTCGTAAAACGCGTCGAACCCTTCTGTGTACTGTTTAACAAATGCCTTGTCGTACAGGTTTTCTTCGATAATGGTGTAAGCCAGTGCGTTCACCAGCGCCATGTTCGAACCGTTCTTCAGTGGTAACCACTGATCCGCAATACGCGCAGATTCGATCTTACGCGGATCACAAACGATGACTTTGGCACCATTCGCACGTGCTTTGATAATATGTCTTGCTACAACTGGGTGAGAATCCGCTGCGTTGTAACCGAAAATGAGCAAACATTTTGTTTCTTGAATTTCGGGAATGGCATTGCTCATAGCTCCATTACCTACTGTTGACTCCAGACCGGAGACTGATGGCGCGTGTCACACCCTAGCGCAGTGATCGACGTTATTGGTCCCAATGACCGCACGCGCCAACTTTTGCATAACAAAGTTAGCTTCGTTACCTGGTCCTCGAGCCGAACCCGTTGTCATGATGGCATCTGGGCCATATTTACTTTTAATTTCCATTAGCTTTTCAGCGGCGAAATCTAGTGCTTCATCCCAAGAGACCGCCTCCAATTTCGCGTCTTTAGTACGACGGATCATGGGTTTTTTAAGACGAGGAGTCAGCAAATTAGTATCGTTTAGGAAATCCCAACCGTAATAACCTTTCAGGCACAGTTGACCTTCATTAGTCCGGCCATCGGCCGGTTCTGCACCCACTACTTTGTTATTCTCAACAAGTAGCTTTAGTTTGCACCCCGTACCGCAGTACGGACAAACTACAATGGATTTTTTCATAGTTACCTTCTTAACTATTTCAAGAAATCAGACAGTAACAATCGCGATACGACTGGCAGCCGCTTCACGTTTGCTTTGACTGGTTTGATGAATTTCCTCTGGTTCAATCAGAGAAATCGCACCTGTCGGGCAAACTTCCACACACGCGGGGCCATTGGCGCGGTGAGAACATAAATCACATTTAATCGCTTGTGATTTAGGGACTTTTCGTGCAAACAAAGCACTACGTGATGTGTCTTCAACCATGGTTGTAACAACATTCATTGCTCCGTAAGGACAGGCAATGGCACAGGTTTTACAACCAATACATCGTGATTGAATTACTTTAATGTAACCGTCCTCGTGGACAATCGCGTTGTTAGGACACACTTGAGCACAAGGCGCATCGTCACATTGACGACACATCACCGGCGTGGTGACATGAGCATTTTTAATAACCTCGAATCGAGGTAGAAAACTCTCACGATCTTGCAGTGTCCCGATATCTTCATCTTGATGTGAAATCGCACAAGCCACTTCACACGTGCGACAACCAATACATTTATTAGCGTCCGCAAAGACAAATCGATTCATGGGATATCCTTCTGTGTCGATAGAACCGAGTCAACCACTCGATTCCTTATAAGCACAAGATGTGCCAATATGAAAAATAACAACAAAAATAATTTAACTTGTTGTTTTTAAATTACTAAAAATCCAAACCCAGTAAGAAAGATATTGAATAATTGCGGTGATTAAACTGATAGCTCAACAACGCCGACACTTGTGTCGACAGCTTTCGTCACAAGTGTCGGCACTCAGAAAAATCACCGGTTAGCAGCTCTCGTAGCCTCCGTCTCCTTCCCATTCAGGAAGACGACGATGCAACTCAGTCACGGCATCGGTAACCATCTCGGTCATCGGAAAGGAGAACGCCACTATTGCAGGCTGAATGCCGACAAACTTGACTTCTGGGACGAACGTTTTCAGCTCATCAATCAGGAAATTGAGCGGTAAGCTGTGCGTTGATACCATGAACATATCAGCGATGGTATCGGACTCAATGATGCGCACTTCACCCGCCTTCTCTCCAAAATCGGCGGCATCCACAACTAATACGCGTCGAGGTTGAATTTTGCGAATCAAATGCAAGCTATCTTCTGGCATGGTGCCGCCTTCTATCACGCTCCATCCCACCGGGCTCTCACGACACAGTTGCGCCAACAACGGGCCTGCGCCGTCATCCCCCATCATGTTGTTGCCAACGGTTAATAGTAGATTTTGGCTCATGCTCCACCTCGAATCATCAAGTACATGGTAGGCTCGTTATAGATCGCGTTCAAAATGGCGATCATGCCTTGCGTCAATTGTTGGCTTTTTTCTGATTGCGTAGCACTATCGATGCGGTCAAGCGCAATCGCCAACATGTGTATGTGCTCGGGGAACACAGTGATCTCGCCAAACATCAGAAAACCTTTCAACTTGCGGTACGCTTCGCTGCTTTCATCAAGGCCGGAGATCCAAGTAAGATACTCTTGACCTGAACACTGCATTTCAGATTTCAGACAATCGACAATGCCGAGATGATGGCCAATGGTCAGGCTGTAATACATGATCTGCTTCGCTTCCTCTGGTACATCGTATTTGTTGTCGACAAATTTACGGCTCAGACGGTAGAAGTAGACCTGACTATCCACATGACGTGATTCACTGACAGCCATGGCAAACCCCTTTCGGTTGATCGTTTCCGGTGATCTGCAGCATCACCGAAAGCATCACGCTATTGACAATGTCGCTCAAGCGTGGGTCGTCATGTTCACCCAAGTAATGGCTAACATTGCTGTCGACATTGTCGCTCGTACTCTTTGCGAGTACATCCAGCAGTTCGTTGGCGATGCGTTTACCTTGACGGTAACCAGCCAACAGACGCGTTTCACGTTCCACTAACACACGAATATCCATCGGTATGCCAGTATGACGCAATGTGGCAGGAGTGGATTGCACATCATGTTGTTTGGCATGCATTTTTTGCTCAAGAAGACCAAGTGCGACCGCAAACCCGTAAAGCGTCGCCGCAGGCGTTGGAGGACAACCGGGAATATAAACATCGACAGGTACGATTTTGTCTGTCCCGCCCCACACGCAGTACAGGTCGTGGAAAATACCGCCGTCACAACCGCAAGCGCCGTAAGAGACCACGATTTTTGGATCCGGCGCCGCTTCATACGCACGTAGCGCAGGAGCGCGCATGGCACGCGTCACAGCACCAGTAAACAGCAGAATGTCGGCATGACGTGGCGACGCCACTACTTTGATACCAAAGCGTTCAGTATCGTATACCGGTGTGGTCGCGGCGAAGATTTCGATTTCGCAAGCGTTGCAACCGCCGCAGTCCACGCGGTAAACGTAAGCAGAACGTTTAATTTGGTTGATCAGCGTTTGTTTCAGTTTCTCATGCTGCGGAGAAACTTCGACTGGCACGGCGGTGGTGTGTTTTTCACCAGAGAGTTGCTTGATACCTTTCACATATCCTCCGGGGTCATCAGGATTAAATCATTAGGACTGGTCATGTAGCGGTGTGTCGCCAGATTGGTGCCGTCCAACATGTTGTCTTCTCGGCGGCACGCCGGACAGGTTTCTAATTGACGGCGACGCATTGCTAACGCTTCACCGCGCAAGCCTGCTTGTTCCAGTGAATCCACTACGTAGTTGAGCAGTTTCTTCGCCACAAACGGACGATTGCAGCACGTGCAATTGGCCAACTCGAATTCTGCCCTTTCGTACAAATCTTCTTTTTTGGTCACGGCCAATTCGAACGCTTTGGAGAGTTCGATCGCGTGGGTTGGACACACCTCTTCACAGCGGCCGCAGTAAATGCATCGCGCCAGCGACAACTCCCAACAGCGGGTGCTGTTCTGCTCATCGTTTTCCATGATCAAGGCATTTGCCGGACAGGCGCGCGTACACGCGCCGCACGAGATACATTGGCTCGCATTCAGCTCCGGTTTACCGCGAAAATCCTCGGCAACCTCAAAGGGCGCAAAGGGATATTTCGCCGTAACGTCACCGGTTTTGAGAATGGTTTTGAGTAGTTTAATCATGAGAGCCTCACAGTCCTTTCAGCGGTGAATTTTTGCGGCTCACGCTGTATTGTTCGATGGCTTTGTAGGGTACAGTTTGGCTGCGTTTTTTCTTGGTATCCACGATGGTCACACGGTCAGTACAAGAGTAACAAGGGTCCAAACTACCAATGATCAGCGGTGCATCGGCTACGGTATTACCACGCAACATGTAACGCAGCGTTGGCCAGTTGGCGTAAGTGGCCGCGCGGCAGCGCCAGCGAAATAGTTTTTGGTTATCGCCAGTCATGCTCCAGTGAACATTTTCGCCACGTGGCGCTTCGGTAAAGCCCAGCGCAAATTTGTTCGGTGTGTATTCGAAATCTTCCGTCAGGATTGCGCCAGCTGGCAGGCTATCCAAGCCATATTCAATGATGTTAAGAGCATCTAACACTTCTCGAATACGCACGATCACACGGGATTGCACGTCGCCGTTGCCCATGTGTTGCAGTTCGATTGGCACATTCGCGTACGCTTCTAGCGATTGACCATGCACAACCCGTACATCACGCTCAAAACCACTACCGCGGATCAGCGGACCAACTGGGCTGAAATCGCGCGCAATGTCTTTTGCCAACACGCCCACGCCTACCAAACGGCTATCAATGTTCGGTGTCGATAACAGCACTTCCACCAACTCTTGGAATGAATGGCGTACTTCACGTACCATCGCGATGCCTTTTTCGCGTTGCGTTTTCAAAAAGTCACGACGCACACCACCGATTAGGTTCATGCCGTAAGTTTTACGTGCACCGGTCAATAGCTCAGCCAGCTCCATGGTTTTTTCGCGCACTCGGAAAAATTGCATGAAGCCCGAGTCAAAGCCCACAAAGTGGCTCGACAAACCTATGTTCAATAGGTGACTGTGTAGACGTTCCACTTCCAGCAAAATGGTACGAATCATTTTCGCGCGTAGTGGCACTTGTACATTCAGTGAGTTCTCAACAGTATTGGCATACCCGACGCTGTGGGTGAAACCACAAATGCCGCACACTCGGTCTGCCAAGAAGCCCACTTCGTGATAACCCATGCGCGTTTCCGCCAGTTTTTCCATACCACGGTGAACGTAGAACATGCGGTAATCGGCATCCACGATATCTTCACCATCCACGAAAAGACGGAAGTGTCCAGGCTCATCAGAAGTAATGTGCATTGGGCCAACTGGTACGATGCGGTTTGAATCGTCTCCGCGCTCATTGATGAACGGATAAGTTTCAGTGTCTGTCGTTGGTTGTGGACGCTGACGGTAATCCATCGCATCTTTGCGCAGTGGGTGCAAATTTTCTGGCCAGTCATCGGGGAGGATCAAACGACGTTCA
Organism: Vibrio mytili; assembly: GCF_049563345.1. NCBI lineage: Bacteria > Pseudomonadati > Pseudomonadota > Gammaproteobacteria > Vibrionales > Vibrionaceae > Vibrio > Vibrio mytili. The sequence goes on along the minus strand of NZ_CP110482.1, from coordinate 541,513 downwards.
TCAGGCAAGCCTACCGGGCGAAGACCATACATATCGCGAATTTCACGTTCGCCCCATACCGCTGCGGGAATGGTTGGCGTGATCGAAATAAACTCTTGGCTGTTGGCATCCACCAGCACTTTGACAGTAATCCAGCATTTCTCAACGCCTTCCATCGACAGCGCGTGGTACACTGCGAAGTGTCCATTAATACTTCGTTCGTCGTTACCAAACGACACGGTCAACCAGCCGCCTTGATCGTAGTAAAGCCATTGCATCACTTCGACCAACGAGGTCATTTTCACTGTAATGGTCACTTGGGTGTTGGTCTGCCACTCTTCTTCAAGGATGGCATTCGGGAACTTTTGCACCAACCCCGCCAGATAGTGTTTGCCTGTTTTAACCAAGGCATCGTTTTGTGTATTCATTATCATCATCTGTTACCAACCAAAAATAAAAAAGACCAACGCAAGAGCGGTGCCGACAATTACGGGGAACACAGTTCGATGCATGTTGAGAAAGCGAATTCGCGCCATGCAGTTTTCGACGATGCCAGCTAACAAGAACACGACGAACAGTTTCACCAACAGGAGCAACGCAGCGCTCCATAGCTCAGCACCACCTAGATTCGCCGCGCGACCCCAAGGAATAAAAATGGCCAAAAACAGCTGCGCCACGACCAGTTGTTTCAAGCCCAAGCCCAGCTTTACCATCGCCAGACCCGCACCGGAATATTCTGTTGCAGGACCCTCTTGCAATTCTTGTTCAGCTTCAGCGCTGTCAAACGGCAGTTTGCCCATTTCCACAAACACCGCAAACGCGCACGCAATGCCTGCAAACAGGTAAGTAACAGGACGCACCCACTCGCCGCTTTGCACGACATGGCTGATCACACCCAGGTCGGTCGATCCTGCGCCCAGTGCCATTATGAAAATCGCGAGGATAAAGATCGGTTCAATCAAAATGCCCAGCGTTAACTCTCGGCTACTGCCCATACCGGCAAACATGCTGTTAGAGTCAATGCCCGACAATGAGAAGAAAAAACGGCCAATCGCCAACAGGTAGATGTCGGTGATCAGATCGCCCGACATAGGAAATGGCGACATGCTGGTGAAGGTTGGTAGTGACATACAGATCAGTAACAAGCTAGTTAGTAGCACCCATGGCATCATCCAAAACGCAAAGCTGGCGTTGGCCGGCGCCACCGATTGGCGGCGTAACAACTTACCGATATCGCGATAGTCCTGCAGAATGCCAGGACCACGGCGAGAGTGAATTCTGGCTCGAATAACACGAGAAAAACCAGTCGCCAGCGGTGCCAAACATAACATCAGCAACGCTTGGAACACTGCAAAGATCACCCAGTTCAAGCTGGGAATTTCTAGTGAATACATTTAAATAACTCCAGAAATTAACGGGAAAAAGATCGTGCAAAGTACAACAAGGCCAATCCAGAACACCATGGTTCTGCGATACACCCCACGCGAGATTTCTTCCCCCACAGTCGGTTGTGAGCGTAAGAAACGCTCCGTCAAAGTGCGGTTAGGTCGAGATTGATAGATATAGCGGAACATGTGACGCATCGGCTGAGTGATGCCACCCGCAGAGACCGTCATTTTTTGTTCGTATTGGTAACCACACGCCCAAGGGTCACCTTGTTGTCGGTTAGCTAAGCGTTCACGTTTGTGGAAAGCCAGAATCGCCGTTGGCACCAACAGCAACAGTGTCAGTGCGCACAAAATCAGCGGCGTTGATAGGAGCGCCTGCATGTTGCTGGCAGGGAACAACGACATACCCTGCGCTACAGTGACTTCGCCCGTTTGTAGTGTTGCGCTGGCAATATCAGCGATGTACGGTGCAATCCATGGTGAAGCAATGCCCAACACCACACACAGCACAGATAGGCCAATGGTCGCATTCACCATCGCGTTGCCCACTTCGGTAGCATTTTCCGCAACTTCAGATTTCGGCGCGCCACCGAAACAGATGCCGTACACTTTGACAAAACACATGCACGCCAGTGCGCCGGTCAATGCCAGCATCACTGCACCAAACGGACCAAAGATTAGATGCGCCACACTACCTGTTTGGCTGATGGAAAATAAAGATTGGTAAATAAACCATTCACTGACAAAGCCGTTTAGCGGTGGCAGCGCAGAAATCGCCATGCTACCAATTAAAAAAGTCAGCGCGGTTTTGGGCATGCGTTTCGCCAAACCGCCCATTTTTTCCATGTCTTTGGTGTGCAGGCGGTAAACCAACGATCCCGACCCCAAACATAACAAGCCTTTGAACACTGCGTGGTTGAGCAAGTGATACAGCGCGCCCAGCAAGCCCAGCACTGCTATCACCATGTGATCGGTCGCAATGCCCATCATACTCACGCCCACGCCCATCAGGATGATCCCAATATTTTCAACGGAATGGTACGCCAACAGTTGTTTAATGTTGTGTTCAGCCAGCGCAAACATCACGCCCAAAACGGAAGACAGCGCACCAAAGATCAGCACGACCAAACCCCACCACCATTGAGTGGCACCAAGGAAAACAATGGCCACTTTCAACAAACCGTAAACGCCCAGTTTCACCATTACGCATGACATCAGCGTTGCACAATGTGACGGCGCCAATGGGTACGCTTTAGGCAGCCATTCGTGGAAGAAAATGCCAGCGGATTTAATGCCAAAACCAATTAACGCCAATACAAAGGTCAGCGACGCTAATTCACCTTGAGGTGGTGTGGCAATCCAATCGCTAAACATTAGGCTGTTAGCGTGGTAAGCCAAAATTGCAAAGGTAGCGACGATAAACACGTTCGCCACATGGTCCATGACCAAGTAATGTAAACCTGCTTTACGGTGTGCAGCAGTGTTTCCTTGAATCACCAAAGCAAACGAGCTGATTGAGATGATTTCAACAATAATTAAGAACGCGATCGCTTGATTGGCTGCAACTAACGCAGTCATCGCACCAGCAAATAGGTTAAATAATACTGTAATGGAACCAGCACCTTTGCCTAGGTACTCATCAAGATAATTCATCGCGTATCCCGCTGCGGCGATGGAAACAATCGCAATCACCAGCAGCAACAACGCAGATAATTTATCCAATACAAATACATCGTAAAACAAGCTAAATTCGAGCGTATGACCCATCGGATGGACGATCACAGCCACAGCAGAAATCAGACTCAATATGCCCGCAAACATACTGATCACACTCGATAAACGCAGGTTTTCCCGCTCATGATTACGAGAGAACATGGCCACAAACGCCGCAGCGATATAACCACACAGCGATAACGCGGTAAGTACAAGAGGATTCATGGTTACGACTCCATTTTGACAACAGCGGAGACACTAGAGGCCGCTTCACGTTTCGCATCACGCGCTTGCAAAGCACTCGCTTCGTCCACCAGCACGATCGCGCCTGTTGGACACACTTCTATACACGCAGGGCCTTTATCGCGGAATCCGCACAAGTCACACTTCACGGCGATGCTTTTCACGCCCGGTTCCCAAGCCAAAAGATCATGGCCAAAGTTTTTTGGATTTGAAGTACAAGGATTACTGGAACGCGGCGTCGAAGGGATAAAGGTTTCGTAGCTATTTGACATCGCAACGGGGCGGCTGCCATCTAGCGCGATCGCGCCAAACGGACACGCCACAGCACATAAGGTACAACCTATGCACAATGTTTCCTGTAAGAGGATGCGATCCTCTTCTTTTTTGATCGCGTTAACCGGACAAACCGTCGCACAAGGTGCGTCTTCACAATGTCGACACATAATCGGCGCAGTCGCGTCGTTATGCTTGACTACGGTTAAACGAGGATGACTTTGCAACCCTTGTTTCTTATGCACATCTGAACATGCTGCCATGCACGTTTGACAGCCAATGCATTTTGTTGGGTCGGCAACCACAAAGCTTTTCATAGTATACCCTGGTTGTTAATAGTACCCCTATTAAGCATAAAATATGCCAGGATAAAAAATCAAATTTAAACCATTTAAAAACAACAGGTTAACTAAAAGCAAAGTCTTATATTGTTCTCTATTTAAACGCATTATTTGGTGTCGACATCTCCCTCGACACTCCCAGTCGACACTTGTGACGACACGCACATTTTTCCGTCCAAAAAAATAAAACGGCAGAGGGGTTACCTCTGCCGTTTTACTGTCCATGTTAATGTTATTTTATGATACGATTTAGCTTATTCTTCGGCGGATTTTAGGATTATTCGAACCTCATCATCTCGGCGTAACCAACCATCTTTTTCCATTCGATTCACAAACGGGATGAGGTATTTACGACTCAAATTCACGCGCTGTTTTATCTCTTGCAATGTAACGCGTTCGTAGGGTTGATTGTCGCCAATAGCTTGGTTAACCAGCGCACGATACACGCCCATATCGAAGTAGATTTGCTCATCAATCGCAGTAATGTATTTCTGATGAGCGAGCTGCCGAAGCCACTTTTTATCATGACCAAGCGAAACTTTATTGAGCTCCAAACCCGCTTGTCCGGCTTCACGCGTACGACGCAAAATGGTTTGCGCCACTTCGGGTAATTCGTCTTCGCTTTGCCCGCTGCCTAACTGCCACTTAGCGTAACTGTAAAAAATACGTTCTTGCTGTTTTAGCTGTTGAGTCAGCACCTGCACGATTTCTGGTTCGATTTGCAGTGAACTAGACAGTTCACCCGGCCCCATCGCACGACCTTCAGACAATAGCTGAATGACGCGCGCTTGTGCCTCAGCCAGCCATTGCGGATCAAACACATATTGGCCTTCGACCACGCCTTGCGTCGCCGATTCACCACACAATAACTCAACCGAATAGTAGCCTTGCAGCTGCAGCAGCATATCCAGTTGCGCATGCGCCGTGAGCGTCTCGGGCAAGGTAGACAACGCTTGGTAGATCGCACGTTTACGCGCTTTCGCAATAAACGATGTCCACACCGCATCCGCTTGAGCCAGCAATCCATGACCGCTGCTTTGAATAATCGCCAAACGCTGACCAAAGAACATCGGACGTGGCTCACGAAACAGCAAGCGCGCCAACTGGGTGTTGGGCAAAGGAATGCACTGCGCAAGGCCATGCCAGGTGCCCACCGCTACTTCCACTTCAGTTGCACGGGATAGACTCACATCGCTATAGCGATCGTTGAGCCGTACGATGCATGAGTCAGTGAGCGTCACAGGAGCCGAAGGCGCGCACAGCAAGTCACCTCGCTGCACCTGTTTTCGGCTTAAGCCTTTGATATTGAGCGCTACTCGACAAGTCGCCGTGACGTCGTTCACTTGTTGGTGATAACACTGAATCGAACGGATAGCGCCCACCGTGCCACAACTAGGGCTCAGTAATTTATCGCCAATGCTTACGGTGCCTTGGGCCAGAGTTCCGGTCACAATCGTGCCGACGCCATTGGCCACAAAAACGCGATCCACATACAGCAGCGGCGTGGCCGCATCACCCGGCATCACATCAGACAACTCAACTCGCGCAACCATCTCCAGCAAGGTTTGGCGCAATTTATCGACGTTGTGTCCCGTTAGCGCGCTGACGCACACCACTTCGGGCACGATGCCGGTAATGTCCATGATGCTTTCTAATGCTGACTCTTCAACTTCCGCCAGCACTTGATCACTGACGAGATCGCTTTTATTGATACACACCACGATGTCTTTAACGCCCATCGCGCGCGCCAATCGCATGTGAGCAAAGGTCATTGGCATGCATCCTTCAGTGGCGGAAATCACCAACAACAGAATATTGATATGCCAAACACCGGCCACCATGTTGCGCACATAACGCTCATGCCCCGGCACGTCGATGATGCCGATGGTGCGACCTTGCTCGTCCTCGAAATGTGCAAAGCCCAAATCCTGAGTCATACCCAGTTCTTGTTCATGCGGGCGAGCGGTCATCATGCCAGTCAGCGCTTTCACTAATGTGGTTTTACCGTGATCGACGTGCCCCGCCAAGCCAATCACCGTCTGTGGTAAGGTATTAACGCCGCTCATGAAAAGTCACCACGCTCTAACTGTTGAAAAAAGGTATCCAAGCGGTCGACAAACGCAGCTTGATCTTCCTCAAGTACCGTGGTGAGATTCAGCACTACTTGATTATTGTGTAGATAACCTAAAATAGCGGGCGAACCAAGACGCAAATGGTCAAGCAGCGCTTGCGGTTTAAGCGACGTGTTGAGCACCAAGCCGCATCCAGGGTACGTTTGAGCTGGTATGGTTCCACCGCCAACTTGGGTCGACAATTCCACAAATGTCACCCAATGATGCCAACGCTGCGCAAGCTCCTCACACCATTGACGTATATTCGACAAGTTGGCAAGCGTACGCTCTGCGATGCCCTGTCCGGAGGTTTCTTGATTGAGCTTGCGAACCAACAGCTCTTCTATCAGCGACAAAATGATGCGTCCACAACGAAATGCCCGCATCATCGGGTTACGACCCAAACGTTGGATGAGTTCGTCACTGCCTGCGATCAGACCTGCTTGTGGACCGCCCAGAATTTTGTCCCCCGAAAAACAGACTAAATCCGCACCCATGTCTAAATAGGACGCCAGTTGCGTCTCATCCGGCGCAAAGCTTTCGTTCGACATACCTGACCCCTGATCAATCACCAAACTAACATGACTTGGCAAGCGACGTTTCACCTCGCGAATGTCGGGGGATTCTGTAAATCCACCGATAAAAAAGTTCGATTGATGCACCATCAAAACCAACGCCGTATCTTCGGTAATCGCGTTAATGTAGTCATCAGCCGTGGTAACGTTCGTCGTTCCCACTTCAACCAGTTTGCAGCCCGATAACATCAGAATATCAGGGATACGAAAGCCGCCACCGATTTGAACTTGCTCACCTCTAGATACAATCACCTCTTTGCCTTTCGCTAACTCCAGTAGCACCAAATACACCGACGCGGCATTGTTATTCACTAATAGTACGTTCTCTGCACCAAGCCAACTTCTTACTAAAGTAGGCAGTAGCCCATTTCGACCACCACGCTTACCGTTTTCCAGCGTAATTTCCAAGTTGGTGTAACCAGTATTCACATCCGAGACCGCTTCCCATACGTTGGTGTGTAACGGAGAGCGGCCCAAATTAGTGTGTAGAACAATGCCGGTGGCATTAATGACTCGATGCTGGCGTTGCAATGTCACGCGCTCACAACGCTTTATAATGCGTAAATTGACATCAATGTCCTGAGTCCCTTTTTCCTTAAAATCTTCCGAACGACGAATGCTCTCAAGCTCAGTTCGAATAATATCGGTGACAACAGGACGGCTCAGTAGACCGATAAAAGGGGCAAGAATAGAGAGTTGTAGTAGTTGTTCGACTTGAGGAAGACGGTAATTGATGCGAGGAGCACTCACCTCTGAACGCTGCGGTGGCTGGGGTGATTGTGAGTTCAAAATGATTCCTTGTTATCTTATCAATGCAACAAGGTCACTACGAAGGCGATTGATATAGTGACAAAATTGGCGGAAGAGGCAGGAATCGAACCTACCAAAGCCTGTGCGGCTCACTTTGGTTTTGAAGACCAAGAGGGCCACCAGACCCCATCTCATTCCACAACGTTGTATAACAGTAAGTACATTCTTACACCAATTTCTTGATGCAAATCACTATTTATTAAGTTAATTCAAATTTTTTTAAATCTTTCAATTATTTTTGCATTTTATGCAAACGGTTAAGTAGCGATTGCCAAATGTAGAGGTCGGAAAACGGTCATCAAGAACAATGCAAGTATTTGGAGTTTCGTTCTAGGTAATCACATTTTAGTACCAACAATAAAATGTTAAGATGTCCTCACCGATGCTGCTGTGGCAACAAGTGAATAGCAAAACACTCTGGTACCCTATGATGCTATTTGAATTTTTGGTACCCCACTTGATACCCCACCAGCTTAACCATAAAAACTAAAGGCATATTTTTCAAATGGTTAATAACTCAATCCAGTGGTTTCCGGGTCACATGCATAAAGCTCGTAAAGAGATCGAAGAAGCAATTCCACAAGTGGATGTGATCATTGAAGTACTGGATGCACGTATTCCTTTCAGCAGCGAAAACCCTTTGATCTCTCAAATTCGTGGCGATAAGCCCGTCGTCAAAGTATTAAATAAGCGTGACCTAGCTGATCCCGAGTTAACGCAACTATGGATCGAGCACCTTGAACAAGAGCAGCATGTCAAAGCAATGGCAATTACCACGTCAGAGCCTCAAGAAGTGCATAAGATCATGGAACTTTGTCGTAAACTTGCGCCGCATCGCGAAGAGATCGGTAAAAATATTCGTACCATGATCATGGGCATTCCAAACGTTGGGAAATCAACCATTATCAACACGCTTGCGGGTCGCACGATAGCCGTGACCGGGAACCAACCAGCAGTCACACGTCGTCAACAACGCATCAACTTGCAAAATGGCATCGTATTGTCTGATACGCCTGGAATTTTGTGGCCAAAGGTAGAAAATCCACATAGTGGTTTCCGCCTTGCAGCCACTGGTGCCGTAAAAGATACAGCGATGGAATATGACGAAGTGGCGTTCTATACCATTGAGTATTTAGCAGCAGAATATCCAGAAAAGATCAAAGACCGTTACCAAATTGAAGAGCTGCCAGAATCAGACATTGAAATTATGGAAGAAATTGGCCGTCGTCGTGGTGCATTGCGAGCAGGTGGCCGAGTCGACCTACACAAAGTATCCGAAATTCTTTTGCACGAGCTTCGTCAAGGTACACTAGGTCAAATTACCCTTGAACGTCCGGAAATGATCACACAAGAGTTGATCGAGGTTGAAGTGGAAACTGCTCGTAAAGAAGAAGAAAAAGCCAAGCGTAAAGAAGAGCGACGTAAACGTTATTTGCGTAATAAACGTTAACCAGTCTTTTCTCAAAGGAACGGATAAAACGGCCAAGGCGCGGCAAAAATGTTCGCGCCTTTTTAGGCCTGTTTGTTCATGATTGATATTCATTCATAACCAATTTGATATTTTGTCGTAAAGACGATTCTTATCGGCCGGCTTTACAATAAAATCAGACATCCCCGACGCATTCACTTTATCCAAAGTCGGTGAAGAGCAATCTCCCGTATGAGCGATGATGGGAACACAAGAGTATGGCTTTTCAGAGTATCTGATCTGTTTTGATGCCTCTAGTCCATCCATGACCGGCATCTCCAGATCCATGAGTATCAAGTCGACTGACTCTGATTTTAACCAGTCCAGCGCTTGTCGCCCATTTGCTTTCTGAATCACGTCAAAGCCTAATTTTTCTAACAGTATAGCGGTATATTTTCGTACAGACTCATTATCATCCACCACCATAATACGACGTTTATCTGACATTTCTGACGGTAACACCTTACCGCTATACAATGAGTAATTAGGTTTGAACAGAAGTTGATCCATTACCTTTTCTGCGTCTGATAACCAGTGACTTTTTTTTATCCATATAGGTTGAAATCCATCCCTTTGGTTACTTTGGATGGTATTACTGTCATATAGATAGACAATTCGAGCTTCGGTAAACGAGAATAAAACCACAATTCGAGCGAGCTCGTCACCTTGATCATCCAAACCGTCAATATCGAGATAAATTAAGTCAAACTCAAACTCATGTTCTTGCTTTTTAAGAACATCACGCGCATCAATCAGAGTCAACGAGAACCCCATTGCACGGCTCATTTCAACCATTTTATCAACCAGAGAACCTTGCTTGCTAACGAGTAGCACTGTTTTTAACTTCGTTAATTCCGCTTTAATGTTCGTAACAGTATTAGAGTTTATCGGTGGGAATCTAAGTGTAAATTGAGACCAGGCGCCATGCTCGGACTGACACATGATATCGCCGCCAAAAGAACGCATCACTCGTTTACAAAATGGTAAACCGAGCCCATGTCGACCACGCTTTCCGGTAGTATAAAAGTCTTGAAAGACCTTTTCGATAACATCAGGATATATTCCCGACCCATTATCTGTGACAACAATTTGATTCACAAAATCATCGCTGTAGAGCGTTACTTGGATATGTAGTCCATCCGCTCGGCAATGTTGATAAGCGTTCTTAAACAAATTGTATAATGCATATTTAAGTAGCGTAGCACTACCTAAGAACTCAAAATCACGACGGACGTCCAGTGATATCACCTCTCGGTCTGTATGCCGATTGGCGTAAAAACTTGTAATTGCGTCTTCCACCACAAATTGAGCAGAGTGCCTTTTGAACGTAGAGCGAGATACGCGGTTTTCATCAATGGACGTCAAAAGTAGATCAATGGTCTCATTTCCTGAATGGATGAGCTTCATCGCGTCTTCACTCACTTCACGCAGTAAATTAATGTCGTCAACCGACATCATCACCGACGTTTTACTCGCGTTTTTTGTTGTCGGCAGCACGGATTGGATCACATCGATGGACGTACATAACGCACTGAGTGGATTCCGCATTTCATGTGCGATTCCTGCACCAAACGACTTTGCCAATGACACTTTGGCTTCATGCTCTATCTGGTTTCTAAAATAAAACAAATTGCCGAATATATAGATAAACACAAAAATGGGGATATGCGCCCATTCTATCGTTATGTCGAGTTTAAACCCGTTCGCTAACCATGCAAATAACGTCGCCAACGACAACCCTATGATGGTCTGGGCAAACATCACCCTAGTCACATGCGTCAATAATATCTGGAGAAAAATGGCGCTCATGAACGACATGACCCAAACGTTCGACCAATCATTCATTAGCAGCATATAAAAGAAGAAACAAGGCAAACACAAAGTAACGGTTACTAAATAGTAGATGTGCGCATACCGACGCAACCAGGTAGGAAACCGATTCCTGAAGATAATTCCAGCAAACAGCATTGAGCATAATAACCGTAATGGCAGGTTCTCGTAGCTTTGGGGGAATAAAAATTCCCATACCCAATAGTAAAAGGGAAAACCGACCAACCCCATCCAGCCGACAATCGTTAGATTTGGCTCTGCATGTTGGTAGACTTTGCGTATAGCATCCATAAAAACTTACCACTTACTCCATGCCATCATATGAATTGATGAGCAACGGCTTATCATATTAACCTTATTGTTTGGGGTGGATTATATACCCAAATAACGTGAAGATGCAGAGTTGACAATTAAGGGCTTCATTACCCTTGTTTAAAACCTAAGATCTCTAAAAACCGAAAAGAGTAGCTAACGCTACTCTTTGTGAATGGTGAAAGTGCAATTAATCGTATACTACGAATAAATCACATGCTCTTCGATACCACTGACCAGTGATTCTGCATTTGGCCATAGGAACACTTTTTCCATGACCTCTGAACCGCCAGGAGCATGCCAAATTCGTTCTTGGCATTCCTGACCTCCTATATGTCTATAGAATTCAATAGCAGATGTGTTTTGTGAAACGACTTCAAGATACAACCCAGTATCTTTAAAATAATGTTGTACCCACTCAGCAACCGCAAGTAGCAGTTGTTTGCCAGTGCCACGTCCGCGATAGCTTTCGTCGACATGAAGCGACTCAATGAATGTACCACGCTCGAAATCGTGATTACCAAACACACACACGAAGCCAATCAGCAACCCACCCTCTTCGGCAAGCACGATATGTTGATTGAAAGGAGGGTTTGTTAGTCGAGTTTGCCAAATTAGTTGCTTGTCGTCAGCGGCCTGCTGATCTAGGTACTCGTCGCTAAGAATTCCCCGATAATCTCGCTTCCAATTATCAGAGTGCAACTGCGCGATGCGCTCGTAGTCCTTATATTCTGCTAGTCGTAAATCCATTACGCATTCCTATTTAGTTATATCTTCTGCTTCTCTACACAGTCTTGGCACTTTAAACCATATGTTCTGTAAATTTATGGCTAATTTTCCATTTTTAACGCCAAAGCCATGGTTTAATACTACCGATTATTTAATTAAAAGCAAAACCTCCGAATGATATTCCGATAGAAGTCAACAATACGTAAAGACAAAACCAAAATGACTTCAAGATTCTAAAATGAGTACTTTTCTACACCATTATCCAATCGTTACATAATACGAAACCAGACCAAATTTTCAGCATATAAAACCCTAGCGCAAACGATTGGCAAGATAAAAAGTCACCATTAAGGCCATTATTAAAAGTTATAATTTGTTTTAGATCATGCTAGTGCCAGATTGGTCTCGTGCCACAAGAAAGAATTCTGTACATTCCATGTCATAATCTGAAACAGTTTTTTTCTTTTCTTTCATAACATCTGGAGACTTTATGTTAGAGCTATTAATTGGCTTGGTGGTAACCATCGCGGTTGGCTACTTCATTGTCAAAGGTTACAAGGCAGCAGGCGTTCTGCTAACTGCTGGTATTTCCTTATTACTACTAACTGGCGTTTTGGGCCATCAAGTTTTACCTGAACAGATCACCTCAACAGGTAGTATGGTGACGGATTCACTAGAATACGTGAAGTACATGCTTCAGTATCGCGGTGGTGGCTTAGGTATGCAAATCATGCTGCTATGTGGCTTTGCATCTTACATGACACACATCGGTGCAAATAACGTTGTCGTAAAACAGTTCTCAAAACCACTTTCTGTGATCAAGTCTCCCTACGTTTTACTAGTAGCTGCCTATATTGTTGCATGTTTGATGTCTCTAGCAGTAAGTTCAGCAACTGGTTTGGGTGTACTTTTAATGGCCACGCTATTCCCTATGATGGTAGCCATGGGTATTTCTCGTCCAGCAGCCGCAGCCGTGTGTGCATCACCTGCAGCAATCATTCTATCTCCTACGTCGGGAGATGTTGTTATTGCGGCAGAAAAGTCAGGTCTTGCTCTGGATGTTTTTGCTGTACAAACCGTACTTCCTGTTTCCATTAGCGCAATTATCGTCATGGCGGCAGCGGCTTTCTTCTGGAACAAATACCTAGATAAGAAACAAAATACGCCAATGGAAAAAATCGACGTTTCAGATATTGAAGCCGACGCACCCGCTTTCTACGCCGTGCTACCATTTTTGCCAATCTTCGGTGTTTTCTTATTCAATGGCCGTACGATTCCTGGTATCACGCTAGATATTTACACTATCGTTGTGCTTTCTATCTTTATTGGTGCGTTGATTCACTATGTCGTGAATAAATTTGATGGTAAGAAGTCACTAGAAGACTTGGATGCATGTTATGTGGGTATGGCAGACGCGTTTAAAGGCGTGGTTATGCTATTGGTCGCAGCTGGTGTATTTGCTCAAGGTCTTATGTCTATCGGCGCGATCGATAACCTACTTCATCTTGCAGACCAAGCGGGTGCCGGCGGTGTAGCACTAATGTTGCTGTTGACAGGTTTGACAGTTGCTGCAGCTATCGCAACAGGTTCTGGTAACGCGCCTTTCTATGCATTCGTAGAACTCGCTCCATCGCTAGCAGCGAAAATGGGGCTAAACCCTGCGTTCCTGATTATCCCAATGCTACAAGCATCTAACTTAGGTCGTACAATCTCTCCTGTATCTGGCGTTATCGTGGCAACATCCGGTATGGCAAACATCAGTCCTTTCGAAGTGGTTAAACGTACTTCGGTTCCTGTGATTGCAGGTTTGATTACTGTTATCTTCGGCACAATGGTACTGGTACCAATGACGCTATAAATTACGATTTTAAAGTCGCAATAAAAAGGCCGATAAGTGAAAACTCATCGGCCTTTTTTGAATCCTGTCTCGTCCTGAAATGTGTTTACACATTTACTTGGCAGTACCAAAACACTATAGATTATTTATGCTGTTTTCATACATTTAGGTACTGGAGTTATGCTTTGACGGTAACTGAACCACAAGTAAGTGACCGCCAGAGAGAAAAAGAAGTACGATAAGGCAAACACAATCGGAGACGTAATCACTTCAGCAGACATCCCCCACATCACGCCAGCAACGGTAATGCCCAACTTGGATAACATACCGCAGATCAGTAAAAGCAGCGCTAACTGAGGGAAACGCGAGCTACGGAAAGCAAAAAAGTAGCAACTTCCCACCGCCAAAGACGCCACAGATAAACCGAGCATAAAGGAATGGAAATGATCGGCAGATGCAACACCCGCAGATACAGAAGCCATGAGCAATAAGAACATTTTCATAAGTCACCTCACAACAAATTTAAAAAAGCATCCCTTCATAAATGAAAACTCATTTTCCACTCCATTCTCGCTATCTAATGTCCAATTTCAAGTGCATTTTTTGCTCATTTTGTAACCAAAATCGACATTCCTTTTCTGTAATTACAACTAGTTAACATCTCAAATTCAAGAACTCCTTTGCATCCAGTAGTTAGCGTTCAGATAGGCCACTTCCATAAATCTATTTACAGATAGTTAACACAAAAAATAGCGTGATTATTTTTACTTAAAGTGTGAATTGGACACGTCCCCCCTCGCCAGTAGTGGATTGCAGTTGAGGTTGCTAAAGCTATAAACAAAGTCGCAATAGAAAAGCCTTATTCATTAAACAGTGAATGCCCTATCAGAAACACTTACGTTTACATCTTCAATTATTTTTTAAAATCGCAGCCAAAAAGAGATTCCAATCACATCTTTATCGGTTATAATCCGCGCCCATTGCGTTATATGTTGAAAAACGCAAACTAATTTTTAATAAATGAGTCTTTAAATAAACTTCCTTTTTGATAAGGCGTCCCAACTTTTGCGGCACATTTTGCGAAGAAGGCACACTTATCCTTATCGAAAGCGACAATTGAGAATAGAAATGAGCAAGATTGATAAAGCAATGCGCATCCTGATTGCAGGGTTCTGCATCAACCTCTGCCTAGGCATCCTATACGCTTGGAGTGTGTTCAATAAAGCCTTGGTCACAGAATCCGGATGGAGCGCAGCAGAAGCCTCTGCCCCTTACGCAACAGCAACAATCACTTTTTCTATTTGCCTTCTTGTTGCTGGTATTCTCCAAGATCGAATGGGACCTCGATTAATTCTCATCTTGGGCACAGTATTAACTGGTCTGGGGATGATCGCTTCTAGCTTTGTGAGCACGCCTATGATGCTCAACGTGACGTTTGGCGTCATCACAGGTGCGGGCATTGGCTTCGGTTACGCTTGTCTATCTCCTTCCGCAATGAAATGGTTCCACTCCTCTAAGAAAGGCATGGTCAATGGCATTATTGCCGCAGGCTTTGGCTTGGCGGCTATTTATCTTGCTCCTGTCACAGCGTCTTTAATTGACAGTATGGGTATACAAACCAGCTTCTTAGTTCTTGGTGTTGGTATTTTGGCAATTGCGGTACCTCTGGCTGCAACCATCAATAACCCACCTGCTGACTACACTCCAGCAGCGCCAAAATTAAAACCTGGCCAAGAACCGCAAGCCGTTAAAAGCAGCGAAGATTTGAGCTGGAAAGCCATGCTAAAAACGCCTCAGTTTTACTCGCTTTGGATCATGTACGCGTTTGCTGCGTCGGTTGGCCTAATGATCATCGGTAACATCACGACCATAGCAAGCGTGCAAGCGAATCTGCCAAACGCGGTCTATCTCGCCTCTATTTTAGCCGTATTCAATTCGGGCGGTCGCGTGGCTGCTGGTATACTTGCCGACAAGATTGGCGGTGTGCGGACGTTGTTGCTGGCATTTGTTCTACAAGGAATCAACATGGTTCTGTTCGCAACCTTTGACTCAGAGTTTACGCTGATCATCGGTACCGCGATCGCAGCGGTCGGATACGGTACCCTGCTTGCCGTCTTCCCGACACTGACTGCGGAGTTTTACGGACTGAAAAACTACGGCACAAACTATGGTGTACTTTACACAGCATGGGGAATTGGTGGTGCGATTGGCGCTGCGGTTGTTGGCTTCTCCATGACTAACGGAAATGCGTACAGTCTCGCCTATACTATTTCAGCAGCAATGATGGCCGTTTGTATTGTACTCGCGCTGATCACCAAACCACTTTCAGACGCAAAAGTCACTGAATTGAAAAACGCCTAAGCGTATTAGGTTAGTCTGCGTACGTATTGAGTTGACGTGAATACGGATTGAACGTAAGTATTAGTCAGTAAGCACGTTGATTTGTTGACGAAAAAGCTTACCCTAACAAGGGTAAGCTTTTTTAATTTTTGACGTATCAGATTATGAAACAAACCATCGACCTCGCTCCGGATTATTATCTGGATAACTTTTTCAAACTCATCCACCACGCAACAACGTGGTATAGTGATTTACTCTCTGAAGAAGAACATCAATGGATTTCCGAGTTTCGTCAGCTAGACAAGAAGTCGCAGTGCTTGTTGGTGCGCTTATTCAGTCGGAAAGGACGCTGGTTCCGTAGTGATAAGCTCAACTATCCGGAAATCCCTTCTATTACACGCGCACTCTCTACACTCAATACGTCTGGGTTTATTGAGCTCAACCCCGCTATGACTCACCAAGAGTTAGCGGCACAATTGCTCACGAAACCCGAAATCTTAACTCTCTTTTCTGAACAGCAAAAATCTTTAAAAAAAAATGACTTAGTAGAACGCTTACCAAATACTGAGTTCGAACAGTACGCGGTACTTCAATTCGACATCGTCAAGCTAAATTCAGCACACATGATTGATGTATTGTTGACCCTGTTTTTTGCCAATACACACCAAGATCTCAGTCAGTTCGTCCTTGATGATCTCGGTTTACATCAGTTCGAGACATACCAACTTAGCAAAGAATGTCGGTTCTTTGAATCTCGTTCTCAAGTCGATCTCCTCATTGAATTGAGCCAGATATCCGCTTTGTATTGGCAGTTCGATAGAAAAGAAAAAGCAAATCTCGATCTCCTTATCGCAGCCCTACCCGCGGCAACAGACCATGATTATGTCAATCGCAAACGTGAGCACATCATCAACGATATCGCTCGAGACTATGAACGTATCAATGAACTCAGTATTGCACTCACCCTTTTTGAACAAACCAAGCTAGCACCTAGCAGAGAACGTCGAGCGCGCATTTACGACAAGCTCGAACAAAACGATTTCTTTAGTGACACTGTCACTGAAATACTCACCACGCCATTGAATATTTCTGAGTTTGAAGTCGGACAGAAACTAGAACAACGCGTTAAACGTAAGCTAGGGGAAAAAGTCCCCAGAATACCCAAGCCAAAATGCAATGAGTATCACCTTGAACTGGATTTATCCCACCAGCGGGTCGAACTCGCTACCAAAACGTACTTTGAGCGCCTTGGGTGGACAGTATTCTACGCAGAAAATACATTACTCAACGCACTATTAGGGCTGACGATATGGGATGCTATTTTTGCCCCTATTGAAGGCGCCTTCATTAATGCTTATCAGCACCGCCCTCTAGATTTGTACCACTCGGATTTCGTAGATAAACGCAAGACATTGATTGATGAAGCAATGCAGCAATTGGTTCATGACCACACCACTCTACTCACTCGATATGACGACAAATACGGTATCAGTAATCCCTTAGTTCAATGGTCCTATGTGAGTAAAGAATTAGTGAGCATGTCACTCACGACTATTCCAATCTCACTGTTACTGTCACTGTTCAAAGTACAATTGAGCGACCTAAAGTTGTATCGTAATGGAATGCCAGATCTGATTATGTTTAAAGATGAGCAATTTGAGTGGATTGAAGTGAAAGGGCCCGGCGATAAACTCCAAGACAATCAGTGGCGTTGGATAAAAGAATTTCATCGCTTAAACGTGCCCTTTTCTGTGTGTTATATCAATCACAAGGCATCGCGCTAGCTGGTTAGGAGTAAACCAGAAAAGTACGCAAATCATGTTACTGATCAATTGGGTATGCCAACATTCTCTTCTGCTTTGACTAAACTTTATGTATCAAACCATATAGTGGAGTCTACTCATGGCGCAAAGACAGTTGCAAGTTGTGGTGACAGGTGGTCCGGGTGGAGGAAAAACCACCGCATTGGATTTATTTCGTCGAGAGCTCAAAGACCAAATCGTCGTCGTTCCCGAAGCTGCGACTTTGCTGTTCTCTGGTGGTGTCATGAGGTCAGGTACCGAGCCAGCGACAAAAATGGTGCAAAAAACCATTTTCCAGCTACAAAAAAATTTAGAAGACATTCATAGAATTCAATATCCCGATCGGTTACTGGTGTGTGACCGAGGTTCGTTAGACGGTCTCGCATACTGGCCTAACTCAGAAGAAGACTTTTTCGAACAAGTCAATTCAACCTTCGAAACCGAAATGTCACGCTATGATGCCGTGATATTTTTTGAAACGGCAGCATCTTCTGGGCAAGACATCAGCAGTAATAACCCAACTAGAAACGAGACGTTAGCAGAGGCGGCGAATCTGGATAAAAAGCTGCAAAAAATATGGTCGAGACATCCCCATTTTTACTTTGTTGGCAGTTCTGAGTCGTTTGTAAGAAAGATAATGTTTGGAATTATGACATTGGAAAACGTCATAAACCGTTACCCTGTTCCTTAAGGGCAGTGGTTTTTCGTCATGAAGCGTAATGTTAATCCTGAGCAGTATTATTAATCCCGAACTGTATTGCTATTCCCGAGCAGTATTGCTAATCACGGATAACCTCGGTCGTGAAGGTGTAAAGCTTGATATGGTTATGCCAATACGATTGCGGCCATCCACCCTTTTGCTTTAATGCAGTTACAAATTGCTCTGCTGTCGGCAATACTTCCCAAACCGAAGGCAAAAACACGGCATGGTGAAACTCGTCCTCGAGCAAAAGTCCATCTTTACTTGGACGAAGCTTCGCCAATAACGCGGGTTCACCCTCATTTTTCATCGGGATAAGATCAGACAGTATAGAAATATCCAAGCTCAAACCAGCACGATCCTCCGCAGAGAGGGGTAAAAAGCGCCGATCCCGAAATCCACTCGAGTAAGTGTTATGACATACGTTTAACCATAAAGGTTCGGTTGCCTCCAGGGATCCAATACAGCCCCGAAGTTGCTCATTTTGGTGTAATGTCACAAAGCACGCGGCAGGAACGAGTAACTCTGGCTCTGTGGGCTCTGGCGGCAACTGTAGCCCATGGCCTTTCAGCGCGTTATCCAGCACTCGCCAAGCCATTTCTAACAATGAGCGACGAGCTTGTTCATTTAACTTAATACAAGACAAAACTGGCATACCCAACCACTTGATCTAACGGTGAAGGTGCACGATTTTCATGGTGAGCCATCACGTCTCCGGAATTCGTGTACTCTACACAATCAATCAGCCACTGTTGCGTCTTAGCGTAGTCAAGCAGCCCATTAATCGCATGGCAACCACATGCTTGATTTGGGTGAATATGGCTATCAAACGCTAAAGCATGTTTGATGGTGTCCGCGTCAATATTGTTTGCCTCTTTATATGGGTGGTAATGGCTAAGGTCGCTGCTAACCACAATCAACGTGTCGGGATCTTGAACGATGGTTGCGAATATTTGGCTCACGTTACCGGGCTGAACTTGCCCGACTACGATCGGCAACAATGTGAAATCATCTAGGCAATATTGCAAAAAGGGAAGCTGAACTTCTAATGAGTGCTCCCAATGGTGCGCCCGATCCGACTCGATGACTAAGCCGAGTGACACCAGAGCATCCACACTCTGACGATCAATAGCAACCTCTCCCATCGGGGTAACAAACACATCGCTAGTTGGAACGGCACAACCATTAAGAGCAACACAATGGCTTGGACCGAGCAACACGACGTGTGAACACCGATGCTGGCTATGGCTTAGTATCCGATATGCCTTGGCTGCTACTTCTCCAGAATAAAAATAGCCTGCGTGAGGCACAATCAGTGCCTTTGGTGTCACAGAGAAAAGAGATTGCTGAGAAAAATAGCTGGCCAGTTGGCTTCTAAGCTCATTATCTGTTGCGGGATAAAATTTTCCAGCCACCGCGGGTTCTCGATATTTCATAACACACCTACAGTACCAACTATACTTTCAGTGTAGGTCATTCGAGGACGAATTCACTATGCGAACTACACCTCCGGATTATTTTCCAACTCAGTACTGGCACGCTCTTGCAGACGGCCGTGTTTGCTGCGATGTATGCCCACGCAAATGCACTCTTCGAGAAGGCAAGCGTGGAGCGTGTTTTGTTCGCATGCATAAGGAAGGAGAGATTGTACTCACCAGCTACGGTCGGTCGTCGGGTTTTTGTATTGATCCAATAGAAAAGAAGCCTCTCAACCATTTTTTCCCTGGCTCCAGTGTACTGAGCTTTGGTACTGCAGGGTGCAATCTAAGCTGCCAATTCTGCCAAAACTGGGATATCAGTAAATCTCGTGAGTTTGATACCTTATGTGACACTGCCATGCCAGAAGAATTAGCGAATACAGCACTCAAATATGGCTGTAAAAGTTTGGCCTTTACCTACAACGACCCCGTTGTATTTATGGAGTACGCTGTCGATGCAGCAGTCGCGGCCCATGCACTGGGGCTAAAGAGCGTTGCAGTGAGTGCTGGTTATATATGTGATGAGCCAAGAGAAGCATTCTACCGACATATGGATGCGGCAAACATCGACTTAAAAGGGTTTACTGAGCACTTCTACCACAAAATTTGCCATGGTCACTTACAACCCGTGCTTGATACCTTACTGTACGTGAAGCATGAAACGGATGTTTGGTTGGAGCTCACCACTCTGCTCATTCCCGGTGAAAACGACAGTGATGAAGAGCTCAACGCCATGTGTCAGTGGGTATTTGACAACTTAGGACCCGATGTTCCTATGCATTTCAGCGCCTTTCATCCTGACTTCAAAATGCTTAATAAAGAAAGAACACCGTTAACCACATTGCATCGAGCACGCCACATAGCACGCTCGCACGGCATACATTTTGTGTACTGTGGTAATGTTCATGATCCTGATTCTGACGCCACATACTGCCCAAATTGCGGTAGCCAAGTTATTGAGAGAGACTGGTATCAGCTTGGTGAGTATGCCCTGAATGAAGCCGGACAGTGCATACATTGTGGCCATAAAATTCCGGGACGATTCGCTAGCTCAAAAGAAAACTTTGGCGCTCGACGGATTCCCGTGTCGATACATCGTAGCTAACCACCCCTATGTCTGATTGGACCATACTGATTGAGATTATTTGGGTATAGTTGTCTAGCTTGTAGTATGTTAAAAATACACCAGAGATACCGTATCTCTTTAAAGGACAGCCTCTTTGTATATGAGTGAAAAGTAAATGCAGGCAACACCGCCATCAGCCACACAATCGACCCAACCTCCAATTAGAATCGGTTTTATTCTTCAGCCGCACTTCTCCTTAATGGCTTTCACTGCGGCGATGGATGTACTGATTACCGCAAATCTAGTGCATGAAACAGAATTGTTTCATATCCAAACTTTTGGTATTGATTCCCGTAAGGTGCTTAGCGATATCGGAATAGATATCGCAACCGATGCAACCGTTGCATCTTTGAATCTGCACAATAGGGGCGTGCTAGATTGGTTATTTGTTTGTGGAGGTTATCGTTGCAGCACTTCACCGTCTGCAGACTTGAGCGATTGTTTATCTTCTGCCCATAAGCAGCAGGTCAGCTTAGGAAGCATTTGGAACGGAACAGTTGCCTTAGCACATGCAGAGGTAATTGAAGATAAGACTGCTTGTGCCGTCCACCCAAACAGCCACCAGTTCATCCATACCACATTTCCCACATTGTCCCTGTCGACACACACTTATGAGGTCACAAACCAGAGTGCAAGTTGCGCGGGTCCAAACAGTGCCATGGAAATGATGCTCACTATTATTGAAGATCAATTTGATAAGACATTAGTACGTGCGGTAAGAGAAATTCTAAGCTGCGATCAAGCCTCCGAAGGGAGACAGGCGATTTTGCACACTAAGACGAGTAACAAGCGAACAATGGATGCGTTGGCTCGGCCAGAAGCGTTAGAGGACGCAATATCTCTGATGGAGGCGAATATTGAAGAACCCCTGACTCCAGATGAGCTCGCGCGTTTTTTAAATATGTCGCGAAGACAGTTAGAGCGGCTGTTCCAAACCCATTTAGACATTTCACCTTCACGGTATTATTTGAAGCTGCGTCTGCTGTTTGCCCATACCGAATTAGAAGAAAAAAGAGAGCCTATTATCCAGGTGGGCCTGAGCTGTGGCTTTGTCAGCAGCAGCCACTTTAGCAACTGTTTTAAAGACTATTTTGGTTATACGCCAAGTCAACTGCGTCAAAATATCAAGAATAATCCAGCGCACCATTTCTCTCGCAGCTAAAAGAACAGCAGTTACACTAAAAGAGCACGCACGCTAAAAGAACATTCACGCCAGAAGAACACTCGCGCTAAAAGAGCTCAAGCCGTTAGTAAAACACAAACGCTGAGCAAAAAAGATGAAGGCACAGATCACTCTGTGCCTTCTTGGCTTATCCCCGATTAAAGAATTGATATCTAGGGTCTGTTGACGTTTCGCGGTTAAATTTTGTTCGGATGGGGACGCCTAGTCAAAAGCCGTTTTAATCGCGGCGAGAGGTTTGTAGCCTAGTCATTCTAAGCAAAACACCTCTCAACAAAGAGTAAAACGCTTTTAGCGGGGGCGCCCAGCTCGAACCCTTCGGGCAGCGTTTGTGGCTCCTTTCTACTGCGTTATCGGCTTATCAGGTAGAGCAACTACATTTCAAAGCCTCTGCCTTGTATAAAGAACCCACAAACTGCTGCAAAAATCATCTCGAAACGTCAACAGACCCTAAGACGAGAGAAAGATATCAACACTCGATCACATTAACAGCTAAGCCACCTGTTGATGTTTCTTTGTATTTGTCTTGCATATCAAGACCAGTATCACGCATGGTTTTGATCACTTTATCAAGAGAGACGAAATGTTCTCCATCACCTCTCAACGCCATCTGAGCCGCATTAATGGCTTTCATTGCAGCAATCGCATTACGTTCGATGCAAGGCACTTGTACTAGCCCACCAACTGGGTCACAAGTTAATCCAAGGTTATGTTCCAATCCGATTTCTGCCGCATTTTCGATTTGCAGTGGATTACCACCAAGCACAGCACAAACACCCGCTGCCGCCATCGCGCAAGCGGAGCCAACTTCCCCCTGACACCCTACTTCAGCACCTGAGATAGAGGCATTTTTCTTACACAAAATACCAATGGCAGCCGCCGTCAGCAGAAAGTCGACGACTTGTTCGTCAGAACAATCAGGGGTAAATTCTTTAAAATACATTAATACCGCTGGAATGATCCCAGCAGCTCCATTTGTAGGAGCCGTAACCATACGACCACCAGCGGCATTTTCTTCATTAACCGCTAGTGCGTATAAGTTCACCCAATCCATACCACTTAACGTCGAGCTGATGACGTTTGGGTTTTGGCAATAAACCAAAGAATCGAATAATTTCTTTGCCCGCCTCTTCACATTGAGCCCACCAGGCAATACGCCTTCAGCACTCAGTCCATTGGAAATACAAGACTTCATCGCATGCCAAATAGTCAGCAAGCCATCTCTGATTTCTTGCTCTGTTCGCCATACTTTTTCGTTCTCCAACATCAATTCACTGATACTTAATTGATGTTGTTTGCACAACTCAAGCAGCTCTTCGCCACTATTAAAGTCATAAGGAAGTAACGCTTCCTCAGAAGTTAAACTCTCCGAATTGGCTTCTTTCTTATCGAGAATGAATCCACCACCTACCGAGAAGTAAATATTTCTATATAGCGTTTTACCTGCATCACCGATGGCTATTATTTCCATCGCATTTGGGTGATAAGGATGAACTTCACGTAAAAACTTCATGTCATTTTCCCAATCGAAGTGCACAAGTTTTTTACGTTTTAGCCACAGGTCACCACCTTGTTTTAACTCTTTGGTGATCACCGGTATCATCGTGGTATCAACAGTGTCAGGGAGCTCTCCCATCAGCCCTACCATCACCGCAGAATCAGTTCCATGGCCGACGCCTGTCGCGCTCAGTGACCCCATTAACTTGACGACAACTCGCTGCGTTTGATCGATAAGATCTAACTCATCAAGCTCATCAGAAAAACGTTTAGCTGCGACCATAGGTCCAACGGTATGAGAACTCGATGGCCCTACGCCAATTTTAAACAAATCAAAAACACTGATAGACATCCTTATCACTCCTATCAATGACTAAGAATAATAGTGCGAGTACCGGATAAAAATACCCGTTTCTCCACATGGTGTTTGACCGCATTAAACAAGGTAATACGCTCAACATCTTGGCCTTTTGCAATCAAGTCTTCTGGATAGTGGGCGTGCCCTACTTCTTGAAGACCCTGTGAAATGATCGGTCCTTCATCCAAATCATTGTTCACATAATGAGCCGTCGCACCGACCATCTTCACGCCTTTTTCCCAAGCCTGATGATAAGGACGCGCACCTTTAAAGCCAGGCAACAACGAATGGTGAATGTTAATCGCACGTCCGCTTAATCGCTCGCATAACCACGGAGACAGAATTTGCATGTAACGAGCAAGAACAACCAATTCGATGTCATACTCTTCGAGTAGGCGAACGATTTCTGCTTCTTGATCCGCCTTCGTTTCGGGCGTAATCGGCAAATGATGGTAAGGAATGCCATGCCACTTGGCCAACTCTTCTAAATCTGGGTGATTTGAGATGATTACTGGAACTTCGACATTCAACTGTCCTGTACGAAAGCGATAAAGTAAATCGTTCAAACAGTGATCGTATTTTGAAACCAAAATTGCCATGCGCATGCGGTGTCCGGATGCTGTGAGGTTCCATTCCATCGCAAAATCTTTCGCTCTGACACCAAACTCTGAATCAAATTGCTGAGGGTCAAAATCAGGTTCAGCAGGAATAAACTCAATACGAATAAAAAACTGCCCCGTAGCGCGATCATCAAATGATTGAATCTCATTGATATAGTGACCAACACTCGCCAGATAGCGCGTAACAACGTCTACCGTACCAGCGACACTTGGACAATGTGCGGTAAGGATCCAAGTTTGAGTTGAATTTTCCATAGTTCCCTCTACTCATGGTGTAGCCGGTACTTACCGTACCGGCTCGATAACAACCTAGTTAGGTTCAGTTTGCTTTCAGTTAGCATTAGCCAGTTGGCTATTTAGCAACGTCTATTTAGCGATGGACAAACCAAACTCTAAACTTGCATCTTGAATCCATAGCCATAAGTAGTCTGCAAAGCTACGGCGGACAACCAGCTCGAACTTATCTTCTTCCAAGCGACGAATGATCGCGCCACTTTTCGCAAAGATAGTGGAAACCACTTTGCCGACTGGGAACTCGTCGAGATGAACATCAATCGGTGTTGACTTTTTAAGTACATCAACAGCATGAGCGCCGGATAACTCTAAAATTGTCGAGCCACCACTGCCGTTAACCAACGAATAATGCCCTTTTACTTGCTCACGGAACGCAGTTTCCACATCAAATGCGGCTAGACCAGGCACGGTAATAAGCCATTCATCCGGAGATAACCAACGTGCGGTATACTCACCTTTTGACGTTGATGTTAATGGCTCCAATGGCAGCGAGAAACCTAGAATAGAAGACACCGTATCGATAATATCTTTGTTTTCTGGATTACAACGCAAAGTTAGGTGTCCCATCAGCTTTACTTCTTTCAAAATCACACCTTGGCGATCCGGTGGCATGCTTGCCAGTTTATCGAGATCAGCGTGATGCAAAGGAGACTCACCAAAAATCTCACCACCAGGGATTTGGTTCATCAGATCAACCAATGGTTGTGCATTTTCTTGTTCAATCAAAGTTGTATCAGACATGTTGGCGCTCTCCCTTTGGATCCAAAAATACAGTGCTGCAAATTTCCGCTTCAATCACGCTACCATCCGCTTGTGGATAGAAGACCTTCTCTCCCATTCGGTCCAAGCCACCTTTAACAAAGCCCATTGCGATACTGCGATTTAGGTTTGCACTCCAGTAACTTGAAGTAATGTGACCAACCATTGGTACAGGAATCGGCGCATTCGGATCGATCACACCCTGTGAGCCTTCTGGGATGACAACATTAGGGTCAATTGTTTTAAGGCCAACCAGCTGTTTACGGTTTTCTCTTACACAATCTTCACGAGCCATACCTCGCTTACCAATGAAGCTAAATGGTTTGCTGTTCGCAACACACCAACCCATACCTAGGTCGTACGGATGGACACTGCCATCGGTATCTTGACCAGCAATGATGAAACCTTTTTCTGCACGTAATATATGCATCGTTTCTGTGCCGTACGGCGTAAGATCGAATTTAGCGCCATGTTCGAACAGTTTTTTCCAAACATGTAAGCCGTAGTTAGCTTGCACATTGATTTCGAAAGACAGTTCACCTGTGAATGAAATTCGGAATATACGAGCTGGTACACCAGCAACCGTCGCTTGTTTCCAATCCATAAACGCAAAATTTTCTTTGCTTAAGTCACAATCGGTCAGCTCTTGAAGCAGTTTGCGGCTGTTTGGTCCAGAAATTGTCGCGGTTGCCCAGTGATCCGTCACAGATGTGAAATACACTTCAAGCTCTGGCCACTCTGTTTGATGGTACAGTTCCAACCACTCAAGAACACGGGCTGCACCACCTGTTGTGGTCGTCATCAAGAAGTGGTTCTCTGCGAGACAAGACGTTACGCCATCGTCGAATACCATTCCGTCTTCGCCACACATTAAGCCGTAGCGACACTTACCGACTGCAAGTTTGGCCCAAGCATTACTGTAGATACGACCTAAGAATTCACGAGCGTCTTTACCTTGAATATCAATCTTACCGAGCGTTGAGGCATCAAGAATACCGACAGAATTACGTACCGCCAGACATTCACGATCCAGGGTCTGTTGCATGGTTTCGCCAGATTTAGGGAAGTACCATGGACGTTTCCATTGACCTACATCTTCAAACTCTGCGCTATTGTCTAAATGCCACTGGTGCATTGCAGTGTAACGCTTAGGATCGAACAGCTCTTGACAGTGACGTCCCGCTATTGCACCGAAAGTAACCGGCGTGTAGTTCGGACGGAAGATCGTTGTGCCTGTTTCAGGAATCGACTTATTCAACGCGTTCGCAGCGATTGCCATACCGTTGATGTTGCCCAGTTTACCTTGGTCAGTACCAAAGCCCATGGCGGTATAACGCTTAACATGCTCGATAGACTCAAAACCTTCACGACAAGCTAACTCGATACCTGCAGCGGTTACATCGTTTTGGAAATCAACAAATTGTTTTGGTGCTTTCGATGTCTTTTTCGGATGTGGAATATGGAACAATGCCATTGGTTTTGCTACCGAAACGTCATCAGTCGTTGGCAACGTAACATCCACTGCACTTAGGCCAAGCTCTTGAATCGCTTTGTTGCCCGCTTCAATGCCCTCTTGCATCGCGCCTTTGGTTGTAAAGTTGCCATTGATTGCACCAGCGATAAGCTGCTTCTGCTTTGTTTCGCCAGGAACAAAACCAATCACTTCTTCGTTCCATACTGGGCGGCTGCCTGTATGACAAGAAAGGTGCACGGCTGGGCTGTAGCCACCAGACGTTGCAACAGTATCGACTTGTAATGTCTCGCTCGAACCTTCGACTTTCTTGCCGGTTGCATCAAGCTTATTGATACGTACACCAGTCACGCGCTTGCTGCCTGTTGCTTCAATAATCGCAGCGCCTTTGATGACACGAATCCCTGCTTTAATCACACGCTGAATGAGTTCGCTGTCTGCATTTACACGTGTATCCACAACCGCACTCACCGTACGTCCAGCTTCGTGCCAATCCAGCGCTGTCTGATAACCGCTGTCATTAGTTGTCATTACAGCAAGCTTTTCGCCCGGAACGACAGCGTAACGGTTAATGTACGTAGATACTGCACTACATAGCATGCTGCCTGGCAAATCATTGTTACCAAAGACAAGTGGACGCTCATGCGACCCTGAGGCCAATACAACCCACTTAGCTCGAACTCGGTGAAGACGCTGACGAGCAGTATGTTTTGGAGCTAAATCCATAATGTGATCAGTGCAACGCTCATGAATCGTCAAGAAGTTATGATCGTGGTAACCGTTCACGGTTGAACGTGGTAAAAGCATCACTTCTGGACATGATTTTAGCTCAGTGAGAACCTCTTTCACCCACTCTGTTGCAGGCTGATTATCAACTTTTTCCTTAGTGTTGAGTAGGTTACCACCCATCTCGCTCTGCTCATCGGCAAGAATAACGCGTGCACCACTGCGTGCAGCAGTCAATGCAGCCATTAAACCAGCAGGGCCGGCACCAACAACAAGTACATCGCAATGCTGGTTAAGGTTTTCGTAACGGTCTGGGTCGTTCTCTAATGGTGAACGGCCTAAGCCCGCAGCACTACGAATGTATTTTTCGTAGGTTTCCCACATGGATTTAGGGTACATAAAGGTTTTGTAGTAAAACCCTGGCGGCATCATCGAACCACCGACTTTACCGACCAGTCCCATAAAGTCGTTATCAACGTTCGGCCAGCCGTTAGTTGATTGACACACTAGCCCGTCATAGAGCTCTTGTTGAGTCGCACGGATGTTAGGAACTTGAGTTGCTTCTGTCGCACCAAGCTGGAAGATTGCATTCGGCTCTTCTGCCCCTGCCGCGATGATGCCCCGTGGACGGCTATATTTAAAACTACGACCAACAACATCCACGCCGTTTGCGAGTAGTGCTGAAGCCAGTGTGTCACCAGTGTGACCTTGGTATGACTTACCATTGAATTCAAAAGTGATCGACTTGGACTGATCGACTCGACTTTGTGATGAAATACGATTTACTTGTGTCATCCTTAACACTCCTTACTCTGCAGCCAGTGAAGGTTGCTCTCCGATCTTGTAGACTTCTTTAATTTCGTAAGTCTGTGTGTCGCGTGTCATATTAAAGAACTTGCGACACCCCGCTGAGTGCACCCACATCTCATGGTGAAGACCACGTGGGTTTTTACGGAAGAATAAGTATTGGCCCCATTCTTCATCAGTACAGCTGTCTGCATCTACCGGACGTGTAATGTGAGCCTGTCCTTTGGCATGAAATTCTTCTTCTTCGCGATACTCACAGCAGTGAGGGCAATAAATCAGAAACATAATTCTTCTCCTGTTAGTGCGCTACGCCCGCAGCACCGTGTTCATCGATCAATGCACCATTGTTGAAACGGAACATTGAGAAAGGTGCTGCAAGTTCGTGCATTTCACCTTTAGCCAAGCTCGCAGCAAATACATTGCCAGATCCAGGGGTTGCTTTAAATCCACCGGTACCCCAACCACAGTTGAAGAATAAGTTTTCAACTGGTGTTTTCGTCATAATCGGACATGCATCAGCAGTGGTGTCAACGATACCGCCCCATTGACGGTTCATGCGTACTCGAGAGAAAATTGGGAACATCTCAACGATCGCCTGTACCGTATGTTCGATAGTGGAATAAGAGCCACGTTGACCGTAACCGTTATAACCATCGATACCAGCACCAATAACCAAATCACCTTTGTCTGATTGACTCACGTAACCGTGTACGTGGTTTGACATGACGACCGTATCTAGAATTGGTTTAATTGGCTCAGATACCAACGCTTGCAGAGGGTGAGATTCCAATGGCATTTCAAAACCCGCCATTTTTGCTAACACGCCAGAGTTACCTGCAACCACACAACCTACTTTGTCAGCCTTGATTTCACCGTAGCGGTTCGTTTTCACACCAACAATAGCACCGTCTTCGATGATCATGTCGACCACTTCAGTTTGTTGGATAAGGTCAACACCCATGCTGTCAGCGCCACGAGCGAAGCCCCACGCTACCGCATCGTGTCGAGCGACCCCTGCGTTTGCCTGCCAAGATGCACCAAGAATTGGGTAACGAGTGTTCGCAGAACAGTCCATGTGCGGAACCAGTTCTTTTACTTGTTGTGTGTCAAGCACTTCACCTTGGATGCCATTTAGACGGTTCGCTGCAACGCGACGCTCGATGTCACGCATGTCTTGTAACGTGTGGCCTAAGTTGAGACAGCCACGTCGAGAGAACATCACGTTGTAGTTGAGGTCTTGTGACAAGCCATCCCACAACTTCAGTGAATGTTCATACAGAAATGCAGCTTCATCCCATAAATAGTTAGAACGAACGATGGTTGTATTACGAGCTGTATTACCGCCACCTAAATAACCTTTTTCGATAACCGCAACGTTAGTAATCCCGTGCTCTTTCGCTAGATAGTAAGCCGTCGCCAAACCGTGACCGCCACCACCAATGATGATCACATCATATTTCTTTTTCGGAGTAGGATTGCGCCAAACACTTTGCCAGTTTTCATGGTGAGATAATGAGTGTTTAAGTAGACCAAAACCAGAATAATGCTGCATTTGTCTGTTCCTTCATTTCAGCTAAAACAAAATATCTTCTGCTATTTTTAGTACGCAGGTGATTGTTAGTACCCAGGTTATTGGTATGCAGGGAAATCACGACAGAGTGACTTAACCTTGCCTCCTACTAGTTCAATCGTACTTGCTAGCGCTTGAGGGTCATCAAGTACATCAAGAATGTCGGCAATCCAACCAGCTAACATTTCACACTCAGACTCACCAAAGTTACGTGTAGTAATTACGGGCGTACCGATACGTAGGCCTGAAGTGACGAATGGCGATTGTGGATCATCCGGTACCGCATTTTTGTTCACGGTAATGCCAGCCAAACCCAGTGCTGCATCAGCTGCTTTACCCGTCAGTTTTTGGCGAATTAGGCTAAGCAAAAATAGGTGGTTGTCTGTACCGCCAGAGACAACATCAAAACCACGCTCAATAAAGACTTTCGCCATTGCTTGTGCGTTAACCACGACTTGTTTCTGATATTCAGCAAATTCTGGCTCTAACGCCTCTTTAAACGCCACTGCTTTTGCTGCAATTACGTGCATCAATGGGCCACCTTGACCACCAGGGAAAACAGCAGAATTGATCTTTTTCTCTAGCTCTGCGTCGCGAGAAACAATCAAACCACCGCGAGGACCGCGTAGAGTTTTATGAGTCGTTGTGGTGACGACATCCGCAAAAGGGACTGGGCTTGGGTAAACGCCTGCAGCAACCAAACCTGCGACGTGTGCCATATCAACAAATAGGTAAGCTCCAACTTTGTCGGCGATATCGCGGAAACGTTGCCAATCAACCACTCGAGAATATGCCGAGAAACCAGCGACAATCATTTTTGGTTTGTGCTCTAGCGCCAATTGTTCTACTTGCTCGTAGTCAATTTCACCCGTTTCAGCATTTAGACCATACTGAACCGCGTTATAAATTTTTCCTGAAAAGTTAACATGGGAACCATGCGTCAAGTGACCACCGTGAGCAAGACTCATACCTAACACAGTGTCACCCGGTTCACATAAAGCCATGTAAACGGCAGCGTTTGCTTGAGAGCCAGAGTGTGGCTGTACGTTGGCATATTCCGCACCAAACAGCTGTTTTGCTCGTTCGATCGCCAGAACTTCCACATCATCAACGTATTTACAGCCGCCGTAGTAGCGTTTTGCTGGGTAGCCTTCCGCATACTTGTTGGTTAATTTTGTGCCTTGCGCTTGCATAACGCGAGGGCTGGTGTAGTTCTCAGACGCAATCAACTCGATGTGATCTTCTTGTCTCTCTTCTTCTTTTACAATCGCCGCCCACAACTCATTGTCGTACGTTTCGATATTTTGGTTTTTGTTAAACATATCTTCTCCTTGAAACTTATTTCCCTTGAAGGTTTACGGCACGACAACGAATTTAAATCGTTACGAATGAAACCTAATCGACAACTCAATAGTAATTAATTTGCAATATCGCGCTTGCGTAAATACGACAAAATCTGCGGATTTGCGACATCATTAAATTTATTATTAAACAAAAAAAGCAGGGCTTGCACCCTGCTAAAATCCCGATATAAATCAATGTCTAATATATTTAACGACATACCCAAACCTTATCAATATTACGAAGGTTTTTGGGTATATTTATTACAAATCATTCTGCATTACATGCATTAATATTACAGAAGTTCATATTTCCAATGTAATTACATGACGGAAAGTTTAACACTCAATAACGACATTTCCGTTCGGTACACTACAGCAAGAAAGAATATATCCTTCAGCGACATCTTCATCGGTAATTCCTCCGTTATGACTCATTTCGACATCACCTTTTACTTTCTTCACTTTACATGTACCACAAATACCCATACCGCATGCTTTGGGTATTGTCAGCCCAGCTTTGGCGGCTGCGGCATGGACGGTTTCACCCGGAGCAACCTGAACTTGTTTGTCACTTTCCGTGAACATCACTTCGATAAGATCGCTATCCTGTAATAGATCCGCTTCTTCTGCTGCAATTTCTGCATCTTGAACCGCTTGTTCTTCTACCCCAGCAGGTGCTTCACCGAACGCTTCCTCATGGTAACGTTCCATGTTAAAGCCAAGTTTCACCAAGATGTTTTTCACCGCGCGCATATACGGCGTTGGTCCACAACAGAAAATTTCGCGCTCATGCAAATCTGGG
The DNA here is from genome assembly GCF_049563345.1 of Vibrio mytili. NCBI lineage: Bacteria > Pseudomonadati > Pseudomonadota > Gammaproteobacteria > Vibrionales > Vibrionaceae > Vibrio > Vibrio mytili. The sequence goes on along the minus strand of NZ_CP110482.1, from coordinate 509,031 downwards.
GTGATCATCAAAAGCTTAATATCATCTAAATAACCGCGGTATCCGGACCAATTTTGTCCGGATTCCAAACGCTCACAGATAAGATGAAGTTGGAAGTTCGCGATGCGCGAAGACATGAACTCCAGTTCGCGATGGAAGATGATGTCGCGAGGTGTGCGCGCACTATGGACAAAGGTTACATCGACATCACTATTGGTGTCATAAATCCAGCGTGCCATTGACATCAGTGGCGTGACGCCGACTCCTCCTGACAACAAAAGTACCTTTTCAGAAGGGAAGTCAATACTATTGAAGTTCCCTACCGGTCCATGAACTGCAAGCTCGGAGCCTTCATCTAAATTGTCGTGAATCCAGTTTGAGACAAAGCCTCCTGGTACACGCTTCACGGTGATTGAAAAACTGTAAGGCACAGAAGGTGAGCTAGAGATAGTGTAAGAACGGAACACTTGTTCGCCTTCAATATCCAGTTCAAGCGTGACAAATTGTCCAGGTTTGAAGAAAAACATCGTCGGCTGATCGGCCATGAAACAAAATGTTTTGGTGTCCCAAGTCTCTTGAATGGTTTTTACGCAGCGAACAGCATGACGACCATTATCCCAAATTTGAGTTTCTACAGGTATAAAAGAGCCACTGGTGGCTAGAGAGTTAGTTGGGGTATTCATATCCGGCTTCTCCGCAACGGTTCATTTTCAAGCACTTCCAACATTGACCTAGTCGTTCTTGCTGGCACTGGTAGTATTGGGTTCCCTCCATGGGTTGTGCTTATTTTGATTAAAATGACCCTTGCTAATTGTCTATTAACGACACGGCCTTATCCAAAACAGTCACCTCAAATAAAATATATGATTCGGTGTCTTAAATAGGCATAGTCAGTGTCGCATTTAGACCACTTCTTAACCTACCAATAATGGCAGGATATCTCCGAGCCAGCCATCGACCTACTATTAGTAAGGCTGTTAGCCAAAACTAATAATAAGGCTGTTGTCCCAAACGCATGGAAGCCCCTAGTCGGGCATATCGTCCACATTTTCTGGAAGAAGATAGACAATGACACAAAACGATATTCTCAACATTAGCTACTCGAGCATCGAAGTCGCTCGAGAAGAAATGAAAAAAATGCTCAGTGAGCGACGTCCAGATTATTCACTACCGCGTCCACTGTACAATGACCCACTGCTGTTCAAAATTGATGTGGAAGAGATCTTCCAGAAAGAGTGGCTATTTGTCGGTATGACAAGTGAAGTGCCAACCAAAGGTGATTACTTTACGGTAGAAATCGCGCAGAACCCTGTGTTGATTGTCCGCGATGCCGAAGGCCAAGTGAACGCATTTCACAATGCTTGTCGTCACCGTGGCTCTCGTATTTGTTTAGAGCACAGAGGTAAAGTGGCCAATTTAGTTTGTCCTTATCACCAATGGACTTACGACACCAAAGGTAACTTATTGTTTGCCGGTACTGAAATGGGCGATGAGTTTGATATGCAAAAACATAAACTCAAACCAGTTCATTGTAAGACCGCTGGTGGCTTTATTTTTGTTTGCCTTGGTGACAATCCACCAGAATCAGACTTTGATGAGTTTCTCGCTACATTAGAAGAGTACATGGAACCGTACGACGTCGAAAACACTAAGATTGCCGTCGAGTCGAATATGTATGAAAAAGCTAACTGGAAGCTAGTTCTTGAAAACAACCGTGAATGTTATCACTGCAACGGTAGCCACCCTGAACTGCTCAATACGCTTCTGGAATGGGACGACACCAACGACCCTCGCGCAACAGAAGAATTCTTAAAATACTACGAACGTATGGCGGCGGAATGGGACGCAGAGTCGATCCCGCACGAACACAAAAAGTATGGCAGCAGAAACCGTCTTGTGCGTATGCCTCTGAAAGAAGGTAGCTCGGTCATGACGATCGATGGCGCACCGAGCTCTAAAAAGATGCTAGGTCGCATTAAAAACGACAAGTTGGGTTCACTACGTATTTTGCACCTGCCGAATTCTTGGAACCATATGCAAAGCGACCATTTTATCGTTTTCCGCGTGCTGCCGATCTCAGCTCAGGAATCTATGGTTACCACCAAATGGTTCGTTCACAAAGATGCGATTGAAGGCGTGGATTACGATCCTGAAAATCTTCGTCGTGTATGGGATGCAACTAACGAACAAGACCGTCGTTTAGGTGAAGAGAACCAACGTGGGATCAACTCTCTCAGCTACGAACCTGGCCCTTATTCGAAAACTTACGAGTTTGGTGTCATTGATTTCGTTAACTGGTACTCAGACCGAATTCAAGAAAAGCTGTAGTTAACGATCTATTGCTAACCATCTATCGTTAGCAATCTATCGTCAACAAACTGCAGATCTGCAATGCTCCACACCCACCAAAGCCCTATCACTCTGATGATAGGGCTTTTTTTCATCTTTCTGCAGTGAAACGGGACCACCGTAAGTTTTATCCCCAAAAGTGGAAAATTAAGAAAGCGCTAACGAATATCAAACAACCACACTTTTACTGTCATTCAGCGCAATTCATTTCGTTTTTTGCATACTTGAGCTCTATTAATACGAATCGATTACCATGTAGCGATTCTACACTGTTGCTTCTTTCGCTTGCAGTTGAACCTCTGACGACTCTTGTTGTGCTTCTTTGCCTTTTAGTTGCATCATTAACTGCTTCACCAAAATGGCGTAAATGAACATCATTGGCAGTCCCGCGACAACACATAACGATTTTATGGTATTTATGCCGCCGCCACTCAAAAAGACACTGAAACTGATCAGGGCTATGGCGCCAGCCCACAATAGTTTGACTTTGTTATCGGGATCACCGCTCAACGAAAGCTGGTTAGTTGTGAGCATGGAAGTCGCCACACTTGCACTCGACATGGTCGTCAGCATTAAGAAAAACTGAATCACCAAGAAAACCGTAAGAATTACACCATTGGCTGGCAGCGTTTTAATGAGTGACACCACGGCAAAAGTCAGTCCACCGTCACTCATCCATTCCTGCACTGGGTATCCACCAATAAGCTGCGCCCAAATGGCATATCCACCAAAAATAGAAATAAAGAACGCGCAACCCAGAGAGCCCATCGAGATGGTGTACAAAATCACTTCGCGAATCGTTCGACCCCGTGATATGCGGGTGATAAATAACCCCATCATGATGAGGTACGCGTAGTACCAAAACCAGTAATATTGCGTCCAGCCCTGAGGGAAACCACTCTGCTGAACTGGGTCAGTCCAAAGTGACATACGGAAAAAGCTATCCAGCATGACTCCCAAAGAGTCCGTGAAATTGTTCAGAATAAATGGTGTGTTTGTCGTAAATAACACAAACAAGGCAAAACCAATCGCCGAAATTACAGTGTAGTCCGAGACCTTATTGATCCCTTTATTGAAACCCACCAACGTAACCACAAACAAAACCGCGACAAACAGGAAGATAATCCCGCCTTGCAGCATCAAAGTATTTTCAATACCCAATAACTCAGATACACCCGTACTTAACAACGTTACCGTTAAGGCAAGCGAACTCGCAAACGCCGCCAGGGTGCCAAAGATAGCAACCAGATCAATACACTTTGCCAGTATCGGGTTGTTCCCTACCACAGGCTCACAGAGCGTAGACAGCTTTAGTGTCCGTTTCTTTTGCACATAGAAAGCATAAGCAAATGGAATGGCAGGGAAGCAATAAATCGCCCAGCCAGTAATGCCCCAATGGAAAATAGAATATGTGACTGACCATGCTGCGGCAGCATAGCTGTTTGCTTCGGCAAATAAGGGAGGAGACTGTAAGTAATACATAGGCTCTCCAATCCCCCAATAGATCAACGAAGCGCCTACCCCAGCAGTAAAGATCATCCCGCCGTAGGAGAAGTTTGAGTATTCAGGCTCGTCATCACTTAAACGGATATCACCGTATTTCGAAAACGCCAGCCAGAATAGAAAGCCCACTAAAGCTAAACTCGCTAACTGCACTAACCAACCAAACCAATGGTTTACGAAGGCCATTGCATTACCAGCCATTGCCTGAGATTGTTCAGGGAGCATGGAAGAAAAGAACAATAAAAGGATCACTAACACTATCGCGGGGATAGTAAGGCCAAAATTAAGATTCTTCATCCGTATTCCCCCACTCTGCCAACACTTTTATGTGAGCGGGTTCAATACCACAGCACCCACCAATAATGGACGCTCCGAGTTGATGCCATGTTTTTGCAAACTCTAGATATTCTTGTGGTGAGAAGGTTCTCATCTCTTGAATGGTATCATTGGCTTGGTGACCACTTTTGATAGGTGCAAAGCTGTTAGCAAAAACGCCAATAGTCAGAGCTTTTCCTGTGCGATCAAGTAGTTGGTTTACATCTTTAATGGCTTGCTCAATCACCTCAGGGACCGAACAGTTAAAGAAAACACCCGCCGCATTGGTATCTAAAAGTGCTTCAACGGCACTCGTCACCGGTTCTCCAGAACGAAGACACGACGCACTTTCCGCATCATCTTTTAAAGTGAATGAAATATAACAAGGCTTATCTGTTTTATCTAACACCGACGCGATCACCTCAGCTTCAGCAAGACTCGCTACCGTTTCGGCAAGCCAGACATCCACATATTGGTCTTGAGCATCAAACAACTCCGCACTGATTTCACGCGCTTTTTCGGCTTCAAACAGATCTGGGCGATATGAGCCAAAGGCTGGAGGAAGCGAACCTGCGACCCAGACTTCTTGCTGAGATTCTGCCGCCACTTCACGGGCAATCTTCGCAGCACTTTGCGCAAGTTCGAACCCACGCTCAGCATACAACTCATCTCCTAAATGAAAAGGGACACAGGCGTAGCTGTTGACAGTGATAATTTGTGCGCCAGCATCAATAAAACCTTGATGAGCTTGCTTCACAAACTGAGGAGATTCGATCAGTGCCTGAGCACTCCATAGTGGTTGAGAAAAAGGTGCGCCAATACGTTTGAGTTCGCGCCCCATGCCACCATCCAAAATTATTACCTTTGCCATTGTAGACTTCTGTACTGCTAAATAATCAGACTGCTATTGAATCACAATCTGCAATAAGCAAAAGTGATTCTTGCTCATTATCAACATGAAGAAAATTCATCTTAAGCCACTGCCCGGAACGCAAAGCAGACTGCATCGAAAAAGACCTCCTAATCTTGTTCATGCACAGGACCTTAGCGTAAACGTCCCTTTTAAACATGATGAGCTTTTGCATGAAAAATGTGCCTTACTATTTTGGCTGTCAGATTGTTCATTAACGCTGCAATAATGATGAGTGCAATCCCTATCAGCTGATAGTTAGAAAATTTCTCATCAAAAAACAGGATCTGCCATACCGCCGTAAACAACAGATTGGTAAATATTAGCGATGCAAGCTGGGAATTGCTTTCTGCCAATGTGTATGCTTTTGAACGTAAGAGTTGATTGGCTACTACGCACAACGATAGTCCTGACAAACATACCCACACCAATGTGTTGTCTTTGGGGTGTAGCATTATCTGCATGTCCAGTTCAGGCAAGCCTGAGATAAACAACAACGGCAGTACGCTTATAGCGGCGATAAGAAATGTCCAACTATTAAGCACAGAAGGCTTCACGTCATCTTTGCTGGCGCGAAACAAACTCACTTGTGAACCAGCACTAAAAAAGCCTGAGGCTAAACCAATCAAAAGTTCCGGCCGAAACTGAATACCTGAGACATCCCCAGTTAACATCAAAACGCCAACAAAAGTAGCCACTAAACTAAATTTCGTTTCAACCTTAATCCTTACCTTAAAAAGTAACTTTTCTAAAACGGCAATAAAGATCGGTCCCGTTGCAAAAAGTACCGAACTTTCCACCAGTGTGAGCGAATTCAATGATGCAATAAAGCAGAGTTGGCATGCTGCAATACAAAGTGCTCGAATCACAATTGGCTTGACTACTTTGCGAGACGGTAGTGGATGCTTTGCTGCCAGCACGATCGCAAACAGTAATAGTGCTGGAATGATTAAACGCAGAAACGTAAGAAGCTCCATACTCATCATTTCAGTTAGTTTTTTTAAAAGAAGACCTATCAACGACAGACTGAACGTTGAAGCAAGCATATAAGGTACAGCGTGGTTCTTAAACAAGATGATATCCTCCCTATTGGCAGGCTCATACTAGTTCAATGACAATGACGAAAAAAACGAATATATTTAAACAAACCTGTTAGAAAAGCTTACACATGAACAGAAGACCACCTTTGAAGTCTCTTTACGCGTTCGTCGCTGTTGCAGAGACCGGAAGTATGACCGAAGCCGCCAACTTACTTAGCGTAAGCCACTCGGCAATCAGCCAAGCGATAAAAAGTCTTGAGTCACTCATCGACCAACCATTGTTTCAACGCGTTGGCAGACATGTTCAGTTAAACGCCACTGGCCAAAAGTACTACAATGACATTGCCCCTGCATTGAAAACGATTGTCACTGCAACTGAAGCCGTAACTCATCAGCCTCAATCAAATCGAATTACACTTAATATGGTCAATTCACTGGCAATACATTGGTGGGTACCAAGAGTCGATAGCTTCCAACGTTACGCACCCGATGTGGATATTCGTCTCTCAAACTTAATCGGTTCTTTTGACCTAAACCAAGAAGGCATAGACGTTGCTATCATTCACGGGACAACTGACGAATGGGAAGACTACTATTGCGAAAAGCTCGGAGACGATGAACTGTTGCTAGTGTGCAATCCAGATTTATTGGATGACTTTCAGGAAGCTCCTTCCGCGGCTAAGTTATTACAACATTACCCCGCGATTTATGCGGAAAACCTTCGCAGAAAAGATGATTGGAATGTCTGGTGTCAGGGCAACTCACTCCCAGTCCCTAAGCAGCATAATTATTTGAGTTTTACCGCATCAATCCATGCGGTTCAGGCAGCAATTCGCAAATTGGGCGTTTTTGTCACGCACCGCCTATTCGTTCGCGATGAAATTAAACATGGCTTGCTAATAGAATTAGGAACTTCAGTTAAAAATCCTCACCAGGAATTTTTCTTTGTGTGCAAACCTGAGAAGCTTCGCAACAAAAATGTTCTCGCTCTAAAATCTTGGTTAAGCCGTGAGTTTAATGACGACGTTAGCCCTACTTGAGATAACCGTTAGCAACCAGGGTCTTGCTTTATCGCCATTACGCTAGAAATTGCAGCTGTCAATGAGTCAGTTGTGCGCCAACATGCGAGTTATCCGAAATCCGAAAATTGACTAAGGTAGGTAATTTACCAACAGAGCGACACCGAAACAAATCAGAACGACCCCCGCACTTCTTTCTATTATGTGTATACCTTGCTTTAGGTATGTTTGTACGCGAGGTTGTCCAATTGTGGTAGCAATCAATAAATTCCAAAGCAAAACGACAAGGAACATCCATACACCACAAGATATTTGCTGAGTTAGCGTAACTTCATTTCCTAGAATGACTGCCATAATACTCATATAAAACAATGCATTTTTTGGATTCAACAGTGCTGAATTGAGCCCCAATATCAGTTGATTCATCGCTGAGGGGACTTTCTTTTGTTCTGCATCCAAAAGAGAGTTATTTCTTTTACTTTTTAATAGCTTTGTACCAATCCACAAAAGGTAAATAGCCCCAAATATCTCAACCACTGAAAAGACGACTTGATTGTCACGAATACTCGTCCAACCCAGTATCGCTATCGCAATATAGATTGCATTTCCTAACGCAACACCAAGGCAGATATAACGACTTCCGTACAACCTGTGTCGAATTGAATGAGCTACAATTAGGAAAAAATCTTGCCCAGGACTCAATAACGCAACGAAATGCGCTAAGGCTAGCACTGGGAATGCGACGGGGAAAAGGGTTGAGAACAACATTAATGGCTACCTATAATCAAATTGTTCTCAGACTATAGTTTTTTCCGTTTACGAATTATTGTCGAAAATTGACGTAATCTGCTGATATTGTCTTGGTGTAGAAGCCGTATAGTTAACAAAAGCGCGATGAAGTTGGCTTTGATCTGAAAAGCCAACTTCAGTGGCAACATCAACGATGTTCATGCCGCATTTCAATAAAAACTTTGCCTTTTCAACACGATTGTTATTTAGAAATGACTTAGGGGTTATACCAAAACGGCTCTTGAAGTTACGGATTAGTGATTCCTTTGGTCGCCCGAATTCTTGAGAAATAATGTCTAGTGAGGAAGGTTGGGCTATGTCCCTCAATAAGCGATTTCTCACCTTATAAGCCAATTCATTGTCGTTTTCTTGATTGCGTTGCGGAGAACAGTAATGACTCAACAGATTGAACAAATGACTATTTATTTCTGCAGCCAGCTCTTGAGACCCGCATTCTATTAGTCTGCAGATTAAACCTGATAAATGAGAGTCACTTTCTACGTCAGAGAGCAGGTTTTGGTCACAAGTAAATTGAGTAACCTTATATCCATATAAGGTTGACAGCACTTCACAGCACCACTCGTTATCGACATAAAGCATATGATAACTGCGAGGCTTACCGTCAACAGGATTGCAGGCATGAACCATATTAGGCTCGATGAGAACAATATCCCCCTCATGTAGGACAATCTGCTCCTTTGGCATAGATAAGCAAGTCACGCCCGCCTCAATGATCCCAATTGACAGTTCCGTGTGGCTGTGAGCTTTGTAACCCTGAACGCTGTTATATGTGGTGCGGATAGTCAGATGTGGAAGCGCTTTGTTGAGCCAAAAATGCTGATTAATGTCACGAACAGTATTACCCACAGTAATCTCCAAATTTAACAGTTCAGTTATCGTATTTCACAGGGTCACTTCGCGCAATGGTGGAAGTGCGAATAAAGATGCAAAAATGAAGTAAAGAGTTTCGTGACACAACGAACGCCTTTTGGTAAAAACCCATCAATATGTGATGTATGGGTTTGCGTAATGGAAGGTTAGGTTACTTTCTGATGTTAAAACCCTCACCCTGTTGTACAAACTCGTTTTTAGCCAAATTCAATTAATACTGTTTTGAGCAATTTAGTTAATTGCGTTATGCTTTAAGCCTTTATTAATAGTCTTATATTATATGGTTGAATCGGAATTTAATAATTTACTCGCAGAATCTATATCCTCTCTGAAATCACCGAGTTTTACGTCTAAGTTAATCGCTTTACTCGCTTCGATAGTCAGTCATGACTGTTCCGTGATCCTCGGTCTACGTAAAGGCAAACACCCTATTTACCTTTACGATTCTATTGAAAATAACCGTGAATTGCTTTTCGACCGATACCTCACTTCCGCATTTCAAGATGACCCATTCTACAAAATGCTCACCATTGATGAGCAACAAGGTGTTTTTTCACTAAAAGACGTAGTCAAACGAGATATGGATTATCAAACATACTGTAACCAATTTTACCTACAAACTGGCTGGAAAGATGAAGTAAGTATTCTGATTAAAGTTGAATCAGATCGCTGGGTAGTTATCTATTTAGGTTGCACCCATACAAGCAATTCATTTTCGCGATCAAACGTTGAGACATTAAAATCATACTTCGCCATCATTCAATCACTATGTCAGCAACACTGGAAACAAACAGAATTCCTTCTTGCAGAACCGGTCTTTTCTCCTGAATCCTACTCAGAAAAAAGACGCGAGTTCATAGAGGGTAGCCTTGATTCTTTTGGCAGAGATTTGCTTTCAACTAGAGAAAAGCAAGTCGTTCGTTTAATCTTACAAGGGCTTGATACTAAAGAAATAGCCAAACAGTTAAACATTACTGAAGGAACGGTAAAAAATCACCGAAAGCGTATCTATGCTCAACTACGGGTGGCATCCCTCAGTGAACTTTTCCAAATTTTCCTCAACCATATTATTACCCACTAAATTAACCTATTATCCCTTTAGGGATATATCGCACATAAGTTTCTATTCTTAATCTGTATATCACATTATTCATACAGATAAGACGCTATAGATGACATTCATTCAGGAACTACAGGCGCGCGGTTTGATTGCACAAGCCAGTGATTTAGACCAAATACAGCAACAACTTAACCAGCCTCAAACGGTTTACTGCGGTTTCGATCCTACCGCAGGCAGCCTTCATATTGGACATTTAGTTCCACTCATCATGCTCAAACGTTTTCAAGACGCTGGACATCAAGCCTTAGCGCTTATTGGGGGCGCGACGGGTATGATTGGCGACCCCAGTTTTAAAGCCGTCGAGCGCAGTTTGAATACTGAAGAAACTGTAGCTGGCTGGGTCAAAGATCTTACCGTTCAAATTGAGCAATTATTGGAACCTCATTTAAACCACCCCATGACCATCGTCAATAACGCCGACTGGATGAAAGATATTAATGTCGTTGATTTTTTCCGAGATGTCGGTAAGTATTTTTCGGTCAACAATATGATCAATCGTGAGTCGGTAAAGCAACGATTACAAAGGACTGAACAAGGCATTTCATTTACAGAGTTTAGTTACAGTTTACTCCAGTCTTATGACTTTGCAGTGCTTAATCGAAACCATGGTTGCAGCTTACAAATTGGTGGCAATGACCAATGGGGGAATATCGTCAGCGGTATTGATTTAACACGTCGTCAGAATGGCGAACAAGTGTTTGGTTTAACCCTACCTTTGATAACTAAATCTGACGGTACTAAATTTGGTAAAACAGAAGGTGGAGCAGTTTGGCTCGATTCGGAAAAAACATCGCCATATATGTTTTATCAGTTCTGGTTATCTACAGAGGATTCTGATGTTTATAACCTTCTTCGATACTACACATTCTTGTCATGTGAGGAAATCGATCAGATAGAAGCTCTGGATAAGACCAATAAAGGTAAACCCAAGGCACAAAGAATTTTGGCGCAAAATATGACTCGTTTTGTTCATGGCGAATCAGGGCTACTCAGCGCAGAGCGTATTACGCAAGCTTTGTTCACAGGCAGTGTCGACAATCTGAGTTCTAATGAACTCAAACAGCTAGAGTTAGATGGTATTCCAAGCATCGAAAGCACTCAGCAGGACATTGCAGAATTGTTGATCGAATCAGGATTAGCGAAATCAAAACGCATCGCCAGAGAGCTAATCGAAGATAGTGCGATTAGTGTAAATGGTGAAAAAATAGCACCTGACAACTCACAGTTAGGTTTCCCACTATTTGATCAATACTGGTTAATTCAACGCGGTAAGAAGCATTTTTGCTTAATTAAACGCATATAAAGTAGAAAATGTAGTGCGCTCAGCTCTATCGTATGAGGGTGGAACGCATTACTTTAACTATCTCAATATTTGACTGCGTAACAACTAATTGAAGAATCCTGAAAAAGAAATGGGGGCACTTCTGAGCCAGATGTACCCGCTGTTAGGTTTTTTGGATGCAAGTAAGCCAGCATGTCACGTTTGCTTATAGTAGCATTAAGCAAACACACGCAAGCGATGCCCATCAGGATCTAATGCAACAAAGTTGATACCATATACAGACTCTTCGCGCTCTTGAGCAAAGATCACGCCTTGTTGTTTCCATTTTTCAAATAGCTTATCCAGATCAACGCGATTAGTTGCAGGAATAGAAAGCTCTGTTCCTCCACCTCGAATTGGGCTAGTTGGTGTTAACGCGTCAGCTTGTTTTAGGGTAATTTTTACGTTTTTAGCAAACTCGACCACAGCGAAAGTCGGCGATAAAAGCTTGGACTCACACTCAAATGCTCGCGTATAAAAAGCCATGCTAAGTTGAACGTTTTCTACATAAAGAACAATGGAATCAATAGTTAACATAGTTATAAATCTTCACTTTCAAATTGGATGAATTAAGTGTAACCATAAGTACTGACAGTTTTTGTCAGTAGCGAAAACGTTTGTATTCAATTCCTTCCAGGGATTCCCACTCAGAAAGTAAAGCATGACGAGAACGCGTGTATTTAGACTCAAGTTGCGAAAATGATTGGATTCTATCGAGACGGAAATTACGGTAATCGTTTCGTGTTTCGCACCATGCAACCAAAATATTGTGTTGCTCAAACATACCTATAAGTATGGGCCACACAACCCTTTTGCTTATCAGTCCTTTTGCATCTTCGTAATGTATTTCTGCTTTATGTCCTTTCTGTATCGTTGTTTTCAACTCGGCTAGCTTAACTGTCAGTTTTGGTACTTTGAAAGCTGAAGCAACTCTAATGACACTCTCAGTATGCTTAGCTTCATGCTCAGGAGGCAAAACGGCTGAAATTTTAGCAAGAGCATTTATAGCGGCTTCACTAAACTCTCCGTTTGCTTGCTTTACCACCCATTCCGCTCCTAATCTAAGGGCTTCAAGCTCTTCTAAGCTAAACATCATCGGTGGTAAATCAAAGCTCGGCTTTAAAATATAGCCAAGCCCAGCTTCTCCCTCGATCTCTGCGCCTTGTGCTTGCAAAGTTGCGACATCTCGATAGATTGTTCTAACGCTCACATCTAGCCTATTAGCTAGCTCCTCAGCTGAAACTGGATATCTATAGCGTCGAAGTAGTTGGAGTAAATCTAGTAGGCGTTGGCTTCGGGACATAACAAAATCCATAAAATAACGAATACATATAATGCACTAAGAATCAATCCGCCGGTCTGTTCAATAATACTTTGTGTGAGCGGCCCATTGATTTGAGTCATTCACTTACTTGAATCTCGAAACATACAATGGGGTATTTTCGAATTACAAACCACCAGTTAAATCCAAATAGCTGCCCGTTGAAAATGTCGATTTATCAGAAGCTAACCAATAAATTTCATCGGCGACCTCTTCAGGCGAGCCTCCGCGCTGAAGTGGAATTTTGTTTTTTAGTCTCTCAATCCGGTCAGGTTCTCCACCGTCAGCATGCATATCTGTGTAAATTAGTTTCAGAAAGGTATCATCATGGGGCATTGTTTAGCTATAAATATAACTCATAAAAGAAAGGCTCCCAACGAACTACGTGAGGAGCCCTTACGCGTTATGCTATTGCCACTGTTAAACGTGGCACTGGCTTGTCATTGATTGGAAGATGAATCAACGCAGCAATAAATGCCAGGACAGCCGCTGACCACCAAATTGGATCATAAGACCCATAATAATCATAGATACGACCACCAATCCAGGCCCCCAAAAAGCTGCCGACTTGGTGAGTGAAAAACACCAAACCATATAGCGTCGACAGGTAACGAGCTCCAAAGATTTGACGGACTAAACCAGATGTCAGTGGCACCGTTCCTAACCAGCAAAAACCGATGGCAGCACCGAAGATAAGAGCAGTTTGCTCGGTAATAGGCAGTGCGAGAAACGCGCCGATCACCACCGTGCGCATCACATACAACGCAAACATCATGTAACACTTGCTAAAGCGATCTGCCATTACACCCCAGAAATATGAGCCAAGGATGTTAAATATACCAACGTAAGCCAACGCCAGTGCCGCGGTTGATGCCGGTAGGTTTTTGTCCGCCAAATAACTAGGAAGATGAGTTGCGATAAACATCACATGAAAACCACATACAAAAAAACCAGCATGAATCAACCAGTACCCTTTGTGTGCAAACGCTTCTTTTAAAGCCTCTTTTAACGTTTGTTTGCCTTCATGAACATGGTTGTTAGCTGTGCTTGAATTCCGCTTTGCCGTATTCATGAATAATGCAAACAACACCATAAAACTGCACAGTAGCGCAAAGATTTGCATTGAACTTTGCCAACCAGAAGCACTCAACAATGCTTGTGCACCCGGAATCATAGCAAACATGCCGAATGACCCCGCGGCCGTAGTCAAACCGAAAGCTTTAGCTGCATGTTGCGCTGGTACCACTTTCGCCACGGCACCCAGTACGATAACGTAGCTAGTAGCACTTAAGCCAAGACCAACCAGCACACCTAACGAAAGGTACACCATAGTCGACTCAGCGGTGATAGAAGTTAAGTACAGACCTAGGGCGTAAGAGATAGCCCCTAAAATAATGATACGTTTCGCCCCCCAACGGTCGGCAGCCATACCGACAAATGGCTGGAAAGCTCCAAACAGTAAGTTTTGCAATGCGATAGCAAAGCTGAAGAACTCTCGTCCGGTTTGAAAGTAGTCGGATATTGGTGTCATGAAGATACCAAAGGATTGTCTGATCCCTAGACTGGTAATCAAAATACCAATACCTAGCCAAACAAGAAGTGGAAATCGAAAAATAATCATAAATCGCTCTTATTAATAAGTGTGGTGCTGAGAATGGCATTCCTTGCCACTCATGGATTCGAGACCACCACAGGTAGTAGACTTCACTGTCACTATTGCCAATAACCTTGAAGAGTTATAGGCAAAGATTAATAACAGTCACAAAATGTTATCCTCAGGTAACAAATTCATCCAGACTGTAAAGCGGATTATGTAGTGACACAAATGATTAAAAGTGAATTTATTTATGCAAGTTATGCATAAATATCTAAGCGTCGAGAAAGTAGCATCCGTAGGATAGATAGGATATAGAATTATGCTTCATTCCAACTTTTTGTGTGGTGAATTTACCCACCTCATATTCAGTTGTTATTCACTTTTTTCATCTAGCGTTCAAAACGATGCATTATTTAAACACCATCTTCGCCTAACAACTCCTACGCTTTTACCAAGTAATACAATAACCACCGCTCCAAGGAGAACCGGAGTAACCAAAAATCCCCAACTTTGCCCTGATAGCATGATTAGCAATGGATTTGCGCCTGCGGGTGGATGAGTCGTTTTAGTGACGAGCATCAGGCTAACGGCGATTCCTGTTGCTATGGCTAAATATATAGGCGTCACACCAATAAACTGAACAAAGAATACGCCAACGAAAGCCGTTAACAAGTGCCCCAGTATTACGTTTTTCGGCTGCGCTAGTGGACTATCCGGTACACCAAACACGAGCACTGTCGTGGCTCCAAACGGTGCCATCAATAGCGCTAAATCATAAAAAGTATGATCTAAGTAAGACAGTGTCCCAATAGCAATGCTTGCTCCAACCCCAGCAATAAGCGACAAAATAATATTATTCATATTTACTCTTCTCTCCATAAAAGTAGACCACTCTGTCTACCTTACAATGGTAGACAGAGTGGTCTACTTGTGTCAACATAATTTTATAGGAGAACGCATATGAGTAAAAAACGTCAGATTTTAATCGATACAGCGTTAGCGCTTTTTTATCAAAACGGAATTAATTCCATCGGTATTAATGAAATTCTGAAATCTTCGGGAGTAGCAAAAAGAACGTTGTATACGGACTTTGATAGTAAAGAGGCCTTGATCTTGGCGGCGTTACATCAACGTCATACGCATTTTATCGACTGGTTAGAAAGTAAGTTATTGGGTTCTGAGTCTGACAGCGACTTAATTAAAAATTTATTCAATGGGTTAGAGAGCTGGTTTAACAGTAAAGAAACGATGCTGGGCGATTTTAGAGGGTGTTTTTTCATCAACACATCTGCAGAGTTTAGTGATACCGATAGCGAAATTTCTCGTTTTTGTAACCAACATAAACAACACGTACGTCGAGTTATTCAAAAACACCTTTGTAGTAAAGACCCTTTATTATTGGAGTCGATATGTGTGCTAAAGGAAGGCGCTATTACAACGGCCTATATGACTGGGGACAGCCATACTGTAGTAACACATTGTCTTGAAATACTAGAAGTGCTTCAGGAAGGTATGCGACAGCGTAAAGGCAAATGAAGCGCCGATAATGCTTATACTCAAGTGACATCGAGATGTAAGATTCAGAGCTTCATCAACGAGTTCAGTTCGCGCTAAATAACGGTAGGAATGGTGATTCCCTTGCAACATTATTTAGTACAGAAATGGGCTCGCTGAAGAGCTCCCAAAGGGCGAGCTCCTTACTTCGCAGTTCAATTAGGCGCTCTTATGCTGTGCTACTGCTTTCTACGTAGAATGACAATGTATTCAAATCAGAGCCTTGCCTAAGAGCGAATAAAATCTCGCTGAACACGCATTTTGAAGTTACTGAATATCTCTACCTAAACGACTGGTTGTTTTTAAATGATTCTTAGACCGGCGATGCAACTAACGGCGAAAATTACGATTGCGTGAAGAACGTTCTTTATGTGCAGAGGCGGCTTTGGCTTGTGACTTCAAGATGGAGTCAACCGTCAGTTCCAGTGGCTCTTTTGGTTTTAAACCATGAGGAAACGTACGAGCACGAGGTGGTAAGTCATACTCTTCGCTAGAGGCGCGTGGCATACGCTTAAAACGATATAAGTAAAAGTTCTCCAGTTTTTCTCTCGCCCAATCGGTTTTCTTCAAATACTTCACACTACTCGCAATTGATGGATTGGTATGAAAGCAGTTAAAACGCATTGCGGTATCTAAAATGTCCCATCCATAAAAATCAACCAGCTCTTGCAGCATAGTTTCTAGCCCAAGCCCGTGTAATGGATTATTTTTTTGTAATTCTATTCTTTCTTCATCAGTCATCATAACGAGTTCCTAATAAGCTAACTAACCGAGTGCTTGGGTTGTAGGGATTCTGATCTTAACTCAGTATTACTTTATACCGAAAATCAACAGGGTGCGGATTCTAACAGAAGTAAGTTTGTTTCCCTAATTTGAAATAGTGTAGCTGAAATCGGAACTATAATTTCGCCATTTGTCTTCCTTACACTATTGCTCTCAACGCTGTCAACGCTGTCAACGCTGTCAACGCTGTTTAGCATGACTAAAACCATAGTAGAACAAAGTCTTATACGTAGCGCGGGGTTGTAAAATTGATTCCGGTTCGTTACGGTCACTTTACTGTAGTCAGAAATAAGGTGACCCACGAATGGATACTGTAGACAATGAGTTAGACGTCGATATAGGAAAAAAGCACATCGTTGTGCAACGTCGCTATGAAGCGTTGGGCGCATTCAATGATTTATTGATCGCTATTTGGTTTTTGATCGGCAGTTTTTTCTTTTTAAATGATTCGTTAATAGAAAGTGGGACTTGGTTATTTATTGTTGGGAGTGCGCAACTCATTATTAAACCACTACTCAAGCTCTCCAGTCTCATCCATGTTGGAAGACTTATCGCGCATCCAGACAAATAAGGGGGCGCACTATTTTGAGTTCTGAGGTAAAGATGATCCCAGTCGACACGTCCTTTGTTTCGGGCGTCGCACTATCTGAAATCGATGGTGAAAAAAAGATTCTGCTAATGAAGCGCGTGAAAGGTGGTTATTGGTGCCATGTAGCAGGCTCAATAGAGCAAGGTGAAACAGGGGTCGAAGCGATTGTTCGAGAGTTTTACGAAGAAACTCAAATTCAGGTCACCAACCTATACAATGCGCAATTTATCGATCAGTTCTTCGAGCCTCACGTGAATGTCATAGAGCTTATTCCTGTTTTTGTCGTGATGTGCCCTCCAAACCAAAAAGTGGTTCTAAACGAGGAGCATACCGACTATAAGTGGTGCTCTCTTGAAGAAGCTCTAGAACTTGCGCCTTTTCCCAATCAACATGCAGTATTTAAGCATGTGTGGTCATACTTTGTTGAAAGAGCAATACATCCCCTCTATCGAGTTAGTATTGACCAGCTTAATTCGTCTGCCTTTGGCGCAGAGTAACATCTCATAGATAACAAACCACACCATCCCACACAAAATGGGAATACTCAATGACGAAGGAGAAATGGTGGAAGTTTGGTAATAACCGCTATTTCTGTGTATGCCCTATTCGGTTTATATTTCAAACATTAGTTTTGCAAACTTCAGATGGCCAAACGCCTTAACCTGCGACTACCCATTATGAGAAGACAAATTGACAACTGACTGCAATTATATGAAAGTAGCTGTATGAAATTTAATCCGATGCCACTTAACCAACGAATTATCATCATTCCTTAGGAATGGTGGGATGTGTTGTGCTTTGGATAAATCAACCCCACCCTAGAAGGTGGGTTTTCTTTTTCTGCCTTTTGGGAATTAGACTCTTGGAGGGATTTAAATGAAAAAGGTAGCAGTTTTTGGAAAACCGGGTAGCGGAAAATCGACAGTAAGCAAAGCACTAGCGTCAACTATGGGTTTACCGCTTCATCAACTAGATTCCATCGTTTACAAACCCAACGGTGAACTTGTAGATCGAGAAGAGTTTGATTTTGCCCACAACGAAATCATTCGATCAGATGCTTGGATCATCGATGGTTTTGGTCCCATAAGTTCCTTTTATGAACGTCTGGCGGCCGCAGATACGCTCGTTTACATAGACCTACCATACTCGGTAAGTTATTGGTTTGTAACTAAGCGCTTTCTTAAAGGGCTCTTTATAAAGCCAGAGGGTTGGCCTGATGGAAGCTCAGTATTCAAAGGGACGCTTAATAGTTATAAGACCCTTAAGTTGTGCCCTAGGTTCTGGAACGATGACTTCACATCTCAACTTATCGAATACTCTAGTAGTAAAAATGTCTACATAATCAAAACCGTGTCTGAATTGAATGGTTTTACTCTCACGCAGTGAATAATGCGTATTCAAAGCATTCTAAAGGCACTTAGAAAACATAACGTTTTTGATATGTGTCAGGTTAAATAACGACGATTGAAAGGTTTGTTGTAAGTGACGTGCGAAAAATCGGTCATTTGAATGAGATAAGGGCAGAGAGTACGACACCATTCTTTACGGTAAATAGAACGACTCTCCCCCGTCCTTCAATAATATATGTCGATGTTTTGGTCATTGGGGTAAGCGTTGAGCTCCCCAATGAACGACATTTTCAATATCTGGTAACAAAATACCTTTTTGCTCCATAGAAAAGATGAGCTTCGAAAAACGATCGCGTTGAATGCTATCGACCGACTCTAACCACTTATCAATGCTATTTTTTACACTATCAACATCATGACCAGTACACTCAATCCCAATTTGGTCAAGATCAGTGATTAAATCATCCATATCGACTAGATCTACATGCATCATAACTCTATTCTCCTACCTAAATAAGGGGGGATTCCCTCCCCCCAACAAAACAATATGGCTGTGATCCTAGATTCCGTCACAGCGCATATTCGCTCATAACGTATTGTGCTCAAGAAGCATTGCATTTAAAAAACATTGTTTTCAAGAAAATTGTGTTCGCAACTTACTCATTTTGAAAACGTTGCAATTACGCTTTTCTGTAAAGGTGGCTTTCTGATTTAAGCCCCTTATATAAGCTCCAGCACATTAATACCAATACAAGAGTAAACGGTAAACCAGTCGTAATCGCACCCGCTTGCAATGCCGTTAATGCCTCTGAGCCACCGCCAAGTAACAGTGCGATGGCAATCAGACCTTCAACCACAGCCCAAAATACGCGCTGACCCACTGGCACATCTTCTTTACCACCCGCTGTGATACTATCGATTACTAGAGAACCAGAGTCCGATGATGTAACAAAGAAGACCAGCACAAGCAAGATACCAACAACCGACAACAGTGTTGAGAACGGCAAGTTATCAAACATTTGGAACATCGCTAGGGATACATCACTGATACCGTTTGCAAGCTCACCTACACCACTTGTCGTTTGTTCCAGTGCCGTACCACCCATAACACTTAACCACACCATAGTGACGAGTGTTGGGATGAGCAAAACAGCAGTCACAAATTCACGAACGGTACGCCCTTTTGACACTCTGGCGATAAACATACCAACAAATGGTGACCAAGATACCCACCAAGCCCAGTAGAACACTGTCCAGCCATGGAACCAATCAGAATCTTCTCGACCGATCCAATTTGATAACGGAATAAAGTTACCGACATAGCCCGAAGCAATATCGCCAAAGGTATTGGCGATCGATAACGTTGGACCAACAACCACAAGCAATGCAACTAAGCCAGCTGCAATCAGCATATTAATGTTACTCAGTATTTTCACACCACCATCAAGGCCACGTGCAACTGATACCACGGCGATACCAGTTACAGCAACGACAAACGCAATTTGGGTAGAAATACCGCTAGAGACACCAAATAAATGGCTAAGACCAGCTGCGGCTTGTTGAGCACCAAACCCTAAAGAGGTGGCAAGACCAAAAATGGTGGCGAGAACCGCAAGAATATCGATGAAATTACCAATCGTACCCCAACAGCGTTCACCCAAAAGAGGGAAAAAGGCGGAGCGAATGGTCAATGGTAATCCCTTGTTATGGGCAAAGAAGGCCAACGCTAGTCCAACAACGGCATAGATGGCCCAAGGATGGAGACCCCAGTGATAGATCGTCGCACTTAGCGCCATTTTTCTCGCTTCTTCGGTGCTTGCTTCCACATTAAGAGGCGTGCCATACCAGTCGGTATAATAAGCAACAGGTTCCGCAACACTCCAGAACATGAGCCCGATGCCCATACCTGCTGCAAACAGCATACTAAACCATGAAAGTCGAGAAAACTCTGGTGCAGCACCTACACCACCTAAACGTATTTTACCCAGTGGTGAGACCAGTAAAAACAAACAGAAAACGACAAAGATGTTACAGCCAACGATGAAGAACCAGTCAAAGTTGGTGATAGACCAAGTTCTTGCCGCCATCAACGCATCTTTTGACCCTGCAGGAAACAAAAGAGTCAAAATGATGAATAATAAAATTAACGTAGCACTGATACCAAACACAGGGTTGTGTATGTCCATCCCCCACAGTTTGACATTGTCTTGCCCTGCACAATAATCTGTTTCATATTTTACATCATTGACGGGTTTATATTTTCGTCGACTACTGACTATGCTTTTCATACGATCCCTCTTTAAAAATTAGTACCAATTCCAGGCATTCAACTATCAGGAATACGCAGAAAAAACGGCTTCTGGCGAGAAGAAATGTTCCATAACTGATCGATTTAGTTAGAAACATCCACACCCTGCTTGATGCTATTTTTTACCAGCAAAAACGATGAAGTCATGGCTGGAATTGGTAGAACATATACCCACACAACTTGAATATGCAGCGTGTTACTACGACTGCACACCTTGTCTGTTTTGGTTAACCAACTGCCTCAAGTAAACCAGGCATGCTGAGCCAATTTGGGTATCATCCGTTTCAGTAAATCCTTTCTCTGAACCGTTTTGTCATCAGTTACTTTGTCTAGACATCAACCATTACCTTAAAATGTGAGTGTCAAAGGCTACCTTGGTAACTAATGTGGTCATAAACCTATTACCTCAATTACTTCTGTATTACTCCTTCCTCTAGAAGCAAATCAAAGACCACCTGCGCCATTTCACTTACTGGCTGATCCTTAAGCACTTTGCCGCCTGTCGATTCAGCTTTCGCGGTCGCAGCTTTAAAGCGATCGGCTGCACTTTTTGCTTTGACTACTTTTAATCGTTTTGCTTTAGGTTTAGCAATGCTGACTTCCCAAGTCATTCGGTCTTGGTCAAGTTGCTTGCCATCAACCTCTTCAGTAACAACATCACAGCGACGTGCTCGACCGAATGCACTCTGTCTTGGCTCTTGCGCAGCAAGGTCCACACTGGCAATAAACGGAAGAGATACATTCAGGGCTCTACGCTGCCCTCTTGGTAACGCTTGTAAAACTCGCGCGGTTCCATTTTCCACTGAAAGAATCTCTGCGATGCCCATCACTACGGGACACCCCAACTCTTGAGCGAGAAAGAAAGGTAATGTGCCCGAGGATTCACCGTTTTCACTGCGCATCCCCGTCAGCACGATATCTGGCATCTCATCACGAAAGTAAGATGACAAGGTATGAATCGCATCATCTTGTTCGTCCTGGGACAACACTCGGATTTGCGAAAGACCCATGCCACTGTAGTAGGCCAGTGCAGGATCCTGTGGATTACCAGCATGCAACACTTCCAGTTCACAGCCTTCTAAGTTCATTGCCAACTCAACCGCACGAGCGTCAGTCGCCGAGCGACGCGCACGTCCCGTATCTGGGTGAGCACCGATGGAAACTAAAGTACTGACACGTAGCGTGTCACTTTGATTATGCTGCATCCTTCAGCTCCTTTGATTGGTGGTGTTGAATCAAAGAAATCAATTCCTTTAACAACTCATTACTGTCCGCAATAACACTCAAATCAGCACGTTTGACCATGTCACAACCTGCGTCCGTATTGACGGCAATGACTTTGTCACACCCGCCAATGCCCTGTAAGTGCTGAATCGCACCTGAGATACCAACTGCGATATAGACTCGAGCCGTCACCCAGCTGCCGGTTGCACCAACCTGTCGGTGTCGAGGCATAAAGCCATCATCAACTGCGACACGGCTTGCCCCCTCCGTCGCCCCCAAGATATTGGCTGCGGTATGGAACTGATCCCAGTCATGAATACCGTTACCAGCCGACAAAATAAACTCGGCTTCAGTCAGCGGTATTGCCTGAGGATCGACGGCAACTGGGCCCAGGTCTTGAATGCGAGAGTCTGTGTTCACATCCCCCGCAAATTCTACGCTCAAGGCTTCATGCTTCGTCTCATCTATCGGCAATGCGCATTCTTCCGCGAGCAACAGCACTCGTGGTGTTGCTCGTTTGATATCTTGGCGACCACCTGAAGCGCGGCACACCGCCTGCTCGCTATTCACTTGCCAAGCTTGAGTTGCCGGACGCTCTTTAATCGCTGCTGAGAGTCTGACGCCAATCTCGAAACCACCTTGTATGCTATCTGGGAATAGCCAATGCTTCGGTTTGTAGTTAGCTTCGATACTGGCAAGAACCTCGACACGCTGCTCAGGACTGTAATGATCAAACACTTCGTCTGGAACAGCGAGTAAACGGTCGACACCCGCAAGACCAAACTGCTCTTCTTTATGCGTTCCAAAGACAACGGCCATGACCGCGCCTTCCTGATCCGACTGTTTAACCAATTGATGCGCTTGTCCTAAGACATCTTTATCATGACTGCTTAAACGGCCACCCGGCATATCCGGTACCACAACGATGTAAAAGTCTGGTGACTCCACTTTGTGCAGTGGCAGTTCAACGCTCGCCTGACTGTTCTGACGTGCGCCCATCATTGATGTCGCTGCGTTACGATTTAATCGGTCAATGCGTTTAATACCATTTGGTCCGATGAACCCTACTCGATGCGGATAACGCCTAGTTAACCCGCTCGGGCCAATTTCTTCAATCGGCTGTACCATCAAGCTTTCATGCTGAGGGTGCAGGCGGTTACGTCTAATCCATTCGACACGAGGGTCACGGCGTAAAATAAAATCTCCCATGCTTTTCTCCTACACACCGACGGTTTCAGACTCAGGTGTCCATACGTCCACCTTCTCGTCGCTAACCTCAACCAACATATCAGCGACAAGCTCTGCAATGTCTTTCACTTCTGGTCTCGGTTCTACAACACCTTCCAGCATCGCAGTACATTGCTGACAACCTACCGCCACTAAATCGGCACCTGTTTCTCGAATGTCATCCATACGCATGTCTGCAATACGACGTTCGCCTGGGATATCGGTAATCGGTGCAGCACCACCACCACCACAACAGCGTGAACGGAAACCAGAGCGATCCATTTCAGCGATCTCAATGCCAAGGTGTTTAAGAACAGAACGAGGCGATTCATATTCACCGTTGTAGCGTCCTAGGTAACATGGATCGTGGTATGTGACTTTGCCAACTGCCAATTCTTTTAGCGCGATCAACCCTTTTTCTACCAATTGATTGATAAAGGTTGTGTGGTGCCAAACTTGGTATTGAGGCTTTTCGTTCTCTGGATAAAAGTCTGGATATTCGTTTTTTAAACAATGGAATGCGTGAGGGTCGGTGGTCACGATGCAATCAAAGTCGTACTTCATCAACGTTTGGATATTGCGCTTCGCTAAACGTTGGTACGTTACGTCGTCACCTAATCGGCGGGCAACATCACCACAATCCAGCTCTTCGTCTCCCAAAATAGCCACGTCGACTTTGGCCGCTTTCAGAATTTTCACCATCGACTTAAGAATGCGTTGGCTACGCATATCAAAAGCACCATCAGAAACCCAGAACAATACGTCGGCACGTTTGACTTCAGACATCAGTTTGAGATCCTGGTCAGCAGCCCAGTTAGAACGTTTGTTCGGGTTATGGCCATTCGGGTTGTCAGTGAAGATGATATTCTCTAAAACTTCCGCGCCTTTATTTGGTGTTTCACCCTTTTCAAGCGTCAAGAAGCGGCGCATATCGACAATCGCATCCACATGCTCGATCATCATCGGACACTCTTCAACACAAGCTCGACAAGTTGTACAAGACCAGAGTGTTTCTGAGTTCAACACTCCACCCACAATAGGTTTGTGCGGGTCGCCTTTTGCACATCCGGTTTCTTTACCCGGGTAAGGGCTACCCGCGTATTTTTTGTCCGTTGTACCCGCAAGACCTACCACCATATCCTGGATAAGTTTTTTCGGGTTCAACGGCTGACCTGCTGCGAACGCAGGACAAACGGCTTCACAGCGACCACACTGAACACAGGCGTCAAAACCTAAGAGCTGATTCCATTTAAAGTCACTTGGGTTTTCTACACCCAGTTTTTGTGCATTAAGGTCAATGGGTTTTAACCCTGTGGAACGGCCACCGCCAAAACGTTCTGGACGACGGTGAAATGCTAGATGTAATGCGCCCGCAAACGCGTGCTTCATTGGTCCGCCCCAGCCCATACCGAGGAACATCTCACCGACACCCCAAACAATGGCGGCAAGCAGAACAACAGCAGCGACCACGTTAAACACGTCACCAACGAGTTGCGTTGCAGGCAATGTCACAAGAAAGAAACTGACCGAGAACATGATTAAGCTTTTCGGCAGTCTCATCCAAGGGCCTTTTGACAGGCGCGATGGCGGATTAAGACGACGCTTTACGACAAATAAAGTACCGCAAAACATTAAGCCCAGTGAACCCAGCAAGACCCAAGACAAAATCTGTGGTTGTAGGTTAAACACGTGAACCGCGAAAATAAGGACAACAGACAATACGAAACCACCCGCTGTCGCCACGTGCGTGTTAGACATAACTTTGTCGCGAGCAACCACGTGGTGCAAGTCCACGAGGTAACGACGCGGCATCGCCGCTAACCCTGAAAAGAGGGCAACACTTTCGGCTTGCCCTCTCCGCCACATCATAATGCGGCGGAGCATCCCTATAACAGCCAGAGCTCCGGCTGTTATAAGTAGGATAGGAAGTAATGACTCTAGGAACATACGCCCCCCTTAAAGATCTTTACATAGACGTAGTGCGTCGTAGAGTGCAGCATGAGTATTACGTTGTGAAACACAGTCACCCAAGCGCCATAGGATCATGCCGTCATTGTCTTGAGACAAGACGGGTTGCGCCTGTGATGCAAACAACGTTTCAACGTCGATTTGACCTTTGTTGACTGACTCTGCTTTCAGCTCATAGTAAAGCGCTTCGTTTGGACGAATACCGTTCTCTACGACCACTTGGTCTACAACGCGCTCTTCTTTCGCACCCGTATATTCGTTCTCTAGTAGAGCGATCAGGTTGTCACCTTCACGGTACACTTTTAGCAATGCCAAATCAGATGTCATGATGACGTCTTTCTCATACAAACTACGGTAGTAAGTCGGGAAAGTCGTACCGCCGATACCAACACCCGGTTTGATGTCATCTGTAACAAGTTCAACTTGAGAACCTTTTGACGTTAAGTAGTCGGCTGCTGACATGCCCGAGAATTCACAGATGGTGTCGTAAACCAGAACATTCTTACCTGGTTCAACCGTACCATTCAGGATATCCCAAGAAGAGACGACTAATCCCTCTTCTGCGCCCCAGTCTGGGTTCTGTTCAATGAATGGAGTACCACCAGTCGCAAGGATACAAACTTCTGGTTTCAGCTCACGGATCATATCTGCGTTAGCAGCAGTATCCAGAATAACCTCGACACCTAAACGATCGAGTTCCATCGCTAGCCAGCGAGTAATACCCGCCATCTGGTCACGTTGAGGAGCTTTTGCTGCGATGGTGATTTGTCCACCGAGTTCGCTTCCTTTCTCAATCAATGTGACTTTGTGACCACGTTCAGCTGCAACACGAGCGGCCTCCATACCACCAGGGCCACCACCAACCACAACAACGTTACGGATAGGTCCTGCTGTTTTTTCGATCAGGTGAGGCATACCCATGTGCTCACGTGATGTCGCCGCATTTTGGATACACAATACATCTAGACCCATGTACTGACGGTCGATACAGTAGTTCGCGCCAACACATTGGCGAATTTGGTCGGTTTGGCCCAGTTTGATTTTGGTGATCAAATGCGGATCCGCAATGTGTGCGCGAGTCATACCAACAAAATCAACGTAACCTGCTTCAAGGATTCGCTTAGCTTGGTTTGGATCTTTGATGTTTTGCGCGTGGATAACCGGTACCGAAACCACTTCTTTAATACCAGCAGCCAAGTGAAGGAATGGCTCGGGCGGGTAGCTCATATTAGGGATAACGTTCGCGAGTGTATTGTGCGTATCACAGCCAGAACCAACAACGCCGAAGTAATCGACCATCTTAGTTGCATCGTAGTACGCCGCGATTTCTTTCATATCATCATGGTTCAAGCCATCAGGATGGAACTCGTCACCAGTAATACGCATACCTACAACAAAGTCAGGTCCTACCGCCTCACGAACGGCTTTCAAAACTTCCATACCAAAGCGCATGCGGTTTTCAAAACTTCCGCCCCACTTGTCCGTACGCTTGTTAACACGAGGAGACCAGAATTGGTCAATCATATGCTGGTGAACCGCTGATAGTTCAACGCCATCCAAGCCGCCTTCTTTCGCACGAACAGCTGCTTTTGCGAAGTCATCAATAATGCGCAAGATTTCTTCTTCTTCAATGGTCTTACATGTTGCGCGGTGAACAGGTTCACGTATACCAGACGGGGACATTAGGTTTGGCCAGTGTTCACCATCCCAACGAGAACGACGTCCCATGTGAGTGATTTGGATCATGATTTTGCCGCCATGCTTATGCACAGCATCGGCTAGATTTTGAAAATGAGGAATGATGCGATCTGTTGAAAGGTTAACTGAACTCCACCAACTTTGCGGGCTATCAATCGATACCACGCTAGAGCCACCACAGATACATAGACCGCAGCCACCTTTCGCCTTTTCTTCATAATACTTCACGTAGCGATCGGTCGTCATACCACCATCGGTAGCGTAAACTTCTGCGTGCGCGGTACTGACCACTCGGTTACGAATGGTCGTTTTGTTGATTTTTAATGGTTGGAATAGAATATCGAACTGAGACATGATTTACCCCTGTACCAGCCTTACTTGTGAATAAATAAGGCTGCCTTCCTTGACTGACTTACGAATTGATTGACGTTGGTGCTTAATCGATTGGTGTGACTTCAAACACGCCGTAATCGCACCCTTCCTCAGCACCGCTTTGCGTTTGCACTGCTTTGGTTTTAACTGACAGTCCAAGACTTTCAGCAATTTGGTCGATTGCGCCAGCGAACCAGCCAGTAAACATGTAATCGACTTTGCGGTTCACTTTTCCGTACTGGTAAACAAAACAAGAGTTTTCCAGACGTACTCGAGCTTCACCTTTTTCAATATCTAGGTGCTCAGTGACAAAGAAACCCCAGCCGCGCTGAGATAAGCGCTTCATGTAATGTTCAAAGACAGCATCACCACTAAGACCGTGTTCTTCTGCTTCCTTTTCACACCAGTAGTAAGCTGATTTGTAGCCCGCTTTGTACAGAATGTCTGCGTAACGTTCAGCACCGATCTCTTCTTCAATTCCCATGTGGTTATTAACGAAGAAGTGACGCGGAACATACAACATTGGTAAGGCATCCGTTGTCCATACCCCTGTTTCGTCATCAACCAAGATTGGCATTTCAGGTGCGTGTGTACTCATATCGTATTCTTCCTTTTATACAATTAACTTTTTATATCGTTATATTTATATTGAAGCGTTCTTTATATTGAACAGCTGTTATTCGCCCCAGACTTCACCGAGTACGCGAAGCCAGTTTTCACCCATAATTTTTCGAACTTGAGTCTCACTAAAGCCATGTCTTAATAACGCTTCTGTCAAGTTAGGGAAATCGCCTAGTTTACGGATACCTTCAGGATTAATGATTTCACCAAAGTTAGTCAGGCGGCGTGCGTAACCTTTATCATGCGTTAACCACTCAAAGAACGGCTGGCCATGACCCTGAGTGAAATCAGTACCGATACCAATTTGATCTTCTCCAACGAGATCGAAGATGTAGGCAATCGCTTCTACGTAATCGTCAATGGTTGAATGGATGCCGTTTTTCAGGAATGGTGCAAACATGGTTACGCCAACAAAGCCGCCATGGTCTGCAATAAATTTAATGTCTTCATCTGATTTGTTGCGAGGGTGATCTTTCAAGCCACTTGGTAAGCAGTGTGAGTAACAAACCGGTTTTTCAGAAGCTAGGATGACTTCTTTAGACGTTTTTGCGCCAACATGGGATAAGTCACACATGATGCCGACTTTATTCATTTCGGCAACGATTTCATGACCAAAGCCAGACAAACCGCCATCGCGCTCGTAACAGCCAGTACCAACCAAGTTCTGTGTGTTGTAACACATTTGAACAACACCAACGCCAAGGTCTTTGAACACTTGAACATAGCCAAGTTGATCTTCAAATGCATGGGCGTTTTGGAAACCCATCATGATGCCAGTTTTACCCTGCTGTTTCGCTTTACGGATATCATCTGTAGTGCGAACCTTCATCACCAGGTCGTTGTTTTGTTCTAAAAGGTTGTTCATCTCAACGATGTTATTCACCGTATTCTGAAAGCCTTCCCAAACCGAAACCGTACAGTTTGCAGCAGTAATGCCACCTTTGCGCATATCTTCAAACAGTTCACGATCCCACTTAGCGATAACCAAGCCGTCAATCACGATTGAATCATCATGCAAGTCCGTTGCGTTCATTTTGATACCTATTCTTCCCTTTCCTCGTTAGCCTCCAGAATAAGTATTAAGGTCGATCAAAAGTGTTCTAAAAACGGCATTCCAAATCCCTTTTACGTAACTATTCGCGACAAAATAAACAAACGATAAGCGATAAAATAAACATACAAAAACGCCACCCTACTGAGGGTGGCGTCGTCTTTGCTCACGCGGACTTATATTGAAACCGAGCCATAGGTAGGCTCATGCTGAGCCTCAAATAACACCTTCGCAGATCGAAGTGGTGTATCAAATTGCATCAAATCAACCACACTGTCTAATTCCATCGATGGTGGAGTCACATTTACATTCGTCACGGTAGCGGAATGCGTACCCAATCGTTCCGCCTTTGGAGAAATACCGATGTGCACACGGTAACATTTACTAAAGTGAGGTGAAGAGACAAAGCCACATGCTGTCGCTATTTCAATGATAGACATCGATGTTTGTCTCAACAATTGTCTCGCACGATTCAGTCTCAACTTGAGGTAGTATTTCGATGGTGAACAATGTAAGTATTTTTGGAACAGGCGTTCTAATTGGCGACGCGATAGTCCAACGTATAGCGCCAATTCATCCAACTCTATGGTTTCTTCAATATTCGCTTCCATCAAAATAATCGCCTCAACCAATTTAGGCTGAGCAGTACCAATGGTGTGTTTGAGTGGAATGCGTTGAGTATCATTTTCACCGCGAATATTGTCGCAAATGAACATTTCAGAAATACTTGAACTCAGCTCACGGCCGTAATCTTTTTGGATCATCGTAATCATCATGTCCATCGGAACAGATCCACCGCTGCAAGTCATGCGATCACGGTCGATGACAAACAAGTGGTTGAGACAGTTTACTCGAGGATGGCGTTCTTGAAGCGTCGCTAAACACTCCCAGTGCACACAGCACTGGTAACCATTTAGCAACCCAGCTTCAGCCAGTACATAAGCGCCCGTACACACACCACCTAAGCGAATGTGTTTACGTGCTAAAGACTGCAACCAGGAAATTTGTCTGCGCGTGTAACTGCGAGTAATGTTTACCCCACCGACCACAATAAGTGTGTCGAGTTGTGGCGCATCCGCCATTGAGCAATCTGGTTTAACGGTAATTCCGTCGCTTGCCGTTACATCTTCTCCGTCTTCTGAAATGATGTACCAATCGTACAGCTCTTTTCCGGTAAGTTGATTTGCCATACGCATCGGATCAACAGCCGATGAGAGCGCAAGCATTGTAAAATTATCGAGCAGCAAAAAGCCAATTCGGCTTACTTCCTTGTTCGACGAACCGCCGAACTTATTCATTGAAACTGACATAGCGAACTCCAGAGTAATAAGGAGATTTATTTTTATCGGAAGCACTAGCTGTTTTTATGTTTTTGGCTAGCACACCGCGTTGAGCATTTGTATAAGAGCAATAACCATGCCTCAAGGTATTTATAGCTATTTTGTTTCAAATTTGTTGAATTATTCTCAATAATGATACTTTTATCACACTGAATTAATTAGTAATTATCGACCTTATGTTAAATTTTCATCTTTATAATCAGGAGTTTCATTGTTTAAACTCATTGAAATAAAAACTAAAAATGCACCAAAACAAGGCAGCACGTGACCCAACGATGAGCTTTACACTATGTAACAATTGCACGATTTATTGTGGCACAAATCACTAAAAATTCGTGACTAGAAGATCTTTAGTAGTTATTTCATCATCTGGTATTTTTCACTACCCAATATTTGCTCAAACTCAGCGTCTAACTCATAGGCGATATATCGAAATATTGGACGAAGTTTGCACCATATGGATCCAATATCGATGTCTAGCTCACCATTCTGGCCACAACGAACGCTTTAAGCCCGCTTACAATGCAACGACAATCTGACACCTTCCGCTCTGATACATTGGAAAAGAAGCTTTAAACTTAGCTTGGTGGCCTTTGCAGATAACTGGCACGATTCTGGCTATAATTAATCTGCTTTTAATGGTTTTCGGTTGTTACATATGCTCATATATCGTGTATGGGTATACACTCTATTGACAAGGACTTACTCGGATAAGTCAAAAACCATGGGTATCAAACATATTCAATGGAGTGACTTATGAACAACGACTCGATCGGTGATGTAACGCATCCCGACATCCAGACCTTGCCAAACACCTCAACAGGTGATGCAGTTATACGTGCAAGCCTGCTGCACTTTTTTGACGATCCTGCGAAGCTTTCCGATCCATCCGACGCATACCAATACTTTGCTGATGGTTTGCTCGTTGTCAAAGATGGATTAGTCAAATCAATCAGTGAGTACAACGAGACTGACGCACATCAATATTCAGACATCATCGACTATCGAGGTAAACTTATTGTACCGGGTTTTATCGATACTCATATCCATTATCCTCAAACTCAAATGATCGCGTCATATGGGGAGCA
Organism: Vibrio mytili; assembly: GCF_049563345.1. NCBI lineage: Bacteria > Pseudomonadati > Pseudomonadota > Gammaproteobacteria > Vibrionales > Vibrionaceae > Vibrio > Vibrio mytili. The sequence goes on along the minus strand of NZ_CP110482.1, from coordinate 477,705 downwards.
ACTACTGGAATGGCTAGAAACCTACACTTTTCCGACTGAAAAACAGTTTGAAGACGAAACTCACGCTCAGTTTATCTCCCAATTCTTTATCAATGAGTTATTGAAGAACGGAACCACCAGCGCGATGGTCTTTGGCACCGTCCATCCACAATCCGTAGACGCGTTGTTTAAAGAGGCATTAAAGAAAAATATGCGTCTCATAGCCGGTAAAGTGTTGATGGATCGTAATGCGCCCGATGATTTATGTGACACGCCAGAATCAGGGTATTGCGAGAGTAAAGCATTGATAGAAAAATGGCATAATCAAGCAAGATTACAATACGCCATTACGCCTCGATTCGCACCCACATCCTCACCAGAGCAATTAGCCGCAGCAGGTAAACTCAAAGCGGAATACCCTGATGTGTATGTGCACACACATTTGTCTGAAAATAAAAATGAAATCGAGTACGTTGCGGCGCTTTATCCTGAACGCAAAGATTACTTTGACGTGTATGAGCATTATGGATTAACGGGTGAGCGCTCTGTCTTCGCACATGGCGTTCATCTCAGCGATCGCGAATGGCATGCCGTCGAACGCACAAATTCCGCCCTTTCATTCTGCCCTACCTCCAACCTGTTTCTTGGTAGTGGGTTATTCAACCTTAATGAAGCAGAGAAGCGAGATATACGCGTCGGTCTGGGAACGGATGTCGGAGCTGGCACCAGCTTTTCTCAACTGCAGACTCTCAATGAAGCCTATAAGGTGATGCAGTTGCAAGGTAAAAAGCTCTCAGTCTTTAAAGGGTTGTATCTCGCAACACTGGGGGGCGCGAACGCACTCAGCATTGATGATAAAGTCGGTAACTTTGAAGCGGGGAAAGAAGCCGATTTTGTCGTTTTAGATTGGGCGGTAACAGATTTGCAAGTATTGCGTCAACAGTATTCACAAAACTTGGAAGACCAACTTTTCGCACTTATGATGATGGGTGATGAGCGAAATGTGCACGCAACCTACGTAGCAGGTAAGCTCGCCTATTCTTCATAAACATCATCTCGATGGATTGCAGCGAGCAACAAAAAACGGTCACTGCGCAAAACAGTGACCATTTAATGGTTAACCTTTCATTCGAACTCTACACCGCTAACTCTCTTGCCGTTTTGATGTAGATCTCGCGTAATTTTAGTGCTAATGGACCCGGAACCCCTTCTCCAATAGGCTCATCATCAATTCTGACCACTGGCCAGACAAACGTAGTGGCAGAGCTAATAAATGCCTCTTTCGCTTGATAAGCTTCATTAATGGTGAAGTAACGCTCTTCGATAGACAAATTCAACTCTTCGGCTAGTTTCATCAAGGATGCACGCGTAATGCCGTGCAAAATATCGTTGCTCAGAGGACGAGTCACTAACACATCATCTTGAGTCACAATATAAGCATTACTAGAGCCACCTTCCGTCACGTAGCCATCTTCAATTAGCCAAACATCCTCGGCACCCGCGGCGTGTGCAGCATGTTTCGCCATGCACGCAGGTAGCAAACTGGTGGTCTTAATATCACGTCTGCCCCAGCGAATGTCTTCAAACGAAATGACTTTGATGCCCGTTTGAGTTTTAGGACTGTTGATCAGATTGCGAGACTGAGTAAATAGAACCAAGGTAGGCTCAATCGCTTCACTGTATGAAAAATCTCGGTCACCTTCGTCACCGCGCGTTAACTGAAGATAAATACCGCCTTCTACTAAGCCATTTCTCGCAATCAGTTCTCGCTGAATATGAATAAGCTCTTCAGAAGTGACTGGCATCTTTATTCCAAGTTCCTTAGAAGAACGCTCTAATCGAGCGAGGTGACCTTCAAGGTCGATTTGTTTGCCATCTAATACCGCAGTGACTTCATACACTGCATCGGCGAAAAGAAACCCTCTATCAAATACTGAAACTTTCGCTTCACTTTCAACAATATAGTCTCCATTGAGATATACGATACGTTCCATTGTCGTTCCCCTATCCCCACAATTCACTGCGGAAAGGCAGCATAGAATTGTTGTCAAATTCAAAGCCGTGCTCAATATCGTCACTCAGAAGTAACGGGCCGTCTAAATCCACAACCTCGGCCCCTTGAGCCACAACAAATGCAGGGGCCATGCTCAATGAAGATGCCACCATACAGCCGACCATAACACGTAACCCCGCCGCTTCGGCCTTCGCTTTTAGCGCCAAAGCTTCTGTCAAACCACCGGTTTTATCGAGCTTGATGTTAATCATGTCGTATCGACCAATCACATGTTTAAGGCTTGCTTGATCATGGCACGATTCATCGGCACAAATGGTAATTGGCCGTTCTAATCCATCAAGTACATGGTGTTCATCTGCATGGAAAGGCTGTTCAATCATAGAGACGTTTAGCGTCAAAAGCTCTGGAATTAACCGCTGATAAGTCTCGACCGTCCACGCCTCATTGGCATCCAGAATAATCTCTGAATTGGGTGCGCCACGACGCACTGCCTGTACTCGCGCCAAATCTTCCGGACCACCTAACTTCAACTTAAGCAGTGGTCGATGCGAGTGTTTTATGGCGGCTTTTTCCATGCTTTCTGGCGTGTCTAGGGAAAGCGTATACGCCGTCGTTAAGGTTTGGGGGTCCAAACCGGTTTTGTTCCAGATGGATTCACCACTTAGTTTGCAATCTAGGTCCCATAGAGCACAATCCACCGCATTCCGTGCCGCACCAGAAGGGAGTAAAGACTGTAAAGCCTCCCGGCTTATACCCACTTCGATTGCTGTCACAACACCTTGAATCTGTTCTAAAACACTATTTATTGATTCACCATATCGACCATAGGGAACGCACTCACCTCGTCCTTTAACGCCATGATGCTCAATTTCCACGATAATCGTCTCAGCGTGAGTTTTACTGCCTCGGGAAATCGTAAAACTTCCGCGAATAGGCCAACTTTTGGTATAGAGATTAACCTTCATTATATCTCCGTTAATTTATCGACAATACGCGCCACACCTTGACGGAAAGGATCGACCACAGGTAAACCGAGCTCTGACTCGACTTTATCCATGTATTCCATCGCTTCATTTTCGCCTAAGCCAGATGTATTTATAGATACCCCAACAAACTGAACGCTCGGGTTGGTGAGCTTAGCTGTTGCAATATTGGCGTCGATACATGTTTTAAGATCGGGCAATGGATAGCTTGGTAAGCCGCGCATATGAGTGCGGGTTGGCTCGTGACATAAAACTAGCGCATCGGCTTGGGCGCCATGAATCAAACCCGTGGTAACACCCGCAAACGAGGCGTGAAAAAGAGAACCTTGGCCTTCAACTACATCCCAATGCTGCGGATCGTTTTCTGGTGTAATGGTTTCGATTGCCCCAGCAATAAAGTCAGCTACAACACAGTCCGCGCTAACCCCCGTCCCAGTGATTAAAATTCCGGTCTGGCCCGTTGCACGAAAGTCGACGTCCATCCCGCGCGCTTTCATTTCTTTTTCTATCGCAAGAGACGTATACATTTTACCCACAGAACAGTCCGTTCCAACGGTCAACAATCGTTTACCAGAACGTTTGACACCGTTAGCGACAGGATAAACCTGTGTTGGATATCGCACATCAAAAAGTCGACGACCGTGTTGGTTCGCGCACTCTACCAGTTCAGGGATGTCATTCAGCTTATTATGTAACCCAGCGGCGATATCCATTCCTGATTCTAGTGCTTCAATAAGCACGGAAACCCACTGCTCAGAAATAACACCACCTCGGTTAGCAACACCGATAACTAACGTTTTAGCACCTGCTTCGACCGCTTGTGCGACATTCAAATCATCAAGGCCCACATCGGCATTACAACCTTCAAGGCGCAATTGACCAACGCAGTATTCGGGACGCCATGCCTGTATACCTTGCGCAACTTTTGCTGCTAAAGCGTCTGCGGCATCCCCTAAAAATAATAAATATGGCTGTCTCAGTTCCATCTTGCTTTTACTCCTTAAATGTATATCCAGCTATTAATATTAGCGTCACATTAAATTACAGTGCAAAATTCGTGACAACTTGTTAGCACTTTATGGAAAGAATAATCAAAATTACTTTATATTTGCGAAATTTGAGCCCATCAGGCTTTAAAATCAACTAAAAAACTCGACAGATCAGCCATAAGACAAAAAAGTCAAATAGTCCAATAAATACAGGGATTACAATATTTATAACAAATCTAAAATAGGACATTCGATAGATTGTGTTACCGTATCGGTAATTACAAACCTTAACAAAAACACTCTCACGCCGACAGATTGGTCATTTGCTTCAAAAAAAACCATCTATATAGTGATTATCACCATTTACACTTCAACCAAATTTATTAGCCAGTTTTCGTCTCACTTTGATCAAAAAGTGATTTCAACGACCTTTATTGCACAACTTTAAATCAAAACACCCCATTTTAGTGCAAAATATTAACGAGAATCTAATGCCTTTGAAGAAAAACAGGTAACAAAGCCCAAGTTCAAAAAAACAAAGAAGATTAAAATTCTATAAAAAGAAAAATATTTAGAATATAAATTCGCAAAAATAAGAAAGTATTCCTGACCAAACCTACGAAACCCAAAACAAAAGATTAAACCATATTTGGAAGTAATTCATCGCAAAATATCCAGTGCCGTTATTAAATTCCATATGGTATATATATTGCTGAAGGGAATAAGCACACATATATCTGGAAAACTAAATATGGAAAATTTGCAACAGTTTACGAGTCAATCTCAGCTTTGTGAGCACTCTAGAAAGGATTCTATGATCACGGCAGAAGCAGTGATTAATTTAAATGCTCTAAGCAAGAATTACGATGTACTTAAAAGCAAGTCTAATGATAAATCCGTAATTGCTGTTATAAAGGGGGATGCTTACGGCCACAATGCCGTTAAAACAGCGCAGTCACTCCCTCAAGCGGATATGTTTGCGGTTGCTCGAATCGACGAAGCACTTGAACTGAAAAACGTAGGCATCCAACAACCCATTTTGCTGCTTGAAGGCTGCTTTTGTAAGTCGGACCTTGAACTAGCTGCTCGTGAAGGCTTCCATACTGTCATTCATTGTGAAGAACAACTTGACGATCTCAAGCACGCAGAGATTAGCAAAGGGATTGCCGTTTGGTTAAAGATCGATACCGGTATGCACCGAATCGGCATTCAGCCAGAAGAGCTTCAAAACTATGTGGCGAAGCTAGACGCAACAGGAAAAATATTAGGGCCAGTGGGTTTTATGAGCCACTTTAGTAATGCGGATGATCTTTCATCTAATTCAACCCCAAAACAGATAGATCTATTTCTTACCCAAACCGAGAAATACTCTGGTCCCAAAACGTTGGCAAATTCAGCAGGTCTTTTGTATTGGCCAGACTCACACTTGGATTATGTAAGGACAGGCATCTCACTCTACGGCATCTGCCCTAACGAAAATGAGACAGGCCAACAACACGGTTTGCAGCCTGCCATGACGCTGAAATCAAAACTAATAGCGGTTCGTAAACATAAGGCAAACCAACCCGTCGGATATAGTGAAGCATGGACGTCACAACGAGATACTTATATCGGTGTTATCGCGATGGGCTATGGTGACGGTTTCCCCAGAAGTGCCCCCGAGGGAACGCCTGTTTATATTAATGGGAGAACGGTTCCGATTGCTGGTCGGGTTTCTATGGATATGATTACCGTAGACTTAGGTCCGGAGGCTCAGGATAAAGTCGGTGATGCTGTCGAGTTTTGGGGTGAAAACTTGCCCATTGAGCGGGTTGCCAAGCACATAAACACCATCCCTTACGAGCTCATCATTAAACTCACTAAACGTGTCTTCAAAACCTATCTACCTACAATTTGATGCGCTGAGATAGATAGTACATGCCCGAATAGCCATTCTAAGGCCTGTCTTTCTTTATGCACTATGGGTGATTGGTGCCAAATCGCCCATAGTGAAATTCTGTTTCTTATCTTTATCTACCCAGAATAAAAAACCATAATAATCACAACAAAACGAGATAGACACCTGTCTAGATATAATTAAATAGAGAAAGAAAGGTTTTACTATGAAAAAATTAGCTTTATTGACTGCAAGCATCATTATGACTTCGTCTGCATTTGCTTCAAACATCACACTTACAGAGCAAAAAAATGTGGACTTAGGTACATTCCAGAGTAAAGAGCAAGCGTTAGATGCGGGCTTTAATCTATCAGAATCACTACAAAATATGTCGAGTTCAGAGCTAAGAGCCAAGCTGGGCCTATTTACCTATACGAATGTTCATGATGTCAATATTGACGATAGCAACGTTGTGATTGAAGAAGTGGCTTATGCTCGTGATGATATTCAATATCGAGCAATTCTGAATGTCGATTACCACTTTGATGCAATGAGATCTAACGACTAAGATATCTGCATTTTAAGGAATAAATCTGGGGGGAATGGATCGCCCCTATACCCACCGCTTAAAAATACTCATCAACATTTTATGTCGTATAGCTTTCCCAAATAGCTGGACTGCCAATAGTTTGCTCTACGGTTTCAATAAACAACTTGACTAATGGTGGGGGATTGCGATGTGGATAGAGCGCATATAGACCACCGGAGTAAGCAATTTTGTAATCAGGCAATAACCTGATTAAGCCCATTTCATCAATACTTTTGGTGAGCATAAGTTGACCGACAATAGCATAGCCCAACCCAGATTGCGCTCCATGCATTAATAGTTCAACTTCGTTAACGTGATAACGTCCTTTCGCTGTAATCGTAACGGTCTCTTCATCCCTATCCTCATTATCATGAATCGGTGATAGCCGGACTTTGTTCATTTGATAAGAACTATTCGAATAAATCACCGCTGGTAATGCAGCGAGATCTTCAGGCGTTTCTGGATAACCGTAATTAGCAACAAACTCTTTTGATGCGAGTAGTAGTAACTGATGATTTGCAAGTTTTTTTGCGACTAGATTAGAATCCTTCGGACTGCCAATCCTAAATGCAACGTCATAGCGTTCACCAATCAAATCGACGTTTCGGCCTTCCAGAACTATTTCTACCGTAACTTGCGGGTATTTTTTAAGAAAATTAACAGCACAATCTTTAAGATACCTTCTTCCAAAAAGTGTTGTGCAGGAGATTTTAAGGTTACCTCGGGGCGTATCGCTGAAAGTATCAGCCAACTGACGTGTTTTGTCTAACGCATCTCTTACGTGCTGAGCTTGCTTGACGATCTCCTCTCCCGCAGGCGTCAGTGATAAGGAACGAGTTGAGCGATTCAATAATCTAACACCCAACGATTCTTCAAGCTTTCTAATCTGCTTAGAAAGTACAGAGCGGTCAATACCACGCTTATCCGCTGCTTGAGCAAAAGAGCCCTGTTGTGAAACTTCTAGCAACAGCTCGAGTCTACTCGCAAGATCCATTGGTTACCTAAGTAAGTGCTTCTGTTAGACGGGTAAATATACTCAAATGGCGAATTGAAGCAAGCATTTTGCGGCTCTACCCAAATGACCAGTATTACGTGGCCATTTGGGTACTTTATTCCAATTAAGACTTGAACTCACCATGCGGATCAATAACAAATTTCTTCGCTGCACCACCATCAAAGTCGGCATAACCTTGCGGCGCTTGATCAAGCGAAATCATTTGAACATTAACCGCATCTGCAATTTTCACTTTATCAAACAAGATGGATTGCATCAGTCCGCGGTGGTACTTCATCACTGGACACTGGCCCGTATGGAAGGAGTGCGATTTAGCCCAACCAAGACCAAAGCGCATGCTCAGAGCACCGACTTTCGCTGCTTCATCTTCTGCACCTGGATCGTCGGTTACATAAAGGCCAGGGATACCGATAGAACCACCAGCACGTGTTACTTGCATCGCCGAGTTTAGTACGGTTGCTGGTGCCTCTTTCGTGTGTCCGCCACACCCACAGCCGTGCGCTTCAAAACCAACACAATCAACAAAACAATCGACTTCTCGCTCATTTAGAATCGCTTCAATCTTATCTTCCATGCTGCCGTCTTCACGTAGGTCAATCGTTTCACAACCAAAACTACGTGCTTGCTCTAACCGATCTGGAATCATATCACCAACGATGACACACGCTGCGCCTAGAAGCTGTGCCGATACTGCTGCAGCCAAACCAACGGGACCAGCTCCCGCAATGTATACTGTTGAACCGGGGCCAACGCCTGCGGTAACACAACCGTGGAATCCAGTTGGGAAAATATCTGACAACAAAGTCAAATCTTGTATTTTCTCTCTCGCTTGATCTGGGTCTGGGAATTTAAGAAGGTTAAAGTCTGCGTATGGCACCATCACGTACTCAGACTGGCCACCGACCCACCCGCCCATGTCGACATAGCCGTATGCGGCACCTGGACGTGCTGGGTTTACATTCAAGCAAATTCCCGTCATACCAGATTTACAGTTACGACAACGACCACAAGCAATGTTAAATGGCACCGAAACAATATCGCCGACATCAACAAATTCAACGTCACGACCTTTTTCTAAGATAATGCCCGTAATTTCGTGGCCGAGTACGAGACCTTCTTCTGCCGTAGTACGTCCACGAACCATATGCTGATCACTACCACAGATGTTTGTGGTGAGTACTTTCAGAATAACACCGTGCTCACACTTACGGTTGCCCAACGCCAGTTCCGGATAAGGGATAGACTCGACAGCAACTTTGCCCGGGCCTTTGTAAACAACGGCGCGGTTCGATTTTTCGTAGGACATAACGTCTCCTTGTTGAGGCTTATTATAGTTTTGGTGGTTCCATGACCAATCAAATCAACGATGGTGGTTTAATGTGGTAAAAAGTCTCATCCTCAGCTAAATAAAGAATATCTTTTTTAACAGCAACTTAAACCAAACCAACAGCGACTAACTGGTGTGTTTTTGTATGGCTTTCCTGTCGGAGAATAACGCTCAAGTAATGCACACATATGCAGCATTGCGCCACATACTTGTGCATTTGCGACAAAACGAAGATCAATAACGTGATGCTGAGACTAAGCTCACAAAGAGGAAAGAAAGGAAGCGGAATCTTATAACTAGGTCTAACTATACGCACAAAAATAGTGCACAGGCATGCCAAAGAAGGCAGAGGAACTTTGATAATAAACCCATCCGTTCATAAAAAATCCCTCGATTTCAACGTCGAGGGATTGTTCAAAACATTAGAACTGGCTATTTGTCTTAGCGAGACACGGCTCTTGGCTATAAACCAGACGTCATGTGCAAACTATAAAATAATCCACGACCAATTAACTCCGAAGCGATAATCAGTACCAATGCGACCGTTAAGTTAATCGGATTGACAGCAGTTTTGTTGATCATTGGAAGCACCCAAATGAGCATCCCCGCCAACAGCAACAACACTTGAACACTGAGATAACTTCCAAGGCCATCAACCAAATCAGAGGCTTTAACGATCGAGCTTTGAATATCACCAACAAGGTTCATTTTACCCACTGTCACCGCCAGGCTGATTGCAACGGCGACAACTGCGAACATGATGATGTTACGATCTACCGTGAAGCGGCTGTCATTTGCAGCAACAATGACCAACTGCGACAACAATAACCCACACACGGCCATTGTCATGACAAAGCTTAACGGTGTGTAAATATTGAACCACGTAGGGACAGTATTAATCATGTAGACGTTGACCATCGCATACATAAAGATACATCCCAAAATCATCGCTACAACCATCAATGCTTTTTGGATAGCAGCCCCGCCCACTTTCAATACAGAGAGCAGCCACTGTAACCCACCAACAGCAAAGAAAGCCGCCCCAAAGAACACTTCATTGGATAGCCACGCCGAACCCAGTTGATTAAATGAGTTAAATGCGCGTAAAGGAGAGCCTAGATGCGTAATAGAAAACAGAAAGCCGATGCCCATGATTGCCCATAAACCAAACATCGGCACTTTATAGCTGTTAATTTTCTCTTCATCGAACCCCATGACTAGCGAGCGTGCACTTACGAGCAGATATCCACCTACGGCGGTTTGTGCCAGTACGGTGAAGAAGATTAAGGAATACTCATGAAAAATCATCTTACACCTCCTGAGGGTTCGCCAAGTAACCACTGGTATCACCCGTTGGTTTGGCATTTTTGTTCAATTTAATCACGATATTTGGGAACGTAAGATGTGATGATGGCAACGGTGCAACGTCTGCTGTCGAACCATATTTCTCACGTAGAACGTGGATTTCACCAAATTCCAATGCACGTAACGGGCAAGATTCCACACACATCGGCTGTTTGCCTTCAGCCACGCGTTGATAACAACCGTCGCATTTTGTCATGTGCCCTTTTTCCTTATCGAACTGAGGCGCACCATAAGGACACGCGTTAGCGCAGTGCTGACAACCGATACAAACGTCTTCCGCAACCACAACAAGACCGTCTTCTTTGCGTTTATGCATCGCACCCGACGGGCATACTTTGACACACGCAGGATCAGCGCAGTGATTACACGCTATGGATAAATAATAAGAGAACACATCATTTTGAATCCATGTGTCGCCATCTTGCACAAAACCACCGCCTGCGTATTCATACACACGGCGATAGTTTCGCTTCACATCCAAGTCCCGATAATCTTTACAAGCAAGCTGGCAAGTCTTACAACCTGTGCATTTACTTGAATCGATGTAAAAGCCATATTGTTTCATTCCAACCTACCTTATGCCTTATTTGCCAGTTTAATTTCCACCAAGTTGGTGTGTTGAGGGTTGCCTTTCGCTAGTGGGCTCGGACGCTGCGTGGTTAATACATTGATAGACCCTGCATGATCGATTTTCTGACCATCTGGGGAATACCATGCTCCCTCTCCTAATGCGACAACATGCGGTAATATACGTGGCGTGACTTTGGCAGGAATATGCACTTCCCCACGATCGTTGAAGATGCTCACCATATCGCCATTTTTAATGCCTCGGGCTTGCGCATCAATCGGGTTAATCCAGACTTCCTGACGTGCCGCAGCTTTAAGCAAAGCAACATTGCCGTAGGTTGAGTGACAACGTGCTTTGAAGTGGAAGCCCGTCAGTTGTAATGGATACTTGTCGGTCAATGGGTCATTGTGTCCTTCAAACGAATCAACATAGACTGGTAATGGGTGAATCACTTCATCTTCTTTAAGTGTCCACTCTTGCGCCCGTCTAGCCAGTTCTTCTGAGTAGATTTCTATCTTGCCGCTTGGTGTTGTCAGCGGGTTAGCTTCTGGGTCTTTGCGGAAATCTTCGTAAGCAACATAATCACGTTGATACTGACGCTTATAGATCCCTAACTCTTTCATTTTTTCAAAGGTTGGTAGTGACGGATCTAGCTTGCGGGTCTCCGCATACAAGTGTTCTATCCACTCATGTTGCGTGCGGCCCTCAGTAAAGGCTTCACCCACGCCCATTCGTTTGGCGATTTGCGAACACATTTCATAAATGCTTTTCGCTTCGAACTGTGGCTCGATAGCTTGTTGGGCATAGATAAAGTAAGGCGCATTAGATGCTTTACCGTCCATTGCCCAGTCTTCTTGCTCTGACGTCGTCAAATCAGGCAAGATGATGTCTGCGTATTTCGCTGATGAAGTCATGTGGTTGTCGATCACCACAATCATTTCACACGCTTTATCGTCTTGTAAGATTTCATGCGTGCGGTTGATCTGCGCATGTTGGTTAATCAGACAGTTACCTGCGTAGTTCCAAATCATTTTGATTGGATTCGCCAAACGTTCGGCACCGCGAACACCATCAGTTTTATCCGTCATTTCGTGATGGCGATAGATCGCATCTGTCCACAAGAACATCGAAATCGAGGTTTTAACTGGGTTAGGCACGGTGGGAAAGCGCACGAACGGAATATTGATATCACTTTCACGCGCACCAGTCGAACCACCAGACACGCCGACGGAACCTGTGAGCAGTGACAACATTGCGATTGCACGTGACGCTAATTCACCGTTTGCCGTACGCTGCAATCCCCAGCCTTGGTGAATGGCACACGGTTTGTTCGCGCCCATTTCTCGGCCAAGCTTGATGATCGTGTCGACTGGAATACCAGTGATCTTTGATGCCCATGCAGGAGTTTTCTCTACGCCATCTTCGCCAAGTCCTAAGATGTAAGACTTATAGTCACTGTTTTTAGGTGCTGAAGCAGGCAGTGTTTTTTCATCGTACCCAACACAATATTTGTCTAAGAAAGCTTGGTCTACATAATCCTCTGTGATTAACACATGTGCCAAACCCGCGACCAACGCAGCGTCGGTAGATGGACGAATAGGAATCCATTGATCTTCACGTCCACCCGCGGTGTCGGTGTAACGAGGATCAATAATGATAGTGCGAACATTGGATTTATTTTTGCTTTCGACATAATGGTGAATCAAGCCACCACCCGACATCCGTGTTTCCGCTGGGTTATTACCAAACTGGATATTCAGCTTCGCGTTTGCCAGATCGGAGAAAGAGTTATTCAGCGCCCAACCACCATACGTGTGGCTTAAGCCTTCCGCAATTTGCGCTGTCGAGTAGTCCCCGTAATGATTTAAGTAGCCACCGCATAAATTCATCATACGGGCAATCAATGTGGACGCAGGAGGCCAAGACTTAGTCACTGTACCACCCAGCGTCCCTGTACCGTAGTTTAGGTAGATCGAATCATTACCATAGTCTTTAATAAGACGCTGCATCGTGGTTGCGATTTCATCGTACGCTTCATCCCAGCTAATGCGCTTGAACTTGCCTTCACCGCGTTTACCTACTCGCTTCATTGGGTATTTTAGTCGATCAGGATTATAGACTCGGCGACGCATTGAACGCCCACGCAGACAGGCTCTTACTTGTGGACTGTCACCAAAGACATCGTCACCAGTATTATCGGTTTCCACGTATTTGATTTCGCCATTTTGTACATGCATCCGCAGTGGACAGCGAGATCCACAGTTTACGGTACATGCACTCCAAATCACTTTTTCTTCACTTTGAGTAGGTTCAGCAGCACTGACCGAATTGGACTTAAATGGTAAGCTAATGCCGCTGGCTAACGCTGCTACGCTCGCCACCGAGGAACTCGCTTTGATGAAACCACGACGAGTCAGGTTCAATAGCTCCGATTGTTGTTTGCTCTTTGTCATAATTGTATGCCTTAACATTGCTTGCACATAACACTTTAGGGTTAAAACTCCAATTTGAAAATCGCGACTCAATTCACTATTGATTCCAATCAAATCAACACCAAATTTAGTTGTAATTCGGCAATTTTTAGATGCATTTTGTGTCGTGTATGAAACAATCATTTTATTATTCGACAATGCTAATTTATTGAAATGATAATGATTATCCATACGTTAAAATTATTAGGCACACTGTTTTACGAAAAACGAAGCAAAACAGAATCGATTGAAATTGTGAGCGCATTGACCGAAGAAAACGTCCTTCGCCCGCTCACACTTGACGCTCTAGTTTCTTTAGAGCCTGAGCAACTTGAGCACGACTTTAGCGTGCTATTCGAAGGGCTCGGAACCATGCCAGTCCCACCTTGGGGATCGGTCTACTTAGACAAAGAGCAGGTGCTATTTGGGGAATCTAATGTTCAATATCGACTCTTTCTTCAGGCACATGGTTTATGTTTAGACTCAGGTCAAAGAGAGCCAGAAGATCAGTTTGGGCTCATGCTATTAGCCTGTGCTTATTTGTTGGAACAGGGCAACAAAGACGCCGCTTTTGAATTGATTGGTGAGCATTTGATGCCTTGGGCCAATGCCTATCTTGAACAGTTACAGCAGCAGGCACCGAATACGTTTTATCAACATCTCGCAAACGACGCGTCAACTTGGCTACAAAACGTGGTTGAACAAAACGGCATTAACGTCACAGAGAAAAAACTCTATACCCAGCGATAAATGACAAGATGAATGAACAGATAGACAGCAGTCGACGCGTTTTTTTGGGTCGATTTAGACAACCAGTCAAAGATCTGCAACAGCAGGAAGTGACGCCTCGCTCAGTCGCACGTCCACCTCATGCGGTCGACGAGGCGCTGTTTATTCGCCTTTGTGATGGCTGTGGCGAATGTGTCAAAGCTTGCTCGAATAGCGTGATTGAGCTGTCTGATCATCTAGCCCAACTCAATCTGGATTATAATGAGTGCAGTTTATGTGGTGAATGTATTGATGCTTGTCCCACCGATGCCCTTAACGCATGCGTGGAATTGGATATTAATTTGCGTCCGCACTTTGCACAAAGCTGTAACAACTACCTTCAAATGGAATGCCAGCAATGCACGGAGTCCTGTCCTCAATCGGCCATTACGATTCAAACCGACGAACTTCCAGAAATTAACAATGAATTATGCAATGGTTGCGGGCAGTGCCGCCCCCAATGTTATGTCAGCGCTATCACTATGCAGTTGTATAACAAACAAAACTAATCTGACGACTTTCTTAACAATAACTCTATCGTCCAAGTAGCCAATCAAGTATCGACGACACCATTGATCTTTTCAATAAGACTAGCGAATATTGCTCGCCCTACCGGAGTGAGTTCATCAGGAAAATCATAATCCGGGTTGTGTAACTGCGGGCTATTCTGACCCGATCCGAGAACAAACATCGCGCCTTGCTTCGCCACAGCGGTAAACTGCCCAAAATCTTCTGACCAACGCATCGGCTCATCGAGTATCGTGCAAGGCGTGTTAGTATCCTGGCAGGCTTGTACAACCAGTTCACAGCCTAACTCTGAATTCACACTAGCTTGGAAAACATCCTGCCACTCAAGATCCCAACTCAAACCATGACGTTCTGCGCTTTCTTTCGCTAAAGCGGTTGCAGCTTCAACCAAGGTTTCCATTGCACCGTTACTTTCGCTTCGCAGTGTTGCCATCACCACCGCCTCTCCAGGTGCGGTACCAAACGCCACTTCACCCAATTTGGCATGAATGACGGTGACCCAGCACCGTTCATCAAGAGTGCCCGGCAACACATTCAATTCCTTAATAATATCGCACATTGCTATAGCAGGGCTGATGCCGTTTTCTGGATGTGCAGCGTGGGAGGTTTTGCCCGTCAAACGAATAATCAGTCCACGAGAAGCGCAATTGAAAGGGCCTGCTTTAACGGCCACATGCCCCAAGGGCAAACTAGGGTAATTGTGCAGAGCAAAAGCGAAATCAGGCATCAGTTCAGAGAACGCGGGGGCATTCACCATATTAATTGCCCCTTCACCAGTCTCTTCAGCAGGCTGAAAAGCAAGTACAACCCGCCCTTTTTCTGGTCGCTGCGTACTCAGAAACTCCCCCAACGATGATACAATCGCCATATGTCCGTCGTGCCCACATTTATGTGATACGCCTTGGTGGACAGAGCGATGAGCGAAAGTATTTGTTTCTTCGATGGGTAAAGCATCAAGCTCACATCGAATTAATGTGGTCGGGCCCGGACTCATGCCTTGATAAACGAATGCAATACCATGCCCACCGAGCCCAGTCATCACCCTATCTGGAGAGAATTGAGAAAATTGCTCAACGATACGTTGCGCGGTTGCACACTCTTGATTAGACAACTCAGGAAATTGATGCAGCGTTTGACGAAAATCATTCCAGCAAATATTAGCCATAAACTCGGGCCCTCTGTACTCATTTCGGATCTGGAACTCGGGTGACATCACCGTTATCCAACTGAATGTATGTTCAAGGGCTATCATACTACCTGTCTTTAGAAGTTGAAATCCAGTGTCGACTAGTGGTGTTCTAGCTTCTACATATTACAGCGATTTGGGTATATACTACCCAGTATACAGCCGTAATGGTTAATCAACTTTACTCTATGCTTATCAATACTTTCTTTTTATACGCGCATTCCTTTGTTAAGCGAGTGACGCTATGTGCTTTGATACTCGGCCCCGTATTCACGACGATAGCCGTAGCAGAAGAGTCAAGCCACAAAGAGCGAATCTGTGCGATTTATCCTCACTTAAAAGACTCATATTGGTTATCCGTTAACTATGGAATGGTGACGGAAGCAAAAAAGCACAATGTTAGCTTGAGAGTCTTAGAATCTGGTGGTTACCCAAACAAAGCTCGACAAGAAAAGCAGCTCGCAACCTGTGTTGAGTGGGGGGCAGATGCTATTATTCTCGGTACGGTCGATCCTGACGCTTATCAGCATAACTTGGATCATTGGGTAGGTGAGACGCCCGTTTTTGCGCTAGTAAACCAACTTAACCTAGACGAAAAGCAAGCGCATCTGCTCAAAGGAACGGTAGGCGTTGATTGGTATTGGATGGGGTTTGAAGCTGGAAAGTATTTGGCTAATAAACACCCAAAAGGTTCAGGAGAAACCAATGTCGCTTTACTCCTCGGCCCTCGAACTCGCGGTGGAACTAAGCCGGTTGCAGCCGGCCTTTATGCCGCACTAAATGGCAGCGACGTTCATATCGTTGAGTCCTACTGGGCAGACAATGATAAAGAGTTACAACGTAATCTAGTCCAACGCGTCATTGATTCAGGCAATGCTCAATATATTGTAGGCAGCGCTGTTGCTATAGAAGCCGCTATCAGCGAGGTTCGTCACGCGAACAAGAGCAATCAGCTTGGACTGGTGTCCGTTTACCTGAGTCATGGTGTTTACCGTGGATTATTGCGAAAAAAAGTTCTTTTCGCTGCGACAGACAAGATGGTTCTACAAGGTCGCCTCGTAGTAACTCAGGCGATGCATTATTTGCGCAGCCAACCCTATGATAAAAAAGCGGTCCCCAAGATTTCTCCGCTAACACCAAATACTCTTCACACCGACACGATTGAAGAATCGTTATCTCCATCCGCATATCGACCAACTTTCAGCGTAAATCCTGTTGATTGATGAAGAAAAAAAGTGTTTGATAACTTCAGATAAAAACGAATAACTGGAAATAACTTGATGCAAAAAACAACTCGTACCATGCCTGCAAATAAACACATCGCGTTAGTCGCCCACGACAACTATAAACCGGAGCTACTTCGTTGGGTGAAAGAAAACAAAGAAAAGCTTCAGGGGCATTTTTTGTACGCGACAGGGACAACTGGTCACATGCTAAGCAAAGAGACAGGCTTGGCGATAAAAAGCATGATCAGTGGTCCAATGGGCGGCGACCAACAACTTGGCGCTCTGATCTCTGAAGGAAAAATTGACGTGCTTATCTTTTTCTGGGATCCACTCAATGCCGTTCCTCATGATCCAGACGTAAAAGCTTTACTTCGTATAGCCAGCGTGTGGAATATTCCCGTCGCAACTAACCGCGCAACCGCCAAGTTCTTGTTTAACTCACCATTGATCCAACAAGAAGTCGATATTGAAGTGCCGGATTACGAAGCCTACTTAGCGGAAAGAACATAAAACAGTAAAGTTTCTAGGATCCTAGGTGAAAAAGATCCTAGGTCCCAGGAAAACACAGGACGCTTCGCTTACGGAATACGGAATACGGAATACGGAATACGGAATACGGAATACGGAATACGGAATACGGAATACGGAATACGGAATACGGAATACGGAATACGGAATACGGAATACGGAATACGGAATACGGAATACGGAATACGGAATACGGAATACGGAATACGGAATACTTTCAACGAGTTAATGTTGATGTCAAGCACTATAATTTCAACAAACACCCCTAGAACCTAGGACCTTTTTCCCCTAGGACCTTCCCTGTATTCAGTAAGCGAAGCGCTCCGTAATCCAAAACACAAATACAAATACAAACCTAACGTTAAACGCACAAGTATCAGCAAACTCCTCTAGGACCTAGGATCCTATAACCTAGGACCTTTTCCCCACCTAGGACCTTTCTTTTCCCTAGGGGCTTTGTTCCCCCTACCGCGACGTAACAATGGGATAATCCCCATCCACCAGCTCTTGTACAAACGCGGAGCCCGCCCCAGTGTGAGTCACCCACACTTTTTCTTTTGCTCGCGTAATGGCGACATAGAACAAACGACGCTCCTCAGCGTGCGGGTATTCATCTTTCGACTCCGTTAGCGCGCCATCGATGTGAACTTGTTTCTTCTTCGCAGGGAACTGCCCTTCATCCACTGACAGAATAATCACAAAGTCTGCCTCACGACCTTTACTCGCATGGCAAGTCATGAATCGAATATCTAGATTAGGGAAGCGTCGCACCCAGTCATCGTATAGATCCGGTTTATGGTAATGATTACGTCCCAGCAACAACACTGACTTGGTTTTCTTCGCTTGTTGATTAAGCTGATCGAGAATTTTTTCGACCTGATTGCTTGGTGCAGTATGTACACTCTTCTGCTTACGCTGTTTGTGGCTATTCAGGGTCTTCGCTATCTGAGCAGGGTTCTGCTGTACGAACGTATTGGCGACATCACCAATCTGATTGTTAAAACGGTAGGTCGTATCAAGATGATGCACCGTCGAGTGTGCAAAACGCTGCTTAAAGCCCGTGGTTAAATCCACGTCAGCCCCTGCAAACTGATAAATCGCTTGCCAATCATCGCCCACAGCAAACAGGGTTGCGCCTTTTTGCTTCTGCGTAGAAGCAGACAGAGCTTCAACCAACGCTAATCGGTCTGGAGAGATATCTTGGTATTCATCCACCATGATAAATCGCCAAGGCGAGATAAACTTACCTTTGACCACATATTCTGTGGCGCGGCTGATCATGGTTGGAAAATCAACGTGATTACTCTCTTTGAGCATTTTTTGCCACGCAGTAAAACATGGCCAACAAAGTGCCAACTCACTATTCAAACGCGTATAGTCTGGATGATCGACCAGCTTTTCTTGTACCTGTTTTTTGGTTAAACCTATCGCTGCGAGCTGTGATAGTTGTGAATCTAACCACGCAATCAGTTTTGGGTTTTCAGAATGGCTACCGAGTTCGTCGTCGCCTTTCAAATAAGCAATTGGCCATTTATCGAGGTGTTTTTGCCAACGTTTGAAGTTAGTTGGTGTCATCCAGTGTTTTTTCAGCCAATCAATACACCACGCCGAACGTTGATTATCATCCAGCGCCAATGGCGTAATTTCAACTGGTTGTGATTCAACTTGATTTAATATGTACAAACCAAGCTGATGGAAGGTATTTATTCGCGTACCATCCGCTGCCATCCCTACCTTGTTGATTAAACGCTCTTTCATTTCTGCAGCCGCATCACGCCCAAACGCTAGCATCAATAACTCTTCGGCCTGAGCTTGGTGACTTTGTAATAAATACGCCACGCGCGCAGTGAGAACGCTAGTTTTACCCGATCCCGCGCCAGCCAAAACCAAGTTGTGATCATCGTTAAGTAGAACCGCGTACTGTTGAGAGACGTTGAGTGGAGACGATTCAATTTGATTGAAGAGCACTTCCCAATTCGGGCGCTCATTTTCTAACCATTCCTGATTACGTACATCCAACGCTTGCGAGGTATCCACCAGCCAAGGTTCAATTTCTGCCATACGATTCGGCATGCGCATTTTGGCTTCTTCTAAACTGGTTTTTATCTCAACTAATTCGTCGTTAACCCGCTCGACCCAAGACAAAACCTGAGAATGCGAAAGGTAGGTCGGCACATGTTTTAGTTGATGAAGGTCCGCTTCCCACTTCGGTAAATACTCCGCCAATTTTCGGCACTGATTGTTGTGCCACTCTTGATATTGACGTACCGCCTCAACAGCAAAGTTTCGACACTGAGGCCAAGGTAAACCTTGAACTAGCCAACTTTGCTGTTTACCTTCTTGTTCGTGAGCGAAAAATTGCAGTGCGCTCCAAACCAGTCCGCGTTTCACCTTCACGTTTCCATTCCACACCGTAAATGGTATGTGCTCTTCACTACCAATAGAGCTTAATAAAACACTGTTCTCTTTTATCTCGACATGATGGTATTCATTTTGAATAAAAAATTGTGCTTTGCTGGTGGCAGTGAGCTGCATGAAACGTGTGCCTTTTTGATTGGAAGTTATCGGTTTATATCATTTTGAGGCGTTAAATTGTAGCGATGGAATGTCCCAAAATCTGCATCGGTATACATTCTTTTTAAAAATTCACATTACTGCTGATTTTGTGAACAGAATAATCCCCTGGGACTATAAGGATTTGGTTCAACGTCAATAGCTTGCTAATATTCGTCTGTTTTCATTAAAAATACACGCCATCCGGACTCGCGTGAAAAACGAAAGGCTTAACGTGCAAGCAGCTTCCAAATTTAGGCTCTATTGGGCTAATAAAACCGTCAATTACAGCATTCTCATACTGATAACACTTCTTGGGGTTGTGATTCCTGCGTGGTATTACGGGCAGAATACGCTTATCACTCCCCTAATCCTTGGAGTTATTGCTGCCGCTCTGGCAGAAAGTGATGACAGCTTCACCGGACGGCTCAAAGCACTGGTTCTCACGTTTCTCTGTTTCGCACTCGCGGCATTTTCTATAGAGATACTGTTCAATACCCCTTGGCTGTTTGCTGCTGGGCTGTTTATTTCGACTTTCGGGTTTATCATGCTTGGAGCAATAGGCCCTAAATACGCCAGTATTGCGTTTGGCTCCCTACTGATTGCTATTTACACCATGCTCGGCGCGCACGAAAGCACTAATATTTGGTTCCAACCGGTCTTGTTGTTAACCGGAGCGGCATGGTATTACTTGATGTCGATGATTTGGCAAATGTTTTGGCCTTTACAACCAGTCCAACAAAGCTTAGCAACGGTATTCTTTCAGCTCGCTAATTATTTGGATGCAAAAGCGAAGCTGTTTCACCCCGTGACAAACTTAACACCACAACCGATGCGCATAGAAGCTGCGAAACTGAATGCTGCGACTGTCACTGCGCTTAATGCATGTAAAGCCACGCTGGTGAACCGTTCCAAACGAGGTCACGTTGATGGCCCGAGTGATCGGTTTCTCAATATTTACTTTATTGCGCAGGACATTCATGAGCGAGTCAGCTCCAGTCATTACCGCTATCAAGATTTATCCTCCGAATTTGAACGGTCAGACGTCCTGTTTCGTTTTAAAGATCTTCTCGAATCACAGGCCAAAGCCTGCCGAGATATCGCTCAAGCGATTCAACTTGGTACCGAATACTCACATACCTCAGAGTCGATTTTAGCCTTGGCGGAGCTGCAAAACTCCCTCGCCTATCTAGAAGAACAAAACCAAGGGCACTGGAAGCGTCTGCTCATGCAGCTGACCTATTTATTCAATAACTTAGCGACCGTTGAAAAACAGCTCAATAATATCAACAATCCAGATGCTGAAGGCCTAGAGGAAGATGTGTTGGCGGACAACAACCCACACACATTAAAGGCGATGTGGCAAAGTATCTCAGCTAATCTACATAAGGACTCAATGCTGTTTCGACACGCGCTGCGTATGTCGATCACATTAACATTAGGCTACGGGATCATTCAGTTTTTCAACATTGACCGTGGCTACTGGATTTTATTAACGACGCTGTTTGTTTGTCAGCCAAATTACAGTGCAACACGTCAAAAACTGACGTTGAGAGTCATTGGTACGATTGTCGGTTTACTTGTTGGGGTACCGCTGCTGACGTTCTTCCCTTCTCAAGAGAGCCAACTGGTGTTTATCGTGATTTCCGGTGTGATGTTTTTTGCCTTTAGGATGAACAATTACGCTTATGCAACTGGATTTATCACCCTATTGGTGCTGTTCTTATTCAATCAACTTGGAGAAGGCTACGCAGTGGTACTGCCACGCCTGGCTGATACCCTTATTGGTTGTGTATTAGCCGTGGCAGCCGTGACACTTATTTTACCAGACTGGCAATCGAGAAGACTTCATAAAGTGATGTCCGACGCGATTGATGCCAACAAGCAGTATCTTGCTCAAATCATTGCTCAATATCGAGTTGGGAAAAAGGATGACCTAAGTTATCGAGTTGCTCGTCGTCAGGCCCACAATAGTGACGCTAGCCTTTCGGCCGCCATCAGTACAATGCTTGTCGAGCCGGGCAAATACCGAGCTGCAATAGATGAAAGCTTCCGTTTTTTAACGCTCAACCATGCCATGTTGAATTACATCTCGGCACTTGGTGCGCACCGTACCCGCCTAGACGATGAGTCAACTCATAAACTGATTTTGGACTCACACCGTTGTATCCACCAACATTTAGACGTACTGCATCAACAATTACATCAACATAGTGAAACCTGTGATTTATCAAGCATAGACGACACGGGATTGGAACAGCGTTTAAATGAATGGAGAGAGGAAGACGATAGTTCTGCCAGAATGGTATTACAACAACTTCACCTTATTTATCGGATGCTGCCAGAGCTTCACTCATTGGCGAACAAGTTTGCCTCTAGGGTTAAATAAAACATAGGAGAAAACTCACAAGCTATTTAACATAAGCTGACAAAGCTCGGACATTAAAAAACCGTCTAATTACTATCCTATTTCTATAAGATTGGTTGCGTATCTGAAGTCATTTCCTAAGTACGACAACCACAATTGGCTTAAGTGGGTAATAGATATGATGACAACTCAACAGTTTAATGAACTTAAGAGCAAACTGAGCGAGCTCACCACTCATCAGCTCAAGTCTCTTCAGGGAGAAATCAACTCAACGTTGAATGAAAAACAAGAGCCTGTGCTAACCACTGAAGAACGAGAAATGCTATCTCAGCTGTTTGTCTAATTCTTACCAAGCGATCAATTTACACCTAATTGGCCGTCTCTTTCTTTACTCACGCTTTTATCAAGCACTTGCATGTTCGACATTCACTTCCTATTCTAACAACTAGATTCCAACGGAGTGAATGACATGCCAGTATCAGGGCTACAATCTGGACATCAACTGATTCAACTGTCGCAGCAAATGGCAGATAAAGCATCAGAACAGATTAATCATAACGCCAGTAAACCCTCACAAGATCTCGCTTTCAATAAAGTTGAGTCAATGCCCGAGCAAGACTCAGGCCTTTCATCGTCTGGCATTCAACCCGCTTACAATTCTCATTCTTCACTCACAGAACCGCTACTCAACCTCACCCAAGCGGCCAGTTATAACCGTATTGGTGCTTCTGTTGTTGATAAAAACAACGAGGTCATTGGCAGTCTACTCGATATTCATGTCTAACATTTTTATATTTGAATATCTTGTCTACATTTAAACAGCGAATCAAACCTAGTATTTATGAAAAACCAGATTAGCAATGATGCCAATCTGGTTCTTTAAAGGTCAGTCCTTGCCGATCTCAGTATTATCCGTGGTCAATGACCCCATTATTTAACAACGACTCCACAATCGCATCAGAGCTTAATCCAACAAGCGCACCATTATCGAATGGGGCTGCCTCACCTAAGTGCTCGAGCACGATCGTTTGATGAACGTTTGAGTCAGTAGTTATGTTGATTGACACATTTTCCGTATTAGCGTCGTAATTTGCCTGAATGTGATCCAACAAATCATCCATAGGCGCATTGGGGTCATTTAAATCCGCGATGACATCCTTTAAATCGATGGTGTCATGCGTAACGGTAAAGTCAGTAATCGTATCGGTTGCCCCCTCATCTACCGTATCTTCCGTCCATTTAAAGACATCATGTCCATCCCCGCCAGTAAGAATGTCGGAGCCTAGACCGCCATCAAGGAGGTCGTCACCACTCCCACCAAACAAGGTGTCATCACCATCTCCACCAAACAAGGTATCATCACCATTGCCACCAAACAGAGTGTCATTACCACTGCCGCCAAGAATAGTATCGTCGCCATCACCTCCGGTCATCGAAATACCCAAATGACCGGCAATCAGTAAACTGTCTTGCGTTTCACCAGAGATGTCTATGTCTTGGCTATTGGATGTCACGGTTAAACTAATATCGATAGGAGCGGAATAAGCCTCGTCTCCGTTCGACTCAGTAGAGACAGCGGTTAAGGTAATGTCATGCTGACCTTGACGCGCATTATCGATGTACAGCGTATCAATTTCATCTGCTGGCACTGTCCAAGTCGTACCATCAAAACTGATATTTGATGAGGACGAGTCACTTTTAACTGATGCCCCATTAGGTACGCCCGTTAACTCTAGAGCCAGAACTTCATTTACATCAGTCAATGCCGCAACAATGCCAACCAGAGCGATTCCCTGACGGCTTGCGGTTTTCGCCGCAGTAATTCGCTGAACGTGATTAAAGTCAGGATCAAGCGATAGTGTCGGCGCATCGGCTACGGGCGTGACATTAATATCAAATTGTTCTGTCGTTTGCAGAGATGTCCCTGAGTTGTTGTAGTAAACGCCATTATCATCAGCCGTCACTGTCAAGGTGATTTCTGGGCTATTCACATCACTAGCATCAACAAAAATGCCGACTTTCGGATCATTCGAAGTCAGAACTGCATTGAGATCTGATAATGTTCCCATCAACTCTAAATTGCCTGCGATACCCGTACCCTGTGACACTTGAACACCAGGGGGTATGACAGCGGAAAGATCGCCATCTGTGACGCTCAGCGATATCGTCATGGTTTCATCTGCGTGGACACCTGAGAAATCCACATCAGTAATTTCGATACCTGAGATCTTTTGATCCGATGACTCCGCAATCGTACTTGTGACCATTGAGCCATCAATCTCTGGCGCATCGTTGATGGCGTTAACTGTCATTACGGCAGATCCAACCACAGATTGTGGATCAGAGACACCATTAGTCGTTCCATCATCGGTAATGTCGTAATTAAAGCTTACATCCCCGTTGAAATCAGGGGCGGGTTCAAAGGTCCACTCCGTTGAGCTCACTTGAGTCAGTGTGCCAGAAGTAGAATCGACTAACGCGACATTATCGACGATCAAGTTGTCCGACTCTGGATCACTTGCGTTGCTTAGCAGATCGGTAGCCGTAATGGTTACCGCACCACCATCTTCATCAATACTATTTAGCGTTACCTCAGATGTCACCGGTGCATCATTAACCTCAGAGACTTCAAAGGTTGCCGTCCCTGATACCGTTTGAGGATCAGAAACACCGTTCGTTGTACCGTCATCGGTAATGTCGTAAGTCAGATCTACCTTGCCGTTGTAACCCGCCGCAGGCGTAAATGACCAAGTACCGGACGCGTTATCGAAATCTAATATACCGCTGCTAGAGTCGACCAACTGAACATTACTCACCGTCAACGTGTCGTTCTCAATATCAGAGGCATTCGCCAATAAATCAGCTTGCGTAATTTCAACCGCCGGACTGTCTTCTACGATATCAGAGAGCGTCACTTCAGACGTCGTTGGTGCATCATTCACTTCGGTTACATTGAACGAAGCACTACCATTGACAGGTTTCGGATCGGATACTCCATTCGTCGTACCGTCATCGGTAATAATGTACGTGATTTCAACTGCGCCATTGTAATCGAGTGCTGGGGTAAATTCCCACTCTCCCGTGCCACTGTTGAAAGTAATGCTGCCCGAATTCGGATCTGTTAACTGAACATTGCTAACCGTGAGATTATCGTTCTCTACGTCTGTCGCATTCGCAATAAGATCCGCTTCAGAGATGGAGAACACACCACTGTCTTCCTCAATATTCGGTAGCGTCACTGGCGTAGTTTCTGGGGTATCGTTCACCGCTGTCACTTCAATATTGAAGCTGCTGCTGTTGGTATTTAGGGTGTCATCAACTCCACCAATCACGATACCTTCGTTGCCTTGGTCATCCACAGTCACATCGACTTGAACATTACCAAAGAAGTTAAGATCTGGATTGAACTCAACCAAACCGTCTGAAATGGCATTGTTAAGATCAGCAACGGTTCCTTTCAGTTCAACAGAGTCTGTGCCATCACCGGTCACTGCTAAGTTGTAGTTGGTCACGAGCGTCGTGTTGAGTTCCAAGGTACCACTGTCGACGTTAATATTAAGCAAGTACTCAGCGTTCGGATCATCCAGCACAGCGTCAACGTCCGTAATGCTGAAGCCATCAAGCATCAATGGTGTATCTTCTGGTGTTTCTACATCAACGGTGTTGACAAACTCTGGACGGTCGTTAACGGCTTCAACATCAACGTTTACGTCAAACTCCTCTGCGGAACCTAAACTTTGGCTACCATCGAGCCCTGTATCAACAGCTTGAACTTTGAAATGCAGTAACTCATCCCATGAGTTATCGTTGCGGTCACCAGAGTTAAAGACGACTTGATCCAAATCTTGAGCATTGACCTCCAATACGAAAACGCCATTGCCTTGATCAGTAAATGCCGTTCCATCCGTCAGTGACAAACTCGCACCATCTGGCACATTTGAAATCTCGACTCTTAGCGTCTCTGGATTGTTTTCGTGATACGTTGCACCATCCCCGATAGACTCTTTGTTATCAACCACCAACGCATTGACGTTGATCACAATGTCTTCGCCTTCATTACCTGCGGCTGAAGTGTCGGGATTTACATCAACGTCATCGCCAATAGGATTCACAACAAGCGTAAAGTTATTGGTTCGCTCGGTTGGCACTTGTAACAATTCTTCTTGGATAAAGACTGTAATACCAATCTCCGCATCACCACTGAAATTTTTCGGTGGATTGATTTGGATGTCACTCAGATCAATGGATTTCTGAGTGAGGTCTTTTAGTTGAATACTCCATTCGCCCCCACCGTTGTTCTTAACAACATAATCAGAGGAATTAGATTGAACAACAAAGTCATCAGGAATCCCTGTTAACTTGAGTGAAACGAAACTCTCAGAGCCGTCATTGTCGTTTAGACTGATCGATACCCCAGCTCCCGATTGATTTAACGAAATTGAGGTATCTTCGTCACCAATCACTGTAATTGGCTGCGTAGGATCGGCACCTGTAATCGTAATATCGTCCACCACAGGCGTAACTTCAAATGTCACATCATCAGTGAAGGTTCTTATGTCGATATTATCGCCAGGATTGTTCAAAGTAGACTGATCAAACAAAGCCGCGTCCGTGATCTCTCCTTCGATGTTAATCTTGACGGTATTTTGCCCTCCACCTACGGGATAATTTTCTTTTGGCTTAAACAGAACATTATCAAGCGCACCCGCTAAAATCTCAGCTTCATTAAACTCAATACTTGTCCCTAAACTCTGTCCATTGGCGTCAACAAACTCACCCAATGTTGTATCATCGAGCTCTAACTTGATATTCGTTAGCGTTTCCTTACCACCTTGGATATTGTTATAACGGTCGGCAAAATCAACATTAAGATTAAGCTGGATTAAACCATCTTCATAACCAACACCATCCGCAGTTGGTACATCGTTATTTAGGTCATTAACAGGTTGTTTGTTCGCATCTAAACCGAGAGTACCTGTGATATCCACTGTCACATTTGGTGTGACATCACTATCTAGTGGTTGATCGCCCGTCGAGCTCGGAACATCTGCAATCGGTAAAACCTGGACAGGAATGCGTACGTTGCTTTCTTTTTCGTCGCCAGAGTCTGTGTCTGTGGTGACAAACTTTATAGGCAACTCGAAATCACCAGCGTAATCTTCTGCCAAGTGCATTGTTAAACCGTTCAAACCGTCCAAACCTGTGATATTACCACTCGCGTCGATATCTGCTTGGAAAACGTATTTACCATTGACAAAATCGATATCAGTGCCTGTTATCACCAAGCCTGGAGGAATACCGGGGGCGGATGGATCAATGATAACCGTCAAAACATCTTCCACACCATCGGCATTAATCGCATTAACTTTCGACGTCAACTGACTGCCAAGGTCGACAGCATTGTCTTCCGATGCTTCTATTTGAACGTCATCAGCCACCTGAATTTCAGCAGCAATACTCATTTGTGGGGTGAGAACCGTCGGAAACTCAAGTGTTACGTCAGTTTGTCTCACCACTGTTGCATCTTTTTCAACGGCATCCTCACCTAAATCGTTTACCTCGGCATAAATGGTTAAACCAATTTGAGATAAACCACCGTTGTCACCATCATCGCTGTCATCGTTTGGTGTTAAATCAAGACCAGAAGGCGCTTTAATCGAGAAGTTTTCTTCATCAATTACTGTCCAGCGACCTCCGCCTTCGTTCAATGCGCCTATGATGACCAATTGATTTAGGATCTCAGGATCAACATTGTCAAACTGAATAACAAGCTGAGTCACGACCTCATCTGAAGATGCATCAAACTCTTGATATTTAATGATATTAGCGCCAGACTCGCCGCCCGCTGAAGTATTGATGGTAAAATCAATGTTACCTTGAGCGTCTGACTTAACGATGTCAGTTGCAACACCTGTGCTTCCCGTAACAAGCAGACGTGTCTGGTCGTCTAGCGCTCCAGTGGTATCTTCTAGCTCTACGATTGGGTTAACTTGGACATGCACCATGCCATTGATGACTTTTTCTGCAATGCCCTGTCCAGGGTTAGAAACGTTGACGTACTCATGATCAATCTCTTTCACCGTAACCGTG
This sequence comes from Vibrio mytili, assembly GCF_049563345.1. NCBI lineage: Bacteria > Pseudomonadati > Pseudomonadota > Gammaproteobacteria > Vibrionales > Vibrionaceae > Vibrio > Vibrio mytili. Next base: position 449,282 of record NZ_CP110482.1, on the reverse strand, counting down.
GTATGCAAATCAAAGTCAGTACTTGAGTCTTGCTCTAATTGCACCTGGACATACCCGCTTTGAGAGATTCGAGCAGAAAAGTCTTGCTCCGACTCGTTCGCTAGTGGCGAAAGTGTTAATGTTCCAAGAACCAATGTTTGTGCGACGCCATCGACATAAACTGTACTACCAGGAGGGAAGCCTGATATCGTCACATCACTAAAGAATTCATCGGTATCTGGGGCTTGAACGAGTGTTGGCTTCCAGTCAATATTGAAACGTGTATCTTCATCACCTTGTGATTGAACCGTGTAGCTATCTTGTGCATCAATCACAGGAGCGACAATGATTCGAACCTCACCCGACGACGTACGACTGTGACCATCATTCTCCGTCACAATCGTCGTGGCTGTAATATGAATGTTTTCTGTCGATGAAGCTTCCGGTTTAATAACTATTCCAGAATTAATATTCGCCGTGGTGATGTTGGCTTCATAGATTGGCTGATTTTGCGCGTCATAACCTACAAATGTCAGATCGACGGATGCACCATCGCTATCGAACACCTCGACACCTGCAGGTATATTCGACAGCAGAACGGTAACCGACTCTGAATGATCATTTGGGTTATCCGGTAACTCACCAGAAATCACACTAAACGCAAGGTCGACCTGACCATTTTCATCGATATGGGTCTCAATACCCCTGACGTTTCCGTCATTAAACTCGTGCCAAATTCCTGACTTATCGTTGAGTTCAATAAATGGTATGTCTGCGACACCTTTCACGCCGACGATGACCGTTTTGCTGCCCAATGACAGAACATCTTCTGCTGTCCCGGTAGACAACGATGCCGTATCTTTCACTATACCTTCAACATTGAAAGTAAAGTCATCATTACTATGCAACGGAGGAAGGGCTTCAACGTTAGCTAACTCTGATTCTGGGATTTCATAATACAGCACATTGCCGTTTGAATCTGTCACTTCCGAGATTTGGCTTGGGTTTGCTGAATCAAGCCACACTAACGTAACACCATCAATTGAGAAGTCAGAAATACGCACAAACAGTGCTTCAGAACCATCTAAATCCGCAGACGGTTTCATGGTGATCACTTCACTTAACTGAAGTGGATCATGATCAGCGATAGGGTCGATGGTATCTTGAGTACGAGCGTTATCTTCAAAGACATTGATTCGGTTAACGGTAAAACTACCAGCGTCCGCATCAGGCTTCACATCAATCACGATTTCTTCGGTTACAGAGCGCGCCGTTTCTTTGCCTGCTAGAGGGTTAGTTTGTTCTTCCGTGATCGCTGTAACTTCAAGCTTAATTTCACCAGAGAAGTTATCGATTGGATCGATTTGAACTTCATCAATTCGGGTTTCATCCACCAGATAAACACCACCAGATTTTGGTATCGCACTACCATCTGAATAGACTAACTCTGCGTTACCTTCTCCTTGTGTAAAGACGAGCTCGTACACTATGCCCTCAGGGTTACTAATATCCTGAGTTTCAGCCGTGATATTAAGTGCGACATTGCTTCCATCCTCATCAACGGAGTAGTTGAATTCACTGCTAGCATTCCACGTTGCGATATCTGCAACAGCATCAACTTCAATATCTAGACGACCATTAATATTATGGTCTGGCGTACCATTGTTAAGAATTTCTATACGGATACGAGGATCGATACCAGAGGCATCCGTTGATGAATGACGGTCTGGAACAAAGTACAAGTTATCTAACCTAACAAATTCGCCATTGAATGACTGATCGACATTTGATGCGTCGAGAACAACCGTATCTCCTACTGGCGTCAATTCAATGTAGTTACCGCTGCCATCTTTGTAGTAGAAGGTGCCATTGTGCGTACTCGCATCTCGAATGGTGATATCGCCTAAACTCTCGTTACGGTCGATATCATTCAAATTAATAACCAAGTCGACTTTCGCTGGCGTCACATCCAAAGTCGATAAGTTATCTTGAGTATTTGCTGAATCAATGCCTGAGACTACACCACCGCGACCTTGGTCCTCAAACGCAAGTACAGTCAATGTTTTAATTTGTGCATTTTTATCGGTTATTGAAATATCAACAACCGCAGTGCTGGTATCTAGATCGCCATCGGTTGCAGTAACCTGTATCGTAAAATCGATCGAATCTGGATTAGCGTGGTCTAGGTTATCATTTGGATTAAAGCTTACCTTACCGTCAGGATTTACTACCAAGCGACCAATTTCAGTATCAGTGCCATTCAATTCTTTGTAGACACTTACGGTTTGCTTAACACCGTTAAGGTCAATGTCACTAACATCGCTTCCATTGACTTTAAAGTAGATCCCTGAGTTATCGGCACTGAACGAAGTTAGCTCACTACCGTCAGCACCATAATTCAAATCTCCTTCGACAGGATCAGTAAACAACTGAACGCTTTTACTCCCCTGACCCTCGACACGCGTTATTGAAGCATCATGCAGAGTTGGTATGTCATCGACGATCGTCACGGGTAAATTAATACCTGCTGTATCGCCATCGACATCAGTCGCGAAGACTGGAAGATCGAGTATCAGTTTATCTTCACCTTGCGCAGAGTGGTCTAAAACGCCTTCCAGAGTAAACTTGTAAGAACCATCGGCATTTAATACTAAAGTAAAGACTGGCGTACCATCAGGTGTTTGGCCCTGATACGTGTAGTTATTGTTGCTTGCACCAGTTTGCACCAGAGTGACCGCTTCGCCCCCTGAGGTGATGCCAGTGATTGGATTACTACTTAAATCGAGTTGATAAGAAACAACGGTATCGGCCCCTTCCACGGTATCAAAATGACCCGTTGCTTCTAAGCTATCTTTTGCGAGTTCTGAGCCAGATAACAGGTCATCTTCATCAAGCGACAATGGTATAGCGGAAATGATTTCCGGTATATCATCCACAATAGTGATTGGGAGATTCAATGAAGAAGACGTATCACCGTCATAATCAGTAACGGAAATTGGAATATCAAGGATCAGGTTATTTTCACCCTGAATCACGTCATGGTCGATTGGTCCCAACAGCTCAAATTGGTAGCTGTCATTATTCGCATCAAGAGACAGCGTGAAGATCTTGGTTGAGGTACCAGTAATCACCGCTTCATAGCTGGTTATACCGCCCGCTGAACTCACTAAGTTAAGTTCAACATTTTGCCCGTTAGACGTTAAACCAGAAACCACTGAATTCAAATCTGAGACTTGATAGTTGGCTATCTCATCTGCTCCGTCTACTACCTCAAATCCACCAGTTAACACGGTTGAATCGCCACTGGCTGTGTCAGAACCGCCAGTAAGATCATCTTCATCGACCGTTTGTTGGCTAGAGTCGGTAACTTTCACAATCGCAGGAACATCGTCCACAACCGTAATGGGCAATGTGATGTTGTTTGACACGTCACCGTCAAAATCGGTCGCATTGACCGGGAAATTAATGACTAACGAGTTTTCATCATTACCTGCAGGATGATCGAGTGCGCCCAACAGTTCAAATTCATAGCTATCTGTCGAACCATTCAACGTCAGTTTAAAGACGGTATCCGTTGTACCTTGAACGTAAGCGCGGTATTCAATCACGCCATTTGAATTTGAGAACTCAACCAATTCAAGAGTTTTTCCACCTGAAGTGAGCCCAGCGACTGGCGACGTTAAGCTATCCAACTGGAAGCTAACAATAGAGTCTGCACCATCGGTAACATCAAAGTAGCCATCAATAATATTAGATTCTGGCGTGTCATCCGAACCTAGGCTTGGAATATCATCCTCATCCACAGATAAGGTGCTACCTGGTCGAATAGCATCAATGTTTGGTTTGTCATCAACAATGGTCACTGGCAACGTTGCAGTGATGGTATCGTTATCGCCATCCGTGATCGTAACAGGTAGATTCAATAAGATTTCATCAGAATTAACTGCGTGATCCAGTTGACCGGATAGCTCAAAGTCGTACTTACCGTCTTGATGAAGTGTCAGAGTAAAGACTGTGACGCCACCCGGGGTTTGTCCCACATAGACCAATGCATCTGTAGTCGAAGCACTAACGTCTTGAGAAAGCGTGACCTCTTCCCCGCCCGATTTCACATTCGGGATAGGGTTCGAGCTCAGATCCAATTTGAAAGAGTCAATACCATCTGCACTGGTGACTTCAAACTCACCAGAGACAGTCAATGGTTCTTTACTGTCATCGGAACCAAGCGGTAAGTCATCCTCAGCAACTTGCAGGCTTACAATATTGGTGACAACTGGAACATCGTCCACCACGGTGATAGGTAGCGTAAAGGATGGAGACGTATCTCCATCGTTATCCGTCGTCGTCACAGGAAGGTTAATCACAATCTCGTTTTGCTGATCACCATCTGGATGGTCGAGTGGCTTCTGTAAGTCGAATTTGTATGTGTTGTTCGTTGCATCCAACGTCAGTTCGAACACCACTTCGGCAGGATTACCCGCCACACCTTGGTATACATTCACATCGGTGGTGCTAGAAGCCAATACCAGCGTGATCGCTTCGCCATCCGACGTCAATGAAGCAACAGGAGTTGTCAGGTCACTAAGTTGGATAGAGGCTACTTGATCAGCACCTTCGGTGATATCGAAGGTACCTGAAATGACGGTGTCTTCAGGGCTTGCAGTATCTGTACCTGTAGGTAAATCATTTTCATCAACGGCTTGCTCGCTGCCTACGACAACACCGTTGATGGTTGGAACATCATCAATAACCGTAATTGGCAAGGAGATGTTACTTGACACGTCACCGTCAAAGTCGGTGGCATTGATTGGTAAATGGATAACCAGATCATTCTGTCCATCTCCATCAGCGTGATCTAATGGAGCAAGCAGATCGAACTTGTAACTGTCATCAGTGGCATCAAGAGTCACACGGAATACTGGTGTCGTCGAGCCATCAATACGCGCTTCGTAAACTGAAACGCCACCTGTGTTTGATACTTCAACCATAACCAGTGATTGACCACCAGAGGTCAGGCCTTGTACTGGTGTCGTTAAGTCAGAAACACCGTATTCCACAATGCCATCAGAGCCATCAGTCGCGATGAAGTTACCTTCAATACTGTTCGATTGTGCACCGTCAGAGCCTATGGTTAGAATATCGTCCTCGTCAACCGTTTGCACACTTGTCGCTTCGATGCCACCGAGTGTCGGTTTGTCATCAACAATCTTGACAGGTATCGTCTCAGCTGAGGTGTCACCATCAAGGTCTCTCGCGATAATTGGGAAATTTAGCGTTAGTTCATCGCTACCTACCGCATGGTCGATTGGACCTTCAAGAGTAAAGTTATAGCTACCATCGGTATTCACCTTCAGCGTAAAGACCGACTCAGTGCCTGCTGTTGCTTGGTAAGTGAAACTACCATCGCCGTTTGCTGTCTCAGCCAGCGTTACGGCCACACCGTGAGATGTTAAGCCGTCGACTGGTGTCGCAGCGCTATTAAGTTGATAACTCACTACACGGTCAGAGCCTTGTGTGGTGGTGAAACTACCATCGATTGAAATTGGATCATTTTGATCCGAACCAATCGTTGCTAAATCATCTTCATCAACGGTAATAGCATTTACATCAGTAATGGTTGGCTTATCATCCACGATGGTAATTGGGATCGTTTCTATGGTGGTGTCACCATCAAAATCTCTTGCGATGATTGGGAAGTTCAGCGTCAGCTCATCACTATTTGTCGCATGGTCAATTGGACCTTGAAGCGTGAAATTGTATGAGCCATCCGTGTTGATAGTCAGCGTAAAGACGGCTTCAGTGCCCGCTGTTGCTTCATAGGTATAGCTGCCATCACTGTTTGCAGTTTCGGTTAGGGTCACTGCCACACCTTGAGATGTCAGACCATCAACTGGCGTTGCAGAAGCATCCAATTGGTAGCTCACCACACCGTCAGAACCCTGAGTCGTGGTGAAATTGCCATCAATTGAAATTGGATCTGAACCATCAGAGCCAATATTCGCCAAATCGTCTTCATCAACGGTGATCGGTTCTACGTCAGTGATCGTTGGTTTATCATCAACGATGGTGACCGGCAGCGTTTCTGCCGACGTATCGCCATCAAAGTCTGTTGCGATAATCGGGAAATCGATTTGTAGACTGTCACTATTCACCGCATGGTCTAGTGGACCTTGCAGAGTAAAGGTGTAGCTACCGTCTGGCTTCACAACCAATTCAAATACGGCGTTGCCATCTGCGGTGGCGGTGTAAGTAAAGCTGTCATCACCATTTGCAGTTTCAGCAAGCACGATCGGCTCACCGTGAGAGGTTAACCCAGCTACTGGATCTGCGGTGACATCAAGCTGGTATTTAACGACACTGTCTGAACCTTCTGTCGTGGTGAATGCACCCGACATAAAGGCATCATCATTTTGGTCTGAGCCAGTTGAGACGAGATCATCTTCGTTTACTGTCAATGGGACAACGTTATCGATGGTGGGAACGTCATCAGTAATAGTGACTGGAATGGTCGCGGTTGTCGTATCGCCATCAAAGTCTGTTGCAATGATTGGGAAGTTAAGTACTAACTCATCACTATTTAACGCATGATCAACTGGCCCTTCCAGACGGAAGTTGTATGTACCGTCTGCATTCACATTCATAGTGAAGACAGGGTTGCCGTCAGCGGTAGCAACGTAAGTAAAGCTGCCATCAGCATTCGCGGTCTCTACTAGAGTAACTGGTTCACCTTGCGAAGTTAAAACTGCAACAGGATCGGCTGTTGAATCAATTTGGTAACTCACCACATTGTCTGAGCCTTGAGTGGTCGTAAACATGCCTTCAACAAAGACCGCGTCGCTTTGGTCTGACCCAATGCCTGATAAATCATCTTCATCCACCGCCAGCGGCACGACATTATTGATGATTGGCGCATCATCCGTGATTGTGACCGGAATGGTTGCCGAAGTCGTATCACCATCAAAATCGGTCGCAATAATTGGGAAATCAATGGTTAGGCTGTCGCTGTTTGTAGCATGGTCGATTGGGCCTTGCAGCGTAAAGTCGTACGTACCGTCTTTCGCTACATTTAAAGTGAACACAGGATTGCCATCTGCGGTAGCAACGTAAGTAAAGCTGCCATCAGCATTTGCGGTCTCTACCAAAATGACAGGATCACCTTGGGACGTTAAACCCAAAACTGGATCGGCTGTTGAATCAAGTTGGTAACTCACCACATGGTCAGCGCCTTGAGTGGTGGTAAATGCTCCTTCAACAAACAGATCGCCGCCTGGGTCGGAACCCACACCGCTAAGGTCATCTTCATCAACACTCAGCGCATCAACCGCTGTAATAGTCGGTACATCATCAACAATCATGACTGGAATGGTTTCAGTGACGGTGTCACCATCAAAGTCTGTCGCGATAATTGGGAAGTTTAGTGTCAGCTCTTCACTGCCTAGCGCATGGTCAATCGGACCTTCAAGCGTAAAGTTGTAGCTGCCATCGGTATTTACCGTCAGCGTAAACACTGGATTGCCAGCCGCCGTCGCTTCATAAGTGAAGCTGCCATCACCGTTAGGGGTTTCTGTCAACGTCACAGCCACACCTTGCGATGTTAAGCCGTCAACCGGTGTTGCAGAGGCATCTAACTGATAGCTCACTACATGGTCAGCGCCTTGGGTGGTCGTGAAATTGCCATCGATAGAAATCGGATTGCTTTGGGCAGAGCCAAAGTTAGCTAAGTCATCTTCATCAACCGTGATCGCATCAACGGCGGTGATACTCGGAATATCATCGGTAATGGTGACCGGGATCGTCTCAGTGGATGTGTCACCATCAAAATCGGTCGCAATGATGGGGAAGTTCAGCGTCAGTTGATCTTCGCCACCCTGTGCATGGTCGATTGGCCCTTCTAACGTGAAGTTATAAGTGCCGTCCGTGTTTACAATTAGGGTAAATACAGGTTCTACCGTGGTTCCGTTATCTGCCGTTGCAGTGTACGTAAAACTGCCGTCTGCGTTGGCGGTTTCGGTTAAGTTTACCGCAACACCTTGTGAGGTCAGGTTGGCGACTGGGGTTGCGTTTGTATCGAGTTGGTAGCTCACCACACGATCAGAGCCCTGAGTCGTGGTGAAATGCCCATCGATAGAAACAGAATTTAAACCATCAGAGCCAATATTCGCCAAGTCATCTTCATCAACGGTGATCGCTTCGACAGCCGTTATTGTCGGAATATCATCGGTAATGGTGACCGGGATAGTCTCAGTGGATGTATCACCATCAGAATCGGTCGCAATGATGGGGAAATTCAGCGTCAGTTGATCTTCGCCATTCTGTGCATGATCGATTGGCCCTTCTAACGTGAAGTTATAAGTGCCGTCCGTGTTTACAATTAGGGTAAATACGGGTTCTACCGTGGTACCATTATCTGCGGTCGCTGTGTACGTAAAGCTGCCGTCTGTGTTGGCGGTTTCGATTAAGTTAACCGCAACACCTTGTGAGGTCAGATTCGCGACTGGGCTTGCGTTCGTATCGAGTTGGTAGCTCACCACACGATCAGAGCCCTCAGTCGTCGTGAAATGCCCATCGATAGAAACAGAATTTGAGCCATCAGAGCCCATATTCGCCAAGTCATCTTCATCAACGGTGATTGATTCGACAGCCGTTATTGTCGGAATATCATCGGTAATGGTGACCGGGATCGTCTCAGTGGATGTATCACCATCGAAATCAGTGGCAATGATTGGGAAGTTCAGCGTCAGTTGATCTTCACCATTCTGTGCATGGTCAATTGGACCTTGAAGCGTGAAATTGTATGAGCCATCCGTGTTGATAGTCAGCGTAAAGACGGCTTCAGTGCCCGCTGTTGCTTCATAGGTATAGCTGCCATCACTGTTTGCAGTTTCGGTTAGGATCACTGCCACACCTTGAGATGTCAGGCCATCAACTGGCGTTGCAGAAGCATCCAATTGGTAGCTCACCACACCGTCAGAACCCTGAGTCGTGGTGAAATTGCCATCAATTGAAATTGGATCTGAACCATCAGAGCCAATATTCGCCAAATCGTCTTCATCAACGGTGATCGGTTCTACGTCAGTGATCGTTGGTTTATCATCAACGATAGTGACCGGCAGCGTTTCTGCCGACGTATCGCCATCAAAGTCTGTTGCGATAATCGGGAAATCGATTTGTAGACTGTCACTATTCACCGCATGGTCTAGTGGACCTTGCAGAGTAAAGGTGTAGCTACCGTCTGGCTTCACAACCAATTCAAATACGGCGTTGCCATCTGCGGTGGCGGTGTAAGTAAAGCTGTCATCACCATTTGCAGTTTCAGCAAGCACGATCGGCTCACCGTGAGAGGTTAACCCTGCTACTGGATCTGCGGTTACATCAAGCTGGTATTTAACGACACTGTCTGAACCTTCTGTCGTGGTGAATGCACCCGACATAAAGGCATCATCGTTTTGGTCTGAGCCAGTTGAGACGAGATCATCTTCGTTTACTGTCAATGGGACAACGTTATCGATGGTGGGAACGTCATCAGTAATAGTGACTGGAATGGTCGCGGTTGTCGTATCGCCATCAAAGTCTGTTGCAATGATTGGGAAGTTCAGTACTAACTCATCACTATTTAACGCATGATCAACTGGCCCTTCCAAACGGAAGTTGTATGTACCGTCTGCATTCACATTCATGGTGAAGACAGGGTTGCCGTCAGCGGTAGCAACGTAAGTAAAGCTGCCATCAGCATTCGCGGTCTCTACTAGAGTAACTGGTTCACCTTGCGAAGTTAAACCTGCAACAGGATCGGCTGTTGAATCAATTTGGTAACTCACCACATTGTCAGCGCCTTGGGTGGTGGTAAATGCTCCTTCAACAAACAGATCGCCGCCTGGGTCGGAACCTACAACGTTAAGGTCATCCTCATCAACATTCAGCGCATCAACCGCTGTAATAGTCGGTACATCATCAACAATCATGACTGGAATGGTTTCAGTGACGGTATCACCATCAAAATCGGTCGCAATAATCGGGAAGTTCAGCGTCAGTACATCTTCGCCATCTTGCGCATGGTCAATCGGACCTTCAAGCGTAAAGTTGTAGCTGCCATCGGTATTTACCGTCAGCGTAAACACTGGGTTGCCAGCCGCCGTCGCTTCATAAGTGAAGCTGCCATCACCGTTCGGCGTTTCTGTCAACGTCACAGCCACACCTTGCGATGTTAAGCCGTCAACCGGTGTTGCAGAGGCATCTAACTGATAGCTCACTACATGGTCAGCGCCTTGGGTGGTCGTGAAATTGCCATCAATAGAAATCGGATTGCTTTGGTCAGAGCCAAAGTTAGCTAAGTCATCTTCATCAACGGTGATCGCTTCGACAGCCGTTATTGTCGGAATATCATCGGTAATGGTGACCGGGATCGTCTCAGTGGATGTATCACCATCGAAATCGGTCGCAATAATTGGGAAGTTCAGCGTCAGTTGATCTTCACCATTCTGTGCATGGTCGATTGGCCCTTCTAACGTGAAGTTATAAGTGCCGTCCGTGTTTACAATTAGGGTAAATACAGGTTCTACCGTGGTTCCGTTATCTGCCGTTGCAGTGTACGTAAAGCTGCCGTCTGTGTTGGCGGTTTCGGTTAAGTTTACCGCAACACCTTGTGAGGTCAGGTTGGCGACTGGGGTTGCGTTTGTATCGAGTTGGTAGCTCACCACACGATCAGAGCCCTGAGTCGTGGTGAAATGCCCATCGATAGAAACAGAATTTGAACCATCAGAGCCAATATTCGCCAAGTCATCTTCATCAACGGTGATCGCTTCGACAGCCGTTATTGTCGGAATATCATCGGTAATGGTCACCGGGATCGTCTCAGTGGATGTATCACCATCGAAATCGGTCGCAATGATTGGGAAGTTCAGCGTCAGTTGATCTTCACCATTCTGTACATGGTCGATTGGCCCTTCAAGCGTAAAGTTGTAGCTGCCATCGGTATTTACCGTCAGCGTAAACACTGGGCTGCCAGCCGCCGTCGCTTCATAAGTAAAGCTGCCATCACCGTTCGGAGTTTCTGTCAACGTCACTGCCACACCTTGCGATGTTAAGCCGTCAACCGGTGTTGCAGAGGCATCTAACTGATAGCTCACTACATGGTCAGCGCCTTGGGTGGTCGTGAAATTGCCATCAATAGAAATCGGATTGCTTTGGTCAGAGCCAAAATTAGCTAAGTCATCTTCATCAACGGTGATCGCTTCGACAGCCGTTATTGTCGGAATATCATCGGTGATGGTGACCGGGATCGTCTCAGTGGATGTATCACCATCAAAATCGGTCGCAATAATTGGGAAGTTCAGCGTCAGTTGATCTTCACCATTCTGTGCATGGTCGATTGGCCCTTCTAACGTGAAGTTATAAGTACCGTCCGTGTTTACAATTAGGGTAAATACAGGTTCAGCCGTGGTTCCATTATCTGCCGTTGCGGTGTACGTAAAGCTGCCGTCTGCGTTGGCGGTTTCGATTAAGTTAACCGCAACACCTTGTGATGTCAGGTTCGCGACTGGGGTTGCGTTTGTATCGAGTTGGTAACTCACCACACGATCAGAGCCCTGAGTCGTGGTGAAATGCCCATCGATAGAAACAGAATTTGAGCCATCAGAGCCAATATTCGCCAAATTGTCTTCATCAACCGCTAATGCATCAACACCGTCAATACTAGGAATATCATCTTCGACTTGAATAACGATTTGCGCAGCTTCGGGTGTGTTCGAACCGTCAGTAATCGATGAACGATCACCGTCCGCATCCACCGCATAGACTGGCAAGCCAAAGGACAAAACATCATCGTTTGATCCAGTATGATCCAACGGTTCGTAAAGGTTGAACTGATATTCTCCTTGAGTCGGAGAATCGATGGTAATATCAAATACCGTTACGCGCGCACCGTTAAGCTCAATAACACCTTCATAGGTGCGCATACCGTTCAATTCTGAAGTCAGCTCTAGCTGAACAATTTGTCCTTGCGATTGTAACTCTCCAGAAAGGTTAAATTCTGCCGGCTCCAGTTCGTAATGATCTATAACGTCACTACCAACCGATGTCGTGATTGAACCTGTACCACTTGTTACTACTGAACCTTCTTGCGAACCTTGCTCTACTCCAGATTCATCCAAAAAGAGGCCTGTAACATTCTCAATGACCGGATTATTCCCATCCAAAATCGTTAGGTTAAACGTACTATTGGCTGTGTCTTGGTCAAAATCGATGATGGTCGTCGGTAACGAGAGCTCAATATTATCTTGAGTATTAGTTTGCTCTAATGGTTTGAACTGCACAAATTCATAGGTACCGTCCGTATTTAAGCTAATGATCAATACAGGCTCACCGCTACCTTCAATTGAGAGCGTAATCGTCGTACCGTCTTGCGATAGTTCAGCCACCGTTGATTGATTATCACTTAATAGGTTGTCAAATTGACTCAAACCTTCAGAGTTGAAAGTGACCGACGCCAGTTCATCACTGCCAATATCAACAAAACGGCCGCTGATTACAGTGTCAGAAGAGTCAATATTTTCAAACGAAATATCTTGAGGGTTGGGATCGGTACCATCAACGATAGTCGTAACGACATCAATCGGTGAACGAATGCTGTTGCCAATGATATCAGTGCCCGTAATTTCAAATGCAATGCTGATCTGATCGCCAACAATGTCAACTTGACCACCAGCAACCGACGGCACATGGTCAATACCTTGGCTAATGGTTGTTTCTACTTCTAGTTCTAGGTCTTTACCGAGAGAGGTGGCTTCGATATCAATTCGCAGCACTTCATTACCGCTTTGTGAACCAATAATCGAGTTTTGGGTTTGATCATATACAAAGGTAACGGGCTGGCCGTTTGATGTAATATCCGTGTTCAGTTCAGCCAAAAGAGACGTTAACGACAAAGGCGAAATAACGAATGACGTCGGATCGAGAGCAAGATCACCGGCTTCAATCAGCGCCGTAACCGATGTGGTTTGCGGATACGTAGAAAGAGAAACCGATCCTTCGACGACGCGCGATTCCATTGATTCACCGCCATCTGCAAAAATCGTTGCGTTTGCGCCTTCTCTCCCCCCATAGACAGGTTCGCTATTTTGCGTTGGAGAGGTTTCAAAAAAGGTAGAAGCCAACAGTTCAGGGTTATTATATTCAACCGTCACATAACCAGCGTTTGCCGAACCCTGCGCACCACCTGCAGCAGTCGGTTGGAGGATTGCTGTCGGATCTTCTCCATCCAAAATAGCCTGTTGGATGGCAGCGATATCGTTTGTGTTTAAATTAGCGTTATCTACTGCATTAAGATCAAATGAGATTTGTCCTTCGACGTGAGTTTGAGCGATTTTTGGCGTTTGAGATTGCGCCGCCAAAGCTAATTGCTCGGGCGTAGGAACGGGCAAACAAGCGACACAATTTTGGTCAACTATGTAGAGTTCATTATTCGCTAGTACGTCAAGAGAGGCTTCATTTTCTGTAATGATCACCTCACCCACTTTCAACTCATCACCAACCGTGGCGACCCGGATCTTTCCTGAAAGATCCAACACTAACACCTCTCCCGTTACAGCATGTACAACGGCGTTCTGCGACACGGTTTGTGTACTCATCAATTTCCCCGCAAACGATCAACATTTTTTACAACTGACAATCCAGAGTGCGTTAAACTAGTATTTCGTATAGCACATAGGATCCATATCAAGCCGAAAGGACTAAACAGCCCTGCAATTAGACGATAATAATTCGAATTTTTCTGTCAAATCATGTCAATTATCAAGGCTTTCTCAAAAACAAGACAGCAATCTCATAAAAGTATGCTTACAGAAAACAACTGTGCCTTCTAGACAGAGATAATACCAATTATAGCAACCAGTATTGGTATTCCGCTAAAGGTTATATTGCATATGCTGGTGCACTTTTGGAAATGCACGAGTAATGGAGATGAAAAGAACATGACAAGCATGTATTGGACCAGATAATCAGGTTGATCCGCTGAAACTAGCCACAAATGCAATATCAAATGCATACCTAAAGACCAAGTTTTTGGCTTTAACCTTAGACTTACCACTGTAAAAACCGCTAACCCAGTAACAAAATAAATCATAAAAACACGACCAAACGAAAATAATTATCATTTGCAATACTATGGTGTTTTATTCCGACTTTCAACCGTGCTGGACTATCAATTCAATTGCCAAAACCAATTATTTACAAAAGTATAAATAAAATTTTTCTGATTAAACGTTTGCGTAATCGCTAACTCTCTCTTAACACCGAATTGAGCCTTTTATCACGCTTTTTCCATTGCTATAGTACAGCCAACTCAAAACAAAGACCGTTCGAGGCATGGAGCTTCCTCAATAATCTCAAGATGAGAAGAATTGGTACCGACAAATTCGGCAGATTTTAAAGAGGGTCAAATAATGGAAATGAATATGGTTGAGTTTTTAGGTTACGCTGCTTCAATCATGGTTGCGATCTCGCTAACAATGAAAGATATCGTTAAACTGCGTATCTTAAACTTTATCGGTTGTGGACTATTTACGGCGTATGGCCTGATGATTGACGCTTGGCCCGTCGTTCTAACTAACGGTTTCATCGCATGTGTTAACGTGTATTTCCTTGCTAAAATGCAGCAAGAAAAGAAAAACCTGCAGCCAGAAAACGCGTAGTAAAAATTAGATCAACAACAATTTTACAACGGCCTGTCAGTATATCGCTGACAGGCCGTTTTTGTTTGAGCCAGTTTTTATTTAATTGAGTTTTTACTTAAGCCAATAGCAAAACCTTAGTCTTCATAGACTTAGCAGTTAGGCTTCGCAAGAGTGATTGGTTTATTGCTCGGTCTGTGTATACTGAATCTAGATTTAGACTAAAGGAGATAATCATGAATATAGGTGCCGTTGCTAAGCTTACAGGGCTTTCATCTAAATCCATTCGCTTGTATGAAGACAAAGGGATTATCTCGCCACCAGCACGAAGTGATTCTGGCTATCGCGAGTACTCAGAGAATCACATTCAAGAGCTCAACTTAGTATCACGAGCGAAGGGAGCTGGCTTCTCGCTGCAAGAGTGCAAAGAGTTTGTTCACCTCGCTCATGACCCAAATAGAAAAAGCAGCGAAGTAAAAGCACGCACCATGGATAAATTGAAAGAGGTGGAATTAAAGATTTCGCACTTAATGGAAATCAAACAACAGCTAGAGAGTTGGGTGTCGTCATGCCCAGGGGATGGGAAACGTCGTTGCCCAATCATGGATGAACTGACGAAATGACGAGACGCGCACTGTTTCGTTATACCACGATGCTCTGCCAGACTTCGCCAGGTTATTTAAATAATGGATTTCACACTGCCGCGCTCAACCAAAGTCGGCTCTAACTCGATAACTTGAGCTTGGTCTGATTTATCATCGAGTTTACGTAGCAAGGTCTCGACTGCAACTTGACCAAGACGATATTTCGGTTGATGAATGGTTGTCAGCGAGGGAGACATAAATTTCGCAATGTGAATGTCATCATAACCAATGATCGAAACATCATCAGGTATCTTAATGCCAAGCTCATTCGCTGCATTGATAACGCCCATCGCCATCATGTCATTGGAAACAAACACCGCTGTGGGCAGCGCTCCACGCTGTACAATTTTTGTAAACGCCTGATATCCCCCTTCACATTCGAAGTCTGCTTCAACAATCCAATCTTTATTGAACGACAGTCCGGCTTCATTCATCGCCCTTTTGTACCCTTCATAGCGCATTTGTGCTTGATGCTTAATGAGCGGACCAGTAATACACCCAATCTCTTTGTGACCGCTATCAATCAGGTATTTTGTGGCCATATATCCACCACGCAATGAGTTATCTTGAATCTTATCACTGGTAAATAACATCGGGCCCCAGTCCATGACAACAACAGGAATATCAGGGTAACGCTCAAATACTTCTATACGCTCCCCTTCTAATGAGGAACACATCAAAATTAAACCATCAACACGTTTTTGCAATAGCGTATTAATGGACTCTCGCATGCGTTCGTTATCGCCTTCGGTGTTACATAAAATAAGACTGTAACCTTTGAGATAACAACTGCGCTCAACACCTTTTACTACTTCACCAAAAAACGGGTTAGTAGAAGTGGTGACCAACATGCCAAACGTTTTGGTTCTGTTGACTTTAAGACTACGCGCCAAAGCCGATGGCGCGTAATAATTGAGTTCCTTAGCCGCGTTATTGACTCGTTCAGAAATCTCTTCACTGACAAAGCGAGTTTTATTAATAACATGACTAACGGTTGACGTAGAAACACCGGCCAGTTTTGCGATGTCTTTCATTGTAGCCATGTTATCTGCTCCTTGTTATTGGACTTTCGCCAGAAAATTATTCACTTCTTCGCGAGTAGGAATCGATGTCTGTGCACCAAAGCGAGTAACGGATATCGCCGCTGCTGCATGCGCGAACTTAATCGCTGATTCTAATGGTAAATCCTCCAATAGACCAGTCACAAGCGCCCCGTTGAAGGTATCGCCAGCGGCTGTAGTGTCGGTGGCTTCTACACGAAAACCCGGAATGATGTCTCCACGACCATTTTGACTCAACCACACGCCTTTCGCTCCCAGCGTGATCATCACGATTTCGATGCCTTTTGAATGCAAAACATTCGCGGCTTCCTGAGCACTATCGTTATCAGTAACGGTCACTCCTGTTAGTACTTCTGCCTCGGTTTCGTTAGGGGTGATGACATCAATACACGCTAATAGCTCATCGGACAATTCACGGGCTGGCGCAGGATTCAATATCACATTAGTTTTTGCAGTTTTTGCAATACGGGCCGCCTTCTCAATCGCGCAAATTGGCGTTTCTAGTTGCATCAACAAATAGTTGGCTTGACGAATACGCGCTAAATCCGGGTCTATGGCGTCAGAGGTTAACTTCGCGTTTGCCTCGGCTGAAATACAAATTGTGTTCTCACCACTGTCTGACACTTGAATCATGGCAATACCTGTAGGACAGTTGGGCTGCATCTTAACGCCTGAAATATCAATACCGTCCATTTTGAAATTTTCGCGAATATTAATGCCAAATGAATCGTCACCAACACACGCGATAAAACCAATATCTGCCCCTAAACGTGCAGCGGCGACAGCTTGATTCGCCCCCTTCCCACCTGGGATAACTTGATAGTTGTGACCATGAAGCGTCTCGCCTGGGCGAGGAAAAGAAGGCACTTGAAGAACATGGTCAGCGTTAACACTACCTAATACCACTAACTTATTCATACGGTTATCCTCAGTTCTGAATGAACCCTGTTTGAAAACTGTTTGTTGAAAAAATAGATGACGTTGGCTTCTCACACCTAAAGGAAATAGAGGAAAAGGCAATGGCATCCATTCTTGCCCTCCCTTCTGAAACGACAGAAGTAAACAGAAGAGAGAGCAAAGAAATCAGAACTCGTTATTTATCATTCCGCTTATTTTGTAACGACTTTCAACGGTACAGGAATGTACTCCTCAACTTTTTCGCCTTTGAGTACTTTGTCTGCTGTTTCGATACCAAGAGAACCAATGAGATCAGGTTGTTGTGCAATCGTCGCTGCAAGTTTGCCTCGGTTTACCGCTGCAATACCGTCGTCGGTACCATCAAAACCAACAATCGTCACATCCTTGCCTGAAGCCTGAACCGCACGCAGTGCACCTAGTGCCATTTCATCATTCTGTGCAAATACAGCCTGCACATCTGGATTGGCTGCTAATAGGTTTTCCATTACATTCAGACCCTTAGTTCGGTCGAAGTCCGCTGGTTGACTGGCTAGCAGCTCCATATCACTACTCTTAACCGCAGTCATAAAGCCTTCACCACGTTCACGCGCAGCTGAAGTACCCGCGATGCCTTCTAGCTGAATAACTTTTGCTTTTTCGCCGACTTTTTCCATGATGTAATGACCCGCCATTTCACCACCAATAACATTATCTGAAGCGATGTGGCTAACAACGTCACCACGACTCGCACCACGATCCAGAGTCAGCACCGGGATATTTGAACGGTTCGCCATACGGATCGCATTCGATACTGCATCAGAGTCTGTTGGATTGATCAGAATGGCCTTCACCCCGCGAACCGTGAGATCTTCAACGTTAGACAGTTCTTTACTCGGGTCATTTTGCGAGTCGAGAACAATCAGATCGTATCCCAGTTCCTTCGCTTTTGATTCCGCACCATCTTTCATCGAAACAAAGAAAGGGTTATTCAAAGTGGATACGACAATCGCCATTGTATCTTGTGCCTGAGCAGCCACAGATACAGTAGAAGAAAGCAGCGCAGCAGAGATAAGTGTTGCCAATTTTTTCATCGTTCTAGTCCTTTATGTAGGGGGGAGTCAGCCAGTTAGCTGACTCGGTTTTTATTTAGGATTTAATACAAAGTGATCAGAGTAATTTCAATTACTTATTTTTGTTGTCGACAAGTACCGCCAGCAGAATCACGACGGCTTTCGCGATCATTTGGTAGTAGCTAGAGACATCCAATAGGTTGAGCGCGTTATTCAAGAAACCAATGATTAAAGCACCAATCAGAGTTCCCATGATTCGTCCTTTACCGCCCATCAGGCTTGTTCCACCCAATACAACGGCTGCGATGGCATCAAGCTCATACCCCATACCTGCCGTCGGTTGCGCAGAAGAAAGACGTGACGTCACAATAATGCCCGCAAGTGCAGCCAACATACCGCAAATCGCATATACACCCATCTTAACTCGGTCAACATTGATGCCCGATAGTCGAGTCGCTGATTCATTACCGCCTAGTGCGTAAACATAACGGCCGAAGCGTGTGTGATTAAGTAAATACCATGCTGCTGCAAACACCACTACCATCAACCATACTGGCACTGGAATACCTAAAGCGTAACCGGTACCGAACCATGCAAACGCATCTGCGGTATCGGTAAAACCTGTCGAAATTGGGCGTCCTTCGGTGTAAACCATAGTGACACCGCGTAATAACGTCATGGTAACCAGCGTTGCAATAAACGCCTGAACTTTACCTTTTGCAATGATAATACCGCTGATTGCACCTAAAGCTGCCCCCGCAAGTAACGCTGTAGGCACGGCAATCAACACTGGCACTTCCATTGCAATCAAACTTGCAGCAAATGCTCCACATAACGCCAGTACAGAGCCAACACTTAAGTCGATGCCAGCGGTCAATATCACCAACGTCATCCCCACTGCGATGATCGCGTTAACGGATGTTTGACGTAGAATATTAAGAATGTTGTCAACCGTAAAAAAGTTCGGGTTCAAAAATGACACGACAACAATTAGGAATATCAGCGCAATCAATGATTTTTGCTCTATCAGCCACTCTTTAGTGAAGAACTTTCTGCTCTCTGCTTGCGCCGGTTTACTCATGGTATTGGTACTCATGCTGCTTCCTCATTAATATTTTTGCCTACTGCACAAGCGAGTAGTTTTTCTTGATCAGCGACTTTCGCATCAAATTCGCCCGTGATACGACCTTCATGCATGACAAGAATGCGATCACTCATCCCAAGCACTTCTGGCATCTCTGACGACACTAAGATGATGCTCATGCCTTCGGCTTTAAATTTATTGATTAACTGATAAATCTCTTTTTTTGCACCAACGTCGACTCCGCGGGTTGGCTCATCAAGAATCAATACTTTCGGCTTTGTCATTAGACCTTTTGCAATGGCCACTTTCTGCTGGTTGCCCCCAGAAAGGTTGCCAATGATTTGGTCGCGGCTTGGTGTTTTGATATTAAATAGCTTGATAAAGTCTTCGACCGCCATGACCTCGTCGCCATGTTGGATCTGGAATCCATTGGTTAATTTATCTAAAGAGCACAATGACATGTTCTCTTTCACTGACAGACCTAAAACTAAACCATCACCTTTTCGGTCTTCCGAAATATACGCAATACCGTTAGCTAGGCCATCTTGCGGGCTGACGGGGTTAATGGTTTTGTTCTCAAGGTTTATCACACCGCGCTCACTTGGTAATGCACCGTAGATAACCTTCATCAACTCAGTTCGCCCAGCGCCCATCAAGCCAGATATTCCTAGGATTTCGCCACGCTTTAGCGTAAAGCTCACGTCCTGGACTCCTGACCCCGTTAATCCAATAACTTCAAGACAAGTTTCGCCATGTGTCGCGGCAATACGTGGGTATTGCTCTTCTAATTTACGCCCAACCATCATTTCGATAAGACCATCTTCATTGGTATCAGACACCTGACACTCTCCAATGAACTTACCATCGCGAAGCACAGTAATATCGTCACAGATTTCAAAGATCTCTTTTAAACGATGCGAGATGTAAACAATGCCACAGCCCTGAGCACGAAGTTCTCTAATCACCTTAAACAACGACTCAGTTTCCGTATCGGTCAACGCATCCGTTGGCTCATCCATAATGATGACTTTGGATTCAAAAGAGAGAGCTTTGGCAATTTCCACCATTTGCTGCTCACCCAGACTTAAGTCCCCAAGTAACGTTTTCGCACTGTGTTTAACATTCAGACGCTGCAGAAGCTTATCGGCCTCTTGATACATTTTGTTCCACTGAATTCGCCCCAATGGGCTTGTGAACTCGCGGCCTAAGTAAATGTTTTCAGCGATCGTCAGCTCGGGGATTAAATTAAGCTCTTGGTGAATGATACTAATACCCGCCTCTTGAGAGTCTCTTGGCCCTTTAAATGACGCTGACTTAGATTGGTATTCAATGCTGCCAGAATCCATGTGATAGATACCGGTAAGCACTTTCATCAACGTGGATTTTCCTGCGCCGTTTTCCCCCATTAGAGCCATCACACGGCCTGGGTAAACATTCAGACTGGCTTTATCGAGTGCCTTAACACCAGGAAATGCTTTTTCAATCTCGCTGAGTCGTAGGATTGCTTGAGTCATAATTTGTCCTCAATTAGTCTGGCTTAAAAAGCGACACCGGCTTGGAAAATGACGTTAGCATAAGGTGTACACTCGCCAGTACGAACCACCGCACGACTTTGAGTAGTGCGCTGTTTGAATGCCTCGTGAGATACGTAACAGATTTCAATCGGCTTACCAGCTTTATCACTTTCTCGGTTCAGCTCTGTCAATAACGCTTCATGCAGTTCTGGGCTCACTAGAGAAAACTCTTCCGCTAAGATGACGCTTTCAATTTGCGATTCTGACAAAATCACTCGAACGGTATCTAAAAAACTCGGGACACCATGAGTTAACGCCAGATCGATTCGTTGCACGTGATCCGGAATGGGTAAACCAGCATCACAAACGGTGAACTCATCGGTATGGCCAAGTGTGGCCACTAAATAAGAAACATCGGCGTTAATTAGGCTACTTTTTTTCATCTTCTCATCGACCTTCAATTACAAGTTCATACAACGATGGGGCTCTGAACTAAGCGACTTTCTTTATTAACAGAAAACTCATCGAAACGTTTCGATAGAATATAAAATCGATGAATGAATTTGACTACCATCAGTCTTCTAGGGTGTGAGAATGATCAGCGTTATAACGTATGAGACAGGCGAAAAAACCACCCAAGTCACACTTTGCCATCGAAACGTTTCGATAGCTATGCATGAAAAAAGCAGTAGACGACTAGGTTGAGTTTTTTTAACCATTCTCTTTGTCCAATGGCTGAGAAAAGCCTGACGTATAAGTTAATAAAGGTTAAAAATCGCCCCACTTTTCATATAAAATTGTTATTTATCTGCGCGAAGCCTTACAATCTCGTTACGTTAAAAGAATCGCTATGCGCGTTCCATACCTTTACGGTAAGCAACGTTTGTAAGGACACAAACAGAATTTAAAGAGCCAGAATGAAATTAAGCCATAGAGTCATTTTACTAGTCACGCCAGTTATCTTAGTGAGCGCGCTTGTATCCAGCTACATCATCTATAGCATCCAAAAAGTTACGCTCATTAAACGAGAAGATAGCTACATACAGCTGCAAATGGAAAAGCTCGCTGGACAATTTAGACAAGCAAATATCTTTCTCAATAGCTACGCTTACACGTTGGGTAAAAGTGATGTATTGCAGGACTTTTTACTCAACTACAACAATCCATATAGAGAAAGAGTTCTGTTTTCTCGCCTTGAAGAAACAGCGGATGTATTAAGTCATGGCTATCATGGTGATACCAGCATGGCCATTCTCAATGGCAAAAAAGACCTAATGTACTACACCGACAATCAATTTTATGATTCGACAAGTGAGGTAGACCCTAAGGTTTTAGATTACATATCAACGCAATACGAAAAGACCAAAGCGTTTGATCATACAAGTTTTATTTATAATTCTAGCGGGCAAAGTGTTTTGCTTCGTTACGAGGTTATCGATAAACGTACAGGAAAACAGCCGCTGAGTTTCGACCCTCATAATGCCTTTTTTGTCGTCGTTTCGGTGTCTTTAGAAGCATTTAGTGATATAAAACACGAAATCGAATTCGATACTCACAGCATAATTACCTTTGCAGATAAGCCGATCCACCTGGATATCCCATTAGCTCAAACCATTGAGTTACTCCCCCACTTTTTCGCGATCTTATCTCCTGCCGAATACCTGATGTGGAATAAAGTCGATAAAGTCTGGCTAGAACTTGCACTCTCGTTTGGTGTAGCCGCGCTTTTAACCATAGCGCTCATCGTGTTAATTCTCTATCGATATGTCCTGCATCCGGTTTCACATCTCGACAAGCAACTTAGCGAAATAGAATTAAATCAACGCGACAACATCGATAAACTAGGAACAGACGACGAAATTGGACGCCTTTCATCCCGTTTCTTCGACATGTATAAAGAGCTGGATACGATATACAGAAAAACAAAGCACTTAGCTGAAACGGATCATTTAACGCAGCTTGCCAATCGACATCGATTTCAAGAACTGGCAAACCGCGAACTCGCCGCGCCTTCTGAAAACTTTTGGGTTATTTATATCGACTTAGATAACTTCAAATACGTCAATGATAAATACGGGCATGAGCTTGGTGACGAGTTATTGAAAACCTTTTCAGCACATATTAAAAACATTTGTCAGAAGTTCTCCTACGACTATAACAGCCCCTGCTTCGGTGCACGTCTGTCTGGCGATGAGTTTGCGATCCTTCTTAGCTCAGACCAAAGTGATGAAAACATTCCGGATTTACTCGCTTTAGAGCTCCTAAGTCCAATTAACAATTTAAAGCATTCATGGAGTCGCTCTTTCCCTGTTACCGCAAGTATTGGTATCGCGAGTTACCCTCAAGATGGCACCGACATTGCCAAATTACTATCCAACGCGGACGCCGCCATGTACCAAGCGAAGCGCGCGGGTAAAAACCAATTCGCTCATTTCTCAGCCGAACTGAATATTAAAGCGCAGAGACGAAGCCAAATAGAGCGAGGTTTGAGAAAGAGTAACGTTGAAGAAGAGTTCCAACTGGTCTTTCAGCCATATTTAAACACTAGTAACAATGAAATTGAAGGACTCGAAGTCTTGTTGCGCTGGGAGGCAAAAGGGATAGGTATTGTTCCTCCGGCTGAATTTATTCCTATCGCGGAACAAGCTGGGCTGTTCGAAAAGATAGACCGATGGGTGTTTGCTAACGCTATTCGGGAATATCACAAACTGAAAAACATTTTTGGCCGGGAGATTATCCTCTCGATCAACCTTTCGTCAGCAGAACTAAATTCACTCGACATGGCGAATTATATTCATTCCCATGTTACTGAGAATAATGTGAAGCCAGAGTGTATCGAGCTCGAAATCACAGAAACCTTTGCAGCCGTCAAACAAGGTACTGCACTGCTTGATGAGTTATCAAAGCTTGGTTATCGACTTGCGATTGATGACTTTGGTTCTGGCTATACATCGCTTACACAACTTGTTCAATACCCTGTACAAAAAATCAAATTCGATCGCGAGTTTCTGCTGGCATTAATGAAGAGCAATAATGGGCATGTCATAAAACCTATAATCGACCTGTGCCACGCGCAAAACAAGAAAGTCACCGCCGAAGGCATTGAACATGATGTCATGCACGAATGGTTAGCAAGTTATCACTGCGACTTTATGCAGGGTTATCTCTTCGCAAAACCAATGACCAGACAACAACTTGGGCAGTGGTGGCAATCAACAAGTGATGATATTTCACCTAACAACTTCGATCCTAAATTTGGCACCCTAGTTTAAACATGGCGTATACCAATCACAGTAAATAAGTGGTCAGAAATAACGCAGGGAAAATGACCAGTTATTTACTACGATTGGTAATACTGTGAGTAAGTCACCTTCTCACTCATAGTGTTGGATACGGGTTATTCCTTGGAGACGACTGAGTTAAAAACTCGTAGGTATCTCACTCCCTAAAAACTCACTTCTAATAACTTACTTCTAATCACTGACTCCAAAGTAAATAGACAACACCGTGCATATTGATTGTGCAGCAATAGATTGTTACGACTTAAATCACAAACTTAAACTTTTTTACCTATCTAACAACTAAAATAAACATATTGAAATCAATAAGAATTTTGTTTTCAACATCATAAAAACAATGTTTTTTAACTTATTGGTAACGAATCAGTGGTTTTACCTATCGATTAAATAATATAGTATCTGTCTTTAAGGTTTTAATAATAAAATTAAAACTTAAAATTAATAAATGATTTCAATGACTTAATCTACTGCACATATTAACAGTGGTTTTTAACTTTGCCAGAAAACAACATAACGTAACGTTAATGACTTGACGGTAAAGAAAACTATTTAGGTAAGTAGTTGTTATTAAGTTGAAACATAATATTGTATTTTAAAATCTCACTTATCGACGAAAACTCGTCAACAAGTGATTTAATGGGATGGTATGACAATGAATCCTAGACAGTATGCATCATTACGCACAATAAGCGTAAATGGAGCGAAGGATACATTGGTATACATGATGTATTAACGGGTGCACGAAGCAGTCGATAAGTTTGTAACACCATAGACTTTTTATTAAACCAAAATGAACAAATTATTCTTATTATTGATATGGACATTGTTGTCTTTTTCTCCCTTCTCTTTCGCAAATAATTCGAATAACAAGGTTGAGAATCACTTCTCTGAACAACAAGTTAAACAGAAATACAAAGAAGCCAAATTAGAGGGCGTCTTAGACTTTAAATTATTCCGCGAAGCTTATCTCGCTTATAAGAAAACAAAGGGAAAGAAGAAGCCGGTTCTAACCATAATTGATTACAGTAAACCATCTACGCAAAAGCGATTTTATGTTGTTGATTTAGATAAAAGAAAGCTCATCTATAACACTTATGTTTCCCATGGTGTAAATAGTGGTAAGAAAACCGCCACTAAGTTTTCTAATATCGTAAACTCACGAAAAACATCACTGGGTACCTTCTTAACCGACACGACTTATTACGGATCGAACGGTTATTCGCTTCGTCTAGACGGATTAAGTTCAGGCATTAATGACAAGGCTCGTGAGCGTTATATTGTGGTTCATGGTGCAGACTACGCCAACCCGTCTTTCATAAAAAAGAACGGCTACTTAGGCCGCAGTTGGGGCTGTCCCGCTTTGCCAAAACAACTTTCAAGAGAGATTATCGACACGATAAAAGGTGGCAGCGTGATTTACGCGGCCGCTTAACCTTTCAAACATTTCGCTGATTCAAATTTTTGATTCAAACTGTCGGGCGTCTAGGGTCAACAGGCCCTAGCTCTCTGACAAAAAGCCTGCTTTTAAGTTAATCAGTGGCGACTCTCTTCTACCCTTGAAAGCATTGCTACCAACACTCTTCCTTCTACACTTTGCAGTGATTTGTGTATATTCGTTACTGCACTCTATTCATATCACTTTCATCTCGTTAAAATATGTGCCGTTGATCAGATTCCAACTTCCGTTTGAACTAATCCGGATAGTAAATGATCGAAAATATGTGTTAATAATGCGAACTTTAAGCCAGTGCTAAGTATTCCTATTTACGATTCACTGCCATTAGTATCGTGCATTCACAGATAATAAAAGCGACTCGAGATCGATATTATGCCAAGACTCAACAAGGCCCAAGTAACAGCTATAACCCTACTCTCTACAGTGTTTTCTTGCATGGCGGTGGCCGACGTCAAGTTAGAACAGCTGAACAACAGCACACTGATAGAGTGTGCAAATGTCTCGAATCATCACAGTGCTATTCCCGAACATAGAGCAATGTTCAGACATTATTTGATGTCAGAAAGAAACTTTAGCTTTAGCCAGCTTTCCTCTTCTGAACTTGAATTTAAATCCGCCAGACGAGATGATTCTGAAGTAAAGCAAACCTATCAAAACCAGTGTAAAGAGGTCGGAGAGTACCTCTACAACATTGGGTACTAAGTTAAGCACGTGTACGTTTCCTAACAGACTTTCGCCACTTCGCTTAAATTACATAATCTCAGTACCAATAAACGGCGCAATCTCTGCGCCTTTGTTGTGTTTTGGGCTGCTTTACTTAACTATCCCTTGGCTGTTTGGGTATGACAGTGAGCAACTATCAAACTCTCATCCAACACTTAGTTCACTTAAACAGCAAGTGGGTGGTTTTTTATGCAAACAACAAACAATTGATGAGAAAAGACTTTTCTTTTTGATTCATTGTGGCATATTACACACATCCTTTCGGTTCACGGTCTAAGTCACCCTAAGGACAACATATCAATGCGTACTTCGTATAATGGCTATTACCTCAGCCTTCCAAGCTGATGATGCGGGTTCGATTCCCGCAGTACGCTCCAATATTCTCTATTCTCTCAGAAAGTAAAACCAGTCGCTCTCATCAACTTGTCATTATCTTGAATAACAACATTGCTTAAAGCACTAACACATTACGTCTGGTTCGGCACTCAAAAAGCACAGCTAGCGTTGAGCAAAATAACACTTCAATTAACCAGTCGTCTTTCTTATTCAACTGCCTTACTTGTTCAACTGCCTTAAGTTTGCAATGGTTTCTGATAAGTTTTCCTTAGTCGTTTGGAGCTGAGATTCATCAACACCTTGTTGAGCGTCCAGCAACACCTTTGCAGCTATTTCTTTGCCTTTCTCTACAACACAAAGCGCTTTTTCTGACAAGCTTACTATTTTGCTACGACTGTCATGGGGTGAGCGTCGACGTTCTATCCAACCACGCTTTTCTAAACAATCTATCGAACGACTAACGCTCGATTTTTCTAAATACAGCAATTCACTGATCTGATTTTGAGTCATAGGTTCATGAGTACTTAGTGCTAGAATCACTCCCCACTGTTCAGCGGTCATATCGATACCAGCCTGCTTAAAGCGAGACGTGAGTAATCGGTTAAAGAGTCGACTCGCTAGGCCGGTAAGATAACCTAGTGATTGCTGTTGACTGTAGCTTTTCAATTTTAATCTCAACTATGATTCGATTCATATCATTGCATATACAACTGTATGAATTTATGTCAAATAAAAACCAACATTGTCGCTAGTATACACTGAAACCCAATCTATGTACTTCGTAGGCGTATAGACTACTCTTTCACATGCCGATCAATTGCTACAACTTGAAACGTTAACGATGGATACCCTGCCACTTGAGTGATGTAGGTTAACCAATTCGCGTAAGCAGAATAAAGCTACTCGATAGACATAATAAAAGAGGGTAGGAAAACCTACCCTCTTCTTAATTCCATAATTTAAGCACTTAGATTATGGTCTCGATAACGTTCTGAGCGAATGCGTTACTTAAGTGCCTGAAATTGATCCCACGCTTTTGTCACTTCATCACCGTTTGCAGGGTACTGAACGCCGTCTAGTTCATAACCAGAACGAAGTGCGTTGATCACATACAACACTGCTTGCTTCGAAGGCTGACCCGATGGTTTTACGAACTTAACCAATCGAGTGGTTGCTGGACCAGTGCCAGTGTTACATTTGATTTCTTGAATAACACCGTCTGGAGACTCACCTGCAATCGTCAACTTCAGCTTCTTACCGTCTTGTTCTTTACATTGCTTAACAAAGGTTTCTGAGTCGCCTGACTCAAACACTTCAACCGTCTTGTCTTTGCGGATGATGAAACGTTGATTCACGCCTGTTTCAGGAAGTTTAAAATCATACATCAAGACACCTGAAATATCGTCGACAAGAGCACCTTTAAACTCGGCAGTTTGTAAATCAGCTGCCTGAACAGCAGAAGCAGAAAGTGCGCCTAGTAGAGCGATAGATAGTGCTAATTTACGCATGTTTTATTCCTTATAGTATTGAGGGAATTAAGTGTGAACCACCACAGCTGCGACCAGTATCATTGAGTACTAGGCCATTTCTATAAGCAGCCAGTTTTGGCGGTACATGAAGATAAACATCCGCATTTCCACCGGTGGTAGCGACCATTTAATCATATACGCACTCGACGAAGAAATGTTCTAATTAAATTTAATAATATTAAAAGCCATTAAAATCAACACATTGGAATTTTAACCATGTGAAAAATATTGGTTAAAAAAGCGGTAGACTGACTTTCTGGGCACACTGCAGCGCCTCCCACCCGTCTCAAAAATTGGGCATGTGATAAAACAATACTTCAGCTTTCTTTCTAACACCCTCAAGTTGTTTACAATGTAATGAGTTGGTACTTCACCGTAGGATGAAAGCCAGCCAACCGAGAGTAGCTTCAAACGGAGTTCAGTAATATCGAATCAATCATAAGTGAGTTCTATGTTCGAAAAAGTGATTTCCTTTTTAGAAATGCCACTGTTTACCTTTAATGGGCAACCTATTACATTGTGGGCGATTCTTGCGGTCCCCGCTTGGATTATTATCAGCCTATGGATAGCCAAAGTGCTCATCAAAGCGGTGACATCCAGAATGGCCTCTTCAGGTAAAGATCCTAACCTTATTCACCTCATTCAGCGAATTCTGTTTGTACTCGCGCTGGCCATTATCTTTTTGACCACCCTATCGATGATTAATGTGCCCATCACTGCGTTTGCATTTTTGTCCGGTGCTATCGCCATTGGCTTTGGTTTTGGTGCGCAAAACATCATTAACAACTTTATAAGCGGCTGGATCCTCATTGGTGAAAAGCCAATACGAATTGGTGACTTTTTAGAAGTAGAAGGCGCAAAGGGAACGGTCGAACAGATAAACACCCGCTCAACACGGATTCGGCGAGTAGACGGGGTTCACATGTTAATACCAAACAGCCAACTGATAGAAAATGCGGTGATTAACTGGACGTTATGCGACAAGCTCGTAAGAGCAACAGTTGTTGTCGGTGTTGCTTATGGCAGCGACGTTAAGTTAGTCGCCAAACTCATGCAAGAAGTCACCTCCAAACAGCCACAAGTACTTGATAGCCCTAAGCCGGAGGTCTTTTTTCAAGATTTTGGTGATAGCGCACTTATTTTTGAAAGCTACTTTTGGCTAAAATCGTCGATCGAGGGCGGTTCATCATTTGATCGGGGAGTTCGACAAGTTTCTAGCCAAATACGTTTCGAGATTGACGAAATTTTCAAAGAGCACAATATCGAAATTTCCTTCCCTCAACGCGATGTGCATATTGACGGGGAAATTAAAATCGCTCGCGGCAAGCGATAAGCTAACCAACTAACCAGCCCCTTGCGAGAAGGGGCTCATACAACGCTTTCGACTACATATCATGGTCCGGCATAGGGTCAAGCACCGTACCATTTACAGTCCCCACAGAGAATGGGTTTTATTAAAAATAATAATGATAAAAAATCCTTAAAAACAAAATATTACTTCACTATATTCGATATACCGATGCGCTTCTCGACCTCAAAAATTGCCGCAAATTAGACCTGTTTTTTTAACTCAACTGGGTATACTGATGAAAAGAAAAACAGAAAAGAAAGGAAGCAGTGTGAATATTTGTTTTGACAGCGTTGTTGCCACCCGTGGGACATCAACCCTTTGTATCGACGATTGGGAAATCGAAAAAGAAACGTCTTGGGGTATATTCAGTGCCGAGGGGGATATTGGCTCACTACTTGGAGACCTGCTTTGTGGCGAACTCGCTCTCTCCAGTGGCTCGCTTGACCGAAATGGATTAAAAATAGCTCAAGTATCGTTATCAGAACAGCAACGTCTGTTGGATATTGAGCTGTCAAAAGATGATACTGACTTTATGGATCGCATTGATCAGGGCACTACCGTCTATTCCCTGATTTTTGAACGCTGTCAGTGCGCAGAAATAACCCAAACACTTATCACCGAGTTAGATCTCGTTCACCTTCAAAATAGCGGCTTTCGCGTCTTATCAACGGGAGAAACCAGGAGAGTCATGCTTGCTCGTGCTCTCGCAACAAAACCCGACTTAGTTTTGCTTGATAACCCTTTTACAGGTTTAGACATTGAACACCGCGCCGCCTTAGCACAATATCTGCATACACTATCTCGCTCCGTACAAATGCTCATTACCTTTTCTCGTGAATCAGATATTCCCGACTGGCTTGACTGTGTCGCTCTGTTTAATGCCGGTAAGCTCGACAGCACAATGGATAAAAAAAGTTGGGACACCCACCCTATTATTGAACAGATTGCGTCTCAATCTAATCAGCAAAGTGACGAGATGATGGCTTTAATACGCCGACATCAACACGACTCACACTTCGAAAATCCCATCTTTGAACTCAAGAATGGCAACGTAGAGTACACAGACAAAAAGATATTTACTGGTTTAGACTGGCGCATTGACAAAGGGCAACATTGGCAAGTGAAAGGGCCAAATGGCTGTGGTAAAAGCACTCTGCTTGGGCTGATATTTGGGGACCATCCGCAGTGTTACAGCAATGACATCCACATTTTTGGTAAAAAAAGGGGCTCGGGCGAAAGCATTTGGGAGATCAAACAACACATCGGCATGGTTTCTTCTGCTTTACACCTTCAATATCGTGTTAATTGTACTGCGCTGGAAGTCATTATATCTGGATTTTACGATTCTATTGGTGTTTATAGTCAGCCTACAAAAAAAGAAGTGGAAATCGCAAAAGAGTGGCTCGATATTCTGCACATGAATCAGTATAAAAAAACGTCGTTCCGCCAACTGGAGTACGGTCAACAACGATTGCTGTTGATAGCGAGAGCCATTGTTAAACAGCCAACTTTATTGATTTTGGACGAGCCTTACCAAGGGTTAGACTTTTTGGGTCGTCGTTTAGTCAAAAATACATTAGAGCTTATCGCGCGAGAAAATCTAAGCCAACTGCTGTACGTTTCTCACTATCAGGAAGACCGTTTGGAGAGCATCAAGAATGAACTGGAGTTCATCTTTGATGAGCAAAGCCAGTGCTACCGAGCAAAATTATCCAAATCCTAAGCTTAGTGGTAATACCAATCATATGTAGCGATTGCACTGGTCTTGTTAATAGGTCACCTTTTTTAATAGGTGACCATTTCAAGAAGTGACAAATGCTATTTTGACGCACGACGTGCTTTAAGTCGCTTCACCATCGCAAGACGACGCTCCGCAGAACCTTGATCGGTTGCCGACTGGTTAGGGTTATTACGACGCCCCTGGCGGTTCTTAAATGCGGGTTTTGAATTCAATTTTTCAATGTAGGATTCACGTTGTTTTGGCTCGTAACCAGCAAGCTCAACACGGCGGATACGCTGCTGGATAAGGTTTTCAACCTGTACAACAGTTAGTTCTTCATCTCGGTTAACAAAAGACACGGCGTGACCTTGCTTACCCGCACGACCTGTGCGGCCGATTCGGTGAACATAATCTTCTGCCAAGAACGGCATATCGTAATTCACGACGTGTGGTAGATCTTCGATATCTAGGCCACGTGCCGCCACATCGGTAGCGACCATAACTCGAGACTTACCAGTTTTGAACTCTTCAAGAGCACGACGACGAGCACTTTGCGCTCGGTCGCCATGACAGACAACTGCTTTAATGCCATCCAGTTTGAGCTCTTTGACGACTTCGTTCGCCGTTTCTTTATAGTTTACGAACACCAAAACTTGTTGCCAGTTCTTACGCCCAATCAGTTCAGAGAGCAACTCCGTTTTACGCTCTTGATCAACGGGATAAAGAACATGAGCGACCGTTTGTGCGGTCGTATTCGCACGCTCTACCTCGATGCGTTTTGGTTTACGCAAAATGTCTTTGGCTAGCAGGTTCAGTTGGCTAGAGGTCGTCGCAGAAAACATCATGATTTGTGGGTCGGTATCCACATCCAGCATGATCTTTCTCACCGCATGGATGAAACCCATATCGAGAATACGGTCTGCTTCATCAAACACCAAAAACTCAAGTTGTGCGACAGAGACATTCCCTTGGTCGATGTGTTCCTCTAAACGTCCAGGTGTCGCGACAAGGATATCTACACCATTTTCCAATGCCGTAACCTGAGAAGACATTTTACGACCACCAAAGACCGCGGCGACCGATAAATCGGTATACTTGGTATACGCTTTAATGTTATCAGCAATTTGCTCGGCCAATTCGCGTGTCGGCGCCAAAACCAGAGCGCGGGCAGTTTTACGAGAAGCGTTGCGACCACTTTCTATTAACTGTTGTATCATTGGCAGAGAAAACGCGGCCGTTTTTCCTGTACCCGTTTGTGCAGTCGCGAGAATATCATGGCCTTTTCGGGCCATTGGAATCGCCTTCTGCTGAATTGGTGTTAACTTTTCATAACCACATTCTGCCAGTGCTTTAACCACTTCTGGCGAAAAACCTTGAGATGAAAATGACATTGAGCGTATTCCTTAAACAAACTACTTCAAATAGCGTAAAAATTTTAGCCGTGCACTATACCCCAATTTTAGTGTTTTATCTCACTTTTCTAAACATTGAGGCGTACACCGCATAATTATAGGTGCCTATCGAATGTGTACTTTGCCGTCCGCTACTTCACTAAACCGCACAATTTAAGCAGAATGCGCTCTAAATCATCCCAAGGTAGCAATTGCGAGTCGATCACTTCTAAACGCGTCTCAAACCCTTCGAGACTGATTTCATTCACAGACACGACTTTGTTCGCGACATTAAACGCAAAGCAGCCTTGATCCGTATTCACGACTGCTTTCACTCGCTCAGCAGTAAGATCAGATAGCATCGAGAATAACTGCTCAAAGTTAAACTTATATTCCGCCCCAAATAACCAACCACAACTAAAATATCCCTGTCCGGTATTTTCTTTACGGATAAATGCTTCACCTGGTGGTAACTGAAATTGAGGTTCGTCATGAGCATGGTGATGATGATGCGACTCAATATGACTGGAAGCCGTCCCATGAACGCGTTCAATATCCAACACTTCAAGAGGTAATTCACCATCGTGGATGAGTTTACTGAACACTTTGGCAGGGGTTTGATCCGTCAGCCAATCATTAAAAACATCAATATCGTGGCTGGTGCACAAATCCACTTTGCTACCAATGACCACGTCTGCACAGCTCAGTTGATCAACAAAGTTTTGGTTGCTTAGATATTTGTCATTGCTCAAATTGCGCGGGTCTACCAAAGCGATTGTTGCTTTTAAATCAACATACGGCAAATATTGCTCAGACGTTAATGTCGCAATCACTTGTTTAGGATGCCCGAGGCCAGTAGGTTCAATTAACAAACGGTCTGGCTTTTGACGAAGTAAAGCCGTGATCCCAACAGACATTGGTACCCCAGCAGTGCAACACATGCATCCGCCCGGCACTTCCTTAATAAAGGCACCTTGATCTGTCATCAAAGCACCATCTATTCCAATCTCACCAAATTCATTCACTAACACTGCCCAATTTTCGTTATCAGGCTTATTCTTTAGTAAATTCAAAATGGTTGTTGTTTTCCCGACACCGAGGAACCCAGTGAGAATGTTGGTTGGCACTCGTGCTTGCATGTATTTCTCCAGCTTAACTACTTTGGCGAAAAGTATATACGTAAATGCCTACGAATTGCATAACTCAGAGTGCTCATCACTGACTCGACATTAAGAAATACACAACGGTTTAATGGCTTAACCCCATCGCTGCTTATCATTGCTATTGGTAAATCGGTAATTACACCATCGGGGTGATGAACTTCAATGACTCGAATGACAGCTTGAATCGATGCATAACACGTGACTAGGACTTTTTTCATTTGGACCTACCGTGTATAACATCTATCGTTTTAAACAAATCGTCTTAAGCAAATCGTCTTAAACCACGAATTGTACTGAGTTCACCTAAAGTTGCTTGGGTTACCATTCCGTTTGGGAACGTAGCTTGGTTTCTCTGCTTAACTTAGGTAGAGTACGCGCAATATCGTATCTGCAATTCTGAGAGATTGAACACAATGAACATGGATAATCAGGTAATCGAAACCATCGACGAACTCGAAGCATTTCTGCAAATGGTAGAAAGTGGCGCTCTTGGTTTAGACGGCGCAGCAGGCATTGCGCTGGCGACTAACAATGCCGATGGTCGACCATTTGTGGCGGTACTGGACGAGAAACATCAGCTACTTTTAGGCCGCTGGGTCTCACAGTATGTGTATGAGAATGGAAAAGAACTCGTTCAAAAGGGGCCTAAGCGTAAACACTGATCGCGGCTCCGAGAAAAAATGAACAAAGCTTGCTGTTGGATGGCAAGCTTTTTTTACATTCGAAACATCCTTTCCCTGCGTATTCTAATTAGCAAGACACCTTCGTAACCCGTTGTTCAAAAATAGAAAATAAGCTTTCAGTATAATATGACGCTCGTGACATTTCGCTGACAAATGCTCACTCTAATCGCCTAATATTCTCCATCGGAGACGATCTAACTTCGTTTCCAGACACCATCGCAGAGTACTTGATTCCTCAGACTCTGCCTTTACCCGAAAGACCCTCGCACAGCCTTAGGTCTTTCGGGATTTTTTCTTTTCTCATCCATTCGAATCAGAACACTAGTATAGAAAAACAGTCTATCTATTCGCATACCTGTATCTAGATAAAGACTTTTGGCGTAACTTGAGTTATCTGAACAAAAAAAAGAGCGAAAAATTCATTCCTCGCCCTTTCATTTAGCTAGTCAACTTCGAGATTATTGTCTGTAAAGCTCAAACGACTCTGTCACTAACTCGCCGTCCTGAAACTCCGTCACTGTTAGAGTCAGAGTATCTCCAGAAACTTCAAAGTATATCTCCTGGCCGTCATCTCCAGCTTCAAAATCAGTTAAGCCAGAGCTGCCGTTTCGATCCTCGATGATAGAAACCGTTGCGCGATTGGTTTCTGGATCGATAGATATCGTGCCCCACTCAGCACCAGATTCGTCTAGGCTATCCTGGTAAACTTCATTGTGAATGTAGCTACCATCAGGGAAGAACGTAAACAGCATTATATCTTCGTCGTCTACGGTCAGGTTTTTATTTCCCCAAGTACCGTAAAGGCCATTAGATTCCGCTTTGACGAAGGTGGTGATCTCAACGTCATCAGGTGTTTTGATTACCCACTTACCGTCTTGACGAAGGCTGAATTGAAGCCCTTCACCACCGTAAAAGTCGCTCAAGCCAGTTTCACCGTTTTGGTCATAAATCCCAGAAACCTTCAATAAACCGCCATCGATATCATAAGTGCCCCACTCCATGCCTGACACTTCGTTACCAGCTCGCTCGACATCGAACTCAGTGTGGACATATTGTCCATTAGACAAGAAGTTAAACATGAGGACTTCATTCTCATTGTTTGACTGAGGATCGATAACCCAAGTACCTTGGAGAGGCATAGTTTGACCCACTACATCTTGTCCAACCCAATCTGCGAGAATGCTTGTCGCTAAACCTTCTTCAGAGACTTGGACTGAATAACTTTCTTTAACCGCGTCAAACCAGATATCCACGGTACCATCGCTGACAAGCGGGTATAGGTGTAAGTCATTGTCTGACTCTGGGAAGTCAATGAGAATACCACCATCCACCAACGAATACGGTAGTGTTTGCGTTTCTTCAACACCAACCTCAGAGATCACAACATTCTCCGCGCCGAATTCGAATTTCGCCATAACCGCATCGGCATCAGGCGTGTCCGAATCATCCGCAATAAAGTAAGTTGTAAATCCATCTAACCAAGCGCTATCTTCCCACTTACCAGGTCCAGCATCGAGCGCTGAAGTGGTGTGAGCGTAAAGCTCATTGAGATTGTCCGAGTCAGCTACAGAAAGAGCCAACTCAGGAGAGATATAGAAGAAATGAGTAGTAAAATTCTCTTCAGCAACCGTCAGCGAATTCTCTTCAATGGTATACGTAAATACCTCATCACCCTCAGTCATGCTTCCATTACTGAACGTCGTTGGGTATGAACCTTCTGACTTATAATGTAAATCAAGCGAGGTTAAGTATAGCTGCAGTGGCTTTCCATCCACAGTACGCTCTAAAAATGACCTTGCATCGCTGACAAATTCGGCTTCTTCAACGGTCACCGTACCGTCTTCTGCGACGTCAACCGTTAAATCGACCTCGCTTAAGTCTGCACCCTCATTTTCCAACTCTTCGATTTTTCCTTGAGCCGCTTTTGCAACAGCAACGATTTCAGTCGTCGAAGAATTTTCGGCAAGTTTCTTGGTCACCGTACGAGCAAGAAGGTGAGTGCCAGAGTCATTACTCTCAATATAATCGGACGCTAATGCTTCAGTACTAACGCCAATTTCTGCAGCAAGGGTATCTAGGCTGATTGTAGGGTCAAGCGTAGCAATAGTCGTAAATGGGTTGACTACAGGGGTGTCGACATCGCCCGCCATGGTATAACCGGAAGTCACAAAGCCAGTACTATCTGAATCTTTAGATACACCAGCAATAACTTCGGCTTTAATGAAACCGACTTTATCTGATGGAATATCGATATCGCCATTCACATCCGTATTACCGATTTCTTCACAATTGATCAAAGCTTCGGTTTCACACACCGATACAAGTGCGTTTTCGATATAACCGTCAAAGACGGTGAATGTTTTTGGTTGGCTTCCCGATTCCACCTCGGAAGAACTTGAACTATCACTGTCACTGCCACAACCAGCAAGAGCAAGACTCACTGATACGGCTAAAATACTTAGTTTTTTCATGGGTTTCCTTATAGCTTCTAGTGCTCGTGAAGTATAATCACGCGGGCTCTAGCAGGTAAACACCCACAAACCGGACCAACAAATGTCATACTAAAGTTAATTTATAGAAAACAATACGTTAATTAATTGGTTTTAATTTCTTATCAATATTACGAACTGTGACGAGCTTCAGCTTTTCCCGTTATCGTATAAACTGCCAATGAATGAGAACCAGTAAAGTTGTTTGCTTTTCAAGTTGATTAAGCACTTCCATTTTTCTTCCTTCAACATAACGAATGAGATAGATTCCCCTTCCCGAGGATCCGCCATACTTATGTGGTACCGATTGGCACTGGAGAATGTTGTTATCTATTGACAGGCTGAAGGCTCATCTGTGGAATGTTAGTCTATTAGCCACTTCACTGCCGAGTCATAACTACCAAATGATTCTATATCACCTGATATAAACCAACTTCCGACTTTGGCCGCGAGTTCCTGCCAATTCTTATCACCGTAGATGGCGATTTTCTCAATCGTAAAACCCATCTTTAACCCCAACTGAAAATCGTCCCACGCCGCACGGAGTTCCCAGCCAGAAAACTCAGTGATGTCGACCAACATTTTTAGATGCTTTGAGTTAATCCCCTCTAAGCTAGCGTCTAAGACGGGTACAATAGCTTCGTAGTCTTCATGAGTGAGTTTGCCTCTGGCTTTAAACACTAAAAGTGATTCCGAGCCAATACGCTCAATGCCCATTGTGATTCCATGACGTTCTGTACTCATAGCGAGTGCCTCTAATTGGATTAACACATATAAAGCTTAGGATAAGAGAACAATAAAAGATGAGAATTGATTACCAATTTTTCGCGGTATTTCAATGAGTGACATAACGAATAACATGGACTCCCTCTCCAGAGGGGATCTGCCACACTTACGTGGTCGTTATTAACACCGAAAGCAAGGTGTTGTGCAAAAAGCCCAAAAGCGGAGACCATATTTGTGAGGCACAAAATACCGAAGCCTCCGCATACCACCTTAAACACGAAAACGAGCGCATAGTAAAAAAATGCAGGGCGTGCTGACCCCATCTTAAAGCGTTTGTATGCTACCTTTTCGCCATAGGATGGCTTGGATTCAATTGCAGAAGATCCCACATGTTTCCATATAAGTCTTCAAACACAGCTACCGTTCCATAGTCTTCTTCTGTTGGCTCGCGGACGAAGTTAATACCGATCGATTTCATACGCTTATAGTCACGCCAGAAATCATCGGTACTTAGAAACAGGAATACTCGACCGCCGGCTTGATTTCCAATGAAATCATGCTGCTCTGGCTTCGAGGCTCTGGCAAGTAACAACGCAACACCATGAGAATTTGGTGGAGCCACAACCACCCAACGTTTGTCTTGTTCAGGTTGATAAGTATCTTCAATAAGTTCAAATTTGAGTTTATTTACATAAAAATCAATGGCTTCATCATAATCTTTTACAACTAAAGCAATATGGACAATGTTCTGTTTCATAGTATTCCTTATTGAAGCTTTAAACTGGTAGCATAGACGCCCAATTAAGTGAATAACGCTACCGCCCTACCTAAATCATGGTGCCGTAAAACACTAAAACTGATTCAAAATAAAAATGCCGAGCGTAGCGAATCTGGTTGAATTACTTGTTAAGGCTGTGGCTTAAATGACTGTTTTTCTTTGAAGTAAAGATACAGTGGGAGCCCAAACGACACGCCAACTAACAAGGTTCCCAACACAGCAAAATATCGATACTTCACTTTATATCTTTGCCCATCCACAACGATAAAACCTAATAATGCAATCGCCGCAACCAAGACATCAAGCCAAGCAAATATACTAATGGGGTTTGCCGCCGCCTCACTGAATAAAAGACCGATATCTACGCCATTTGCGGCTAACCAAGGAACAAACGCTCCGTACGGTAACAATATACCCAACACACTAAGAACTAGATAAAACCTTACCATTTCGCCATCCTTGCAAATTTTTTGTAGTAGTCCTAATGCCGCATTAAGGTGAACCACGCTACCACACAACTAAATTAGTCCACCGTAATTACTAAAACAAGTACGGACAGTTTTATACATGGCTATGATGTCTGCCATGCAATGTAATCCAATATTTAAAGGGACTTATACTCGTCTTGTTGCTACTGGAAAACCTAAAAAAGTTGCCATCATAGCCTGCGTTCGCAAGATGGTTGTGATACTAAATTCTATATTAAGAGATGACGTCATGTGGGATAAAAATATAGTTAAAAATTAGCTATTGAAACTCTTGACCATGATTTTCCATGGTTGCTTTGCCACAAACCGTACAAACAATATACCTGTCAGTTAACTCTAAAGAAGCACCTCCAGGTAAAGAAGCGGCGGAACCACTAAAGAAACCATCTAAAAACGCTTTAAACTGTTCTTTTTTGGACTTGCCGTATTTCGATGGCTTTTGCTTCATTGCTTCTTTGTGTTCAGTGTCCTTTCCACATTTTTCGCAAAACCTAGTGTTCATAATGCCTCCTGAATCGATTACTACAGAGAACGTAGCCCACAACGCTCTTTGATTTTGTGATGAAACTCATAAGAGAGCATAACGAATGACATGGACTCTCCCTCCCGAGGATCTACCACACTTACGTGGTACTCATTAGCACTGGAGGCACAATGTCTGATTATTCTTATTTTGGCGGTATCGATTTAGCTAAAAACCACTTTAGTATTCATGTCGTTGACTCACAAGGTAAAGTGAATCTTCATAAATCGGTTACTCGCTCTAAACTACTGACTACAATACCAAATATGCCACCCATACATATAGGACTCGAAGCGTGTGGCGGTGCACATTATTGGGTTCGTGAACGTACTGCTCTAATGAACTGGATTCGCGCCTTGCTTTTTGAATAGCGCCAGTCAGGGTTAACCGATAAATGTCTAGTGACCCCAAGAAAAGCCATAGGCAGCGGAGAGACCGCAATAAGAGATCCTCTATATGTGCTTGTCGTAAGCAATGCTCGATGCCCGAAATGACAAAGCGAAGTAGATAACTTTGTTGTTCGGCTGCTAACGCAGCCAAAGGAACAGTATTGTCTGTTGACAGGCAGAAGGCTCATATGTGTTATGCCTGTGGGTGATTTGAGCAATTTAACCTGCTTAATCTACGTTCAATCCAGAACGTTTCGCAATTTCGGTTTCAAAGCCATCAATACTTTTTTGGTTCTTTTTAAGCCAGTATTTTTCTATGCCCTCTGAACCTTGCTTTTCTGACCAATTAGCTAAGTCGTCACGGTCACCCTCATAGTTAAAATAAGGAACTGACATTCCACATGAAGACTGAACCAAGTCGACATTTAAAACAAAGATTTGTCTAGCGGCAACACTTTCCGGAAATATCTTCGCATACCTGCCCCAATCTTCGTCTTTTGAATGTAAAACTATCGCCTTACCGTACGCTCTAAGAATTAACGGAGAACCTTCAAATGCACAGAACATGACTGTCATTCTCGGGTTTTGAATGACGTGTGAAGCAGACTCATTACCACTTCCTGTTAGGTTTAACCAAGCTATTTGCTTTGAGTTAATAACTCGCAGGGTGTCACCACCTTTAGGTGACAAATTCACGCTACCACTATCTGCTGCTGTAGCGACAAAGTAAATTTTTTGCTTTCCGATAAACTCTATATGTTTATCTGATAATTCTGCAAATTGCTTACCCAAAATGATGAACCTCCATGTTTATTTTCGATAAAAGGCATAACACCCGCTTAAGTGGTGAGCAACGCAATACTATTTTTCTGCAAACCACCTAAATCACTAAATTTACTGCAAACTACGAATGCCACGCGTTGCGAATCCGCCTTAAAGCGTTTGTATGGGAATTTTTCATACGCCCAAAAGAGGCAAATGTTTACGCTGCTGGTAAGTTAAAGCTAGCTCTAAACAGGACTTGATTACCCTTTCTGGTAGAGGTTTCGATAACGACAGAACTATTGCTCTGTTACCCTGAAACACCAGCAGTTCATCACTATACAACTCCCGAAATGTATCGATCAGCTTAGTTTGGCAATTAAAGAATAGGTAATAATTATTAGGAGACTTAAGCTTCCAGTCCATTCTTAACGGACTGCCCGTTTTTACACTGTAGCTTGGCTCTCCCCATTTGAGAGTTTCATCGACCTCACCCAGTTCCAACTCAGATGCGACTTGAAAGACTAAATTTCGCAACTCTTCTAACCTAACACGAGCATTATCCGGATACTCATCGAACCGATCTTTGACTGCCTTGTTCACTGGAACCTCCTATTCATCTTGCCCAGTTAAGGGGGGAAGCAAGCAATGACTAAGCCACCGCATTGCACTTCAACACCAAAATCAACGCATAGCAAAAATGCCACGCGTGATGAATCCCTCTTGAACTGTTATAACACAGTTTTACACGTCATCTTCCGTCAAAATCTGACGACAATTACGAACTGTTAACACACGAATTTCGTGGCTTAAACTGTAAATAATACGATAGTGACCGAAAATAATTTCACGATAGTTTGAATGGGGAATTTCAGGAACAGCGTCCCATTTCAGGCATGCTGCTGAGTAATTCAGTTTTATCGAAAACCTCATTCACCCACTTTTCAGCAGCAGACGGGTTGTCTAACGAAATAAACTAAGCCACATCACCGAGCTTTTGAAGAGCTAACGGAGACCAAACTACTTTCATTTCTTAATGCGCCCTAACACTTGAGCGCGCGCATCCTCATTTGAAACACCAAGACCTGAAGCTAATTGAGCTTCTGCTGTGAGCATTTCTTCCAGTAACTCTATTTTCTCTTGCATTGTTTCGTACTCCGCGACATCAAGAACAACAGCAACACCTTTACCGCGTTGTGTAATAACCAATGGACGACGAGTCTCATTGATTTGTTTGATGTAAGAAGCTACTCCGGCACGAAACTCAGACAGCGGCTGAATATCTTGATCAAAATGAATACGACTCATATTGAACCTCAATTAGTACAAAATAACGTACAAATAATAGTTCTACTGTTAATTATGAGCAAGAACTTGTTACGGTGTTATTACAAATGACATGGATTCCCCCTCCCGAGGATCGACCACACTTACGTGGTACTTATTAGCACTGGAGGCACCATGTCTGATTATTCTTATTTTGGCGGTATCGATTTAGCTAAAAACCACTTTAGTATTCATGTCGTTGACTCACAAGGTAAAGTGAATCTTCATAAATCGGTTACTCGCTCTAAACTACTGACCACAATAGCAAATATGCCACCCATGCGTATAGGACTCGAAGCGTGTGGCGGTGCACATTATTGGGTTCGTGAACGTACTGCTCTAATGAACCGGATTCGCACCTTGCTTTCTGATAGCCTTCTTTTTGAATAGCGCCAGTCAGGGTTAACCGATAAATGTCTAGTGACCCCAAGAAAAGCCATAGGCAGCGGAGAGACCGCAATAAGAGATCCTCTATATGTGTTTGTCGTAAGCAATGCTCGATGCTCGAAATGACAAAGCGAAGTAGATAACTTTGTTGTTCGGCTGCTAACGCAGTCAAAGGGATAGTATTGTCAATTGACAGGCAGAAGGCTCATATGTGTTAAGTGCCTGTTCATTTATTCTAAGAACTTGAGATTACTTTCTCGATCTGCATGTTTGTTGAGTTCTTGAATACTTAAAGATTGGCAAGGGGCCCCATTTTTTTTACTTATTTTATTCATTTCATTAAATAGCCACTCAAAGTTCTTAATAATAGTTTCATCACGATCTTCCGCTCTCCGGTTTTCAACCGTTTGTTTCATAAGTTGCCAGTACAAACATATAGGGTGACTATAAAACTCCCAAACGGCTCTTTTTCCAATGACTCCGTCTTGCACATGAACACCTAAATCTTCAAAAAAATTCGCAACATGAGCAACTTCTTCTGTCAACTCTGAGTTATTAGCCAAATAAGCTGTTCCAATTTGGTTTCGGCAACGAATCATCAACTTCGAATGCCACTTTTCATCCCACTTGTGTAATGCTTTCAGCATATTAGCTTTTCGTTGAGTTCTAAGCTGCATTGAGATAACAATCAAGGTAAACGCAATAACAAAGAACTGACACATTTGCCAAAACCAAGATGACTCGCTTTTAAAAAACGACAATAAACCTTCCATTACTACCTCCCTTTCGTTATTACACCAAATCCGAATAAATCACCTAGCTAATAAAACCTAGTTCTAACTTGGTAAAGTGTCTACTAAACGTGGGGGACTAGAGGGCACATAACGAATGACATGGATTCCCCCTCCCGAGGATCGACCACTTACGTGGTACTTATTAGCACTGGAGGCACCATGTCTGATTATTCTTATTTTGGCGGTATCGATTTAGCTAAAAACCACTTTAGTATTCATGTCGTTGACTCACAAGGTAAAGTGACTCTTCATAAATCGGTTACTCGCTCTAAACTACTGACCACAATAGCAAATATGCCACCCATGCGTATAGAACTCGAAGCGTGTGGCGGTGCACATTATTGGGTTCGTGAACGTACTGCTCTAATGAACCGGATTCGCGCCTTGCTTTCTGATAGCCTACTTTTTGAATAGCGCCAGTCAGGGTTAACCGATAAATGTCTAGTGACCCCAAGAAAAGCCATAGGCAGCGGAGAGACCGCAATAAGAGATCCTCTATATGTGTTTGTCGTAAGCAATGCTCGATGCCCGAAATGACAAAGCGAAGTAGATAACTTTGTTGTTCGGCTGCTAACGCAGCCAAAGGAACAGTATTGTCTATTGACAGGCAGAAGGCTCATATGTGTTATGCGAGTGCCTCCCAAAAACTATCAGACAATTCTGACAACTAAAGTTGTTAAAATACAACTTCATATGAACAGTGTTTTTTTATAGGGTAAATCCATTATAAAGGAGCCTCAAATATGAGAAAAATAACTCTACTTTCACTTGCTATAACCTGCCTACTACCAACACTATCCTATGCTCAACCAGTATCAAGTACTGCTGGGCTAAGTTACGAGTTCAGTAACATTAAGGTTGGTAACACTACCGCTCACGTAAATGGACCAAGGTTCCAAGCGTCCGCCGAATTACCTTGGGGAAATATCAAAGGTGCTGCTGCAACGCAGTCAGATGACTCCATCGACTATAGTTATTACACCCTAGCTATAGAGAAGCCAATACCGCTCCAATCTTCTAATTTCTAC
Organism: Vibrio mytili; assembly: GCF_049563345.1. NCBI lineage: Bacteria > Pseudomonadati > Pseudomonadota > Gammaproteobacteria > Vibrionales > Vibrionaceae > Vibrio > Vibrio mytili. The sequence goes on along the minus strand of NZ_CP110482.1, from coordinate 405,026 downwards.
ATTTCACCTGAAGCCGGAATTACATATGCGGATTACTCTGATAACTCATACCACAAATCAGATTTTGGTCCCGAGGTAGGCATGTCTATTGGATACAATGTAAATGAAAAACTTCAAGTTCAGAGTAACTACAACCACTTGTTTGGGATGAAATCTGGGGAGGTTAACGTAAAGGAAGATAGCGTTAGCTTGGGAGTCAAATACCGCTTTAACTAAAATGTAAAACCCACCTATTGATGGTGGGTTCAACTCGCATATCAACGCCCAATTAAGGTGATGAGATGGTCTCCCCCTACCTCTTCGCATGTCCATCGGCCATGCTTGGAGTGTTTAGGTCCCGAAGCAAAAGGAGAAGACCATGACTCAGCATAAAATCATCGGCATCGACTTAGCAAAAAATATCTTCTTTATTTTTGAAATCAATCATAAAGGAAAGAACCTCGGCCGTAAAAAACTTCAACGAAGTAAACTGCTTAACTACGTCGCAAATCAAACTCCATCTATCATCGCGATGGAAGCCTGTTCTGGGGCGCATTACTGGGCTCGTGAATTCGAAAACCTTGGACACAAAGTACTTTTATATCCACCCCAGCATGTTAAAAATCAGCGCCGCAAACAAAAGAATGACTATAACGATGCTGAAGCCATTGCTGAGCTGACCCCTTTACCAACGACATTACCCCGTTCCACACAACTCTATCGAACAGCAAGATATTCAATCACTGATTCGAATGCGTAGATTATGCGTCACTGAAAGAACCCGTTTGATTAATCAAGTTCGAGGACTCATTGCTGAATACGGTATCATTCTCCCCAAAGGAAAAGCCTCTTTTCGACAAGCCATTCCCGAAACACTGGAAGACGCCAACAACCAACTATCACCAATATTACGTGAACTTGTATCACGTCAATATGAGCGCTATTTATATATCGATGAGCAAATCAAATGGTTTGAAGACAAGCTAAACCAAACCATCAAACAATTCGATAATGCCAAGCGACTGATGTCAATTCCTGGCTTTGGACCACTCACTAGCCAAGCAGTTGCCGTATGGCTAGGTTCAGGCCAACAGTTCAAAACTGGGCGAGATGCCTATGCTGCGATGGGGCTTGTTCCAAGGCAAGACACAACAGGCGGCAACGTGATGCTTCTAGGCATAACGAAACAAGGCAATACTTATATTCGGTCCTTACTTGTTCATGGGGCTAGAGCCGCCTTACGACGAGCCAAATTTAAATCCGACAAACTGAGTAAATGGATGTTAGATCTCCAAGAGCGACGAGGGCCAAACCGAGCAGCAGTAGCATTAGCATTAGCGAACAAACTCATGCGGATCGCTTGGGCCGTCACAACAAAAAATGAAGAGTATCAACCAGAATAAAACAACACACACCACCCTTTGCAAAGTACGTAGTGAGATGAATAACAGGATAAATCCTACACGTTGAAAACCTTGTGCTCACACTGGCTTTTAAAGTCGATAAGGTGATTAGGACTTCGTGTTCGACTGCCTCATCTTGGCCAAGGCAATAGCCGTTAAAACAGGCCGTGTATATGGTAGTTAACCTGCTTTTAATCAGGCTACTGACTTGCAAAACTGGGGGAGACCATATATGTGAGCAACGCAATACCGATTTTGTCGCATACCACCTTAACCACTAAAACCAACGCGTAGTAAAAATGCCACGCGTTGCGAATCACTCTTAAACAGATTGATACTCATTGAGCCTCCTCCTCCAACTTAGCCTCTCGACTAAGCTGGAAGGCGACGAAACCAAAACGGAGAAGACTCTATGAGATTCTATAACAAGCAGCATAACTATTACTGTGGCATTGATCTGCATGCTCGCCTACTTTACGTCTGTATTCTCGATTCACTTGGCAATAAAGTTCTGCACAAGAAGATTGATGCTGATCCCGATGCGCTACTTGAGTTAATTACGCCTTATCAAGATAACATCGTCATCGGTGTAGAGTGCATGCATTGCTGGTATTGGGTAAGCGATATTTGCCTCGATTACGCATTTGACTTTGTACTCGGTCATGCTCTCTACATGAAAGCGATTCACGGTGGTAAAACTAAGAACGATCGTATTGATTCATACAAAATTGCTTCTCTGCTTCGTGGCGGTAACTTCCCTATTGCGTATGTTTACCCCAAAGCAATGCGGGCAACACGAGATTTACTGCGACGAAGAACTAAAATCATGCGCCATGGCGCTGATTTGAAAGCCCATGTCTCCAATACATTTAGCCAGTACAACCTCCAAAACCCCAATGTGCAATTACGCTATCCTTGTGCTCGTGAGCAAGTGCGTAATCAGTTCGGTGAATCCTCAATCAATCGAAGTATCGACATGGATTTAAATGTCATCGCTTTTTACACCAAGGAGCTGGCGAGTGTAGAACACTTTATAGAGAAAACCGCCAAGCAACATAGCGCTCAAGATTATCAACTCATTCAAACCGTGCCTGGTATTGGCCGCATTCTCGCCCTCACCATCTTGTATGAAATTGGGAATATCGAACGCTTCCCGTCGGTACAGAACTTCGCTTCTTACTCACGATTAGTCAAATGCAAAGCCGAATCGGCGGGTAAACAAAAAGGAACGAATGGCAACAAGATAGGTAACGCCTATTTAAAATGGGCGTTCTCTGAAGCCGCGGTTCTCTATTTACGTGGCAATGAACCCGCGAAGAAATACATTCAACGCCTGCAAAAACGCATGAGCAAAGCCAAAGCGCTGTCGGCGCTTGCTCATAAACTAGGTCGATGTGTCTACTTCATGTTGAGGAACAAAACGGTGTTTGATGAGAAACGATTTTTACCTGAATAAGTCGCACAATGAAGTGAGCTGAACGTCTAACTGGTGCTGAGTGAGAACACGTTACTGACTCAAGTTTAGTGGGATTTAAGCCCGATCAAGTCAGTTGTGTCAGGCAGTCCAAGCCCTCTTGCTTTGATTAGCCACTTCATTGGTGCGCACCCATAATATACCAACGAACAGCAAAGTTGCTTACACCTAGGCTGAGCCTGAAGATAACTGGAAAACAACGACCTTGGAAAGGCATTGTTTAGCCTTCTTTTTGAATAGCGCCAGTCAGGGTTAACCGATAAATGTCTAGTGACCCTATGAAAAGCCATAGGCAGCGGAGAGACCGCAATAAGAGATCCTCTATATGTGTTTGTCGTAAGCAATGCTCGATGACCGAAATGACAAAGCGAAGTAGATAACTTTGTTGTTCGAGAAGGGTTGGCTGCTAACGCAGCCAAAGGAACAGTATTGTCTATTGACAGGCAGAAGGCTCATATGTGTTAGCTAACTTTATGCACTAACTCAAGGTGAGGTAATTTGCTTGAAAGAGCATTAATAGTGCTATTTGATAGGTCTCTCCCAACAATAAACACAGGTTTCCCATTGAACTTAATATCAGACAATTGGCTCTCTATTGCATTTATATCTGAACGAACAAAGTGTTCTGGAAGGATTATATAAATTGCACCACATTTTTCATGAACACCCAATGTTGCAGGTGTACAATTTAAATCATCAAGATCTAAGTTAACGGAACATGGTAATTTACATTCTAATTCTTCAAAATCAGCAACTCTATGAACTATGACTTTATTGGCATGCTCATAGTGGTAACTTACAGCTATAGAATCTCTAAATTCTTCAATAACTTCACGTAAAACATCTTCTCCGCCACGTCCTTTTTCATGACCAATTAAAGAAAATATATTAAATTCATCACCATCATATGTAATTTCAATAATGTTTGTAGAGATGTTTAACTCAAACTTTTTTGCGGAACCAGATTGAAAGCAATTGCGGCATAACTCAACAATAAGGTCTCGAACTACTATTGCTTGTTTCTTTCCCCAAACAGACCTTATTGAACTATCAAATACTGCATTCCCAATTAGTTCGTTTGCACCTGATATTTTTTCTAGATCAATAACTGCATCAGATGGAGTCAGTTCTTTAAAAAAGAATTGCGAATATTTATCTAAATAATCAGCGCCATGACTATGCGCAATTTTAGCCTTTTCTTCAGCCATTATTTTCCAATGTTTGAGTTTTTCAACAGTAAACCTTACTTCATCCCTATCTATCTCAATTGAGTGCTTACCGCACATCCAAATACCATTTTGAATGCTTCTTCTTTGTTCAGGAGACAAGTCAGGGTCGAATCTTCTAGCTCCAGGACCATCTGCAGCGGCTGTTATGTGGCAAGCAACCCCTACATTAGAAATTGCTGTATCAGATTCTTCGCTTGGACCAACTGTGACCGCATCACAACCAGGAAAGGAGCATCTAAAACCAGCCCTGGATGCAAGTGCTTTTTTGGTTTTTTCCAAAAAATCGTCCCTTTTAGTCATATGATATTAATCCTCAATGTTTGAATAGTTAGCTAACGCTTTCTATGTGGCTTTTTGCCGTCTTTCTCGCGCGAAATCTGCCTTCTTTCCCACACGACAATTTATTAACATTAGCATTTATCCATCTAAAATATAAAGACATTGTGTATAAATACACGTGTCGCTGTTCACAATTAAACGGCTAAATGCAGGTTAATTACGTAGTGAGCGCTAATTTAATCAGACTGTACAGACAAACAGGTTGATATCCGTCATGAATGTCCGGTTTCCTTCATCATCTACAAAAGGTTCATTCTGAGTATTTGTAAAGATTCTATCTTTTAGAAACAACTAAGCCGCTGATTTACCAGCGGCTTAGGTATCACCGGATAGCATCACTCAATGAGTGTATTCGATGGGTCGATGTATCGGTATCGAAACCGCTATCATGTTTACTACGGCCGTAGCGGTTATGAATCAGATTCGTTAGCACTTAGACCTTGCTGATGTTGAAGACCAAGTAAAAAGTTTCGAAGAACTTGGTCTTTGCATTCTCGGTAATGCTTATTATCAGGTTTACGGAAAAACGCACTAAGCTCATGTTTGCTTAAACGAAAATCGGCAAGTTGCAGAATCTCGAGAATATCTTCCGCTTTTAAGTTCAGCGCAATGCGTAACTTTTGAAATACGATATTATTACTTAACTTCTCTTCTGGCTTTGGCTGCTCACCGTCGCGCTTACCACGTTTAAAATTGATAAAGCCGTTTAGAAATATAGCGAACTCTTTATCGCTAAGTTCGACAAAAGCGTCGTCGTCTTCTTTTTTCAGCCAGCTAGTGACTTGCTCATCTGTCACGTTATAGTCTGCTAAAGAGAAGATTTCAGTCATTACCTTGTCTTTTAAATCAAATGTATAACGTACACGGCGTAAAATATCATTATTGGTCAAATTAGTTCCTAGTCTTAGGTAAATCCAGTGCTATCAACATGATTACTGGAAGACTTGGATTTTATCAGTTTTGTGGCCTACTCCCTATCAATTATGCCGATTCAGAGAGAATTGCTTAGTTGCAAGGCATGGCAAAGCTAGGCGGCATGACCTGCTACCTAGCTTGCTTGCATAAATGGTTAATTAAGCGTTAACTTAGTTAACTGTTCGCCGAGGTAAGAAATATTGGTACCCGGTACAGGGTAAATTTGATATTTACGCCCTTTGCCATCATCGTTATCTGATAATGCGATATTCCACATCACGCTCTCGCCAGGCTTAGGCTTGCTATCAAGCTCGATAGCAAAGAACAGTTGAGAACCATCGTCACTCCACGAAGCGCGGTAAGACTTTGCATAGTCTACCTTTTCAAAGTCTTGACCAACAACCGTTCGGAACTGAGTCATGTTTTCGTGCTGTTGTAAAAAGAGTTCCACGTTGTCGTTTTGATAACTCTGCTCCATTGTGGTTACCGTTACATCATCGACACGATTGACGACACCGTAGATCCAGTTATCGTAGTAACCAACACGCCAATCACCGGAAAAATTATCCTTTGGCGCAACCGTCATATCGGTTTGATTCAGTTGGTTAAATGCCAATGAATACTGATAGGCTTGCGCCCAAACAGGGTCTGTTGCACTTTTCGGCTTTTGGCTCAACGGTACCATCTTGAAAGTGGGAGGCATTGTGACCGGCACTGCTGAAACGACGGCATTTTGTCCGTTCATAAACAGCTCACCAAGCTCTTCTCCTTGCCAGCCTAAATTTGAACCTGTTAATGGATAAAGTTGAGCGTGGCGATACCCAGAATCAAGATCGCCGTCATTGTCCGAAAGAGCGATATTAAATCCAAAGGTTTCACCCACAAGGTCTTCATAGCCGTCGAATGCAATGACAAAGTTAAAGGTTGTGCCATCATCGCTCCACTCACCAGTGGCTTCTCCGGGAAAATTCGGCGCTTCAAAGCCCTGATCGATCACCGAACGAAACTGCCAAAATTTGCCCCCAATACGAACGAAAATTTCTACATTATCGTTTTCCCAAGATTGCTCACGATCGGTGACCGTTTTGTTATCCTGACGCATGACACGCCCAATCAAAGCATTCTTATGATAGCCTACCGCCCATTTTCCATTGGTTACCGTTGGTGGTGGCAATATCTGATTTTTATCTCCTAACTGGTTGTAAGCAAATGGATAAAATACGACTTCGTCGGCTGAAAATTGTTTTTTGGAGAGAGGCTTCGCGTCAAAAGGTAATACATAACGTTTTGCCTGGCTCAGATCGGTCACTGGTTGATAACTGAAATTACCAGTAACGGCGTCCAACAACACTTGTTGCACCGCGTCATAAACTGGCTTTGGTTGATAGTTTTCGTCGAACATCAACGCTCTGCCATAGCCAGCAAACCAACTGGGGATCCAAGAATACTGATCACTGACACCCCAGGTGGTAAACATGTCTACTTCTGGATAGTAGGCTGCGAGTTTCATCAACATCTCATAACGAGCAGTTTGTGCTTGGATAGCAGAAGGACTTTGCCCATCTCGTATACGTACGTCAATTTCGGTAAAGTGTGTGTCCAGGCCAAGCTCTGATAAGCGTTCGATGTTTCTCGCAATGGCCGTATCACTGATTGGGTCTTCAGCATTAAGGTGTAACTGTGTACCAACCCCATGAACGGGCACACCTTTTTCAACTAACTTTTTCATGTGACGATAAACCGCATTCGACTTCGCGTTCATCCCTTCTGTCGAGTAGTCGTTGTAGAACAAGATAGCGTTCGGGTCGGCCTCGTGGGCAAAACGGAATGCGAGTTCAATGTATTCCTCACCCAATACGTCATACCACAAGGTATGTCTGAAGCCACCATTGTCATCAAACGCTTCATTGACCACATCCCAATAAAGCACTCTACCTTTATAATGGCCCACCACCGTTTTGATATGCTGTTCTAAGATTTCGGTCAGTTCCTTTTTGCTCCATTTGGTGTCTTCTAGCCATTGAGGGGTTTGCATGTGCCACACCAAAGTATGACCTTTCACCACCATGTCATGTTGCTCAGCAAACTCCACTAACTGATCAGCTTTACTGAAATCAAACTGTCCTCGCTTTGGCTGGAGGTACATAAACTTCATTTCATTTTCTGGGGTTATTTGAGAGAACTCTCGGATAAGCGTTTCTTTAAGCGCAGCATTTTCTAAGTGGCGAGTCTCGACCGCTGCTCCAACCGCTAAGTTAATTTGGTCAGCCAAAGCTTTTAGTGGCATCACGGTATTTTTAGACCCTGACGCATCTTTCGCAGTCACGGCCGTGCTTGACGCATTCGTCACATTTACACAGCCAACTGATATCAACATGCACATTGTAGAGAAGAGTATTTTGTTCATGTTATGTCCTTATATCGACAATACCATCGTAGCAATTGTCTGGTTTTTCTAGCTTGTTAAAAACTTAATAACCACGTTGCCGATTTGGTCGATAGAACACAAACTTATCGAATATTCCGGCCTTTCACTCAAGCATTATTCGGATGCTACTTCTGAGCATTTATTCTCTGCGATGGGTATCTTTTCTTTTTTGTTTTCGGCGAATTTGAGTACGAAAATAAGCAGTACATTCTTGCACTGCTTAATTTCGTTGGGTTCAAAAAGTAATCTGACGCGATCTACCCTTTCACCGCGCCTGATGTCAGACCATCAATGAGTCGACGTGAAGCGATGACAAATAGTATGAGTAGCGGTAGCACTGCAATTGCCGCACCAATCGAAACCGCACCCCACGGTACTTGCCCTGTTCCTTGTAATGCACGAAGTGCCAGTGGAACCGTAAACATCTTCATGTCATTCATCACCACCAAAGGTCCCATGAAGTTGTTCCAAGTACCAATGAAGGTAATCAGGCCCAAGGTACCAAATGCCGGTTTAATCAATGGAATAATGACACGGTAGTAAATCTTAAACTCACCACACCCATCCATACGAGCAGCTTCCACCAGCTCTTTAGGAATGGAGCTAGAGATAAACTGGCGCATCATAAAGATCCCCATGGCTCCACAAGCTGCTGGCACTATTAGGGCTTTGGGCTCATTCATCCAGCCAATCGTCGACATGATCATCGCTGTAGGTATCATCCCTAGAAAAGGAGGAATAAGCATGGTGCCGATAATACTTACAAACAATAAGTTCTTGAACTTAAAATCAAACATCGCAAAAGCATAACCAGCAAGTGAACAAAACAATAAGTTAAGTACTGTCACCACAACCGCCACATACAAACTTAAGCCCAAGTTGTGCCAAAAGTAGGGTAAGAAGTCCAACAGAGTATTGAAGTTCTCTACTAAGTAATCACCAAATAGAACTGGTGGCGGAACAGAGAGAATTCCCGAGTTGGAGTGTGATGAGAAGATAAACATAAAGTAGAACGGTGCTAACATAATCAATGCACCCAGCGCCACGATGATATAAGCAATCAGCTTATCTTTTTGCATATTCTTCATCATTGGTTACTTCCCCCTAACAACTTGTTGTTCACCCAAGTTAACCCGGCGATCAACATAAACAGAATCCAAGAAATAGCCGAAGCAGTACCAAAGTCACTTTCTACGAATGCCGTGATATACATATGCATCGCTGCTGTTTTACCCGCTTGATCAATACCGCCCGTACCACCTGTGATAATGAACGGTTCTTCAAACAGTTGCAGGTTACCGATGATTGTTAGAGTGACCGCAAAGAAGGCCATAGGCTTAAGCATTGGCAATGTGATATGCCAGAACTGTTGGTAGCGACTCGCCCCATCAATGGTAGCGGCTTCGTAAATATCTTTTGGAATAGTCTGTAAAGCGGATAGATACAGCACTGTGTTCCAACCAACAAAGCGCCAGAATACAACAAACGAAATCATATCCTTGGTGTACTCAGGTCTATTCCAGTCAATATTTTCGGTCGGGAATAACCACGATAGTACTTTGATGTCACCTATCGAAAAATTACCCAAACTCGTTAGCATCTGGTTTACCATACCGAAGTCGCGAGAGAACAAAGTAGTAAAAACCAAAGAAATAGCAACCGTCGACGTGATGTATGGTACGAAATAGACGCCAATCACCGTGTTGCGCATACGGCTAAAGCTTGTATGAATAAAGTAAGCCAATGGCAACGCAACCGCATGCTGAGGAATACCAGATTTGAGGGCAATCACGACTGTGTTGTAGATAGACGTTCGGAACCAGTCATCTTCCAATGCAAACACATAGTTTTCAACCCCTACCCATTCCATTGCAGAAAGGCCAGCGGCAGGCTCCCAATAATGAAATGATAAGTAAAGTGAAAAGACTAACGGGAACAGACCGAAAACGCCGAAAATAATGAAAAATGGACTTATAAATAAATAAGGGGCAATCTTATTTCCCTTACGCAACCAAAAGTGCCCCTTACGGGTTACGCCTTGGTTAGAAGCTAGTGTAGAACTCATAATATTCATCCCAACTAAAAAGCGGGCTAACTCCTTAGCCCGCTGTACTGATTAACGACGACGGGCACGGCGTTCAATTTTCTTCTCTGCATCTGCCAAGATTTCATCAATATTGGCATCATGCTCCAGCACTTTTTCAAGCGCATCATTCACTACTTGACGAGCAACTTCGTCATAGCGATCTACCGTAACTGCTGGGATCTTATCTGCAGCATCTCGCCATATCAGACGGGCTTTCTGACCACCAAGGTAGGCGATTTCTTCCTCGAAAAACGGGTCTTTGTGCGTTGAGACTAAAGCAGGGAACGCATTGATTTCTTTAAAGCCAAGCAGTTGGATCTCAGGGCTTGTCGCCATGTACTCGATGAAAGTCCAAGCTTCTTTTTTATGCTCTGCTTTTTTAGGAATGCCGTAGAATGAACCGCCCCAACTCGCGAGCGCTTTGTTTGGTAATTCAGAAGTACGCCATAGACCTTTTGCTTCTGGTGCGATCCAATCTTCTAAGTGACCACCAAGCCAAGCGCCCATCATCTGTACTGAAATATTGCCTCGGCGCAGGCCTTCAGTCCACTCGTTCGACCATGCCCCTACCTTAGCGTCAATACCGGCTTCACGTGCTTTTTTCGCAAGACGGAAAGCTTCTTTAAATCGATCCGAGTTCACCAAAACATTATGTTCACTATCGAAGTACAGGCCCTCTCCAGGTTTAAGATTCGCACGAATGTAAATATCTTTGATATCTACAGCACTTGCGAGCATATAGTTACCCGTTTTTTCTTTAATTTTTATGCCTGCTTCAATAAATGAGTCCCAATCTTTTAGCAACTCAGCTTCTGTAACTCCAGCTTTTTCAAGAATATCAGCTCGGTAGAAAGTGGCGCCTGGACCGATATCCGCCGGCACTGCCGCCAAATTCCCCTTAGAGTTGGTACCTTGCGCAACAGAAAACGGAACGAGCTTGTCGGTAAATGTCCCTGCGTTGTATGGCGCGGCATTGAGGTCTTCTAGGCCACCAGACTCAACGAAACGGCCTACGTACGAATTCTCGATACCCATGACATCTGGTAGATTCGCTCCCGTCGCAAGAGCTGTTGTCATCGCATTATGGTGGTCACCGTAAGCAAGTGTCACTAGCTTCACTTTAATATCAGGATACTTTGCTTCGAATGACGGAATTGCCGCTTCAGCAACTTGGTTGAAATTAGGAAATGATGCTACCGTAATTTCAACTTGTTCTGCCAAAGCGTTTGTGGATAAAGCAGCGGCGATTGCAAATGTAATCGCTTTAATATTCGACTTCTTCATTGTTAGTCCTTTTATTGTAGGGTCGTACATTGGTTATTATCAAAAAAATGTGCTTTTCGCTTGTCAAAGTAGAGCGTAATATTTTTGTCAAATTCCTCTTCCATGTATTTTGTTTCAACGACTACTTTTTTCTCTTTGAATAGACAATCTAGATGAATGACTGAACCTAAAATCTCCGAGTTTTTCACTTGTACAGGAATCTCGCAACAAAACTCTTTTTCTATATTTTCGGCGTTGAGGTTCAAGTCTTGCGGTCGAATACCAATAGATCTCACACCCTCGTGGATATCAGCAATGCATGTAGATATATCAGAGGTTGTTACATCAAAAATGTTAATTTCTGGACTACCGATAAATCGAGCAACAAATTCAGTTTTTGGATTTTCAAAAATTTCTTTCGGGGAACCGACTTGTTCAATTTTTCCATTATTTAAAATCACCACTCGGTCAGCTAACGTCATCGCTTCAACTTGGTCGTGCGTAACGTAAATAATGGTTGTTTTTACTTTTTCATGAAGTGCCCGAATCTCCTTACGCATTTGGCCTCGCAATTTTGCGTCGAGGTTAGATAGAGGCTCATCAAACAAGAAAACCTTAGGGCTACGAACCATCGCTCGCCCCATGGCGACACGCTGACGCTGCCCGCCTGATAGCTCTTTCGGTTTTCTGCTAAGAAGTGGGGTTAGCTCTAATATCTCAGCAACTTCTGCTACCATTTTTTTTGCGGCTTCCTTCTCTACCTTTAGGTTTTCTAAGCTAAACCCTATATTCTCTTCGACGGTCATATGGGGGTACAATGCATAACTTTGAAATACCATCGCAATATTTCGTTCGATAGGGTGCAGATCATTTACCAATAGGTCATCGATATATATTTCACCATCGGTTATATCTTCTAATCCCGCCAACATACGCAATGTCGTTGATTTTCCGCATCCAGATGGACCAAGTAATACAACAAACTCTCCATGGTTTATATGGAGATCAATATCTTTAACTACCTGAGTTTCACCGTAACTCTTTACTAAATTGCTAAATGTTACTGCTGCCATTTTTCCACCAAACTAATATTTTATGAAAGTTGTCATATTGTAAATAATGTGAGAACTCATTGATTAGAACAATTACTGAATCTTATTTTCCCTTTACTCTTTTTACCAACTTTTACTATTTGTGATATCTGTCTTTAAAATGAGTCAAGTAAAAAAATAAGGCGCAATTATACGCCTCAAAAATCAAAGGAAGTGGTGTATTAAATCTAGACTTGATTTAATAGATCAGTACTGCTTCATTTATTAATGTTAGCTAAAAGTACTATTTATCATTTTCATTACTGCTAAGGAGGTAAATACGTTCTTTTATGTCGCGCATCAATAACGACTGAATTTCGTAAAATTTTCGCCCCGATTCATGGTTATCTTATCCCTCATATACAGCACACGAACATTAACGAGTGATCGCCTAACGTTGACTAGAATCCCTTCACAATAAAACAATTAGTTTCACTTACATGATACTGTTTCCATCCGCGTTAAACAGGTGTACACGTGAACTGTCGATGTACATTTCAATGGTTTCGCCATCAACGACTTCCGTGCTCGCATCCACTTCGATGGTTATTGGTGAACCATGAATGGCTCCGTATACGAGTTTAGTCGTGCCCAACAATTCCGTTGCTTCAATAGCAACATTGACTGGTATCGACGTACTGCTTTTATGCAGGCTTATGTCGGTCGGACGAATGCCCATGGTGCCGTCAGTAGACGTCAACTCAAGATTTACTCCCGAGACGATATCAACCACTTTTTCACCTAATTTAACTTCAACACCTGATGGAGAACGCTGCATCGAAATATCCAACATGTTCATCGTTGGACTTCCAATGAACCCAGCCACAAACTTATTGACGGGTTTATGATAGATTTCTTTCGGGGTGCCAACTTGCTCAATAACACCATCCCTCAAAATCACAACCTTGTCAGCCAATGTCATTGCCTCTACTTGATCATGGGTAACATAGACCGTTGTCTTTTTGTGCTTTTTGTGCAGCTCTTTGATTTCCGTTCGCATCACATTTCTCAGCTTGGCATCAAGGTTAGAAAGCGGCTCATCGAAAAGAAAGACTTCTGGAGAGCGAACCATTGCACGCCCCATTGCTACTCGCTGACGTTGACCACCAGACAACGCTTTTGGTTTCCGATCTAGTAAAGGAGTCAGTTGTAGCATATCGGCAATGTGTCTTACTTGTTTATTGATTTCCTCTTTGGACTGCCCTGCCATCTTTAAAGAAAAGCCGATGTTATCGAAGACCGTCATATGGGGATACAGTGCATAACTTTGGAACACCATGGCAATATTCCTTTCCTTTGGAGAAAGGCTATTGACAACTTGGTCACCTATCAATATCTCTCCGCCAGAAATATCTTCTAAGCCAGATAGCATGCGAAGTGTTGTCGACTTGCCACAACCAGATGGACCTAGAAAGACAACAAACTCACCATCTCCAATATCTAGGTTAAAGTTCTTTACAATGTGGGCATCGCCCGAATAAATCTTATCGACATTTTTGAATTGAATCGTTGCCATGCTATCCCCAAAAGTCTAACTGTATTAGTTGTAAGTGACTCTATCCTTACTTCCACTCAAGAGAGTTACAATTACGTTTTTTGTTACTGGAATTAATGTATTTTGTGACTGAGAATCTGATCACAGCTTGTTTTTGTTAACATATGAGTTAAACGTGAGGAACTGCACATTAGTCGTTTTATTACATGATTAGAAATAAATAAATCAGGAACTTAGCTAATTTTCTGCTATGTCAGTTAATTTCCGTCGAGCCACGTCAGATAACTCTCTTCGCCCTATGCCGTTACAAAATATGTATATGGCAATAGCAACACGGAATGTTATTTAAAGGTGATGCTCTCATTTTTTACATTGGTGTATGACTCGAAAAAAAGTCAAAAAAAACCTCAAGCCCTCCCCAAGGCTTGAGGTTCACCAATAATGATGAAATGTCCCCTCAGACAAATTAGAACAAGTCACTTACTCTTGGATACAGTAACTGGAAAGTTTCGCGTTTCGCTTGATAGTAAGCTTGTTTTTCTTGGTTCGGTTTATGAAGTTGAACTAACTCCGGTACTGGGCAAATATCATCAATGTTGGCATTTGGCTCGACCGCTAGTGCGGCCAATCTTGCTGCTCCAAGTGCCGGGCCCACATCTCCGCCTTTACGGTAAGTCAATGGCAATCCAACAATATCCGCGAGCATCTGACGCCAGTACTCACTGCGTGCGCCACCACCAATTAACGATACTTCATCTGGAATCATCTTAGTGACATGAAGGGCATCGAACCCATCAGCAAATGCGAAACCTACGCCTTCTAATACGGCTTGAGCAAGCTCGAGCTTCGTCGTTGAGTGCGTCATACCGAAAAACACACCTTTGGCATCTGGGTTATTGTGAGGTGTACGCTCACCAGACAAATACGGTAGGAAAACAACACTGGAATCAGAGTCAGCACCGTGCTCGACTTGCTCTATCATTTCACCAACATCGTCAAAGCCTGTCAGTGATGCGACCCATTTAAGACATGATGCTGCACTTAAAATCACCGACATGGTGTGCCAACAGTTTGGTACCGCATGACAGAAGCTATGCAACGCTGACTCTGGGTTAGAAATAAATCCATCACTGACAGCAAAGTACACACCGGAGGTACCTAAAGAAAGCATAGCTTGGCCAGGCTTAATAATCCCTACCCCTACTGCGCCAGCCGCATTGTCACCACCACCAGCAATCACTGGGATTTGAGCTAACCCCCATTCCTTCGCCACCTCTTCAGATAGAACGCCTGTAATTTCATTTCCTTCAAACAACTTCGGCATTTGGTCGCGAGTGAGTCCCGTTGCTGCTAATAGTTCATCACTCCAGTCTCTAGCATTCACGTCCAACCAACAGGTGCCCGCAGAATCAGACATATCGGAAGCGAAGTCTCCCGTCATTTTGAAACGTAAATAATCTTTCGGAAGCAGTACCTTAGCGATTTTCTCAAAGTTTTCAGGTTCGTGATTTTTTACCCACTTAAGCTTGGGTGCAGTAAAACCAGGCATCATAATATTGCCAGTAATCGCGCGACTCTCCGCCACCGCTGACTCCAACTCTTCACATTCGGCCGCGCATCTGCCGTCGTTCCATAAGATTGCGGGACGAATAACGTTGCTTTCAGCATCAAGTAAGGTTGCACCGTGCATTTGCCCAGAAAGGCCTATCGCTTTGACCTGACTCAAATCCGTCTGCTCACCCAAGCCTAGGATCGATTGGCAGGTTGCGTCCCACCACTCTGACGGATTTTGTTCTGACCATAGTGGCTTTGGACGAGAGACAGATAACTCAATCGATTTAGACGCTAAAATCTCGCCATCTAGAGACATTACGATCGACTTAACACCAGAAGTTCCGAGGTCAATTCCAATATACATACACACTCCTCACTAAAAAAATCAAATGCACATCGGTTTCTACCTCCTGTGCATTAACACTGCATTTAGTATTCAGCGTTCCAATCCAATGCTCAATTACGTTATTTCATTGTGGACTTCACTGATTTAGTGACTGCGCCTTTGATCACACCGATGAGAAAGACTTGCTGTTACACTCATGTCAAATTTATTGTTAGTGACAAACAGATAGATAAAACATGGACAAACGTTTTCGAATAACTTTGCTGTTTAATGCGAACAAAGTGTATGACCGCCAAGTAATTGAAGGTATTGGGGAGTATCTACAAGCATCTCAATGTGCTTGGGACATTTTTCTTGAGGAGGATTTTGTCACTCACCTAGATAAGTTTAAAAACTGGAGTGGTGATGGCGTTATTGCGGATTTTGACAATCCCGAGATTCAACAACTATTGGTAGACTCCGACATTCCCGTCGTTGCTGTAGGCGGTTCCTATTCCGATAAATCACAATATCCAGACGTACCCTATATTGCGACCGATAATGAAGCGTTAGTGGAGATGGCCTTTCAACATTTAAAAAATAAGGGCTTGGAGAACTTCGCGTTTTATGGTCTCCCACACAATAGCGCCAACCGTTGGGCTTCAGAAAGGGAGCTCGCATTCAATAAAATCCTAAGACGTGAGGGGTATTCTGGTTCGGTCTATCGGGGTAATGTCACCAATTCTGATACTTGGCAATATGATATGAATCGTCTCGCAGATTGGATTCAGCGATTGTCAACTCCGACCGGGATCATCGCTGTTACTGATTCAAGGGCACGTCATATCTTGCAGGTTTGTGAGCACGTAAACTTGGTCGTCCCTGACAAAGTGTCAGTAATTGGTATTGATAATGAGGAGCTCACTCGCTATCTGACTCGCGTCTCTTTAAGCTCGGTTGGACAAGCCTGTAAAGAGATGGGTTATCGCGCTGCCAAAAAGCTACACAAGTTGATTGAATGCCACGAGAAACAAGATCATGCCGCAATAGAGAAGCTAAAAAGTACGCCGATTTTAATCCCGCCGACTAAGATCTTTGAACGCCAAAGCACGGACTATCAAGCGTTAAAAGATCCTCATGTGATTCAGGCGATGCATTTCATCCGTCACAATGCTTGTAAAGGGATCAAGGTTGAACAGGTCTTAAACCATGTCGGCATCTCCCGCTCGAATATGGAAACGCGCTTTAAGGAAGAACGTGGACACTCACTCCACCAAGAGATCCACAACTCTAAACTCGAAAGAGCATGTAACTTGTTAAAAACCTCCGAACTGCCCATTGTCGAGATAGCCGAGCTTTGTGGCTACCCATCACTGCAATATATGTACACGGTGTTTAAGAAGAACCTATCTCAGACGCCTAAAGAATATCGACAAGAAAAATTTGAGCGTTAACGGCTTTAATTTAGTCTGATATTTAGAAACTTCTGTGCATCAGTATACATTTCTATAGAGGGTAAGCGCGCGTTACACTGCGCTTACCCTTATTTACTTATCCTTAGTGACTTAAATACACGCTTTCCGAAAAGAACGTATTGGCACAAATACGTTCTTTGCGCCAAGAACCATTAGATACAAAGCTCTGATTCAAGAACCTCAACTGAGCAAGTCATTCGCCAGTCACGTGGTAAAACGCGCTTCTCTCCCAAGACAGTAACAACATCATGGTATCGAATATCCGTAGAAGAACTTGCCAACATAATCTCAAATTCTCCTCCTTCGACCACTCGTTGGTTATTCTTGTCTGTAAAATTGAGCATATCGACTGGTAGCTTAAACACAACGCGCTGGCTGGCTTTCGGCTCTAAGTGAATTCGTTTAAAGCCTTTTAGCTCTTTGATTGGACGAACCACTGAACAGAGTTTGTCTCGCATATAGAGCTGAATGATCTCATCACCGGCTCTTTGCCCACTGTTTGTTATTGTGGCAGCAATTTCAATCTGTTCTTCAAAGCTAACAGAGTGCTTGGTAATTGATATATCACTGTACTCAAAACTGGTGTAAGACAACCCATGACCAAAATTATAAGGCGATCCGAAATGGTGGCAGATTGGCGTTCCTGCACTTTTTAACTTGTGGTTGTAGAAGTACGGAACAGCACCAGCACTTTTTGGAATGGACACGGTTAGCTTGCCGCTTGGATTAATATCACCACAAAGAATGTCCGCTATGGCTCTGGCACCTTCTTGACCGGGCGCCCATCCGTATAAAATCGCTGATGCTTCTTGCTCTGCTCGGCCTAGGTTGTATGGCCGTCCGCCAGTTACCAGGACGATAACCTTCTTCCCTGTATCTAACAATCGGTCTAACAGCTCTTGCTGCACGCCAGGTAGTTTTAGGCTATCAACATCAGAACCTTCACCAACGGTGCCCGTCTGGAACAACCCCGCAAGATCGCCAACACAGGCAAGTACGACGTCACTGCTCTCGGCGACACCTAATGCATCCGCTATCTTCGAGTTATCGTGACAGACTGCCGACTCGCGATCCTGTGAAATTGCCATGTTAACATCACCTGGAAATACAGGAGCACTGGCATCTCGGTGCGATAGAATCTTACATCCTTGCGCGGTATCGACATGAGTAAATACTTGTTTGATTTCATCGAGCAGGGTTGAGCATACAAAATTATCGCTTTCTAACGCACTCAATATCAAATGCACCGGAAAACTGTACCCACAGAGCAGAGCTAAAGGATCATCCGCCGTTGCGCCAATCACAGACAATTTGGTTGAACGATTTAATGGCAGTGTACCGTCATTTTTGAGCAGCACGACCGACTCAGCTGCCACCTGATACGCAAGCGTTCGGCTGCTCGAACTTTGAATAGGTTGAGTAGGAACGGGAGTATAAGGTCGCTCAAACAACCCGAGTTCAAACTTAGTTTTAAGGATACGTGACACTATCTGATCTAACTTTTCTTCAGATAATAAGCCTTTATCAACGGCACTTTCTAACTTAGATGAACACGCATCATCGGGTAATTCAATATCTAGTCCAGCATTGAACGCTACTGCGGCCGCGCTGGCCGAATCTTCAGCGATAGCATGATGAGAAGCCAGTAAATCTACCCCGCCATAATCAGCCACCACGAGTCCGTCAAAGCCCCACTGCTCTCTTAGTACTTCCGTAAGTAGGTGGTGGGATGCATGACAAGGTTCACCATCAATATCATGATAAGCTGGCATAACCGAACCCGCATTACCTAGCTTAACCGCCATTTCAAAAGGTAACAGGAAGGTATCATTTAACTCCTTAAAGCCCAGATTGACTGGCGCATGGTTTCTCGCCCCCTCGCTTGCCGAATGACCGACGAAGTGTTTTAAGGTCGCCAAAACTGAACGGTCTTCACCTTGCAAGCCTTTCACATAGGCTGTTGCCATAACACCAGTATGATATGGATCTTCACTCAAAACCTCTTCCGTGCGACCCCAACGTACATCGCGTGATACATCTAAGACTGGCGCTAAGCCATGCTGTGCTCCAACGGCTTTAAGCTGCAACCGAATATCTTTTGCCACCTTTTTAATCAAGTCTGGGTTCCAGGTATGGCCGTAGTTTAATGCCGAAGGATACAAGGTGGCTTCCGAGGCCATTAAGCCAACAAGACACTCTTCATGAGCAATGGCAGGGATACCGAGACGAGTTTCTTCCACAAGGAATCGCTGAAATGCATTAAGCGCTTTCACGCCTTGTGCCGGAGAAACAGGGTGAGTGCCTAATGGGCGCGTGACCTGTCCAAGACCGTGTTTAAGCTTTTCCTTCATACTGAGTTTTGGTTGTGACTGACAAAGCTCAAGGTCTCTAGGTTGGTGATCTCCGTGTTCGTCCAACATAAGCCATTGAGCGCCTAACTGTGCGATTTTTTCCTGCCGAGTCATTTGAGACAATAGGTCCTTAACTCTCGCATCTACAGAATAAGAACTGTCCTTATAAATCGTCATTCCAAGTCCTTCTAACAATGTTTCAACAATGAAAAACCCAACGCCCTAAGGTAAAAGGCTAATCAGGAGCAACTAGCGTTTAGGGGTACAACCTTGATGAGCGTGTGAGTCATTTTTTGTTTCAGCAATTACAACTAAATATTGCATCGATGGATTGTTTAAAATTAATCTACTGATTAATGGTATATAGAGTGAATTTTATTTATTAAAAGTTAGCTTTATACAAGCACACTCACTCCAGTTTTACCTGATGGATGCCTTCATTTAACTTACCTAAAATCATAACCTCATTACGATATTTGTTATCTGTGAGCACGCGCATGATAACCATCGAGTGTCGAATCAACCAATGACACTTAAATCATTAAAAATCAGATTCTTATAAAAAATCACGCATTAAAATTGATTCATAAACATAAAGATGAGACACAGAGCACATTTAACAAATACCAGAAATTTGCAATCAAAAAACATAATTGCTCATGATGAAAATAAAATAAAACATATGACCTGACAGCTTAATAAGTCTAATCATAAATAAATGGAATCAAGGCATGACTGAATTTTTTAAAAATATTAATAAGGTTAAGTTTGAAGGAAGTAACACAACTAACCCTCTCGCTTTCCGCCACTATGATGAAGATCGAATGATCCTTGGCAAAAGCATGAAAGAACACCTGCGTTTTGCAGCATGTTACTGGCATAACTTCCGTTGGGGTGGCGCCGATGTCTTTGGCGATGGCACATTTGATCATGAATGGTTAAAAGTTGCAGACCCAATGGAACAAGCTCGAGTAAAAGCAGATGCTGCTTTTGAGTTTTTTGCTAAGCTTGGCGCACCGTACTACTGTTTCCACGACACTGACGTGGCACCTGAAGGTCACTCATTAAAAGAGTACACAAATAACTTCCAAACGATGGTTGATGTACTAGAGCAGAAACAAGCAGAAACTGGCATGAAGCTGCTTTGGGGGACCGCAAATGCCTTTTCTAACCCTCGCTACATGGCAGGGGCAGGCACGAACCCAGATCCAAAAGTATTTGCCTACGCAGCCACTCAAATCTTCAATGCTATGGGAGCAACTAAGCGCCTGGGCGGTGAAAACTACGTTCTTTGGGGCGGCCGTGAAGGGTATGAAACGCTACTGAACACTGATCTTCGCCAAGAGCGTGATCAGCTTGCTCGACTCATGCATATGGTTGTTGAGCACAAACATAAAATTGGCTTTAAAGGCTCTATTCTCATTGAACCGAAGCCTCAAGAACCAACAAAACATCAATACGATTACGACACAGCAACGGTATATGGTTTCCTAAAACAGTACGGTCTTGAAAACGAAATCAAGGTGAATATCGAAGCTAACCATGCCACGCTGGCTGGCCACAGCTTCCACCACGAAGTAGCAACCGCAACATCTTTAGGCATATTCGGTTCTATTGATGCGAACCGCGGTGATGCACAACTTGGTTGGGATACCGACCAATTCCCTAACAGCGTTGAAGAAAATACGCTTGTTATGTACGAAATCTTGAAAGCTGGTGGCTTCACAACAGGTGGCTTCAACTTTGACGCTCGTGTCCGTCGCCCTTCTACTGATCTCGAGGACTTTTTCTACGGCCACATTGGCGGTATGGATACTATGGCTCTCGCTCTAGAACGTGCCGCGGCAATGATTGAAAACGACGTACTATCAAAACATATCGCACAGCGTTATGCAGGCTGGAACGATGACCTAGGTAAACGTATCCTATCGGGTGACATTTCACTTGAAGGCGTCGCGAAGTTTGCTCTGGAAAATAACCTACAACCTGAAAAAGTGTCTGGTCGTCAAGAATACTTAGAAAACATCGTTAATGGTTTTATTTACAAATAAAATCACATAAACCACAACGGTCCAATAAGCCCAATCATCCATTGATGGTTGGGCTTTTTACTTAAACAGCCTAGCGCCACACAGTATGCCTTTATCAAACAAACGAAAAGCCTTGACGCTATTATGGTAACTCCATCACTTGTTAGCCTCTTTGTGTTTGTCTTTAGCAAACAAAAACACCGTTTGATAGCGACCAGTGATCCTCCCCAAACACCAATCGCTCCGGGTCAAACCTCCTTTCATGGCTAAGGCTTGAAACTTGAGTTACTTCAAACTTGTGAAAAAACGTAACTTAAGCGGAAATAAAGGAAATTTTATCGCTCAGTTATCCAAATATAATTGGTTTATAACTTAATAACTTAACGAGAAACATTATGACAGACATCATCGTAGAAGAAGCCGCAATCAGCGATGCAGAAGCCGTTACAGCACGTGACCTAGAGCGTGCAAGTAGCCTAAAGCCAATCTCTTCTCCCCTCGTCACTCACATGTACACGGCAGACCCGTCTGCACACGTATTCAATGGCAAAATTTATATTTACCCATCACATGATATCGAAACAGATCAACCTCTTAATGACAATGGTGATCACTTCGATATGCGTGACTATCATGTCATCTCTCTGGATCGCCCATTTGGCAAAATCACAGACCATGGAAGCGCACTTGATGTAAAAGACGTGAAATGGGCAGAACGCCAAATGTGGGCACCAGATGCTGCAGAAAAAGACGGCAAATATTACCTTTACTACCCTGCTAAAAACCACGATGGTATCTTCCATATTGGTGTTGCGGTCGGAGATAACCCTGAAGGTCCTTTTACTCCTGAAGAAACCCATATCGAAGGTACATTTAGTATCGACCCTGCAGTATTTCAAGATGACGACGATCAATACTACCTATATTTCGGTGGTATCTGGGGTGGTCAACTACAAAATTGGCGCAATGGTGAGTATGGCGAAGAGGTATACCCCGCAGAACACGAGCCAGCACTAAAGCCTCAAATGGCGAAGCTCGCCAGCAATATGGTTGACCTAGATGAATCACCTCGAGACATCATTATCTTAGATGAGAATGGAAACGAGCTTACCGCAGGTGATACTGAGCGACGTTACTTTGAAGGCCCTTGGTTGCACAAACACGAAGGCACTTACTACTTCTCGTACTCAACGGGAGAGACTCACAACATCGTTTACGCAACGAGTGATTCTCCATATGGCCCGTTCACTTATCAAGGCGTTATCCTAGAGCCCGTACTTGGTTGGACAACTCACCACTCTATCGCCAAATACGAAGGAAAATGGTACCTGTTCTATCACGATAGTTCACTATCAGGCGGTCAAACTCACCTACGCTGCATTAAAATGACTGAACTAATTCATGATGAGAATGGCAAGATTCAGACAATTAAACCTTACATGAATTAAACTACACATACTGACCGAGTTAGCAACATGTGACTAGCTCGGTCTCACATTTTTACGGTATTGCTTCGTAACAGAAAAGCACAACAACATCTCAATCTTAAATGTATAGGTTGGCAGTCTGCGATGATAAACGACCTGAGAAGCGGTTGCCCCGTCACCCGATAGATAGCCTTTCACTATGACATTTGAGGGCTATGATATTTGGCGCATGGTTGCTTTCAGTTGCTTCAGAACATACTGAAGAATGCCTCCCGAGTTAAAATACTCCAGCTCCTTAGGGTTATCTATACGTGCAATCACCGGTATGGTGAGTTCAGAACCTTGAGCGGTTACCACGATAATGTCGAGCGCTAACAAAGGTTTTATAGGGCCGTTAGGAGCGATAAAAACCGTCTCATTTCCCTCTAGAGTCAGAGAATTTAATTCATCTGGTCGCGTCAGTTGAAGAGGCAATACGCCCATACCGACTAAGTTACTACGGTGAATCCGTTCAAACGACTCCGCAATGACTGCTTTGACATTCAATAACAAACATCCTTTTGCTGCCCAGTCACGACTAGAGCCTGAACCGTAGTCTTTACCGGCAAATATGACCAAAGGAACTTGAAGTTCGATTGACCTGTTGCTCGCATCAAAAATAGGAATGACTGGAGGCGTTTTCTCTGTGGTCGACATGTTACAGTCATCCAGCTTGGTATCGCCGTAGCAGCGCGTAAATCCACCTATAGTCGGAGAGGCGATTTTGTTTTCCAGACGTACATTTGAAAACGTCCCACGAACCATGACGTGGTGGTTTCCTCGTCGTGCTCCATAGCTATTGAACTCTTCTGGGTCGATGTTTTTTGATAGCAAATATTGACCCGCCGGACTGGTTGTTGAAATGAGGCCTGCTGGTGAAATATGGTCGGTTGTAATCGAATCTCCCAAAATGGCTAATACACGTGCTGATTCAATAGGAAAAGTCGGCGATGGCATTTCCAAAAACGGAGGGCGCTGTATATAAGTGGAGTCTTTGTCCCACGGGTAACAGGGACTGTCTTTCATCGACAATTGTTCCCATTCTTCATCACCTTCAGTAATGTCGTTGTAGCTCAACCTAAAGTGGCTCTCATGGACTTGATTCAGCATTTCATTGAGCATGGTTTGGCTTGGCCAAAGATCTCTTAGATAGACTGGCTCATTGTTACTATTAATCGCAATTGGGTCTTTTTTTAAGTCAATACAGGTCGTACCCGCTAACGCAAATGCGACGACTAATGGGGGCGAGGCAAGCCAGTTTAGGCTAACAGAGGGGTGTACTCTGCCTTCAAAATTTCGATTCCCTGATAATACCGCCGATACATTCAAGCTGTTTTCCGAGATCTCGGTTTCAAGATTGTTTTTCAGTGGGCCGGAGTTACCAATGCATGTTGTGCAGCCGTATCCAACTCGATGAAATCCCAATCGGTCGAGGTAGTCTTGCAAACCCGTATCATTGAGATATCGCGCGACAGCTAATGATCCGGGTGCGAGAGAAGTTTTTACGTAGCTAGGAACGGTTAACCCTTTTTTAACGGCTGCCTTAGCCACCAAACCCGCAGTCAGCATAACAGCGGGGTTTGATGTGTTCGTGCACGAGGTGATGGCTGCAATAACAACATCACCATGATTTAAATGTCTGGATGAGCTCGGCTGGTCGGAGTTTGAAGCACCTTCAATAGCACATTGGTCAAGAGTCGCTTGCTTAATAGCACTGAGGTTAAGTCTATCTTGAGGTCGTTTGGGGCCTGCTATTGAGGTAACAACGGTAGATAAATCCACTACAATATTTTCATCATACTCAGGTGAAGGGCGGTTTGCATCCCACCATAGCTGTTGCTCGTGCGCGTAAGCCCGCACTCTGCCAACCAGTGAAGAGGGGCGGTTTGTTAGGGTTAAATAGGCGATGGTATTTTCGTCAATCGGGAAAAATCCGCAAGTGGCACCATACTCTGGCGCCATATTGGCGAGCGTTGCTCGGTCTGCCACTGATAGAACGGCTAAGCCGTCACCATAGTACTCAACGAATTTACCAACCACGCCATGAGACCTTAGCCTTTCTGTAATCGTCAAAACCAAATCAGTTGCAGTCACACCAGGACACAATTGCCCATCAAGACGCACTCCGACGACTCGCGGAATCGCGATATTAAGTGGCTGGCCGAGCATTGCGGCTTCGGCTTCTATACCTCCTACTCCCCAACCTAACACGCCTAACCCGTTTACCATAGTGGTGTGGCTGTCGGTTCCTATCACCGTATCGGGTGTTAACACTCTATTTTCGTCTTCGCGCACAACTTGAGATAGATACTCTAAATTAACCTGATGGCATATGCCCTTACCAGGGGGTATCACGGTCAAGTTACGGAAATTCTTTTGTGCCCACTTTAAGAATGTATAGCGCTCTTTATTACGTGCCATTTCATGTACACGATTTGTATGTATTGAGGATTCTGAACCTGACTGATCAACAATTAACGAATGGTCTATGACAAGATCGACCGGGCATTTTGGTGTGACATAACTCGGATCTCCGCCAGCTTGTGCAATTGCATCTCTAATAGCGGCGAGATCGACCAAAGCAGGGATTCCGGTATAGTCCTGCATCAGCACTCTACTAGGATAAAAACTGAATTCTGATGAATGACCTTTGCTCTGTGAGTCAAGAATCTTATCTTTAAAGAATAATGCTTCAATAATACGAGATGACTCTTTTAAATCCGTGGTTTGTCGCATTACATTTTCAATAAGCAGAAGTTTCGTTATTGGAATTTTGGACAGGTTTACTTGGTAATCTTGGGCAAGTTTTTTTAATGACCAGTATTTATAATCGGTGCCTTTTACATTCAGTGACCTTTGATATCTTTGTCGCCATGTTTTTTCGTTGGTAGGTATCATGATTTGTTTCCTTTCAATGATGGTTGAGCTATGTAAAAGCAATCCCCTGGTCATGGAGATGTTTTCTGGGACACGTTTATATTTCCCATATCCAATTAGCGTTAATAAGTTGAAAATCTATAAACTGAAAGGATCAGAGTTGAAATTCTAAAAGAAGGAAGGCGTTGGAATGCACCCATGTCATCAAACAATAACTCGATTTAACAAAATGAAGGCGAAGCTGTAATTGCTAAGCCTTCAATCCTACCTAGATGAGCGCCACATTTGTTGCTTGAGGACCTTTATCACCAGGCGCAACTTCAAAACTTACTTTTTGTCCTTCCAACAGGGTCTTAAAGCCCTCTGAGGAAATCGAACGGAAATGGACAAAAATGTCCTTACCATCGCTATCTTTGGTGATAAAACCAAAGCCTTTATTTTCGTTAAACCATTTTACTGATCCAGTTTCTCTGTCAGACATATATACCTCGACTAATCCTATAGGGTAAAGCTCTGATAACTAGAGCTATTTCATAGTCACTCAAGATGGCTAACGCAGAAGTTAAACGAGAAAGTTCGAGAAATACTGTGAAAGGAAACTTGCTTTATAATTACAAATAACTCAAATTGGCGGAGCTACTTTAAGTATAAGCCTTAAATTGAAAATAGTTAGTTGAGTCTTCGGCCATATTTTAATTTGGTTGTAAGGTTATGATTTTAAACACACCAGTAAGTTTCTAACACATGAGTTGAGAGAAACGACCCCGCCAAAAATAGGACAATATGTGAGTAAGCGACCAAAACCGACACAAATGCAGCAACAATTTGATATTAACCCAAAAGGGAAAGGAATTAAGCGGATATCAGAAGAGTTGAAGACAATGGATGTCCGCAAACGAATAGAAGAACTTGAGGAACAAAAAGAGTGGGATAAGGAGTGGGGATTGTGAGCTCAAGAAACCTATCAGAACTCATTAATACTACACTCCTCATACATTCTGAAAAGCTGAGTAACTTGGACAGAGACATACTTACAGGTTTACGAGATCAACTTAACCGTGATCAAGCCTTGTCAGACAAACAGATTAAACTGTGTCAAAGGCTAATACGAAAAACCAACCAAGACTGTGTTTTTATTCACGACACTCCAAACGAGCCATGATCGCAAGGCAACGTCAGTCTCCTACGTTGTCAACCCTGCCTTCATCAAACGTCAATCGACTCAACATCTGGTCCATAGCCTCATTCACACCCAAGACTACGACTTTAATCTTAAGCATCTTTCAGTACTTTTGAGGAAAGAACAATGGGGCTGAAGCAGATTAATCATCTTTAAAGCGCAATAAGAGGAATGTCGGTAGGCGTTAATAAGATAAGAAAATGAAATTGCCGCTTCATGAATTTATCTTAAACTTACAGAAGTTTAGTCCATGTCCATGAAGAAGCAATTTCAATTTATGGTTGTACTGACTATCAAGATATCGTTGTAATAATCAACGTATGGTTGTTTTTACAAATATATTGTTGAAAAAACCATAAAGTGATATTTCAAGTTTCCAAAATTTCAATACGTTAACTAAAAAACAACCATAAGTTGATATTTTTGTGGCAACAATATTTAAGGCACCAAAGCATAGTAAGAAACTTTCTTACAAGAAAATAGTTCCATCACTCCCCTAGTGATATGTAAGTCGACAAAATCGGTTGGTAGTTAACGTACGACAGAATCGCTTGGTGATCACAATACCGGACAGGGCACTGTTGCAGGCCGTGACCGCTGAACGAAGACGGACAAAACTTTCTTAGAGTAATACCGTAAATTAGAAAAATACGGATTACCTTTGGGGTTTAGGAAATTCGCTTAGTGAAGTGCCTAGTCCTGCTGGTGCAGATCAATGTCGGAAAGATTGACAATTCCCGCATTAATTCACTCAGGAATAATTTTTTAGGCACTCTTCTTACTCCTCACCCTTTTAACTATGCACAACATCCTTATGACCAATCACACAAAAAGACACACCAAAAACAAACATTGGTAGATCAATATCACCAAAAAAACCCATAATGGTTTACCAATAATTGGTTAAAAAATATAGTTTCATTGTCCGATAACACGCAAAAAGGCAAAAAATGAGCAAAAAAATTTTTACCCTCGCCCCTGTAGCTTTAGCCGTTATGATTGCTGGATGTAATTCTGATGAAGACAAAACGTACACTCAGCCAAGCGTCCAGTCCAAAGTGCATGAAGTGTTGAATATTGATGGCTATACATTCAGAGATGCTAATGGTGATGGAGAGCTAACGCCTTATGAGGATTGGCGTTTACCTGTCGATAAACGAATTAGTGATCTGCTAGACCGAATGACGTTAGAAGAAAAAGTCGGCATGATGCTAATCGATACTCTCTATGCTGAAGCGCGCGGAACGATAGGGACACTACATAAAGATTATATTCATGATCAGCACATGACCCGATTTATCTTCCGTAATAACATCCTGACACAAGAAGAAATCGATAATCTTACCGATGATGAACGAGATAACCCGCCTTCAGGCCCATTTGGCGCAAACTATCCAATAAGCCCTATGGAAGCGGCGCAGTATATGAATGCCGTTCAGGAAGAAATGGAGAAAACTCGACTCGGTATTCCTGCCCTTCATAAATCCAACGCCCGTAACCATATTGAACCTGATGCCAGAGCAGGAATTAACGTCGCGGCGGGTGCTTTCACTGCATTCCCGAAAGAAGGCGGATTAGCCGCAATGAACGATATGGACATGGTCGCGAAATTTGCAGAGGTGATGAAAGCAGAATGGAACGCCATCGGTCTGCGCGGTATGTATGGCTATATGGCTGATTTATCTACCGAACCAAGATGGTATCGTGTTCACGAAACTTTTACTGAAGATGCTGACTTAGCCTCAAATATAATCGATACCTTAGTCACTAATCTGCAAGGTAACAGCGTTGACTCTGACAGTATTGTATTAACTCTTAAACACTTCCCTGGTGGCGGCCCACAATTCTTGGGGCTGGATCCACACTACCAAGCAGGCCAACATCAAAGTTACCCTGCAGGTCAATTTGATTACCACGTAAAACCATTTAAAGCTGCAATTGATGCTGGTGTGGCGTCCATCATGCCTTACTACGGCATTGTCGGTGGCGGTAACTGGTCGATTAACGATCCCGATGAAACAAACTTAGATGTAGGTGGTGTTCTACTTGGCGATCATCTTAATGATCGCGATAAGGATACGGTGCGTGTTGCAAATAACTCTTACGGCGCAGACGTGGGGACTCCTAAAGGGAACGTCGGTAGTGCCTTCTCCAAAGGCATTCTGGACGATTTACTACGCAAAGAGCTTGGCTTTAAAGGTGTCATCAACTCTGACACGGGCATCATTGGTGAACCAAATGCACCATTAAGCGATTATCAAGCCCCAGCAAATAACCGAGCATGGGGTCTGCAAGACAAAACCCAAGCAGAGTTATTTAAAATTGCTATTGAAGCAGGCACTGATGTATTTTCCGGTTTCCACGAAAATGCCAATATCTTAGAGGTTGTTACACAGTATCCGGAGCTGGAAGAACAGGTCGACAAATCCGTTGCACGACTGCTAAAAGTTCAATTTGAACTTGGTTTGTTTGAAGATGCATACGTTGATGCATCGAAAGCCAATGAAATCGTAGCAAACCCTGAATCCAAAGCGCTTGCGGATGAAGCTCAACGCAAAGCTGTTGTTTTACTGGATAATAAAGACAGCTTACTACCATTACCTGAATCAAAAGAATCGGCACCAGTTAGCTTATTCACTATGGGCATGGATGGAACCATCGCGGAAGAGCACGGCTACAATGTCACCGTCGGAGACAATCAGGACGGCGTAAAAGTGGCAGATGCTACCGGCAGTGATTATGCGTTAATCCGAGTTCGAGTAAGTAATACTTCTGCTCCATTGCTGTTCTTCGGGGGGCCAAACTTCAATGAGATTTCATCACTTGATTTCACAACTATGGCATCAACTGTTGATGGTGAAGGACAATCTTGGAAAATCACACCGTCACTAGAAGATATCAAAGCCGTGATGGAAGAAGTCGGGGCTGAAAATACCGTCTTGTCTGTCTACTTCCGTCAACCATATGTGCTTGATGAAGCAAGCGGAATGAATGGCGCAGGTGCGATTTTGGCGACATTTGGTTCTAATGATGCGGCACTAATGGATGTTGTGACAGGTAAATTTACCCCGTCTGGCAAACTTCCATTTGCACTAGCAAATAAAGCCCAGGCAATTATTGACCAGGCATCAGATGCACCTGGTTATGCAGAGGCCGATACTTTATATCCATTTGGATATGGTATGGAAGGCTTTGACAAGTAATCAATAACCTCTAAAAGACCTGATAATTCAGGTCTTTTTTATACTAGATAAACTAAGGCATAAAAATGCACATTTTGAATTGGAACGATGATTTAATCCCGCATGAACTATGGGTAGAACGCAATCAAAACGGTACCGCGACACTTCATTTAAAAGTCGTCAAAGACCTAGAACCTGAGTTGCTCTCAATTAATTTGCCCTGCTCTATAGAGACCATCGTCGAGGCTTGGCAAGGCAGTGCTAAACCAATCTCAACCGCTTATGAAGATAGCTATGTATATTCTCAAGTTCGTTGTTTATTTAATATTGATGAAGGCTGCGTGGTATGGGCTGTGAATCATATCGTGCTAAGTGATGGAAAGAAAATGTCGATGGATCGTTTGGCGCTTATTCCCTTGATGAAAGAAACCAATAATGAATTAACAACGATAAGTCAGAATAACTAGTTCTCTGAGCCAAATATGACGTGAAACAAGCTGGCTATGCCAGCTTTTAAGATCAATAAGTTAAGCCCCTTGTTCTTCTGCTTCCTGAGAGCGGTACATTCGATAAATCGTCACTAAATTAGCAATGATGAAGGTACCTTCCACTAAGATGCCGCCTACCGAGCCAAGCCACAAGTTGTGCGTGAACCAACAGCATGAGTTAAATAGAATCACACTGCGCACCTTTATGCCACTTAGAGAAAATAATGCCCAAGTTCCTGCTGCTGAGCCTATGATGGTTAGTGCCTCAATTGGCGTGTTGAGCTGTGGCACCGTCATACCGATCAATAAGCTAATAAACACCCACATTACCCAGCGTGATTGGGTCTTTATCGAGACAAACGCACGGATACCATTGATGGTTACGCCAATTGCTGCAACCATGGCATCCATCATAAAAAAGTGTAAAGCCATGATGAAACAGAAAGTCACCATACCGTAGCGAAATTTAAGGTCATCTTTCTGTAAAAAGGCGAAAACACCACAAACAAAAGCAATTCCACCAATAACTTGCGCAGCTAACATCGTGTCAATCCCTAACTAAGGTTCTTCGTTTAAGTGCGCGGCTAGATAAGCCAGGCAAGTATCCGGACTCGTTAATACCGGTATCGCCTCCGTGACTAGCGAAGCTGCATTCATCATTGAAGCTTGAGCGAGCAGAACGGCTTGATAATTTTGCTCGCTCTGCAAAGTTTGGTTTAACTCGTTGGCAATGCAGCGATTAAACGATTCAAATTTGCTTTGCGCATAGAGTTCCCATGCGTCATCAATCAGTTTGAATGTGAAGTTAGTTTCTGGTGCTTGAGACGCTAGTAGTGCCCCTGTCGGTTCGATAGTACTTTCCAGGGTCACCGCAACGAGCACACTCTCATACTGTGCACAGCTCTTCGCCATGGGCTTATCAACTCTGAATACTTTGTCATTAGGAAAGCTATCAACCACAGGACCTAATGTTGAGCAGGTGCAGATAATGTAGTCGAAACCATTATTGAGCTTGGCTTTAAGATATTGGTGAATAATCTGAGTTGAGCGCTCAGTTTGACCGTTGTTACGAATGTCAGTGAGGAAACTTTCTTGAACATCATGGCTGATATTATGTTGAGGAAATTTCACCGCGGCGAGTGGTTCAAAAAGTTCTGTATTGCTATCAAGTGTATGTAGAAACAAAATATTCATTACAAACCGTCCAGTGTTATTTATTCGTTATAAAAAAACCTCTCCAAAGGGAGAGGTTTGGACTCGAAAATTTCTATTAAGCGTTAACGAGCTCCACCGCATCACGAGTTAGACGAGCAAGCTCTTCCCATTCACCAGCTTCAATCAGTTTTTTATCAACCATCCAAGTTCCGCCGCACGCAAGTACGCGTGGTACTGCAAGGTAGTCTTTAATGTTCTTCGGATTAACACCACCGGTAGGCATGATGTGTACGTCACCGTATGGAGCAAGAAGGGCTTTTACCATATTCACGCCACCAGATGCTTCAGCTGGGAAAAACTTAAGCGTGGTTAAGCCCATTTCCAGCGCTGCCTCGATTGCGCTAGGGTTGTTGACACCAGGTACAATATCAATACCAATCTCTTGGCAAGCTTTGACCGTATTCGGGTTAAAGCCCGGCGATACAATGAAAGTCGCCCCAGCTTCTTTGGCAGCAATCACTTGTTCTTTATTAAGCACGGTACCAGCACCAATGAGCATATCAGGCTGAGATTCACGGAGTAGTCGAATTGCTTCAACAGCCGCATCAGAGCGAAACGTGATTTCAGCGACTGGTAGACCATTTTCTGCTAACACTTTACCTAGTGGAATGATGTCTTCGGCTTTATCGATAGCGATAACCGGAATAATTTTAAGTGCTTTTAGCTGTTCGTTGATTGTAGACATTATAAATCCTTTACTGTTAATTCTGTTTTTTCGTCACAATATCAGTGGCTGATTTTGGAATGATTGCACCACGATGCTGGATAACAACACCGGCAAGCGTATTACCACGTTGGCACGACTGTTCTAAAGAGCCACCGGCTAGATAACTAGATAAGAAACCGCCGTTAAATGAGTCACCTGCTGATGTTGTGTCTACCACGGTTTCAACTGGTGTTGTAGCAACCGAATAGTAACGGTCATTGATGCTATCTCCGACCAAACATCCTTCTTCACCAAGTTTAACAATGACTTTGTTAACACCTAGTTTGTGCAATCGAGCCAGTGTTTCTTCAGGAGTGTTGTCCCCCCAAATGAGCTGCTCGTCATCGAAGGTAACCAAAGCGAGATCCGTGGTCTGATACATGGTTTGGTAATTTGATTTAACCGTTTTAAGCTCATCATCAGGCCACAAAGCCGGGCGATAGTTACTGTCAAACGCAACCTCAACGCCCTGACTGCGTAAAGTACCCAGAAGGTTCAGCAACTTAATTCGATCTTCCTCTTCCAGGATCGCAAGGCTAATACCACTCACAAACACCATGTCCATCTGAGACAAGGATTCTTCGATACGAGTAAAGTCCGGATGCTGAAGTAGGTAGCGTGCCGGCGATTGATTGCGCCAGTACAGAAAAGTACGCTCGCCTTGATCGTCCAGCTGAATAAGATAAAGCCCGGGAGTACGTTTCTCATCCCGCAACACTAAATCTGTACTGATGCCTTCCTCTTGCCAGCGAGTCACCATGCCTTCACTGAGAGGATCGGTACCCATTGCGGAAACGAAAGAGACGGTAATGGCTTGATCTTCGGTATTGAGTTCGCAACCGCGGCTTAGATAAACCGCGGCATTTAGCGTATCTCCACCAAAGGTTTGATGCATAGCGCCAAACGGCTTACCGTTTAGCTCAATCATGCACTCTCCGATAATAGCGATATTTTTCATAACAAGCTCTTAGGCAAAGTAACGCTTAGCGTTGTTAAAGCAGATATCTTCAACCATTGGACCAAGTAAAGACAGGTCATTTGGCACTTCGCCATTTTCAGCCCAGCGGCCAACCATGTCACACAAGATTCGGCGAAAGTACTCGTGACGCGTGTACGATAAGAAGCTGCGTGAATCTGTCAGCATACCAACGAACTGGCTTAATAGACCAAGTTGTGACAACTGCTCCATTTGACGTTGCATGCCATCTTTCTGGTCATTGAACCACCAACCAGAACCGAACTGAACCTTACCTGCGATACCGCCACCTTGGAAATTACCAATCATGGTTGCCATCATTTCGTTGTCACGAGGGTTAAGACAGTAAAGAATCGTCTTAG
The DNA here is from genome assembly GCF_049563345.1 of Vibrio mytili. Classification (NCBI taxonomy): domain Bacteria; kingdom Pseudomonadati; phylum Pseudomonadota; class Gammaproteobacteria; order Vibrionales; family Vibrionaceae; genus Vibrio; species Vibrio mytili. The sequence goes on along the minus strand of NZ_CP110482.1, from coordinate 371,137 downwards.
GTAGTTCGTTGGTTTTATCCATATCATCAAGCAGATGCGCCAACTCGAATGCGAATGTGCGGTCGCTGATAGAATCAAAGCCGGCATCAGCGCCCAGTATCTTGAACATGCGCGTGTTGTTATTGCGCTGAGCACCAATATGCAGCTGCATTACCCAACCCAATTTCGCATAACGCGTACCTAACCACACTTGTACCGCTGTTGAGAATTGAGCGCATTCCGTTTCTGACAACACTTCTCCACTCAAACGGCGAGTAATTAAGCTATCAAGCATTTGTTCTGAAGGAATGTCAGCATAACGTACGATTTCAATACCGTGGTCTGCTGCGCGACAACCATGTGCATCAAAATGTGCAAGGCGCTTGTCTAAAGCCTCTAAAAGCGTTGAAAAGCTTGAGATCTCGATATCAGCAGCTTGACCAAGCAAAGTCATGTACTCCGCAAACCCGTCAAGTTCGATCTTGAATGCTTTGTCTGGGCGCCAGCTTGGTAATACTTCAACGTCAAAGCTTTCATCCGCAGCAATCACTGCATGATGCTCCAGTGAGTCGATTGGATCATCCGTTGTCCCAGCCATGACGACATTCATCTGCTTCATGATGCCACGAGCGGAAAATTCAGGCGTTTGTAGAAGCTCATTACATTCGTGCCAAATGCTGTCTGCAGTTTCTGCATTTAATAGCTTATTGGTAATACCAAACGGGCGACGAAGCTCTAGATGTGTCCAGTGGAACAGTGGATTACCCAGCGTCATTGGGACGGTTTTAGCCCACGCCTGGAACTTTTCGTACTCAGTTGCATCACCAGTGATCAAGCGTTCCTCGATACCTGCTGAACGCATCCCACGCCATTTATAGTGGTCGCCTGCAAGCCAAATTTGGCTCAAGTTTTCAAACTGGCGATTTTGTGCAACTTCTGCCGGGTTTAGGTGGCAGTGGTAGTCAAAAATGGGTTTGTCTGCGGCATGCTCATGGTAAAGACGACGAGCAGTCTCGTTGCTTAATAAGAAGTCGTCACATAGAAAGTTTTTCATCTGTTTTTCCTCTTAAAGTGCCGCTACCGTTGCGCGAGCGCCATTTTCAATCAAAGATTGGTATGCAGAGCTTACCGCATCAATCACTTGTGGGTTTCGCCCGATTTCCGGAGCAAAAATCGCTTCGAGAGATAACAAGGCAGGAACCACTGTTACGCTCTGGCCGTGCTCATCACATATCGCTTTTAGTTGCTCAGCCATAGGGTCACGAACGTCAATTTCGTTTCCTTGCTCATCCACGGCTGAGACATAACGCATCCAGCCAGCGATACCTGCTGCTAGCCATTTGAAATCAGAGCCTTGCTCTAGGTGGAAGCGTAAACTGCCGCCCATTCGTTGAGGGATCTTCTGGCTACCATCCATCGCGATTTGCCACGTCTTGTGCTTTAGGCTTGGGTTAGTGAAACGATCAATAAGCAATTTCGCATAACCCTCTAAGTCAGTACCTTCTGGCATGTTTAACGAAGGAGCTTGCGCTTTTAGCATCATATCTAATGCCGCTTTACGGTAGCCTTCATCGGTCATTGTGTCAGAGATATGCGCATAGCCACCGAGGTAACCAAGGTACGCAAGGAAAGAGTGACTGCCGTTCAACATGCGCAGTTTCATCTCTTCGTATGGCACAACATCCTCAACTAATTCTGCACCTGCGATATCCCAGTTTGGACGTCCTGCTACAAAGTTGTCTTCGATTACCCACTGGCGGAATGGCTCACATGCAATACCACATGGGTCTTGTACACCAAGAAGAGCGGTAATTTCATTTAGCGTCTCTTCTGTCGCTGCAGGTACAATACGGTCAACCATAGTGCATGGGAAAGTCACGTTGGCTTCAATCCATTCACCTAACTCTGCGTCCAGTAATTTTGCGAACTCAAGAATGGCCGCTTTTGCTACGTGACCATTCTCTTGTACGTTGTCACAAGACATTACTGTAAATGGCGTTACACCACGTTCACGACGAACCTTTAAGGCTTGGACGATGTAGCCTAATGCTGACTTAGGTTGAGTTGGGTTTTCTAAGTCCGCGATAACTAATGGACTATTTTTATCTAATCGTCCTGTCGCCGGATCGGCACAGTAACCCTTTTCTGTAATAGTCATTGACACGATAGCCACTTGTGGCTCTGCCATTTTCTCAATAACAGCCTCAACACCATCAAGTACCGGATGTAACGATTCCGTTACCGACCCGATTATCTTAACATCGGTCGTTTCAGCACCTTTCTCAGCAACGGTATACAGATGATCCTGGCTACGCAGTGACTCAATCAGTTCTTCTCCACCAAACAGGTTGATTTCACAAATGCCCCAATCGCTGTCTGATTTACGTGCAACCTCATCTGTGAATAAGCCTTGATGGGCGCGGTGAAACGCGCCAAACCCTAGATGTACGATTCGAGACTTCAGTTTAGAACGGTCGTAATTGTTCAGCTGAACGGGTTTATTCAATACCGTATTAGAAATATTTTGCATGTCTGTATCCCTATCTCGCGGGGAACCCCGCGAGAAGTTTATAAGTTTGTGAATGAGAGTTAGTAGCCCAGAACCAGGTTCGGTAAGAACAGGCTCAGCTCAGGAATAAAGGTAACAGCCATAAGTGCAGCTACCAGAGCAGCATAGAATGGCAACAATGGTTTAATAATTTTATTAATCGGCACATCTGCTACCGAACAACCAATGAATAACGCGCTGCCTACAGGAGGAGTACAAATACCAATCGCCAGGTTAAACGTCATCATGATACCGAAGTGAACCGGATCAATGCCCATATCCAGTGCAATCGGCAGGAAAATAGGTGTGAAAATCAGAATCGCTGGTGTCATATCCATAAAAATACCAACAATCAAAAGAATCAGGTTGATAATCAACAAGATCATTAAAGGATCTTCCGAGATCGCAAGCAGAGCATCAGCAATGATGTATGGAATATCTGCATTTGCCATCGCCCAAGACATACCCATTGATGCACCAACCAACAGAAGAACAATAGAAGTGGTGACTGCAGATTCAAGTACAATTTTTGGTAGCTGCTTCCAACCCACTTCTTTGTAAATCAGTACCGCAAGAACAAAGGTATAGACAACCGCAATGGCTGACGCTTCTGTTGCAGTGAAGATACCGCCGATAATACCACCCATGATTACGACAATAAGCATTAACGAAGGTGCTGCTTTTACAAACGTCTCCCAAACAGCAGATAGAGAAGGCTTTTCTGCAACAGGATAGCCACGTTTTTTAGCAATGAAACCAGCAACAAGCATTAAGCTCAATCCCATCAAAATACCTGGGATGTATCCCGCTAAGAAAAGCGCCGCGATTGATGTACCACCAGATACCAGCGAAAAAACAATCAGAGTATTACTTGGTGGAATCAAAAGGCCAGTAGGACATGAAGTGATGTTTACTGCTGCAGAAAAATGCTCGTCGTAACCGTCTTTTTTCTGTAGTGGCGCCATCGTACCACCAACCGCAGCAGCAGAAGCTACAGCTGAACCAGAAATTGAGCCGAACATCATGTTCGCCATCACGTTAACGTGTGCTAAAGAGCCTGGTAATCGACCACCTAGTACTTTAGCAAAGTTAATTAAACGAAGAGCAATACCACCCTGGTTCATAATGTTGCCAGCCAGAATAAAAAACGGAATCGCCAGCAATGCGAAATTATCCAATCCGGCAGCCATCCTTTGTGCGACTACTGCGATAGCAGGTTCAAGCGGAAGACTTGTTAAGATAGTGGTAAGCGACGAAAGCCCGATCGCAAAAGAGACTGGCACACCGATGGCCAACAGCACACTAAACGTGCCAAATAATATGAGTAGAACTTGCATTTCCATAAGTGGAGTCCTTAATTAGTCTGCTTGTGATTCAACAGTACAATCTTCATTACCTAAAAGAGATTTCACTCGTTCACAAGCAAAAATCACAGAATAAAAAATCATTAATGCCCCACTGATTGGAAGACAAAAATAGATATATCCCATCTCTAACCCTAGTGCTGGCGTCACCTGTCCAGTTGCTAATGTTTTTGCAGCTAATTGAATGCCGCCATAAACAAGTACAACCCCAGCAAAAATCGCGATAGCAATCTGAATAATGATTTCATTAAAAAACTTACGCTTCCCTTTAAGCGTCATCGTCAGAAGGTCAATGGCCAGGTGGCGTTTAAGACCTGTCGTATAAGCCGCTCCAATTAAAGCGACCCACATGAAGAGATATCTAGCAAGTTCATCGGTAACAGTGCTTGGTTTACCAATTACATATCTTGATAAGACCTGCCAAATCACACAAAAAACAAGAAAGGTCGATAGGGATACAGTAAATGCTGCAAGCCCCTTATTGATATAGTTGACCAATTTATTCATTTTCATTTCCTTTAAACCACCGAAATATGGTTTACCAATATAAGAACTTTCTTTTCTTTCGGTGCTTGATTAAGACATACGGTTCGTGAGGGATTATAAATAGCTCAATAGACTTGTCACGTGAGCTAACTCACACAACAATTGGCATACCAAATCGTTTGCCATTAATGTGATCTAAGACAATTTAGAAGTTTTTTGTGTTTGATTAGCCAATATTGGTATGCCAATATTGGCTCGAAACAAAAGTTGCTCTATCAAAATGACGAATATAAAGGTTATAGATATGAAAAAATCAGTATTGGGTATAGCAGTTGGTACTGCCATGCTACTTGGCTCTACAGCTTCAGCTTTCGCAGCGACAACACTAAAACTAAGCCACAACCATCCTAGAGACCATGCGGTTCATAAAGCAATGGACTACATGGCAAAAGAAGTAAAAGAACTAACGGATGGAGAAGTTCGTATTCGTATTTACCCTGATGCACAACTAGGTACTCAGCGTGAATCTATGGAACTGATGCAAAATGGCGCGCTTGATATGGTTAAGAGCAATGCAGCTGAGCTTGAAGCCTTTTCTCCAGCCTATTCTGCTTTCAACCTTCCATATTTATTTAGAGACAAAGAACATTACTACTCGGTAACTGGTGGTGAAGTTGGTAGAGAAATCCTGAACTCATCTAAAGACAGTGGATTTATTGGTGTTACATACTACGATGCAGGTGCACGTAGCTTCTACACAAGTAAACCAATTAATACGCCAGAAGATCTTAAAGGCCTGAAAGTTCGCGTACAGCCAAGCCCATCAGCAATTGCTATGGTTAAAGCGCTAGGTGGTAGCCCAACACCACTTGCTTATGGCGAACTCTACACCGCTCTTCAACAAGGTGTTGTTGACGCAGCAGAAAACAACATTCCTTCATTTAGTCTGAGTCGCCATAGTGAGGTTTCTAAGTTCTACAGCATGGACGAACATACGATGGTGCCAGATGTTCTTGTTGTTTCGACAAAAACATATGACCGTCTAACGGCTGAGCAGCAAGAAGCTCTAATGAAGGCAGCTAAGGATTCATCTGAGTACATGAAAAAACTGTGGGCAGAATCTGAAGCGAAAGAACGCAAGAAAGCTGAAGAAATGGGCGTGACATTCGTTGAGCCAGACAAAAAAGCATTCGTACAAGCTGTACAGCCAATGTATTCAGAAATTGCTTCATCGAATCTAGAGCTAAGCAAACTGATCGATAAAATCAAATCAGTTAAGTAATCACAAAATAGGAAGTTGCCACTTTTTGAAATCTTTTGGTTGACCAATTATTTCTTACCTCTATTATAGAGTAAGAAATCAGATGAAATATGTTAAGAACAGCATCAAATGTCAAATACACCAAAACGAGCTTACCAAGAGATTGGGTTCATAATACAAAATGAATTAAAGGAAGGCCTGTACAAAGTTGGAGACAGGCTTCCTCCAGAACGTGATATAGCAGAACGCATGAATGTCAGTCGTACAGTCGTGCGAGAGGCGATTATTATGTTGGAGCTTCAGGGTTTAGTTGAGGTTAAAAAAGGCTCTGGTGTTTATGTTTGTAATATTCCATCGTCAACCGATACAGTAGACAATGAAATCGACGATGACGTAGGTCCGTTTGAACTACTCCAAGCTCGTCAGTTACTAGAAAGTAATATTGCAGAGTTTGCAGCAGTGATGGCCACGCCTAGTGACATTAGTCGCATGCGTCAGGCTCTCGCTTTAGAGAAAAAAGAGCTATTAAGCGGTTCAGCAGAGAGCCAAGGCGATGAGCAGTTCCACGTTTGTATCGCTGAAGCTACACAAAATACTGTATTGGTCGATATCTTAAAGCAATCATGGGGAGGGCGTTTCAAAAGCCCAATGTGGAAAAAACTCCACACCCGTATACATGGTCAAGATTATCGTAACGAATGGGTGGATGACCACGAAAAAATTCTCGCAGCCATTCAACGTCGAGACCCTATTGGAGCCAAAAGTGCCATGTGGCAACACCTTGAAAATGTCAAACAGCGCTTATTTGCCCTGTCTGATGTCGATGATCCTAACTTTGACGGATATTTATTCAATTCAAATCCAGTAATATTGCTGAATGCGAATTAACCCAGTCGCTGTTGATCATTACCTCCAATTATAGCTAGCTATACCTCTGTGTAGCTAAAATATAGTAAACGTATTTAGCTTTATACTTATTTTGGAGTAGGGCTGAGTGCATCTAATACAAGGTAAATTACATGGAACAAACATGGCGTTGGTACGGTCCTAACGATCCAGTATCACTAGATGACATTAAACAAGCGGGTGCAACTGGCATTGTGAACGCTCTCCACCATATTCCAAATGGTGAAGTTTGGACAAAAGAAGAAATCCTAAAACGCAAAGAGATTATCGAAGCAAAAGGGTTTGTCTGGTCTGTTGTAGAAAGCGTCCCAGTTCATGAAGAAATTAAAACGCGCTCGGGCAACTACGCGCAGTGGATCAAAAACTACAAGCAATCGCTTATCAACCTAGCTGAATGCGGAATTGATACCGTTTGTTATAACTTTATGCCAGTACTTGATTGGACTCGTACTGACTTAGAATACCAACTTGCAGATGGCTCAAAAGCGCTCCGCTTTGATCAAATCGAGTTTGCGGCATTTGAATTACACATTCTTAAACGCCCAAACGCGAAAGCAGACTATACAGAAAACGAGCAACAAGAGGCGCAAGCTCGCTTCGAATCCATGACTCAAACGGAAATCGATAAGCTCACGGCAAACATCATAGCTGGTCTCCCTGGTGCAGAAGAAGGTTACACTCTCCAGGAATTCCAAGCTCGTCTTGATACTTACAAAGATATCAATAAAGAAAAGCTACGTGAGCACATGGTCTTGTTCTTAAAAGAACTGATGCCAGTATGTGAACAATATGGCCTCAAGCTAGCGGTACACCCGGACGATCCACCGCGTCCAATTTTGGGTCTGCCTAGAATTGTATCCACCATTGAAGACATTGAAGCACTGACTACTGCAGTGCCGAGTAAAATGAACGGTATTACAATGTGTACAGGTTCTTACGGTGTACGTGGCGACAATGATCTTGTAAAAATGATCGAAACTTACGGTGATCGTATTTACTTTACACATCTCCGCTCAACTCAACGTGAAGAAAACCCGATGAGCTTCCACGAAGCAGCACACCTTGAGGGCGACGTTGATATGTATAATGTTATCAACGCACTACTTAAAGAAGAATACCGCCGTAAAGGCGAAGGTGAGACTCGCTTAATCCCGATGCGCCCTGACCACGGCCATCAAATGATTGATGATCTTAAGAAGCAGACTAACCCTGGCTACTCTTGCATTGGCCGCCTTAAAGGTCTTGCAGAAATCCGTGGTGTGGAACTCGCACTTAAGCGAACTCTATACAGTTAATTATCTGAACCAATATAACCCCGCATTACGCGGTGAGCAGATTGACGAAGAACCCCACTTCTTGAGTGGGGTTCATTTTTATGGAGCAACCATAGGCCGCGATCTCAATTTTGATAGACTCGTTGTTTAAACAGGCTAACATACCGCTAGCCTGTCCGTATAACACCTGTATAAGTCGACGAACTAAGAAAACGAAGGTTTCATTTCAAAGTAAAACCTAAGGTTTGATACAACACCTATCCATTGATGCCCCTAGCCTTTATAGCGAAGGTGAATGTCAGATACGGTCAATAAACATGTCTGTCATCGCGTTCACTATCAGCGACAACAACGTATCACTAATGTTTCCCAGACCGAACCACGTTTCGGTAGTAATTATTTAACGTTTTGTGTTACCCAAAGATACTACTGGGTTTGAGCTAAATAAGTAGCCGTCGAAATTCGGGTCATCAACGTCAGATAGCTCTAATAAACGCTGCTTAACATTTTCTAGGTGTTGCCACATTGCATTTTTGGCAGATATCGGGTCTTTCCTTTGGAGAGCAGAAAGTATTTTAGCGTGATCTTCCATCCATTCCGCGCGATAGTCTATGCCTTTAATACGAGTATGGAGCTTATTCCACATCGGACTATTTTCACGACGCTTCCACGAATGTTTCAACATGTCTACCAGTACAGAATTCTGCGTAGCTTGGGCAATACACATATGAAACTTAGCATCCCCTTCGCTCACAGCGGCACCACTATCAAATTCCTGCCGTTCAAGTTCGAGCGCTGCGCGCATTCTTAGAATGTCTCCTGGTGTCACCTGAATAGCAGCAAACTCAGCAATGTTACTCTCTAACAACTGCCGAGCCTGCAACATCTCAAATGGGCCTGCATCATCAGTAATGATATTTTCACCGGAACCAGAGTCGGTTGGAACATTAAGGACGTACACACCCGAACCTTTCTTAACCTCTACTAAGTTCTCCAATTCCAACATGATGATTGCTTCACGAACCACAGTTCTGCTGACACCTAGCTGATCAGCAATATCTCGTTCAGGAGGAAGCCTATCTCCGACCTTATATTGGCCATCAATTAGCTGTTTTCTTAGTTCTAACCCTATTTCTTGGTAAGGTCGTTTGGGTTCAAAAGGCATCATGATCTTTTTCAATACGTCAATAATTGTTTTCACCATAATAGCGACCAAATAAAATTGGTCAACCTACTAAAAGGCAAAGTCTATACCACACCTCAGATAGTAAAGGTATACAGTAATCTACTTCTCATCTTTGATACATTTAACCAGCTAACTGAGTTCAGGATTGCTACTCTCCAACTCCGTGTATATTGGTTGAACGACAGAGACAAAAACAGCCTTATTAGGTTGAACAAAGCACTCCCAGGCCTCTACTTTTGTGCGCTAACTTGCTTCTGATTCAGCCCAAAGCACTCATATCTTCAGACGAATCTTTAGCAGGTTTCATTAATGCTCCCTGCTGTTAGTTTCTCATAGGTTTTCGTTCAAATAACAAGCACATTAGCAACCATAGTGTGTTCATCTAGGTTTAAGTTTTTAGGCAACTCACAATGACGACATAGGCTAAAGTTCCCCTTAAGCTGATATCATTGCGCTACCGCCAAGAGACTTAACCATCACTATTGTTGTTTACACTCTCTTGAAATATAGCATCTTGACTGTTTGCCCATGCCCAGACTGAATAGATTTGACGGATCGTTCTCATCTTATTGTTATCTGATAACGCAGTTGTCAGTACATAAAAAGCGGTTCTGAACAAAAACGGATAATAGAAATGTTTCTGATGACTAGTTATCTCATTTTTAGTCAATATCAACCCCATAAAATTCGACCAAACGCCCCATTAGGTTAACCAATTTTGGTGATAAACTGGTTTGTATCTCCGTTAAAAGTGTGACGAATCGCTATATTGTAGACTATCTTCATGACCTATCTCTAATTCTCAAAAAATTGGTAAGCCAAAATCCAGATAAGATTATAAATTGAGCATTCTCATATACCATTTAATAAAAGGAAAAAGGATGAGAAACCTCTTTACTCTATCTGCAGTGGCAGTAGCTATCGCAATGGCAGGTTGTAATGACTCTACCACTGATGTAATTAGTGAAGTCGTTTCGCCAGAGTTCGAATCGACTTCCCGTACGGCTATCAGTATTAATGAAAGCTGGAAGTACCAGATGGACTATGACGACAACGCTGCAATATCGCCTGATTTCAATGACTCGGAGTGGGAAGATGTCAGCCTCCCTCATTCGGTTGATGCTGAACATGTGGTGAATGTTGACCTGTCGACCCCACACTTCAAGGGTATAAATACCTACCGGAAGACTCTGCTCGTAACCAAAGAAGAAGGTAAACGTCAGTATCTTGAATTCGATGGTTCAGCCATGATCACTACCGTTTATGTCAATGGTGAAAAAGCCGGTGAGCACACTGGTGGATTCATGCGCTTCAGGATCGATATTACCGAGTTCGTCACTAATGGTGAAAATAGCATTGTTATTCAGGTTGACAACCGCCCCTATGATTCAGCGGTTCATGAGAATGCATTCCTGCCGATGGAAACAGGACAAGACTATACTTACTACGGTGGTATTTACCGCGATGTGAAACTAATCCAGATTAGCGCGGTTGGGATCGACGCCGAAGATTACGGTTCGTCAGGTGTCTATTTTATGCAGACCCACACCACTGATGATGCTTCGGATATTTACTCAAACATCCGAGTTCGCAATAAATCTCAAGAAGAATTTAACGGCCATATACGCACAATTGTTCTGGATGCTGAAGGTAAAATTGTCTATAGCCATATTGCGTCAGCTACTGTTGATGCTGACTCTGTCACGGAAGTTGAAAACGAGTTTACCTTAAACGATATTCATCTCTGGAACGGAGTCAATGACCCATACCTATATCAAATTTTTGTTCAAGTATTTGATGGCGACAAGCTACTCGATCAGGTTGAACAACCGTTAGGTCTGCGTTATTTCGAATTTGACAAAGATAAAGGCTTCATTCTTAATGGCCATGAATACCGCCTCAACGGGGTAGCAATGCATCAGGACAGGGATGTTGTTGGGTGGTCGACGACTCAAGAAATGCGCGAGGATGACTTAGATCTGATTCGTGAGATGGGCGCACGCTCCATTCGATTCTCACACTACCCCCATGCGTTAGACACTAGTGAGTATTCTAATGAGTTGGGCTTTATGAATTACCTAGAGCTTCCAATTGTAAACAAGTACCTAACTGAAGAGGCAAACGGGGAGGCCGGAGCTCAATACCTAGAAAGTGCTAAAGAGCAGATGCGAGCTCTAATACGACAGAACTTTAACTTTCCATCGATGGCGGTGGTCGGAACAGCCAATGAAACTGGCACAGCCATGGGAAACAGTGAAGCGAACACCGCATGGTTGAACGAGCTTGCCGCTGTTGTTAAGGAAGAGTTCGGTGCGCGTTTTGGCAAAACGGTACCATATCGTAAGAGCACGCTAGCAACCATTACTGCGGAGGATATTGGTGATCCCGACTGGGATACAGTTGAAATGCCCTGCCACAATCGCTACTACGGATGGTACTATGGCGCAATTGACGATGTCGGCGGTTTTATCGACGAGCTCAAAGAGGTTTACCCAGACTTGCCTTTCTGTATGAGTGAGTATGGTGCAGGTGTCAGTACACTACCTGAATACGCAGCAGAAAACCCTGTAATGCAGGATCACTCCTCTCAGTGGGGGAACTTATTCCACGAGGGTAACCTTAAAGCCTTTAACGAGCGTGACTGGGTGTGGGGTACTTACGTCTGGAATATGTTTGACTTCTCTGTGGATGGACGCAACGAAGGCGACACCATTGGTCGCAATGATAAAGGCTTGGTGAAATTCGATCACACTACCAAAAAAGATCAGTTCTATTTCTACAAGGCAAACTGGTCTGATATTCCTATGCTGCATCTTGTCGACAAAAATCTTGCAGAAACAACCTCAAGAGCGGTTAAAGTTTATTCTAATTTAGATGAGGTGACGCTGTCCGTCAACGGAGAGAAAGTTGGTAGCAAAAAGCGCAGTGACAACGATCCTGCACTGGCAGGCGTGTTCGAGTGGACAAGTGAAGAACTGGAAAGTTACTTTGTGGCCGCGCAGTCGAACCATATTGAGGTCTCCGGAGTTAAAAATGGGCAGAATTACGGCGACACTTTTGACCGCTATATCAAACCATATGAAGGTAACCTTATTCACAGTGACAGCATTGCTGTTCTCACGGCTGAAAACACTCGTGCAGTCATAGACAATGTGGTTTCACACCTTCCTGAGGATACGACGTTTGAAACCCTCAAAGGTATGGTAACTCTTGATCTTGGAGCTTACTGGGGAGTTTCTTCTTCTGATCAAGCACTTGTAGATGGTGATACCTTTGAGGTTATTGCAGATAACGGTGACATCAGAACTTATACCGTCAAGGAAACCAATAGCCTTTCCACTTACCGGAATGTCTATACTGACCTTAGGTTTGACCGTAGTGATCCAGATGGGAGCCATTTAGAGATGTTTGATGGAGACATAGAGACTGCGCCGATTGCCATGGCAGGGTTTGACGCTGAGAACGTTAATCAAATGCTCAGTATTGATTTAGGTGCTGTCTACTTTGTCAATACCGTCCAACCAATTCAAGAGATTGATGCAACTGATACCTATACTTTACAGGTTAACGGTGACATCCTGGGCATGGATAAGGTCTCTTATACCGAACCATCAGAGTGGACAACCGGTGATATTGACTTAGATGGCGGAGCCCAAGCAATAAGACGAGTTGAGCTTAAGATCACTAGTACGTCAAGGATCTTAACTGTGCCGGGGTATGTAGTACCACAACTCAGCTTCTCTGAAATCAACGTTTACGGCGGTCTGATCAAGGGTGACCTGCTCGGTTTAAATTATCAGGAACGTACTTTTACGCTGGCCCCATCAATTGAAACGATTGATGACCTAAACTCAGCAATAACTAAAGTAGATTCTCTAGGTGCTGTAAGCGACCCAGTAACCGTCACTTTCCTTGATAGCAACAACCAGGAAGTTTCTGAGCTCAGTGCTGTCAACCAGATTAAAGTGTCGCAGACCCGTAACGGCTTGTTATACTCGGAAGTCTACAACGCCTTATAAACCTTGAGTTCTTTGGCCTGAATCTAAAACACAAATCCCTCGACTTAATCGAGGGATTTTTTTTGAACTCATTTTCACTTCTTTGAGTTCAATAAGTGATTAACAAATTGAGGTAACTTCAAGCCGCATATTTAATATCAATAAGTTAAAACTCTATTTGTAATAAATAACAGCATAAAGTTGTAAGCAAAGTCAGCAGATTTTCCTTTTATACGGCTTTGTTGGGGAATTCAACTTGAGAGCGAACACTAGCTAAATCGTTTACATTTTAAACGACATACTGAGTTTCGGGCATACCTACCCCTGTTAGCTTGTTGAGAGCTTTGATCATAGCGTATGTCTCGCCAACTTGTGCGTTGTAATTTCGAAGCGTGAGTGAAGCGCCTAGTAGCTGTTTTACGCGATACATAGCTGTCTCCGATGATGAACGCCTGTGGTAACCATACTTTCGTTTCCACTTTTTGTTCGAACCATAAAGCTTTTTTTTTGGCAACCAACCGCCAGATTACATGGGTGCCCCTTTTCCCAGAAGGTGGCTCCTTCACGTGGAGGAATTAGAGGTATCGCTTTCTTAACCCTAATCGCCCTGTGGTACTCCCTTGTATCGTATGCGCCATATCCCGAAATTTCCTTGATGGATCGGCGTGTTTGTTTGAGTAAATTTGGGAGTACTTCCGCATCTGTCACGTCTGAAAGTGTCAGTTCAGCTGCAATAATTTCATGAGTGTCAGTATCAACAGCAAGATGGAGTTTACGCCAGACTCGACGCTTACCATCGGTTTCGTGCTTTTTCACTTTCCGCTCGCCCTCACCGTATACCTTGAACCCAGTTGCATCAATAGCCAGGTGTTGGATAGCGCCTTGAGGCTTTGAAATTGATCTCTACATCCTTGGCTCGGCGACAGATGCAAGTATAGTGGGGACAGACTAATGGGACGTTCGCCAATCTAAAACAGAGTCGATAAAGCCTTGTAGCGCCCTTAATGGTAAGGAAAAATGCGCTTTACTATGAGAGCAGTCGTGATAGCGAGATCACTATACAATCTTGGTCTACCACGTTTATCCTATTTAGATTGTTTCCACTCAGTTATGGCCTCTTCGTCAATCCAAAACGTGAGTGAACCTCTGTTGATCAAGGAGTTATTGTACTTGCACCAGTTAGTGGTTTTGTAGCGAGGCTTCGGCATAAAATCAAAGTCAGTGAATGAATGTCCCTGATCTGATCGTAATATTCTGATTCAGTTCATTCGATTTCCGCAACAAAGCCAAAACAACCACACCTGTAGTAAACTTTCAAAAGTGAGGTGCACTTTTTATACTGAAGCAAGGTATGGTTGTTTTATTGCAATGTATGGTTGTTTTTACAAATATATTCCGATATTCAGTCGAGTTACTCTCTACCGAACACGTTGTTCTCTTGTTCTTGAACGCGGATGAAAGTCGTGCGCTTCGTTAGCTCTTTAAGCTTTGATGCACCTACATATGTACAGGTTGAACGTACGCCACCAAGGATGTCTTGGATAGTGCCGTGAACACTACCACGGTATGGCAATAATACGGTTTTTCCTTCAGCTGCGCGGTAGCCTGCTACGCCACCAGAGTGCTTCTCCATCGCGCTCTTGGATGACATTCCGTAGAATTTCATGAAGGTTTCGCCATCTTTTTCGATGACTTCACCGCCTGACTCTTCATGACCAGCTAGCATACCACCAAGCATCACGAAATCCGCTCCACCGCCGAAGGCTTTTGACACATCACCGGCGCACGAACAACCACCGTCACCGATGATCATACCGCCGAGACCATGGGCTGCGTCACCACATTCGATAATTGCGGAAAGTTGCGGATAACCAACGCCAGTTTTAACTCGGGTCGTACAGACAGAACCAGGGCCAATGCCCACTTTCACGATATCTGCACCAGCAAGAATGAGCTCTTCACACATATCGCCTGTAACAACGTTACCTGCAGAGATGACTTTATCTGGGAACTCTGCACGTACGCGTTCAACGTACTCCACAAGGTGTTCGGAATAACCATTGGCGATATCAATACAGATAAAAATGAACTCGTCTGAAAGCGCCATAATATCTTTGGTTTTTTGGAAGTCGGCATCAGACGTACCCGTAGACACCATTACATTGCTTAGCGTTGCTTTGTCTGCTGATTTCGCGAATTCCGCCCAATCTTCTACGGTGTAGTGCTTGTGCACTGCGGTCATTACACCATGCTCAGCTAACGCGGTAGCCATGGCGAAACTGCCAACGGAGTCCATATTAGCCGCAATTACCGGCACGCCAGACCATTGACGGCCACTGTGCTTGAATGTAAAATCGCGGGTTAAATTTACTTGAGAACGGCTTTTTAGGGTAGAACGTTTCGGGCGAAACAGTACATCTTTAAAACCTAACTTAAGTTCTTGTTCGATACGCATTGTGTAATTCCTTGATTCATAAATCTATGTGTCATTTCAGAGTGCGTAGTGAAACCGTTGGCAGACGAGTTCACCGTTCTTCGGACACAAAAAAACCGGAGCGTTGGCAGACGCTCCGGTTTTCAGCATTATAGGCTGTGATTTATTTCCTACAAGTCTGATAATTTAATTTTTTTTGTGCTACCATCTTGAAAATCGCATATCAAAAATAACCTTCAACATATTGATTTTTCTTTTTAATTTATGAATTCAACAACTTAAAAGAAAACATCAGTCAACCGAACGCGCAAACCTTTGCGCTATTTACTCTTCGATATCACGACATACACCTCAAATGTGTTTACAAGTTAGGCAACCAACTTAAAAATGCACGTTTCATCGCTTAAAAATGACATTAAACTTAAGCGCTATTTACGTGATCCCTACGTCATATTGTGAATAAAGCGAAGCTTACTGCTGCTACGATCTAACGTTCGGGATTAATCGCGGCTCGCAGAGACTCAATAACATCACTCGGTAATAACCCTTTGGTCCCGAACTGGTGGACATTCATGTCCGCGGCATGGCTATGTATCATTACCCCTAACCTTGCAGCGACGGCGATTGGAATCCCTTGAGCTAACAGCGCACCGATAACACCAGATAAGACGTCTCCCATTCCCCCTGTTGCCATACCTGGGTTCCCTGCTAGACATACGTACATTCTTATACCATCGTAAATCAGTGTCCCTGCACCTTTGAGCACGACAACGCCGCCATAATGTTCATGTAATTGTCTTGCAGCGGCATACCGATCACGTTCCACTTCTTGTGTTGTCACATTCAGTAACCGTGCCGCCTCACCGGGATGCGGGGTCATCACACGTTGATCATCGTGTACTGCTGCACTGCCTTGTTGATTGAGTAAAGCAAGAATGTTTAGGCCGTCAGCATCGACCACTTTCAGTTTTTTCTGTGAAGACAAAGCTTGGTAAGCTTGGTGTGCCCACTCATCACTCCCAAAACCTGGGCCAAAAACCAGCACATCTGCCCAACCGATCCGTGTGGTAAGCGCATTTTCTGCCTCGCGCAGTGCGTCTTCGGTAACACTTTGACTCATCACTTCTGGAAGAGACACTTGCAGAGACAACAAACTGTCAGTGTGCGTCATACTTGCAGTTAAGCCCGCACCACAACGGACAGCAGCGGCACAACACAGTCGTATCGCGCCCGACATGCCTACATTACCACCCACACACAGTAATTTACCGCTATCCCCTTTGTGTGCAGTTACGTTGCGATTAGGCATCAGTCTGGACACAACTTGATGATCAATACCCAGAGCGCTCTCATCCTCTATTGCATCAAACTCGGCACTCACGCCTAATCCACAAAAGTGCAATTCGCCGACATGATCCCTCGCTTGTGCGGTGCATAAACCTTGCTTAACACCAATAAAAGTGACCGTGTGATTAGCGTGAATGGCTTCGCCCAAGACTGAACCTGTGTTAGCACACAAGCCCGATGGGATATCAACCGAGATGACAGGGCAACGGATTTGATTAATTTGTTCAAGATAGCGGCGGTACTCATGGCGTACCTCACCGTTTAAGCCTGTGCCAAGCATCGCATCAATAATAACGTCGGCTTCTAAAAGCGCGGTATTCCAATCATCCCAACGACAATTTGTGCCATCAACGGCTTGCCACTCTTGGTAAGCACACAGCGCATCGCCTTTCAGATCAGAAGGCTCACCGAGCTGAAAGACATTGACCTTCAGTTGCGCTTGTTTAACTAATGATGCAAAGACATAACCATCGCCACCATTGTTTCCCTTCCCACATACTACCAATATATTTTTTGCCCTAGGGTATAGGTGAAGAAAGCGCTCATATACCGCCATACCGGCACGCTGCATTAGGCTAAACATCGACACACCAGCCGCGTGCGCCGCGAGGACTTCTCCTCGTTTAACTTGTTCTGCGGTGTAGAGTTTTAAGGCGAGATTAAAATCCATATCATGCTTGTTCCCTTTGCGACACGTAGCATAAGTATATACCTAAAAGCCTCGCCTATGCCGCGGTACGATTTTCTAAGTAGAATGGCTATGTATTCAAATCAGTGAGGTATTCAAATCAGTGAGTGAGTTAATAACGGATCTGTTATCGCCGCACACGCATATTGAGCTTACTTGAGTACAGAACTATTTTTCTTGCTCTTTGAGCTGTTGGGTAAGTAACGCTTCCGCCGTCGCATCTTGGATTGATAAGAACATCGAGTTGATTTTCCCCGTTGGGGTCCTCATCGGATTTAACGTCACACTTTGGTACATGAACTCCGCTTGCTGCGTAACAGGACGAACATTTCTACAACGAAATAAGTAAGGACGCTGACGCCAAGTAATAAAGCTGCGACAACCCAGTTCATAAACAGGTTTTGCTTTTAAGATGAACCACTCTTGCGGGATCTCAGGAAAAACGTCAAACAGTGATCGACCAATGACGTCGTGCGATTGTAATCCGCTGTGATGGGTCATAAATCCGTTCCAAACTTGCACATTATAGTCTTTATCGACCACGATCAGCCCCATATCGACACTTTGTACCATGTCGATCATCCAATGGAATTGTTCAAACTCAGCAGGTAAATTTAGCATTAGAACATCTCCATTAAGTAAGACAGTTTATTGTCGAGCAAAGGTAAGGATTCATCAACGAACATGAATAAGATATCGCATTGAATAGATGTGCCTTCGATGTTGTAGCTGACTTCAAATGTCATGGTACGATTGAAGGCACCAGTGGTAGACTCGATGATAGAATCAATAGAGATATGTTGCCCTAGTAGCACAGGGGGGCTCTGAAAAAAACGAACCTCGGCTTGTTCACCCAATCCATTCAGAAAAGCGCCAACCAATATGTTCGACGCGTCCATCAATAGCTCAAGTTCATCTAACTCTTCACTGCTTGGTCCGATTTTCATCAGCTTTTTAAGATCTGAGACACTCGAATCACTTAAAATAACTAAAGCTTCTCCCGCGATACCCTCGCCACAAAAGCCCTGACAAACTCCCGAGACGTCGTCGTTAACCGCCATATCTCGAAGCGCCATATGAAGTTCACTAACTTCAAAGATATTCACGTTAGGTAAAGGTAGCTCAACAAACACATCGAAATGCCTTGCTAGCGCGTCAGCGGCACGACCAATGGATACATTCGCGACTTCCATGTAGATGTCGCGTCGACGCAAAGTCGGTAATTCAACGGAAGGAACAGCGGTATTTACCACTGTCCCTTTTGGTTCGACAAAAGCTTTAAGTGCGTTGTTCAACTCGTTTGGCGCAATAGGTTTTTGAATAAATGCCTTCGCACCGAGAGCCAATACACGTTCTTTCGCTTTCGGTTGAATATCCCCCGAGACAACAATCACAGGCATTTCATAACCTAAACGCCGGATATTTTCTAACGTTTCAAATCCATCCATTTCCGGCATGGTTAGATCAAGAAACATCAGTTGAAACGCTTTTTTTTCTAGCTCCTCAAGCGCATGTTTGCCATGGTTGGCAAAGGTAATATCAGCATGTAATGAAGCAGGCAGTGATCTTGCTATCTGCTTGCGTGCTAACGCAGAATCGTCACATATGAGTACAGGTAGAGACATTCAGTCACCTTTAGTGGGTTCGTTGTTTCGCTTGAGTGCACCGCTAACGAAGCGTTAGAGTTTTGTTATGCACCCAAGCATACGCAATAGTAATAGATGAGTGAACCATTGATGAGAAAAGAATCCTAAGGCTTGCTGCCTCTTTGCGTAATTAAAGCTTAAATTCTGCGAAATTAAACCTTAAACCTCCCAACCAAATTGTAAAGTGCATGAGCTTTGTGGTTGAGGCTTTCGCTGCCAGAGCTATTCTCATTCGCGTAATGTGCCGACTCATTACTTTGTTGAGAAATAACCTCAACGCGCTGGGAAATTTCTTGTCCTACATTACTCTGCTCTTCTGTGGCAGTTGCAATAAGCGTGTTCATATCCATGATATTTGCAATCGCCAATTTTATATCTTGCAGCGCAACAGAGGCCGCACGTGCTTCTTCTACCGTTGCCTCTCCTCGTGCTTGGCTTGATTGCATCGCATTGACGGCTGCGTCGGAACCTGACTTCAGCTGTGCAATCATCTTATGAATATCACCAGTGCTATCCTGAGTTCGACTCGCGAGCTTACGAACTTCATCCGCAACCACAGCAAAGCCTCGGCCTTGTTCGCCAGCGCGCGCTGCCTCAATAGCGGCATTAAGCGCAAGTAAATTGGTTTGCTCAGCAATATCTTGAATAACCGTTAAGGAAGAAGAAATATTTTGAACGTCACTTTCTAAGCGTCCGATCACCTTACTCGCTTCAAAAACTTCATTGGCTAATTCTTCAACCGAATGCGCGGTAGAATCAACGATGTCTTTTGTTTTCATCGCATAGTCATCCGCTTGTTTGGCAGACTCTGCAGCTTGATTGGCATTATTCGAAATTTCATGCGCAGTCGCTGTCATTTCAGTCATTGCTGCGGCAACTTGCTCGGTTTCTTCACGCTGACCCACTGTGAGCTCTTGAACCTTCGATGCGCGTTGCGACATATTATTGGTCTCATCCACCACCTCTACGCCCACTTGATTCACATTCTTTATGATCCCTTGCAGGCTTTCGACAAATAGGTTGAAGTTTTTGCTCAACGCTTTAAATTCAGGAACGTTCGATTCAACCATACGTTCTGTCAAATCTGCATCCCCTTTGGCAAACGTCCGAATAGAAGCATCAAACATTTCAAGAGGGCGCATAATGCTGCGATTGACAAACACGGCAAACGTAGCGACAACAAGTGCGATAGATAAGCAGAAAAGTAAAATTGCCACCAGCGTTTCGCGCAATGATTCATTGGCGGAAGTCTCCATTTCATCAATAACAGCGTCAACATCGTCTGTATAAAAGCCGGTACCGATCATTAGATCCCATTCAGGTATGAATGTTGAATAACTGAGTTTTGGTAACGCTTCCGTTTGCCCTAACTTAGGGAAATAATACGTTGTAAATTCACCCGTCTTTGCATTTTTTAACAAGTCTTGAATGAGATAGTTACCCTTTTCATCTTGTAAGTTGAAGAAGTTTTTACCGACCCCATTCTCGTTTTTACCTACGACGACACGAACACCTTTCGAGTCATACGCAAAGATGTAACCAGATTCTCCAAATTCGAGCTCTCGTAGCACTGGAATGGCTTCTTCTAAAGAAGCATTTCGATTAAGTAGAGGTTCAACTGCTGAGCGCGCGATTTGTACATAACTTTTCAGCTCTGCTTTTTTCATTTCCATCATCGATGAATGAGTTTGTTGCATTTGTTGTTCGTTAAAGGCGCTGGTTTGTATATATGTAAACCACATCATGCCAAGAGCAATAGTTAGTACCGGTATGATAGAAAGTATGTACAATCGTTTTTTTATTGTTAGATTCATAGAAATGTCCTTATTTCTGTTCATAGCACTTATATAAAATATTACCCAAGGCTCAATGTATAGATACAACTAGACCTTTGAGATCACTTAGCTTAAAGCTATTCCTCGTCTTATCGTCAAACTACTTAAAACATTTAGCGTTATGATCGTTTCTTGATTAATACCTGTGACAACGATCTCTATTCTTGGGGCATGTTACGTGTAAGTAACTAACGTGAAATAAGTAACTAACGTGAAATAAGTAACTAACTTGAAAAAAGAAGGCAGGGGCTTTACACGGCTGAAGGGGGCGCTTGCTTTATAACAAGCATCAATTAATTGAAAGGCACCCACAACGTGAATGCCTTAACGAATCTTAACTGTTCTTTCTCGTTTCTATGGCACACCATGACCTTTTGATGCAACCCAAACTCGGTACCATTGCTCGCGGGTCAACTCGAGTTCAAGCGCACTAATTGCCGTTTTAACCCGTTCAATCTTACCAGAACCAATGATAGGTATAGGGTTCGATGGTAAACGTCGTACCCAAGCGTAAATCACTTGATCAATGCTCTCAGCGCCAACTTCTTCACGAATTGCTTCAAGTTCGTTTCGCACTCTAACCGCTTGCTCACTGTCCCCCGTAAAAATGCTACCGCCACCTAAACAAGACCATGCCATTGGACGAGTGCGCAGCATCTGCATTTGATCCAACGTACCGTCATGCGCTACTTCAAAGTTAAGTGGGTTAATTTCCACTTGGTTGGTCACAAGTGGTTTACCTAAGCGAGATTGTAAAAGCTCGAACTGACGAGGAGTGAAATTAGAAACGCCAAAATGCTTCACTTTACCGACTTTATGCAATTCATTGAAAGCCTCTGCAACTTCATCTGCATCCATGAGCAAATCCGGGCGATGAATCAGCAACACGTCAATTTCATTGACATTTAATCGTTGTAGAGAGTTATTTACTGATTGGTAAATGTGCGCAGAGCTCGTATCGTAGTGATTGATTTTACGCTCTGGTGTCTTCTCACCACATAAATTGATATCGCATTTGGTCACGATCTGAATTTGATCACGTATACTGGTATCGAGAGCAATTGCTTCGCCAAACAACGCTTCACATTCGTAGTTACCATAAATATCAGCGTGATCAACAGTGGTAATACCTAACTCAATATGTTGCTTTAAGAATGACAAACGCTCTTGAGCGGTCATTCCCCACTCTGCGATACGCCAGTATCCTTGGACCAGTTCCGAAAATTCCGGACCTTTTGGTGCAGTCACAACTTTTGCAACCATGGGTTTTCTCCTTTAGCTAAACTGAAATCATCCTAGCCTTGTTTTTTCATCGACTCAACGGGTAAACTTTCGCAATTCGAACTGGAGTACGATTTATGTCTTTTGCGCAGCGGTTAGCCTCATTGATTGGTGAAGAAACGATCAGCGGCTTTGCAAGACGTGTCGAGATATCTGAAGCTTTGATACGTAAATATTTAAAAGGCAGTGAACCAAGTTTAGCCAAAGCTAATCAAATTGCCTTACGAGCAAATTGCTCACTCGAATGGCTTGCCACAGGGTGCGGGTATCTGTATCGCCGTGCCGAGGTGGTAGACATGGAGGCATATAAACTCACCTATCAACATGTGATGGGGGAGCCACTCTCTAACAATGATGAAGAGAAACACCGTAAACTGATTGCTGGCTACCAATACTTACGTGCCCACAAAAAAGCCGACGGGTTTTTAGATGAATCTGCCATGACGACATTTCTGTCGCTGCATCAAGAAGCTAAAAACGAATAACATTTAACTGGATCATGTCGCCATCGCTATGCAACGAGACGTGTAAACGTGGTGATGACGACTTAAATTCATTCGCAGGGGTCCATTCTAAAATTCGAAACGCGTCTTGTGGGTAACGGTTCATCAACATAATGACCTCTCGATCCACCGCTTCGCTAGACTGGCTTTTCAAAGCTTCAACCACATCAAGTTGCTCACCTGCGATGGTTAACTTACGTAACACGAATCCATCCTTTCTTAAATTTAGAACCAAATCATTCCAATGTTGCCTGTGGTACTCAATTAAAAACGAAAACTGAGCATTCTGTTCACCTAATACCGCTTCACCATACAAATGCTGTTGATAGTACGAAAAGTCATCCAAACAAAAGGCCTCTGAATGACGGTCTGCGTCCGACAACGCTACTTCACATCGATACCACACTCCCTTATTTTCAATGTTTGATTTTAATTGAGAATAAGACAACGGGGACAAAATCTCTTGCCACCAACTTTCGGACGAAAGCACGGAGAAAGAGGTGGTTAAACAACAAGTGTAAAAGAGAACACAGAGATAAAATCGCATTGAGAGCTCAGCAATAAATGAGTGAGTAACAGACAGTATCGCCAAGTGGGAATAATTCAAGAAAAAACCGGAATTCAGGAGAAAATTAGTAATATGCAGTCTGCGTCTTTGAATGGGTTCAGTAACTTCTATCGCTAAATGACAACCATAAAGAAGGCGCACATGTGCGTGCGCCTCTGCCTCGTTACTCAATCGTGAGTCTGCGAATCGGGAAGTCTATAGATGCATCCCAAACAAAAAACGAGGAATTACTGTAGGGTTTGAATCCTTCCAAATTGTGAGTAAAACTTCACATCCCTCCTTCTTCAGCAGTTATGTTGCTTTACATTTAAAGAATGGTCCATTTTGCCCAAAAAACAAGTTTTATCGTCAAAATTTTTATCTTATTTTTTAAACAAGGGCTAAACGTTTCGCTGCATTACTAGGGTCTGACCTAAGCAAGGTTTTATGATTTGTCCCGTTGAGTTAGCATTATAAAACCGATAGCATAAAAGAGCTGAATAGATGAACAACAATTCAATATTGAAAAGCTAAATTGCATCTTTATTGATTAGGCCTAGACTGATCGAAGCGTATACTTTGTACCCCAACCCACTATATATCGGAATACCGGAGACTTTTTAATGACCAAGCGAGAGAAAATTGTTAAATCTGTGTTAGCGCACGTACCTAAAGACGCGATTAACCAGTTTGTCTCTCGAGGATCTGCTCCCATCTCCGTTCTCATCATGGCAGCTATGGTTGGCATACTTGCTGGCTTGGTTGGTACTTACTTTGAGCATGCAGTCCATTTTGTCTCCGAGACCCGAACCGAATGGTTGAGAGGCGAGATTGGTAGTGCACTTCCCCTTTGGCTCGCCGCTGTTCTTATCAGTGCATTGCTAGCTTTTATTGGTTATTTTCTTGTCCATCGTTTTGCGCCAGAAGCCGCAGGCTCAGGAATCCCTGAAATTGAAGGGGCGATGGACAATATCCGCCCAGTACGTTGGTGGCGAGTGATTCCCGTGAAGTTTTTTGGCGGTATGGGTGCTCTGGGTTCAGGTATGGTCCTGGGACGAGAAGGCCCAACCGTGCAAATGGGCGGTGCTGTTGGCCGCATGGTTACCGATATATTTCGAGTCAAAGATGATGATACACGCCACTCTTTGCTAGCCTCCGGTGCGGCAGGTGGCTTAGCTGCCGCATTTAATGCACCGCTGGCAGGCATCATGTTTGTTGTCGAAGAGATGAGACCTCAATTTCGTTACTCGTTGATCTCCATTCGCGCAGTGATTATCTCAGCCATTATGGCCAATATTGTGTTTCGTTCGATCAACGGTCAAAGCGCTGTGATCACCATGCCACAATACCAGCCACCAGAGCTTCAGACATTGTGGCTATTCTTGCTGCTAGGCGTCTTATTCGGAATTTTTGGGGTCGTGTTCAACAAGCTCATCACTCTTGCTCAAGATACATTTGTTGCAATCCACAAAAACAATCGTAAGCGTTACCTGATCACGGGCTCTATCCTAGGTGGCACATTTGGGTTATTACTTTTATACGTGCCACAGCTCACTGGCGGTGGTATCGATATTATTCCTGACATCACCAATGGCAATTATTCCATCACGATTCTCGGCTTGCTGTTTGTAGGTCGCGTCGTAACAACTTTGCTGTGTTTTGGCTCAGGCGCGCCAGGTGGTATCTTTGCGCCGATGCTCGCCTTAGGCACATTGTTTGGTTACGCCTTTGGTGCTAGCGCAGACGTGTTACTGCCGTCTCTAAGCATTGAGCCTGGTATGTTTGCGATTGCAGGCATGGGGGCTTTATTTGCCGCAACAGTACGTGCGCCCATTACTGGTATTTTACTTGTCATTGAAATGACCAATAACTATTACTTAATCTTGCCCCTCATCATTACTTGTTTGGGTGCGGTTATTTTTGCTCAGCTACTTGGTGGACAGCCAATCTATAGCCAACTGCTCCGCCGCACGCTCAAAAATGACAAACTACGCCAACAAGATCTGCCAGAAAACCAAGCCAATTAGTCCCACACATAACTCGCTAAACAGCCTTAGTTCAGCGATGGAGACTTGAGCGAAAACTGCAACAGTGAACGTTTCATTTTGAAAAGCTTTCACTTTTGCAGGTTTTCCTACCAGTTCGATACCAAACTCACAAAATAACGATTCTTTGATACTTCGTCTGCACCTTTTATAAGCAACCGTTGGGTAAACTTGTTAGTATTCGCGCCAAATAGAGTAGAGTAACTATAACTCTTAGTTTCATCTGTATTCATTCGGGCAAAGACTTTCGGAGTAGATTTGAACTGGCGAAGACTTGTACAGTTTTACAGTGTACCACCGTCACAAGCAGCGTTGGCGCTTGGCATAGTTGGCTTAGGCCAAGCATGGGCCCTGTATGTGCCAAGTATTGGTGAGCCAATACGGCCTTTCTTATCATTATTGGGAGCGATACTCCTCGCACCTGTACTCATCAAATATACGACTAGCCCACGGCTATTTATGGCAGACATTCGTCACCCACTTACTGGCAGTTTAATGGCACCAATGAGCATGGCGGTACTGATCCTGACCGACTACGTAGCTTCCGTGGCCCCCATCATCGCTTACCCAATATGGTTTGCGGCCGTTTTACTCCATTTTTCAATGATGGTGCTATTTTTTGGCTTTCAGCTCAAAAACTTTAAGATGTCGAACATTGTACCGAGTTGGTTCCTTTACCCCGTTGGCCTTATTAGTAGTTCGCTCGCTGGCTCTCAATTAGGCCATAATTTGTTTTCGGAGAGCCTTGCCCTGATATGCATCGGCATATACTTCTTCATGCTACCGCTGGTTTTATATCGCTTAGTGTTTTTTGGTTCGCTCCCTAAACGAGCAAGACCAACCCTTGCAATTATGGCTGCACCAGTAAACCTGTCACTTGCAGCGTATTTGGTCAATTTTCCGGAACCTGATCCAATATTGACAGGCGCACTGGCAGGCATCGCCATCACAATGACCTTGCTCATTTATCTGTGCTATTTTCGCTTGTTGCGTTTGAAGTTTCAGCCCTCTATCGCTGCTGTGACTTTTCCTTCAGTGATCAGCGCTATTGCGATGCATCGATTGACTTCATTTTTCGCGGAAGCTCACCCACAGTGGCATTGGCTGCACGATTTTGGCTTTCTCGAACTTAGCATCGCGACAGTCTTGGTCGTTTGGGTATCGGCGGGGTATGTAAAAATGTACTGGCCAGAAATAGTCCATAATCGGTCTAAACAAGCATAAAAATAGGCCTCATCGAGGCCTATTTTTTTGATTCAGAACCAAACTACGTTCATCCAGTAAATTTGGCCATGAAGTTACCGATGTTAGTCAAGCTCGACGCTGCCATCACGACCACAATGGCAACGCCAGTCAACGTGAGATACATAGGATGCTGATAGTCTCCAACAATATCTTTTCGTTTTGTCGCAACAAGCACAGTGCCTAATACGATTGGCAGAATAATGCTGTTAACCAAACCAGCAAGCATCAATAAAAGAATTGGCATGTTCATGGTTACGGTACCGAGCGAAGTAATAATGATGAACCCTATACACCATGCTTTTTCATGACGAGCAACGACTGGAAACAAAGTCTTAATGAGTGAGATTGCCATGTAAGAGTTACCGACTACAGAGGTGATAGAAGCCACAAACAGTACCAGCCCAAAAATGAAGTAACCCAATTGCCCGGCTCCCTGACGGAAAGCATCTGCTGCCGGATTAGACGCATCTAACGTCGCACCTGTTGCAATCACGCCAAAGACAGCAAGGAACAACAAGATACGGATCACCACCGCGATTGAGATACCTGCCCATGCAGTCGCTTTGATTGATGGAACGTTCTCCTTGCCCTTTAAGCCAATATCAACGAGTCTCTGAGCGCCTGTGTAGTAACCCCCTACCGCACCACCAACAATGGTCAACGTTGGTAAGAGCAAGCTGCCTACATCAGAAGGCATCACGGCAGCACTTAAGGTTTCACCCATGGGTGGTAAGCTTGTCATCGCCACATAAGCAATCAAGATGATCATGAACAAACCGAGGTAACGGGCCATCTGATCCATTCGCTTCGATGCGTTATGAACCACAAACAACAAACATCCAACCAATCCCGTAAAAAGTGCGCCCCAAGTCGTATCAACACCGGTGAGTACATTGATACCAAGAGCCGCACCGCTTACGTTACCAAAGTTAAAGGCGACGGCACCCAACGCTAGCAAAATACCAACACCATAGCCCATACCCGGGGCTACCTTATTAGCAATATCTTGAATACGCATGCCAGAAACACCAACAATGCGCCATAGGTTCATCACAATACCAAAGGTAATAAAGATGGATGCGAGTACAGGAAAGGCCATGTCTATTTGATAGATATTGGTAAAGACGGCAGTTTGCGTCAGAAAGCCGGGGCCGACTGAAGTGGTCGCCATTAAGAATGCGACGCTTAGCATGGCTTTATTTTGCCAATTGGTTTCTGCTACGGGACTGGATATAGAGGTAGTTTTGATGGTGCTTTGTGTCGTCATGCCAATTCTCAATTTTGTTGTCTTCCTATTATTATAAAAATAGAAAGACAACTGACCGAGATCAGCTGAGCTTAGAGGATATCTCTTTCAAAACAAATGATTACAAGTCTGTAGCCACTCGTTGGGCGCATATACTAAAAGTATCTATTGTGACTGTCAACACAGAGTTGTATAAATTTTTTTATTACAACCAACTTACCCTATTTCTGCTTCTAAACAACAAAAAACGCAGGCGTTCAAGGGTAAATGAGGGTGTCTGTATGCTTTGTGTCTGATACTCAATGTCGAAAGGATTAACGCTCTAACTGACAGAATAATCCCTAAACTATCGCTTCGCTTAAAAACCAGACTCACCGTGTGTAACACAGTTCTTAAGGTTAATTAGATGTATACATAAAAAAGAGGATGACTACTGCCATCCTCTTCTTCGTCGAATTTTTTGCTTATCTTAAACCGTGTAAAAACTCAGCACGTGTTGCTGGGTTGCTTTTGAAAATCCCACCCAGTGCCGTTGTTGTCGTTTCACTGGTTGCATCCATCACTCCACGTGATTTGACGCAATAATGCGTTGCATCGATGGTAACCGCAACATCATCGGATTCAAGTAATGTTTGCAGAGCAGTTAAAATCTGCTGAGTCATGCGCTCCTGAACTTGAGGACGCTGAGCGAAGAAGCGAACAATTCGATTAATTTTCGATAAACCGATAATTTTACCACGAGGGATGTAGGCGACCGCAGCTTTACCATCAATGGTCACTAAGTGATGTTCACAAGTGCTGGTTACCGTAATGTCTTTCACACGTACCATTTCACTGACATTCATCTTGTTTTCAATAACAGTGATTTTAGGAAAGTTAGAATAGTCCAAACCTGAGAAAATTTCGTCGACATACATTTTCGCAATACGGTGTGGCGTTTCTTCCAAACTGTCATCAGTTAGGTCAAGTTGAAGCAGGCCTAAGATCTCACGCATATGATATTCGATCTTTTCCTTTTTCTCTTCACGGCTCGCATTATTAGGACGCATTGGCGTTTCTAATCCGCGTTCCTCTAGCGCTTCTTTTACTAACTTCGCTGACTCGCTGAGACCTGACATGGCACTTCCTCTTTGATTACTACCACTAACGGATTGACATTCAATCGCCGTTTGCTCACCGTTAGCGTTTCAGTCACTCAGTGCTATGTTTATATCGCATAAACCGAGCAGTAAAGCGTGTTCGCGAATAAACATCATATGTTAAGAATGCACTGGGCTGTTTTCTCCCGCCCTACAAGGATTTTACCCCCTTAGGATGGGTGACAAGGATACTCGGATTTTTTAATAATTACATCCATATTTTACGGATGGATATACTTGTATACCCAAATGACTTCAGGATGCTTGGGTATCCACTACGCGCTTTTATGGTAAAGTTATCTTAAAACATAAGAATATAGGATTATATCAATGGGCTGTTGTGACGCTCCTGGCTTGATGCCAATTGAAGAGGCGATGGATAAAATGCTGTCGCGAATTAAACCAATCCAAACGACACTTTCACTGCCAATCGCGGATGCACTTGGTTACGTATTGGCTGAAGACGTCTTATCTCCTATTGATGTTCCGCCCTTCGACAACTCAGCAATGGATGGATATGCCATTCGCCGTCAAGACCTTGAGACTTCCAAGGTGTTACCACTAGCGGGAAAATCGTTCGCAGGTCAACCATTTGAAGGGGATTGGCCACAAGGCACTTGCATACGCATTATGACGGGCGCCAAAATACCTGAAGGATCTGACGCGGTGATCATGCAAGAGAATACCGATGTCACAGAAAGCGGCATTCTCTTTAAACAGGCAGAAATCAAACCCCAAAACAACATTCGCCCTATTGGAGACGACATTAAGCAAAACGACCTCGTATTAGCACAGGGCGTACGTTTAACGCCACGCGATATTCCGATGATTGCTTCACTTGGGATCAGCCATGTCACGGTGGTTCGTAAACCCAAAGTGGCTTTCTTCTCGACTGGCGATGAACTCAAGCCAGTAGGCGAGAATTTGAGTGAAGGACAAATATACGATAGCAATCGCTACGGTATTAAGCCTTTAATTGAGAACTTTGGTTGTGAAGCGGTGGATCTCGGCATCATCCCTGATTGTCCAGAAACATTAAAGTCAACCTTCGAGCAAGCCCAAATGCTGGCCGATGTCGTGGTGACCTCAGGCGGTGTCAGTGTCGGTGAAGCAGATTACACCAAAGACATTCTTGAGGAACTTGGAGAAATTGGCTTTTGGAAATTGGCAATTAAGCCCGGTAAACCTTTCGCGTTTGGCAAGCTTTCCACCGCCTGGTTTTGTGGCCTGCCAGGTAACCCAGTTTCTGCAATCATGACCATGTATGTTTTGGTTCAGCCAATGCTGGCAAAACTCGCTGGACATACGCAGTGGAAAGCACCAGAGTCTATCCCAGCCACCACTAAGACTGCCTTTAAGAAAGTGCCAGGAAGAACCGACTACCAACGCGGCATCTATTCAATACAAGATGGGCAATTCGTAGTCGAAACCACCGGAAACCAAAGCTCCGGCGCATTTCGTTCAATGAGTTTAGCCAACTGTTTTGTCGTACTAGAGCGTGAGCGTGGCCGTGTCGAAATTGGCGAAACAGTCAACATCCAACTGTTTAATTCAACGCTTTACTAGGTACATGTTGTGGATATTCTATCTGATCAAGAAATGCTGCGTTATAACCGTCAAATCATCCTGCGACAGTTTGACTTTGATGGGCAAGAAGCGCTCAAGCAGAGCTCTATACTGATATTAGGTGCAGGCGGTTTAGGTTGCGCGAGTAGCCAATATTTAGCCACCGCTGGCGTTGGTAGCATGACGTTAATTGATGATGACATTGTCGAATTATCTAACCTCCAACGCCAGGTGTTGCACCACGATTCGGATATTGGCAGATACAAAGTTGACTCTGCCGCGGATGCGTTGCACATGCTAAATCCTCACCTCAAAGTCAATACCATTGCCAAGCGACTCGGCGATCTCGAACTGCAATCATTGATCGAACAGCACACGGTGGTAGTAGACGCATCTGATAATGTCGACACTCGTAATCAACTAAACCGTTTGTGTTTCATTACTAAAACACCGTTAATATCCGGCGCAGCTATCCGTATGGAAGGACAAGTGAGTGTTTTCACCTACGAAGATCCTAAACAACCTTGTTATCAGTGCTTAAGTGCGCTTTTTGGCAGCGCTACTTTAAGCTGTGTAGAAGCGGGCATCATGGCGCCAGTCGTAGGTATTGTCGGCGCGGTACAAGCAATGGAAGCCATCAAAGTGATTGCCAATTTTGGCCAACCTAAAAAAGGGAAGGTGTTAATTCTTGACGCACTGAGTATGTCTTGGCGAGAGATGAACTTAACGAAAATGCCTAACTGCCCAGTCTGTGGCTAACTTATACGAAATGCTTGGAGTTCCATATTGGACAACCCCAAAACGTACATTTTGGTTTTTGCTTGCTTGAGCGCCATGTTATTACTGCTTTTGTTGATACCGCCTTCTACAGAGAAAACCGTTTCAGCCACAGTGATTAGCAATACGTTAACCCAGTCTTTAGATGGACAACGACGTTACTTGACGATTGATGCGGTCACGACGGGGCAACAGCGCGTTTCCGTCCCCATCAGCGTATCTTGCTCGGAAGGCGCAACCGCAACGTTTAAGCAGGCAACAGATAGCGCTATTAAGCAGCCACTCTCATTGATAAGCTGCGAGTAAAAAGCACTGAAAGGAATCAATCATGCAACCATTGATAGACGTACAACAACTGCAAACGCTTTTAGAACAACCCAACGTAAAAATCTTGGACGCGAGTATTCGATTTCAAATCCCTTCTGAAGGTAAAAAGATATCAAATAAATGGATCCCGGGCTCACTGCGCTTCGATTATGACAATGAGTTTTGTCTTAAAGACACACCTCTTCCTCATATGATGCCAACCGAAGAAGCGTTTAATGTTCGCGCACAGGAAATGGGATTAAACAACGAAGATCATATTGTTGTTTATGACAACTCAGGAACACTCGCCTCACCTCGCGCATGGTGGATGTTTAAAGCCATGGGTCATCACAATGTCACTATTTTGAATGGTGGATTACCAGCATGGCTTGATGCGGGCTTGCCCACCGTAGAAGAACTGGCCACCCCAAACGGACAGGGTAACTTCAATGGCAAACTTGATAACAGCGCATTTTTAGACGCACAAGCCGTGCTTACCCATTCTAATAATCAAAGCGCAAACATCATTGACGCCCGCTCAACAGCTCGTTTTTACGCAGAGGTCCCAGAACCGCGCAAAGGCATCCGCAGTGGACACATCCCTAATTCCGTGTGTTTGCCTTTTCAAACACTGTTAGCCGAGGGGCGGATAAAGTCCATACCTGAATTAGACAAAGCGTTTAATGCACTCAAGTTGAATAATGAGAAGCCGTTTATTTTCAGCTGTGGTTCAGGAGTGACAGCTTGTATTTTACTGTTAGCAGCCTATCAGTTAGGCAGGCATAACCTCTCTGTCTATGACGGTTCGTGGACTGAATGGGGGGCAAGTGATTCCCTTCCAATTGACCATAACGGCCACTAGTTCGGCCTTGAAGCGCCGAGTAAAAACGCCTTCAATAATGAAGGCGTTGATATTTTTACTTCGTCATCCTCATGATGCATTTGGAGCTGGGCTGTCTGGCTGACGATAGTTAAGCAGACATACAGCAATTATCACCACCAAGGCAACCAATCGGTAGATATCAGACATAAATAAAACACCCAATGCCATTGCGAGTAACACGGCTCGCTGCCACTGTTGCAGTGGAGCAAACAGACGGCCTTCAATGCCTCCCGCAAACGCGACAATCAGACTGATGGTCGAAATAATACCAATCACAAAATGCACGGGCTCACCATCAATCCAGATCAATCCCGAAAAAGCCATCATCGCGGGGATCAAGAAAAAGCCCTGAGCCAACTTAAACGCCTGAACGGCAGAGCGCATTGGAGAGGCGTTCGCAATCCCTGCCCCTGCAAACGCAGCCAAAGCGATAGGCGGTGTCACATTTGAAGTTTGAGATAACCAGAACACGATCATATGCGCAGTTAAGATCCCCAACCCAAAGTCCATCAACGCAGGAACCGCCATTATCGATAAAACGATATAGGCTGCCGTGACGGGTAATCCCATACCGAGAACCACAGCCGCTACTGCAATTAACGCAAGTACCGACCAAAGGTGTCCTCCAGACATCGCGATAAGAAATTGAGTAAACTGCAAACCAATTCCAGTTTGACCAACAACGCCGACCACAATACCGGCAGTTGCACAGGCAACAGAAATAGGAATAGCAAGCAACGCTCCTTCTCTGAGGCCTTCAAAAAATAGCTTCACGTTAATACGACTGTGTTTGCGCGTCATCGCTGCGACAAGAATAGCCACACAACCAATGACTCCCACTAGAATGGGCGAATAGCTCATCATCAATAATGTAGTAATTAAGATGAGCGGAACTAAATAATGCCAGCCATCTTTTAACACCGTAGATATTTGTTCTTTGACTGCCATACCTTGCAGTCCCAGCTTACATGCCATCAAATGGACATATAGCAATGTACAGGCGAAATACAAAATTGCCGGCGCGATAGAAACCAATAAGATATCGCTGTAGGGAATCCCGGTAAATTGCGCCATCACAAAAGCTCCCGCTCCCATAACTGGCGGCATGATCTGCCCACCCGTTGACGCAGCAGCTTCAATACCTGCGGCTTGCTCTGGCTTATAGCCGAGCTTTTTCATCATCGGTATCGTTAATGACCCAGTAGTTACGGTGTTAGCAATCGCCGAGCCGGAAATAGAGCCTAATGCCGCTGATGCAACTACACTTGCCTTAGCTGGCCCACCTCGATATTTACCCGCTAACGCGAATGCCATATCAATGAAGAACTGGCCAGCTCCAGTGACCTGAAGAAATGCACCGAATAACACAAAAATAAAGACCACACCCGCCGCTATTGCGAGTGGCGCGCCATAAACCCCATTGGTGGAGTAAATGTGGAAACGGATGATCTCTTCGATTGAAAACCCTTTGCTCGCTACGTTACTTGGCAACACATCACCAAACATGGCATAAGCCAAAAATGACGCTGCGATCACCACCATGACGAGCCCAACAGTGCGCCTTGTTGCTTCGAGCAACATTACGATTAATATAACACCAGCGGCTTGATCTACCGTGCCCAAGCCATCCAGTAAGAACGTAATGTCATCGTAATCAAATATCGCGATTTGTAAGGACGCCCAACACGTCAAAGTAACAAGAGCAAAGTCAATAACTCTGCCCAATAGATAAATAGGGAACGAACTTTTGGTTTTAAAAGTGGGATAGACTAAGAACGCAATCGCCAATACCCA
Organism: Vibrio mytili; assembly: GCF_049563345.1. Lineage (NCBI taxonomy): Bacteria > Pseudomonadati > Pseudomonadota > Gammaproteobacteria > Vibrionales > Vibrionaceae > Vibrio > Vibrio mytili. Next base: position 336,853 of record NZ_CP110482.1, on the reverse strand, counting down.
ACTAACATGGATAGGACGAAATACAGGGGCAGATAAACTAGCAACAATCCCCTGCCAAATTTGAAAGACGGATAAAGCGATAGCCGCAATAGCGGCTATCGAAAGTATCACATCAGTAATTTTCTGGTTACTCGGATGAATATGACTCATCGCTTACTCCATGTAACGATTCATGCCCATACAAACGATGATAATTAGATACAGCCGCTTATATGATTACTTCTTAACATGAATTACTTCTGTTGTTCCTGTAGGTATTTCATAGCACCCGGATGAAGCGGCACACCTTCAAGCTTAGCCATGTTTTCAATGGTGGTGAACTTGGTCACACCTAACACCTGACGAATGTCATCAATATGATCAAACGTTGTTTTCGTAAGCTGGTAGGCCATGTCTTCGCTCATGTTCTTATTCACGACCAGCACATTCCAAACGGCTGGTACTTTAAATGCAGGCACTTTGTTGTAAGAGTCTGCCGGAACATCGAGTTCCAGATAAGATGGGTAAGCGGCTGCAATCTGTTTTAGTTCATCATCACTGAAGCTCAAAACGCGAATGTCACGAGTCAACGCAAGCTCGGTAATCGCCCCGACACCCACACTACCTACAATAACACCAGCATCGATTTGGTTGTTGGCGATTGCGCTTGTAGTCGCGGTGTAGTTAAGAGATTGGGCTTTAATATCATCTTCTGTCACGCCCAAGGTGTTAAGGATATTGATTGCACTAACACGCGTACCTGACCCAGGAGCGCCTAGCGAAACGCGCTTGCCTTTTAGATCAGCGACAGACTGAATGTCAGAATTTGCAGGAACGATAAATTGAACCGCATTCGGATACAAAGCAAACAATACTGACACGTCCATTTTACGTGGAAAAGGCTTTGTACCTTCATAGGCTTGTAAAACAACATTACCTTGTGCGATACCAACCAATTGTTTGTTAGTAGAAACTTTAATCGTATTTTCAACCGATGCCGCCGTCACCTCAGCTCGCATGTTGAAGTCAGATAAATTTTCACTCCAGATCTTGGCCAACATGCCCCCCAGAGGATAATAAGTACCACTCTGACTACCAGTACCTATCGTATAATTCTCAGCCATCGTTGACGTTGAAAACACGACAGCAAGTGCTATTAGCCCATTCCTTAGTGCCTGGTACATAAATACTCCTTGTTCTTATTGATTGTTTTCTTATTGATTATTAGAGCGAACGAACCTCTATAAACCTCTTTCAGCAACAATGCGTTAATTCGTATCGGAACACTCCGGTGTAACAAACCACTTGCGCTGAACTAAGCTCATTGAGGTGACTTGGATATGCTCCATAATGTTATGATATGCATAAGAAGAAATAGCAAACGTACGTTCAGTGAAATGAGAGATTCGTACGCAAAACGTCCAATAAAGAACACAATTGAAATGAATATAGACTCATCAGACCGGGGTGAAAACGCGCTAAGCTTAGAGTCGGTAAGAGAGGTTCGAACTCTTTAAGCCGAGGCAGGTGAGCTCGAACCCTTGGGGTTGGATCGGTAGAAAAGTCAGCAATTGGCTGAAAGCAACAACTTAACAGGCCACCACTACGCCTCAGCTTTGCCGTTCATCTGCTCATCGAGATTGAGAACAGTTAACGCATTACTCACGCTTGTTGCAATCACATCGATTGCGCCTGTCCTTAATGCGCCAAGTAACGCCAGTGGCTTACTGTTTTCAGCGGCAATAGCGATCACTTCCGATACTGAACGAAATTCATCAATGCCAAGACCAATGATTCGATCACTCATAACGGTCTTCGCCGATTTACCATTGATATCGAAGAAATCATAGCCAGCGAAATCACCGACCACACCTTGCATCATGCGTGATTGCACCACTTCTTCCGCAGTAAACCATCCAAGGTCAACCATATAACTGTTTTCACTCATATCGCCGATACCAACCAGTGCGACATCAGCTTTACGGGCAAGATCTAGGGTCTGCTTAACGGTCGCATTTTGCATAAAGGCGAGTTTCTGCTCTCGGTTTTCGGCATACGCAGGTGCATACAACGTTTCCGAAGTCCCACCGTAACTTTTAGCAAACTGGCGGCAAATGTGATCGGCGTTAAACATGCCGCCACGCGGATGAATACCACCGATACCACACACAAATTTCACGTCTCTTTGGGGAATAACGCCAACGTGATGCGCAACTGCAGACACATTCCTCCCCTGGCCTACGGTCACTACGGTTCCGCTCTGCAGAGAACTGGCCATGTATTTTGATACTAGTCCAGCAACTTGTAGTCGCTGCTGTTCCTCACTTGGCTGATCCAGTGCCACCAGCGCTCGCTTTATTCCAAAACGCTCAATAAGGCGCTGTTCAATCTTTGCACTAAATACTGGATGGTATTTTACTGTGATTTCAACGATCCCTTCATCCCTTGCTTGCTTGAGCATTCTTCCCACTTTCGCACGGGAAACCGCAAATTTTTTTGATATCTCTTCTTGCGTTGCCCCTTCCTGATAATAGGCAACCGAAATTTCGGTCAAAAGATCGGTGTTTTCGGCAGAAACCTCAGTACTGGATTTACTCATATTCAATCTGATTCACTCATGTTAGCCCTCAAAAATAGGGCAAATACTCAGCACGCTTACAAGCGCTCACATACTTAGCATATGTCATAGCCCTACTCGACATCAACATTTGCTCATCACAAAAACAAATTCTCACCACTATAAAACGAGTTTTTATTATGCCTCCAAGCTATAACACATATAGGCAAACGTTTATTTCTGTACACCTGATTATACATTGAGAAAAATAGTTGATGAATGTCACTTTCCCTCCCTATCAACAATTGACATTTGGTCTATATAAGATAATTATGGAGCCATCATTTACTCAGACAAAGAACAAATGCTCACAGCAAATGTTCTTACGCTGGGAAGGTTAAAAGTTAGCGGATAGTACAAATACCCATTTATATCGGCTAACACGCTTGCAAATGCACTCTTCATGCTTTTAGCAAAGTATGAGCCCATGAAATAGGATGATCGTAATGAGCAATAAATTAGAGCAACTTCGTAAACTAACCACTGTAGTCGCTGACACGGGTGAAATCGACGCAATCAAAAAGTACCAACCAGAAGATGCGACAACTAACCCTTCTCTGATTCTAAAAGCGGCTCAAATTGCTGAGTATGCACCTCTGATCGATGCTTCTATTGCGTACGCAAAAGAACAAAGCGACGACAAAGCACAACAAGTTCAAGACACTTGTGACATGCTTGCTGTAAACATTGGTAAAGAAATCCTAAAAACGATTCCAGGTCGTATCTCTACAGAAGTTGATGCTCGCCTTTCTTACGATATGGAAGGCAGCGTAGCGAAAGCTCGTCAGCTCGTGAAAATGTACAATGATGCTGGTATCACTAATGATCGTATCCTAATTAAACTGGCTTCTACTTGGGAAGGTATCCGCGCAGCAGAAATCCTAGAAAAAGAAGGCATCAACTGTAACCTGACGCTTCTATTCTCTTTCGCTCAGGCACGCGCTTGTGCTGAAGCTGGCGTATTCTTAATTTCACCATTCGTTGGCCGTATTATGGACTGGTACAAAGCGAAAGAAGGCCGCGACTTCGAAGCTTCAGAAGATCCAGGCGTACTGTCTGTAACGAAGATCTACAACTACTACAAAGAGTACGGCTACAAAACTGTCGTAATGGGCGCAAGCTTCCGTAACATCGGTGAGATCCTAGAACTGGCTGGCTGTGACCGTCTAACTATCGCGCCTGCTCTACTTGCTGAGCTAGAAGCGGCAGAAGGCGAAGTGGTTGAGAAGTTGGTTGACTCTAAAGGCGCAGCTGAGCGTCCTGCACCAATGACTCACTCTGAGTTCCTATGGGAACACAACCAAGACCCTATGGCGGTTGAAAAACTGGCTGAAGGTATCCGTAACTTTGCCGTTGACCAAGGCAAACTAGAAGCGATGATCGAAGCTAAGCTTTAATTGCTTACCAAAAGCGAGTAGCCCGTCTACTCGCTTTTACCATCAGCGCTTATTCAATATTTTCTATTTGAACTTGTTTCGACGAGTTCCCTCTATTTAAACCCTTATCGAGAAGTAATCACTATGGATCGTAAATATCTAGCAAATGCAATTCGTGCGCTAAGCATGGATGGTGTTCAACAAGCTAACTCTGGCCACCCAGGCGCACCTATGGGTATGGCTGATATCGCTGAAGTTCTTTGGCGTTCTCATCTAAATCACAACCCATCTAACCCAGAATGGGCGGATCGCGACCGTTTTGTATTGTCTAACGGCCATGGTTCAATGCTGATTTACTCTCTTCTACACCTTACAGGTTATGAGTTGTCGATTGACGACCTGAAAAACTTCCGTCAACTTCACTCAAAAACGCCAGGCCACCCAGAGTATGGCTATGCACCAGGTATCGAGACAACAACAGGTCCGCTAGGCCAAGGCATCACTAACGCTGTTGGTATGGCGATCGCTGAAAAAGCGCTAGCAGCACAGTTTAACAAAGAAGGCCACGACATCGTTGATCACTTCACTTATGCATTCATGGGTGATGGCTGTTTGATGGAAGGCATCTCCCACGAGGCATGTTCTCTTGCTGGTACGCTAGGTCTAGGCAAACTGATCGCATTCTGGGATGACAACGGCATCTCTATCGACGGTCACGTTGAAGGTTGGTTCTCTGATGACACACCTAAGCGTTTTGAAGCGTACGGCTGGCACGTTATTCCTGCGGTAGACGGTCACAATTCTGAAGCTATCAATGCAGCAATTGAAGCGGCAAAAGCAGACCCACGCCCAACTCTTATCTGTACGAAGACAGTGATTGGCTTTGGCTCTCCTAACAAGTCTGGCTCTCACGACTGTCACGGTGCACCTCTAGGTGCGGAAGAAATCGCAGCAACACGCAAAGAACTCGGTTGGGAGCACGGTCCTTTTGAAATTCCGCAAGAAATCTACGCAGAATGGTCAGCGAAAGAAACAGGCGCAGCTAAGGAAGCAGCGTGGAACGAGAAATTTGCAGCTTATGAAGCAGCGTACCCTGAGCTGGCAGCTGAGTTCAAACGCCGCGTAAATGGTGAACTACCTGCACAGTGGGAAGAAAAAGCAAGCCAAATCATTGCTGACCTTCAAGCAAACCCTGCGAATATTGCCTCACGTAAAGCGTCTCAAAATGCACTAGAAGCATTTGGCGCCATCATGCCTGAGTTCATGGGCGGCTCTGCTGACTTAGCGCCTTCTAACCTCACTATGTGGTCTGGCTCTAAGTCTCTAGAAGCAAGCGACTTCTCGGGTAACTACATCCATTACGGTGTACGTGAATTCGGTATGACTGCGATCATGAACGGTATCGCATTGCACGGTGGTTTCGTTCCTTACGGTGCAACATTCCTAATGTTCATGGAGTATGCACGTAACGCAATGCGTATGGCGGCTCTGATGAAAATTCAGAACATCCAAGTCTACACGCACGACTCTATCGGTCTTGGCGAAGACGGTCCAACTCACCAACCGGTTGAGCAAATGGCTTCTCTACGTCTTACGCCAAATATGAGCACTTGGCGTCCATGTGACCAGGTTGAGTCTGCAGTGGCTTGGAAACTGGCTATCGAACGTAAAGATGCGCCAACCGCGCTTATCTTCTCTCGTCAGAACCTAGCACAACAAGAGCGTACCGCTGAGCAAGTTGCTGATATCGCAAAAGGGGCTTACATCCTGAAAGATTGCGAAGGCAAACCAGAGCTTATCCTGATTGCAACAGGCTCTGAAGTTGAGCTTGCAGTAGAAGCGGCTGCGCAGCTATCGGCAGAAGGTAAGAAAGTACGCGTTGTTTCAATGCCATCAACGGATGCATTCGACAAGCAAGACGCAGCTTACCGTGAAGCAGTACTACCATCAGATGTCACTGCACGTATCGCTATTGAAGCGGGCATCGCAGACTTCTGGTACAAGTACGTGGGCTTTGGCGGCAAGATCATTGGTATGACTACTTTCGGTGAATCTGCACCAGCAGGCGAACTGTTCAAGATGTTTGGTTTCACAACTGAAAATGTTGTAAACACAGCCAAAGAACTGCTCGCTTAATCTAAGATTTGCACTCTACAGTTTATATAAACCCCCTACTGTTTTCAGTGGGGGTTTTCATATAATCACGACATAAACCGGATTGTGTCTACTTGTGCTCAAACCTGAGTGCTAGCTGATAAAAATCGTTAACCTGCTCTTTCAGGTCAATACTGCTTTGTTCAACAGAGTGTGTGGCAGCTAAGTTTTGTTCCGCAGTCGAGGCAATAGATTGAATATGCAGGTTTACATCACTCGCCAGTTTTAGCTGATTATCGGCAGTCTGTGCCACGTTGATCATCAAGCCACTCATCGATTGCATCATTTGTTCGACTTCTGACAAGCGGAGTGTACTTTGTTCAGCAATCTCAGTGCAGGCATCTGTTTGATCTTTATTTTCGATGATATCTTTTTGCCAACTCTGAATCGTCGAGAGCATAGTAGAAAGCGACGCTTGAATTTGCTCTGTGGCATTCGATGTTCTACCTGACAGAGCACGCACTTCATCGGCAACCACGGCGAAGCCTCGTCCTTGCTCCCCCGCTCTTGCCGCTTCAATCGCGGCGTTTAAAGCTAACAAATTGGTTTGTTCGGCAATACCACCAATTTCCTCCATCAAATGATTCACTTTCTGAGCCTGATCGCTGAGATGATAAGTGGTTTCCTTGGCTTTTTCTGCTTGGCGCGATAACTGAGCCAAGTTGTTGTTGGTTTGCTCTATGGTTTCTTTCGCCATTAAGCACGAGTTGAGCGTACCATCAATCAGTTTGTGAGCATCATTGGTGCTGGAGGATGCGGAGTTTGCTGAAGACTCTACTTCTTGCATCGCATCTCGAACTCTTTGTATATCTTCATTTTGCTGATTCAATGCAGTGTGTACTTCAGACGTCGTTTGGCTCAAGCTTTCTGCACACGCTTGTAATGGTAACGCGGAGTCTGTCATACGTCCCAAAACCGTTCGGATTCGAGCTGACAGCATTTTGATATGAAAATCTGCAACAGAAAATGCAGTATTACCCGAATAAATGGTACGACTGACACTGTCATATTGATTTCGTAACCGCTTCAATTGCTTAGGGGTATCGATCAAGTCTTGACGAAACAACAATGCTAAGATCCCCGCTGGCATAAGATTCGCCAACCAAGCGAAAGGACCTTCTATGCCAAATGCATAAGCTAAGGCCGGCGCGGCCAATGCTCCTATTAGAATGACATAGCGTAACATGTCATTTACTTTAAAAGTCCAACTGCGTCCAGTTGTTTCGGCAGTTTTCATTCTTTTGTAGACTTTCTCGGCAATATCTACCCACTCTCGCTTCGGCTTAACGCGCACCGATTGATAACCTACTATTTGGTTATTTTCATAAATTGGCGTTACATAAGCGTCAACCCAATAATAGCCACCCGATTTGGTTCTATTTTTCACCATACCGCGCCATGCCTTTCCTTGTTTCAAGCGCGCCCACATGTCGCCAAATGCGCCTTTAGGCATATCGCTATGACGAACGAGGTTATGATTTTGACCGACTAACTCTTCAAAGCTGTATTCTGCCACACGACAAAACGCTTCATTACAGTAAGTAATCACGCCTTGCAAATCTGTCGTAGAAACGAGTTCTTCAAATTCTCCTACAAGCGTTTCATTGGTGTTATTTATTGAGCTATCTGACATCAACACTGCCTCTAATTGTTATAGTTTTATCATTCAATCGAATAGTCAGCATTGGTCGTAAACGATTGCGTCGAAGAAGTTAATACTTTATCGACAATAAATCTAACCACTTAACACTAAAGTGCTATTTAAATGAGTGACGAAACACACAAAACAACCAAGTTGTGAATAAGATGTAAACTTGATTAACTCTCACTCTAATAGAAAAGGAGGATTGTTTGATCGGTAGATGGCTTTAAATCTAGTGTGTTTTAAAACAGACAGTTTTCATGTTTAGTTAGAGGGCATAAAAAAGCCCCCAATAACTTTATTTCAAGTTATTGGGGGCTTTTACTATCACTGGGAGATATGACAGTCTGTATCGTAGTAGTTATCGGTTACGACGCGCTTTTACTGCGTCTGAGAGCTGGCGTAAGACAGTTTCGGTATCTTCCCAGTTAATACACGCGTCGGTAATAGACTGACCGTAAGTTGAGGCTTTGCCATCAATAAGATCTTGTCGACCTTCCACTAGATGTGACTCTATCATCACACCAAAAATTGCATCTTCACCACCAGCAATTTGTTCTGAAACATCATCAGAAACAAGCATTTGACGCTTAAATTGCTTCGAGCTGTTCGCGTGACTAAAGTCGATCATGACTTTTTTCGGTAACTTAGAAGCTTCTAACTCATCTTTGATCTTAGCGACATGGGCGGCGCTGTAATTTGGTTCTTTACCACCGCGCAAAATAATATGACAGTCAGGGTTGCCCGCTGTTTCTACAATCGCAGAATGACCATATTTCGTTACGGATAAGAAATGGTGAGATGAGCTCGCAGAACGAATCGCATCACTTGCTATTTTGATATTACCGTCAGTACCATTCTTAAAACCAACAGGGCACGATAGACCAGACGCCAGTTCACGGTGCACTTGAGATTCGGTAGTACGAGCCCCAATCGCCCCCCAGCTAATTAAATCTGCAACATATTGAGGCGTGATCATATCGAGGAATTCGCTCGCGGTTGGTAACCCCATGTCGGTTAGGTCTAGCAGAAGCTTACGACCTATACGCAGACCATCATTTAATTTGTAGGTGTCATTTAAGTAAGGGTCATTAATAAGTCCCTTCCAACCAACGGTTGTACGCGGTTTTTCAAAGTAGACGCGCATGACAACTTCGAGTTGTTCACCCAGTTCGTCACGTAATACTTTCAGCTTTTTTCCGTATTCCACAGCAGCTTCAGGATCATGAATCGAACAAGGGCCAACGATAACAAGTAATCTATCGTCCTTCCCTTCTAAGATATTGTGAATGGCGTTACGGCAATCAAAGGTCGTTGAAGCAGCGGTTTCAGTCGCAGGAAACTTCTCTAATACGGCAACAGGTGGCAATAACTCTTTAACTCTATTAATTCTTACATCATCAGTTTGAAACATTACTTCTACATCCTAGTTATTTTCCAGTCCTTTAAGTGCCAACTGAATTCACTGCCATATTGTTCATAAAGCAAGCAGCAGCAAGGGCTCTGGGTTCATCTTTTTCTATTGATTGGTGTAACTTATCGACTTACACGCAGCGTTGCAAACACTTTTTACAAAAAAAAGCAAACAAACGGCATGCGTTAACTTTTAAGCACATTGTAAATATTAATTTACACTTACAAAATTGGCTACAAGTTCAAATTAATTAGAGATTTTTTTATACACTTAAAAATCTTGTCTACAATGTAAGAAATATCAGAAGTTTGTAAGGAGTTTAGGGAATGCAAGCATATTTAGTGACAAACTGGAGGATATTTAGTAAAAGACTAATGCAGCTTGATGTTAAGCGAAACAACTATTAAACTAATTTCTTATAAATACTAGTTTTTTCTCAATTTTTGACTGTAAAACATATAAATTAATATGCAATCAATACAAGGAAACATTATGAACAAAGTAGCAATTGCAGTAGCAGCAGTGGTGGCTAGTGGTAGCGTTCTTTTAAATACTGCTCAGGCTGAAATGTACGTCGGGGGTAAAGCAGGCATGAGCACACTTGATGATGCTTGCTATCTAAACAGCCCTTGTGATGATGACGCTTTTGCCGCTGGTGTGCACGTTGGTTATAACTTCACCGACTTCATTGCTCTCGAATACGGTGTTGATTACCTAGGTGATTACGAGGCCAATTTCAAATCAGGTCCAAACACGGCTAATACTATTGATGGCGACCTATGGGCGATGACGCTTGCGCCAAAATTCAACTTGCATTTAACTGACTCTTTCAACTTGTTTGCTAAGTTGGGTGGTGCTTACATGATGTCTGGTAGCGAAAAAGACTTCGTTGGCACAGGCTCACTAGGTGCTGAATACGCGCTTAACGACAACTGGAGTCTGCGTGCAGAGTACCAACGTTACCAAGACATGTCTGATGACGTTTGGGACGATATGGATGCAAACTTCTTCGGTCTAGGTGTTAACTACACATTCGCGGCAGCGCCAGTTGTTGCTCCAGTTGTAGAAGAAGTGGTTGAGCCAGAGCCACAACCAGTTGCGGTTATGCAAACGCACAAAGAAGAGTACGGCACAGGTACATTCGAATTTGACAGTGCTAAGCTAACAGAAACGGTTAAAGAGCGTCTTGACAATGTGGTTGCGTTCCTAAACGAATACCCACAAGCTCAAGTTGAAGTGACTGGTTACACAGATACTTCTGGCCCAGCAGCTTACAACCAAAAACTGTCTGAGCGTCGTGCTCAATCTGTTGCTGATTACCTAATGGCTTCTGGCATTAGCAGCGACCGCTTCACAGTTTCTGGTATGGGTGAAGAAAACCCAATCGCAGACAACAGCACAAAAGAAGGTCGTGAGAAAAACCGTCGTGTTGAAGTCGTGATTCCTGAGTTCGAATACGAAACAATGGAAATGGTTCAACCATAATCCGCACGAAGTAAAAAATTAGTATTTTACGTTCAGGGGTGCATCGCACCCCTTTTTTATGACTGATTAGTCAGTTGAAAACTCTGGAAGAAGATGATTATTTGGCTATGTTATGGCTTAGGATACAAAACCAAATCGTCCCCCTGAACCATCACACAATCCATACCTGCAGCATGCGCAGCACGCTTACCGAGATCCGTGTCTTCAAATACTAAACACGCCGAAGCTTCTATACCCAACTGCTCTGCGGCCAGCAAAAACGTATCAGGAAAAGGTTTATGATTCTTCACATCGGTTGCAGTTACCACTGCGTCCAATTTGTCTAAAATCCTAGAGTGACTCAACAAGCGTATAGCACTATCACGTTGGCTTCCTGTCCCCACCGCGATTTTTTTCTGCCCCAGATATTCTTCCAATACAGAGTGTGTGCATTCAATGATGTCACCGTGCAATTCCATCGCAGCAAAGGTTTCCATTTTATATTTTGCGACAGTTTTAGGATCTAGAGAGAGATCGTGCAACCGGTTTATTTCACCAACAATTTTAAAGCTCGGCATACCACCTAAACTGTGTAGCCAATCTTGAGAAAAAGGAAAATCGAATCGGTCAGCAGTCGCTTGCCAAGCCGCAAGATGTGCCGGCATGGTATCAAGTAAAGTGCCATCCATATCAAAGATGAATCCTTCGTAAGGCCTAAAATCAATCGTACTCATGTCTATTCTTCTTTTTCTACGTTTGTAGTGTTAATTTATCAGCTCTTTCATCCGTTCTTATCGGCAATCATCTACTATGCTAAAAATTTCGAACTCGATCACACTTTCCGAATGGGAAATCCAATTATCTCCGATAAGAGCTCAAGGAAATGGTGGGCAAAACGTTAATAAAGTAGCGTCTGCAATACACTTGCGCTTTGACATTTCGCGCTCCACTTTGCCTGCGTTCTACAAAGAGCGATTACTCGCTTTGTCAGACAGTCGGATATCTAAAGACGGAGTGATTATTATCAAAGCGCAACAATTCCGAACGCAAGAACAAAACAAAGAAGACGCACTGAATCGATTGAGAGAAATCATCGTTGCAGCCGTTGTACAGCATAAGAAGCGTATAAAAACAAAACCAACCCGCGCTTCTCAACGCCGAAGACTTGATCATAAAAACAAGCAAGGTGAAAAAAAACAGCAACGTAAAAAATTGCAGTTATAGGAAAATGCCGGCCTCAGAGTTCAAGGTTCACATCTGTTCTATGACTTGGGTAAGCAACACATTCCCTTATTTAGGAAGCAATAGTATGACCATCAGGCAAAAACTCTATTTCCTTGGAGCTATCGCCATTTTAGGCATTGTGACTCTTTTGGGCACTTCGTCTTATTTTGCCAACCAAACGGAAGAACTGAATCGCGCGGTGAAACTTGTCGGTGATTTGGAAATTCGTTTACTGAACTTGCGCCGTAACGAAAAAGATTTTTTACTTCGCAAAGACACGAAATATTTGGATACATTCAATGGTAATACAGAGAAATTTTCGGATACTGAAAGTGAACTTGCTGACATATTGACTCGCTATGATCTTCCATCAAGCCAACAACTCAAACAAGATTTACTGTCTTATCAAGCGGGTTTCCAAACATTGGTAAATGCATACCAACAATACGGTCTCAACAACAAGAGTGGCTTGCTTGGACAGTATGAGAAACAATTATTAAGAACCAAACGGAATGCCAACCAAGAACAGACATCGTTGCTGACTTACTTTGATTCGGCTATCAAAGAAGGTAAGTTTGACGCTAGCTTAATCTATGGTCTCAATGCTCCAAACTTGTTGAGTATTGGTCAACAGCTTGCCGAGCAAAAACAAACCATTGGTCTTGCCTATAATCAAGGCTTGCTAGGCGAGACACGTAACTTATCACACACAATAGAAGAACAATTTAACGCGTTTTCTAACGCAATCAGCTCAGAATTAGAGCAACGTGAGACCCAAACAGGGGTGATAAAACAAACCATCACCGCTGTCGTACTGGTTGTTCTTATCGCCTTAATTTGGCAGATTTCTCGTTCAATCAATACACGTGTGAGTCGCTTGCTGACGACCATCAAAAACATCAGTGAAACGAACGATATCAGCGCGCGATCGACGCTATCTGGTAAAGACGAGCTGTATGATATCAGTCATCATTTGAATGATCTTCTCGATAAGCTAGAGCGACTCATACAAAATACTCAAGATAAATCGACGCAATTGACCTCAAGCACTGACAATATGCATCGAGAACTTGAGGGTGTGATAGAGCAGTTCCACGCACAAACCGATCACACTTCGTCAATGGCAACGGCCGTACAGCAAATGGTGGCAACTATCGCAGAAATTTCACAAAGTACATCGGTCGCAGTGGAAGGCGTTCATCACGCCGCAAACAATGCCCAGCAGGGACGAAATGTGGTTGAAGATACAGTGACAAACATCGGTCAATTGAGCCATCGCCTGTCAAACAGTCAGCAATCGATCAGCGCTTTAAATCAGCACGTAGCTAAAATTGGCGGCGCGGTGAATATTATCCAAGAGATCGCAGAACAGACCAATTTGCTCGCACTGAATGCCGCTATTGAAGCAGCGCGTGCCGGAGAACAAGGTCGAGGTTTTGCCGTCGTTGCCGATGAAGTTCGAGCCTTAGCGAGCCGTACCCATCGATCGACCGAGGAAATTACTCGAGTCGTCGTTGATATTCAGTATCAAATGTCGACGGTTGTCACTGATATTGACTTGTGTAACGATCAAGGACAGCAAACATTGAGCGCTTCAGAACAACTGGATGCGAGTTTGCAGCAAATTATCAACGACATGAATGCGATTCAAGGTAACTCAGAGCGTATTGCTTCAGCAATTGAAGAACAAGGCATCGTCATGAATCAAGTCAGTGAATCCATTACCGAGTTGAACGTTATTTCAGAAAACAACATGCAATCCGCTCAAGAATGCTTGCATGAAGTGGACTCTGTTTCTACACAAGCCCATGATATGGACGAAGCTGTGGCAGAGTTTAAAACCAGTGCTAATCAGTAAATAGCAGAGCTACCTCGCTCATTAAAGTGTAAGAAAGCCCGAACCATTACTGTCTCTTTATTGAGGTTCAGTTCATGCTTTGGGCTTTTTCTCATCAGTTGAGTATTGCTATACCCAAATGACTTCAAGATGCAGAATTCAGAGGGCATTATGTTTTAACATTAAATAGGTTATCATTCAGGTAGTTCAAAGACTTCGACCGAGAGGATAAACATGATTTCTAAATGGGCGAAACGTTTTTACCAAATGGCAGAATTGGTTGCGTCATGGAGTAAAGACCCATCGACACAAGTGGGTGCAGTCATCACCAAACAAAACCGCATTGTTTCGGTTGGTTTCAATGGTTACCCGCACGGCGTCTCTGACAGTGTTGATACGGATGAAAGAGAGTTGAAATACCTGAAAACACTGCATGCAGAAGAAAATGCGATACTATTTTCGAAACGAGACTTAGATGGCTGTGATATATGGGTGACCCACTTTCCGTGCCCGAATTGCGCAGCGAAAATTATCCAAACAGGCATATCCCACGTTCACTGCCCTGAGCAATCAGACGATTTTTTATCTCGCTGGGGAGATAAAATTCAGGTAAGCCAAGATATGTTTGATCAGGCAGGTGTTGAGGTCGATTGGCTTCCTTTGAATGAACTCAATATTGAAGGTGGAGAGGTTCGTTAGCCACATCCTTAAGCATTGCCAATGCAATTACCCAAGTAGCAATACGCTTCTTGGGTAATTAAATTACTTAATACCTGCGCGGTAAGCACGGCAATCTCTACTCTGATACTTTCTCACAAAAAGTTATCGATGCTGTTTTGCGGTTAGTTCAGCGATTTTGCAGATTACAAGTACTGACTTTTCCATCATTTCTACTGAAATAAACTCATGAATACCGTGAAAGTTAAAACCTCCGGTAAAGATATTCGGGCATGGTAGTCCCATAAAAGACAACCTAGCGCCATCAGTACCACCTCGTATAGGCTTTATGAGTGGTTCAACATCACACGCTTCCATGGCTTGTTTTGCGATCTCAATAATATGAGGGTGTGGTTCAACCATTTCGCGCATGTTGTAATAGCTATCGGCGATTTTCAACTCAACAGAACCATGTTTCAGTTCCCTATTCATTTCATCAGCGAGCTTCTTCATAAATGCTTTGCGTTTTTCAAGGCCATCGCGGTCAAAGTCTCGAATGATATACCCTAATTGACTGCGTGCGACGCTAATTTCGCCTGATTTAAGGTGATAAAACCCTTCATAACCTTCTGTTGTTTCCGGAGTTTGATCCGCTGGCATTTGAACCTGGAACTTCGCGGCAAGGTTCATTGCGTTCACCATTTTGCCTTTGGCGGTTCCTGGATGCACGCTGACACCATGGAAAACGACTTCTGCATTGGCGGCGTTAAAGTTTTCGTACTCTAACTCTCCTTGCGGACCACCATCGATAGTGTAAGCCCACTCAGCGCCAAATTTATCTACATCAAACAAGTTGGCACCACGCCCAATTTCTTCATCTGGTGTAAAGCCAATACAAATATCGCCGTGAGGAATCTCTGGGTTATCGATCAACACCGCCACCGCAGACAGAATCTCAGCAATACCAGCTTTGTTATCCGCTCCCAGAAGTGTTGTGCCATCTGTGGTAATTAGATTATGGCCATGCAGATTATGTAAGTCTGGATATTGAACAGGGGACAACACTTCATCACCTAGGCCTAACGCAATGTCCCCTCCCTGATAGTCTTCAATAAATTGAGGTTTGACGTTTTTACCGGACGCATCTGGCGCGGTGTCCATATGCGCAATAAAGCCAATTGCGGGAACTGAATAGTCCACGTTGGATGGTAACTTAGCCATTAAATAGCCATGCTCACTCAGCGTCACATTGCTTAAACCAAGTTCAATCATCTCTTTCTTTAGTTGCTCGGCAAATACAAGTTGACCATGACTGCTGGGACAATCTGTTACTTGAGGATTTGATTGGGTATCAAACGTGACGTAGCGAAGAAATCTATCAACTAAATGCTTCATATTTATTCTCGTTGTTTTAGGCGGTGACTGAATGGCTCACCACCGACTTACTCTTTCGCTATGCTACGCCCTTCCAGTTGTAAGAATTTGCTTTGAATCATTCTTTTCTCAAAAAATAGGGTTCATTGATGAGTTTAAAAATGTTGCTATCAGTTACTCCATCATATCTTCAGCTAATACGCGCCACTCTCTAACCTGCTCATGAAAATGTTGCCATTGGTTTTCATCCATCGACTGGGAAATTTGCAACGTAAGTTGATCGACTAAAGCCAAGTTACGTTCAATATTTTCCGATAGCTGTTCACTATAATAAAGCTCAGGTTCAAACAAAATCTGCATAAATACTTTTTGATAAACGATGCTATCAGCTTTATTCTCGAACAGATATTCAAGCTCCTGGTATACAGAGGCACGATAATTCCGCCATAACGGACTATTGAGTGTCACCTGCTGAGAAAACTGCTTCGCATACTCGCGCTGGTCTGGGGTTAGCTTTCCGATTAAGTCCTTTATCCAATCTTGAGTATTTTCCAAAATGACACTTCGCACTTCCTGTTCTGTTTTACCAATATACTTGTCATTTCTTTCTTTATATCTATCTAATACATTATCCAAAAACTCATGCTGTTGCTTTTCAGACAATTGCATGCTTAAAGAAAAGAGATCAGGAGCAATTTTTTCTAGCAGGCGTTCATAATGCTCTACACCTCTTTCTCTGTTTTTTTTCAAAAATGCTAAACTAATATCGCTTGGTTTTATCACTTCCAGCTCCTTTAAATGCGCAACATATAAAGGTAGCTCTTCTTTTTTGTGCCAATCCGTTAATAACAACAGCCTTTCTTCAACCATGGTTTCCTGTTCTTGATTTAATGACACATAGTCATCGATATAATCCATCACAAACCAGTCTATATTCTTATAAAAGAACTGCTTGGAGCATCCAAACAGCGTTAGAGCAACAACAAGTAAAGTGATATTACGAACTTTACTATTTACATCATGTAATTTAGCCACTTCCCTGCCTTCCCTTTTTTATCGTTTAAGTTCTATACTCGTATGGATTAATATTTACCGAAATAACGTCAAGATTCTGGACTTAGAGTATCGCCGTATCTGAAAAACAAGCCACGCTAACGGCTCCTGTGTCTTATGGTTATTTAGGTATGACAACAAACTTACGCTAGAGTGACATTTGTATACCTTTTTATGGACTAATATCTCTGGCAAAGCACTATTTAGCACACGAGACAACGCTGCCAATATGAGTATACAACTTATACGAATGGTTTCAGGAGGCAAAGGATGATCGCCGCAGAGCAACTAGATACAACAGTAGAATATGAAGTTCGTTATTTTGAGCAAGGCAAAATGCATCGCATGCTAGTCGTAGCTGAAAACAAAGACGAGGCTCATCAGTATTATTTAGAGTGTGGGAAACACAACATTGATTTGTATTCTATTCGCCCTGACAAGTAATGAGATCACATGCTGCCTAAGGGCCCCAAAGGCAGCACAGCTATAGCGTATTTCAACGCAACTTGGATTGATGAAACACGCTCATTTATTAGTGGCATGAGATGTTACGTGTCCAGGGTTCAGTGCCCCAGCTTTAGCATCACGACACCAAACAAAATCAACATAATACCGATATACCGAGCCATGGACGTAGGATCGCCATAAAAGAATACGCCGACCAGAAATGTACCTGCCGCACCGATTCCAGTCCAAACCGCATAGGCCGTCCCCATTGGGATTTCACGCTGAGCAGCGAACAACAACGCCCCACTGATAGCCATAAACGCAACCGCCATCGAGATTCCTAAGACCTTATTTCCAGATTGTGCCACTTTTAACCCGACTGGCCATCCGATTTCCGTGATACCTGCTAACAGTAAGTAGAACCAGCTCATACGTTGCTCCAAATTTGATAGACAAAGATACCAACCCTAGCCAATGACTGCTAATGAATGTAAAGGGGGTGATATCAGCGTAAAAAGAAATATTTGCGCGTTATCGTATCGATTATTATGATAGATAAAAGTTAGTAACTATCGATTTTTTTCATATGTTAAGTTTGGAACAAGTAAAAATGTTCGTACTGTCGGCTGAATTAGGGTCATTTTCCGCATGCGCTAGAAAGATGGGAAAAGTTCAGTCTGCGGTCAGTCATGGTATCAATACGTTGGAAATCGACTTAGGTATTGAGCTGTTTAATCGCACAGCGAGAAACCCAACGTTAACGCCAGCAGGTGAACGTTTGATTCGTAGTGCTAAAAATCTGTTAGCTCAAGCGGATGAGTTTGAAGACATCGCACAGTCCATGGAAAGAAACGAAGAGAGTCAATTAACGATTGCCATCGACGATGGTGTATATAACGCTCAACTCGCCAATTTGTTCAGGCGTTTGGATACCCAGTTTCCAACCATACAAATCGACGTTCTCAGCCTCGCATCGGGTGACATCAGTGCAGAAGTTGCCACTGGTAATGCGGATATCGGCATTATGTTCACGGAAGTAGAAGCCATCAAACAAGTCGACTTTTGCTATGTAGGCAGTATCGATTTCCTGCCCGTTTGCCACCCCGACTACCCTCTAGCCGATATCAGTGTCCAATTGCAGTCTGATTTAACCCCATTTCGTCAACTGGCCGTAAGAGGAAAATCCCAAGTCGAGTCCCAAGCGTTGATTAGCATCGCACCTAAAGTATGGTGGAGCTCCAGCCATTACAGTGTGTTAGAGCTGGTCAAACAACAAGTCGGCTGGGCTTATCTACCGTCATTTTTGGTCGAGAACTTGATCGTCACTAATGAGCTACACAAAGTGAATGTCCCTTTTGACCACAAACCTTGGAATGCACCTGTCGATTTAGTGTTTAAAA
The DNA here is from genome assembly GCF_049563345.1 of Vibrio mytili. Classification (NCBI taxonomy): domain Bacteria; kingdom Pseudomonadati; phylum Pseudomonadota; class Gammaproteobacteria; order Vibrionales; family Vibrionaceae; genus Vibrio; species Vibrio mytili. The sequence goes on along the minus strand of NZ_CP110482.1, from coordinate 318,215 downwards.
AGGGTAGAGCAAATGGCCCCGTCTTTCAGTGGCTGTTCGATGAACTCAAACAGATATTCACTCCAAGAAATTGACCATCGCTATGTCCTCGCTTTAGATTATTTATGCTCTCCAAAACGCGCTAAATAGAGCACAGTGGCTGCCGTGCGCGATGGGACTTTTAGTTTTTTCAACAAGCTTTTCATATGCACTTTGACTGTTGATTCAGAGATAAAAAGACGATCTGCAATTTGCTTGTTACGAAACCCTTTCGCCACTTCTTGCAGAATTTGTGTTTCACGCTCCGTCAGCGCATCAAATACATCTTCTTGCTCCAAACGCTCATTCATATATTTTAACACTTCGCGGCTATACGCTTTGTCACCGTTATGAATTTTAGCCAGCAACTCAACTAGCTCGTCCGGCTCGGTATCTTTAAGCAAATAACCATCTGCGCCATTACGAATGATCGATTCAATATCAGCGGGGCTATCTGACACAGTGAGAATCACAATACGTGCATCGCAGTCATCTGCTCGCAATGCTTTTAGCGTATCCAAACCGGACATTCCTTTCATATTAAGATCTAGCAGTATCAGGTCTAAATCGGTCTCGTGCGCTTTTGCAACAGCATCGGCTCCATTGCTCACTTCTGCGACGACTTCAAACAGAGGTTCGAAACTTAATAGCTGATGGATCCCACGTCGCATCAAAGGATGATCATCTACTAGCATTACTTTACACACTGTCACTGTTTGGCCCCTTATTATTCATGAATTCAAGTTTTACGACACAACCGTTGTTTGTTGATGCAGCAATCTCTAGGTTGGCCTGTAATCGCTCTGCACGTTCTTGCATTATGCTCATACCATAATGATTTATTTTATTCTCTTGATGGGCAAAACCAATACCATCATCCTCAATGCTCACCCTCACATGTCCGTTGTTATCGACACATTGTATTTGAATTTTTGTGGCTTGGGCATGCTTCATTGCATTGACGACGGCCTCACGGATCAATTGCAATAAATGCACTTGCTGATGCGCATCTAACTCGGTCGAGGACAATTGGTTGTCTAATACTATTTGCGCGGGCGTTTGTTCACTAAGGTTGTTCACCATTTCATGTAGTGCCTGCCCAAAACTGCCTTCTTTAATGGTTAAACGGAATGTCGTTAATAACTCGCGAAGCTGAGTGTAAGCGGCTGAAAGCCCAGTATCCAGTTCATCAATGACTGAATTCGCTTGCTGTATTGCGGTTCCATCCGGCAATCGCTTCACGCTTCTTTTAAGCAAAGTTACCTGAATTTTCAAGTAAGAGAGCGCTTGCGCAAGCGAGTCATGTAATTCGCGGGCAATGGTCGCCCTCTCTTCCATTAATAAGATCTGCTCAGCTTGCCGCTGCGCTCGATTGTAGTACACCGCCCGAGACAGAATCTGCACAACGTTGCCAATTAGCGTTTCATCCGGACACGGTAATCCAGCTTTCCAGTACAGGTAACCTAAATGCTCACCATCTAATGTCATTGGATTTGCATGGCACTCATCATCACATTCGGCGCAACACTCCTCTCCCTCAGTGAGAATCCAGTTAGGCTCCCCTACTTGTTCAATTTCTAATTTCACCGCTTTTATCCCTTCAAGGCTTGCAATGTGCTGCAAAATGGCTTGAAAGTTATCTTGGCTTATGCGAGATGCGGCGAGTTCGGTGGATGAGTTATATAGAACTTCAAGAGTTTGATTCGCTTGCTGTAACTTCCGCGTTTTTTCATCTACGGCTTGCTCTAGACCTCGGTATAACTTACCCAGATCGGTGGCCATTCGATTAAACGTTTTGGTCAGGATCCCCATTTCGTTATCGCTTTGAACATCTAACGAAATATTGAATGTACGGTTCTGAATTTGCTCACTGGCAAACACCAGCGCTTTTAATGGCCGGACAACTTCTCTTCTAACAAAGTGCACAACAAACAAACTGGCAAACAAGATCCCGCCAAGTCCTAAACCACCGACCCAGGCAAGATTAATTAGCTTTTGCTCTGAGTAGTTTTGCAATTTAAAAACAAACCCATCGATTTGCTCCACGAACCCTGCGACTAATTGCTGATATTGGTCTGGGTCATCCCCTTTAAGAACTTGCTTTAACGCCTGCCACCGCTCAATTAAACGGTGGTAATCCTGAGTAATATCCTCAGGGACTGTCCAATGTTGAAGGGACTTCATACTGGGTGAATAAATTGAGTGTTCAAATGTGTCAATATGTGAAGAGTAATCAACAGACTGAGTGTAAATATCATAGGCCAATCGGTAGCTTTGCATCCGCATTGAACCAGAAACATTCACCGCCTCAGCGTCATTGAGACTGGATGCCAAAGTAAAAATCGCAAAACCCACGGTCGCGACGGAGAGGAATAGAATCACGACCATTGCTGACGCTATCGTGTGCGTTACTGATTTCCTTATATTTCTAAACACCCTGAGCTCCCTACTATTCTTTTCATTGTGACTTTACTTATGTAATGAACTCACGACCTCGAAACTTTATCAATATGTGATCACATCGATCTGAATTTATTGATCCAAAACAATATAGCGGGCCATTTACCTCCTAAGGGGTATTTATACAAATAAGACAAAAACTAAAATTTCATTAAGTTTCATGTGGATTTATGAAAATTAAGCGTGGTCTATACTCATTAAAGTTCAAACATAGAGGAAACCATGCGGGTCAAGGGAACAAAATGGTCAACCTTTCTAGAAGACGATTGTTTGCAATAAAAACCACCAACAGCGCAGTGCGCCTGCCTTGGTTAGTTAGACCTGCGGAATTTACGGACGCCTGCACTCGTTGTGGACGATGTATCGATGCCTGTGAAACCAACATAATCACCAAAAGTGATGGTGGCTTTCCTGCGGTCGATTTTTCTATCGATGAATGCACGTTTTGTTATCAATGTGCGGATTCATGCCCAGAGTCATTATTTTCACCCAAAACTGAAGTGCCTTGGCAAGCGAAAGCAGAAATAAATGAAACCTGTCTGGCACAGAATAATGTCGAATGCAGAAGTTGTGGGGATATGTGCGACCCAATGGCAATCCAGTTCAAATTAGAACTCGGCAAAGTAGCACAACCAATTATCAATATTGATGAATGCAACGGCTGCGGCGCCTGCGTTTCCGTTTGCCCTACATCGTCCATCAATGTGAGCAATACACAAGCCTAAACAATAAGCTTAGGCACAGAAAAATAAATGAGAGAGCCATATGTCACTAAATGAAGTGCATATTTCAAGCTTAGTAGTTCATGTACTGCCGGAACATCTAGATGAGGTGAAGCGCCAGATCGAAGCATATGAAAACGCAGAGATCTATGGTGACAGCCCAGAAGGAAAAATCGTCGTGGTACTGGAAACTAAGAACCAAGGTTTCATCACCAGCACCATTGATGCGATTAATAATTTACCGAATGTCTTGAGTACAGTTTTGGTCTATCACCAAATCGAATCCGAGCAAGAAGAAGCAAACCTAAAAGACACTGGAACAAAACATTCCCAAATAGAGGGTGAAGTATGAAAATGACAAGACGTGCGTTTGTGAAAGCAAACGCAGCTGCATCAGCTGCGGCTGTCGCAGGTATTACCTTACCGGCCTCGGCTACCAACCTGATTGCCAGCTCAGACCAAACCAAAATCACATGGGATAAGGCGCCTTGTCGTTTTTGCGGTACTGGCTGCTCTGTTCTTGTTGGTACACAAAATGGCAAAGTGGTTGCGACGCAAGGTGATCCAGAAGCGCCTGTAAACAAGGGGCTGAACTGTATAAAAGGCTATTTCTTATCGAAAATCATGTACGGTAAAGATCGCTTGACGCAGCCTTTACTGCGAATGAAAGACGGCAAATTCCATAAAGATGGTGAGTTCACTCCTATTTCTTGGGATGACGCTTTCGACATCATGGCAGAAAAATGGAAAGCATCACTTGAGAAAAAAGGCCCAACCAGTGTTGGAATGTTTGGCTCTGGACAATGGACCGTCATGGAAGGTTATGCGGCCTCTAAATTGATGAAGGCGGGCTTCCGCTCAAACAATATCGATCCGAACGCGCGCCACTGTATGGCATCAGCAGTTGGTGGTTTTATGCGCGCATTTGGCATTGACGAACCGATGGGTTGTTACGACGACTTTGAAAATGCAGACGCATTTGTGCTGTGGGGTTCAAACATGGCAGAGATGCACCCAGTGCTATGGACTCGTGTCACTGACCGTCGCTTAAGTCATCCGCATGTTAAAGTGAACGTTTTATCCACCTACTACCATCGTTCGTTTGAGTTGGCCGACACAGGATACATTTTCAAACCACAATCTGACCTTGCGATTGCTAACTTCATCGCTAATTACATTATCGAGAACGACGCCGTCAACTGGGAGTTCGTAAACAAGCATACTAACTTTACCCAAACAGATACTGACATCGGTTACGGCCTTCGTGATGATGACCCGCTACAAAAAGCAGCGAAGAACCCAAATTCGGGCAAACTGACTTCTATCTCTTTTGAGGAATACAAACAGTCAGTTGCGCCTTACACAGTAGAAAAAGCCTCTGAAATTTCAGGTGTTGAGCCAGAGAAACTGATCGAACTAGCGAAACAGTATGCGGATCCAAACATCAAAGTGATGTCGCTTTGGACAATGGGCATGAACCAGCATACTCGTGGCGTGTGGATGAACAACTTAGTTTACAACATCCACTTACTGACGGGGAAAATTTCCACTCCGGGTAACAGTCCATTCTCCCTGACAGGTCAACCTTCGGCTTGTGGCACAGCGCGTGAAGTAGGTACCTTTTCGCACCGCCTACCAGCAGATATGGTCGTTGCGAACCCTAAACACCGTGCGATCGCAGAGAAAATTTGGAAATTGCCAGAAGGAACGATTCCACCAAAACCGGGCTTCCATGCCGTACTGCAAGACCGCATGTTGCATGATGGTGTTTTGAACTGTTACTGGGTTCAATGTAACAACAACATGCAAGCAGGCCCGAACATCAACACTGAGCGTCTTCCTGGTTACCGTAATCCGGAAAACTTCATAGTGGTGTCAGACCCATACCCTACCGCGACTGCGCAAGCAGCGGACTTAGTGCTACCAACAGCAATGTGGATAGAAAAAGAAGGCGCTTACGGCAATGCTGAGCGCCGCACCCAAGCTTGGTACCAACAAGTGAAAACATTTGGCGAAGCAAAATCGGACTCTTGGCAGGTAATGGAATTCGCAAAACGTTTCAAAATGGAAGAAGTATGGCCAGAAGAGTTGCTGGAAAAAGCACCTGAATATCGTGGCAAAACGATGTTCGACGTACTGTTTAAGAACGGTCAAGTCGACAAGTTCCCAATCGAAGAAGCACGTGAGCTCAACGACGATGCTCACCACTTCGGCTTCTATGTTCAAAAAGGCTTGTTTGAAGAATACGCATCGTTTGGCCGTGGTCATGGTCACGATTTAGCCCCTTACGATGTATACCATACCGTACGTGGTCTTCGCTGGCCAGTTGTTGATGGTAAAGAAACGCAATGGCGCTTTAAAGAGGGCTCAGATCCATACGCTAAAGCGGGTTCTGGATGGGATTTCTACGGCAACGCAGATGGCAAAGCGAAGATTATCTCAGCACCATACGAAGCGCCACCAGAGACCCCAGATGCTGAGCACGACCTATGGCTATGTACAGGCCGGGTGCTCGAACACTGGCACACTGGCACCATGACTCGTCGTGTTCCTGAGCTCTACAAAGCGGTACCAGATGCGGTTTGTTACATGCACCCAGATGACGCTAAAGCACGCAACGTTCGCCGTGGAGAAGAAGTGCTGATTGCCAATAAACGAGGTGAAGTCCGAGTGCGTGTTGAAACTCGCGGACGCAACCGTCCACCAAAAGGCTTGGTATTCGTACCATTCTTTGATGCTCGTATTTTGATTAACAAGTTGATCCTTGATGCGACTGACCCACTGTCAAAACAGACAGACTTTAAGAAGTGCCCGGTCAAAATCACTAAGGTCGCTTAACTCTTCAAATATCGAATAAAACGGCCGTCCTCAGGGCGGCCTAAAAAAGAATTTAAGCCATAAAGGCGGAGAAGAAATGATGAAAAAATTACTTGTCGCACTTTTATCTGTAGGTGCTTTAATGACAGGCATTGCACAAGCAGAGTTAGATAATCCAGGCGGTACGGGCGGGTTAGAATCTTTACGTGGCATGTCACAACTCGAAGAAACACGCCCTGCGGATGAGTTCAAAGATTTTCCGAAAGATCAAATCGTTGAGGACAGCTTTGTTTATCAACCTCCTTTGATCCCTCATAGTATTCGTAACTATGAAGTGTCGTTAAATGCAAACAAGTGTCTTGCTTGTCATAGTTGGAAAAACGCCAAAGAATCAGGTGCCACTAAGATTAGCGTCACACACTATGTAAACCGTCAAGACGCGGTACTTGCCGATGTGTCTCCTCGTCGCTACTTCTGTTTGCAATGCCATGTTCCACAAACCAATGCAACGCCATTAGTGGAAAACAAGTTCGAAGCTGTCGATTCGCTTCAGTAATTGAAACGCGAGTGCTAAGAGGTTACTTATGAAAATACTTAAAGCGTTTTGGAAACGACTGAAGAGTCCAAGCAAAGCGGCAGCTGGCGTGGTTTTATTCCTTGGTTTCGCTGGCGGCCTATTGTTCTGGGGCGCATTTAACACGGGAATGGAAGCCACCAATACCGAAGAATTCTGTTCTGGGTGTCACGCGCCAATCGTGGCTGAAATCAAAGAGACCATCCATTACTCTAACCGCTCTGGTGTACGAGCAATCTGTTCAGACTGCCACGTTCCTCATGAATGGACTGATAAGATTGTTCGTAAAGTTCAGGCGTCAAAAGAGTTGTTTGCTCACTACGTGCTACGGACCATCGATACGCCTGAAAAATTCCAAGAACGCCGTGGTCATCTAGCAGAGCGTGAATGGGCCCGAATGAAGAAAAACGATTCTTTAGAGTGCCGTAACTGCCACGAGTTTGATTTTATGGATTACTCGCAACAAGGCTCTCGTGCAGCAGAACAACATTCGACTGCGCTGGCTTCAGGTGATAAAACTTGTGTCGATTGCCACAAAGGTATCGCGCATAAGTTGCCTGACATGCACGGCGTAGAAGGCTGGCAATAAGGAGACAACACGTGAGTACATTAGAATCTGTGATTTGGCATATCCTTGGCTATAGCGCAATGCCAGTGATTATACTTTCTGGTTTTGTTGGTGTTGCTGCAGTTTCTCTGTGGCTATTGTCACTGGGAAAGGATAAAAACATATAGTTTAACGAAGCGTATGCATTATATGCTTTTCTTAATCATCAAAAGCGGCCATCAAGATGCGCCGCTTTTATTTTCAACGCTACACGCGAATGATTGATGTAAGGCTAATGAATGCCACGTAAGCTCTGTTGCAGTAAAAGGAGACTTTCCACTTCTTCTATTCGGCGTTGTGTGATCGCTGTGAACGAATCGCCCGTCAAGTCTAGGTTTAAAACAACATCTCTCACACAATGTAGATACAATGCGCCTTGACGTTGCCATTGAAGACGTTGCTGATGGTTAATGATTGTAATAACATCATCATCACCACTGCGATCCAGACTGATCACGCGCCCATCATCGAGATAAAGGTTTAAGCCTTTTTGGCCACCTAACGGGCCCGCGTACTTATTGAGTTCCAAGCTGATTGGGATAGCGCCACAAAAACCACTTAGGCTCGCATGACCTTCCGCGCTAGTCACATCACCCACCGCGATGGCTTGACCTAAGCGATCTTCAGCTAACTCGACTTGCAGACTAAGCGTTGTATCCGTCACACCAAACCCTGCCAGCATCTCCCTCATCATAGCAAGAACGTGTGTACCGATGTCTAAAATAACACCATCTGGGTGCTGAAACTGGCGTTTATCCACTTCACCGGTGGCAAAGTTAAGTGCGACTGGCTCACCTTGCTCGTTAAAGCCACTTTGCTCCAGTAAGAAAGCCTCAACTTTCGTAATTTGAGCCAAGTTTATCGGCGGTATCGAGCCATCAACAGGCTGCAGTGGCTGCCACAGCTGCGAAGAATTCTCACGTTGCTCGACGCCAGAGGTAAACAGGCGTTGCACCCCATCGCGGCACATCCAATGATCTAATGCTAACACACGCTGAGCACGCTTAGGGTAGCTCAGCAGAAGTTTCAGTTCTGCCACTTGCGCCAAACTCGCGACAACAGGCTTTTCGACCAAGATTCGTTGGCACTGGGATTCAGATAAACAAGTTTGTATCATTTCCAAGTGCAGTTCAGGAGGGGTTAAGATCAACACGGTATCTAATGGGAGAGCTAACAGCTCCTCTAAACTTTCACAATGGATCATTCCTGCGAATTGGCGCTGAGGATCAGGGTCATACCCGTACAGCGTCAGATCAGATGGCTGTATCTGCTGTAGTGCCGGATAATACGCAACCTCAAAAATACCACCTAAACCTATCACGCCCAGTTTCATTCTTCCCCCCACATATTTTATGGCTAAAATTAATCTTCAATATAGGTTTTGGTGTTGGTAAAAAATAGCGTTGCAATCACATAAATAAGCTCGATAAGAACCTAAGTTAATCGCAAGGTATGCTTTTCCATTAATACGGACCTGTATTGAATAATAGCGGTAAGTGCCAAAGCCATGCAGGAATATATAATGTGAAATGACCTGAACTTATCAGTAGCACCAAAGAAGACTTTGCACTATCTTTGTGAACTATCCATAAATTAACGAACGATTAATAATATGAATATCACCATGCTAAGTATGTTTGTCCCAACCTTTTTCTTTGTTTCCATCACTCCGGGGATGTGCATGACATTAGCGTTAACGCTAGGAATGAGCATCGGCTACCGCAGAACCTTGTGGATGATGATTGGTGAGCTGGCAGGTGTAGCCTTGGTGTCTGTTTCCGCGGTTTTGGGTATTGCTGCTGTGATGCTGAATTATCCTTGGCTCTTTGTTGTGCTGAAACTGGTGGGTGGTAGCTATCTATTCTATCTCGGTGTGGAGATGTGGCGTTCACGGGGTAAATTGGCGCTCAACCTCGAAAACACTGACACACTGCCGCAAGGAAATTGGAACCTCGTCTTTCAAGGCTTCATGACCGCGATTGCCAACCCCAAAGGTTGGGCATTTATGATTTCCCTTCTTCCGCCTTTTATCAACCAAAATGCCGCACTCACACCACAACTAACACTACTGGTTTCCATTATCTTGTTGTTTGAATTCCTGTGTATGTCTCTGTACGCGACTGGTGGTAAAGGGCTTAAACGCCTATTAGGACAATCAAAGAATGTACGATTAATGAACCGTGTGGCGGGCACGTTAATGATGGGCGTCGGTGTTTGGTTATTGGTAAGCTAATGTAAATATCATTAAAACTTCATTTATCCCCAAATACACTCTTACTTTTTGATAAATATATCAAAAATAAAATATCCCCTTTCAACTACATCTTTACTATTAGCTCTGGAAAATAAACGTTAATACAAATGGGTGGCAGATCACTTTACACAATAATGCATTTAGGCAATCATTATTATGCAACTTATTAGTTACATCATCATAACAAGGTTGTGTCTATTCTATTCAACAAAGGAATGTAGTATGAAGTTAATAAACCCTAAGCTGGTCGCTGTTATATTGCCTTTCGCTCTCGTCGCGTGTGGAAGCGATTCATCATCCGATTCTACCGATTCTACCGACTCAACCGAGTCCTCCCAAACCGGCAGCACGGAAGTCAAAGGGACCGTTACCGCTCCTGGTGGTTCCGTCGCGATGCTGAAGCATAAAACTATTTTCGAAAGTATCTTAGATGACGTATTTCCCTCGGCTTATGCTGCGATCACTGGATTAGAACCTGTTAAAGGGGCTTTGGTCGAGCTTATTCGTATTGACGACGAGGGCAATCAAGTTGGTGACGTCATCGCAACAACATCAACCTCCACTACAGGTGACTATACGATTACGGTTCCAGAAGGCGTTCCATTGGCTGGTAACTTGATTGTTAGAATCTCCGGAAATAATGGCATAAACTTAAGAGCTCAAGTCGTGGAAGAATCTGTAGACATCTCTCCAATTTCCGAATTTGTGTTACAGAAGTTTATCCAATCAGACACTTCTCTCGCCGAGCTTACGACTGATTCGGTGGTAAAACTTAAAGGGCAAGTCGAAGAGTTTAATGTCGCTGGCAGCAGCGATATGACGACAATGATCGCCGCGCTAGAAAATGAACTTGGTGATTTCGTAGATAAGCAGATTGCATCGATCAGTACAGCTTCATCTTCAGCGGTTGAAGTGAGTGGAGATTACCGTTTGATTGATATGACGATCGGCTTACATGACGGGAGCTACGGAACCTACGCGTTAAATATGTACTCCTCTTCGGCAAACTTTGATGGTGACGTCGACGGCAATGTTGAGGTGTTATTGACAGATAACGAAGGCGCGTGGGGCTATGTCCATGGTGATGACGTAAGCAACACCTACTCATCGGTCTACGAACCTGAAGTCAGTGAAGATGAAAATCTATCCTTCACTTACGATTCAAACAGAATATTCACCATTGAAAATGAGTTTGAAGAAGAAATTGATGGTGACTTCGGTTGGCGCTCACCTCCTCAAACAGTAAAACTTCACAAAGTGAAAGACAGTAATTTGGTGTTTAGTCTCAGTGAGTTTAACTCTATTCGCTACGAAACTATTGATACAGATGGAGACGGTGTAAAAGATGCTTTGGACCCTGAAGCCTACAGCGGTGCAGAAATCGAAAGGGGAATACTCGTGCTTGCTGAACAACCGTCAAATATGTCTCAATCAGACTTAGTAGGCGACTTTGGACGCATTTATTTCGGAAGCAGTTTTAACAACAACGGTTATGTTGAAATAGAAACGGAAACAAATGTACTCACTTTTTCTGGTGCATCGACATTGGATTTCTCAGCGCCATACTACCAACGAATTTCTCGCTCAGGTGATTACGTTTCTGAGGTAGCAGAGGATGAAGCTGTTTTGGGCATGAGCATTGTGACCGATGCAACTGGTGATATTGCCTCTGTCGGTGGCGAACCTGCAGATGGCTTTGTCAACGCTGATTACAATTTCATGGCAGTCTATGGTGCAACCGGTGCTGATGGCACTGATATGAGCATTGAATCAACCTTAGCAGTGAAACTCCCATCAGAAGCGCCGGCTTTAGAGAACAAAAAGTATCGACTTATTTTTGCCAATACAGCCATGTCTGGTAACACGTTCGAGCTCGCGCATTCAGGGTTCAATACCACCGTGGAGTTTGAGTCTCAATCTTCAGCGACGGTGAAGGGTCCTATTGCCATTGTTGAGTTACCATCATTTGGAGCAGCATTGGAGAGCAGTAAAGAGTCTGTAAGCCTCACAGCAACCACTACTGTTGCATCAAATGGCGCGACAACACTGTCCGTGATGGACGGTGATGAAAGCTTAACTTTGAAAGGCTACTTTAATGAAACCGCCAGCTTAGGTATTTTTACCACAACAACAGCGACAACGGGTTCAGATCCGTACGGTTTAGGTCTCGCTATTTTGGTTGAAATTGACTAAAGCGGGTTAACTAGCCTTAATCCTTAAAGCAGAAAGCAGAAAGCAGAAAGCTCCTTATTCTTAAGGAGCTTTCTTATTTTACTCAAATCACATTAATGGATAATTCTGACTACGACCAGAAATTATAAATTCGGCCTCAGTCCAATGTTCATGGCGCCGTATCGATCTCGATTGGTAGGTAATGTTTCGGTTCGAGTTTTAGCTTCTCAGGCAGAACTGTGCCAATAGAAATAGAAGACCAAGTCCCTGATAACACACCGATAAACATTGCCGTTGAGAACCCAGCCAGAGCAGAACCGCCCATCATCCATAACGCGCCAACCGTAATCAACGTGGTACCAGAAGTCACCATAGTACGAGAAAACGTCGCGAGAATCGCTTCATCGTTAATTTCTTCAGTTTTCCAGTTCTGTTTCGCAACCAATAGCTCACGAATACGGTCAGAGATAATGATGGAGTCATTCAATGAGTAGCCTAGAATCGCCAAAATGGCCGCGAACACCGTTAAGTTAAACTCCATTTGTGTTGCAGCAAAAAAGCCGAGTACTAATATGACATCGTGCGCTAACGCAAATAAAGAACCACTCGCCAATCGCCATTCAAAGCGAAAACATAAATAACCAAGAATCGTTAACACAGAGACCAATAGCGCCATACCACCCTGGTCAAACAAATCTTGGCCTACTTGCGCGCCAACAATACTGTTGCTGACAACTTCGACATGGTGAGAAATTGGCGACAGAATGTCGACCACGCTTGGCTGCGATTGACCCGCTTCAGGTGCAGAATAACGGATGACCCAACGTCCTTCTTCTCCAGAGCGAGTTACCGATGCAGATTCCCCTAATTGAGGCTCTAAAACATTGAGAAGATCGCGATTAGTTAACTGTTTATCAAGCTTTACTTCTGTGACCATGCCGCCAGTAAAATCAAGGCCAAAGTTTAAACCTTTCATGGCTAAAGCTGCGATGGCAATCACGGTCAATACCGTAGAAACCAGTGCAGTAAAGTAACGTATTTTGCGAATATTACATTTGAGTAGTTGGACCATGATTAAACCCTCACATCACGACGGGCATCGCGGCCCCAAATTAAATTGATCATTGCACGAGAAGCAAACACACCTGTAAACATACTGGTTAATAAACCTAACCCTAGGGTCAAGGCAAAACCTTGAATAGGGCCATTACCAATGGCGTATAAAATCACTGCGGTAATCATCGTTGTGATGTTGGCATCAAGAATGGTCGCGAACGCGCTATCAAATCCTAAATCAATCGCTTGAGCAAAGCTTCGCCCTTCTCGCATTTTGTCCTTAATACGTTCAAAGATGATAACGTTAGTATCGACCGCCATACCGACTGTAAGAACCAATCCTGCAATACCCGGCAAGGTAAGTACTGCCCCAGGAAGCAAAGCAATCAAACCAAGTAAACAAAGCATATTGGTACAGAGTGCAACGTTCGCGATCCAGCCTAAACGTCGGTACCACAATGCCATAAAGGTTAGAGTTAACCCCAAACCAAGTGCGAGTGCAGCAAAGCCATTTTGGATGTTTTCTGCCCCTAGAGACGCTCCAATTGTACGCTCTTCGACAATGGTCACTGGAGCAGTCAACGAACCTGCGCGCAGTAATAACGCCAACTGATGCGCTTCATCCGAACTCCCTGCACCGGTAATACGGAATTGACTGCCCAGTTGCGATTGAATAGTCGCAACACTGATGACGCGTTCACTGCGCTCTGTCATACCACGTTCATTGGTTTTATATTCGCGATAGACCGTCGCCATTGATTTTCCGATATGTGTTGCCGAAAAATCGCTCATTTTTTTCCCACCAGCATGATCGAGCGCGATATTAACCTCTGACATGCCCATTTTGTCTACGCCAGCGCGAGCATTAACAATATGTTCTCCGGTTAATACTGGTCGCTTAGCTAAAGTGACTGTACGACCATCATTATCCTTCAACACCAAGTCTTCGCTGCTTTTTCCTGCGCTTGGATCTTTTACCTCGTAAAAAGCAAGACTCGCGGTCGCGCCGATAACGTCTTTTGCTTGAGCCGGATCTTGAACGCCAGGAAGTTCAATGCGAATACTGTCTGTTCCCTGACGTTGAACCAGAGCTTCTGTAATGCCTAACTCTTCAATTCGACCACGCATGATCTTCAGATTTTGTTCAAGCGTTGTTGACTGAAACTCTTGAACATTTTTCTCGCTTGGCGCAAGAACGATGCCACGAGAAGACGTTTTCGTATTCCAGCCTGGGTAGTTTTGGCGTAAAAACTGGTTCACCTCAGCCAACGCTTTTTCACTGTCACTATTTACCGAAATACGGTTACCGCTCTCAGCAAGGACTTGCACGCCACGAATACGTTGATCGCGCAGGTCAGCTTTAATCTCATCAATCAAAGCATCTCGCTGTTCTTCAAATGCTTTATTGACATCAACGTTGAGTAAAAACTGCACTCCACCACGCAGGTCAAGACCCAGTTTAATGGGATTGAATCCCATATCATTGAGCCACTGCGGCGCAATTGACACGTAGGAGAAAGAGATACTGTCTTTTTGATCCAATTCTTTATTTAGCAAAGCTCGCGCTTTAGTTTGATCATCTTCATCGGCAAAAACGATGGTGGTTTTGCCGTCTTTTTCGGTGATTTTGTCTGCGGGGATATGATGAGTTTTCAACAACTGGCTTAGCTGTATCACTGATATATTTTTACTACTGTTCTCCGCGAACGTGACTTGGATTGACGGCTGTTCGCCAAACCAAGTTGGAATCGCACTAAGCGTTAGCATGATGACGGTCGCTATGAGAACGACGTATTTCCATGCTGAATAATGGTTCAGCAGTTTTTTACTGTTTTGGGTTCTTGGTGTTTTGTTCATTGTAAACATCATCCCTTCACACCCACGTAGGATGTGAAGTTTCAAATAAATAATAACCTCACGACAAACGCCCAATACAATTAGGGGAAGCAATACTCAAAGCATCATGATTGTCGTGTTGAAAATGGGATAGAGATAAAGTTTACGCAGAAAATTGGCTATTAAGGGCGACGTACATTGCATTGGTTTCTTTCCAACCGGAGATGCGATGGTCATTCGTGAAATGATGAAAAGTGCGCTGACTTTGAAGCCAACCGATGTGACTCAAGGTATAGGTATAGCCGGCATCAGCATAGAAAGGAGAAGTAAAATTACCGTCAGTGTCCGTGTGCTCATCATCCAGACCATTTTGGAAATAAAATGGCCAACGCAGAGAGTTAACTAGCGCCGGGGGATCTATATCAATGTTACCCTGAGAAATGGGTGAGGATGTGCCCTCTTCTTCAATCTCAGAGAAATTAACAGGCGTCGATGATGAACTTTTTGCAGCAAGGGGCTGCAACTTGGAAAAGTACGGTAAGTGAGCCTTTTGTTCCCCTAGCGCAGCAAAGGCTTGCATTGGTAGTAAAACCATTGCAACCAGCAGCATAAGAACTCTTCGAAGATCGATCCAGGGCATAAATACTCACTAAAAAAACAGCCGAGTTTAGTCACTCGGCTTCAAGATACTATTCCTATTTATTTTGCTTCACAACTAAAAAGTGATAAAACGCAAAATTGTTGTTTGGCAAAAGGTAAGGTTTGCGCTGGATTAGAATCGCAATTTCGTCGTATAGAGATGGGTTAGCGATAAAAAATCTCACCGCTATCTACATCGAGATAGATTTTGTTCTGCTGCTGCAATCCTCCGCAATACATGAAATACACATTGCGTTGATCATAAGTGACAGATCGCACCCAGCCGCCAAGTTCTTCAAAGTCTCCGGGATGACAAGTTTCATCATTGAGCAACTGTTGCGTTTTATCACGAAATATATCCAAATGCGCAGCCAAGTCATCGGACTTTTGTAAATAACCATCGAGTATTTCAAGACGTTCTTGTTCTTCTATAACAGGAAGAGCATCAGACAATCCTTTAGCATCGACCCATTCAGCGGTTTCTTCCCCACCTTCTTCGTAAACTAAATAGTCAGAAATGCGATACCAGCCTTCTTTCTTCTCAAGAACCGCCACCTTTTCTCCCTTATACATAACATCGACCACCAAAGCATTATTATCAGGCTTGTTGTATACATTTAGGCGTCGTTCAATAACATAGTATTCCGTGACGGGCTCGGGAGTCGCTTCTAGATCCATTATGGGCTTAGACGCAGCTCTGTCCTCTTTTGATACAGGTGAAGGTTTATCTATCTGCGATTTCGTTACATCTTCATCTTGCATATACAAAAAATAGTAGGCGGCACCCGCACCACTAAGCAATAAAATGAAACCCACCGCGATGAGAACTTTCTTCATGGTCTTTCCTTTTCTTAGACACATATCTCGTCACTAGGAAGCGATAAAACTATACTTAAAATAATCGCTTAACTAACGTAGACAGCAATGATCATCAAACTAAAATGGATATTAATACTATTAACCTTTCCGTGTATCGGATACGCCAATAACCAGTGTAATTCGTCTTCATGGAATGACAATCTTACCCAATTCAACCAATTAGAGTCCAATTACAATCAATACGTTAATGTATTCAATGCACTTTTAGCCGAACATAAACAGCGGCCTTTATTATCTCAGACGTTTTCCATAGAAGAGCTTGCGTTGCTGTGGCGCAAAAAAGTCAACACTACCCAGTTTGAAAATCAATTGCAGGCTTCCAAACAATACCAGAAGGAATTAACGCAAAAAGCAGTAGAGCTAACCAAACTGAGCACTCAGTCGAAATGGGTAGAAAATAGCTGGGGAAAACTCGCCAAAAGCTGTAAAGCATCGAATGCAAAAGCAAATCAGATCAGCGCGGAATGGTATCAAGATAACGCAAACCAACTCGCTAACGACTATAAGCAACTGGCTTCACAATTTCGTGCGCTCTCCCAAGCCTATGATAATGAAGCAAATGCTCTAGAAAGCTCTCTGCATTTATCCAATTCAATGCAAACCAACTCTCAAGGCAAGCTGAGTAATCCATAAACAAAAACACGCCACATTAGAGACATTGGTCACATTTTTCTTTACTTATGGCCACTTTTTGAGTAGTTTATCTCTGCGCACAATTTAATATGAATTTAGTTTTTGGCTGGAGATGATACTACACAATGGTTATCAATCGATTAAGTACAAGGAAGAGTCCTAATGCTACTAAAGCCAAGTTTTTGTCAGTAGTTAGGCATGTAAAGCAGTTTGGCTCTATCAGTGAGTTAGACTTGTGTAAAATTTTCGGAGAAACTATCTGGACTGATGGGAGGGAATACCATTCAGCCGCTTTCTCATTTAAAGTGGATCGCCAAACGGGCAATTGTGAAATTTCACAGTACAAGCACCCATCCAATATACTCAAGTAACTTAAATATGCTTTGCAACTATACTCAAGTTACTGAATAAAAAATATATTAATCAAAAAAGCGGAGTCCGTGTCGTAACTCCGCTTTTTTGATCATAAGACCTTGCGCATAACAATTGTAAAATCATGCTCCGAATACCCTTCCACTAATTCCACTCTTGAGCACAAAATCCGACAATAGCGCAAGACTCCTTCTTTGTTGTGTGAAGCGAGCATCTTCATGCTTGGCAACTTCGCTTCATCCAATAAATTAAATACACAACCCTCTCGAGCCGTCGCATACATTCTCTCAATCATTTCTATCGTATGGTGTGGGTTACTCGACTGGTAATTTAATGAGCCCGACGCGAACACATAGTCACTATCTTGTAGCGTTAGTCGAGAAAAGTCTCCACAAATAAACTCTGTTTGAGTACGGAAGTCACGTTGTTCAGCGTTATAGAGAAACGAGCGCAATTGGTCAATCCCAGTGTAGGATTTGGGCTGCTGTCCCCTGCGTTCAATAAACTCTAGTAAGTCTCCATAACCACATCCGAGATCCAATATTGTTTTATCATTCAAGTCGAGATCTCTGCACAAAGCTTCAAACCGACTGATTTGGCTGTATTTATCTTGCCAGCCTAACGTTCTGGCCTTGTCGTGACCAAACTGCTTATGCCGTTTGTGGTGATAATACGCAATTCGTAATCTATCTAACCATTTCATTATACTACCCAACGTTCCTCTCACGAGTATACGGGCAAAATGCCATGACCTTTAACCTGTCGTATCGCTAAATGTGTGTGGATGTCTTTGACATTTTCCAGTCTTTGCAATTTTCTCGTAAAGTCCTCGTACCCCGCAAGATCTCGGCTTACGACCTCCAACAAATAGTCATAAGCACCAGAGACGACATGGCAGGAGATAACTTCATCCATTCCGACGACAGCAGACTCAAAATCGTCAATAGAAGCAGCTTGGTGATTATTAAGACTGACATCAACAAACACCGTCATCGCAATGCCAATAGAATCTCGAGATACCAACGCTCGATAACCGCTGATCACGCCTTCTTGCTCTAAACGCTTAATCCGTCGCGCACACGGTGATGCAGACAGCCCCACCTTGTCCGCCAGTTCCGCGGTTGTCAGCGTTGCATCTTTTTGAACCCAAGTCAGTAGTTGCCGGTCAATTTTATCCATCATTCTTATCCTTGCCAGATTTTACCAAAAAATTAAGAATACACGCATTTTATAACCAATCTATTAATAATAAATATATATATTTGCCACCTATATTCATCAAATTTGTTCGACAATTTACCCATTGTTTATTAATGGATTCACTCGGTATGATTCTGGGTTACATGGCAATTCTGATCACGCTTTTGCTTTGGTCAGGCTTTTTCATTTCATTGAAAGGCGGGGCGGTATCGCAGCTACAACCTGCTGATATCGCGCTCGTACGCTTTTTAATACCCAGCCTGTTACTGTTCCCTTTAGTATTAAAAAACAAACAAGCACTGCGTTCGGTACCACAAAAGTACCTCATTGGCGTTGTGGTTGGCAGTGGGTTGCCCTACTTGCTCGTTGTCGGTACCGCAATGCACTTTGCCCCCGTATCTCATGGCAGTGCCCTAGTGCCAGGAACTCTCCCTATTTTCGTCTCTGCGATTGCAGTATTGTGCTATCAACAGACATTAAGCACTCACAGACTCGTCGGTCTTCTCTGCGTGTTTTTAGGCGTGTTTGTTTTTCTTGTTTCGAATACAGGGGCAACCTATAACTGGTCACAGCTTCAAGGACATTTTTTGTTTCTGCTAGGAAGTGCGATGTGGGCAACATTTACGATCAGTGCACGAGTGGCGAATCTCGATGCATACCTCTGCGCGGGGTTTGTCTCCATCGCGTCATTAGCATTGCTGATCATTGCGGTTGGCTTTGGGTGGGTAGAGAGTTATTTAACCGTTACACCGCTGAAATTCTGGCCTTGGAAGGAAATCTTAGGCCATGTCATGTTACAAGGCATAGGGGCGGGATTGATCGCATCGTATACGTTTATTTATGCGATTAAAGTCATTGGCGCAGAGGCAAGTGCTGCTTTTGGCTCTCTCACACCTGTTGTGGCCACATTAATCGCGATACCCGTTTTTGGCGAGCAGCCCGATTTAATCACTTGGCTGGCTATCGTGCTGGTCACGTGCGGTAGCGTAATTGCTAGCCAAATATTTATGAAAACCGGACTTAATCAGAGCTATCAACCCCCTGTACATAAATAATGATTCACAGGTTAATAGTATATGAATTCCGTCCCTCTCTAAGCGCCAAATGTTGCTGGCGCAGGATGCCCTGACCAGCAACATTTGTTTGGAAAGTAGACTACTGCTCACCAAAGCTTGTCGCCTCAAAACTATTAAGAAGACGATGTACTATATAAGTCACAAGCAATGTGGCTACGATTGCAAACAAAATACTGCTTACACGGTACAATGCACTGAATATGAGATCACTGTCTGGAGACAAGTACTGACCAAACAAAATGCCTAGCGTCGTTAAACCACCAAAGCCTGCACCCGAACCTGTTGATTCTTTCACATGCATGTAACTAAATAGCATCGCACCGATCCACAACATTGGTACAATAAATAACAGCATATCTGACCAATCATAAAGTATTAACTGACTGGCAATGCCAAAGGTAACACCCATCAAAGTTCCCATCGCCCGCTTACGCGCATAACCCAATGCCCCATTCCAATGCATGGGAAACAACAATAACAACGTGGTTGCTTGGGCTGACATAGAGTCGCTTAAGTCAAATATTTGAAACACTAAAAAAGAAAGGGTAGCAATACTTGCGCCCATAAGTGCCTCATGACGCATTCTATGACTTTTCTTGGGTTCCGTTGGTCTCGGTGGCGGCTGTCTCGGCTCGGCATCTGGGATCAAAAATGTCACTAAATAAGCAATCACAACGGAAAGCACATTGGCTTCTAAGTTACTAAAGATCAGATCATTTAGGTCAGTTGTTGGGTAGCTAGCAAAGTGAAGCATGATACTTAAACTGAGCACACTGTTTGCACCAAACAAAAACAAACTGCCTTTGGACATACAAGCAAATTTGTACACAAACAACCCAAACGCAATGAGCGTCATCATCACTGGGTGACCACCAAAGAATCCCCCCAGAATTCCCACTTCCAAACCACAAACCACCGCTGAAAAAACCAGCTGTCTTGCAGCATGTAAGCTCATCACAGGAACCATGCCTAATAAAAGCATTGGGGTTACCGTATAAAACACCCCGTAGTTCCAACCGAATAATTTACATATCGTAAAACCTATTGTTGCCCCTGTGGCAATGCGAACACACTGTCTAAAGTCATTCTCTGACATGGGGTGGTCCCATAGTTTCATACCACCTCCTAATTAGTAGATGTAGTGTAATGTACTCAAGAAACGAATCTGCAAGCGGCTCAACCAGCCAGAAACTGCGCTATCTGGTAGCAACTGTACTGTCGCACGAGCACCTGAAGGGAAAGAATATTGTTCAGAGCCATCAATGCTAAGGTGTAAGCGTAAACGTTGTGCGTCCCTTACCCAGCGATTTGAGTTAGTCGGTGTCGCAAGACGACCATTGGCGTCAAATTGACCTGAACTTACCCCTGCATCCACACTGGTAATCTGGGCTTCAAACACCTTGCCAGGTAAGCTATCAAACGCAACTAATGCGCGGCTATTTTGTTCAAAATGACGTAAGCTTTTCTCACGAAAATCCGCGATAATATCGACTTTGTTAGCAACAAGAGCAATCAACGGACTTCCTGCGGAAGCATAAGCGCCCGAATCTAACTGCAGGTTAGTCACAATGCCATCGTGCTCAGCCATCACTTTTGTATAAGAAAGATCCAATTCCGCTTGCTTGAGCTGATTTTGCGCAACGCGCATATTCACATTCGCAGCCCCCAAATCACCTCGACTTACTTCTAACTCTTTAAGACGAGCGCGCGCTGCTAATAAGTTCGCTTTTGCGGCGGTCGCACTGCTCTGCGCATCATCAAGCTGTTGCTGTGAGGTACCATTGCGATAAAACAGTTTATTCAAGCGTTTTGCTTCACGAACTTTCTGTTCAGAAACAATTTTACTTGCCTCGACATCGGCTTTTGCAGCCGCGATAGAAGCATCTAACTGTTCATTAGTTTGTATAACTTGTTCAAGGTTTAGCTGCGCTCTCTCTACCGCCAGTTGATAAGGTTGCGGGTCGATTTGAAACAGCGGATCACCTTTATGAATTTCCTGGTTGTTCTCTACATACAATTGCGTGATTTGTCCGCTAACGCGAGGGGATACTTTGGTCACGACGCGAGTCGCCATCGCTTGAGGAGTCAATGGCATTGCGAGATCGGCAACAAGAAAATAGATAAATACGAATAAAAACGCGAAGCACGAATATTTAATCCAACGCGCAAATTTTTGATCTGGAGTCATGAGCAATAACTTCTCTTTTTTGGGGATTTCTTACTTATAGCCAAACAAACACACGGCACTTGCGGCTGACTTAGGTGCCTTATGGTTATTGGTAACTACTCGCTAAGTAATTGACGATTTTTCTAGACTATTCCAATGACTCAAGTGCATTGTTTGCAATTTGCTCTAGTGCCAAATTCACCTTTTCAAGGTCTTCTTCAGCGATATCCGACAACAACTTTTTACGAACTACAAGAATTCGGTTTTCTAATTGTTTTATTAGTGCCTTACCTTCTTCAGTCAGGCTTACAATGCGAGCTCGCTTGTCATGTTCACAACAACGACGAACCACCAAACCTTGCTCTTCAAGCAATTTCAAAGTGCGCATTAAGGATGCCAGTTCAATTTCCAATGCGTCTGCAAGATACTTCTGACTGGCGTTGTCACCCAATCGATGTAACTTCCATAAAGCAGTCCAACGTGGATAGGTTAAATTCAGCGGCTCCAACTCTCGATCCGCGACCATTTTCCACAAACGTGCAACACGAGATAGCTTTTCTGCTATCGAAAGCTCATTGAACATATTGGCATCATGCATTTTAAGTCCTAATTAATTACTTAGCTTGCTAACTAATATAAAGTACTTAGCTTGCTAAGTAAATAGTTTTAGTGATAACTATCACATTTTTTAGTATGGAGACTCAAAGCCAAACCGACAATTCAGCTTACTTTTATTGCAAAGCTCGTGTCAGCGCTTGCCATGCGAGAAGTGGGAATCTGGCAAATTGATGTTTGAAGCAAAACTCAAAATACTCGCTAGGCCAAGTAAACAAGGCATGTTGTACTTTCGAAGTTAAACTTTGTTCGGATGGGAGCACTTAGTCAAAAAGCGTTGTGATCAAGGTGCGTCGATTGGAAGAGGCTGAAGTTGATGGTTCGGATACTATTCATTAAGAACCATAAAACTGGGCCCTTAGATAATAAAGCAAGCAGGTTTAGTCGATTCGAAAACGGTCTGATCTGTTGCGGTAAAGTGATCTCTCGTCTATCAAACATCACTGTGACTGTGGCATCGCATAAATTTTGCCTCCGCTTTAGAATAGCACTGCCCATCGACATAAATGTCACTTTTCAATAAATACATACCCCGTTTGCTTTTTACGCAATGGGCCTCAACCTGAATAACGGTGTTGAGAGGGATGGGCTTAATAAAACGTACCTCAAGTTGCGCCGTCATTGCGCAAACGTCGCGAGCAAATAGGCAGTGTGTCATGGCCGTATCGTGCAAAGCACTAATTGCACCACCCTGCATGACATCTTGATAGCCTTGCACTTTTTCTGTTGGTACAATTTCGCCCTGAACCCCGCCATCTGACATTAACGTAAAGTGAATGACCGTATGGTGGTTGAAAAAGGGCTGACAGCAAACCGCACACTGCTGGTGATTGTTTGGGATTTGGATAGACATAAAATACCGCAGAGTTAAAGACTAGGATTGCTCCTAGACAAAAATTTAATAAGGCATAAACAAAATGGCGAGACCCAAAAAAGAACGAAATATATGCAGTAGTGCGCCATACGAGTGTTTTAAGCCCAATGGCGTACCACTGTCTAAACTCCATAAAATCGAGCTGTTGGCAGACGAACTCGAAGCCCTTCGCTTGGCCGATTTAGAAGCCCTAAGTCAGTCAGAAGCAGCAGTTAGCATGGGCGTCTCCAGACAGACATTTGGCAATATCGTGAAACGTGCGCGAGCTAAGGTGGCACAAAGCTTGGTTCATGGTCAGGCACTCATGTTTAGTCGCGAACCATAACGCTTATCAAAGAGCATGAAGCTTACGGTTCCTGAATTTGATATAGCATGCGCGAGTGGTCATCGCATGTATCGACACAGTTGCATTCTCTTTCTATTTCAATATTAGCAAGCCCGCCGCAACTCCCTTGTATTGCTTGGCGTTTCAGCATCACGCCTATCGCCATTAAGATCACAACGACTAGAAACACCATAAAACTGATCACATACGTCATTGCTTTTTCTCTGGTTGAACCGTTAATTTGAAAACTTTAGCAAGATGATTCATTGCTTTTGGTGAAAGCTTATTACCCAACGTTTGTCGGCCTACCGTCCCCCCGCTATTTACGCTCCGTCGCATACTCACTGATAATGAAGACGTAGGGCTATGCATAGAACAGCCCTCTCTGCTTTTCTTAGCCGAAGGGCGAGCAAACTCAATGTGAGTAACAGGCGTTAATTGTTTTTCATCCAAAATATCTAAATCAAACCCTCGTGGCGCACTCAGTACACGAACATTAAGCTTAAACAGTGCGCTCAGCATATTAGTACCAATTGAGCGAACAACCACGGCATCCACCTGATTGTCTTGCAAAACTTTGTTCCAGAACTTCTTATGACTACAACAAGCTGAAGACTTGGGAAGATCGAGGATGCGTTTGGTATCGGTTTTGCTATCCCAAAGCATGATCTGAGGGGCTTTAGCAAAGTGATTCGAAAGTGAAGACTCGCGGCAGGGAATGGCGAACAACATAGTGTGCTCCTTAGTCTGAGGAATAACAACACTATACAATTCATTATTGGCATATGCCAATAATGAATTGTGAAACATAAGGTTCCATACTACGTAATTAGATACCAATAAGGAGACAAAGGCGTATGAAACAAGGCAATGTTTCGTTTAACGTCTTTCAAGTAAAAAGTGGTGTTTGAAGTGAACCAATGCCTCATAGAACATTTTTTCTTTTATTGGTTTAAACAGCACATAGTTTGCACCAGCAGCAATCAGAGCGTTACTGGTTTCTTGAGATGTGTCTGCGGTACAGGCGTAAATCGGGGTTGTCAGTTTCAGTGTCTTACGTATTTCTTCTGTCGTTTCAATCCCGCCAAGGTGCGGAAGTTGATTGTCCATCAGGATAAGGTCGTAAGTATGCTGTTCAAGTAATGTTATCGCTTCTAAACCATCCTTCGCCCAGTCAACCTGCATTTCATATTTTTGACAAAACGCTTTTAATATAAACGCATTAGTATGGTTATCTTCCACCAACAGGACTTTTAAGCTCGTATCAAACAAGTCTGCGGGCTGGATCGTGGCAACGATTTCTGATTCAGTTTGAACCTTCTCACTCTCCCTGACGGGTAATGAAACAACAAATGTCGTTCCTTTACCTTTCTGACTAGTAATCTGAACATCACCCTCTAGCATATCAACTAAGCTTTTGACTATCGTGAGCCCTAAGCCACTGCCGCCAAACTCGCGTGTGGTGGTCGCTTCCTCTTGCACAAATGGCTCAAACATTTGCTCAATTTTCTCAGTCTCGATGCCAATACCGGTATCGGCAACCTCCACCCAAAGCACACTATTTTCTGTTCCGGAGAATTGTTCTAAATTTGCCGTTAACCGAATACTTCCAGATGGGGTAAATTTTACTGCGTTACTAATGAGGTTGAACAAGATTTGGTTCAAACGTATCTGGTCAGTAAATATCTCCATATGCGCTGGGAGATGATTCTCAATAATAAAATCGACCCCTTTTATTTCACAGGTAGGACGATAGACATTGTCCAAGGTGCGAATCGTCTCTGCAAAAGAGAATGAATGCTTACGTATCCGAAATTTACCTTGCTCGATTTTGGAAAAATCCAGAATGTCATTTAAAACCGCAAGTAAGTGTTCACCACTGTGACGGAGCACATCAATTTGATTACGTTGTTCTTGCGTCGTCGCAGAGTTCTTCAGCAATTGAGCACCACCCAAAATACCATTGATTGGAGTGCGTATTTCGTGGCTCATTTTTGCAAGAAAATCAGCACGAGTCTGCGCCGACTTTTCTGCTTCTTGTCTTGCTAAATTACTTTGTTTCTCGGCTTCGATTAACGCGGTGATGTCTTGCCCCTGAACAATGATACCGCTAATGTCATCTTCTACTCGGATTGGCGACAAGTTCCAGCGATAGATTTTTTTATCGATCGGTACATTAACGCCTGTGAGTGTTGCCCCTTGAGCCGCCATCTTAAGATGCGGAAGCAGCTTCTCTTTAAAGCTATTAAAAACCGGATGCATCGTTTCTACATCCGCCTCAACCACCAGTTCTCTTTTCGCGGCTGGGTTAATTTGTATCAATATACCATTTTCAGACCACACCATTATTGGAGACAGCGCGAAGTTAAACAGGTCTCTAAACGATCGTTTTTGCGCTTCAAGTTCTTCAATCGTGTTCTCTAGTGTTAATCCAATATGATCGAACTCCTCAATATCTGAACCACCAAATCGTTCAAAAGCCTTGTCTTCTCGTGCGGCACGAGTGTAGGACATTAACGTTCCAAGCTCTCTTCCTAGGCGGTTTTCGATCCATTCTTTAGTCAGTAAGGCAATAATGATCATTCCAATGACGGACGCCAACATGGCCAACACATGTTGCAATTGCAGCATGACGACATTTTGATTGTTCTGGATCGTTAACAAGGCCAGATCCGTTTGAGATGCATTCACTTCTATTGGTGCTTTTATCACCAATAATTCTGCTAACTTTTGTTTAGATTGTTTACGCTGAAGAACATCAAATATTTTGTATGATTCGTCACCGGCTAAAGAGCTCGCTAATGGTGTGTCATCCGCCACCAGCACAACGTTGTCAATGTTTCCTTTGTTCTTGAGCTTTTCCATCAGACCAAAGTTACCATCCAACACGACTGTACTGTATAAGTGCCCCATAACCTCACCCGTTTTGGGCTCAAGAACAGGGACCTTCCTCATCAAAAGGTGCCGCTCCCCCATCGGAGTAGGCGTTTTGATGTAGTACCAGTTGTTACTGAAGGTCACTTTACGAGTAAGACTATCGAGTATCGACTCGTTAATTCCATAGAAATGCGCGTTGTTATCTTCCCAAACAATGCCTTGGTGATCGGTGAGTAACCGAAACTCTGGTGTATGGGACGGATCGCTCTTATCAACGCTGAGAAAAAAATAATTTAACGCTTCTGCATCATGTTTTGTATAAAACCCTAACACCACATCACTTTTCGCATTGCCGTTATGATGTATTTCGAGCGCTTCAAAGTGGCTGTCAAATATATTCAGTATCAGTGCTGACGTTTGTTGCTTCGTCCTATCAACTTCTTGCCAAATGATTTGTTTGGAGAAGTAATAACTCTGAACGAATATGCCTAGAATAATTGGGGCGAGGACAAAGACGATGATACGAGTAATCAGCGTCGAAAGAGAGCGACGCTTGGTTGGTTTTGCTCGCGTGGGTGACTTGATCATCAATTATCTGAGTATCTAAAGGCGCGTTTTCTCAACGCTTCAATTTTATCTTCAGGGTCAGATTTTGTGACGACTTCAAAATCACCAGAATACACCGTCGGTACTGGTTTACCCTCCAAATCCCTTTTAATTGCTTCCGCCATCGCAATACCAGTATCGTCATTCATACGCATCACCGTAATATCTAGTTCTCCTTTCGACATCGCCTCTAGTTCGGCAGAGCCGCCTCCCCAACCGTTGAGCATGACATCATCACGCCCCAATTCAGCTAAAGCTTTCGATGCACCTAGCGCAACATCCGTAGAGCAAGCATAGATAAATTGAATGTCTGGATACTTTTCTAGGCTGGCTTTTGCCGCTTCATAGCCGGATCGCTTTGTCGCTTTAGTATAGTAAGCGGATTGTAGTTCAAACTTGTTATGTTGATTGACTTGTTGGATAAAGGTGCTGCCTCTCGCGTCACTCACATACCCCTCTGAAAAGTAGAGAACACTGTAGCGTGTATGCTCAGGGAATCGCTTGCCAAACTCTTCGGCCAATTTGAGGCTTCCTTCGATATGGTCAAAGCCAACGTACAAAAATGGTTGACGTGTCTCCCAATCTTTTATCGGCGTTGTGATGTTCTGCAAAATCAGTTTCGTACTTCGAGAGTCTAGAACGTGTTCGACAAATTTACGATGGCGCGTCGTGTCTAACGTAAAGATTAAGTAATCAGAGTTACTTTTTAACGCCTCCATCAATGATAAACTTTGTTGTTTGGCATCAGAGTTCGGCCGAGTGAAAACCTGATTAAGCTGGTAATCCACTTGGAGCTCGTCTAGACGTTTTTCAAACGCAGTGATGTTTCTGCTCCAGTAATCTGATATTTGCTGCCCTGGATAGACCACTGAGATTTTAAGTCGACGTCTATCTTCTTTTTTTAATGGTACTGGGGCTTCTCGCACGGATTGAGTGAGCGCATCGGTAAGTTGCCTCTGTTGCGGAAACTCATCCAAAAATTGTTGATAAGACCAATAACCACTTAAGACTTTTGAAGCCTGAGCAGCTTGCGTAGCCGGAACCATACCTGTGAGTGAAATTAGGGAGAATAATAATGCTTTTTTCATCTCTCGCTCTTTATAATTGATGTTGAGACCTTCTGACGAGACTGAAGTACAATGTAACACTTTATAACTATATGAATATATTGCACGACTAAGTTTTTGAAGAGAACAACAACTGCTGATCTTCCGCTACCTCGATGAACGCTTTCGATGCAACCAGTCGCTCTTTCTTAGACTTGGTAAGCTGTTTGATAAAATACTCTGCTTTCATGGCCAGCATTTTCGAATCAAAGCTCATTGACCACTCTAGATGCAAAGGGCCTTTGCCTTTTAAAGCTTTTGCCCCTTTCCCTTCCTGATGCTGTCGAAACCGTCGTTCAACGTCAATTGTGACACCGCAATACAACGCATTACGGTTTGTTCGAATCAGATAAACACTCCAGATAGGAGTCGCCTGTTCACTCATAAAAGTAAAGATTCAACTTGCGCTTTCAAGGTATTCAGTTCTTCACGAAGTTGTGCGACATCCTGTTCCAGTTGGGTTACGCGACTAACATCTGACGAAGCAGCAGATGCAGTGGAAACGAAGGTAGACACATCCACGTCCCCACAGAACAAGTGCATATAACGTGACTCGCGCTTTCCTGCTTCTCGAGGAAGTTTCACAACAAGAGGGCCCTTATCTTCACTTGCTAAGTGTTCCAACACGGTTTCAACTTCTTTTACATCATGGAATGTGGCTAAGCGATTCGTTCTCGTGCGGAGCTCACCCGGTGTTTGTGCGCCACGTAACAACATACAACACACGATACCTTTCTCTTGCTTGCTCAGCTGCAAGTCACCAAATTCAGTATTACAAAAACGATGTTGGTATTTACTCACTCGGCTATTAAAAGCACTTTCATCACTCACTAAACGACGTCCAATTAACGCATCCACCGCGTCCAACACCTCAGATTCAGACAGCGTCATCACAGGATCACGATTACTTTTTTGATTGCATGCGTTAGTCAGTGCATTAAGGCTCAGAGGATACTGTTCGGGCGTTGTCACTTCTTTTTCTATCAAACAGCCAATGACGCGTGCTTCTGTTGCTGTTAGCTCAACTTTCATAATGCATTTCCTTATTATTTTTGTATTTGAATTGATACCTAAATTGGGTTGAAGCGCTTTGCGCTGCTCTCTCATTACACGAGCGAAAAGGAGGTTGGTATCGATGTCAGGCAAAAGAAAAGGCTGACCACACGGATACGTTTTAACAACGCCCTTAATGCTCTGATAAGATAGGTACTGGCCTCATCTTGCCATTTTCATCTATCATCATGATCTTAGAACGATTAAGTTCAACTTCTGTGATCTCAAGTTGTGCGCGCTCTTGAATGTACGCATCTTTCAATTTTTCTGCTTGAGGATGAGTTGAAGGTTCACTCTTCTGAGTATCGATTTGCTCCGCTGTATGACCAGAGTCCATATCACGTTTCATCATTTTGTATTCAATGATGTTGATAATATAGAGAAGATCTTATGATGACAATGAGACGATGTATTCCTAATGAGGATTTACGCATACACCGTCAGTAGCGACTCGAACCAACTAAAGAAGGGCAAGGTCCGATGCGCCGTCATCATTGATTGATAAATGTGCAACTTAACGTTGAGATTGATCTAAAGACTGTTATGCCACGTGATGTTGTGCTTTAATCGTGATAAATATTCATAAATTAGGAAAGGGAACTATGAGTAGCGTATTTGAGATCGTTAGCCAAGCGCGTCGTAAAAACAAGCTAAAGCGTGAACTTATTGATAATGAAAAGAAAGTTCGTGACAACCGTAAGCGTGTCGACCTTTTAGAAAACCTACTAGACTACATCAAGCCAGAAATGACTCAAGATGAAATGCTAGCAATCATCAAGAACATGAAAGCAGATTACGAAGATCGTGTTGACGACCACATCATTAAGAGCGCTGAGATTTCAAAAGCTCGTCGTGATATCAGCCGTCGTATTCGTGAGCTCACAGAAGAAGATAAGCAGTTGACAACAGGTAATAAGAAATAATCACCATAAGTGGTTAACCTAGGTTAAGTCCTGCTAAAACCCCGAGCAAAAACCAGTTGCTCGGGGTTTCTTTTTGTCACCGCTCTAAAGCCGATGTACAATTTCATCTACTTTCGTTCCTCAACATCTAGAAATTAGTTTCGCTTCTATGCCTTCAAATACATCAAGCTCTACTGCTTCTCTTGCTAAGCAGCTATTCACTATGACCTGGCCAATGCTTTTTGGTGTACTTTCACTGATGAGCTTTCAACTGGTAGACAGTGCATTTATCGGACAGTTGGGTGTTTTACCCCTGGCTGCACAAGGTTTTACCCTACCGCTTCAGATGGTCGTTATTGGTATCCAGGTCGGTTTAGGAATTGCCACGACAGCGGTGATTTCAAAAGCACTTGGCGCGAATGACCTTCGCTATGCTAAACAGCTCGGCGGCCTGGTATTGATGATAGGATCGATTGGTGTCGCCTTTATCGGTGTTTTGATTTGGTTGTTGCGCTACCCGATTTTGTCGCTATTGAGCGCTCCAGATAGTGTTTTACCAATCATTGATAGCTACTGGCCGTTATGGCTATTGAGCTCTTGGACCGGTGCTGTTCTTTACTTTTATTACAGTATTTGTCGCTCAAACGGGAATACGATGTTACCCGGCACCATGATGATGGTCACCAGCGTCATCAACCTCATTTTAGATCCAATTTTTATTTTCACTTTAGATCTAGGCATCAACGGCGCCGCAATTGCAACCATTTTGGCTTTTGGCATCGGCATCCTTGTTGTGGCTCCGCGAGTCAAAAAAAATCACTGGGCCACCACTCAATGGCAAGATTTAGATGTGATGGCGAGTGTTCGTTCGATTGGCAACATCATGGGACCAGCGATGATAAGCCAGCTATTGCCGCCATTATCATCGATGTTAGCAACCAAACTCCTCGCAGGAATCGGGACGGCTGCCGTTGCAGCATGGGCAATTGGATCTCGCTATGAGTTTTTCGCCATCGTATCCGTACTTGCGCTTACGATGTCTCTCCCACCGATGGTGGGTCGTTTGCTTGGGGCGAAAAATTACAAAGACATTCAATCTCTGGTAAGTATTGCGGTTAAATTTATTATGGGCTTCCAATTGCTCATCGCGATAATCACTTTTGCACTTGCTAACCCTCTAGCGCTTTTGATGACGAGCGATATCCAAGTTGAAAATGTATTAGAAATGCACTTAACGATTGTGCCACTCAGTTTAGGATCTCTAGGGGTTTGTATGCTGATGGTATCGGTCTGCAATGCTTTAGGTAAATCTTACACTGCCCTTACGATATCAGCGCTACGACTGTTTGTGTTCTTTCTACCGTGTTTATGGATAGGATCTCAACTAGGTGGTATTCAAGGCCTTTTGCTCGGCGCTTGTCTTGGTAACCTTTTCGCAGGCCTTGCCGCCTATCTTACCTATCGCAACACCATCGCAAAGTTGTCAGTGGCGTAATGCTCACAGGTGTTGTTATACGTTAAACAGTAGCAACTAAAGTAGCCCATAATTAACAAAGCCCTCAGGACTGAAGTGACCCCGTAAACTGTGGGCTTTGTTTGTACAGAGCGTTGTGGCTTCTGAACTCAGATTAACGCTGAAATGAATTAACGAGTTTGTGAAATATTGCCTTTGTGAGGATTATCCTCAGGAAAAATAACGCCAGTTTGTTTTCTGATTTCAGTTAACACTTTAGCGATTAACAAAGAACGCTGTTTAGCGTCTTTCTCCATTACACCCAACTTGATTTGCTGAGCGAACGCTTGTGCTTCATAAAACATAGGATTTTCCACTTGCGGTTGGGTCAAAGTCTCCTTCTCTTGCCCCCTTAACACCCGCTCAACGGAGCGGCCAATGGAAATCATGTCGACCAATACACTACCCTGCTCCCCTTGGAACTCACTTGGAATCAGCGAGTCACTCACTTTAGAATGAAGTAAATTGACATTAAACCCGTTGTACGTAAGCGTGACACTCCCACATCCATCCACGCCAGAGGATAAAAGATAAGCGCTGGCTTTTACTTGGTGGGGTTCACCAAACAATTCAATAGCCGCGCCGACACAGTAGTAGCCGATGTCCATAATGGAGCCGTTTGAAAAGTCCGGATTGAACGTATTGGGGTTCTCGCCATTCAAATATTTTTGATATCTCGAAGAATACTGACAATAGCTGATCGTTGCATGCCTTAGTGGAGAGATGCGCTCTAGACTGCTCTTCAATACACTAAAATTAGGTGTGTATGGCGTCATGAAAGCCTCAAAAAGCACCACATTATTTTCTTCAGCACATTCAAACATCTGCTGCGCTAACGGATAGTTAGATGCCAGCGGTTTCTCGCAAATAACATGCTTACCCGCGGTTAGCATTTGCATCGCTTGTGGGGCATGTAAGGAGTTCGGGCTCGCGATATATACTGCATCAACTTCGGGATCATTCGCTAAGCTCTCCAAACGATCGTAAAAAGCCTCCGCATTGTAAGAGATTCCAAATGCTCGCGCTTTCTCTAGATCTCTCGAGTAAACGGCTTTTAAACAAAATTGTCCGGTTTGAATAGCAGCCGATACAAATTGGTCAGAAATCCAGTTGGTTCCAATTACCGCAAGTTTATACATCTCTTTCCCTTTATCATTTAGTTACTGCAGAGCCACCATCACTCTTAGGATTAAAACGTGACATCATGCAAACTTTTCAACTTTTGTGACAACCTCATTGGGAGGAATCACACGCATACAAATAGCGTAATATTAAAAAGCTTAATTACTAACATTTACGTTTACCAATATCGTTGTCTTATGGACACATATCACAACGAACACTTGAAATTCAACGCAAAATTACGTTCTAAATTTGAAGTTACTCGTTATTGTCACGAAATAAGTCACCTATTATCAATATGTCAATACTCTGAATCCATGGTATTGAACGCACCAATTCTCCACGAGAACGCCCTTATACAGGACTATAATCTAGATTTATTTTTCCTAGCAGAATAAGGCATTCAACTTTAGAATCCGCACCCATAATTATTACAAACCATTTACACACCCCTAAACTTTACTCTTTATCGCAGCTAAATGGCGGTTAAGAGTAGTGTTAGCCCTCAAACGTGAAAGGTCCAATACGACAATGAGTCCAGAGAAATATCTCCAAGATTGGCAAACAAGCCAGACTATCGCAGAATCTATTTCCCCTCTAATCGGTATGCTTTATCGCCAAAAAGGAATCGAAGTGGTTCTGTTTGGTAAAACTCTTATCAATGCAACAACCATAGACATTCTCAAAACTCACCGTGTAGCAAGAAGATATGCTGGAAGTCCTCTTTCTCTCGAACACACAATGCCTATCGTTCAAGCACTGTGTGAGATAAGTATTTCATCTTGCCGAGTCGATATCGGCCAATTGGCAACTCAATATTGGAAAGAGCATGAAGACACCAATGCTCTAAATGATTTTCTACAAACTGCGCTAATTGGCGCGCGTGATGCAGACTCCTCTCTAGAAGCGCGTGATGTTGTTCTTTACGGCTTTGGTCGTATTGGGCGCTTGTTAACGCGTCTGCTAATCGAAAAGAGCGGTCCGGGTTACCCACTTAGATTACGCGCTATTGTCGTGCGCGGCGGCAAGAAAGGTGACTTAGAGAAACGAGCGAGCTTACTTCGTCGCGACTCGGTACATGGTCAGTTCAATGGTAGCATTATCATTGATGAAGAGCGAAAAGCACTGATTGTTAACGGCAACTACATCCAAATTATCTATGCAAATAACCCAAGTGACGTCGATTACTCCGTGTACGGTATTCACAATGCGCTTGTTGTAGATAACACGGGGGTATGGCGTGATTCTGAAGGCTTAGGTCAACACTTAGCGTGTAAAGGTGCAGAAAAAGTTCTTTTAACAGCGCCAGGCAAAGGTGACATAAAGAACGTTGTGTTCGGTGTTAACGAGTCTGTTATCCAAGAAGACGATCGCATCATCTCAGCCGCAAGCTGTACGACCAACGCGATCACACCAGTATTGAAAGCGTTGCACGACAAATATGGCGTTCTGTCAGGTCACATTGAAACGGTTCATTCTTACACCAATGACCAAAACCTGATCGATAACTTCCATTCCGGTGATCGCCGTGGACGCAGTGCTTCTCTGAACATGGTTCTGACTTCAACTGGCGCAGCCAAAGCAGTAGCAAAAGCACTGCCTGAACTCGCCGGTAAACTAACAGGTAACGCAATTCGCGTACCGACGCCAAACGTATCGATGGCAGTTGCAAACCTGAACCTAGGTGAAGAAGTGGATCGTGATTCACTGAACGAATATCTACGAGAAATGGCATTAAACTCTGAGCTTTCCGCACAAATTGATTACACAGATTCGACTGAAATCGTATCCAGTGATTTAGTTGGCTCGCGCCATGCTGGCGTCGTGGATGGTCAAGCAACGATCGCACAAGATAAACGCTGCGTACTGTACATTTGGTATGACAACGAATTTGGTTACAGCTGCCAAGTCGTGCACTGTATGGAACAAATGATGGGGGTTCGTTACCAAACTTTCCCGCGTTAAATAGACCGCCTCACGCTCGGTAAATAACAATAAGAAAAGTAAATAACAATACGCAAAGTAAACCATCATATGCGCAGAAAACAACGTTAGGCTAGATAATAATTATACTTTATATAACAATTACATACACCTAAGATAACAATAACACGCTAGATAAACATTGCTCCACAACGTTAATCCCATAGCGTACCACTCTCTTAACTCTCTTTTATACGCCTGACTAACCTCAGGCGTTTTTTTCTTTCTCGTGCTTTTTTCACTTATAGACTCAGTAATTTCAAAGTGCTTGTTCGGCGAGAATTTATTCGCTCTTAGGCAAGGCACTGATTTGAATACATCGTCATTCTACGTAAAAAAGCAGTCACGTAGCACTAGAGCATGAAATTCAAGAGCGCCAAATTCAACGGCGAAGTGAGAAGCTCGCCCTTTGGCTGTTCATCAATAAAGTCACTTAAGTATACGTTCATGTTTTGTTCATGTTCACACGAGTAATATGAACCCATAGATTGAAAAAAGAGGTCACAAATATGAATCGGATTATTGTTACCGCACTGGCTCTGATTACTGGCGTATTTACTTTGCTACTTAGCCTAGTCCTTGCGATTCCATTGACCATTGCAGCCCTGATTACTGGTAAACGCATCGAGAAGCGCGTATACCGCATGCAACAAGAAATGAATGAAGAATATAAATTCAACACTGGCAAAGCCGAAGCTATTGAAGGTGAATTTGAAGAAGTGAACCGTTAAAAGTGAAGTGTTTCCAGCCCCCAACTGTTCCTGAGATACTTCTTTTTATACCCAGTCTTGATAGCTAGACTGGGTATTTTTTTATTTAGCCCGACCTAAATAGTAAAAACAACGCGCAAGGCCAGTAGGATCAAGACAAGCCCAGACAAACGATCAATAAGCACCGCCTTTGCGCGAATTTTATCTACGACTTTTGAGCTGGATAATACAATTGTAATGAAGGTGTACCACAAGCCATCAACAACAAATGGTGTCGCAACAATGATCATTTGATTACTGAGATCATTACCCAGAGCAACAAACTGACTAAATAGTGCAATGAAAAACAGCGCAATTTTAGGGCTTAGAATGGAAATAAAGAAGCCTTCTCGTGCAGATTGACCGACCGTCGTTTCCTTTCCTGATTCTAGCTTTGCCGCCACGCCCCCTTTCGAACGCAACGCATTAAATCCTAAATAGGCGAGATATCCCGCCCCTAGCAAGCTTATTGTTTTAAATAGAATCGGACTTTGTTGCAGCACCACCGCTAGGCCAATCAATGTGATAAACGCATATATGCCTATCCCAAAAGCATGTGCCCAAGCCGTTGCCAAGCCATTAACTCTGCCACCAGCTAACGAGTGTTTCGCAACAATAGCAAGACTCGGACCCGGCGACATCGCCCCCAATAAACAGACGGTAAAAAGTGATAACCAAATAGTTAGTGTCATAAATGCCTCTCCTTAACAGACTCTCATGCAGACTTAACGAAGGGTGACCCTGTGGTATTAAAAAATTCGGTCAAGACCGTATGTGTCATTAAGTGACGAAGTTCTGGATACCGTTGAATTTGATCTCTGATTTCATTCAAACGATTCATATTGGGCACTTGAACAAAAACCATCATGTCGGTCTCTCCGCTAATGGCATGACACCACTTGACGCCATCAATTTTGTACAACTCATCTGCGTAGGATTCGCAATAATACGTTGAGGTAGACGTATCAAACTTTAACGCAAAATAAGCACAAATCGAGTCCTCTGCCGACG
Source organism: Vibrio mytili (assembly GCF_049563345.1). NCBI lineage: Bacteria > Pseudomonadati > Pseudomonadota > Gammaproteobacteria > Vibrionales > Vibrionaceae > Vibrio > Vibrio mytili. The sequence goes on along the minus strand of NZ_CP110482.1, from coordinate 281,997 downwards.
GTGCAATTTCTGCATGATAGCCCAAAATAACTTTGTCATTTTCTAGCTTACGAATTCGAGCAGTTACCGCTGAGCGAGATAAGTTAACTTTATCAGCAATTTCAGTAACCGAAAGTCGAGCATTATGCCGGAGGATATCAATGATCTTGTGATCAAACTTGTCCATAAACTTACCGCTTATTCCTTATTTCGTTTATTTTACAACGATTTTAAATGCATAAGAAACCAACATTTTGTTGGAATTATTTGAAACAACCGTCATATTGTCGGCTCAGTAACGCATTTTGTATTTCACAACTCATTTATTCTTAGAGTTTCTTCGTTCGACACCGTCAGAGACCAGTATGGAACAGCTTAAAAAAGACATCTCACTCATTTCCGGCATCGCTCAACTTTCCACAACGTTAATGGGAACTGGCTTATTTATGATCCCAGCAATTGCTGCGGGTATCGCAGGTCATTTTTCATTATGGGCATGGATTTTATTGTTTATTGCAATATGCCCTATTGCTTTGACTTTCTCTCAACTTGGAAAGCGCTACCCCAACGCTGGTGGCACTGCTTTCTTTGTTCGTAAAGCATTTAATAGCAAACTAGAAAGTAGTGTCGCTTGGCTATTCGTCAGTATCATCCCCGTGGGTATTCCACCAGCGATTGCCCTGGCAGCCGGATTTTTGCAACAGCTTCTCCCATCATCACTAAACAGCAACCTATTTGCCCAGATCATGACCATTTTACTTCTTATTTTCGTCAATTTATTGGGAACAAAATCATCGGGCCGTTTACAAACTGTCATTGCGTTAAGTGTTTTTGCTTTAGTCGGCTCATTTTTATGGAAAGGGGAAATTACCAGTGCAGATCTGGTTATGCCAGAGATCACGTCAGACTCCATATGGTCAATCACCGCAGCTCTGGGTGTGATGTTTTGGTGTTTTGTTGGTATCGAGGCGTTCGCTCATATGGGAGAAGAGTTTAAAAACCCACAGCGTGATTTCCCTATTGCGATTGTTTTTGGCTGCCTCGTAGCAGGACTCACGTATTGGGCCTGTTCGGTAGTAATATTAAAGTTTGGCGCCTACGGTAGTCCACAGTTTGATAACGCATCTATCCCGTGGTTAAGTGAGCATCTACTGGGTGAACACGCCAAGTGGCTCATCAGTGTGATTGGCTTTTCAGCGTGCTTTGCCAGCATCAACCTTTACACTCAAAGCTTGGCGAGAATGGTTTGGGCTCAGGCTCGCGAACACCGTTCAGACAGCAAACTAGCCAAAATATCCCGTCGAGGAGTTCCCTCTTCTGCCACGCTAGTGGTTGGCGGCATTTTGTTGATCTCCTGTGTCGTGGGTACCCTTTCAGGTCTCGACCTGGAGTTTTTCCTAAAGCTCGCCAATAGTATTTTTGTCTTAGTTTACCTGCTAGCAATGTTGGCAGCATTTAAGTTGCTTAAAGGGGTCGGGAAAGTATTAGCAGGTATTTCTCTGCTACTCTGCACCGGCGTGTTTATCTGCCTAGGTTGGTCTATGTTCTACGCACTCTCCATTTTCGCGTTGCTGTCCCTTCCTTGGAAACGCCTGAATCGCAAACATGAATCTAAGGTTCTAGAATAAATCCGAGAGTCGTTTTATAAGCGAGTCTATTTCCAATAATGCAGTGTTTCCATAGCCAAGCACTGCCCCATTCCAATCTCGATTTATGTATTCAGGGTGCTCATAGTAGCTCAGTGGACGCAGTACAATACCTTCATTTGCAGCGCGTTGCGCCCATGTATGCTCATCAATTCCGTTGCGCCATTTCAGAGTGATGTGCAACCCTGCAGCCTGACTAATCACGCTGACTTTGTCTCCAAAGCATTCATTAATTGAAAGGCACATTTGTTCATGCTTTGCTTTGTAAATACGGCGCATTTTCCGGATATGACGTAACAGACTCCCTTCAACAATAAAGTCCGCCATTGCCTCTTGCACGTGACTAGGCGAATCACCACTTAGAGCATCTTTAATCATTAAACATGTCTCAACCAGTGAATCAGGCACGACAAGATAGCCCATCCTCAAACCGTTAAACATCACTTTACTGAACGAACCGATATAGATAACGCGCTCTCCACGTCCTAATTGTGCTGCTAACCCTTGTAGACTGGTATAGGGGCGGTGAGCGAATTGAAATTCACTGTCATAATCATCTTCTAAAATCCAAGCAGAATTCTGTACCGCCCAATCGATTATTTTTCCCCTTTGCTCAGTATCTAAAGTGGTGCCCATTGGATACTGATTACTCGGAGTAATGTATAGCGCATCAGCATCTGAGTTTGTTACGGATTCCACGTCAAACCCAAGTTTTTCTTTTACAAACAAAGGAGCAAACTGATACTGCATGAACTGGATTAACTTACGCATCTGGGCGTAACCAGGTTGCTCCATTAATATTTTGTCACCGCGTTTCAATGTTGCCATTGTTGCAATGCTTAAAGCCTGCTGAGCGCCTGAGGTAATGATGACTCTACTCGGTGAGCAGTGAACGGAGCGGCTAGAGGCTAAATAATCAGAAAGAGAACACCGAAGCGCCCAGCTTCCTTGAATGTCTTGATTACCAAGCAAAGAGGTTCGCGTTAAGTGGCGGTTAAGATACTTTTGCCACTGAACACTAGGAAAGAGCGCTAGATCAGGGACACCCGGTGCAAATGCCGCGTTAACGTCAAGCACCTTTTGGTTAACAGTATGCACTTCCGTTGGTTCAATGCTAGGTAAATATTGCTCAGGTAACTCCACTGCAACATAAAAGCCAGAGCCTTTCCGGCTGTTTAAGTAGCCCTCTGCCACTAGCTGCTCATACGCAAAAATAACCGTATTTCTACTCAAATTTAGTTCTTGGGCTAACTTACGCGTCGAGGGCAACTTGCCATTCTTTGCCCAAAACCCTTTAACGATCTTATCTCTAATCGAAAGAAATACCGACTGCTGAAGCGTCTCCGCCTCAGTATTTAACTGCAAATCCCCAACATCAATCAACGACAAACCGGATCCATCCATTATTTAAAACTGGCCCTCCTTAAGCTACCAGTTAAACAGTACATTGCAACAAGGCACGCGAAATAAACATTTCGATTTTTACGATTAGCTGAGGAGAGCATTCATGTTGTTAAGTACAAAAAGAACAGAGATTAAGAAAGGAGCCCATAAAGCGGTCACTGAAATTGAAAAGTTGCATGAAATCATAGACGAAAGCTTGGTTGCTCATATTGCCATTACCAATGAATCTGGACCTGTGGTGATTCCCATGCTGGCATGGCGTGTAGATGATTGTGTTTACATCCATGGCGCGAACAACAGCCGTTTGCTACGCACACTCAAACAAGGACAGCAAACCTGTCTTACTTTCACTTTGTTTGATGGATGGGTTCTGGCTCGCTCCGCCTTTCATCATAGCGCTCACTATCGCAGCGCTGTTGTGTTTGGACAATTTGAAGTCGTACCTGACAACAAAGAGAAAGATCGCTTACTCAATCACTTTATCGAGCAAATAGCACCCGGAAGAACGGAGCAGATAAGACTAAGCAACGAAAAAGAACTGAACGCGACGTTGCTCTTAAAAATCCCCCTTAAAGAAGCATCGGTAAAAATCAGTAACTTTGGTGTAAACGATGACGCTGAAGACCTGGATATTCCGGTGTGGGCTGGTGTATTACCATACCGAACTATCGTTGGTCCACTCGAAGCGACTGATGGATTGTATGAAGGATTCGTTGAGCCTGATTACAGCAGTGCTTATCCGAGTCGCTGGCATGAAACCAAAGCGCCAGACTAAGTACGGAAGTGACGTTCAGTTACTGCACGCTAACCGCTAGTCTTGCTGGCGGTTCTGCTTCCAATTGTATCCAACCTCTTCATTTTCCCGTATAACATGAATAAACCACAAACGGTGTTCAACATGGTTTGAATAAAACGGGAAGGTCTCCATGTCAGACAAGGAAAAAGGGTTACCTACACATCGCATTTCTAGGTTCGGTAAATTTGCCTCTCTTGCCACGCGAGTGGCTGGCAATGTGCTCGCTGAAGGAACCAAACAACTGGCTAAAGGCAACAAGCCCAAAGCAAAAGATCTTCTTCTTACACCGTCAAACATCACTAGACTGACCGAGCAACTTGCTCACCTACGTGGTGCGGCAATGAAACTCGGTCAAATGTTATCGATGGATGCTGGTGACATTCTAGAGCCAGAGTTAGCGGAGATCCTTTCGAGACTTCGCTCCGACGCAGACCCTATGCCAGCAAAGCAATTAAACGCCGTGATGGAAAATGCGCTTGGAGAGCACTGGAAACACGCTTTTTTAGCCTTTAATTTCAAACCCATGGCGAGTGCCTCTATCGGACAAGTGCATCAAGCTTATAGTGATGCCGGAGATAAACTGGCCGTCAAAGTTCAGTACCCCGGAATCCGTAAAAGCATCAACAGTGATGTCAACAACGTTGGCACATTACTTAAAGTCGTTGGTCTGATCCCCGAATCCGTAGACTATAAAGGACTATTGGAAGAAGCCAAAAAGCAACTTCATGACGAGGCCGATTATCGGCGCGAAGCCCAATTCGTCAAGCACTATTACGATGCTTTAAAAACCGATCCTCACTTTGTTGTACCTAAAATCCACCACGAAAGTTCTTCGTCATCCGTCTTAGCGATGGACTTTATCGAAGGCCGTCCTATCGACACGCTTGATAATCACGACCAATACACTCGAGACATGGTAATGCATCATTTGCTTGACCTTATGTTTCGAGAGTTGTTTGAGTTTAGAATGGTTCAGACCGATCCCAACTTCGCCAACTATTTGTACAATGAAGAGACTCGACAAATTGGTCTGTTAGACTTCGGGGCTACTCGTGAATACAGCCAACGATTTAGTTCTGGGTATCGTCAAGCATTTCGCTCAGTGGTGAACCATGACGAACACAGCCTCAATCACGCATTGGAACAAATTGGCTTCTTTGCACAAGCGATTCAACCTGAACAGCGAAAAGCGGTATTGGATCTGGTCAAAATGGCCTGTGAACCTATGCTCATCGATGATGACTATGACTTCAAAGCCAGTGGACTTTCGAAGCGACTACGCCAAGCGGGCACCATTCTTAGCATGGAACAAAACTATTGGCACACTCCCCCAGCGGATGCCATTTTCTTACACCGAAAAATCGCCGGGATGTACTTACTTGCAGCTAGGCTCGGCGCAAAAGTAAACATCCGTCAATTAGTTCTTCCTTATCTTAATATCGAATAGACTATTGTTTTTCTGCTACTTTCGAGTACTTTGAATAACAACCATCCCGAACATCGACGACTTCGGGGTATCAGAGCTTGTTAAGCATGAGTGGTTGGACTTCTTATCGCATTTATAACTCGGCAAAATGCCGATACCCAAACACTTTTAAAAAAGCTTGGGTATTCACATTAACTAACTACTGGGGAACTCGGTGAGTAAGTTTCAAGATATCTCCTCACTAATACAACACATTGGTCAAGCCGACGAGGCGGAGCAATCCTCCGAGCTCAATGAAGCGATAGAAGCCGGTCTGGAACCGGGTTCCGTCGCTTTAGTTCTGGAAGCCTTTCCAATTGAGGACCGTGTTCGACTATGGCGAGCCCTGCCGCTAGAACGCCATATCGATGTACTAACCGAAATGCGTGCAGATGTTCGCTTTTCTATCATCAATGCATTATCGGAAATCGAACTTAAGCTTACCCTTGCAAAGCTAGATAACCTTTCTCTGATCGAGTGGGCTGACTCTCTGCCTGAGACGATCATTAACGAAGCATTAGCTCTGATCGAAAAAGACGAGCTCGAACTCTACGATCAAGCCCAAGAATACGAAGATGAAGAGCTCGGCCACTGGGCTGAACGAAAGATTATCACGTTGCCTTTTAATATTACTGTTGCAACAGCAAAGCAGTTGATAGAACGTTACAGCTACGATACACCTCAACAAGTGTATCTCATCAACCGGAATAAGCAGTTTCGTGGTGTGGTGAACTACTACGAAATTTTGCGTAGTGATACTGAAGTCCGCTTGAAAACCCTTGCGTTGGACACCGTGACAGTTCTAGACAGCAAAATGTCGTTATCGGAAGCAGTCGAAGCAATGGAGCACAGTGCTCTTTCTGCCTTGCCTGTGACGGATTCAGACCAGACATTGATTGGTGAAGTAGACTGGCAATTTGCCTTAAGTACCCAACGAGAAATCTACGAATCGAGACTCATGGCTGGTACGGGTATGGACGAAGGTGATGACTTGTTTGCACCCGTTCTAAAAAGCTCTCAAAAACGTGGGGTATGGTTAGGGATCAATCTGCTCACTGCGATTTTAGCCTCCGTCACTATTGGCCTGTTTGAAGATGTGATCGCCCAAGTTGTCGCGCTCGCGGTGTTAATGCCAATCGTTGCTTCTATGGGGGGAATAGCAGGTAGCCAAACGTTGACTCTAATGATCCGTTCAATGGCACTGAATCAAATTACACCGGGTAACCGATTTAAGCTGTTAAAGAATGAGCTCGGCATTGGCTCTCTCAACGGACTCGCTTGGGCTATCATTATCGGTGGGTTAGCTGGACTTTGGTTTCAATCCGCAATACTGGGAGGCACGATCGCTTTAGCTATTGTCGTCAATATCATCACTGCGGCGTTGTTCGGCGTCCTCATTCCAATCATTTTGGATAAACTAAAGTTAGATCCTGCGCTCGCAGGATCGGTAATTTTGACAACCGTAACAGACGTCGTAGGCTTTTTTGCCTTCTTAGGCACCGCCAGCTTAGTCATGCTTTAGTTTAGCCATGTTGTAGATTGATAATGCTTTAATTAATTAACAAGAAAATCTACTAATACGAGATCATGTCTTCGTGTTGTTTATTAATCAATCATTAGCATAATAAAGAGTAATTGCATATCGCATTTGCAAATTGCAAAAAACAATGAGATTTATGAAAGAATATCCCTTTATTGGCTTGCTTTTTAGCAAATCTCAAGTTGGCACACTTAGTGCATTATATACATTGACCCTTCTTAAGCCGAGGGTCACCTAGCCAACTGACGTTGTTAGTGAACTCTATTTTGTTCACAAATATATAAGCCAATCGCACTAATTGCGATTGGCTATTTTTTTATCAGTATCTAGAGCAATAAAGCGTTATTCTATGTGTCTATACGCAAATAAACCTGAAAATGGTTGCTTCAATTGCTCAAAAAGGTCACATGATAAATGTCACAAAGCCAAGCCCTGATTAAAGTACTTAAACGCCAACTAAAACTCTCTGGCATCCACTATGCCGATGTTGCAAAACACCTTGAACTCAGCGAAGGAAGCGTAAAACGTCTTCTGGCAGAAGGGCACCAAATCAGTCTCGAGCGCTTGGAGCGTATCTGCCAATTGATCGGAATAGACATGACGGCGCTGTTTATGATCGCAGTTTCGCAAGATAAGCGCTTAGACTCGCTCACTTTAGAACAAGAGAAACAACTCGTCGAAGACAAAGCATTATTACTGGTCGCAATTTGTGTTGTGAATGGGTATCAGTTCAATCAAATCATTGAGCAATATACATTCAGCACTCCGGAGCTAATACAAAAACTGGCTCAGTTAGACCGACTCAACATTATTGAGCTACTACCCGGCAATAAAATCCGTTTAAAAATATCACCTAATTTTCAATGGCAAGTAGGTGGTCCTATCCAGCTTTTTTTCCAGCGCCAGGTTCAGGAAGCATTTTTCAATAGTTATTTCTCTTCTGAAGGAGAAAAACTATCGATGGCCACGGGGCTAATGAGCACCCAAACCAACAAAAAACTGCAGCGCAAATTGCAAAAGGTGATCGAAGAATTTTATCAAGCTTGTGACAACGACAATGAGTTGGATATGACAGAAAAACACGGTACTTCTTTAGTTATCGCCATGCGCCAATGGACATTTCCACTGTTTAAACCATGGGAGCGAACACCAGACATAAAGTAATAATATTGATAACCCAACAAGCCAAAGCCATATGATAAGTCACCATTAGTTACTTATATTGTAACTTCCAACGTGCAACTGGATTATCATCTCACAACACATAAAGTGCTCACATCGAAATAACTTTGTTCTGATGGAGCTAACATGTTTTTTTCAAAACGCTTTTTCCCATTTTTTCTCACCCAGTGTTTCGGGGCACTCAATGATAACGTCTACAAAAACATTCTATTGTTAATGGTGACGTACGGTTTTATGGATGCATCACCTTTATCAACGAATCTTTTCGTTAACCTTGCCGCGGGCTTATTTATCCTCCCTTTCTTTTTGTTCTCGGCTCACGCAGGCGCAATCGCAGACAACATGGACAAAGCCAAGCTCATTCGTCGTTTAAAACTTTCCGAGCTTATAATCATGACCTTTGCCGCCATCGCTATCATGACCCAAAGTGCCATTCTCATGTTGATCCTGCTCTTTTTGACTGGCACACAGTCCGCTTACTTTGGGCCAGTCAAGTACGCGTTGCTTCCCCAGGCTTTAAAAGCAAATGAGTTAATGAAAGGCAACGCTTGGGTCGAAATGGGGACTTTTCTTTCTATCCTGATTGGCACGTTAACGGCGGGACTGCTGTTAACCCAACCCAACGGACCTTCCATCGCTTCATGTTTAGTCGTACTTCTCTCTATCATGGGATTTCTAAGTAGCGTCAATATTCCTCCGTTACCGAGCCAAGCGAAAAAACAAGTCACATTTTCTGCGATATTGGGGATCAAAAAGACGTTAAATATCGCTCAGAAGCAACGCGGTGTTTGGATGTCTATTCTTGCTATCAGTTGGTTTTGGTTTATGGGGGCAACCTACCTAACACAGTTCCCAATCTTCGCTCGAGTGCATTTAAATGCCGACAGCAGCGTTGTATCTTTGTTACTCGCACTGTTTTCTATTGGCATAGCAACGGGGTCATGGCTATGTGAGAAACTCTCTTTCAATCATGTCGAGCTTGGTATTCTGCCTTTTGGCATCCTTGGTTTAACCTTGTTTGGTATGGATTTAATGTGGGCAATACCTCACCATGTTCCCTTATCGAGTCAGTACTATGACGTACACCGCTTTATCGCGGATCCTCAACACTTGCGAGTTATGTTTGACCTCTTCTTCGTTGGGGTCAGTGGTGGCGTGTTTATCGTACCACTGTATGCGTTCATTCAATCTCGCTCAAACGCAGAAGAATGTGCTCAAGCGATTGCTGCTAACAACATTATGAACGCTTTGTTTATGGTTGCCTCTGCTTTAATCTCAATATTTGTACTGAGCGTATTGGGTTTATCCATTGTTGAGCTTTTTAGCCTGATGGCATTGGGTAATTTTTTGGTTGCCATTTATGTTTATCACCAAGTGCCCGAATTTACACAACGATTTGTCAGTTATTTACTCAGTCACTTCATGTACCGCGTGACAGTGAAAGGTAGGCAGTTCATTCCAGACAGAGGCGCTGCTCTGATTGTCGCTAATCACGTGAGCTACGTGGATGCGCTTATTTTAATGGGAGCTTCAACTCGCCCTGTCCGTTTTGTTATGGATAAATCAATCAGCGAACTACCGCTTTTGAAACACGTTTTCCGCCACGCAGGTGTCATTCCAATTTGTTCTCCACGTCGATGTGCACCAACATACAAGAACGCCTTTTTACAGATAGAACAAGCCCTAAGCAACGGTGAAATTGTTTGTATTTTTCCTGAAGGTCGTTTGACATCAGATGGCGAAATGGGTGAATTTCGACCTGGCGTAGAAAAAATCCTACAGCGCACGCCTGTTCCAGTGATTCCAATCGCTTTAAAAGGTCTATGGGGGTCCTTTTTTAGCCACAAAAACGGCCATGCACTGACTCGTTTGCCAACTCGATTTTGGTCAAAAATTGAGGTGAACATTGGTCAACGACAGAGCTCTGCATCCTTAGATCGCCATACTCTTCAACAAAAAGTGCAAGATTTGTTAATCACTTGCAAGTAGTCATATTCGATTTAGAGTAAGATACCTAAGGCACTTTGACTGTAATTTTTCTTAAGTCATGTGTCTTAATATGTTGCCGGAGATTACATGAAAATAATCATTCTACATGGCCTATACATGCATGGACTGGTCATGCAACCGCTGAGTAAAAAATTACGTAAGTTAGGCTACGACACCCAAGTTATAAGTTACAACACCGTTTCAATCAATGAAGAAACGCTTTTCGAAACCATTGACCGTGCACTGAATCCACTGACCGGTAACGTATTGGTAGGGCATAGCTTAGGCGGGTTGATGATTAAGCGCTACCTTGCTTCGAGGAAACCGGCCACGAGTTTGATTTCACATGTTGTCGCCATCGGCTCTCCCCTTAAAGGCGCATCCATCGTCACTCGAATCAAAGACCTTGGTTTAGGAGCAATCTTGGGTAATTCGCCACGTCATGGGCTGAATAAACACGAGGACAGATGGGATTTTCCGCAGAAACTCGGCAGTATCGCGGGCACGTTGCCGATTGGTGCTCGCCCGTTACTTATCCGTGACGACAATATTATGTCCGATGGTACCGTCACAGTGGAAGAAACCCGCTTAGACGGTATGCAAGATCATATCGAGGCGAAGCAAACACACACGAGTCTACTCTACAACACCTTTGTACCAGCGCAGATAGACCACTTCATCCGCACTGACTTTTTTCGTCGATAGCTTTTGCGATAGTTTGCTAGGGTCTGTTGACGTTTCGCGGTTAAATTTTGTTCGGATGGGGACGCCTAGTCAAAAGCATTTTAGACAAGGCAAGTTGATTGAAACCTAGTTATTCTAAGTAAATGAAACTTAACGCCGTATAAAATGCTTTTAGTGGGGGCGCCTAGCTCGAACCCGAAGGGCAGCGTTTGTTGAGCTTTTCTACTGCGTCATCGGCTTCTCGTGTAGACTAGCTACACCACAAAGCCTCTTCCTTGTATAAAACCTCAACAATTCGCTGCAAAAATCATCTCGAAACATCAACAGACCCTAGTGCTCGTCGTTAAATCTTTTGGTACTAATTTTTGTGTTGTAGCTACAACTTTTTATAGCAACAACACAATTTTTTATCGAATTATTCAACCTAGTGAAAAAACTGTTGTAAGATGCCCTCGTCAGCCATCTGCGTTAATAAGATCTGACATCACAATTAATTGTTCTCAGGGCGGGGCGAAATTCCCCACCGGCGGTATACTCTTTTGAGTGAGCCCGCGAGCGCTCGATTCGTCGAGGTCAGCAGATCTGGTGAGATGCCAGAGCCGACGGTTATAGTCCGGATGAAAGAGAATAAGAATGCACCAGCAATCCCACTCCACGTAGAGAAAAGCTAACGTGGTTAGGGAAATGCTGTGGTGTTTCTTTTTGATCGCATTATGTACATGAGCTCTACTCGTATGTAGGTCGTGATCTCTCATACCGCCCTGATTCTGGTCATTTTTAGGAGTTAACCATGAATCAGTCATCTCTACTTGCCGAATTTGGCAACCCAGTTACCCGTGTTGAAAACGCACTTACTGCCCTTCAAGAAGGTCGCGGCGTCATTCTCCTTGATGATGAAGATCGCGAAAATGAAGGCGACATCATCTATTCCGTTGAACACTTAACCAACGAACAAATGGCTTTAATGATCCGCGAATGCAGCGGTATCGTTTGTCTGTGTCTGACCGACATCCAAGCAGATAAACTGGATCTTCCTCCAATGGTAGTGGACAACAACAGTGCGAATCAAACCGCGTTTACGGTTTCTATCGAAGCGAAAGTGGGTGTCACGACTGGGGTATCCGCAGCCGATCGCGTAACAACCATCAAAACGGCAGCCAACCCAGAGGCAAGACCAGAAGACCTAGCTCGGCCAGGACACGTATTCCCGCTACGCGCACGTCCAGGAGGTGTGATGACTCGTCGAGGCCATACAGAAGGGACGGTTGATTTAATGCAAATGGCGGGGCTTCAGCCAGCTGGCGTATTATGTGAAATTACGAACCCCGATGGCACCATGGCGAAAACCCCAGAGCTCGTTGCCTTTGGGCGCCTGCATAACATGCCGGTTTTAACCATTGAAGATATGGTGACGTACCGTCTAGCGTTTGATTCGAAGCTGGCCTAAAGCGCCCCTAATGCTTCTCTGAGCCGCACCCTTGTGCGGCTTTTTGTATTGTCCATCCACTCAAACTCAATCGAGCCAGACTTAAATAATATCAATACGATAGACCGTATATACCTGTAAGACATAAAACTCAAGATTAAAACGCCTTTGATCGCGAACCATTCTTAGAGCTAATAATTCCCACTTATTCACCTACCGTAACGCTGATAAAACTTGAAATCAGTATGAAAGCTGAGTAATAGTTAGAGCAGTTTTTGCGCTAACCAAGGGAATAACCAATGCTTAAAAAAAGATTTTTCAAAACCAAAGATGAAGTCGAAGTCACCTTTGAACTCGATAAACAGCAGTGGAAATCAGTCAAAATTGCTGGCGATTTTAATGACTGGCAACCTGAACCGATGAAACTGGTCAAGACTAGCGGTCAATTTAAGTTCAAAACACGCTTACCGAAGGAACAAAACATTCAGTTTCGTTACTTACTTGATGAATCAGACTGGGAAAATGATCCACAAGCAGATGCCTACGTACCAAACGGACTCGGTAGCGATAACAGCGTCGTTTGCACATCACAGCAAACCGCGTAATATCAGTAAAATAGAATCAGCACTATAGGCGCACTTGTGCGCCTTTTTTGTTTTCTGATAACGAGAAAGAGAAGGATCAAGATGAAAATAGGCATCATTGGATTGGGAGATATCGCCCAAAAAGCGTATCTTCCGATCATTACTCAGTTCGCCAACGTTGAGCTAGTACTGTGCACAAGGAATGCAGAAACGTTAGCCTTATTAGCGAGCCAATACCGCATCACAGAAACCTGTCAGAATTATCAACAACTAACCAGCTTTGGTGTTGATGCCGTCATGATTCACGCAGCAACAGATATCCACGTCCAAATCTCTGAATACTTTTTAAAACAAGGCATTCCGACTTTTGTTGATAAACCGCTCGCGGACAACGCAGCAGACGTCGAAAGACTCTATGAAACGGCCGCACAAGCAGTTCAACCACTTTACGTAGGATTCAATCGTCGACACATTCCCCTATACAATCAACACATGGGCAACGTGCAAAGTGGTGATATCTCAGCACTCAAATCGCTTCGTTGGGAAAAACATCGGTATAACCAACCTGGTGATGTTCGTACATTTATTTTTGATGATTTCATTCATCCATTAGACAGTGTCAACGTAGGAGCAAAAACCGAGCCCAAAGACGTGTACATCACCCATCAGTATGATGAAAAGCAATTGGCACGCCTAGATGTGCAGTGGCAACACGGTGACACGTTGCTTCACGCTTCGATGAATCGTCAGTTTGGCATTACTTCTGAACGCGTTCAGGCTTGTTTTTCAAACAAGGCGCTCGAGTTTGATTCTTTTGTCGAAGGTAAATTGTGGCAAGGTAACCAAGAACAGAAACTCAGCTTAAAAGATTGGACCCCGATGCTAACAAGCAAAGGCTTCCACACAATGCTGTTAGATTGGTTTAAGGTCATTGAAAGTGGAAAAATGGCCAGCAATGTCATTGAGCGCAATATCGCGACTCACCAACTTGCAGAAGCCATTTGCAACAAAATTGAGCGTGATTTATGAGGCCACTTTCGCGATGCTTCGTAAACCCAAGCCGCTTTGATTACTGTTGAGGATTACTGTTGAGTCTTCTATATTTTCTCACCGTGGCTTTACTCAACATTATTCATACTCTGTTAAGATTTATGTGACATACTTAACCTAACAATATGAAATGATTAAAATCGATTAGCGTCGCTTAACCTGGATAACAACATAGTTTAGTCGATATAGCATAGCTTAGTTGGTATAGCATGGGTTAGTTAGTATAGAAAGTTACGCAGTCGATCTTCAAACGTATATTAGCAATAGGAAATAAAATGAGAACACTCGGTAACATTATCTGGTTTGTGTTTGGTGGCGTATTTATGGGATTGCTATGGTGGTTTTTTGGCATCTTGGCGTTCATCAGTATTATCGGCATTCCTTGGGGACGCGCGTGTATCGTTATGGGTAATTTTTCCTTTTTCCCATTTGGTAAAGAAGCCGTTTCACGCGATGAACTGACCAATGAAATGGACATCGGCACTAGTCCGCTCGGGATCATCGGTAATATCATTTGGTTTATATTTGCAGGAATCTGGTTAGCGATCGGTCATATTGCGTCCGCTGTGGCGTGCTTCGTCACAATCATCGGTATTCCATTTGCGCTTCAACACTTGAAACTTGCGGTGATCTCCCTGGCACCAATTGGTAAAACAGTCGTCTCCTCGGAAGATGCTGCTATGGCACGATATAACGCTCGTCGCTAACTGGTTATAAAACTCGTCGAGAAAAACCTAATCGAATATCATGCCCCTCTGAATCAGAGTATTCAGAGGGCAATGCCTGTCATCAGTAATCCAATAATTGCTAAAGCATATTCGATAATCTTTGCTTGCAGGTTCATACCGTCACCTCGTGTCAGAATTTGACTTACTTAGTACTGCTTTCATTTATTCAGATCGCTTTAAAGCCTGATTCTTAAGCGTAGCCATAAAAAGCAAAAGGTACACCATTTAGAGTCTCAATAATAAGACGGTATTTATACGTAAAAATTTCAATTCATGATGGATGAGAACGGTAGATGAAACAAATTGGACCAAACGCACTCATTGTTGAGGGTGGCGCCATGCGTGGCGTATTTTCTTGCGGCATACTCGACCAGTTCTTACACCAGGACTTCTCTCCTTTTGACAGTTTTTGGGGCGTTTCAGCAGGTGCCAGTAACCTCGCAGCTTACTTAGCGCAAATGCCTGGAAGAAACCTCAAGATCTATCTTGATTACAGCCTTCGGAATGAATTCATCACTCCTAGTCGCTTATTTCGCGGCGGCAATGTCATGGACTTAGATTGGATGTGGGATGTCACTATTGATGAGCTTGGCATTGATAAATCCGTGCTGGCCGCAGATCCTCGGCCATTTTTTCTCGGTGTGACTCGTCAAGATAATGGTAAGGCAGAATATCTAACGCCAGACGTCGATATGCTTACCGAAACTATGAAAGCAAGCAGCGCTTTACCTATTCTTTATCGTAACGGTGTGATGCTAAATGGCACCAGATATGTAGACGGAGGCGTTTCTGATGCGATTCCGATAGCAGAAGCCATCAAACGGGGCGCTAAAAAAATAATGGTATTACGCAGCCGGCCTGCCAGCTACCGTAAGCCCAAATCTAAGTTCTCATCAATCATCAAGCGTATGCTCAAAGAGACGCCTGCTCTTATAACTCCGATGCTAACGAGAGAGGTTCGCTATAACCAAGCGTTAGAGCTGATCGCTCATCCACCCCAAAATGTCGAAATCATTCAAGTTTGTCCTCCAGAGACGTTTAAGCTAAAACGGTTAAGCCGTTCGCCGGAACCATTGCGTCACGCTTATGAACTAGGCCTAAAGGCAGGCCAAGACGCAATAAAAAGTTGGTGTGCTCGTTAAATTCAACAGATAAAAAAACCACACCTCTCGGTGTGGTCAATGCAAATTCGATGGCAGTGGATTATCGTCTTTGCTTCTCGGTGAGCCCAAAAAGCTGAGCTCAAAATAAAATTAGTACGTTTCAAACACACCAGAGTTATAGTCTTGGATTGCTTGTTCAATCTCATCGATGCTATTCATGACAAAAGGTCCGTAATGTACCACTGGCTCATTAATTGGCTCACCAACAAATAACAGCGCTCCTGATAGCCCTTTTGCCAACACCGTTACGGCGTCACCTTTAGACAACAACGCCATTTCATTTTGTTTTATCACCCGGCCTTGAATCTCTATGCCACCTTGATACACATAAATCATCATGTTCTTATCTTGTTTTGTCGCTAAGTTCAATGTATCACCGTCGTTAGCTCGCCAATCCGCCACCGTTGCAGCAACACCGGTCTCCATCAATGGGCCTTGAATTCGTTCGCCATTAACATTTAATTCCCCGGCAATCAAACGCACCAATCCTGAGTCTTTACTCTCAAACTCCGTAATCGTTTCTGGCTGGAAGTCATGATATTGCGCTGGTTGCATTTTGTTTTTTGCAGGCTGGTTAATCCAAATCTGGAAGCCGTGTAACGAACCTTCCTCCATGATTGGCATCTCGCTATGAATGACACCACGACCAGCCGCCATCCACTGCGCGCCACCCGAACGAAGCTCGCCAACGTTGTCCATATGGTCGCGGTGTTGGAAATGCCCTTGCATCATATACGTCAGCGTTTCAATACCGCGATGAGGGTGAGGAGGAAAGCCTCCAACATAATCAGCACGATCGTCAGACTTCAGCTCATCCACCATCAGAAATGGCGAGAAGTTAGCGTTATTGAAGCCCGCTACACGTCTAATTTTCACACCGTCTCCATCCGATGTCGGTTGAGAGGCAATTACCTGACGAATTTCTCTTCTTATGTTACTCATTGAGACTCTCCCATTATTGAAACGCCAAACAGCTTGATAAGACCATTCATTGAAGCGCTCTTAAAAACAAACGTCATATGTATAAAGGTATTCTAGGAGAGAGAAAAACAAAGACGATGGTGCACATTCGAGCCAGTTATTCAGTTTTTTCGAACGTTGCTAAAATTCCTTCTTTGTAATAGGCCCATGCTTCTTGAGCCGTCCCCTTCCTAGTTACCTTTCTAGAAAGGGATAGCTCACGCAAAACTTCAAATAGTGAAAATAATTAAAAATAAAAGTAGCTATTTTTAAAACAAGGTGTATAGTGATGCCTGGCTCTTAGAGAAGAGCTGTTAATGCAACATTTAGTTTAAGTTCCCTCTCAGTAAAATCTTGAATCTCCAATTCAGACACCTGCGTAAAACTTCCTCTTGATAGAACATTCAATAGCTTAAAAAAAGATCCATCACATAATTTTAATGTTTAATTCAAAAGGTATTACTATGTCTAAAGTAACTGGTTCAGTAAAATGGTTTAACGAAACTAAAGGTTTTGGCTTTCTTTCTCAAGACAACGGCGGTCAAGATGTATTCGTACACTTCAACGCAATCGTTGCTGACGGCTTCAAAACTCTAACTGAAGGTCAGAAAGTAAGCTTCAACGTAGAGCAAGGTAACAAAGGTCCTCAAGCGACTGAAGTTACTCCTCTATAAGACTGCTTTTCTTGGTGTAGCGCAACCGCGCTGCACCAAACTCTCTTCCTTTCTGTTTATACCCTAATATCCTCTCACTAAGTTTAGCCAAATTTCTAGGCTTCATTTGATATTGCTAGATTTATGCTCGCAATACCTACTTATTTTTATTTCAAGGAAAAAACATGTCCACTAAAAGAACAGGCCGTCAAAGGCACTGGTATCAATTGACCCATAAAGTAAAAAATACCCATAGTCAGGAGACTAAATGCTCGAAATCGAATTTACTATAGAACAACCAGAAGCCACTTGGCGAAGTAAAATACATCAGCTTAACAGCGACGTTTTAAGACGTCATGTCCTGCCAAAACTCGAATCAAATTGCTATCTTATTGATTTTAAATATTGTGAAATAACTAAATCTGGCGCCATTCTATGTGACTCAGGTTCAAAGTTGGGAAGTTTCACTGTCAAGTAGCACCCTTTTCATGCATTAATGAAAACTGAGAATACGATCGGCTCATTTAATAAATAATCGGAAAGTAATTTATGGCTAAAAAAAGTAAAAAGCAGATTGAAAAAGAGAAGAAAGAATCCGAACAAAATACGGCTGCAATAAAACAACAAACTCGACGACGCATTGAAGATATCATGGCGCAGCGAGAGTTTGATAAACTGTTCGATCTTTGATTATATCTTGCCCCTTTTTTGGCATTCATGTGTTTCTATATCGATGTGTTAGGTAACGCCACCTACCTTTCATCCACATGAATATCGCTAAAGCGATACAATATTACTTCCTACCGAAAACACATTAAGTACAGAGTTTTTAAATAAACTCAATCACCGACAACAACAATGTGGTCAGTTCTGTTTGTCCTTATTGACCATTACCACCCTTAGATACACCATTTCGCCCCTCGCACCAGCTCAGAAAACACCCAAATCATTCCAGTTCGTATATAGAACTTTTAGGTATATTGATGATTTTGTGTATAATAACAGACGTTTGCTTCGTATAACCCCAATGATATGGTTTGGGGGTCTCTACCAGTTCCCGCAAAGTGCTGATTACGAAGAGTTGAGAGTGTACCAGTTGCAGTTATTGGTGCCGTGAAGTCTCTTACTCTTTGTAATAGCGTTCGACTTATTTACATCTATACCTATTCTTAGAGTAACTGCCTTCACAATTAACATCATAAGGTGGAATATGAACGCATTTATTCAGGGTCTTCCCAAAGTAGAATTACACTTACACATTGAAGGCTCACTTGAGCCTGAGCTCGTGTTTAAGCTGGCAGAACGAAACGGCATCAAACTCCCTTATTCATCACCAAGCCAACTACGCGAAGCTTACCAATTCGAAGACTTGCAGTCTTTTCTCGATCTCTATTATCAAGGTGCAAACGTATTACGTACCGAGCAAGATTTTTATGATCTCACTTGGGAGTACTTAGAGCACTGTAAAGCTGACAACGTTGTTCATACCGAAATTTTCTTTGATCCTCAGACGCACACAGAGCGAGGCATTGACTTTGATACGGTTATTAACGGTATTTCACGGGCTCTGGACGATGGGAGAGAAAAGCTTGGCATCACGTCACAAATCATCGCCTGTTTCCTCCGACATTTATCAGAAGAGAGTGCAATAGAAACTTTCCAATCGATACTTAAGCATCGCGATAAAATTATTGGTATTGGTTTAGATTCCTCTGAAAAAGGACACCCACCCGCAAAATTCCGAACCGTCTTTCAGCAAGCAAAGGCCGCTGGCTTTTTAACGGTTGCGCACGCCGGAGAGGAAGGGCCTGCACAAAATATTTCTGACGCGATAGAGATGCTAGAAGTGAGCCGTGTCGATCACGGAGTTCGATGTGTCGAAGACGACGCGTTGGTTAAATCTTTGATTGAAAGTAAAATGCCACTGACCGTTTGCCCACTGTCTAATATTAAGCTCTGCGTATTCGAAGACATGACACAACACAATATCGTTGATTTGCTACGCAAAGGAGTCGCCGTGACGATCAACTCCGATGATCCGTCTTACTTCGGAGGCTATATGACAGATAATTTTTTAGCAGTGAGCCAAGCGCACCCAATGGACAAACAAGAACTCGCTCAGTTTACACTGAATGCCATCGAGGCCAGTTTTATTGATGACGCGTTAAAAACGACGTATCGGATGCAAGTCGAAGAATATGTTACCTCATACTCTTAACAGCTAATCCCTACAAACCATCTGTGGTTAATGTTGAACTTTAGCGCTAGACTGATTGAAATAAACAAAGCAAAAAGGAAGATAATAATGATTCAACAAGGCCAAGCATTGCCAACTGCAACGGTAAGCGAATTGACTGCTGACGGAATGGTAAATCATGACGTCACTGAACTGTTTGCCAACAAGAAGGTAGTGCTATTTGCTGTACCTGGAGCCTTTACCCCAACGTGTTCTGAAGCGCACCTACCAGGTTATGTGGTACATGCTGATCAATTAAAAGCAAAAGGCGTTGATCTGATCGCTTGTGTGGCCGTTAACGATGCATTTGTGATGAATGCATGGGGCGAAGCACAAAATGCTTCAGAGATTCTGATGCTGGGTGACGGTGACGCAAGCTTCACCAAAGCACTTGGTTTAGAGATGGATACGGGTGGTTTCGGTGGCATTCGCTCACAGCGTTATGCCATGATCATCGACAATGGTGTGGTCACCACTCTAAATGTTGAACAACCAAGCGAGTTTGAAGTCAGCAAAGCGGAAACGATTCTAGCCGCGCTGTAAAAAATTCGACTAAAAACGGGAGTTACGGCTCCCGTTTTTGTTTCTATATTTAAATCATAATAAATAAGATAAAATACATTTTCTACCTGAGAAAATTTCAATCAATAATCATTTAATACTACGAATTGATTTATATTTACTTATTTACTAGAAAGGAACGCATTAAATAAAAACGCACTATGGTTAAATAGTGCGCTATTGTGATTGTATTTAATGTAACCGCTATGGTTTCAGCTTTAGAACATTGTCAATATCTTCTGCGTTATGACGCTCTGCGAGTTGCTCCCACTCCTCGCCCCACGCGCGGTTCACTATGCGACCACGCTTCACGGCTTCACGCTCATCAATTTCTTTCGCCCAGCGAACAACGTTTTTATAGCTGTTTACATCGAGAAACTCAGCGGCGTCATATGCTCGACCTAAAACAAGATTGCCATACCAAGGCCAAGTCGCAATATCTGCAATGCTATATTCATCACCCGCTAGATATTGGTTATTCGCCAAGCGCTTGTCCAACACATCTAACTGCCGCTTTGCCTCCATGGTAAATCGGTTAATCGGATATTCATATTTCTCGGGAGCATAAGCATAGAAGTGACCGAAGCCTCCCCCCAAGTAAGGGGCAGACCCCTGTAGCCAGAATAACCAGTTCATCACCTCTGCACGTTTCGCGCCTTCTTTTGGTAGGAACAAACCAAACTTTTCAGCCAGATAAAAAAGGATGTTTCCTGATTCAAAGACATTGATAGGCTCTTCACCTGAACGATCGACTAACGCAGGAATTTTCGAATTTGGGTTTACCGACACAAACCCCGAACCAAACTGATCACCATCACCGATTTTAATTAGGTAGGCATCATACTCGGCCTCTTTAACACCAGCAGCCAGCAACTCTTCAAACATAATGGTCACCTTTTGTCCGTTCGGTGTGCCCATTGAATACAGTTGAAATGGATGCTCGCCTACTGGTAACGCTTGCTCGTGGCGTGCGCCAGAGTCAGGGCGATTGATGCTTGCCCATTGCCCACCATTTTCATTTTCGTTGGTCCAAACTCGTGGTGGTATATATTGTTCCGTCATGGTTACCCCTTATTTTGTTTGAAGTGTTTTCTAATTCAGATATTAGGTCAAAATTATGAAAAAAAAGTCCTGCACTCTCAATTAATTAGAAGCTTTAGTTATTGTAAACTCCCTTAAGGCATAAGCTTACATAATTTGAGTTACTTCCATAACACTTCTGACCAATAATTCAATATCTAGGTATTGATTCGTTCAACTTATACGTTCAATATCCAAAAAACAAATGATCTCAGGTTAACTCATTATGCTAAATATGGACTTTGCTAAACGGGTGGTTGTCGACACCGCAAAAATGGAGTGGACCGCAAGTCCCGCTCAGGGTGTGTGGCGCAAGCCATTAGAGCGTGAGGCAAAAGAATCAGGGCACACCACCAGTATCGTGAGATATGCGCCAGGCTCCCGATTTTCAGAGCACCCTCACCCTCTCGGTGAAGAAATCTTAGTACTTGAAGGGGTGTTTTCAGATGAACATGGTGATTACCCCGCAGGAACTTACCTTCGCAATCCTCCGGGCAGCCACCACTCTCCGTTTAGTTTAGAGGGATGCGTGATTCTCGTGAAACTGAATCAGTTTGAAAAAGAAGATCTCACCACGGTAAGAATTAACACCAAAGCGCTGGATAAGTTCGACAACAATGGAGGCTCGCATATCGTCAATCTACACGACTACGCTCACGAACACGTTTCTCTGCTGTTCTGCCCTAAAGGGGAACGCTTTCAACCTCCTCACGACTCTACTGGTATTGAGATATTTGTCTTATCTGGGGGATTTAAAGATTCAAATGGACACTATCCTGAATCTTCATGGCTACGCTTACCTCGCTTGGAAAGCACGTATCCACCTGTCGATGAAGATACCGTCCTCTGGGTAAAAACCAGAGCGCTTGATTAAATAGAAAAACGGCTCGTGGATACGAGCCGATATTCATTGCTTAGTTAAAAATCAACATTACTTTAAGAGCCCATAATTCGAGAGTGGAGCCAATCTTTTAGTTCCGCGCGATTGTGCTTCAGCACATTCATTTCGTGATCATCAATCGGGTTCCCTTGTAACTCTAGAACCCGAATCTCTTTATCTAACGCGTTGTAGTTTCTAACGATTTTAGCAAATGATGCATCATTCTCACTCAATTGAGCGATGGTATCCAAATGTTCTGGGAATTCATGTGTTAATGAGTGATTTTCACCTAACATATAGACCTCTTGGCTAGATTATTGATGTTTCGCTGCGTTCGATTTCTGCACAGCACAAGCATAAACATAGCACTTGAATTGCGGTTACATCGTAGAATTGAGCACACTTTTTGACCACAATGTTCAGAAAAAACTAATTGGCAAATAAAAATCCAATTCAAACATTTCTTCCTCGTTAAGAAAGTGGTTTTTGTGATAATGAACATAGGCAGGTGTTGAACGTAATTTAAGGCCTGACGTAGGTAACCACCTTTCCAACACCTGACTAATCTGTGGCAGTAACTCACCATATACTCCAGTCAATCTAAACACAGCATGTAAACCTCCTGGAATGAGCATCTGATTCACAACACCACGCAGCTTCAGCGGCTGATCAATCGCCATGCAGGCCACATAACGACATTTATCGAGTTCAACCCAGGCTGGATTCGAGTGATGCAAACCATATTGTACGGAAAAATCTCGACCCTCAGAATTCGCCCATGCTTTGAGAATCAACCAGGCGTGGCGAATTGAACGATTATAACCCTCATGTCGAACATAAGCCGCTAATCGCTCAGGCACTTCGAGAATTTTAGGCTCAGGTAACCGTCGATTGGCAACACGATGATAGCCTTCTGCAACTTCTGGGTCTTTTAAATAAGGTTTCTCCGCCACTTGCAAATCGTGCTTGCGCCATTCTCCCGGTGCCATGTTAAACGTCGCTTTAAATGCGCGACTAAAAGAAGACATCGAGTTAAAACCGGATTTGTTTGCAATATCCAATACCGATGACTGAGTATCAAACATGAGTTGGTTCGCGGCGTACTCCATTCGGGTACGGCGTACATATTGATGGATCGACTCCCCAACAACATCTTTAAATATTCGATGAAAATGTTGCTCAGAATAAGCCGCTACGTTTGCCAACGTTTTTGCTGACAACTCACGACTGATATCTTGATGGATATAAAACAACACATCATTGATTCGAGAAACTTGTTGCTGGCTCATAGGATTAGCCTAAATAGCATAAATGGACATATTTAACAGCATAAACAGACACACTTAATTAGGCAATTCCCATGTACTATTTGACTTCCAAAATAGAAAAATAAAACGCCAGAGAGAAGTACAACGCATGGAAATCGCACGTTCATTACAGCAAACTAAATCTTCTTATATTCGAGAGATCCTTGCAGCCGCAAGCGACAAAAACGTTATATCTCTTGCTGGAGGGTTGCCGGATGAAAAAACCTTCCCCATCGACTTAATGAAGCCAACTTTAGAAGCGCTCGCGAACATGCCAGAGGTCTTTCAGTACGGTGCAACAGCCGGCTATAGTCCTTTGCTTGACTTCTTAAACGATTATTTCCAGTTACTTGAATCCCACATCGCCATGGTCACTACTGGGTCGCAACAAGGGCTTGATTTGATCGCTCGCGCTTATGTCAACCCAGGTGATAAGGTCGTGATGGAAGCACCGAGTTATCTTGGTGCAATGCAAGTATTTGGCTTGGTGCAAGCGAATATTGTGAGCGTATCACAAACTGAATTCGGCCCAAACCTTGAAGAGTTAGAACGTTGTTTTGCAGAACAGAGCCCTAAAATGTTTTACGCGGTTCCCGACTTTCATAACCCAACTGGGGTTTGCTGGAGCCTAGAAACACGTCAAAAAGTCGGTGAACTGTGTAGCCATTACAATGTAGCGTTTATTGAAGATGCTCCATACCGAGAACTGCGTTTTTCTGGAGAGGCACTGCCGTTGGTGTCAGACTTTTGTCCACAGCACTCCATCGTACTGCGTTCATTTTCAAAAATTGCATCTCCAGGTCTGCGTATCGGTGTCGTGACTGGCAAGAGCACTTATCTGGAGCCGTTAATCAAAATCAAACAAGGCGCCGATTTGCACTCAAGTGTACCGATGCAAGCGCTGCTTCATGGTCTCCTGCAAAATGATAACTTTGACCTTCATATCGAAAAAATCCGTGAGCTGTACAAATCCCGTTATGACGTCATGTTCACAGAGCTAAGCCAACAGTTACCTGATAGCTGCGTTGTTAAACCGATCGATGGCGGAATGTTTGTTTGGTTGGAAATTCCAGAATGCGACACGTTTGAGCTTGCCAAATCACTGTTAGCAAACGGAGTGGCGGTCGTGCCTAGCCCTGTATTCTATCCGGAAGGCTCAGAAGAAAAAGCCGCGCTACGCCTTAACTTTACCAACGCAACACCCGAAGAACTCGTTGTGGCTGTCACTCGATTGGCACAGGTGTTGAAGACGTTAAGCTAATATTTCTGTTTGCCTTTTAAAAGCAAAATCAAGACCAATGCCAGTCATTATTCCCTCATTCTTGTTGGCATTGGTCTCACTCCAAGAACTTCCATCGAGTTTTAAAAATAGTCCGTTTCTAACCGACACAAATTAATACAGTAAAGCACTGTTTTTATTCGCCATTTAATTCAAAAAACGAATTCCAAGCCCAAGTTTTACATTTGATGGTTTCTCTTGTTACGTCTATCTTTCAAAGAGAAATAATTCAGAGTTATTACCCAAACCATTCTGAATGTAGCGATGCCAACCAAGTTGAATTACAGACAAGTTGGTTGACAAATACGTCAGTCAATCGCACTTATTTACAGAGGGGTTACCAAGATGAACGATCGAACATCGATAGGACGACTCGTCATCACCAGCTTGTCCATCTTCTTATCACTGTCTTTAATGACTTCATACACCTACGCCAATACAAAGCCATACTGCGGTGATATTTTAACCTCAAATCGAGGCACGACTTCTCAGAAGATGATTGCGCTTCTGGGCGAAGACATTACTCAATCCAACCGTATTACCACCGTCATACCAGCCAAAAACAACCCTTTTGTGACCGAAGAACTGGTGGCTGTGGCCAATAGTGTGTCACCAAATGGACGCTTCCCGAAGCAAACACCTGCTGATATAGACAAAATGCGTAACAATATAAAAAACGCTTGGTTGGAAGTAGATAGGTTACAAAGTACCTTTGAGTTAGCGTTTATCAACCTCGTCGATGGGCACTGTCAATTCCCCAACCGGCGTGCAACTCAAGATGCAAAAATCGATTTTGATCATTTAGAGGGGCTCTCATTCTACTCTATTCCAGCACTGCTAGCCCTCGTCGATCAGTCTTATGCGCTTGCAATGAAGCGCAGTGATCAGGCATTAGAAGAAAAGGCCAAGAACGAGAAAAAACAGAAAAGTAGCGAGCATCAAGCTGGCGCGGCCACTGCTGCCAGCTATCAAAGTGAAAATGTCTTGGTCAAAGTAGAAGACTTCGACGGCTCGAACATTACCTTCTCTGTCACCAACATTGGGGCGGAAGGGTCGTTGGAACCCAAGTTTAATACCTTTAGTGCCTACCGTAATACGAGCGGTGACCTCGCCTATAACCCAACGTCATTACTCACGTTATCGGATGCAGAAGGTCACAAGGTACCCACGATGGGGGTTGCACTCCTTTCTTCGAGCGGAGGCGATCGTCTTGCTATCATGCCAGGAGAAACGCGCAAGTTTGTGACTAGCGTCGCATCAAAAGTATCGCCACATGCCCAGTTAAGTTTAGAGTTTCCTGCCAATGCGCTCGATACCGAACAAGCCTTTGCATTGTCATTTTCAGACGCTATTGCTGTGGCAACAACAAACTAAAAGAGTGTGGTTTTGTGCATAGAATTTTCAAATAGTGAGCAGACAAGCAGCAATCTCTGCTTGTCTGAGATAAAACCATTTATCTGACATGAAATTGGGTTTTAGGTGCAACGTTTGGCTTCAAAGAATAAACTGGTTCGCTATGCCGCAACTGAAGTAGCGGATGCGTTTAAAAAGGAACAAGAGCTGCTCACACAAGTTCAATCCAATCAACTGTCGCAAGCGCTTCTTCTTTGGCAAGTCAAAAGCCCAACACTAGTACTACCCGCAGGAAAGAAGTGGCCAGCCTCTGATGAACTAAAACTCGCACTCGAAAACTCTGGCTGGAAATTGTTCTCACGCAAAACCGGTGGCGCCCCCGTTCCGCAAGTGCCGGGCATTATCAACCTTTCCCATATCTACCATTGGCCTGACGATCAGCCCTACGACATCAAGAAAGCATATTTGGATTTATGCACAACATTAAGCGCATTTTTCAAACAACTTAATGTGGATGTTAATGTGCATGCCACGCCGCACTCGTATTGTGATGGCGAGTACAACCTAAATATTGCCGGGCAAAAAGTTGTTGGAACTGCACAACGCATACTCCTCAAAAAAGGCGGAGGAAAAGTCGTGTTAGCGCAGGCGTGTATCCTAATTAACGTGGACGTCAATCACATCGTCGAACCCGTACGCTTATGTAATCAACTTTGCAATCAAGATGGGGATATTAGACCTGATGTTCACACGCCGCTGTTTGCGCATATAACCGAGAGGCCCTCAGTAGATTCGTTATTTCAACAACTTACTAGCGCGTTTTTAGCACGCCGAGGTGAGTTTGCTTGATACGAAGAATGGCTAATATACCGTTCTAATTCGTTTCCCTTTTTTTTGGCGACATCGATATTCAAAATCAATGACAGAATTAGTTGAAGCTCAAGGATAAAAGCCTCAGAATGTCGCACTTTTCGCAACGAATATGTTTTCGGTGCGTTGTTATCTAACTCGACAATTGAGAATCATACATATGGGTTTTACCTCGTTAGGTCTATCTGCTCCAATCCTTCAAGCAATTCAGGAAAAAGGCTATGACACCCCTTCGCCAATTCAGGCTCAGGCCATCCCGGCAGTATTGGAAGGGAAAGACGTCATGGCAGCAGCACAGACTGGTACGGGGAAAACAGCAGGCTTTACGCTGCCCATCCTTGAAAAGTTGTCAAACGGACCTCGTGTTCGTAGCAATCAAGTTCGAGCGTTAATCCTAACACCTACCCGTGAACTGGCCGCTCAAGTTCAAGAAAGCGTCTTCATGTACAGTCGCCATCTACCGTTAACAAGCGCAGTGGTATTTGGTGGGGTGAAGATCAACCCACAAATGCAACGTCTGCGTAAGGGTGCTGATGTTCTAGTTGCAACACCAGGTCGCTTGATGGACCTCTACAACCAGAATGCGGTGAAATTTGACCAACTTGAAGTGTTGGTTTTGGACGAAGCAGACCGCATGCTTGACATGGGCTTTATCCGTGACATCCGCAAGATCATTGATTTACTGCCAAAGCAGCGTCAAAACCTATTATTCTCAGCAACATTTTCGAAAGAAATTCGTGAATTAGCCAAAGGTCTGGTCAATCATCCGGTTGAAATCTCGGTTAACCCAGAAAACTCAACGGCCAGAACCGTAGAACAATGTATCTACCCATCAGACTCAAAGAAAAAACCAGCGATGCTGGTCAAGCTCATTAAAGATGGCGATTGGCAGCAGGTATTGGTGTTCACACGGACCAAACACGGGGCCAACCGCTTAACTAAATTCTTGATCGAGCAAAATCTACCCGCGGCCGCGATCCACGGTAACAAAAGCCAAGGCGCGAGAACAAAAGCATTAGCAGACTTTAAATCGGGTCAGGTTCGTGTGTTAGTGGCAACAGACATTGCCGCTCGTGGTATCGACATTCCTCAGCTTCCTCAAGTTGTGAATTTTGAGCTACCTAAAGTAGCTGAAGACTACGTTCACCGTATCGGTCGTACTGGTCGTGCAGGTGAAGTAGGTAAAGCTATCTCGTTGGTATGTGCGATTGAAGCGCCTGAATTGTTCGCGATCGAGCGTTTGATTCAGGAGTTGCTACCACGCAAAGAGTTGGACGGTTATGCACCAACCAACGTGGTTCCAGAATCAAAACTGGATACACGCCCAATCAAACCGAAAAAACCGAAGAAATCCAAAAAGCCACAAGGATCGAATGATCAAGTCGCGGAAAAGAATTCGGCAAACAGTGCGAACAAGCCTAAACGTCGCTTCAACGATGGTAATAACAGCAATAAAAGCAGTACAAACCAAGGCGGAGCGGGCAAGCCTAAAGGCAATCGAGAGGGTCAAGGTCGCACAAACAGCAAACCAGATGGCCGTAAGCCTAACGACAACAAGCCAGCGAGCAATAAAAATGGCAATGGTGGTCAACCATCGGGTAACCGCAAACCAAACAGCACGAAGCCTGCGGGTAATAAACCATCAGGTCAGCGCCGTAAGCCTCGGCCACAAACTGCCAACTAACTGAGCCAAGGGCTAACCAAGCCAATACCTATCACTGCAAAGCCGTTGAGTACCTCAGCGGCTTTGTTTTTCTAAGCAATCAATTAGGCCAATCATAGTAAATAACTGGTCATTCTAGCTCGATAAAATACTCGATAACTTCGTTACAATGTTGGATTGTAGAATAACGACTTATCGAAAAATTTCGCCTCGTTCTCACGCATTTTTCCTACGCTATTTCTGTTCACTTATTTACTGTGATTGGTTTTAGTCGTTAGAAAATTGTTCAATTAAAAAGTCCAAAAACAGACGAATTCTTTTTGGTTGATACTGACGGCTTTGATAGATGACATGGAGATCGGCTTCAGCACCTTGCGACAGAGCGCTGAAGTTTTTTGTGTAAGAATCTAAGATAGTCACTAAACGCTTTTGCTTGAGATCTTGCTGGATATCCAAAATCGATTTCAACGCAATCCCAGCGCCATCCAATGCCCATTGACGAATCACTTCTCCATCATCTGAAAAACGCGTTGGCGTGACAGTAATAGTTTGCTGTGAATTCTCATCTTTAAAGTGCCAGGTTTTTAATTCTTCATTACCGCGCACCAAGGCTAAACAGCGATGACGCGCGAGTGCTTGTGGGCTGCTCGGTACACCTTGCTTCGCCAAATACTCTGGAGATGCGCACAACACTCGCTGACTCGAGGCCAGCTTGCGCGAGATAAGATTGCTGTCAGACAACTCACCATATCGAATGACCAAATCAAGGCCCGACTCCGCCATATTCGATAAGTTGTCATTGAGATAAAGATATGGTGTCACATCCGGATATCGCTCAGCGAACGCCGAAACCATCGGAGAGATCATTTTCTTACCAACATCTCGCGGCGCTGAAATCTTCAATGCACCACGCACTTCTGTGACACCGGTTTGCAGCAAATTTTCCGTCTCTTTCACACTATCAATGATATTGAGACAAGCCTGATGGTACATGGCCCCCGCATCCGTTAGTGATACATGACGTGTGCTGCGGTTGAGCAGTTTGATCCCATAACGCGCTTCTATCGATTGAAGTCTCGCCGTGATAGTTGCCGGAGATAAACCCAGTTCCCTTCCCGCAGCCGCCAGACCTTGGTGTTTAACGATGCTGACAAATAGCGTCATATCCGAAAACTTATCCACCTTCACATCCTTATTATTTGGAAAAACGGAATAATAATTTCAGATATTACCCAATTATCAATTTATGTCTAATACATATACTGTTCCTATCGCACTACATGAAGCATATACCTACTTGTGGTAGTACAACAATGGAGCATAACTATGAGTCAACTATTTGAACCTGTATCACTTAAGGGACTATCACTACAAAACCGGGTCGTCATGGCCCCAATGACGAGAGCGCGAACAAGTCAACCGGGCAACATCCCTAATGAGATGATGGCAACGTATTATAAACAGCGTGCTTCTGCCGGACTTATCATTACCGAAGCGACACAAATTTCCGACGATTCACAAGGCTATTCATTTACGCCTGGTGTTTACACTGATCAGCAAGTAGAGGGCTGGAAAACGGTTACACAAGCGGTGAAATCTCATGGTGCAGCAATGTTTTGCCAACTTTGGCATGTAGGTAGAGTTTCTCACCCAACATTCCAAAAAGGTGGGTTACCTATCGCACCTTCGCCACTCGCCCCAGTAGAAACTCAAGTTTGGATTGCTGATGAGCAAGGCAACGGTAATATGGTTGATTGTGTTGAGCCTCGAGAAATGACCCAACAAGATATTGATCGCGTTGTCAGCGACTTTGCCAACGCAGCAAAACGTGCCATCGATGCAGGTTTTGATGGTGTAGAAATTCATGGTGGCAATGGATACCTTATCGACCAGTTTCTAAGAACCAACTCAAATCATCGTACCGACAGCTACGGAGGCTCTCGAGAAAATCGTATTCGTTTTCTTATCCAAGTCGTAGATGCCGTTATTGCCACTGTTGGTGCACACAGAGTAGGCGTTAGATTGGCACCCTTTATTACCTTTAAAGACATGGACTGCCCTGATATCGTGCCGACTATTTTAGAAGCATCTCGCCAGTTGCAAACGCGCGACATCGCTTACCTACATTTATCTGAAGCCGACTGGGCAGATGCGCCAACCATCCCAGAGGCGTTTCGCGTTGAGCTAAGAAAACGCTTTAGCAACACGATAATTGTGGCGGGCCGCTATGATCAAGAACGTGCACAAGAAGTCATCGCGAAAGGGTATGCCGATCTCGTCGCATTTGGGCGACCGTTTGTAGCAAATCCGGATTTAGTTTCTCGCTTACGACATCGTCACCCCCTCGCAGAGCTTGATGGTTCAACACTGTTTGGAGGAAACGAACGTGGCTACACGGATTATCCTTCACTAGTTCAAGAGTGTGCAGAACACGCTTAACAAACAAGCCCCAACCGAATGGTTGGGGCTGTCAGCAAACGAATTTAGTTGACGCTGTTCCTATCCCGTAAAAACCTTCAGGAAAAACTTTGTTATTCACTGTGTTCCACCAACTTTTTTCTATCTCTACATTTCACTTTTGTCGTTTATTTGGCTGTGAAATGCGCTTTTATACGATTAAACACAAGATGGAACCGGTAACAACGCGTTATGGAAAAACTTCCTGATGGCATAAAGTAAACACTTTTCGCATCAGAATATCCCTGCATTAAAAAGCGATCCTGATTACGTTTTTATCTCTAAACTTGCTCTTTTGTGTGATCCGTTTCTTTATTATTTTTTATCTCTGTTGATGAAAAAAGTCTTTGCAGCTAAATCTTGTAACCGGTTCCAGAAATCTAATAATAAGTGACAGGATAAGGGAAAGGTGAATATATGGCTGCGGTCAGAGATTATACTCAGCTTGCGAAAGACATACTTTCAGAAGTGGGCGGACAAGAAAACTTAACTCGATTTTCGCGCTGTGCGACCCGCCTACGCTTGGTTTTAAAAGAAGTCCCGGAAAGCGCGGCAGAAAAAATTAAAGAAATGCCTGGCGTGATTACAGTGGTTATGAGTGGCGGACAGTTCCAGGTCGTGATCGGCACAAGAGTTCAAGACGTGTATGCTGCAATGTCCTCTTTAGTTGACTCTTCGCTAATGGCGACAGGTTCAGAAAAAGTTCGACTCTTTGATGCTATCATCGCATCGATGTCGGCCATCTTTGCGCCCTTTGTTTACATTCTTGCGGCCGCGGGTATTTTGCAAGGTGCGCTTATTTTTGCCCATTACCTGTTCCCTAGTATTGCTGGTACAGGTGCATTTGAAGTCCTTAACTTCATGTCATGGACACCGTTTGTCTTTCTGCCAGTTTTTATTGCATTTACCGCGTCAAAACTGTTTGACTGTAGTCCGCTTATCGCGATTCTTTGTGCCTGTGCGCTGATCAACCCGTCTTGGGGAGCCATTGCAGAGAGAATTGCAGACGGCGAGCTGATTACCTTCTTAGGCCTACCACTGGCAAAAACGGTTTATACCGCGTCTGTCTTACCACCGATTTTCATGGTTTGGGCGCTGAGTTATGTAGAAAAATACATCAAAGGCATCTTACCTGATGTGGTCCGTGAGCTATTTACGCCACTACTTTGTATGTTAATCATGGTGCCAGCGACCTTAGTGTTGATTGGCCCTGCGACAAGCTTCGTTGCCAGTATGATTGCGGTCGGCTACAACACGCTGTATGACGTCGCCCCTGTTGTCGCAGCGGCTCTTATCGGCGGAATTTGGCAAGTACTGGTTATCTTCGGTGTTCACTGGGGCATTACTCCGGTGGTACTCGCAAACTATGAAAACTTTGGTTTTGACTCCATCCAAGCATTCTGTGGCATTGCGGTTGTTGCGCAGATGGCGGCTGCGTTTGCAGTAGCAATGAAATCACGAAATACCAAACTAAAAACAACCGGCTACTCGGCGGGTCTTACTGGATTTTTTGGTATCACCGAGCCAGCGATTTACGGTGTCACTCTCAGACTGAAAACGCCATTTATCTGTGGCTGTATTGGTGGCGCGGTAGGTTCAGCTGTCGCAAGCCTATTTAACACTTATTATTATGCTTATGCTGGACTGACCGGCATCCTTACCGTGGTTAATGCGATTAACGCTGAAAATCCAACCTCTTTCACTGGTGCATTACTCGGTACTGGCGTCACTATCGTCCTGACTATCGCGTTGGTTTACTTGGTTGGCTTCGACGATCCTGTTGAGATTGACAGTAAAAACGAAAAAAAACAGCAGAAATCAACCCCACAAACCGCCCCAACCATGGTGAAAAAATCCGTCACTCTCGTCAGCCCGTTAAAAGGACAAATCATTCCATTGGAGACTGTTAATGATGAGAGCTTCGCACAAAAACTACTCGGTGATGGCGTTGCCATTAAACCGACAGAAGGCATCGTTCGTGCTCCTTGTGATGCGGTGATTTCATCGGTCATCGAAACCAAGCACGCCGTGGGTATGACATCATTGAATGGTGCCGAAGTCTTAATACATGTCGGGCTTGATACGGTTGAACTGAAAGGCGAATTTTTCGATTGCTTAGTCGCGCTAGACCAAAACGTAAAAGCGGGCGATCCACTCATTAAGTTTGACTTAGAGCGTATTGCTGCCGCGGGATACGACACAACCACACCATTTATTGTCATGAACAGTGACGAATTCGAATTTGAAGTGATCTCTCAAGATCATGAAGATAACCAAATTAATGTAGGTCAACCAGTCATCCAGATGGCTTAGGGGTAAGTAAAATGAGCAGTATTTTTCCTAAAAACTTTTTATGGGGAGGTGCCGTCGCCGCTCACCAAGTTGAAGGTGCTTGGGACCGTGATGGTAAGGGGCCAAGTATTGTGGACGTGCTATCCGGTGGCAATGTCAACACTCAGCGCCAAATTACCGATGGCGTGTTAGAGGGGTATCACTACCCTAACCACCAAGCGACGGCATTCTACGATCACTATAAAGGCGATGTCGCGCTTTTAGCAGAGATGGGATTCAAATGTTTTCGCACTTCTATCTACTGGCCGCGTATTTTCCCAAAAGGTGATGAACTCGTACCAAATGAAGCTGGTTTGCAGTACTACGACGACCTATTTGATGAGCTGTTAAAACACGGTATCGAACCAGTCATTACGCTTTCTCACTTTGAAATGCCGCTTCACTTATCCAAAGCATACGGCGGTTTTAAAGATCGTCGCGTGGTGGATTTCTTTGTTCACTATGCGGAAACCGTGATGCGTCGTTACAAGAACAAAGTCAAATACTGGATGACGTTTAACGAAATTAATAACCAGCGTGACCTTCATCTTCCGTTGTGGGGTTACTCCAACTCAGGTGTTGATTACACGGTAGAAGACAACCCGGAAGAATGTATGTACCAAGTGGTTCACCATGAGTTTGTCGCCAGCGCAAAAGTGGTCAAACTGGGTCATGAGATCAATCCAGACTTCCAAATTGGCTGTAT
Organism: Vibrio mytili; assembly: GCF_049563345.1. Taxonomy (NCBI): domain Bacteria; kingdom Pseudomonadati; phylum Pseudomonadota; class Gammaproteobacteria; order Vibrionales; family Vibrionaceae; genus Vibrio; species Vibrio mytili. The sequence continues at coordinate 248,025 of NZ_CP110482.1, read as the reverse complement.
GGTGGCGTGGGTGCCTATTTATCCATTCTCATGTGCACCGGACGATGTCATGCTTGCTCAAGAAGCCATGCGTAATCGATTCTTCTTTAGTGATGTGCATATGCGTGGTGAATACCCAGCTTACACACTAAAAGATTGGGAACGCAAAGGTTACAACATCAAAATGGAGCCGGGCGATCTAGAGATCTTAAAAGAAGGGGTCTGCGACTATATCGGTTTTAGTTACTACATGTCTGTGGCAGTAAAAGCGGATGCTGAAGCAAGTACTGAAGGTTCAATGAGTGGCTTTACGGGCAGCGTGAAAAATCCATTTGTTCAAGCGTCAGAATGGGGCTGGCAGATCGACCCTGTCGGTTTGCGTTATTCTCTGTGTGAGCTTTACGAGCGCTACAATAAACCACTATTTATTGTCGAAAACGGCTTCGGTGCAATAGACAACGTCGAAGAGAATGGTGAGATCAACGATGATTACCGTATCGACTACCTCAAAGCGCACATCAAAGAGATGGCGAAAGCGGTTTCGTACGATGGTGTTGATTTAATGGGCTACACCCCATGGGGCTGCATTGATTGTGTGTCCTATGGAACGGGCGAATATCGAAAACGTTACGGCTTTATTTACGTAGATCGCCATGACGATGGAACCGGGACGATGAATCGTAGCCGTAAAAAAAGCTTCTACTGGTACAAAGACGTCATCAACAGCAATGGCGAAAAGCTGTAATCAAGTCTGAAACGTAAAGAATCCAGTTAACGTAAATACCCCAGTGCTCAAACACTGGGGTATTTTTATTGAATCCAGACATAACTAGGGTCTGTTGCCCTTGAGTTCTCCGTAGATCAATGCCGAGACCCACTAACGCTGAAGTAGGGTTTGCACCTCTTGCGATGTCGAGAATTCTTCTAAAGAAATTAACTTGATGTCTGCAATTCCAAAGCGTGGGTTGGTTTCTTGGCCGGGTTCAGGCACACAAATTGCCGTCATTTGAGCTGATTTGGCGGCGATTAAACCGTTAACCGAATCTTCAATCGCAACGCAATTATGAGGCTTGGTCGACAATTTTTCTGCGGCGTTAAGATATACCTGCGGATGCGGTTTTCCGTATTCAAGGTGTTCTGCAGACACATAAACAGAAAAGAATTTACCAATATCAAACGTTTCCAGCACCGCTTCGATTAATCGTAGCGGAGAAGACGAAGCAAGACCGATTTTTAGATCTGTCTGCGCAAGTGATTCTAGAGAAGCTTTTACTCCAGGAAGCAATTGGCCGTGCATCTTAATCTGCGCAATGACTTCACTCAAAATGGTATCGGCAAGGTCCGTTGAACAAGCCGGATCTAACCCACAGTATCGAATCCAGTAATTGGCAATTTCATCGATGCGGAGACCGGTACTCTGGTATGCCAGTTCTTCGGTAATTTCGCCACCAAATTTCGCGACAGCGTTCACTTTTGCTTTACGCCAAAAAGGTTCAGAGTCGACGAGTACACCATCCATATCAAAAATAATCGTTTCTATCAAAATCGTTTCCTGCTCTTGTTCCGATCGCATTTGTTGATTGAGCAGTATATCAACTGATGTAACCGGTTACTTTGAGTGAAGACAGTTTTTTAAGTAAATTTTGAGTAAAAACAACTCAACCCTCATAGTTGAATAGGGTTTATTTGACATTACTGAAACACTCCAACGGTTTACTTTCACTCAATTAAATAGTGTAAACTGTCAAGCCAAAGTGTTGGGGAATAAAAATATGGCGACAATCAAAGACGTATGTAAAGCCGCTGGAGTATCTAAAGCAACGGTATCCAGAGTGCTAAATGGCAGTGAGTTTGTAAAAGAGCAGACACGACAGTCTGTACTAGAAGCGATGAAATCTCTTGGCTATCAGCCCAATGCTTTTGCACGAGCTTTAGCAACAAACAGTTACAATACGTTTGGGTTGATTCTACCTCATTTTGAAAGCCACTATTTTGGCTCCATGCTGACAGAAGCCGCGCATGATATGCAAAAAGCCAACAAGAAACTGTTTGTCCTTAACAGCAGTGACAATGCAGCTGGAGAAGAGGATGCGGTCCGCTCCCTTAATGCTCATCACTGCGATGCTATCTTGATTTACAGCCGTCACCTATCAGAACAGCAACTTTCTGATCTGCAAAAGGAAATCCGAACACAGCTCATTGTGATTAACCGCTCGTTAGACGACGATAAATTATTCAGTTTTGGATTTGATCAAGAGCAAGTGGCACAAGTCGCCACAAATTACCTTTTGGAACTCGGACATAAACAGATCGCTTGTATCACTACCTCACTGTCGAGTAGCACCGGACAGAAACGTCTATCCGCTTATAAGCAAACTTTACAAGAGCACGGCATAAACGTGAACGAGTCACTGATTTTTGAAGGGCAAAGTACGCCGCAAAGTGGTTATGAGGCGACAATCAGCCTGCTCGACAGCGGCGCTCCTTTTACTGCCATATTTTCTAGTACCGACTCAATGGCGATTGGCGCTATCCGTGCCTTACATGACCGAGGATTAACCGTTCCTGATGACGTCTCTGTCATCGGTATTGATGGCGATCCAACCGCAAGTTACATAGTGCCGCGTTTATCCACTGTGGTTTTACCCATCCTTGAGTTGACCAGAGATGCGGTCAATGCAGCCCTCACACTGGAAAAAGAACAAGACAAAGGCGAAAAACACTTTCAGTATCAAGGTGCTTTACAAGTCAAAGAGTCTACTCAAAAAGTGAACTGAGCCCCCACCCATTCAGACCCAATTCAAATTCTCCTTACTCTCCGCGCCGTACGCCATCGACGCGGGGTATCGTCTTCCCTTTCATTGCCTCTTTACAGAGTAACAAAGCTCCCTGACATCCAATAACGTCCTCCATAAGTCATGCCACAAACCGGTAAGAAACGCCAACATCCCCTAGGGTCTGTTGACGTTTCGCGGTTAAATTTTGTTCGGATGGGGACGCCTAGTCAAAAGCGTTTTAATCGCGGCGAGAGGTTTGTAGCCTAGTCATTCTAAGCAAAACACCTCTCAACAAAGAGTAAAACGCTTTTAGCGGGGGCGCCCAGCTCGAACCCTTTGGGCAGCGTTTGTGGCTCCTTTCTACTGCGTTATCGGCTTATCAGGTAGGACAACTACATTTCAAAGCCTCTGCCTTGTATAAAGAACCCACAAACTGCTGCAAAAATCATCTCGAAACGTCAACAGACCCTAGTATCAATAAGCTAATTTGTATTTTTCTATCAAAAAATGCGGCATAGCGTACAAAATTAAACCACACTTGTTTTTATCTGTGGGATCGGATAGCGCAAGGAGCCAATCAATGCATCCATGTTTTTAGCCCGAAAATAAGGGTTTATGGGATTCAGGGTTAAAAGCGAATGCAGGCCAAGTGACCTGCTAACAGGATTAGACGCTCATCGAAGAGCATCGAGTTTCAACAAGGAGAGTGTATGCGGGGCATTACTATGCATTTTACGTTGGAAGAGTACCAGGAACGTTTATCGAAAGTTCGACAATCGATGCTCGAACAAGAGTTAGATGTGCTCATTATCCATGACCCATCCAACATGTCATGGCTGACCGGGTATGATGGCTGGTCTTTTTATGTACCACAATGTGTCATTGTTGGGCCAGAAAGTGAGCCGATTTGGTTCGGCCGCTATCATGATGCCAATGGGGCATACCGTACTGCGTATATGTCTGTCGAAAATATCACGTCCTACCCCGATCATTACGTCATGAACCCGCCTCTGCACCCGATGGATTATCTGGTTGAGGCCGTTCTAACACCACGCTGTTGGGATCGCGGTCGGATTGGCGTCGAAAAAGACAACTATTACTTCAGTGCCACTGCTTATGAATCGCTACTTACTCACCTACCTAACGCGCAGTTACTTGATGCTACAGGGATGGTGAATTGGTGCCGCGCGGTGAAATCAGATCAAGAACTGGCTTATATGTACCGTGCTGCACGAATCGTTGAAAACATGCACCGCGTCGCCTTCGACATGATAGAGCCCGGATTGCCTAAGCATCATTTGGTTGCGGAAATCAATCGTCAGGCAGTGCTAGGTTACGAGGATCATTTTGGCGACTATACTGCGATCGTCCCCTTGTTACCTTCCGGAGCAGACGCATCCGCGCCCCATTTAACTTGGGATGATAAGCCGTTTAAAAAAGGAGAAGGGACGTTTTTTGAAATCGCAGGAGCGCACCGTCGCTATCACTGCCCTCTCTCTCGTACCATTTTCTTAGGTGAACCCGATGATAAGTTTAAGCGAGCCGATGAAGCACTAACACGCGGCCTAGAGGCTGGGTTAGAAGTCGCCAAACCCGGCAACACCTGCGCCGATATCGCTAATGCATTAAACAAAGTCCTCGATAAAGCAGGCTTTTCACGCGAAGGGGCGCGTTGTGGTTATCCAATTGGCCTGAGCTACCCTCCCGACTGGGGTGAGCGAACCATGAGCCTTCGAGATACCGACAAAACCGTTCTGCAAGAAGGCATGACCTTCCACTTCATGCCCGGTCTTTGGTTTAAAGATTGGGGTTTAGAAACGACAGAAAGCATTGTGATTACCCGACTCGGAGCAAAAACCTTGTGTGACTTCCCACGACATTTATTCGTTAAACATTGAGTCATTAACCACGATTTACACAACCTAGATTATCTGAAAGCTGATGCGTTAACTAAACGTGTTAAGCACAAATTCGCTAGACTTGTCCCAAACGATGTAATACGGAGAGCCCCATGCGCCTTGATCGCTACGACGTTAAAATTCTACAGATCCTTCATAACAACGGTCGTATCACCAAATCTCACCTAGCAGCAGAAATTAATCTGTCGGTAAGTCCATGCTGGGAGCGCGTAAAGAAACTTGAACAAGCGGGCATCATCCAAGGATATAGTGCCAAGGTAAATACCGACGTTTTACTTAAGAAAACCTCGGTCATGGTCGAAGTGTCTTTAAAAGAACACAATGCACAAGCGTTTAAACGGTTTGAAGAGTTGGTGAAACATACCCCCGAAGTGACTGAATGCTATGCCACTGGTGGTGGTGTGGATTACATTCTTAAAATTCAATCGGAAGACATCGACCAATACCAAAGACTTATCGACAAATGGCTCGACTCTGAAGTGGGCATTGAACGCTACTTTACTTATATCGTGACCAAAACCATCAAACGAGATTCAGATTCGTTAGAGATTAAGCAGAACGCCGGGTTTTGAATAATCGCTGTGATTGACATAAGTCTCCCTGCGCACTCAACAAGAAAAATCACCATCTATCACCGGACTAAACAGAAAAACTTCACGATACAGCGCCATGCATCAGAAATTAATCCTCCCCCTCCTCCACTACAGTTTATTTATGGACGATAACGCAGGGAGAAGGATTTATGGCAGCACTTCACCGCTTTAATAGCGACAAACTCAACCCGAAAGACGAAATGAAAGCATCGCACGACATGATGGCTATCATGAAAGATGTACGTTTAGTCCGAGGGCTTGCTTACGTCAACGGTAAATGGACAAGTGGAAATCGTTTCCATCCGGTGACAAATCCCGTAGATAATACCGTGATTGGTTATACGACCCGACTGTCCCAGCAACAGATATACCAGACGATTGATGATGCTGATCGTGCTTTTCAGCTATGGCGGAAAATGCAAGCTGAGCAACGCGCCAGCATACTGATGCGTTGGCATGATCTGATTCTGAATGCCAAACCCGATCTAGCCCGTTTAATGGTAATGGAACAGGGAAAACCCTTAAACGATGCAATAGGCGAGATTGAATACGGAGCCTCATTCATTCGTTGGTTTGCCGAAGAAGCGAGGCGCAGCTACGGAGAAACCATTCCCAGCCACATACCGAACGCGCAACTCTCTACAATTCGAGAGCCCATCGGTGTTGCCGCACTAATTACGCCTTGGAACTTCCCTAACGCCATGGTGACACGAAAAGCGGCTGCTGCATTAGCGATTGGGTGCCCAGTAATCATCAAGCCAGCGAGCGAGACCCCCTTTTCCTCTCTTGCTTTGGCAGAGCTTGCGGACCGCGCGGGCGTTCCGCCCGGCGTTTTCAATGTCGTCACAGGCGATGCAGCCATGATTTCGCAAACACTTTGCTGTTCAGACAAAGTCAAAGCGCTGTCTTTTACGGGATCCACACGCGTTGGCAAATTGCTCCTGCGAGATGCAGCGCAAACCGTAAAAAAATGCAGTATGGAACTCGGTGGCAATGCACCGTTTATTGTATTACCAGATATGGAAGTCGAGCTTGCGGCCAAAGCAGCAGTAGAGGCTAAGTTTCAAACCGCGGGTCAAGACTGCTTAGCCGCCAATCGTATTTTTGTCCCCCAGCATAAATACCAAGACTTTCTCAATTCCTTTCGCGATGAAATGAACAAGATTGTACTAGGTAACGGGTTGAACGAAAAAGCCACCATGGGACCATTGATCAATCGATCCGCTGTCGAAAAAGCCCATGATTTAGTGCGTGACGCACTCGATAAAGGCGCAACACTGGTAGCAGGCGATCAGGAGTTGGTGCCAGGGCCAAACTTCTTCGCCCCCACTCTCATTGCCGACGTAACACCTGATATGGCCGTGTATCGGGAAGAAAACTTTTGCCCAGTCGCGGGCGTGCTTCCCTACCAAGATTTAAGCCATGTAATTGAGATGAGTAATGACACCGAGTATGGATTAGCCGCATACGTTTATGGTCATGATATTCATCAGATCTGGCAATGCCTACGCGGCTTGGAATTTGGCATGGTGAGCGTCAATTCCGTCAAGATGACTGGGCATCCCATCCCATTTGGTGGAGTAAAACAGTCCGGACTTGGGCGAGAAGGCAGCCGCTACGGCTTTGAAGAATTTAGCGAAATAAAGTACTGCTGCTTGGGTAACTTACCCAGTGCAAGTGGCAGTTGAAATGAAATAAGATGCGAAAGGAGAAGGCTTATGAGTAATAAAACCCAGCAATTATTAGAGATTGACCGTCAGCGCGTATTTCATGCTTCAACCCACTTAAAGCAGTATGCTGCTGGTGAGCTACCAGGCAGAATAATTTCCAGTGCAAGCGGGATACGTATTACCGACTCAGAAGGTACTGAACTGATCGACGGATTTGCGGGATTATACTGCGTCAATATTGGTTATGGCAGAACAGAGATGGCCGATGCCATTTACCAACAAGCAAAGGAACTGGCTTATTATCACACCTATGTTGGACATACTAACGAAGCTCTGGTGAAACTGTCAGACCGCATTATAAAAATGGCCCCCGAAGGCATGAGCAAAGTGTACTACGGCATGTCCGGCAGCGATGCCAACGAAACTCAGCTCAAACTGGTGTGGTACTACAATAATGTTCGCGGTCTGCCAGAAAAGAAAAAAATCATCTCTCGTGATCGCGCCTACCATGGCTCGAGCATCGCATCGGGCTCCATGACTGGGCTACCACTCTTTCATGCCCATTTTGATTTGCCACTAGAGCGTATCAAACACACAATGGCCCCCTACTACTACCGCCGCGAAGACGACAGCATGTCAGAGCTTGAGTTTTCTCAGTACTGTGCGGATCAGCTCGAAGACATGATCCTGGCAGAAGGTCCAGACACCGTTGCTGCGATGATCGCCGAACCCGTTCTCGGAACGGGTGGTATCGTGCCACCTCCTGAAGGTTACTGGCAAGCCATTCGCAAAGTCCTCGATAAATACGATGTTCTGTTGATCGCGGACGAAGTCGTCTGTGGTTTTGGCCGTTTAGGTGCGGATTTTGGTTCTATTCACTATGATATGAAACCCGATTTAATCACCGTAGCTAAAGGGTTAACCTCAGCTTACCAACCGCTATCAGGGGTGATTGTCGGAGAAAAAGTATGGAATGTACTTGAAAACGGCACCGACCAATGGGGAGCTATCGGCCACGGTTATACCTATTCTGGTCACCCGATGGGCGCAGCGGCAGCAAACTGCAACTTAGACATTATTGAGCGCGAAGGCCTAGTACAAAACGCAGCAGATGTGGGCGCTTACTTGCAACAACGCATGAGGGAAACTTTTGAAGATCACCCACTCGTTGGTGATTCTCGTGGTATTGGCTTGTTGCACGCACTGGAGTTTTCGCCAGACAAACTGAGTCGCGCACACTTTGACCCTAACTTAAAAGTCGGACCGCAGATCTCCGCCGCATGTATGGACGTAGGCCTGATTGCGCGAGCTATGCCGCATGGTGACATTCTTGGCTTTGCACCACCACTGATTACCACTCGTCATGACGTCGATACCATCATCGATAAAGCACATCGAGCCATCAACAAAGTGATGGATAACCTAGTCACGTCGAAACAGTGGAACGCTAAATAACCACAGTAAACATAAAATCTAGCCAGAGAATACCAGCTTTAACTTTCAAAGCTGGTATTTCCATAAGATATTGTCATCACTTCTCTTCCCTGCCCTTTCCTTGCTGATAAGGACTGGTTAAAATAGCCAAAATTGCGTACTAACTGGATGGAACATGGCAAAACTAACCCTTCAAGAACAAATGCTGAAAGCTGGCTTAGTGAATGAGAAAAAACTAAAGAAAGCCAAGAAAGGCTCAAAAAAATCCCGCGTACAAGCACGCGAAGTGAAAGCTGCGGTTGAAGAAAGTAAACGCCAGCAGTTAGAACGAGACAAAGAGTTGAGCCAGCAACAAAACGCCGAACGTTTGAGTAAAGAGCTCAGAGCGCAAATTAATCAACTGATTGATATGAACAAGATTGATTTGAAAGATGGCGACATCAAATACAATTTTACCGACGGCACTCTGGTGAAATCACTTTACGTGGACTCAGTAGTTCGAGATCAGTTAATCAAAGGTATCTTAGCCATCGTGGCTGTCGGTGAGAGCTACGTCGTGATTCCTCGTGGTGTAGCAAACAAAATCGCCCAACGTGACGAATCTGTGATCATTGATCAGAAAGAACCTGAAGCCGATATTCCAGCAGAAGACGACCCATATGCAGAGTTCGTCGTACCAGACGATCTGATGTGGTAAACAAAGACTACACGGTCTGAAATCATCTGAAATATAAAAAGCAGCGATTCGCTGCTTTTTTGTTTAACTTTGTTTGACTGCTCCGAAATGAAGTTACTTCACTGTCCTTGGCCTTCTCTTCAAGCTTACATATCCTTCAGCGATCAAAACAATCACAGCCAACCAAATTGCAATGTATGTCGGCCATTCGGCGGGAGCGATGGTTTCTCCTAATAAAATGGCCACCAACACCAGCATCACGGGCTCAACGTACACCAACAGCCCGAATAAGCTTAAGTTTAGATGTGGTGCCGACAACGACTGAAACGCGAGGGCGAGTGCGCTGATGATACCCAGTCCAAACACCAGCCAAAGTGCGTTGTAACTTGTTGGAAGCGTATACAGAACGTGGCCACCGTTAACGATAAAGTAGACGCTAAATGGCAGGCTCAGCAACATATCAAACCAGATACCCCCAATATGATTGGTGCCTGTTTTATGGCGTAACCAAAAATAAATTGGGTACCCCAAGCACACCACCAGTGTCGGCCAGCTTAGCGTTTGGGAAATCGCCAACTGATTTAAAACGCCAACGACAGCAAACAGACAAGCCAATTTTTGAAACCGTGACAATTTATCTTTAAACGCGACCCAACCCACTGCTACCATGGTGATAGGCATTATAAAGTACCCCAATGACACCGCTAATCCATAGCCGTTAACGGGGCCCCACATAAACAACCACAATTGAATGCCAATTAAAAAAGAAGAAAGCAAACGAGTGAGCAAGAAATAGCGTTCGCGAAACAAGCGGCTAACGATATCTTGGACCTGAGTCCAGTAACCATTACTTAAAATAAAAATGGTCAACAGGGGAATAGTAAACAGGATACGCCATCCATAAACCTCTTGGCTGCCTATTTCTCCCAGTAATGAGGCATAAGCAAACATTGCCGCAAATAGCGCGGAGCCGATAACATTGAATGTCACGCCAAGATAAGTATTGGTTTGTTTATTCATGGTTTTATCCATATCCATTGGCCACTAAATGTAGCGTCATTCTATTTCGTTTTAGATTTAAAATGCAGCTACATTTCATATCTTTGCAGGGAAACGTCTCATTCAACAACAAAGATTAAGATAATTTGTCGCTCACCGTATACGTGCCACTTTACCAACAAGTACAATGACGTGAAATAGAATTAAGAACGGTTCATATAACGTGGAAATGAAGAGTCATGGAAGGAAAAAGTCAATCTTATTTAAATGAGTATTTAGGTTCGTTACCTTCTGATATCGCACAAAAATATACCTCTTTTAGTGCAGACTATTTTTGTGCCGATGAGTACAACGCAAATGTCTGTGCCGATCTCATCGTACGTGGCGAGAAGCGCGCATCGTGCAGTATGGCGTATTGGTACAGCAATAAAGGGGAAGTGATGCCAGAAGTCGGTCACCTGCAAGTCGTGACGGACTGGGACGGCAATCCGAGATGCATTATCGAAATCACCTCTGTGAGCCAATGTAAATTTCGCGAAGTAACCGCTGAGTTTGCCGCAGAAGAGGGAGAAGGCGATAAGTCGCTTAAGTGGTGGAGAGAAGCACATTGGCAATTTTTTAGCCAAGAGTGTGAAGAATTGGATATTGAACCAACAGAGGACATGTTGTTGGTGTTAGAGCATTTTAAGGTCGTCTATCAATAAAAATCGGCGAGCATTTACGCGTGAAGTTTAACACGCAAGAGATCCACGCTGGCGACTCTATCGGGTTCAAAAAACGGTAGCTGGTTCCGGCCCTCAGCTTTTCTAGATAGAAAGGTTCGATCACAGGACCAGGTAGTCGATGACTCTAACGTTGCTTGGTTAGAGTCATCGGTTTGTTGATTGGATGGCTTAGAATTTCAGGTCATTGATGATGTCATCGTCAACTTGATTCGCTAACGTCACCTTAAGCTTCGGTGTTCTCTCCATTTCACGTTGGATAGCAAAGTTCGCTTCTTTATTGCGTGCCCAACTACGACGTGCAATACCATTGTTAACATCAAACAGCAACATCGACTTGAGTCTACGCTCCGCGCTTTCACTACCGTCAAGTAGCATACCAAAACCGCCGTTGATCACTTCACCCCAACCAACACCGCCACCGTTGTGGATTGACACCCAGGTTGCACCGCGGAAGCCATCGCCGATCACGTTGTGAATCGCCATATCCGCCGTAAAGCGACTGCCATCGTAGATGTTTGACGTTTCACGGAACGGCGAGTCGGTACCACTAACATCGTGGTGGTCACGACCAAGGACCACAGGACCAATTTCACCACGTTCAATCGCATCGTTAAACGCTTTCGCAATTTCCATACGACCTTGCGCATCTGCATAAAGAATTCGCGCTTGTGAACCGACGACGAGCTTGTTCTGCTTCGCATCTTGGATCCAAGTGATATTGTCTTGCATCTGCTGTTGAATTTCTTCTGGCGACTCGGCCATGATCTTCTTCAGCACATCGGCGGCAATCGCATCGGTTTTATCAAGGTCTTCCGGCTTACCTGACGTACATACCCAACGGAAAGGACCAAAACCATAGTCAAAACACATAGGACCAAGTATGTCTTGTACATAGGATGGGTATTTAAAGTCGATACCATTTTCTGCCATCACATCGCCACCAGCACGAGATGCTTCAAGCAAGAAGGCATTACCGTAATCAAAGAAGTAAGTACCACGAGCGGTGTGTTTGTTTACCGCATCAGCGTGGCGTTTCAACGTGTCCTGGACTTTTGTCTTGAACAAGTCAGGTTCTTCGCGGATAAGACGATTCGATTCTTCATAACTGATATCGACAGGGTAGTAGCCGCCTGACCAAGGGTTATGCAGCGACGTTTGATCCGAACCAAGGTGAATGAAGATGTCCTGCTCATAGAACGTTTCCCAAACATCAACCACGTTACCAATAAAGGCAATCGATACGACTTCTTCGTTCGCTTGCGCTTCGCGAACGCGTGCGACTAACGCGTCCATATTGTCGATCAACTCGTCCACCCAACCTTGCTGATGACGCTTGGTTGCTGCTTTCGGGTTCACTTCTGCACACACGGTAATACAGTTTGCGATATTACCGGCTTTTGGCTGCGCTCCACTCATGCCGCCAAGGCCAGCAGTCAGGAAGATTTTACCTTTCGGGCTTTGGTCTTTTTCCAGAACCTTACGGAATGCGTTCATTACCGTGATTGTCGTGCCGTGTACGATACCTTGTGGACCAATGTACATGAACGAGCCAGCCGTCATCTGGCCGTATTGAGTCACACCTAATGCGTTAAATTTTTCCCAATCATCAGGCTTTGAGTAATTCGGAATCATCATGCCATTCGTGACCACAACGCGAGGGGCATCTTCCGATGATGGAAACAGCCCCATAGGATGACCCGAGTACAAATGCAAAGTCTGGTCACTTTCCATTTCGCTGAGGTATTTCATCGTCAGCAGATATTGTGCCCAGTTCTGGAATACCGCGCCATTACCACCGTAGGTGATCAGCTCTTCTGGGTGCTGAGCAACCGCTGGGTCTAAGTTATTGTCAATCATTAACATGATCGCCGCCGCTTGCTCACACTTCGCAGGGTAGTCAGAAATAGAGCGCGCTTTCATGCTGTAGTTTGGCTTAAAGCGGTACATGTAGATGCGACCGAAGTCTTTCAGTTCCTGAGCAAATTCTTCTGCCAGTTCGTGATGCCATTCTTTCGGGAAGTATCGCAACGCATTACGAATCGCCAACTGCTTCTCTTCTGCGGTTAGAATGTCTTTACGCTTAGGAGCGCGGTTTACTCCTGCCGGATATGGCTTCGCTTCCGGCAAAGTACTAGGAATGCCTTGTTTAATTTGTTGTTGAAAATCCAATACCGTTTCCATATTTCGAGGCTCCCTTAGTTAACGTTAAATGCTTGTGTTTTTACCAGAGTAATCATCGCATCAATGTCTGGCTTCAATAGACGATCTTCTTCGAGCTTCGCCACTTTTTCACGAATGATCTGGAAGTTTTCTTCAATCAGATCTGAGCATTTATTTGGACGTCTAAACTCGAGCGCTTGTGCGGCATACATTAATTCGATAGCTAAGATTTTTTCTAGGTTGCCCAAGATCTGATTCAGTTTTCTCCCAGAGATACTACCCATGGAAACGTGATCTTCCTGTCCCATCGATGTTGGCACGCTGTCCGCAGATGGTGGGAAACAAAGCGATTTGTTCTCAGTAACCAATGCGGCCGTTGCGTATTGTGGGATCATCATGCCAGAGTTAAGACCGCCAGAAGATGTCAATAGACGCGGCAAACCGTGCTGACCTTCAAGTAATAAATAACAACGACGATCCGCAATATTGCCAAGCTCGGCAGCGGCAATAGAAGCATAGTCCAACACCATGGCGAGTGGTTGACCATGGAAACTACCACCAGAAATCGCTTCTTCTGCACTGATCACTATTGGGTTATCGGTCACCGAGTTCATCTCGATTTCTGCGAGTTCTTTCAAATGGTTGAATGCATTGCGAGAGGCACCATGTACCTGAGGAATACAGCGCAATGAATATGGGTCTTGCACCCGAACACAATCGGCATGAGAAGCCATGTTTTCTGAGTCTTTAAAGAATCGTCTCATGCGCGCTGCAACTTCAATGTTGCCCGCAAATGCACGTGTTAAGTGGAGCTCTTCTCTAAATGGAGAACCACTGCCCTGCATACCTTCAATACTCATTGCGCCCGCAAGATCGGCCAAATCAAGTAAGTAACGCATTTTGGTGAGTGCGGTAATGGCATGAGAGAGAATAAACTGTGTTCCGTTGATCAATGCCAAACCTTCTTTGGCATGCAGTTCCAATGGCTCCAAGCCGTTTTCACGCAGCGCTTGTGCCGCAGGAACGATAGTGTCCCCTAACCAAAACTCACCTTCGCCAATTAATGGCAAAAACAAGTGAGAAAGAGGGGCCAAGTCACCTGATGCGCCCACTGAGCCTTGCTCAGGAACAACAGGAATAAGATCCAGTTCGATAAACGCCAACATACGTTGAATCACGTCTAGACGAATACCTGAGTATCCCTGACTTAAAGCGTGAACTTTGGTGATCAGCATAAGCTTGGAAATAGGTTTGGCAATCGGCTCCCCAACACCAACTGCGTGAGTAATCAGCAAGTTTTTTTGTAGCAGGTGCGTTTCTTGAGGCGAAATTTGAGTATCACATAGAGGGCCAAATCCCGTATTGATGCCGTACACCGCTTTGTCCGAAGACGCGATGATCTCTACGTTACGACGGCTTGCGTTGATTTTATCCAATGCTTCTTCACACAATTCCGCTTTGATGCTGCCATCAGCAATTCCGTTTACAATATCTAGGTTTAGTCGGTCTACACCATATCTAAACATCACTTTTCTCCTAACTTGCTGATAATCGACTATCAGACTGCTTATTATGTTCCTATGCTAACTTGCTCTGTAAGTTTTATAAAAGCATAATGTTCGTAGTTTATTCCGGATTTATCGAACTAAAGAGAAGAGGTCACACCATGCAGGTTCAAGATGTGGATTTACGTATGTTGAGGGTTTTTGTTGCCATTGTGGAATGTGGTGGATTGTCGGCGGCAGAATCTCGCTTAAACATCGGACGCTCGACCATCAGCTCGCACCTGTCTGATCTCGAACTACGGCTTGGGCTGAAACTGTGTAAACGTGGTCGAAGTGGGTTTGAGGTGACAGAGGCGGGACATGTCACTTATCAAGCATCATTAGAATTGCTTCAACAGTGTGACGCGTTTGCTGCCACCGTTGCGAGTTCTAAACACGAACTATCAGGTCGTGTAACCATTGCCATGATTGATACGCTGGTCAATGACCCGCGTTGTCATGTCCCACAAGTGATTTCAGCACTAAAAAGCCGAAGCGATAACTTACAGTTTGATATCAACGTATGTGAAGCGCGAGAAGTGGAAACGTCGGTTGTTAATGGGCGCTCGCTGGCGGGGATCGGAGTCAGTCGTCATCAACTACGCGGACTGGACTACTTTCCGCTGCATAATGAAACGAACTATTTATATTGTGGTAAAGGTCATCCTCTGTTTGATTGTCAGCCATCAGAGACGGAAACACTGTTACAACAAGCAGAAGTCATCACCAGTAACTACATGCGAGATAAAGAGACCCGTAACGATGCACTAAACTATCAAAACAGCGCCACCGCCTATCACGATGAAGGGATTGCACATTTGATTTTATCAGGCGCATTTATTGGTTATCTGCCTGAGCACTACGCCAGCAGTTGGGTCGAAAAGGGATTGTTTAAACCGATCCTGCCTGAAAAATACACTTATCAGATCCCTGTGATGCTGATTACACTGAAAAACAATTCAGCCTCACCATTAGCTAAGGCTCTGATTGAAGAGATCAAGCGTTGTCACGTCTCAGGCGCATAAGCGGGCAGTCCAGACCACCAGCGGTTGTTTAGGTTTACTTTCGTATCGAGTACAGCAAATCGTTTGGGAGTCAACACTCAGAGACTCCCAAATCCTAGGGTCTTAGGCTGAAAGCTCTTTTCTCAAGATTTCGGCACCTGCACTTAGCGCATTGAGCTTTCCTCTTGCGACATCACGCGATAAAGGCGCCATACCACAGTTAGTACAAGGATAAAGCTTATCGGCATCGACATACTTAAGGGCTTCTCGTAATGTTTCGGCCACTTCCTCTGGCGTTTCAATCGTGTTGGTTGCAACATCAATCGCCCCAACCATCACCTTTTTACCGCGAATCAGTTCAAGCAACTCAATTGGCACGCGAGAATTGTGGCACTCGAGAGAAATGATATCGATATTCGATTTTTGTAGCTTAGGGAAAACTTCTTCGTACTGACGCCATTCCGTACCCAACGTTTTCTTCCAATCGGTATTCGCTTTTATGCCATACCCATAACAAATGTGTACTGCGGTTTCGCATTTAAGCCCTTCTATCGCTCGTTCTAACGTCGCGATGCCCCAATCGTTGACCTCATCAAAGAACACGTTAAATGCAGGCTCATCAAATTGAATAATGTCCACACCCGCCGCCTCTAATTCTTTGGCTTCTTGGTTGAGGATTTTGGCAAACTCCCAAGCTAATTTTTCACGACTTTGGTAGTGTTCATCGTAGAGTGTGTCGATCATTGTCATAGGACCAGGCAATGCCCATTTGATGGGTTGCTTAGTTTGTTGGCGTAAAAATTTGGCGTCTTCGACAAACACCGATTTTTGGCGAGAAACAGGCCCCACAACCGTTGGGACACTTGCGTCATATCGGTCACGGATTTTCACTGTTTTGCGGTTTTCAAAATCAACGCCGTTTAAGTGCTCAATAAACGTAGTCACAAAGTGCTGGCGGGTTTGCTCGCCGTCACTGACAATATCGACGCCTGCATGCTGTTGTTCTTGTAACGCTACGCGTAATGCATCTTGTTTGCCGTCAATGAGCGCTTGCTCTTCAAGTTTCCAAGGAGACCAAAGTACTTCAGGTTGAGCAAGCCACGTTGGCTTAGGCAGGCTGCCTGCCGTTGAAGTAGGAAATAGTTTTTTCATAGTTTAGACCGTTAATTCTGTTTATTGTTAGCTGTTAGTTGTTAGCTGTTTGGAAAAATGAAGCTTGGCTAACGGTTAAGCGTAGGTAGCAGACCACTGCTCTAATACCGATTGATAAGGCTTGATGAAGTTCTCTTCAGCAAACTTACCCTGATCAACCGCCAATCTGCTGCGTTCTTCACGGTCGTAAACAATTTGAGTTAATGAATGCGCTTGGTTTTTCAAATTAGGTTGGTAGCGCTCTCCTGCAACCTCATGCGCGTTATAAATTTCTGGTCGGTAAATTCTTTGGAATGTCTCCATTGTGCTAATGGTGCTGATCAACTCAAGGTTAGAGTAATCGTTGAGTAAATCACCAAAGAAGTAGAAAGCGAAAGGCGCGACGCTGCCTTCTGGCATGAAATAACGAACCTGTAAGCCCATCTTTTTGAAATACTGCTCCGTTAACGATGATTCGTTCGGCGTGTATTCATAACCTAACACCGGATGCTCGTTTTCCGTCCGTTGATAGACTTTACTATCCGATACGCTTAAACAAATGACTGGCGGCTTACTAAAGTTGTTTTTGTAGCTCTGTGAATTAACAAAAGCCTTAAAAATCTTCCCGTGCAAATCACCAAAGTCATCAGGAATACTGAAATTCGACTGCCCTTTATTGTGCTCAAGCAAGCGCACACTAAAATCGTAGTCACGAACGTATGAAGAGAAGTTGTTGCCGACAATCCCTTCAATACGCTGATTGGTTTTTCGGTCAACAATATTGGTTTTTAACACTTCAATCGACGGGAAAGCGTCACCACGTCCTTCAAGATCGATGTCCACCGAAATGATTTCTAACTCGACAGCGTAACGGTCCCCGGTTGGGTTATCCCAAGTTGCTAATGCATTAAAACGATCGTTAATCATGGTTAATGCGTTTCTTAGGTTGGCTTGACGATGCTCCCCTCGAGCCAAGTTGGCGAAATTGGTTGTGATGCGTGTATTGTCTGATGGTCGATAATTTTCATCGAGACAAAGACTCTTAATCTTAAAGGCAAAATCCGTATTCATGGTGACTTTATATCCATTTTCTGAGATTAACCTGAGCTAAGCGTTGATACGATGAGCGTGTATCATTCCACGATTGATGGCAAAGCCGAGCTGAGGTCGAATCCGATTATCATTATTTGTTAAGTAATTTATAATGATTTGGATACATGAATAACAATGGTATTACGTAATGTTCAACATGAAGAAAATTCATGTTATTAACTCATTAGTGTTTAAAGACGAGACCCGATAGCCTAATTGATGCGTTGCGCATCCGTGACTTGTAACCCCCGCAATACCATATCCACGACAAACTCCTTAGCATTTTCGAATTCTTCATCCGACATTGGTGCGCCTTTAATCAATTGGATTTCAGTATCAAAGTCGGCGTAAAACTGCGTTGCTCCCCAGATTAAAAACAGAAGGTGTAGCGGCTCTACTGGGCGAATCAGCCCCTGATCAATCCAGGATTGAATAATGGTGGCTTTGCCTGCCGCCCAATTGACCATCGGGAACTGGATGGAATCCGCAATAATGGGGGCGCCTTGAATGATCTCTTGAGCAAAGATCTTCGACTCCTTGGGGTGAGTACGGCTGTATTGCATCTTTCCAATGATGTAATTTCTTAACACGACGTCTGGCGGCAGCATGGCGGCTTGTTCTGAAAAGCCATCATTCCATAGTGTGAGTATGTCTTTTAACAGTGCCTTATAGATGCCTGCTTTTGACTTAAAGTAATATAGCAGATTGGCCTTGGGCAAATTCACTCTGTCCGCAATCGCTTGTACAGATGTGCCTTTATAACCATGTTTGACGAACTCATCCGCCGCCGCTTGAAGAATTAACTCTTCATTACGCCGTCTGATTTCTCCAACATTCGCTCGCTTTGTTTGCCCTACTTCTACCGTCAAGTTCACTCCTTGGTCTCTTTTCACGTTTTTCCTACACACTAAACAAGATGCGCGCCAACCCTGTTTTTTTTATAACCTTCCTTACTGGCAACAGGTATCGCGTCAGGCACAAAACTCTAACTGCATCAAATGAGTGCAATGTATACAAGAGTTAGCACCAAAATTGTACACAACCCAAGCTCCCAACTAAAAGCCTAGCAAAAATTGGGGTTTTCTAGCACGCCTATTATGCTTGAGGTATAAGCCTTCAAGCTAAAAATGGAAAGTTATTTTTTAAAATACGACCAATTGGTCAGGTTTTTGCTTTAACCCTATTACAAGCCATTGAACCTATTGCCAACAAGACGTTCTCGATCCCATAAAAGGATTAAGCCGTAAAAGGGCTAAACAAATACCGGATTCACCTCAGCTTATGCTTTCGATACGTCAGCAAAAGCACTTTAAGGATTGTGAGTTGACCATATGGACAGGTTTTTAATAATAATGAACAGAGGAAGTTATGCTAGAGCTCATGATTAACAATGATGTCGTTCAAGTGACATCAGCAAAAGCAGACACGATGCTTCTCAATTACTTGCGTGACGAAAGGCACATGACAGGCTCCAAAGAAGGGTGTGCGAGCGGCGATTGTGGCGCGTGTACGGTTGTTGTGGTTGATCTCGACAACGAACAACAACTGAATTATAGACAGATCAATGCTTGCATTACACCGATTCACGCTTTACATGGTAAGCAGATCATTACCGTCGAGCATCTAAAACAAGGCAAGCAACTCCACCCAGTACAACAATCGATGGTCAACCACCACGGTTCACAATGTGGCTTTTGTACACCCGGAATTGTGATGTCGCTGTATGCCCTATCGAAGCAACAAAAAACACCAGAGAGCCCTAAACAGTATCTGTCAGGCAACTTGTGCCGCTGCACGGGCTATGGCCCACTGATTACTGTCGCTGACGAAATTGCTCAAAGCCAAATTGACGACCCGTTAAGTGCCAATGAAGCCGAAGTGAAACAATGGCTAGAGTCCGTTAAGTCTGTAGACGAACCGAATTATGCCCGCCCGCAAAATAGACAACAACTTGCGCAAGCCATCAAAAGCATGCCACAAGCAAAAATCATCGCAGGTGGTACCGACCTATCACTAGAAGTGACCCAACAGCATAAATCGCTTGCGCAACTGATCGATCTCTCTCACGTTGATGATCTGTTGACTATCACGGAAACCTCTTCGGGCTGGCGTATTGGTGCAGCCGTTCCGATGACGCAAGTACATCAGTTTTTTAAACAGCACTTCCCTACCGCAGATGAAGTGGTTGAGCGCTTGGGAAGCTTAACCATACGTAACAGAGCAACATTAGGTGGAAGCCTTGGTCATGCATCGCCTATTGGTGATATTGCTCCTCTGCTTATCAGTTTGCATGGTCTGATCGAGCTGGACGATGGTGAGGATAAAGTACTGCTGGCGCCAGAAGACTACATTACCGGCTATCGCCAGACCGCCCTTAAATCCAACCAATGGATCAGTGCCATTCACTTGCCTCAACTGGCAAACAACGAACGTCATGCGATCTATAAAGTCAGTAAACGTTATGAAGATGACATCGCGACGGTCACTCTAGGTCTCAACATGGCGTTTGATGATAAACAGTGTGTGAGCCAATGCATCATTTCTGCTGGCGGTGTCGCTGCGAAGTCTGTTCGTCTGACTGAGCTTGAAGCCCTGTTTATTGGTCGTCCTCTTTCTATTTCTGTCGTGCAGCATGCGCAACATAAGGTGCCAGAGGTTATTAACCCGCTCAGCGATGTTCGAGGTAGCAATACCTACCGAATCAAGTTGGTTCAAAACCTGCTTAAACGTTTTTACTTAGCGTCTCAAAGCATTGAGACAAGGTTGGTGCACGATGCGTAAATTAACTCAGATTGAATCAGGGCAAACCCTACTCCCTGAATCCAAACAAGTTGTAGGGAAGTCGTACAAGCACGAGAGCGCAGACAAACAAGTCAGTGGCGAAGCATTGTATGTAGACGATTACGCCACACCAAAAGGGTGCTTACATGCGGCCGTCGTTACCAGCACAATCGCCAAAGGCCACATTACGCAACTCGATCTCACGGATGTGGAACGTGCTGAAGGCGTCATCAAAGTGCTAACTGAGACTTTCATCCCAGGAGAAAAAGACATCGGAACGATCTTTAAAGGCGACCCTTTATTAACAATAGACAACGAGATTAAGTATTTCGGACAACCCATTGTTTTGATTCTAGCGACCAGTCATGATCTGGCTTGGAAAGCCGCACACCTCGCAAAGATCGAGTATGAAGAAAGCGATGATTTAGCGATGAGCTATTCGAAATCTGCTGTTCAAGATCCCCTTTTACCCTCTCATCAGATGGGAACTAAAGTTGATCACACCGTCTTTGAAAAATCACCTATTTGTGTCGAGGGCAACATCCGTGTGGGTGGGCAGGAACACTTCTATTTAGAAGGTCAAGTTAGCCTTGCAGAACTCACCGAAGACGGGGGAATATTCATTCGCTGTTCAACTCAAAACCCATCTGAGATTCAAAAGTTGGTCGCCGAAGTACTGGCCATTAGTTTCAACCACGTCACGGTTGATATGCGTCGTATGGGCGGTGGTTTTGGGGGGAAGGAAAGCCAAGCCGCTCAGTGGGCATGTTTGGCCGCACTTGGTGCACATCACACAAAACGAGCAGTAAAAATGCGCCTACCTCGCTCTGTGGACATGACAAGTACGGGTAAACGTCATCCATTTTTTAACCGTTATCAACTGGCCGCAGACGAACAAGGCTTGATAACCGCTGCAAATATTGAAGTGAACGGTTTGTGTGGTCACTCACCTGATCTCTCAGACGCGATTGTCGACCGAGCCATGTTCCATGCAGACAATGCTTACTCACTCGGTCAAGCCTGTGTGGTGGGTAACAGACTCAAAACCGATATGGTATCTCACACTGCATTTCGTGGTTTTGGTGGTCCTCAAGGTATGATCGTGATTGAAAAAGCGATGCAAGAATTGGCGATCAAAACGGATCAAGATTCGTTGGATATACGCTATAAAAACCTGTATCGAGACGAAGCGAAGACGACACCATATGGTATGGAAGTGGAACAACATGCCGCCATGCTCGACATTATGCGTCAGCTTGAAGAACAGAGTGATTACCGTACTCGACGTGCAGCCATCAACGACTGGAACCAACGTCATCCAGTGCTAAAAAAAGGGTTGGCATTGACTCCCGTTAAATTCGGCATCGCTTTTACCGCCACTCACCTTAACCAAGCAGGCGCACTGATCCATGTTTATACGGATGGAACACTTCAGGTATCGCATGGCGGTACGGAAATGGGCCAAGGCTTGCACACCAAAATCCAGCAAATTGTTGCCCAGTCATTCAGTATTGATATGGCAAAAGTGTTAGTGACATCAACGCGTACCGACAAAGTTCCTAACACCTCACCAACTGCCGCGTCTTCCGGTGCCGATCTCAATGGTATGGCGGCACATAACGCTGCGATGGAAATTAAACAACGCCTACTGAATTTCGCGTGTCAGCATTATCAGGTGGAAGAAGCAGACATCGTCAACGGCACACTCGTAGGTATCGAATCTTCGCCTCACTACCAACACCCTGTGTCTTGGGCGGAATTGGTTCAGCTTGCTTATATGAACCGAATTTCTCTCTCAGCTGCAGGTTATTATCAGACACCGAAAATCGGTTATGACCGCAAAAGTGCAAGCGGGCGTCCATTCTTCTACTTTGCACTCGGCGCATCCTGTTCAGAAGTCACGATCGACACACTAACCGGAGAAATGTGCGTAGATAAGGTTGATATCCTTCACGATGTCGGTAATAGCCTTAACCCTGCGATAGATAAAGGTCAAATTGAAGGTGCATTCATTCAAGGTCTCGGCTGGGTAACCACCGAAGAGTTAGTCTGGGATGATAATGGACGACTGCTGAGTAACAGCCCAATGAACTACAAGATACCAACCATTGGCGATTACCCGAAACAACTGACTATTGATCTGTACGATCAAGAAAACCCGGAATACAGCATTTATCGCTCCAAAGCAGTGGGTGAACCACCGTTCATGCACGCAAACAGCGTTTGGTGCGCCATTTATGATGCTGTTGCTTCTATCAGTGAACACCAATGCGCACCAGCACTGCATGCGCCTGCGACTGGCGAAGAAATCCTTAATGCTTGTGAGCACCAGCAACAGTGGCTGGCAGAGCAAGTAACTCAGGAGGTACCTTATGCTGTCGAAGAGTAATACCTATTTGTCCGATAGTTCTATGAATTGGTTGTCTGCGTGCCAACAGCTTGAACAGCAGGGCCAAGCATACTGTATTGCCACTGTACTGACTTATGTTGGCTCAGTTCCACGCTCAAGTGGTGCGAAAATGGTGATTTCTTCTCAGGGACAATTCGATACATTAGGTGGTGGCAATTTGGAATACCAAGTGATTGCCAAAGCACGTGAGAACCTCACGCTTCAGCGTGATGAACCACTGATTGAACGTTTCGCGCTGTCTGCCGATCTTGGTCAATGCTGCGGTGGTGCAGTGCAGGTGATGTTTGAGTTCTTTCAAACCCAAACTCCGCAAGTCGTGATTTTTGGCGCAGGACACGTATGCCAAGCGCTGACCACTGTGCTGCATGCGCTACCTTGCCATGTAAAAGTCATTGATAGCCGTCCGGAGTGGTTAGAACCGCTGTCTGAAAAAGGCATCGAAACCGAGCTACATGCTCACCCTATCGATGCGATAGAAGCCATCAAAGACAACGCATTTGTATTGATCATGACCCAAGATCATGGTTTGGACTTTGAGCTAACTCAACACACACTTGAAAGCCAACGATTTGCTTATATCGGCCTGATTGGCTCAGAGGGTAAAAATCAGCGTTTTCGATTCCGCCTTAAAGAGCAACTGACCAACGCTTCCTTACTCGACCAACTCACTTGCCCTATTGGCCATCCAGACATTACAGGCAAGCTACCCATGGAGGTCGCGGTCTCTGTCACAGCAGAATTGATGGCGCTATTTAAAACACGGCAAAAACCGTTGCCGAAAAATCGTGATCAAACAAACGAACACCAATGGCAGCAAGCCAACCAAGCACGTAAGACGATAAAGGAAAGCCATAAATGAGTGCAGCGAACCATGCGATCAGCTTGAGTAATGAACAATTAGAGCGAATTTGTACCAGCCAACGTTGGCAGCAAGCGATGATAGACGCCATGCCGTTTGATTCCGCTCAGGCGGTGTTCTCGGGTTTCGAAAGCGCGTTTGCCCAATTAGAAGAAAACGACTGGCTGGAAGCCTTCGCTGGCCACCCAATGATTGGCGATCTTAAAAGCCTAGAAAAAAAATATTCACAGGGCAAAGACCTCAGCGAAAAAGAGCAAAAGAATGTTCAGCAAGCCTCCACAGAGGTGTTGCAAGAACTGCTGAACCTCAACCGAGAATACCACGATAAATTTGGATTCATCTTTATCGTGTGTGCCACCAACAAGACGGCCCCAGAGATGCTCGACTTACTCAAAGCGAGAATCAATCGTTCGCGAGAAGAAGAGTTACACCAAGCCGCGCTAGAACAACAGAAAATCAGTCAAATTAGGATGGAAGCCTTACTATGAAAAAACTCAGTTGCCACGTTTTGGATACAGCAAACGGAAAGCCCGCAGCCGGTATTCAAGTACAGCTATTTCGTCTCAACGATCAAACTTGCCTTGGTGAAACAACGACAGACCAAGATGGCCGAGCGAAGTTTTCCGAAGTCACTTTAGAAACGCAACACTACACCCTACGTTTTCTCGTCGCTCCCTATTGCGATGCGCAATTCGGCAGCACTTTTTTTCCGCTCATCGACGTGAACTTCACCGTAAACGACGATGGTAATTACCACATCCCTCTTCTGTTGTCTCCTTTCTCCTATTCGAGTTACAGAGGCAGTTAATAGAAGATCGGCTTGTTCTTAAGTGAGGCTACTTTAGCTAAGCCCGCAAAGCACAACCCAACATTAGCAGAATGAAGTTCAAGGATTTTAGTTAACAAGGAATATTATGATGTGGCCACAACTCTACGAATGGTTAGCCCTATTTATCAAATGGTTTCATGTGATCTGTGGCATTGCCTGGATCGGTGCTAGCTTTTACTTTACTTGGTTGGATAACAACTTAGAAACACCACCCAAATGGAAAAAAGATAAAGGTATCAAAGGCGATTTGTGGGCAGTCCATGGAGGAGGGTTTTACGAAGTTGCCAAGTACCAAGTAGGGCCGGAAAAAATCCCTGAAAAACTGCATTGGTTTAAATGGGAAGCTTACGCCACATGGCTAACAGGTAGCGCGTTGATGATTTGGATGTACTATTTTAACGCGCAAGCTTATTTGATTGATCCGCGAGTGATGGAGCTCACTTCGCTTCAAGCAGTCGGTGTCGGCGTGGGCGGAATTCTACTTGGTGTGGTGGTCTATGAAGCCTTAATGCGCTCGCCTCTAAGCCGAAATACAGTGATGTTTAGCGCAGCGTTACTCGCGTTTGGCGCGCTATTTTTCTACGGTTTTACCCAATTATTTAGTGGGCGTGGTGCCTTTATCCATATGGGTGCTTTAATTGGCTCGATTATGGTCAACAACGTATTCCACAAAATCATTCCCGGCCAACGTAAAATGGTTGCACAAGTGACCGCAGGTGAAACCGTTGATCCGGCGCCGGGTTTAGAAGGCAAACGACGCTCGATCCACAATAACTACTTCACCCTACCCGTGATATTTTTGATGATCAGCAACCATTACCCCATGATTTACCAGCACCCGCTTAACTGGTTAATTGGCTTCTTTGTTCTGATCATCAGTGCTTACATTCGTCACTACTTTAACCTTAAACATGTTGGAAAAAATAAACCGAGTGTCATTCTTAGCGGTGCCGCGGCGATGTTAGTCTTAGCCGTTGCTGTAAGTTGGCAATCAACAAGTCGCAACGTGGTACAACAGACGGTCGCCAGTGTTGCGGAGAATTCAGCAGTAGCCACCTCGCAAGCATCGCTGACTGATGATCAAAAAATCGCAAAGCAAATCATCACGGAACGCTGTACCCAATGCCACAGCTCTACGCCCACCGATGATATATTCAAAGTTGCACCGAGTGGCGCTGTCTTTGATAGCTGGGAAGATATCGAACGCTGGAAATCCCGGATTCTGGCCCGTTCTGTTGAAAGTGCCGACATGCCATTTTTGAATAAAACAGAAATGACAGAGGAAGAAAGAAAGCGTTTAAAAGAGGTGCTGAACTGATCGGCCTCAGACGCTAACTGACCTATCATTCAGAGACTTATCGCCACCTATATCCTAGGTGGCTTTTTTATGGATGAAACCTAACTTAGCTAGATATTTAAGGTGATCAGTGCACTATATTGAATGAAACTGCACCATTTCGATACAAAAATGCCCACAGGATTTGAGAGCGGACAACTTAACCCCCTGTAATAACTTGACTAGACAGTCAAGAAACTTGTGGCACAAAGATTGCTCAATTGTATTCATAATAGGACACAATAATGAATACAAGGAAGTCAGTATGTCTCAACAAGAATCCAGCGACCTTATTTACGAGTTGGAAGACAAACCCAACACAGGCGCGGCACTTTATGCAGGTTTACAGCATGTTCTCGCAAGCTTTGTCGGCATCATCACCCCTACTCTAATTATCGGTGGGGTACTCGGACTGGGAGAGCATGTCCCGTATCTGATTAGTATGGCGTTAATCGTATCGGGCGTGGGTACGTTTATTCAGGCACGCCGTATCGGCCCGATTGGCGCTGGGTTAGTGTGTGTTCAGGGGACCAGTTTCGCTTTTCTCAGTTCCGTACTGGCCGCAGGTTTCATTGTTAAATCTCAAGGTGGTGGACCGGAAGAGATTTTGGCAATGATATTTGGTGTTTGCTTTGTCGGTGCCTTTATCGAAATCATTCTTTCTCAGTTTATCAGCAAACTCAAACGCATCATCACACCCGTTGTTGCAGGCATCGTGGTAACAACCATCGGTATTTCTCTTATTAAAGTAGGGATGACGGACTTAGCGGGTGGTTTTAACGCGCCCGACTTTGGTTCTTGGAACAACCTTGCTTTAGGGACAGTCGTACTCACGACGATCATTGTTTTAAACCGCTCTAAAAACCTGATGGTGAGGCTTTCTTCCATATTGATTGGAATGGTCTTAGGTTACGTCATCGCCGCAGCGATGGGGATGGTGAACTTTGACGGTGCATTCAATCAACCTTTGGTCAGTGTGCCGATACCATTTAAGTATGGCTTCGACTTTGACTGGATTGCCTTTGTGCCAATCGCTGTCATTTATGCCATCACAGCGATTGAGTCAGCTGGCGATATTACAGCGAACTGTATTATCACTAAACAGCCTGTTTCTGGTCCACAGTACTTGAAACGCATCAAAGCTGGCATTTTAGGTGATGGCGTCAATTCGTTGATAGCCGCTGTGTTTAATACTTTCCCAAACACCACGTTCAGTCAGAACAACAGCGTGATTCACCTAACAGGCATTGCGAGCCGTTATGTAGGCTATTTTGTTGCGTTGATTTTGTGTGTACTTGGCTTGTTCCCGCTCATCGGAGCAATCCTCACAACCATTCCTAAACCCGTCATTGGCGGTGCAACACTCGTCATGTTTGGCACCGTAGCGGCAGCCGGTATTAAGATCATCTCAAATGAAGAACTAGACCGCAGAAACCTGATGATTTTGGCTGTTTCATTCGGTATCGGATTTGGCGTGATGTTAGTGCCTGAAATTCTCGAAGGCATGCCTAAGATCATGCAAAGCGTATTAGGGTCACCAGTCACCGCCAGTGGTATTGCAGCGATTGTCATGACTTTAGTACTACCAAAACCAGAAGCCGAAAGTGAAAACCCTGAAGCTAAAAATAACGCGGCAAAAGGCCGACTGTCAAAACCCGCATTAGAAAAGTAAGCTGTGTAAAGTGACGTAGAAAAATATTTTGACCGCGACTCCGGTGATGAACTCATCATTTGGAGTCGTGCGTTTATTTATAAGGCATGGATTTGCAAACGCCTCGAGAACTAGAGCAATTCTGCTTCAAAACGCGCGCTACGAGCTTGAGCAATCGTACAATTGGTCTCAGCCATTAACTCAGCCAGGGTAATATTCGAGTTCTGCAATACTAAACGCACCAGTTTTTCTTCTAGCGGTTCCAGTTTGTCTTGGTGCGCTGACAAGCCAACTTCCAGTTTACTGATCATAAATCCGAACGCTTCTGACTCTTCCACGCTGAGGTGATCAAGCACCCTCTTCAAATTCAGAGCTTCACCAGAAATTTGCCAGTTTCTGGATCGCCGAATTCGCTTCAACTCACACCCTTTCTCCAGCGCAATGACTTTCGCTCGCTTGGCGTGTTCCCCACCAATACGGTGGATCAATGAAGGCAATGGGATAGTTAGTGTATTTGAACTCATAGAAGGCTTACTACCAACAAACATGGAGAACCATTTTAGACGCTGCGTTTCGATTTTTCATCAGTTGAGCCGATTTCGTAATATCAATACGAGTAAAAACGACGCAAAAAAAGCCTACCTTGCTAAGCAAGATAGGCTTGTTCAATTCATCTTTTAGGTAAGCAGTGATAGTAAGTATTTACAACTCTTCACCATAAATATCAAAAGAGAAGTACTTCGCTGCGATCTTATCGTAGGTGCCATTAGAACGAATCGCTTTAATCGCTTGATTAAACTTCTCCGCTAATTCTTTATCTGTTTTGCGTAGTGCTAGCGCTGTACCTTCACCGATGTAGGCCTTATCTGTGACTGCTGCACCAACAAAATCAAAGCCCTGACCCACCTCTTTGTCCAAGAATGCCAGTGCAAGTTGATCCGAGTTGCCAAACGTGACATCCAAACGACCATTCGCCATATCAAGATAGACTTCATCCTGACCAGAATAACGCTTGATAGTGGCAACTGAGCCGAACTTGTCCGTCACGTACATGTCATGAATCGTACCGGTTTGCACTCCGATGACTTTGTCTTTCAAGCCCTCTTTGGTGATTTCAATACCGCTGTCTGCTTTCGCCACAAATCGTGCTGGTGTTTGGTAGTATTTATCAGTAAACAACACACGCTTTTTACGGTCTTCCGTAATTCGCATAGAAGCCATGATCACGTCGGATTTACGCGCAAGCAAACTCGGGATCAGGGAATCCCAACCTTGTGATACCCAAGTGCAGTCTAACTTTGCTTCTTTACAAAGTGCGTCAGCAATTTCAATATCAAAGCCAACCGGAGTCCCGCTCGCATCTTTATAGTTAAATGGCGGATACGTAAAATCAGAAGCTAAACGCACTTCTTTTGCCATCAAAGGCGTAGAAAGAAGTGCAGCGGTACAAGCAAAAACGCTAAGCAGTTTGTTCATGTGTAATGTCCCTATTATTGTTCAGTAGATGGTGTCAGTTCGCAGGTGTAACGACAAATTGCATGGGCCACCTCTTGCATACTTCGTTCAGTACCAATCGTAATTCTGACACAGTTTTGCAAGCTTGGTTCATGGGTTTGATTACGTGTTACGATGCCTTGTTGACGTAAATATTCAAAAAGATCAACATCCGGCAGAGTACGAATTAACACAAAGTTAGTATCCGAAGGATAAATGGTATCTATCCATTCAAGATGTTGAATTCTCTCAATAAAGCGTTGGCGAGATTCAATTAAGGTGGCGGTGTGGCTCGCTACCTTCTCCAGCCCCTCTGGACTTAAAGCTTGCAGAACGATTTCTGCAGAGCTGTCTGGCATTGGATAAGGTGGTATCAATTTACTGACAAAATCCATCACTGGTTGTTGAGCGATAATGAAACCGCATCGTACCGCCGCAAGACCAAATGCCTTCGACAAAGTACGTATGACGACTAAGTTTGGATATTGCTCAACCAGATCAACGATGCTTTGGCTCAGCTCAAACTCAATGTACGCCTCATCGACAACCACAAGCGCACTCTGCTGGGTTTGTTCCAGCACTGCTATCACCTTTTCACGACTCAACAACTGGCCAGTTGGGTTGTTTGGCGAACATAAAAACACAATACTCGCTTGCTCAGCGGCTTTAACCACACTATCCACGTCGAGCTCAAAGTCGGGTAAAAGCAATGGGCAATCGATCACTTCAACGGCTAATGACTCGGCGCAAAACTCATACATCGCATAAGTCGGGCTGCACGTCACGATGCCGTCGTTACCCGGCTGGCAAAACGTACGCACAAGTAAATCTATCGCTTCATCGGCACCACGCACCGCCAACGTGGGCTGTCGCGTTTGACAGTAAGCCTGATAAGCCGAGGCAATATCATGAGGCATAAAGTCAGGATAGCGATTCAATGGCGACTGATGAGGTTTAAACAATAAAGGCTCTTCGAGTTCGTTCGCGTTAAGCCATAAATGTCCCGTGCCACCAATACGTCTTGCGGACTGGTATGGTATTAATTTTTTTATGTTCTCAGGAGCAAGCTTCTCAGCTAATGACATAATAACCACAACCTCTTACTGAATAAATAGTCATTACATTGCGACCAATGTAAATTAAATATCTCTTTGAGTAATAAAATAGTCAAAAAGCACTTTGGATTAAATCGAAATAAAGGCATACTAGCCATGCAAAAAATGCATGGGTATGAACATGAACACGAGACTTCCTTCCACAAAAAATCTGCAAGCCTTCTTAGCCACGGCACAACACTTGAATTTCACGCATGCTGCCGAAGCCCTCAATATGACTCAGGGTGCCATCAGTAGACAAATCCAGTCGATTGAAAGCTTGATGGGTGTGACTCTATTTTATCGTCAAGCTCGAGGCCTAGCACTCACCCCAGAAGGCGAAAAGTTTATTCCACTAGCTGAAGATATTATTCAACGCTTACAAGCCTCGATTCGTGAAGTTATCGATAGCGCGAACCGAATCAAACTCAGCGCCCCAAGTTGTATCACTTCATGGTTACTCACCCATATTGCTAACTTTCAGCAAGCGTATCCCGACGTAAACATTGAATTAACGTCGACCACCAAACACCAAGTGATTCCTAATTTCGACAGCTTCGATCTGCTCATTACCTACGGCAAGCCCATTCGAAGCAGAAAAATGGACCAAGTCGTGCTGTTTGATGAAGTGCTTGCGCCAGTTTGCGCACCGCAATGGTGGGAAAACATGACGAAGAAAGCCCAGCAAGAAGGGTTAGATGAGATTGCAATTCTTAAGCGTTGTACTTGGTTACATGCGAACACCGAACAATCGGACTGGTCGATGTGGTTGGCAGCTCGCGGTCATCACAATATCCAAGGCAGGGGGAATCAAACTTTTGCTACATTAGACCAAGCCGTCAATGCCGCTGAGCAAGGGTTTGGCATCGCAATCGGCGACATCACCCTCGCCGCACAAGACTTAAAACTCAAACGATTAGTTCGACCTTTCGACAGTTATGTCGCGTCAGGTAACAGCTATCATTTGCTACTCCCCAAACATGAAGACAATACGATGGTCGGCAAGTTTGCGACTTGGTTATCTGAACAGAGTGCCCAGATAACCGCCGATATTCCTAACTAACGGCCATTTCTAAACAATAGATATTCCCAAACAATCAGTACGCCTAGCTGACTTCCGAGACATTCTCTCCTACCCAAAGCAACAACTGTTTGGCCGCTTTGGAGAGCACCTGATTCTGACGAACAATATAGCCAAAATCTGTGTTGGGAAAGCTTGGCAACGGTGTGAGCACTCGCGATAGTTTAAGTCTCGGGTCGAGAGAAAAGTCTGGAACGATCGCAGTACCGAACCCGGCTTCCGCCCAATCGATCTGAGCTTCCACACTCCCCACTTCCATGACTCGATGCTTCGGCAGACCTAACTCAGGTAAGGACGCGTCAATCAACTCTCGAGTGCGCGTGTCATGACCTAACAAAATTAAGGTCTGGTTTTCCTGTTTGTTTTCCTGCCACTCAAAAATATTGTCGCCAAAGGCACACCAATGGATCTGCGTGAGGGGTGTAAAGTGCAATGGCTGGCTTTCTTTCTGCGCGATCACAAACCCGATATCTGCGCGAGCGCTTTTTACCAAGTCAACCGCCTGATAAGACGTGGTATTAAACAAGGCTAAATCAATCCCCGGGTACTCATTCTTAAACTTCTGGAAGGGCTTAATCAATAACAAGCGCGAAACAATGTCACTGGCTGCAATAGACAGTGTCCCCTGAGTCAGATCATTGATTGCGTTTATATCAGACTGACAAATTTGTAGTTCATTCAGCATATCTTGCGCAGTGTACAGCAGTCGTTTTCCTGCCTGAGTCAATTGTACCGGGTTGCGCTCAATCAGTTTAGTGCGAGTCGCCTGCTCTAACTGCTTGATATGAAGACTTACATTAGGCTGAGTCATATGCAGCTCTGTTGCGGTTTTACCAAAGTGCTTCACCTCAGCTAGGGTGACAAAAGTGCGTAGCCAATTAAGATCCAACATGTTTTGCCACTCCTCATATGAAAACCTTATCAACTTAATCAGTATAATTAATTTCTCTTATCATGGCGAACACCTTAAGATTTTTGCATCAGTTTTTGGAGGGTAAATTATGTCGTCAATTGTTGTTGTAGGTGCAAACTGGGGTGATGAAGGCAAAGGCCGAATCGTAGACTTTTTGGCAGAGCAAGCTTCTGCAAGCATTCGTTTCCAAGGTGGAAACAACGCGGGTCACACCGTGGTGAATGACCTAGGCACGTTCAAACTGCACCAACTCCCTAGCGGCGTATTTAACCCAGATTGTATTGCTGTTTTAGGTCCAGGCATGGTGATTAGCCCTGCCCTGCTATCTCAGGAAATCGCAGAAGTCCAAGAAGCGGGCGTGAGCGTAAATATGCGTATCTCAGATCGCGCTACCCTGTGTCTTCCTCTTCACTCTCTAGAAGACACACTAGAAGAACAACGCTTAGGCGACAAAGCATACGGTTCTACTCGTCAAGGTATTGCACCTGCATACGGTGACCGTGTGATGAAAAAAGGCATCCTTGTCGGTTGGCTACAACAACCTGAAGTGTTGGTTGAACGTCTTCAATTCATGATGGATTGGAAACTGCCACAACTTCGCGCGCTCTACCCTACGTTCGAATTCGAACAAACAGCCCAAGAACTCGCTGACTGGCTGTTAGAAGTGTCTGAACCTTGGCGCGACTCTATTTGTAACGTGACCTTGCCACTAAAAGATCTACAAGCACAAGACAAAACGTTGTTGTTCGAAGCACAGTTAGGCGCGGGTCGTGACCTTGTTTACGGTGAATACCCGTGGACAACCTCGTCAAACGTTGTGTCTATGTATGCTGGTATCGGTAGCGGTTTACCAGCACTTCGTCCTGAGCGTGTTATCGCAGTAGCAAAAGCATTCAGCTCATCAGTTGGCACTGGCACGTTGATCACAGCGATGGAAGAGCAAGACGCTTTCCGTGAACTCGCTGGTGAGTTTGGCGCAACCACAGGTCGTCCGCGTGACATGGGTTACTTTGACGCAGTAGCAACGAAGAACGGCGTAGAACTGCAAGCCGCAACTGAAATCGCGCTGACCAAAGTTGACTGTCTGACTGGCCTAAAAGATCTGAAAATCTGTGTCGGCTACGAAGGCGATCACAGTGAAAACCCAATTTGGCCTCAAACGGCTTCACTCGCACCAATCTACGAAAAAATGGAAAGCTGGAGTGAAGATATTACGGGATGTCGTCAATTTGAAGAATTACCGCAAGCTGCGCAGAAATACGTTCTGCGCATTGAAGAGCTAATGGGCGTTCCAGTGAAAATGGTTTCTGTCGGCCCAGGCCGCGAACAAATGATTATGCGATAAGTGATTATGCAATAAGACGTTAACTCGTCAGTTGGCAAGCGGCTTTTATCTTTTCCGGGGTAAAGCCGCTTTTTTTGTGTCCCTTACTCTGTAGAGAAAATTGGGCTGTCGAGACAGTTAAAATAATCGACGCTTCATGCCTGCCTTTTCTAATATACGCGTGGTAATTTCTTCTACCGACAAGGACGAGGTATTGATATAAGGGATTGCTTCCCTTCTGAACAGCGCTTCAACCGTATCCAACTCCAATTTACACTGCTCTTGACTCGCGTAATCACTGCCTGATAAGCGATTCTCACGAATTTCAGTCAAACGTTCTGGGTTAATCGTTAATCCAAACAACTTGTGCCGATAGATTTCAAATTCTGGTAAAAGACGAAGCATCTTCACGTCTTCTGCAATAAACGGATAGTTCACAACGCGCAAACCAAATTGCATCGCCATATACAAGCTCGTTGGCGTTTTACCACTACGAGAAACACCCAGCAGGATAATATCGGCTTGCTCCAAACCTTTAAGCGTAATGCCGTCATCATGCGCCAAAGTGTATTCGATTGCAGCGATACGGTCGAAATAAGTATCGGAATCTTTACCCACACTACGCGAACGCTGCAACTTAGGTTTTGGTGCCATCTGAATATCGTCTTGCACTTTTTGCACGATGCTTTCCAATACATCATAACTAAACGCTGGGGTAGCCAGCAGCATTTCCCGTACCTGTGGAACCACAATAGAGAAAAACACCAAAGGTTTGACACCATTTTGGCGATAGGAAGTTTCAATTTGTTTGATAACATCCAACGCTTTGTCTGGCGTTTCTACGAAAGGAAAGGTTTTTTCACTCGGAACAAACGGAAATTGACCCAGGACAACATGGCCCAATGTCTCACATGTTATGGCCGTTCCATCAGAAACATAGAACACATCACGACTTTGGTTATTTTTTTGCATTTTTGTTTAATATTTAAAATTCATTTGAGTAGGATGGACAACATAATATTAATAAATTGATTTGGCTTTCAGTTAGGTTCCCCACAGCTTTGAAAATTCCCCCGAATTTTTTTAGCCAGAATGTAATCGTTTGCCTTTGAACTCAACCTGGAACGTGACTGGTCGAAAATTGTGCTGTAAAAGTCGCACATAGTGAATTATGGGTTACTGTAACTCGTTACTCTGGTTACACAATCTGTTGTCACACTGTCTGTGAATTTTATAACTATATAGCGAGCGGGTACGTGTTTAGGTTGTTTTAAGTCCCCTACAAAAGCTGCAATGTTGCTGGAGAAAGACATGCAAAAGAACACCCTCTGGTTCAATGGTCTATCCATGAATGATGTCGACAAAGTCGGCGGTAAGAACGCTTCGCTTGGTGAAATGGTATCTAACCTTGCTAACGTTGGCGTTTCGGTTCCAAACGGTTTTGCGACAACCTCCTATGCGTTTAATCAATTCCTTGATTATGAAGGTTTGGATGAGCGTATTCACCAACTACTCGATGAACTGGACGTTGACGACGTGGACGCTCTGCGTAAGACAGGCGCTACAATCCGTCAATGGGTATTAGACGCGCCTTTCCCTGCGGATCTCGAACAAGAAATCCGCGAAAACTACCAAGAATTGGTTGAAGGTAACCCGGAACTTTCAGTTGCTGTACGTTCTTCTGCTACCGCAGAGGACTTACCAGACGCCTCTTTTGCTGGTCAGCAAGAAACCTTCCTAAACGTCCAAGGGATTGATGCGGTAATGGAAGCGACGAAACACGTTTACGCTTCTCTGTTTAATGACCGTGCTATCTCTTACCGTGTACACCAAGGGTTTGACCACCGTGGTATCTCTCTATCAGCCGGTATTCAACGCATGGTCCGCTCTGATAAAGCGTCGTCGGGCGTCATGTTTACGCTAGATACCGAGTCAGGCTTCGATCAAGTTGTTTTCATTACGTCATCTTGGGGCCTCGGTGAAATGGTCGTTCAAGGTGCCGTCAACCCAGATGAGTTTTACGTTCACAAACCAATGCTGGAAGCCGGTGCTCATCCGATAGTGAAGAAAACTTTTGGTTCTAAACAGATCAAAATGATTTACTCCGCCAATCAAGAGATCGGTAAACAAGTCGACATCATCGATACTTCGGATGAAGAGCGTAATACGTTCTCTCTCAACGATGAAGAAATCAAAGAGCTGGCAAAACAAGCGATGATCATCGAGAAGCACTACCAACGTCCAATGGATATTGAGTGGGCCAAAGATGGTATTGATGGCAAGCTGTACATTGTGCAGGCTCGTCCAGAAACTGTATGTTCTCAAAACGAGAAGAACGTTATTGAACGTTATGAGCTCAATAACAAAGCAGACGTATTAATTGAAGGTCGAGCTATCGGTCAACGTATTGGTAAAGGTCCCGTACGTTTAGTCGATTCTCTGGACCAAATGTCATTGGTTCAAGACGGTGACGTATTAGTGACTGACATGACAGACCCAGACTGGGAACCAGTCATGAAGAAAGCCTCTGCGATCGTAACCAACCGTGGTGGTCGTACGTGCCACGCTGCGATCATTGCACGTGAACTTGGCATCCCAGCAATCGTAGGTTGTGGTGATGCTACCAGCAAGCTGAGCGATAACACGACTGTCACCGTATCGTGTGCTGAAGGAGAAACAGGTTACGTTTATCAAGGCGACTTGGATTTCGAAGTGAAACGTTCTTCGGTAGAAGAACTGCCTCTACTACCGACCAAAGTCATGATGAACGTGGGCAACCCGGATCGCGCTTTCGACTTTGCACAAATTCCAAACGAAGGGGTTGGTCTTGCACGTCTTGAATTCATCATCAACAAAATGATCGGTATTCACCCGAAAGCGCTGTTGAACTTTGATGCTCAGAGCGATGAACTCAAAGCGGAAATCACGCAGCGTATCCGTGGCTACAACGATCCAATCGATTTCTACGTCAGCAAGCTAACTGAAGGCATTGCCACCATCGCGTCGGCATTCTGGCCAAAACGCGTGATTGTTCGTATGTCGGACTTTAAGTCGAACGAGTACAGCAACTTGGTTGGCGGAAAAGCATTCGAACCGCATGAGGAAAACCCAATGTTGGGCTTCCGTGGTGCGTCTCGTTACATTTCACCAGTGTTTGAAGACTGTTTTGAGTTAGAAACTCAAGCCATCAAACGTGTTCGTAATGAGATGGGTCTGAAGAACGTTGAAGTCATGATCCCATTTGTTCGTACGCCAAGCGAAGCCGCATCGGTCATCGACTTACTGGCAAAATTCGATTTACGTCGTGGCGACCAAGGTCTGAAAGTCATCATGATGTGCGAGCTGCCTTCAAACGCAGTACTTGCTGATGAGTTCTTGAAGTACTTCGATGGCTTCTCAATCGGCTCAAACGATATGACTCAGCTAACGCTTGGCCTAGATCGTGATTCTGGCGATGTTGCTCACCTATTTGATGAGCGCAACCCTGCGGTTAAAGTTATGCTGCAAATGGCGATTGACGCGGCAACCAAGGCTGGCAAATACGTGGGTATTTGTGGTCAAGGTCCTTCTGACCACGAAGATTTAGCCGAATGGTTAATGGAACAGGGCATCAGCTCAGTGTCGCTCAATCCAGATACCGTAATTGATACATGGCTACAGCTTGGCAAAGTAAGCAAGTAATCACTTAAGTAATTCTCTGGTAGAAAAAGCCAAATAGAAACAAAGCCTTCAAACTTCGGTTTGAAGGCTTTTTCGTTTTATCTTTACGTGTCAAAACTACGTAAGTACGTGATTTTTTTGTCATAGTGAAAATGTAATCCATGTTTCCGCTGCTATTTTCACCTAGAATAAATATAAATCCATTCCACTAGAGACTGAGTCGATGAAAAAAACAATCGTTGCCTTAACCACGCTGATATTACTCTCCTCTCCTGCTCATGCAGATTGGGACAAGATTTCTGAAAAAATGTCGGAGCTCGGTGAAGCGGTTGCAGAAGGTGCGCAAGAAGCATGGGACAACACGAAGACGTTCTCCAAACAAGCATGGCAAGACTTCATGAACTGGTCCGAAGAAGCAATCAACACCGCTGGTGAGTGGACGGATGCCAGCATTGAAAAAAGTAAAGAGTGGATCGATATCGCGGACAAAAAGATAGATCAGTTGATGAAGAGCGATACACCGGAAGAAGCCCGCCAAGCAGTTGACTTGATGGCAGACAGTACCCTTTTCAAACTGTTCAACGAACAACCGGAAGCAAAAGCCATTTACGACAGCGCCTATGGTTACGCCGTGTTTGATTCACGCGCCTTGTCTTTGTTATTTCACACAAACTCAGGATCCGGTGTTGCGGTCAACAAAGAGACCAGCCAACGGACCTACATGAACATGTTTGGTATGGGTGTTGCGCTGGGTGCTGGCGGCGAGTTTTATCAGCAAGTGGTTTTGTTTGAAAACAAGGCTGACTTCGATTCTTTTATTAATGACGGTTGGGAAGCATCGAGCAAAGCATCGGCAGTAGCAGGTGAAGAAGCAGAATCGCTAGCCGCACATTTCAATAATGGTGTCGCAGTTTATCAACTCAACTCTAAAGGCTTGCTCATTGATGCAAACGTTTCTGGTTCAAAATACTGGGTCAATGAGGAGTTGACTAACGTATCGGAGTCCAACGTTCAATAAACGATGTCTATCTCCAATCAATTGAGTTGAAGGTATAACCAGCACTCAACGTCAACTACTACTCAACTTCATTCATTTCTGAGTAGCTTAATGAAATGCTGCGGCTAAGTGCCGCAGCGCTTGGACCTAAGTAGCGATAGACATGATTGACCAAATACGCAATCAGACTCATTGGAACCGCGTAACTGTCTAAAGGCACTTGGTTATTCATATGGCAAATCAAAGAATGGGTCACAGATTCTGTGTACTTTTGTCCTGATTGATCCGTAATCAGCAAACAGCGTTTCCCCTTTAAATGCTCAATAATTTTGTCAAACTTCGCAATGCGTCGACGAATGCCGATGATAATGACGAAGTCATCACCAGATAGCGTAACCAGATCTTCCCCAAGGGTTTGACCCGGCAGAGGCAGGAGCTGAACATGATCACGGCACTGCATCAACTGTTGCCTAAAGTGCATCGCCAACGGGTAGCTGTTGCGAAAACCAATAATTTTCACACATTTTGCGCTGGCGATGGAGTCAACCAGCTCACTGATATCTAGACTGGATAACTGCGACCACAACTGCTCGATCGCTTTCATGTCATGCTGAATTTCCGGGTTTTCGATTTTGGAAGTCATTACTGGCACTCCCTTGTCTCGCGCTTGCATCAACTCTTGACGGAGTGCAACATAATCATCATAACCAAGCTGCCGAATAAAGCGGCTAACACTGGCTTTAGATACAGAGCAAGATTCTGCGATCTCCGAAGTCGACAATATCAATATTTTTTCTGGATTAAGCTGCAGATAATCGGCAACCCGTCGACTACTCTCGGTTAAACGTGAATACTGCTGTGTAATACGCTCACTCAGTAAGTGATAAGTATTGGTCATGCTGACTCCATTTTGAATTGTTCTCACCGGAATAAAAACAAGCTAGACTAACGAACCGCAGAGAGAAAACTCTTTAGTTCAGGCGTTTGAGGCGCAGCAAATACTTCTTCGCTTAAACCAGTTTCCCAAACTTTTCCTTGGTTCATGAACACCACTCGATCACCCACATCACGAGCAAAGTTCATCTCATGTGTAACCAGAATCAGTGTCATGCCTTCAGCTTTGAGTTGTTCGAGTACTTTAAGGACTTCGCCTACCAGCTCCGGATCGAGCGCGGAGGTAATTTCATCACATAGAAGAACTTTTGGGTTCATTGCCAAAGAACGAGCTATGGCAACACGTTGCTGTTGACCACCGGACAAATTGGTCGGAAACGCATCAAATTTATCGGCCAATCCGACTTTTTCCAACAACTCTTTCGCTAACGTTTCGCACTCCTTAGGGGATTTTTTTAACACCAGTTTCGGCGCAAGCATGACGTTTTCTCCGACCGTCATATGCGGAAACAAGTTAAAACTCTGAAACACCATGCCGACACTACGACTTAACAAGCGCAGTTTATAATCGTCATTTTCGACGGATTGACTATCAACAATGATGACACCTTCTTGGTAGTCTTCGAGACCATTCATACAACGTAGTAACGTACTCTTTCCCGACCCACTTCGGCCGATGATCGATACAACTTCACCTGGGTTGATTTTAAGATCAACACCTTTTAGTACGTGGTTATCACCATAATATTTATGGACTTGTTCAACACTAACGAGCGACATTATTTCGATTCTCCAAGTATCGGGCTAACGCAGAAAGAGGAAAGCAAATAGCAAAGTAAAGTAGAGCAACCAGCGCGAACACTTTGAACGGCTGGAAGGTGGCGTTATTGAGCATGGTGCCCGCTTTTGTAAGCTCAACAAAACCGATAATGGATGCGAGTGCCGTTCCTTTTACGATCTGAACAGAAAAACCAACGGTAGGGGCAATCGCCAACTTTGCCGCCTGTGGGGCTATGATGTATCGCATTGTTTGTAGGTAAGTTAAACCCAACGTCCGACATGCTTCCCATTGACCTTTTGGTAAAGACTCGATACAACCACGCCAAATATCGTGGAAAAATGCGCTACTAAACAAAGTCAGTGACAAGACCGCCGCAGTCCATGCGCTCACTTCTATCCCTAACAATGACAAGCCAAAAAACGCTAAGAATAGTTGCATCAGCAACGGTGTGCCTTGAAATATCTCGACATAAAGTTTTATGACCCCAGTAAAAATGGAGTGTCGTGTATTTCTCAGCAGAGTGATAAATAGCCCCAATAACCCACCACCGACAAAGGCAATCAATGATAACGCTATTGTCCAGCGTGCGGCCATTAACAGGCTTCGGAAAATATCCCAATCAGTAAACTGAACCATAGTTTGCGCTCCTACAATGAAGGGTTTTTAAATGTGATGCGCTTCACCAGTGCAAACATCTGGCGCATAATAATGGCGAGAGCTAAATAAATCGCAGCCGTTACCATGTAAGACTCAAAACTCAAGAAACTCCGGGATTGAACGAAGTTCGCTGCAAAAGTTAGGTCTTCTACCGAGATTTGAGACACAACCGCTGAGCCCAACATAACAATAATACATTGACTTACAATTGCTGGATAAACTCGCTGATAAGCGGGTGGAATAACGATGCGAGTAAAAATCTGCATACGCGTTAACCCCAACGTTCTGCCTGCTTCCCATTGCCCTTTAGGCGTTGCCTCAATACCTGCTCGAATGATTTCTGCTGAGTACGCACCAAGATTAATCACCATAGCGATCACGCCAGCCTGCCATGCCGATAATTTGATTCCCAATGCAGGTAATCCAAAGAAAATAAAGAACAACTGCACAATGAAGGGAGTATTTCGAATCACTTCAATGTAACAAGTACATACAAACTTCAACCACTTTGCCTGACTGGTTTTTGCACCGGCACACAGTGTTCCGAGTAACAGCCCACCAAGCGTTGAGATCAAGGTCAGTTCGACGGTGGTACCCAAACCTGCCATAAATTGTGGCAGGTAAGGCGTCAAACCGCTAAAGTCCAACTGATAACTCATTCTTCATCCTTAAGTTAAGCGCCGAGGTCGGCAGGGAATGGGGCTTTTAGCCATTTTTGAGAGAATTTCTCTAATACACCGTCGTTTTTCGCCTCTGAGATAAGACGGTTCACTTCTTTCAGTAGCGCGTCTTCACCTTTCATGACACCGACGTAACACGGTGAATTCTTGAGTAAGAACTTAGTCTGTGGTGCTTTGGCAGGGTAACGCGTTGCAATTTCAGTCACCACTAAATTGCCCGTCGCTATCAAACTTACTTGACCTGACAAGAAAGACGACAACGTAGCGTTGTTGTCTTCAAAGCGTTTAATCGTCGTATCACTAGGAGCAATTTTGCTTAACTCCAAGTCCTCTACTGAGCCACGAGTCACACCAACGATTTTACCGCTGAGGTCTTCAGCGTTACTCACCGCTTCTCCGTCGGCACCAAAGACACCTAAATAAAACGGAGCATACGCAGAACTGAAATCAATCACTTTTTCACGCTCGGCATTTTTGCCCATACTCGAAATTACCAAATCCACTTTCCCAGTTTGTAGGTAGGGAATACGGTTTGCACTAGTGACCGGGATCAGTTCCAGCTTAGTGTTCAGTTTTTCAGCCAGGTAGCTGGCCATATCAATATCGTAACCTTGAGGTTTTAGATCGGTCCCAACTGAACCAAAAGGGGGAAAGTCTTGAGGGACAGCAACTTTAAGCACTCCTTTCTGTTGTATCGACTCTAACTGATCAGCATGAGCTGTATTGGCACCGAACATCAGACAAGCTGACATCACCACACTTGATACCGCTGCGAAAAATTTCATGGTAAATCTCCTTTTAACGATGAAACGTTTGAAACATTTAATCAAACCTTTGCAACGATTGAGCCAACCCGAGCCGCAAATTAAATATTATTTATTTTCAAATAGTTAGTTAAACAGCCGACTAATTTGACTATTTTTAACCTTGCGTCAATCAAAACTACTGGTGCAGAACCGAACCATGATGGTGCAATCTAGATGCAGGGTTGATCGCCTAATCACTGATGCCATTCAAGACAATATTTACAGTGGCTTTTTGTCGACTAAAAGTCGGAGAATACTTGGTTCAACCATTCATCATAAAAATCAACTAATTGATTTAATTACAAATAATGATTATTAAATTTAATTACTGTGAGTATTTCTTATTGAGCACTACTCTGCTTTTATACCAATACCTTGCGAGACTACTCTTGGAATGGTTAGGGACAGCGAGTCAGTGAAAAGGAAAAGAGCATCTCACATTGTATGTTTAACGATGGAGTTCGTCCTTGAAGTTACTACTTATGATTATTGTGTTGAGCGTTAGCGGCTGTGTCTCAATTCAAACCCCAACCCCTCCCCCTCAAAATGACATCACCAAGATTGAAGTGGCAGAGGATTTTCCTACAAAGTTGCCTGATGGCTCTGCACAATTTAGCCATTCACACTTATTCTTTGTGCATGCAG
Source organism: Vibrio mytili (assembly GCF_049563345.1). Classification (NCBI taxonomy): domain Bacteria; kingdom Pseudomonadati; phylum Pseudomonadota; class Gammaproteobacteria; order Vibrionales; family Vibrionaceae; genus Vibrio; species Vibrio mytili. Next base: position 205,430 of record NZ_CP110482.1, on the reverse strand, counting down.
ATCAAACCTCCGAGTTCTTCGCCAGCTTAGTTGTTCCTGTTCCATTCGTGACCGACATGGTGGTCGACTACGTGAAAGACAGCGCTGCGGAAAAATACGAAAAACAAATGCAACCATTGCGCATTTACGACATCGTGGAGGGTGAATTGGCAACACATGATGACTTACAACAAGCCGCTAACGGCGACAACAAATTCGGCTATACGCTCTACCCGATTGTTTTTATCGAAGAGTGCTATGATGACGTTTATCGTTTATCGTTAGCACTACAGTTGGAAAAAGATGACTGGATAGGCCGCTACTACTACCATTTACCGACGACGATCCAAAGTGAACATATCCAAGCCCCCTCTCCAGCAACGCTTGATACAGTGGCAAAAGAGTTGCGTGTCGGCGCTCATGAGCTTCTCGAGATTATCAGCCGAGATATACGTGGGAAATTACCTAAAAAAGGAACTTCTGCAAAAGTTGGCAGCTTGTTTATTGTTGGCAGTAAAATTTCCGGCTTAGTCAGCCCCAATGTTTTGGCATATAGCAATGCACAAATCATCGACGATAAGGGTTCTTCACTTACAATTAGAATTCCGGGCGATCCGACAGGAAAAGCCAAGAGTGGTGGCATGGCATTCGGTGTCCACTATTTTGAAAAGAGCCAGTTACATACGCTTGAGATGAATTAAGAGGCAAACCTTAATGAGTAAGACTGAATATACTTCTCATCACATTTCGTGGTTAGAAAGAGCTGGAGACGATTTTCCTTTTTACAACGACTCTCCGACTCACATAGACACTAAGAACTGGCTGGTGATATTACTGGGCGTTGCTATCGGCTTCACCGTGTTAACTGTTGACATGCCGCTTCTTAAAGGTGAATTTGCCGGGGTGATCCGTTCAATATTGTTCTTCGCAATTCCATTAGTAGTCTACCACTTGGTTGCCAAGCCATTTTTTCACGCTATTTTTCGTAAACTATCTTGGCGTAGCGTTGGCGTAATGTTCTTTATTGCACTGCTAAATTTAGTCGTGACCGTATCTATTGGTGCTATTTTTCTTAATACGTTGGGCGCGGAATCAAACGCCGCGCTTGTGGCGTTGAAAGACCAAGACTTACAGCAACGTTTGCTCTTTTTACTGCAAAGCATTCCGCAGCTGTTTGGCGAAGAAGTGTTGACGATACTGCCGTTCCTTGCATTCCTTTATGTGGGCTATAGCAAGCTTGGCTTGTCGAGAAGGATGTCCGTTCTGCTTGCATGGTTCCTGTCTTCGTTGGTGTTCGGGCTTGTTCACCTGCCTTCGTATAACTGGAACTGGGCACAGTGTATTGTTGTGATCGGCAGTGCTCGTTTAATTCTTTCGTTAGCGTACATCAGAACCAAAAATATCTGGGTATCCACTGGCGCGCACATTATTAATGATTGGGTGATATTTTTACTCGTCATGGCAGCGGCTTAGTCAGCCTCCGTCAACTAACAACATCTTTATGAATTAAAAAACCTCCTTGTTACGGGAGGTTTTTCGAACGAGTGTCTACAACACACCGCTGATAGCGATACCAAGACCAATACGTTGCTGGTCATGGTTATAGTCGATCAAGCTTTTGCCGTAACCCGTCGAGTATTGTGCATACCCTTGAACTTTGCCCCAAATCGGGAAAAGCACACCTAATTCAGCAAAACCTTTGTGCGTTTCAAAGTTCTGACGACCTAAGAAAGTGAACTCATATCCATTCCATTTGTAAGCACTGGTTAACTCAAAGTGCCCCATATAGTCTTCAATATCTGGGTTATCATCACCATTTGGATCATCAGCAAATGATTTCTCGTCTTCAGGGATACGCCACCAAGGCTGAAACGTTGCTACGAAATTTTCTTTACCAAAGGTGAAGTTGGCGTAAACACGGTTCCAACTACGTGATAAGTCTTGCTTCTGACCATTAGATTCATGTTCTACGCCAAAACCCAGCCAAGTCGAGCCATCAAATGGTTTCCATTCGGTTGGAGTGTAATAAAAGATCTCAGGCCGATAGTTGGTTTCACGAAACGGGCGAGATGCCGATCCAGTGTACACCTGCCAAAAAGATTTGAGCGTAATACCAAAGAAAAGGCTATCGCCATCAAACAATAAATCGTTGTAGTTCATTGGTACTTTAAAACTGATTTGGAATTCAGCCTCTTCTTTACGGATTTCGTCCCCGTACTTCGTATCTTCGTAAGCTTTTTTATTGACGCGATCGCTATATGTGATCGGCAGGATATAGTTAATCCGATGGGCCACCAAACTGAAAGGCTCAAACGCGGTTTGTTTTTCCGCTTCCAACCGTTTCTCGGCTAAGTTATCTTGAGGTGCTTCCGCTATCGTGGTTTCAGACTCAACTGCCACAGTATCTGTTATCGCATCCAGTTCACACTGTTCACGAATGTTGGCGATGGTTTCTTCTCCACTGCCCTGTTTAATTGCGTCTAACAAACATAACTCGTACGCGCTGGCGGGTTCTCCCATCGCAAATGGGGCGACCAATAAACTCAGTGCCGATATTCCAGCCACTTTCGAAGCCATCCGATTTCCTTACTCTTATTGATGTAAAACTGCGTGATTGTAATTCGCTTCGTAAAACACTTGCTATCGCAAAGTTAAGACAACGTGAGATAAATGTCGATATATTACATAAAAAACAGTGAAATGCCGATAAGTGCGACTAGCGTCCCCAGTACACTTTTGAAACCAACTGGCTCACCTCGAACAATATAAATAACTAAAATAAATAGCGGACTTGTCGCGATGAGTGTTTGAGCAATGGCAGGATTCGCATGCTTTAACGCAACTTGCTGCAACCAAAGTGCGAGAAAGGTCCCTAGAAAAATTGCCAGCAATAACCAGCCCCTTGCTCGCCCTCCCATTTCTCTGAGATGCAGTTTAATATTTGAAAATGGTTTAGGTTCAACGACTTTGACCACAATACTGACCGCGATCACGCCAATGCTAAGACGAATCAATGCGCCGAGCAGAGGCGGCAGGTCTCCAGCCACTAGCGCATAATGCGAAATAACAACACCGGTGGCCTGACAAACGCTGGCTAACAACCCAAAACTGACACCAGCCCAGTTGGTAGGACCACCTGAATCAGAAGGTTGAAATACGACGTACGTCACCGCAATGGTAGTGACAATAACACCGAGCCAACTTTGCAACGTCAGTTCTGAACCAAGAAAGACCAGAGCTAATAGACCTGACAATGGCGGAGCCAAAGACTCTAATAATAACGTCTTATTCGGGCCGATGCGTTTAAGGGAAGCAAAATAGGCCGAGTCTCCTATCGCAATGCCAACAATGCCCGAGATAGCCAAAACGATAAGATAATTAGGCTCGATATTGGTGGGTATGTCATTGGGGAGCATTGGCAAAACAACCAACATCATCATTGAAGCGATGATTCCTTTGACAATATTGAGTTGCATGGCAGAGAAACGATGACTGAATTGACTATACACCCAAGTTGCAATAGACCACACGACTGCTGCACCAATGGCTGCTGTTTCACCTAAATACTCCACCATTTTCCCCTATCTCGTCGACCATTGCGTGCCACTTAAACAACAAACCACTTTAATCAGAAAATAACTTGATTCATCTTTTGTTCTCACAAATACTTAAATAGTTAATTTACGTAACTTTTTCCAATTAGCAACCACCACAGGTAAGAAAGATGTTTTTAGACTATTTTGCACTTGGCGTTCTCATTTTCGTTGCTTTAGTTATTTTCTACGGTGTCATCGTTATCCACGACATTCCTTATGAAATAGCTAAAGAGCGCGAGCACCCACACCAGGACGCCATTCACTACGCAGGTTGGGTAAGCTTGTTTACATTTCATGCTCTCTGGCCTTTTCTTTGGATTTGGGCCACATTATGGCGGAAAGAACGCGGTTGGGGCTTTAAACAATTAGAACAAGAAACGCACGATATTCATCATCGCCTTGAAGAGCTTATCGACCAAGTTGACGAGCTAAAAAATGAAGTATCGACGTTAAAACAACAAAGTCAGCAAAAGCTAAATGCTGAAAAGAGTAAAGAGGAAGAATAATGGATTTATTACTCATTCTGACTTATACCGCTATCTGTATTGCCATTTTTAAAATCTTTAAAATTCCTCTTAACAAATGGACAGTTCCGACCGCAGTATTAGGCGGTGTCGTGCTGATTGGCACATTGGTTCTTTTGATGAACTACAACCATCCGTTCACTCAGTTAGGCACTCAAGTCTACCCTACAACTCCAATTGTTTCTGGTGTTCGCGGGCGTGTGATCGAGGTCCCTGTCGAGGCCAACCAACCGCTTAAAACCGGAGATATACTATTCAAAATTGATCCAACGCCTTTTGAAGCGGAAGTAGAACGACTAAAAGCGAAGGTGAAAGAGGCGAGTCAAGGTGCACTATCACTGGAGTCAGATGTACAAGAGGCTCAAGCTGCCGTGATTAAAGCCATTGCAGACCGAGATAAAGCACAACGTGAATTCAATCGTTACCAACGTGGATTTGATCGCGGTGCCTTTACTGAACAAGATTTAGATACTCGACGCCAAGCCTTTAAGTCAGCACAGGCGATGCTTGAAGTCGCTAACAAACGAGAAGAACAAGCACAAATTGCACTTGACTCAGAAATTGGTGGAGAGAACACCCAAGTTCTTCAATTATTGGCAGAGCTACGCAAAGCAGAGTTTAACTTAGAACAGACGGTGGTTCGCGCACCGACTGACGGCTACGTTACTCAACTTGCTCTACGTCCCGGTGTCATGGCCGTCCCTCTACCACTTGCACCAGCGATGACCTTTGTTCACACAGAAGACATTGTTTATACCGCAGCGTTTCGACAAAACTCGTTGCAGCGTTTAAAGGCCGGTTTCGAGGCAGAGTTCATGTTCCGAGCGATTCCTGGCAAGGTGTTTAAAGGCGAAGTAGTCGAGGTCATTCCTGCGATTGGTGAAAGCCAATTCCAGGCTCGAGGAAACCTGTTAGGGACAGATGCGCTTCGCACCAGTGGACGTGTTTTCGTCAAACTAAAAATAACCGATGATTTAAGCGAGTATCACCTACCTCTGGGTACCGCTGTTGAAGTCGCGGTTTATTCTGACAGTTTCCATCACGTTGCTATCATGCGTAAAGTACTCATTCGTATGAAGAGCTGGCAAAACTACCTATACCTCGATCACTAGTTAAGGCTGTTTATCCAACCATAAAACGGTTTATCCAAACATAAAAATAGAAGGAGCGGTTTTCAGCTCCTTCTATTTTTTGTACCCGAATCCCTGTAGACGACTTCTCTAAGGCGTCATCGGCTTCTCGTATAGGCTAGCTCCACTTCAAAACGCGAGTTTCATTGCCTTCCTCTGGTTTTGCCGGAATATTGAGCGAGAACAACAAACTTATTGCTGCCATACCGGCACCAATATAGAAAACACTTGAAGGTGACACCAACCAAATGACACCAAAAGTAACAGGAATCACAACCGCAGCAATATGGTTAATGGTGAAAGCCACTCCTGCCGTGGATGCCATATCAGCAGGATCAGCGATTTTTTGGAAATAGGTTTTGATAGCTAACGCCAATGCAAAAAAGAGATGATCAACCACATAAAGTGCCGCAGCCCATTCTGCAGTTTGCACCAAGCCGTAGCCGACAAAGACAAAAATCAACCCCACATATTCAAACATTAACGCTTTACGCTCACCAACCACACCAATGATACGGCCGATACGCTTTGCGAACAGGAAATTAAATAGATAGTTAATCAAAAATAGCAACGTAATATCGGCGGCTGAATAACCGAACTTCTCAACCATTAAAAATCCGGCAAACACGGTGAATATCTGACGACGAGCACCACTCATAAAGGTCAATGCGTAATAAAGCCAATAACGTTTGCGAAGTACCAACTTCTTATTTTGTGGCACGGTCGCTTTAAATTGAGGAAAAGCAAATGCCATAACCAGAATCAGTACAAAACCCAATCCACCAGCACATAGATAAACGGTTTTAAACTCAAACTTGAGTTGCTCCAACATCACCCACAGCGCGCCGTAGGTAAACAAAGATGCAAGCGCACCCACCGAAATCAGCTTACCGAGCATTTCTGGCGCTTCATCTTTCGAAAGCCATTGTAACGATAGTGACTGCTTAAGCGTTTCAAAATAGTGAAAGCCCGTAGACATAAGCAATGTAGTAAACAGCAATCCGTACAGCGTGGGGAAATACCCCGTCATCGCAGTCCCCAATGTTAGCATCGCCAACGCGACTAACATAAAACGTTGCTCACGAATAAACAGCAAAACAAACACAGCAGTAAACGCTAAGAACCCTGGCACTTCGCGAACGCTTTGCAACAATCCTATATCTGCACCATCAAAATTGGCTTTTTCAATGACGAAGTTATTGAGTAATGCCATCCATGTAGAAAAGACTATCGGTACGATAATAGAAACCAATAACAGAAAATTATGTGGTGTTCTCCAACCTTGAGATGAGGTATTCATGTTGATTCCTTGAATGATGAAGTCATCATGATAGCTCTATATGCAACAAACTCGCAACGTCCAACGTATTTCAACCACTTGCAGATAGGCTGTCTCATCTATTCACTGATACTACTTTGTCAAACTCTCAATCGCTCTCATCGTTAAGGCTTCAGTGTAGGGGTTAACTTTCCAATGTTCAGGACTCCAACCTTTGATAAAACGTTGAAAGTCAGCCCAAGCGACAGCAAAAAGTGGACGCCAAGCTCTCTCAACGTCTACCGGATTAAGATGAGGTTGATAGATTTGGAGTGCTTGGTTCAGCTCGGAGAAGTACGTATTAAGTACCCAGTCTTCCATTTCAGCGCAAGCTTCGGGAGCGACTGCACTGCTCATAAACAGTGCAACATCCTTCATTGCACAACCATGTCCAACATATTGAAAATCTACGGCGGCGACTGACGTCTCTTCGTCGTCAAAACAGAAATTTGCTAACTTGGCATCACCGTGCACGATAGTGGTGTATTTCGCCTGTTGAAGGGTGTGATCAATTAAAACAGCCGTCTCTTTTAGCTTCCTATCTTCCAATGCGTTTAGTTCATCAGGGCGAGTAGCGAGATGCCAGTACGTACCAATCTGCCATAAACACTCGCCACGAACCCCGATATAACGCGCGTGGAAATTCGCCAACCAATACAGACAAGCATGTAAATGGGTTTGGGTCGCGTTTTGGATCACTTTGGTATAGCCCGCTTGTGCCAAGTCTTCCATCACAATTAACCACTCATGGTCTGTCTGAAAACATTTCAATCCCACTGGTATTCGACAGCGCTCGTCAATAGGCTGGCTAAAATGTTCATACCAACTGACTTCCACTTGATAAGAATGGAGCTTTCGATGGTGTGAGCGATTGGTATTCCAGCCCTTCGGATGTTGAGATGGTTTGGGTAGTTTTACATGTTTCACAATCACCGAACATTTAGAGAAGCGTAACCTAACCAGTTCACCATACCCACCCCAAAGTGACTGAATAACTTGACTGCAAATGAACTTACCTAGATTTAGTTCATCACCAATATTTTGATACAAAGAACGGATCCTCAAGCCTCCGGAGCTAAAAGTTCTGCCCACTGTTTATTGTTCTCAATATAGTGCGCAACGTAAGAACAAACTGGATAAATTTTGTACCCTAGCGCCTCAATTTCTGGCAGAACTGCCTCCATCATGATCTTGCCACAGCCTTTTCCTCTCATCGGCTCGGGAATATAAGTCGATGTGATATGCATCACACCATTTACCATTTTGTATTCAACTTTTGCCTTATATTCTGGATTAAGTCCAACCCAAAAGCAGTAATTTTTAACGTCATGGGCCACTTTTTGCATAACTTCAATCACCTTTTTTGTTGAGATTTATTGAAACAAACTATATCACTGAATAAAATAAATCGGGCGCTAGGATGCGACGTCATATCAGTCAACTAACAAATAACGACAATAATAATGAGAAATACGATTATCAATACCAGAGATGGTAAACGAGCACTGCACAGCAAGCAGACTCAGGAACGTCAGGCCACCACGCTAAATAGCACGGATGCAATGGCAATGGTGGAACACGGCAGTGAAGTCTCATTAAATGTGACCACCCCCGTAGGCACAAAGTTCATCACCACTAGCACCTTTATCGGCTGTCATACCAATCATACCGCATTAATAGAAGTCCCAAATATATCGGACGAAGACTTGAAATTTTATTTTCAGGAAGGATTTTGGATTACCGTTAAAGCATACTCACAAAGAGGTGAAGGTGCAGTTATTCCTTTTCGAGCTCAGCTCCAACACCGATTGAGTGACCCCTACCCAATTTTAATACTCAGCCTACCTTCGACAATGCAGGTCTATCAACTGAGAAAAGAAGTGCGCTATGAGGTCAATTTACAAGCCTATGCGCACATCGACGACTACCGTGTTGAGTGTGAATTACGTGATGTTTCCCGCAGTGGTTGCCGCTTTGTCACCAACCCTATGAGCCGCCCGCTTCAAGTTGACGATAAAGTGCTATTGGAGTTGGTAGTACCAAAAACTAATCTCGTATTTGCGCCTATAGGGGGACGTATTTGTAACCTTCAAAAGTCAACACACTACGCACGGTACGGGGTAGAATTTGATGAGGCGGGCAAGGAAAACGCAAAAAGTTTACTTAGCCACCTCAAGTTCGATGGTACCAAGCTGTCGCTCAAGCTATAACTGATGCTTAAGCCATAAGCCTTTGCAAAAAAGCGATATCAGAAATACCCCGCCAATACCAAATAGTAAGCGGGGTATACGCGCACCATGGCACGCTTCAATATTGACTACTTCCTCAATGCATTGAGCTTGGCTTGAGCAAGGCCAAAAATACTATGTACGGGATAGGTACCTTCTTCCGTTGGCTCACCCGCTACTTTACCAGTAAATAATTCAATGGCCTCAGTAACATGATCAATCGCCCAAATGTGAAACTCCCCTCTTTCCACTGCTTTCAGAATGTCTGCTCTCAACATTAAATTATGCACGTTAGATCGCGGAATGATGACGCCCTGACCGTCATGGTGCCCTTTGATGGCACAAACGTCGAAGAAACCTTCAATCTTTTCATTCACCCCACCAATTGGCTGAGCTTCACCGAACTGGTTCATAGACCCCGTGATAGCAATATCTTGCCGATTGGGTTGCTTTGAAAATGCAGACACTACCGCACACAGCTCTGCCATACTCGCACTATCGCCATCCACACCACCGTAAGACTGTTCAAACGTAATGGTCGTTGTAAGTGGAACCCGAGCGGTTTTACCAAATACAGCAGATAAGTACGCGGACAAAATCATGACCCCTTTGGAGTGAATACTGCCACCGAGTTCAACGCTGCGCTCAATATCGATAACATCGCCGTCACCGTAGCACGAAGTAGCCGTAATCCGGTTTGGTGCACCAAACATATAATCACTGGTACTCAATACCGAGAGAGCATTCACTTGCCCTATCGCTGATCCTTCGGTACGAATCAGTGTCGTGCCATTAACAAAGGTCTCCATCACGTTATCGCGTAATCGACTCACACGCATTTCTTGGTTCTTCATCGCTTCTTCTACATGACCAGTACGAATCATATTAGAGTTTGCTTGACGCGCGACGTAATTGGATTCTCTCAGCAGATTCGCGATATTGGCCGAATGCAGTGATAACTTGGTTTGATCGCCGGATAGGCGCGAACTGTACTCAATAATCCGCGCAATGGCTTTTTTGTCGCAGTGCAGCATGTTGTTATCATTAACAACACTAGAAATAAATCTTGCATAATGCAGCTCAGACTCAGGAGTTCGCTTCATTTCATCTTCAAAATCTGCCGTGACGCGAAACAGCTCACTGAACTCCGGGTCGTAGTGCTGTAACAACTGATAGGTTCGGTAGTCGCCGAATAGGATAATTTTGATATCGAGTGGGATCGGCTCAGGATCTAAAGAGACAGCGCCGGTTAAGGTGACTTCTTTCTCAAGCGATGTGAGGCTAAGTTGGCGTGAACGAATAGCACGCTTCAAACCATCCCACACATAAGGCTGTTCCAGTACTTTCTGCGCATCCATCAGTAAAACTCCGCCATTCGCTTTGTGTAAACTGCCTGCACGAATGAGAGAGAAATCGGTAAATACCGTGCCCTTAAACGTCGCCGTTTCAATAGAACCAAACAAGGAGTGATAATTGGGGTTTTCTTCTACAACGATTGGAAAATCGCTGTTACTACGACTGACCAATACATTGACTTTATATCGGCGTGGTAATTTTTTGTCTAATGACGCGGCAGCAATTTCGCCTTGCTCACCCGTTTCGTCGAGAAAAATATCCGCGTTTTCGACAATATCCTTTTGCAACTCAGTAAGATAAGCTTTGATTTCTGGATAACGAGCGTAATCTTCTTTAAGCTTTTTAATAAAGTGAGTGATCACATCAAGCGTGACTTCATCATTAAGTTTCTTGATTTTGTCACTGTATGCCTCTTCCCATTCCGTTAGCTCTCGAACCATAGAGCGCAAACTGACTTCGAGTTCATCAATGCTGTCACTGAATTGTTCTTGCTCCTTTTTGCTGAGCTCATCAAACGATTCTTCCGTGTGTAGTTCATCACCATTCATCGCGACAAATTGGTAATCGCCTTGAGGGGTAATTGTCAGGCTGATATCTTTTTCCTTCGCCTCCCGACTAATACGTTCAAGTTCATTCTGTTGCTTACTGGCTAACTGATTTTTTAATCGCTCTGCACGACTAAAGTACATCTCATTATCAAAAGCTAAAGGTAAGGCGTTAAGTAATTTCCCCATCAAGGTCTCGATATCAACCCGGAGCTTGTGTCCCACCCCACAAGGGAGTTTGAGAACTTTGGGGGTACGAATATCTTCAAAGTTTGCGACATAACACCAATCAAACAGTGAGTTTGCATCATGTTTGTGACGATTTAGATACCGCAATATCATCGTACGCTTGCCGAGTCCGTTTTGGCCTATAGCGTAGATGTTGTAACCTTTTTCCTTAATGGACATTGCAAATTCGACCGCTTTTTGCGCGCGCTCCTGACCCACAATTTCATCGATAGGCGGTAACTCTTTGGTCGATTTACACGGCATATTGTCTAATGCCGCGACAGAATATAGCTGACTACGTTCCAATTTTAGTATTGCCATATCCATTTTCCTTTTTTTATTGTCGTCCATTGAGTTTAGAGATTATTTGTTTAATTTTAAGTGATTTACCTTACACCCCAGTTTGATTGGACAATTTATAGCCAATGCCAGTGTATAAAAGTAACCATAAAATACACTTGCAATTGATAATCAATTTCATTTAACATCTAAAACAAATCAAAAGAGTGGATATGGACATGGATATTGAGCAGTGTTGGATGCGATATATAAAAGCACAGGAATTGATGCACCAAGGCCACTGGCCAGAAGCCCAGAGGTTGTATGAAGACGTCCTTGAGCACTTACCCAATCACGTTCATCATGCCTTAGAAGATAACCATACCAAGCCATGTCAATTTGTCTGCCTGATTAGCGGACTACGAGATGCAAGCATCGCTCAATCGGATCTCTTCAACCGGTTAGGCCTAAAACGTGCTGCTTTTTCAACACTGAATCAAACGTACGCTTTATTCCAATTCCTGCAGTTAGAAAACCATGAACTGGTTCGTCGTACCGAACAATATCTCGCCAAGCACAGCGAAGATCTGCTTGCACACATGGCGGCATTTTGCGCGGCTCAACGTCATGCAACGTGGATGATCGAGCTGGATCAGGTTACCCGTGCGCACGAAAAATTTTTATATTTGCAAATGATGAGTGCTGCAGAACAGCACAACACTCAGTTTTACAACTGAATAGAATAGTGATTAGTATTTGATTTGAGAGTGAAAGTCATGAAAATCGAGTCAACCGCGCCTACGTTCATCCAATTTTAACAATCATAAGCTAGAGTTTAATAAGTATTATCGAAAATGGTATAGCTGCCATTCGGTTTGGCCGCCGAGACGGTTGGTTCAAGAGTTAGGCTTAGTCAACCTGACATTCCCTCCATCGTTGAGATGATTGGGCTTGAGTTCCCCCCAACCAGAAAAATGCCGCGACACTGTCGCGGCATTTTTCATTTCGGCAATCCATAACAGATGCTGATGTGAAGCCCAATCAGAGTAACTGAACGCCCATGTTATGGAGCGTGAACGCATACATGTCCGTCGTCAGGTCAATTTGCTTACTCAGCGGCATACCTGCACCATGCCCGGCATTGACATCAATCCGAATTAAGACCGGATTTTCACCACGCTGTTTCTCTTGCAACTCGGAGATAAACTTATACGAATGTGCGGGGACAACGCGATCATCATGATCGGCCGTAGTAATCAACGTCGCCGGATAAGTGACGCCTTCCTTGACGTTATGTAGTGGCGAATAACCAACTAAATACTGAAACATTTCTTCACTTTGCTCAGACGTGCCGTAGTCATACTTCCAGCCTTCACCCGACGTAAACGTGTGATAGCGCAGCATATCTAGAACGCCAACCGCAGGAAGCGCAACCTTAAACAGGTCCGGACGTTGAGTCATACATGCGCCAACTAACAAGCCACCATTGGATCCTCCACGGATGGCTAAACGCTTGGGGCTGGTATAGTTCTGGTCTATCAAGTATTCAGCCGCCGCAATAAAGTCATCGAATACATTCTGCTTTTGTTGCTGAGTACCCGCGTCGTGCCACTCTTTCCCGTACTCACCGCCACCGCGCATATTCGCAACTGCGTAGATACCGCCCAACTCTAGCCAATTTGCAACATTAGTAGAAAACATGGGGGTTAAACTGATGTTAAAACCACCATAACCATAGAGTATGGTTGGCGCTTGACCATCCAACTTTATGCCTTTTTTATAAGCGATGATCATCGGGACTTGTGTCCCATCTTTGGAGGTGTAAAACACCTGTTGAGACAGATATTCACTACGTTCAAAGGGCGCTTTGGACTCCTGATAAAGCTCAGATTTTCCGGTTTCGGTATCAAAAGAGAATATCGTAGGTGGCGTCACGTAATTGGTGAACGTGTAGTAGAGCGTGGTTTCTTCAGTTTTTCCAGACAAGCCATATACCGTACCTTGCCCTGGCAACGCCAACTCACGAACCAGCTCACCCTGATAGTTAAATTGTTGTACTTTTGACTGGACATCCACCATGTAAGTTGCAAATAGATAGCCACCACCTTTACTGATTTCTAGCGGCTGTTCCTGCTCCGAAATAACCTCTGCCCATTGTGAGGTTTGAGTATCGTAACTCACAACTTTACCATTTGGAGCGTCGAGGTTGGTGTATAGCAATAATGAACTGCCTTGGTTGTCGACAAGGAAAGTATCCCCTTGCGTTGTCTCTCTCAGTGTCACAATGTTTTGAGATGCGTCTTCAAGGTCGATACAAAACAGGCGATTACCCGACGTAGATTCCGCTCCGGATATGATCAAATAGCGATCATCGGTGGTGATTCTGCCGGAAACGTAGCGGTGAATTTGTGAGTCCAACTCACCAAAAATCACTTTATCTTCCGACTGCGGTGTCCCTAGCTGATGGTAATAAAGTTTATGTTGTTCGGTACGTGCCGAAAGTTCACTGCCTTTCGGCTTATCGTAGCTCGCGTAGTAAAAGCCTTGGTTACCTAACCAAGAAATGCCCGTAAACTTTGCATCAACAATTTCGGGTTCGATCTGCGCCTTCGTTTCTGTATCAATGACAAAAATCTTTCGCCAATCACTACCGCCTTCAGAAATAGAATAGGCAACGTATCGATTGTCTTTAGAAAAGCTTACGTCGCCCAGCGAAGTGGTTCCGTCCTCAGAAAACGTGTTGGGATCAAGGAAGACCTGCGCCTTATTGTCTTCACCTTTACGACGGTAAAGTACGCTCTGGTTTTGTAAGCCATCGTTTTTATAAAAGTAGGTATAATCTCCGCGAATAAAAGGCTGAGAATATTTTTCATAGTTCTGGCTTTTGGCCACAAGTTCACGAATTTTACTTCGGTATGGGATCTGACCTAGGTAATCAAATGTGACCGCATTTTGGCTCGAAACCCAATGGGCAGTTTCTTCACTTCTGTCGTCTTCTAACCACCGATAAGGGTCGGCAATATCGTGGCCAAAATAGGTGTCCACAACAGAATCTTTACGTGTTTTTGGGTAATGCATAACGTCCGTGTCACTCCGGTTATTTGTTTTTAATAGTGAAGAGTTAGGTTAGTTGAGATTCACTCTCAACCCATACTTTAAGTGACACCTCTTTGTTTTCAACGAAAAGATTGAAACATTTGTAAATATCTGATCTGTCTAGAAGTAATGAGAGATGGTCAAATAGCGCTCACGAATGTGCTCAATCAGTAGTTTAACTTTGTTCGGAGGCTGTCGAGTAAATGGATAGACGGCATAAACACCGAGTTTTTTACCGACCAGTTCCGGAAAAATATCCACCAACTGCCCACTCCGAATATCGTGATACACCAAGCATCGAGGCACATAAGCGATACCGTGTCCTCCCATCGCAGCCTTACGCAATGCTGTTGCATTGTCGGTAGAAAAACATCCCGAGACCCTAACAATATAATTGCCCTCGCGACCTTTAAATTCCCACTCTGATGCGCCCGTCGTTTGGTAAGCGTATTGCAAGCAATTATGGCTGGTTAAATCCGTTGGTTTAATCGGCTTACCATTCTTTGCAATGTAAGAAGGTGAGGCACATACTACCCATTGCGAGTCCAATATATGCCGAGCGATTAAGCTGGAATCTTCGAGGTATCCGGTTCGAATAACAAGATCGTAGCCATCAGCGACAAGGTCAACAAAGCGATTGTCTAATGACATTTCCACTGTTAATCCGGGGTGCAGGTTGCAAAACTCCGCCACCGCATCGGCAAGAATCAAATCGCCAGAAATGGTTGGGACAGACATCTTAATGTGTCCACTCACATTCTCACCGAACCCAGCCACAGCGTCTTTGGCTTCCTGAGTGGCTTGCTTCACATTTTTCGCACTATGTAACAAAGCTTTTCCAGCTTCCGTTAAGGTCAATTTACGCGTTGTTCGATATAATAACTGAGTCCCAATCTCTTCTTCTAATCTTGCAATTCTTTTGCTAACTACCGAATTTGTAAGATCATTTACTTCTGCAACCTTACTAAAGCTGCCTAGTTCGATGACCTGTGAAAACAGGATTAAGTCGTCTGCTCGCATACTATTATGTCACTTTTGGAATTAATTATTTTCATTATTTCCCTATATCAACAAAAAATAAAGGGGTAGATTCACGCCACGTTAACAAAACCATTACAACAAAAGTCACCTCTACAACAGATTCATTCTGCTTGATAGGTCTGTGGACAAAGGAAGTACCAATGAGTGAAACCCTACTTGCCCTAGTGGCATTCTCGCCAATTGTTGTTGCCGCCATCTTATTGGTTGGTCTCAACTGGCCAGCAAAAAAAGCCATGCCAGTTGCGTTCGGTCTTACCGTCGCTATCGCCTTACTGTTTTGGGATATGTCAGTCACGCGTGTGCTGGCTTCCGTATTCCAAGGCTTAGGTATTACTGTTTCTGTACTCTGGATCGTGTTTGGAGCCATCTTCTTACTCAACACTTTAAAGCACACTGGCGCGATCACCACTATCCGCAATGGATTTACCGATATCTCTGCCGATCGTCGCGTTCAGGCGATCATTATTGCATGGTGTTTTGGTTCATTCATTGAAGGCGCATCTGGCTTTGGCACGCCTGCTGCGATCGCGGCACCTTTGTTAGTCGCGATTGGCTTTCCGGCGCTTGCCGCAGTTTTGATGGGAATGATGATTCAATCGACGCCCGTGTCATTCGGAGCGGTCGGAACGCCGATTATCGTCGGTGTAAACAAAGGGCTGGATTCGCATAACATTACTGAGAACCTACTTGCGCAAGGCTCTTCGTGGGAGGCGTATTTACAACAGATAACCGCCAATGTCGCCGTTATCCACGCGGTAGTCGGTACTATGATCCCAGTGCTCATGGCGATGATGCTGACGCGCTTCTTTGGCAAAAACAGAAGCTGGAGCGAGGGTCTGGATATTTTACCATTTGCCCTCTTTGCTGGCGTATCCTTTACCGTGCCTTACGCACTGACCGGTGTATTGCTCGGTCCTGAATTCCCATCGTTGATTGGTGGTCTCATTGGGCTTTCCATTGTCGTAACTGCAGCGAAAAAAGGCTTTTTGGTTCCAAAATCAACTTGGAATTTTGAAAGCGAAGATAAGTGGCCAGCTGAATGGTTAGGCTCGCTCAAAATCGACATACAAGATAACCCTGGTAAGCCAATGAGCTTGGTGAAAGCGTGGATTCCTTATGTCATGCTAGCCGTCATTCTTGTTGCCAGCCGTGTGAGCCCAGAGTTTAAAGGCTTTCTACAAAGCATCAGCATCTCATTCAACAACATTCTCGGTGAAATGGGCGTAAGCGCCGCTATTCAACCTTTGTACTTACCTGGTGGCATTTTAGTGTTCTGCGCTCTTCTTGCCGCTGTATTGCAAAACGGCAGTGCTAAGCCGCTGCGTGCCGCTTTCGGCGAATCCAGCAAGACACTGATTGGCGCAGGTTTTGTCCTGATATTTACTATCCCTATGGTACGTATCTTCATCAACTCAGGCATTAATGGAGCAGACCTTACCAGCATGCCCGTCACCACCGCGAACTTTGCCTCTGATCTTGTTGGTGCTGCATTTCCTGCATTAAGTGCCACGGTGGGAGCACTGGGCGCATTTATCGCCGGCTCTAACACCGTATCAAACATGATGTTTAGTCAATTCCAGTTTGAAGTCGCTCAAACCTTGTCTATCTCAAGCGCAATGGTCGTGTCACTGCAAGCTGTAGGCGCAGCGGCTGGCAACATGATTGCGATTCACAATGTGGTTGCCGCATCTGCGACGGTAGGCCTGCTAGGAAGAGAGGGAGCAACGTTACGCAAAACGGTCATTCCAACTTTCTACTACATTGTAATGACGGGAATTATAGGCATGGTCTTGATATACGGATTCCAAATTAGCGACGCCTTAATGGTGTCTTAATACCCTGTTGAATTAACTCAAACACTGAGCATTATCACTTTGCATCAAATTTAGACACAACCATCGTTAACAATACATCGTTCACTTGAGATGGTTGTGTCAATGAACAAGTGAATAAACGAACAAATGAATAAACGGTTTATCAATTGGTTTATTCAGAACAAACGCTAGGACTTTACTATGATTATTTCCGCTTCTACCGATTATCGCGCGGCCGCTAAAGCGAAACTACCACCCTTTCTTTTTCACTATATTGATGGTGGCTCGTATGACGAACGCACACTTAAGCGCAACACGGATGATTTAGGTGACGTCGCACTGCGTCAACGTGTTCTGCGTGATATGGCAGACTTGAGTCTAGAAACCGAAATTTTTGGTGAGAAACTGGCGATGCCGATTGCACTTGCGCCTGTTGGCTTAACAGGTATGTATGCCCGCCGCGGCGAAGTGCAAGCCGCAATGGCCGCTGAGAAAAAAGGCATCCCGTTCACCATGTCTACCGTTTCGGTGTGCCCGATTGAAGAAGTCGCGCCAGCTATCGAACGCCCAATGTGGTTTCAACTGTACGTATTGAAAGACCGCGGTTTCATGAAAAACGTGTTGGAACGTGCCAAAGCCGCCGGAGTGACAACGCTAGTGTTCACTGTTGATATGCCCGTACCAGGCGCACGTTACCGTGATATGCATTCTGGTATGAGTGGGCCGAATGCCGCAATGCGCCGCGTATTGCAATCCATGCTTCATCCAAGCTGGGCATTGGATGTCGGAGTATTGGGTAAACCTCATGACTTAGGGAACATTTCAACGTATCGCGGTGAACCGACCAAGTTGGAAGACTACATCGGCTGGTTAGGTGCGAACTTTGACCCTTCCATCTCTTGGAAAGATTTAGAGTGGATTCGTGACTTTTGGGACGGTCCGATGGTCATTAAAGGCATTCTGGATGAAGAAGATGCAAAAGACGCAGTACGATTTGGGGCCGACGGCATTGTGGTTTCCAACCACGGTGGGCGTCAGTTAGACGGTGTCCTCTCTACCGCAAAGGCCTTACCAAGTATCGCAGACGCAGTAAAAGGCGATCTAAAGATCTTTGCGGATTCTGGCATTCGCACCGGATTGGACGTTGTTCGTATGCTTGCTCTGGGTGCTGACTGTACTCTGCTGGGCCGTTCATTTGTTTATGCGTTGGCGGCTCAAGGCGGTGCAGGCGTTGAGAACTTACTCGATCTATACGACAAAGAAATGCGAGTCGCGATGACATTAACCGGCGCAAAGCGTATTTCAGATCTTTCGTCAGAGTCTCTAGTAAAAATACCATCATAAAAACGCGTTCAATTAACTCGAACACTCAAGTTGATACGGATAAAAAATAAAAACGAGCCATCTTTTGGCTCGTTTTTTTACCGTTTAAATCCAATACTAAAAAGGGTAACGCAAATCATGTAACGAAAAGACATAGAGCATTGGGTAAGGTTTCTGTTTAGCGTAAGTGATTAAGCAACCTGATGAACGTACTCAATAACCACTTGGTTACCTTCAACAAACACGTTGCTGATGTCACCATCCACGGTCACTCTGTTCTGCAAATATACACTGCCAGCGACAGATAAATCTCGCTCTGTCAACGAAGGAATCACTTGGCTAGGACGAACATGGAGTTGCTCGCATAGCTGTTTAATAAAACCTAGCGTCAGCGGAGAGTTGCCGCGTAAAAAACCAGAAAATTCATGTAAGCTCAAACCTAGGCGTTTCGCCATTTCCATTTGAGTGATATGCATCTTGGCTTTTTGTGACATCCAAATGTCATAGAGCGCGTTTCTATCCTGCTCACTAAATTCCATATTTTCCTCCCATAAAATCAGTCGCGTTACCCTCTCACACTTACTTTACGAGAATGTTAGCGATAAGTCAGAGAAATTATAATTACTTGTTGTATACCCAAATAACCTCAAGATGCTAGGTTCAGCGAGAATGACTTGGTTCACAGACGCGGCAACGATTTGAAGATCTAGTGGTTCTAAATCAAAAATCGTTAACAAAGGCGGTGAGGCAAGTCAACTCGCCCTTCGGGAGCATGTCACTGACAAGATTTCATCGTCACATAACTCGGAAAGAGCCCGCTATTCCGCTTCGTTATCTTCCTTGAACTCATGCCAGTGACAATGCTCTGAATCCTGTATCTTGAAGTCATTTGGGTATAAGTAAAATTTCATGCCTGCACTGCGACTCACGTCCAGAAATAACACCGCGACAATAAAGTAAAATAACTGGGGTGAACCGATAATATCTGTTACCTTTCCTTCCATGATTCGTCACAAATGAAACTTACTTATGACACAATGGTTTACCGAATTAGAAAGCTTCATCCACGTTCATAGCCAAAACTGGAGTGGCAGTGTTCTTTTCATCACCATCGCTAGCTTTTTAGCTTGGATAGTCTGGCGGCTGCTCCATTCTCGTTTACAAGTAATCGTCGAGAGAACCCCATTCCATTGGGATGACATGTTGCTCGACGCATTAAAGACTCCTATCAGTACTCTCATCTGGTGTTGGCCCGCTACTGTCTCACTTGGCATAGTGTTAGAAAGTGAAATGAAAAGTCATTTCAACTGGTTAAGCACACTCAAACTGATTCTTGTCATCAGCGTGTTAATCTGGATTGTCATGGGTCTGATCACCAATGTGGAAGAGTATGTTCTAGAGAACAAGAAGCGAGACGAAACCACAGTACAAGCAGTTGCCAAAGTGACACGATTATTTTTTGTCACACTCGGCGTATTAACGGTGATGCAAGCCTTTGGTCTTTCGTTATCAGGCTTACTCACTTTTGGCGGAGTCGGTGGTTTAATTGTTGGTTTTGCCGCCAAAGACTTACTGTCTAACTTCTTCGGCGGAATGATGATTTACTTTGACCGACCATTTAAAGTCGGTGACTGGGTACGTTCGCCGGATCGAGAGATAGAAGGCACTGTGGAGCGCATTGGTTGGCGTATGACAATTATCCGCACGTTTGATAGACGACCATTGTATGTCCCCAATTCAGTGTTCAGTAGCATTGTTGTCGAAAACCCATCTCGCATGCTGAATAGACGGATTTACGAAAAAATAGGGCTTCGCTACAGCGACGCAGAAAAGATGCCTGAAATCATCACGGCGGTGAGGGAAATGCTAAAGAATCATAAAGATATCGACGCACGCCAAACCCTTATCGTCAACTTTGATGCCTTTGGGCCTTCATCTTTAAATTTCTTTATTTATACCTTCACCAAAACGGTGAACTGGGTTCGCTATCATGAAGTTAAACAAGATGTGCTGTTGCAAGTGATCGATATCATCAAAACACATAATGCGGACATTGCTTTCCCAACTCAGACTTTGAAATTGGACCCTATCCAAATGACCAACGCTGCCGATCAAGACGACCATGGTTTTTAATGTTTATTGACGTAGTTATAGCAAGGACTAGGTAACGTATAAAAAGCCCACTCACTTTTGTTTTAGTGAGTGGGCTTTTGCTATCTGGTCTTTAGCCATATTGCTTCTGAAACAACACTATTGCTGGGTTAAGATCATACGAGCGTTCAATGCTTGGATTGGACGGTTGTTTGCACCCATCGCTTTTTCAAATTGTTGAATTTGGTCTGCGGAGATCGATTGCGCGTCTTTAAGCACTAACCAGCGCACACCTTCCGAGCACGGAGGAGTGGTTAATGATCCATTAAATCGATAATAGTCCTGGCCGCTTGGAATTAACGCGCTGGCGTCAAATGGCGCTTTAATCGTCACGTTACTGTCTTTAACCGGAACGTTTTCTAACAACTTGGCAAGGGCCGGGTTGGCTTCTCCTCGTTTAAAAAAGACCGCAACAACCGCTAGATTTCCCTGTTCATCCGCGTGTACATAATGCGCTTCCAGTGGGTAAGACTTTCCGTCTACATGGTTTTCTGACGGTGTATGGAAATGGAATTGCTTAAGATCAAACTGCTTACCATCTACCGTAAGGCTATTTTCACCTTCGATACTGGTTTGTAACGTATGACCGTTATTTGTGAGTGAGACTGCTTTTCCTTGATAATTCAACTGAAGTGTTGCTAACTCCGCTTTTGTCGTTGACTGAATATCAATCGGGCTCTGGTTTTTTCCCTTAGAACACTCTGGCGCGAACTCTCCCCAATGCTCAGGACCGTGATTGCCTTCATAACTCCAATGAGCCGCATTCGCAGAACCTGCGCACAGCAAAGATAAGCCCAACGCGATGAGTGACTTGTTCATAATGATTCCTTATTCCATCAAGTAACGTTTTTAAGAATCACAATATTAATCTCGAACAACATCGTTGTAATAGAGTGAAATCTATGATTGCAAAAGAATTTTGTCTTTACGCTTCTCGGGATGTAATTGATAGTTTTCCTACTTATCGTAATGTTCACAGGAAGTCACATCGTCACTTTGAAACAGCGTGATTGACCTACTCTTACTGAGCAGATCCACTGTTATTTTTGATCCCTATGGTCTCGCACCAAAAGCTAAAACTCAACGTTGCTCTACTTCTGATGTCTACTTCTACTCGTCCACCATAAACACACTTTCGCCCCAAAATAAGTATACAAAAAACAACACATGCACATCATCAGTGCAAAACCAACGCGACAACTAAACCAAATCATTGAATATATTCAACTTTTTTAAATGGCACTCATATTGCTTTTGTATACAAGACACGAACCAAGGACAGGTATGAGGAATCACATGAAAAAGACATTCAAATTTATGTTCAGCACTCTGGCTATTTCATTATCCGCAATGAGCATGAATGCTTATTCAGCAACGCTTATTAAAGTACACAGCGACATGACTGAAGATAGCGCGCAACAAGAAGGGATTGAGCGCTTTAAGGAGTTGGTTGAAGCACGCTCCAACGGTGATTATGAAGTAAAAATCTACGCGAACAATGCGCTTGGTAATGACGTTGAAGTCGCGCAGCAAATGCAGTTCGGTGCGGTACAGGCCGCACCTATTCCGACCGCGAAGCTGAGTGGTTTTGATAAGGACCTACAGTTGATAGATATGCCATTTCTATTCCCAAACCGCGAGGTTGCTTACGAGTTTCTTGATGGCGAAATTGGTAAAGAAGTACTTTCCGGCCTGCGATCTTCCGGTTTCGAACCTGCCATGTTTTGGGAGAGTGGATTTAAACAAATGACTTGTAATGATCCTGTCACCACTCCTGCGGATATGAAAGACCGAAAAGTGCGTGTTATGGAGAGCCCACTGCTGATTTCTCAGTACAAAGCTCTAGGCTCAAATCCTGTGCCAATCGCGTTCAGCGAAACCTACACAGCACTACAACAAGGCGTTGTTGAATGTCAGGAAAACCCTTTGGTATCGATTTCACAAATGAAGTTTTATGAAGTTCAAAAAGATTTGATGCTAACCAACCACGGCTATCTCGGCACTGCCTTCGTTTTCAGCAAAATCTGGTTCGACAGCCAGTCTGCTGACAATCAAAAATTATTGATAACAGCCGCACAAGAAGCAGGTAAATACCAGCGTGAACGCTCAATTGCTCGTGAAGAAATCTACCTGAACGATATTAAACAGGCTGGTAGTACTCAGGTCACTTCACTCACACCGGAACAATTAGGTGAGTTCCGCGATGCGATGTCACCTGTATATAAAGAGTTTGGCGCCAAGCTAAGCAAAGGCCTGTTGGCTCGCGCTCAGAACGAACTTTCTGAATTATCGGAACTGTAAATTTATTCATTGATAAACCGGTATCCAATTATCAACTATCCGTCTTTTAACCGACGACAAGGATCCCGGGAGCGATCCCGGGAGAACGCTTATGTGGAATAAACTCAGTCGCCTGCTGGCATTATTCGAAAACACGACGGTGGGTATACTCATTATCTACTCGTCCGTGATGCTATTCACCCAAATTATGGCTCGCGCGGTGTTTAATACTTCGTTTAGCTGGGCAGAAGAAAGCGTGCGGTACGCCATTATCTGGATGGTCTTCATGGCAAGCAGTATCGCCTTTCGTAATAACGCGCACATCAGCATTGACGTCATCCAGCAGATCATTCCCAAGGCACTGAAAAAGCCCTTTCAGGTTTTTATTTGTTTGATCTGTCTAACAACGACCTTCTTGCTCACCTGGTTCGGCTGGCAACTGACTTCACGCATGATGATGTTTGGCCAACTCTCGTCAGCGATGGAACTGCCAATGTACTGGTTTTATCTCGCCATTCCTGTGAGTTCAGCCTGTATGTTTATCCGCATAAGCGAATCTTTATTGGCACTGTTTAGAAAACCCAAAACAGAGACCGACACCGTCTACGTAGGAGCATAATCATGGGCTACAGTTTTTTTGCATTAACCTCCGGCCTATTGGTATTAGGATTACCTATCTTTGTCGCGTTGATCCTTGTAGTCTTTGTTGGCTTACATCTGAGCGGTAGCACGCCATTAATGCTCATCATCCAACGGATGTTCTCCGGACTGGACAGCTTCCCTCTCATGGCCATTCCGCTGTTTATCCTGGCCGGCAACCTTATGAGTACCAGTGGTCTCTCGGCTAGAATACTGAAAGTCGCACAATTGCTGGTTGGCCCGTTCCGTGGCGGATTGGCAATGACCACAGTTACTGGGTCAATGTTTTTTGGTGCGATTTCAGGCTCCAGTCCAGCGACAGTGGTCTCGGTTGGACGCTTAATCCTGCCATCAATGATAAAAGAAGGCTACGACCGACAGTTCAGTGTTGGACTTCTGATGGCAACGGGCGCGCTTGGCATCATCATTCCCCCCAGTATTTTCATGATCGTGTACGGTGCAATGGCTGGTGTTTCGATTGGCGCCCTGTTCATGGCAGGTATTGGAGCCGGTGCCGTTTATGGTACGGTTTTCCTCGCTTATTGTTACTATCGAGCTCATCGTGCAGGTATGCAACCACAGCCGTTTCCAAATCGCTCCGAGTTAATAGTGGCCCTGAGAGAAGCCATTTGGGGGCTAGCGATACCAGTTATCATTCTGGGTGGGATATACAGCGGCCTGTTTACTCCGACAGAAGCCGCGGCTGTTGCGGTGATCTATTCAGCCGCCGTTGGTTTATTTGTCTATCGGGATCTTACACCGAAAGACATCTGGAAAGTCTGTATTGATAGTAGCGTCGTGACCACTCAGGTCATGATCATTGTTTCTGCAGCAGCGGCATTTTCTTGGTATTTGACAACGTCAAGTCTGACCGATTCACTATCCGCATCACTGTCTCAGTTTAGCGACAACCCACTGATACTATTGCTGATTATTAACTGCATTGTACTGGTTGCTGGTATGTTCCTTGATCCAAACTCTATCGTGATTATTCTGGTGCCGTTGATCATTTCAGTCGCTCAGTCAGCAGGTATTGATCTGGTTCATCTCGGAGTTATTCTGTGTGTGAACTGTGCGATTGGTATGTTCACTCCACCATTTGGTATGAACCTATTTGTCGCCAGCAGCCTCGATAACGTCAGTTACGGTGAAGCGGTACGTGGCTCACTGCCTCTAGTCTGGCTTGCACTCATTGTTTTAGTACTCATCAATGCTTTTCCAGCCATCAGTTTATGGCTTCCAAGTGTTGTAATGCCAGGCATCGCAGGCTAAACGTATAAAAGAAATCGAAAAAACGCACTATGACAGAACACCAATCCATTACATTATTGCTGCTCGAGAATGAACAACCGTTAGCGGACAGCATCCGAGTAGCACTATCTGATGACATCCTAGCAGGGGTGATCGCTGCTGGCACTCGCTTGGACGAAACCATGCTCGCCAGTCGCTTTGAGGTTTCGCGCACACCGATTCGAGAAGCCCTGAAACAACTTGCCGCGAGTGGCTTAGCAGAGCATCACCATAGACGTGGGGTTTTTGTCAGCGAAGTCCCCGTTTCTAGGTTGGCAGAGATGTTCGAATACGTTGCGGAAATGGAAGCGTTGTGTGTCCGTCTTGCTGCGATCAATATGACCCAACAAGAACGTGAAGCTCTGCTCGCGATTCACCTCGACAGCCACAAATACGTAACCTCAGGAGATATCGATGCCTACGACAAAGCAAACATCAAACTGCACGAATCTTTGTTTCACGGCTGTCACAATCGATATGTGGAAGAAGCGGTGCTCAGTGCGCGAGCAAAAGTCGCGCCCTATCGCCGAGCACAATTTAAGCTCGCCGACAGGGCCAAATCTTCTTATGTCGAACACGGAGAAATCGTCAAAGCTGTGTTAAAAGGCATGGCCCACGAAGCTTCAGATTTAATGCTCGCACATATTCATCAATCGTTTCTTGCGTCATCACGGTATATCAGTCAGTAAACTTTTTCGGTTTTGAAGCTTTGAGTGAAATTAGAAATCACATCCGAAAGCAGATAAAAAAACAAGCAAATATGTGACTCTAGAACTAAAGCAGTAAATGGTTACTGCTAATAATTAGGGTGTTGTTGCTAAAGGAGCAAATGTACTGCACAGTTACAACTATCAACTGCACCAATCATTCCAACGACACTTTCGTGACCAGAGCACGTCTCAAGAAGTAGCATGATTGGGTAAGGAATCCAGAAAATAGTCATCTCTTTACATTATGAACGAACAAAGGCCAGACGAAGTCTGACCTATATCCTTTCTTTACTGGGTCGCTCACTTAACTGAATGCAACTTTCAGCTTGGAGATTCGGCTTACCAGTAACCAATCTAAGAGTAGAGCCAGCACAATGGTAACACCAGCCAGCGGAAACGCCCGTGGCCAAGCCCGCTTTCCAAATCAACCAGACGTAACAATCGACTTTCCCCATTAAAACTGTGGCTAAGTAGAAGTAAATAACAAACACCCGCACCGTAAAGCCAAAATCTTCGCTTTCGTTTTCCGGTGAGGTAAGCGTTGATTACTGTCCAGCAAACAGCAGAGTGGAGTTGATCGGTATGTCTATTAATCCATCCGTCGTCATTACATCCCCTCGTGTCGAGACAACTGCAGCCTCGATACCTTCAATAGTGTTTAGATAGCTGATCGATTGTGAAGCCGAAGGAAGAAAACCGGCAGTACTCCAAATCTCTCCATCAACGGATTTCTTGGAAACAATCGTTAGACTCGCGATATCCGTTGAAATCGGCATTCCCGTTTTCCCATCCAGCAAGTGGTGATAACGCTGACCATTGGATTCAAAGAAACGTTCATTGATGCCAGACGTTACCATCGACATGCCTTGCAACGGTACGATACGTATCACATCCCCCCGTTGGGACAATGGATTCTGAATACCCACGTTCCACGCTTTATTAGGGTTGTTTGGTGAATGTCCTATCGTTAGCACATTGCCTCCCAAGCTTATATAACCGTTATCCACACCAGCTTCTGTCAGCCTTTGCATGACTTGGTCAGCAAAATAACCTTTTGCAATCGAGCCTAAGTCTATTTCCATTCCTTTTTGGCTGAGAAACACCGAGTACTGTTGCTCATTCAAAATGATCTGAGTTGGGTCGACTAAGGCCAGCTTTTCGTTAATGACATCTTGCGACGGTACCGTCGCTTCTTGGAACCCAATACGCCACGTTTTCACCAAAGGGCCAATTGCAATATTGAAGGGGGTACTGACATCTTCGCTATAATGTTTACCTAGTTTAATAAGCTCAAACAGATCGGGGGCAACAACGATAGGCGCGATACCTGCGTTAAGATTGACACGCATCAACTCAGAATCTGCTTGATTTACCGTAAATCGAGTCGCGTAATCCTTTAATTGAATATACGCATCTTTAATGAGCTGCTCACCGTTTTGATGGTGAACCACCAAATCAATAAAGGTCCCCATCATTTCGAATCTTGCGCTATAGCTTTTCATGGTCATATCGTCATTGAGTGTTAAATAAAGAGGGAAGCAAAGCTTCCCTCTGTCTGGCCTAATGTACCGATATGCTGTTACACAAGATTGGCTGCATTTTCACCAGCAATACGACCATAGGTGAAGATATCAATCAGTGCGTTGCCACCTAAACGGTTACCAGCATGAATACCACCTGCGACTTCACCTGCTGCGTATAAGCCTTTGATAATATTTCCATCTTTACCAATTACACGCGCCTGCATATCAATCTTCAAGCCACCCATAGTGTGGTGGACTGACGGTTGACGTGGTGTCGCATAAAATGGAGCCTTAGCCACTTTTAGGCCAAATGCACTCTTATTAAACTCAGGGTCATTCCCTTGCTCTACGTAATGATTGTATTGCGAGATGGTGTTCGACAATGCTTCCTCAGGCACACCAATTTTTTCTGCTAACTCTTCAATGGTGTCCGCTTTAATAATGATTCCCTCTTTGATTTCTCGCTCGATAGTTTCATCTGAAGTATTTGCTGCAGTTTGACGAATATTTTCATCTGCAATCATATAAACGAGACCACCGTTATCGAAGAAGGCTTCAGATAACACATCTCGGCTACCACACTCATCAACGAAACGTTGACCTTGTTGGTTAACAAACACAAAGTTTTCAGGTGGCACGATCAAGCCCGTCAGCAAGGCGCCCGATTTTGGATCACCAATTGGCATCAACTGAACAAAGCCCATACCGACTAGCTCTGCCCCCGCTTTTTCGCCAATCTCAATACCGTCACCTACTAGTGCTGGTGAGTTAGTCGTTTTGATGTCGTCAGCAATGTCTTTCCAATATGTGTTGTACTTCTTGATCATCTGCGTATTTGCACCGAAGCCGCCAGAAGCCATTACTACACCATTATTCACATGCAGGGTAAGCTTTGTACCATCCGCCTGTACCGCTTTTATACCAACGACCTTGCCATCTTCAATGATAAGATCAGTCGCACGAGTATCAGTGATAATTCGACCGTTCTGCTCCTGAATACGTTTTGATAGCTTGTCAACAAACTCAACACCTTTCGGACGTTTTGGTTTATGTGCTCGACGCCATAATGCTCCAACTGGGATTTCAACGACACTGCGGTCAAAATCAATGCCCTTCTCAGTTAGCCAATCGATCGATTCCATTGAACGAGACGTTAACGTCTCTACAAGATCATATTGACCATAAATCGCTTCACCATTTAGATCGGTACGTTTACCGCCCAGATAGGTTTGAATACGGTGCAATTCAACTGAATCGAATAGATACGGTTTACCTTTCTCTAGATCCGTAAAATAGTCATCTAACTGAGACTTCAACGTTCTAAAGTCTGCTAAATATTCTTCAACAAATTCAGACTCAGGTGTATTTGCCAGCTGCATTAAGGTCTCTTTTTCACCTGGTAATGCAGCGAAATCACCTTGCCACTTTGGCTCAGCAGCATTTACCCAGCCACCGGTACGTACTGTGTTACCACCAATAGCAGGAAACTTCTCAAGTAAAATGACCGACTTTCCTTTATCCAATGCGGTTAATGTTGCACTTAAACCAGCACCGCCGCCACCAACAACTACAATATCAACCGTCTCTTCAATAGTCTTTGTTGACCACTCTACCGCTTCTCTTGCCTTACAGCGTAAAGCTTCAGAGTTACCACCAGCGAGATCAACTGCGTTTGCAACACCATCAAGCACAGCTTGGCTACTAACTGTTGCACCTGAAATAACATCAATATTTAGAGTTTGACCATCTAGAATTTGTTGAGGGATGCGCTCAAATGCAGGGTTTGCAATACCATCAGATTCTTTTGATGAATCGACAAAGATATTGAGGATTTTGTCTTCAGAGAAGGTGACTTTAACCGGTAAGTCATCATTATGACCACGGCCATACGCAGTGTATTCACCTGCATTAAACTTGATAGGTACGCTCTGCAACTCTTTAATTCGCTGGTGCTTAATAGCCTCGGCTGCACTATCGACAATCATATAGTCCATGATTTCCCATAGTGGGGTTGGGATTTTCAGCTCTTCTTGTTGCGCGATGTCTGCAAACTCGGCACACGACTCGTTGTTAAGCGCTTTATCTGCCCAAGTTGGCTCAACCAAGAAGCCTTTACCCACCGCTACCATGTCATAGCCTTGTTCAATGGCTTTGTCAGCGTCACTGCGCTGAGCAATTCCACCAACACCAATCACTGGCACTTTCGCTAAAGTCTCAGATTGCAGATGACGGTACTTGTCGATTAGCGTCTCTAGGTCTTCTGGGGTCACAATTGAGTTACGTGACCAACTCCCCATAGAGAAATGCAAATAATCCAAGCCACATGTCGCAAGCTTATCTAACAGGTACATAGTGTCATCAAAGCGGATACCTGGCTGTTCAATCTCTTCTGGAGAGAATCGGTAACCAATAATAAAGTCGGGGTTACCGTGAGCATGAACAACTTCTTTTGTCTTTGCGAGTACGGCTAACGGAAACGTCGTGCGTTTCTCAATATCTCCACCCCACTTGTCGGTTCTGCGGTTTGAATGCGGAGAGAAAAACTGCTGGATTAGATAAGTGTTTGCGCCATGAATTTCGACACCATCAAAACCAGCAAGAATCGCTCGATTCACGGCATCACCAAAGCGTTCAATCATCTCTTCGATTTGCTCTTGGGTCATTTGCAATGGCGTTTCCGCATTATCACGCAAAGCTGCAACTGGACTGGCAGAGATAGGTTGATGTCCTCCGTTGAACTCTGGGTTTGCCATACGCCCCGCATGGTATATCTGCAAAATAGCCTTTGAGCCTTTGGCTTTAATTGCTTCAGCGAGCTTACCTAAGCCTGTTATTTTGCTATCAGTATCGATACCAAGTGCACCAGGGAATGCTCGGCCATATTTTTCAACAAACGCACTTTCGACGATTACCGCACCAGCATCACCTGAGCGAGCAGCGTAGTAATTGATCATCTCATCCGTTACACCACCATCGAAAAACGCAGATTGAATGGTCATTGGAGCCATGACGACTCGGTTATGAAGCTTGCCTCCTGACTGGAATACGATGTCATCGGTTAGCTTAGTCATAGATTGTTCCTCTAATAGATTAATTCTCATATCAAACGCGCCAACCACCCAAGATTTTGTGCGCATTAGCCTGTTTAATATGAAAACTTTCGGGCTTAAATAACCGCACTAATATCATGGAAATAAATGTATGAGTAAAATGACTTATTTACATCAGAACTATTACTCCTGTGCATATATAATCAAAAAGCCAACAACTAAAATGAAAGAATTTTTGAAAAGCTTGAAAGGTGCAGAAGCCAACATGAGGTTAAAAGCACAGCCCGAAACTGCAAAAAAAGCTTTTTGCCAACCACCACACCTCTCAATTCTGGTATAAGATTGAGGCAATCAATACACAGATAATGCCTCATATCGCATGTGGAAAATTGCTTAAGAAGGCTCGTGTGTCCACAACAAATTCGTGGGCTTCAACAACAAAAATTGTTGTAGGGGAAACTGCTTTTTTAGTGCTTTAAGTGGCTTTGTCTCTCGTAGTTATTGGCCTTCATCTACAGGTAAAACGATTAAAGCCATAAGGTCTGAAACACTTTATGGTTCTAATCGAACCCAATAAATTCTTCTCCCAAGCACTTGGATTACAATGGGGTATTACTGCGCGTTTGATGATTTTCTCAACGCTAAGTTAGGCTGCTATATTGAATCTGTTGTGAGTAGCGAAGACGAAGTACCCAAGCTGGAACTTGTAAAAGATGGCATAGGATGAGCTGGAAGAAGCGCAAGTTTATGAACAAAAAATCAAGGCGCTTTGGGACATTGCCTGACATATATGTTGGATAGTTTTTGGGGAGGGTTACAGTTTCTAGCGCAGATTACTCACCATTTTGTTGCGCAAGATCAGCAAGGAGCAGATTCTATTCACCAAGAATCAGGAAAACCTCTTTCGAAACTCTCGTGGAGTTAATCCAACAATATTGATAAAAACCTTTCGACATGCACTGATATCTTCGTAACCGACTTGATTAGCTATCCATTCAAATGAACGGTTTGTACTTTCCAGGTAGTCACACGCATTCTGCACTCTGAGACGCTGCAAATATTGATTTGGGTTGTATCCCGTGGCCTTTAGAAACCGTCTTTGCATAGTACGCTCAGTAAGATTTACTTGCTTCGCTAACTGATGTATCGATAACGGTGCCGTATAACTTTGATGCATGATTTGTTGAACCGAAACAATCACCAAATCACCATGAGCGAACGATGGTTTGAATTGTTGATAATAGCTCTGTTCTCTCTGCGCGGTGTCTATAACAAGTGTTTTACCAAGTTGGCTTACAACCCTAGGAGATGAATATTTAGAGATAAGTTCAAACCCGAGATCTAACCACGACATCATACCGCCCGCCGTCACTATGTCACCGTGATCAATCAATATCTTGTTGCTGTTAAGAGGAATCTCCGTAAACATTCTGGCAAATGTGTCTGCTAGCGCCCAATGGGTTGTCACTTCTCTCGTACCAAGCAAGTTAGTTGCGGCCAGAATAAATACCCCCGCACAAGCAGATGATAGAACGGTACCTTTGGAGTACTGCTTTTTAAGCCAGTCAATAAGTTTGGCTTCAGGGGCTAAGTAATAATCATCTATTGAAGCTGGCGGTAGCAAAACAACCGTATAACTATCTTCTATCAGGTCATCATGTGGAATAATGACTGGCTCAAATAGGACCTCAACCCCCTGTTCCCGACAAACTCTACTTGCAAGCAAAAACATCTCTTCAAGGCCATAAACTGCTGACTTCAATACTGAAGGATACTCACAAATTCCAATGGATATTTTGGTCATACGACTCTCTACATTTGTCGGTTTTTGCCCTTTTTATGTCATTTTAACCTCTAAAAAGAGTACAGCAAGTTGCTCATAATTTTCCTTAACCAAAAGTTAAAGCAACAGGAAATCAAAAATGCACAAAACTGCATTACTTATCATTGATATACAAAGTGATTACTTCCCTAAAGGTAAATTTCCATTATGGAATACAGATAAAACCCTGATAAACATTAAAGAATTAATTGCTAAAGCTAACCGGCAGGATGTTCCGGTCTTTCTTATCCAACATTTATCTTCGGCCCCTAAAGGAATGGCACCTTTCTTTGAAAAAGGTAGTGAAGGAGCGAATATTCACCCAGAAATAGTGGCGATATGCCCTAATGCTGAAGTCATACAAAAACAGCATGCAGACAGCTTTTATCAAACTCATTTAGGGGAATCATTGGAAAAGTTTGATATTGATGAGTTACTGATATGTGGGATGATGACACAAAATTGTGTCACGCATACTGCTATATCAAAGAAAGCAGAAAAATATAAAGTTTCAATTATTGAAGATTGTTGTACAACTACTGACGCGATGATTCATAAAGTTGCGTTGAATGCTGTATCACCTCGCGTACCTCTAGTCACGTTGACTGAAGTGTTATAGAAATAACCTCAAGAAAGTATATTAAGATTTCACTGGTATTGTTTGTTAATGAGTCCCAGCTCTAACGAACCATGGGTACGAAAACGCACTAGCTTTGGTCACGCTGGCAGATCTAGGAACAGTAATGTGTCAGTGACTTTGCTAAATTAACATATTATGGATTATCTCAGATATAGAAAAATCTCTTAACTTAGTTCTAAAGTTGCATGGCAAGGATAAGGCTCATTGAGTTTTGCGCACGGTCCGGCAATGGTACGCCAGACCGTTTTTTATAATATCACCTGTCTGATAGTATTAAATTTATCGTTACTCACTTTATAATTTTAAAACACGAGCACACTAAAATACGTAGAACAGCCGAACACGCACACCGAAATCGTCACTTTCAGTAAATGAAGATGTACTTGCTTGTTGTGACAACTTGTTATCCACCATAGAGTAGTAAGTACCCGTTAAAATGGAGAAATCCGTTACTTCTAGCACGTTGCGAATTGCATAGGATGCATACACAGTGGACACGTTCACGTCACCAGTAGCCCAAGCTGAGAAATCTTTGTTTTCATATTGGTTAGTTGTGTATACATAACCTAAGCCTAGGTCATTCCAAAGTACGTTAGCACCTAATGATAAGTTGTTTTCATCGACGGCATCTAAGTATGCAATGTTTGTATTTACGACCCAATCGCCGCTAGTCCAATTACCAGTTAAGCCATAACCTGTACGGTCTGAGATATCAATGCCATTAGCCATAATTGAATTGGAAACTAAATTTTTTTCGAATGAAGCTGCCAGACGAAAATCACCCATTTGATAAGCTAATACAGGTCGAAGTAGTATAGTATCTTTTGCTGAGTCTATCTGTTGGCCGTGGTAGTACCCACCAACACCTCCGTCAAATAAGTTTGAACGATCCCCCAGCATTGCACCGATTTCAACATAGATGTTACCGAGTTTATGGTTATACATTATTTGACCATCTGAACCGCGGCCACGTGCTTCTTTCATTTGGTATAAATATGCCGAGCCATCTGTGTACAAGTCATTGGCAGTATCCCCTGAATAGTCTAAGAAGACATCCAATCCTACAGGAAACATATCGTAAGTCTCAAAGCGGCCAGCTTTAATGGACCAAATATCTTTTTTACCAAACTCAAAATAAGCATCATCTAAGGCGATATTACCGGTACTCTCAAACAGGGGTTGTGCTTTAACACCAACATAATAATTCTTGTTCGTATATTTCTCTCCAGAAAACTCTATGAGAACACGACCATCTTGGTTAAATTCAGTGTCGTTATTTTCGTTAGATTCTCGGTCCTGGAAATTCACATTAATTTCGACATTACCACCAATTGAAAAGTTACCTTTTTCGTTATCTATAACTTTTACATCCGCAAATGAATTCATAGAGGATAAAGCTAAAAGACTAGCTGTAGTTATATTTAAAATATTCATCATTGTTCTTCCATTTTATATTTTAACATTAATTAACGTTTTTTAGGTGTAGAGAGGCCAAGGGTGATACTCGATAAAACCCTTAATTGTTACGTCTTAATTTTTAATTATGAAATATGATTACTAGATTTCTTTAACTGACTATCAAATTACCGTATTTACTTTTCCATTACTTTTCTTATTGAAGACAAATAACTTATCAGCCATATAAGTTACAGAGAATGAGAACGCAAACACCAATATTCCCACAGTAATATAAGCGAGTACTTGATAGCTATCATAAATGTACATGAGTGGAGAAAGTAGTACCGCAAGACCATATGAGTTAGCCTTAACCGAAAGTAGTGATAAGACCATTCCACCCAGAGCAGAGCCACACAACATAATGCACAGTGGAGTCATACCGGATCGCAAAACCACACCAAATAAAGCAGGCTCGGATACCCCTAACAACTGTGTAACTGTTGCAGAGATCCCTGC
This sequence comes from Vibrio mytili, assembly GCF_049563345.1. Taxonomy (NCBI): domain Bacteria; kingdom Pseudomonadati; phylum Pseudomonadota; class Gammaproteobacteria; order Vibrionales; family Vibrionaceae; genus Vibrio; species Vibrio mytili. The sequence goes on along the minus strand of NZ_CP110482.1, from coordinate 170,954 downwards.
TGTTTTAAAAGCCGTATCTTTTGTTCTAAGAGAAATAGCTAAACAAACCGCAGCATTGGCAAATCCATACATAGCGCAAACTGTTATTAGCGGATTGAAGCCTGTGCCTGCAATTAAAGAAGTTTCAATCATGATGAACATATGGTGCATCCCCGTCAGCACTGCAATTGGATAAAGGAAACCGATCACAAGACCACCGATACCAAAAGGTAATTGTAAAAAGCCTTGAATAGCTTCAATTGCAACACTTTCAAACCCTTTAACTAATGGTCCCATCACTAATAAAGCAGAGGCCACCGACAGAATGATAACGACAAAAGGGGTGAAAATCAGATCCATTGAATGTGGCATAATGTTGCGGAAGTAAAGCTCAAGCTTAGCACCAATATATCCTGTTATGAGGGCTGTCAATATAGACCCTTGATACCCCACTAAAGGAATAAATCCGAATACATAAATAGGCTCTGCGCTACCGTATGCTACGGCATATGCATTGGGTAAAGCTGGCGAAACTAGCATTAGACCAATGAGAAAGCCGATAATAGGTGTACCTCCGAATTTTCTAAAAGCTGACCAACAAATAAATGCCGCGAGAAAGGCAAATGCTGTATCGCAGAGAATAGTCATTATTGTGGTAAAACTTTCAGGGACATTTTGTAGACTCATTCCCATCATTCCTAAGACGGTAGCGTTGAATAACACGCCTTTAAGTCCTAAGAAGAGACCTGTCGCTCCCAATATTGGAACAATAGGTACAAAAACGTCAGAAAGGTTTCTTAGTGCTGTTTTTAATTTACCTGCATCATTGTTAGCAACCGTTTTATGATCTACTTCTTTAGTTTGTGTGACATCCATAAACGCTTCGTATACTTTATTTACGATGCCTGTACCTAAAATAACCTGATATTGTCCGGAGTTATAAAACACTCCTTTAACCTGATCAATTTTTTGCACGTTTTCATCACAAATAATATTTCGATCTTTAACTTGAATTCTTAGTCGGGTCGCACAATGTGCAGCTGAAATAATATTATCCTTCCCTATTTCTCGTATGATTTCTTCAGCAGTACTTTGATAATCTTTCATTTTATAATCCCTTAATGAGTAAAGTCTGGTAAGGTTGTAGTTTCGAATGTACTTCTTTATAGTTATTAAGCAGTATATCTCCATCTGGGATGGTAAATGGCACTATTTCGTCACTTAAGTTAGTAATGATAAAGAATGTCTCTTTACTTCCTAATCGCTTATAAGCAATAATATTTTCTGTTGTATCCAAAGGCACGAACTCTCCATAAATCAATGTGTCAGGATATTGATGATTACGAATTTTTATCATCGATTTATAGAAGTTAAGTACCGACTCTGGGTCTTTTATTTGGTCTTCTACATTGATGGTGTATTCTGAATGCGAAAGTCCAAGCCAAGTTGGGTAGCCTTTGTTGAACCCACCATTAATTGTATTTTCCCAAGGAATCGGTGTTCTGCTGTTATCGCGGGAACGAAGATTAACAAACTCTAACGCTTCTGCTTCACTATATCCCTCAAGTACTGAGCGATGATAGTTATCGATACTTGAAATATCATCGAACTCGTCGATGGACTCGCGCTTGAAATTAGTCATTCCAATCTCTTGTCCCTGATATATAAATGGTGTGCCTTGTAAGAAAAAGTATAAAACAGCCAAACATTTTGCACCGGTTTGATCACGATAGTTAGCATTTTTTATTAGCTTAGACAGTGCACGAGGTTGGTCGTGATTTTCGATAAATGTTGTTCCCCAACCGTGAGTTTGAAACGCATGTTGAGTAGAAAACAAATGCTCTCTCAGATCTTTGGTTTGCCACTGAGTTCTTTTAAACCACTCCGTTCCACTTTCTACATCAAGATCAGCAGCATGGAAGTCGAATATCATATTGAAAAAGCCATCTTGGCCGATGAACTTGCCGTAATCATCTTTTGATACACCGGGAGCCTCACCAACAGTAACGCAAGGATGACAATCAAAGGTATTCTCTCTAAGCTCTAATAGAAACTCCTCGATGCCTGGACGATTTCTTGACTTATATTTTATGCTGCCCAAACCATCAGCCCCATCAACAGGTATTGAAGCAAAGTCCTGATCTTTCTTGATAAAAGTAATGGCATCAATACGAAAACCTGCAATACCTTTATCAAGCCACCAGTTCACCATACGATAAATTTCCTGACGCAGGGCAGGGTTCTCCCAATTTAGGTCAGGTTGTTTCTTATCAAAAACATGCAGGTAATAGTTATCTTCACCCTCAATTTTCGTCCAAGCACTTCCACCAAAAATTGATCGCCAATTATTTGGTGGTAACCCATTATTACTTGGTTTAATGATGTAGTAATCTCGGTATTTTGATGAAGGGTTACTGATCGCTTTTTGAAACCACTCGTGCTCATCACTAGTGTGGTTGATAACCAGATCAACCATGATTTTTATTCCTTTAGATTTTGCCTTCTCGATCAGTACATCAAAGTCACTCATCGTTCCAAAATCAGGGTTTATATCGTAATAGTCTGAAATATCGTACCCATTATCCGCCATTGGTGAACGATAAAAAGGTGATACCCAAAGCATAGTGATGCCAAGATCTTTAAGGTAATCAAGCTTCTCTATGATACCTGTTATATCGCCAATTCCATCATTATTGCTGTCTCGAAAACTCTTAGGATAGATTTGATAAATAACATCCTCTTTCCACCAAACAGATGTTTCCGTCTCGTTTTTACACATTTATCATTCCTTATTACTATATGGTATCGATATCATATTTTCACGTTAAATATGATATCGATACCACACAAGCAAGAAAAAGCTCATGATATCGATATCATACATCTAAGCAAAAGGACTCAATTCATTTAGGCTGAGTTTCTTATAACCATATTGGTTTTAAGCATACCTGTATCATAAACGTAACTTTTTCCTTCAATTGCCGCTAATAGATATTCCATCGTAAACTTCCCTAGCACATCTACAGGCTGATGTACCGTGGTAACTGGCACAGAAATTAGGGATGAAATCTTCTGATTATCAAACCCCATTACAGCAATATCATCGGGTACGTTAATGCCTGACTTTGTTAGTATGTTGATAACCCCACAGGCCACTTCATCACTGCCTGTAAAAACGGCAGAAGGACGCTGCTCATTTTTCATACTAGCTAGTTGTGATCCGATCTTCTCTCCATCTTCAAGTGTATGAACATGGCGAAATATTAGGTCATAATCAATATTCTGATTTGCTTTTCGCATCGCGGTTTTGAAGCCTTTATTCCGACGAGCACCATGGCTTTGTGATGTGAAATCACCTCCGGTACAGTAAGCAATTCTTTTATGCCCTTTTCCGGTTAAATAGTTTATCGCCTCTTCTGTTGCTTGCTCATCATCTATATGGATAGATGGAATATTGGTATTATATAAATGAGTGTTGCATAAGACTATTGGGCCATGCTTAACATAATTTTCTAGAGTATCTATATCGCTTTCTACAGTGCATAAAACCAAACCATCAATAATTTTTTTCTTCAACAACTCAAGAGCGCGTTTTTCTTCCCCTTCACTATTGTGATTTTGAATAATTAAAATGGAATAGCCAAACTTGCGCGCGGTTACTTCAAGAGCATCAATTAATCCAGCGTAATATTGGTTAGTAATACGGGAAACTAGAACACCAATATGAAAAGCCTTTACCCCACGCATTTGCTGTGCAACAGCGCTTGGTTGATAGTCCAGATCCGCCATTGCCTTTTCAATTTTCAGCCTCTTTTCATCCGAAATATAAGGATGATTATTCAGGTAGCGGGAAACGGTTGTTACCGATAATCCTGCAGAGTTTGCCACTTCTTTTATCGTTGCCATACACACTATGAAATCGTTACCATGTTTTATGATGGTAAATTAAACAATCCAGCATTAATGTCAATTAGAACGACGGAAAATGAGAAGATTGTCATAGTTATACTTTTCTGAACTATCAATATATAGATGCCTATCACATCAAGTATGCGCTTCATGGAACGGAACCTATTCATTCCTGCACCCCTTAAAGAATAATGAATTCGACTTTAGATAAGCCACTCCCGACTTCACTCCTTACTTAGAGATGGTTATGAATTTGAGTAATGGTTGAAACGTACTTAATGAATTGGTGCGTCCCTCTCCATACTCCATAGATAGCTCTCCATAGATAAACTGAAGAACTTTAGATAGAAGGAATTGGACATACTCTTCCATCTACAGATTCTAAGCTAAATTGTTACAAAAACTTTAAACTTGAATGGATGAACTAAATTGAAAATAAAGCTATCTTTAATTAAATAAGTCTGTATAGTGGCTCTTGCTCTGACAAAGAGTTGTTTCAAGATAAAGTATAAAGAAAGTCTTCCAGCGTCATTCCTAGCAAGTTTCTCTCTGTAATCTCCCTTAATTCGCTATCCTAAAATGATACCTATGTTCAGTGCACCTTAATTTTAATTTCATAAGGGGCATAATATGTCTAATCAAGTAATTGGTACAGTAAAGTGGTTTAACGAAACAAAAGGTTTCGGTTTTATTTCTCAAGAAAATGGTGATGATCTATTTGTTCATTTCCGAAGCATTTTAGGCGATGGTTTTAAGAAACTTGTTGAAGGTGATAAGGTTTCTTTTATTGTAGGCAAAGGACCAAAAGGTCTTCAAGCTGAAAATGTAACGACCATTTAGCCTTAAAGTTGAATTTAAACTACCTTGTCATTTTGTGGCAAGGTAGTTGCTCTAACAAAGAGTTGTTTCAAGATAAAATATAAGAAAGTTTTCCAGCGTCATCCCTAGCAAGTTTCTCTCTGTAATCTCCCTTAATTCGCTATCCTAAAATAATACTTATGTTCAGCGCACCTTAATTTAAATTTAATAAGGAGCATGATATGCCTAATCAAACATTTAAAAATCAGAATAGAATTAATAGAAATGATTCTGTTCGAAATAAAAAAACTATAATCAATAACAGAATAAAAATGAATAGCTTTCTTCAAAGGATTGCCAATGGTGAAACAGGTGTTGTTTTGGAGGAATTACTTTGAGAAATAACAGTAGAAAGAAGATCTGGTTTAAGCTAAAAAAGTGCGAATCAAACACTAAAAAAATTTGATCAAATTGAATATACAGTTAGTAAAGAGTTGCCAGATGGCAACTCTTTTGCGTTCTATGGCACAGCAAAATTTTTTGCCTAGGGATTCATTGAGCTGCTTCGGATATAGCTATCAACAAGCTGTCGCCACTCATCAGGCTTGCCGTAAAACTCAGTGTGAGGAAGTTTTATCAACTTATTGTTAACTTCAAGGATCAACGTTGGATACCCATAAACCTGTAGCTTCTGCATCAGCAGTTGGCTTTTATTTATTTCTTCCTGCTCAATACCTACATTTGCATTCATCGCTTTATGCCACTGTGTACCTTCTAGTCCTAAGTTAACTGCTAGTTCCTTGAGCACTTCAGGATGATTGACCTGCTTACCCTCAACATAATGAGCATGCTGAATGGCTTTCAACATTTCTAACGGCGAGAGGCCCAATTGTTCTGCCGTAAGAATGGCTCGTGCTGTGATAAAGGAGTCCAAAACCACTTCTTCGTTACTTTGCACTCGCTGAACATAACCATCTCCAAATGTCGCTCCCGTCAATTTAGCAATGCGTTCGTCATGCTCGAGGATATGCTTACGAAAAGAGGGATCGATAGCCTTGTTGTCAATCATGCCGCCAGGGTGAAACTCCAAGTGAACTTCAGAGTTAGCTGCCATTGCGGCTAACAGAGAAGTCGCCCCATAGCACCAACCGCACATCGGATCGAAAAAGTAGTGTACTTTTACCATTTCATTTCTCCCATATGTACTTTCGCACCAATCTGTAGAGCCATCGGCAGCCCTGCATCAGGATAGCGTTCGGTCATTTTGTCTATCACTTCAATGCTATTCTTACTATTCTTTTTCACTTTCTTAAAGTCTGCCAGATAATTTAGCGAATAACTGATCGTGCTGGCATCAAGCTTAGTTCCCGCTTTCATGTGCCCTGGAATGACCAACTCTGGGTGCAGACTTTGCATTTCTTTTAACTGTACAGCCCATGCTTTCTGACTCTCGTCAGACTGTGCGTCCGCCATCCATAGGTGCAGATTGCCGTATACAGCAACATTACCCAGAATAGCTTTGCTAGATGGGATCCACAAATAAGGACGATGAGCTTGCTCGCCTTGAGTGCCACGAATTTCGATTTTGTGTCCGTCGACTGTCAAAGTGTTGTTTTCAATAGCTTGTGGAACGTAGGGTTCAACGGGCGCATTAGTGCCCATTATTGGCGTCCAATAAGCTAATTTACCTTTTAGCTTACTCTTAATTGTCTCTACAACTGCTGGCGTACTCAGCACTTGTGCATTCGGGAATAGTGCATGTAGTTCTTCTGCACCAAAGTAATAATCAGGGTCAGCCTGACTAATAAAAATAGTCTTGAGTTCTTTGCCACTATCAAGAACTTTTGCGGCAATACGTAGAGCATCTGCTTTGGTGAAGCCTGTATCGACCACCATAACCTCACTCTCACCGATGACTAATGTTGAGGTCATGTGGAAGCTGTTCTCGTCAGCGTTATAAATATCAAAAGTGAGTGGTGTGTTTTCTGCTGCAGTTACGTTTGCAGCCAGTAAGATAGATGCAGCCATTAAAGTTAATTTTTTCATACCGTTCTCATTCAATGTGTTTGGGGACGGAAAGGATAATAAGGAATTGACATGTTCATTTAAATACACCAAACTGAACATTATTATTTCTTAAAACGATCAAATATATGGATAGGCTAACAGCTGCAACTGTATTTGTTGATGTCGCAACGACTGGCAGTTTTACCTCTACAGCAGACAGACTGAATATGTCTCGTCCCATGGTAACGAGATACATTGAGACTATGGAATCTTGGCTGAATACCCGCTTGTTACATAGAACTACACGAAAAGTTTCTTTGACAACAGCGGGCGAAACATGTCTGGAAGAAGTTAAACAATGGCTTGGGCAAGCAGAAAGCCTAAGCGGGCTGGCAGACATCAGTGGTAAATTGTCGGGAACAGTTCGGTTGGCAACCAGCATGTCATTTGGTTATGCTCAATTGGTGCCAGCTATTCAAGCCTTTATGTCGGAGCACCCCGATGTAAATATCGATATCGACTTGCAAGACTCAGTCGCCGACTTGACTGAAAGGCAGATAGATCTTGCTATCCGAATTGCCTCAGCACCTGATCCGTCCCTAATAGGTAAACCTATCTCAGTATGTGAGTCAGTTATAGTGGCTTCACCGGGGTATTTGGCCACTAGCAGTACCATTTCAAGGCCACTCGATTTAATGCGTCATACTTGTCTTGGATATAAAAATTTCCAGCAACATATCTGGCATTTGACAAAAGAGGGTTCGCAACAATCAATAGAAGTTAAGTGCAATCTGACTGCAAATGAAGCGACAACCTTACTGCACGCTGCATTGTGTGGCGCAGGTATAGCTATTCAGCCAACTTATCTCGCAAATCAATACATCAAAAGTGGTCAGCTTCAGCAGGTTTTGCCAAGTTGGAAACCAGAAGAGCTAACCATTTATGCTCTCTATTCTTCCAGAAAGTACATGTCACCCACTGTCCGTACACTGATTGATTATCTATCAGAATATTTTGCCGAAACTCGTTGGTAATATTTTGCCTATTTTTATCCCAGTGTTTAGGTATCGTTCGGCGCGATGTCTGTGCCGCCTAGCGATTGATATAGGGTTACCTGGGTAATAAATTGGTTGTATCGATTTTCAAGCAGTGAAGCTTGTGCGTTTCTTGTGCTTTCTTGCGCGTTCAAGTAATCCATAATCGACGTTGAACCGTACTGGTATCTCGCCGCATAAATCTTCTCGGCTGCGCTGGCTGCATCGTATTGCTCTTGTAAGCGATTTGACTGATAGATCAACTTTTCACGTTCCGACAAAGCATTTTCAACATCCTGAAATGCGGTGTATAACACTTTTCTGTAATTAACGATCGCAGTTTGATAATCAATATCCGAAATCGCTTTGTTGTTCTCCATCTCACTCCATCGGAGAAATGGCAGGGTAATATCCGCCCCCAAACTGCCAATCGGGTTTGATAGCAAGTCTTTCAGAGCTTCCGAAGACCCTCCTAGAGCTCCCGTGAGAGTTAACTCGGGTAAATAATCAAGATCAGCAGCATCTTTGTTTGCCAACGCCGATTTCACTTTATAAATCGCGGCTTTGATATCCGGGCGACGAATTAACAAATCGGCTGGTACACCGACATTTAACGATGGAATATGCTCCTCAGGTAACATTCGAATGTTGTCACTCATTGTCTGTGGTGGCTGATTGAACAAGATAGCAAACGCATTATTGGCTTCTACCAAGCTTTGCTCAAACGCGCTTTGCTGGGCTTTAAGGCTCGCCAGTGCACTTTTCGCTTCCAACACATCAAGCTGATCAACCGCCCCCAACTCATATTGTTTCTGAATAAGATTCAGCGTTTGCTGCGCATCGTCAATGTTATGTCGACCTAACTGCAAACGCTGCTTCAGGTACCCAATTTGCCAATAGAGCGATGCCGTTGTAGCCACCAAACTTTGAGCAGTGGCTTCACGATCTTGTTGACTTGCCATTGCCGTCCATTTCGCCTGATCAATATCAGCAGATATTTTCCCCCACAGGTCAAGCTCATAACTGACAGACAAATTGGTACTGTAACTATCGGTTGATTCGCCTGAGTCTAACGACTTTGCAACTTGCCCGGATGTCGATGAGTTGAAGGTTGGGAACAAATCATCTTGCGCTAACCCTAACTGCAAACGCGCTTTCTTTAAGGTCAATGTCGCCAGCGCCATATCGTTGTTTTGTGCAAGAACCTGATTGATGTAGCGGTTCAAATTTGAATCGTTAAACACCAACCACCAAGGATCAACGGCAACGTCACTGGTAACCTGAACCTGTTGCCAGTGGGTCGGCACTTGAACTTCTGGAGCCTGGTATTCTGTGCGCATCAAAGAACCACAGCCAGACAGGAAAAGCGCAACTATTGTCATCGCAACACAGCGTGCGTTAAATTTCAGTGTCTTAGTCATGTTAGTCTCTCGCTAATGCTTCTATGGGATCGAGTTTTGCTGCGTTGCGCGCTGGCAAAAAGCCAAACGCAATACCAATCAGTGTTGAACAGATAAACGCCCAAAGAATAGAGTTCATCGAGTAAATCATTTGGAAGCTGCTGCCGGACGAACTAAATATAAAACCAACCAGAAACGCTAAGCCAATGCCCGTTACTCCGCCGAATAAACAGACCAGCACTGCTTCTATCAAAAACTGTCGTAGAATATCGGCCTGCCTTGCACCGACCGCCATTCGCACACCAATTTCTTTGGTCCGCTCAGTAACCGAAACCAGCATAATGTTCATAACACCGATACCACCAACGATAAGAGAAATCACTGCAATCGCAGAGATAAGCAACGTCATCGTTGCCGTAGTCTTCTCGATATTTTGGCGGATGGTATCCGTGTTAATAGTAAAGAAGTCTTGCGTACCATGACGCATTTTGAGTAACTTGATGATACTTTGTTCCGCCGCACTGCTTGGGGCATTTTCATCAATCCGCACTGTGATTCCATTCAGGTATCTCTGTCCCATCATGCGCCCAGACATGGTCGTGTATGGCACCCAAACTTTCAGGGCTTCACTGTTCCCAAATGCATCATTTTTCTTCTGCGTGACGCCAACTATGCGCACTGGCAGCGAGCCAAGGAAAATCACTTCGCCTATTGGGCTACGATCAGCGAAAAGCTCTTTTCTAGTATTGTCATCTATCACCGCTTCTTGTGCCAGTGAGCCAACACTGTCTTCGTCCCAAAACTGCCCTTGTGAGATTTCATAGCCTCGTACACGGAAGTAGTCTTCCCCAACCCCTTCCGCTGAGGCTGAGGCATCCTGATTGCCATACCGTACCGTGACACTGTTAGATAATGAAGGCGTCACACTGTCAACAAATGGTAGGTTCTTTAATGATTCAGCATCGGCCGCCGTTAGCGTTCTAACCCTTCCAGAGCGACGATCACCGAATCCCTGTCCGGGCCGAATATCGATGGTATTTGTCCCCATGGAAGCAATATTAGATAAAATCTGCTGCTGAGAACCGTTACCCAATGCAACCACAGATACGACAGAAGCGATGCCGATAATAATGCCCAACATAGTTAAAAAGGTACGCATTCTATGGCTGGACATAGCAAGCAACGCCATCTTTAGCGCATCAACAAAACTATCCAATTTCCACCACTTACTGGCGTCTTGATGACTCTGCTTGTTGGTTGTTTGCGCCGTTTGCGCCTGCTGCTGGTGATTGGTTTGGGTATTATGTTTGTCGGAGATGATTTCCCCGTCTTTGATTTCGATAATACGATCAGCAAAATTTGCCACGCTCATATCATGCGTCACTAAAATGATCGTGTGGCCCAATTGGTGAAGTTCTCTAAGCAGAGCCATCATCTCCTCTCCGCTATGGCTGTCTAAGGCACCAGTCGGTTCATCCGCCAGAATCACTTCACCGCCATTCATTAGAGCACGAGCCACACTGACCCGCTGCTGTTGCCCGCCGCTCAACTGATTCGGTTTATGCGTTAGTCTCTCTCCCAAACCGAGTCGTGAAAGTAAAAACTCTGCGCGCTCAGTGCGTTGACGATAAGGCACGCCAGCATAAACCGCCGGCACTTCAACATTACCCACCGCGGTCAAATCACTGAGCAGATGGTATCTCTGAAAGATAAAACCAAAATATTCGCGTCTTAGTTGCGCCAGTTCATCCGAACCGAGTGCCGATACATTTTGTCCATTGATGAAGTAACGCCCGCTGGTAGGCTTATCTAAGCAACCCAGCACATTCATTAGCGTCGATTTGCCTGAACCGGAAGCTCCCACGATTGCTACCATTTCACCGCGTTTAATCTCTAAATTGATGTGGTTAAGCACAGTGAGTGACTCATCACCAGAAACAAAGCTTCGCGTTAAGTCTTCGACCTTTAATAGCACCTGACTCATGCTAGAACCTCATCCTAGGTCGGCCACCACGGCCAGATGAGCTAGCATCCAACGTTGAGCCAAGAACCACCTGCTCTCCTTCTTTCAAACCAGAAAGAACTTCTACCATCACTTTATTGTTGATACCGACTTTGACTGGCTTTTGTAACACTTGCCCATTTTCGAGAACCGGAACCGTGTAAGCCTCTTTGCCACTCGCTTTTTGCAATACTTGTGCTGGGATAAGTAATGTATCTTGAGACTCTTGCAAAACAATTGAGACTTGAGCAGTCATACCTATGCGCAAGATCCGGTTGGGATTCTCGACATCAAACACAGCGTTGTAATAAATTGCATCGCTATCAGAAATGGCTAAATCACTGTCGTCACCATCCATGATGGTTGGACCCGGCTCAATCGCACGTAACGTGCCTTCAAATTTTTGACTTGGCTTACCAAGAATAGTAAACACGGCAGTTTGACCCGGATGAACAAAGATGACATCCGCTTCAGAGATCTCGGCCTTTACCGTCATTGTATCGAGCTTTGCCAGTTCAATAATAGTTGGTGTGGTCTGGTTGGCGTTGACCGTTTGACCTTGTTCTACGGCGGTATAAACCACGGTACCGTCCATTGGGGCGTTAATCGTTGTATAACCAAGATCAACTTGAGCGCTGTCTACATTTATTTTGGCTTTTTCAATTTCCGCCTCAAGCTGCGCCAATTCCGCTTTGTAGATAGTTAAGGATGCTTCCGCTTTTTCATACTCAGCTCTTGAGCTCGCATTTGCGGCTAACATGCCTTTCTGACGTATATATTCATAATGAGCTTGTTTAATTTGAGCCTGCTTGGCTGTGTATTGTGCATTGAGGCTATTGAGTGACGCCTGGGCTTCTTTCAAACTGTTTTGTTGCGTCAAACTGTCAATTTGGGCAATAAGATCACCTTGCTCAACCTCGTCACCCAGACTGACCGCTAAACTCTGGATTTGACCAGACACCTGAGCGCCCACATTGACGAGCTTCGATGCTTGGAGCATCCCATTGGCAAGAACGGCTTTTTCGATATGACCCTTTCGCACGGGTTCTGTCGCATATCCTGCGACAGGTTCGGGACGTTGTAAAAAGTAGCCAACAGCCGCACCAACGAGAATAATCCCGCACAAAAATAGCCATTTTTTCTTATGATTCATAGAAATTGAGAAGTAAATAGTTGTTACTATTTTATACTGCTAATGAACGTATAGGCACAAGGTGAGGAGTCGTAAAGATAAGTAAATTACCACTAGTGTCTTGTAAGTGACTTTTGAATAGACTGCAGAATCGGCGTCAGTAACACGCAAACAATTACGCAATAAATTGCACTTAAATCCAAAAGTTCAGCTATTATCGTACGATGTTAACAAAGCGAAATATAAAGTCATCGCATTACGCTTCATCAAGCTAAGGGACACATATGAAACTGTTAAAACTCATAACTCTCTGCCTATTGATCGCTGTTGCATCTTTTCAATCGATCGCCAGTGATAGTGATTGGAATACCATTGCCGATAAAACCGTCAGCTTTAAATCCGAAACCGATACCGTGAACCCTCTATCACCTTTTGCAAAAACACGTTTTAGCCATATCAAGATAAAGTGCACCCAAGGCACCGTAAACTTGAAAAGCATCAAGGTAATCATGAGTAATGGAAAGGAGAAAACGTTCGATAGCCTAGGGGTTCTTACCAAAGGTATGTCATCAAGAAGTCTGAGCCTACCAACCAAAGACGATGCAAAAATCGACAAGATAGAATTGGGCTACGAATCGGTTGGTAATACTGCGCTGCAAGTCGCAGGCGTAACTAAAAAAGCAAAAGTCGAAATCCTAGGTAAGAAGGTAGACAAATAACCTTCAGCACTTGCTTTGCCTCTGTACCCAAGCAGTTAAGACTTGCTTGGGTACAGCGCCCTGAATAGTAAAGCTCTTTATAGTACTGTTTATTAGGGCTTTTTTTAAATCAAACCTTTCAGCTTCGCTAACCCATAGGCGGCGATAGTGACACTGTCTTTAATGGTGCCATCTAGCATCATCTGCTCGAACTCTTTAACAGTAAACGCCTGAGTAATCAGATCCTCTTCTTCGCTGTCTAGCTGATTCCCTACTTCAGTAAGATGAGTTGCGAAGTAAACATGGCAAGTCTGATTTAAGAAACCATAAGCAGTAAACTGCGCACCCACGTACTCCATTGATCCCGCAAGCATACCCGTTTCCTCACGTAGCTCTCCTTTGGCGAGCTCGAGAGGATCAACATCAGGATTCGACTCCCAAGACCCTTGAGGAATTTCCCAACAACGTTGGCTTATCGTGTAACGATACTGCTGAACCAAATGAATCATGCCATTATCGACAGCCAGAATTGCGACAAAGTCTGGCTTGTCTACCACACCATAAATACCTTCGGCACCGCTTTGACGTTGAATTTTGTCCTCACGAACGGTCATCCATTTATTCTGATAAACGACTTTACTGTCTAACGTCTTTATATCTGTCATGGTTTTCCCTGCTTTTTTAGACTTATATTTTATCGTCGTACACTACGCTTACTGTACTGCGAATGAGCTACGCGACCAAAATATTCTTTAACTCGCAAAGAGACTTAACGGTATAACTCGGAGTGATTTTTTCATCCACACTTGCGCCCGCAGTGTTGAGCCAACACGTTTCAATCCCAAAGTTATTTCCTCCAAGAATATCAGAATGCAGATTATCCCCGACCATCAATACGCGGGTTTTACACGGTTGCCCCATTTGCTGCATCGCGTATTCAAATATGCCCAAATCTGGCTTTGCAACCCCCACCTGCTCAGAAATAACCACGTGATCAAAGTAGTGCGCCATGCCAGTGCGTTCAAGTCGGATAGCTTGAAGCTCTGTAAAACCATTGGTGATGATCCCCATTTTAGCCTTACCTTGGAGCGATTCCATCAGCTCTTTAGCACCCGGCAATAAACGGCATATGTCAGCCATGGCGTCTAAAAATGCACTGTTAAGTTCTGCCGTGGTGGTATTGAGCTTTTCTGCCCATTCAGTAAAACGACGATGTTTTAATTCATCCGCGGTCACGTTACCGTCTTGATAATCGACCCACAGAGGCTTATTCACTTGTTGGTAGTGAGTAAAGTCTTGTTCGGTAAAGTCGACACCTTTGCGTGAGAACATCAACTGCAAACCTTTGAAGGCGTCAAAGTGAAACAAGGTTTCGTCAGCATCAAATAGAATCCAATCGTACTTCATTTTCTCATCTCTATATCAGACCATGTTAATAAGAGCCCAGTTTAGATTGTTTTCTTCCTGAAGATAATCTCTATAATAGGAAATTAATTGTATCTTTAAATTCAACAATCACTGGAAATTTGTGTGAATACACTCGCCTCTCTACCGATATTTGTGGCGGTGGTTGAGTGCGGCAGTTTTTCGCTTGCCGCAAAACAGCTCAATCTTACCAAATCTGCTATCAGCAAACGCATCAATCAACTTGAAGACGAACTCGGCATCCGATTGCTTAACCGCACTACACGCAAGTTGAGTCTGACCGAAGCGGGGAAACGATATTTTGAATATGCTTCCCAGGCTGTCAACCTCGCTCAGCAAGGCATCGATGCCGTATCGGAGCTACAAGGCTCTCCGCAAGGCATACTTAAGCTTACCGTACCGATGTCGTTTGGTGTTTTGCACATCGCACCTTTAATCAGCGAGTTTCTTGCTCGATACCCTAAAATTGAAGTGGACTTGCATCTTGAAGACAAAATGGTCGACTTAGTAAAAGACGGCTTTGATCTGGGGATTCGAATTGGCAAGTTAGATTCTTCAAACTTGGTAGCAAAGCGTCTTGCGCCATGTAAGAGTGTGCTATGTGCCTCACCACAATATCTGGAGCAACACGGAACGCCTCAAAAACCAAGTGATTTGGTCATGCATAATTGCCTCCTCTATTCTTATTTCCGCGGCGGAGTAGAATGGCTATTCATTCACAATGGTAATGAATACAAGGTACTACCGCGGGGAAACTTTGTCGTCAATAACAGTGAAGCGATCCGCCAGATGCTGCTGAAAAGTTCCGGAGTTGCTCAACTTCCTACTTTTATCGCTTCTCGCGATATTGCTGCTGGCAACCTCAAGCCGATATTGGAAGGCTATGACCTCCCAGAACACGCGGTTTATGCTGTCTTTCCAGAACGAAAACACATGCCGTTAAAAGTCAGAGTGTTTATTGACTTTATCAGTGAAAAGTTAGGGACAGACATGCCTTACTGGGACCGTTATGATAAGTAACCTCGACACAAGCCCGAAATAAAACGTTGATCTAAATCAAAGAATTTACCGCCTATAAAGCATAAAGAACAGCACCATTTGGTTAAACTAATGTTTCACTTTTAACCACTGCGTAACAGCAAAAAGCCCGTTAATGTTAATATACTCAAGTAACCTTAAGGTGTTTGTTCAGCGAGAAATTCTCTTGAAGTCACTTGAGTATAAGACTCAACATACATCAAGGAAAACGATATGAAAGTACTTATTCAATATACTCAATCGGGCAAATATCGAGATCAAGCTTGGGAAACATCAACACTAAAAATAAAAGGTGATATTCAAGCAGTCACGCCTCCTTGCGCAGCACAACTTATTAAACAAAATAAGGCAAGCCTAGTCATGGCTGATGGCGATCAAATTATTATTCAGTCTTAATTTGAATAGTGAAAATGACGACAAAACGTGAGTTGCAAAATGCGCGATTTCTATTGTTAGCGCTCACGTTCTGTCCACTAACAAGCAGACCCGCTAGAATCTGCACAACCGAGCTAGCTGGTTCAGAATATACGTTTATGTTTCCTCATTTAATCGACGAATCAATTTAGCTGGCGTACCGCCATACAGGCTGTCCGGTGGAACATCACTATTAACGACAGAGTTCGCGGCAATCACCGAGCGTGCACCGATAGTCACGCCTTGGTTGATGACGACATTCCCTCCAATCCAAACATCGTCTTCCACTGTGATTGGTTGGCAAAAGGTTTCCCAATCACGGCGACGACGATAATCAAGCGAGTGAGACGCGGTATAAAATTGCGCACTCGGACCGATAAGCACATGATTGCCAATGGTGATTTTGGCACCATCAAGCATCACAACGTTCATATTAATAAAGGTCTGATCTCCAATTTCAATGGTTTTACCAAACTCACAATGAAATGGAGCTTGAACAATACACAAACCAGCTTTACCAAACAGCGCCTTCTGCAGCTCGTCACGTTGACACTCATCCAAGTTATTGTTCAACGCTCGCAGTGCATGCTTGGCATGAATGCGTATAGAATCAATCGATTCGTCCATACCATTAAACAATTGACCTGACATCATTTTTTCTAACTCTGTCATAGGAACCCCCTATATCTCTCAACGACGTCTACAGTACGTGAACCAGGGAATAAAAAAAGAGAAAAGCACACGCTTTTCTCTTTCCTATTTTCTGAATATTACGCCGCAAGAGTTCTAGGCGTTTCTACAACAGATGCTTTTACCTCAATGGCTTAAACAATTTCCCAACTGTGGGTCATTTCAACCGCTTCACTAAGCATTAAACAAACTGAGCAATACTTCTCCAAGGAATCCGCTGCGACTTTGGCCACCACATCAGGATTCAGATCATCACCAGACACCTCGAAGTGAATGTTAACTTGGGTAAAAATACGTGGTGCTGTCTCACGACGTTCTGTGGTTAACTTCGCACTAACCGATGTAACTTTTTGATCTGCTGTTTTTAAACCATCTACGACATCTACGGAACTGCAGCCGCCCGCAGCCATTAAGACCATTTCCATTGGGCTTGGTGCGGTTGCACCACCATTACCATCCATTACGATAGCGTGACCAGATTGAGACTGACCTAGGAATTTAAAATCTTCGATCCATTTTACTTCTGCTTGCATGGTTTACCTCATTGAGTACTCGTCACAGTGACTCATCAGCCATTGTGTTCTATGCCGATACTGTAGCTTTATCAAAGTAAAGGGCAAACAAATTTTTGGACTCGGTGTAATTTTTTCGTTCTACAACCTTTCTAATTACATATCAAAGGAAAACAAACAACTGAAGATAAGGTTTGAGGTAGTTATGAAAGTAATATCTAAACTGTTGATTGGGCTCTCTCTCGTACTTCCGGTATTACTACTGGTGAGCCAGACGAGCAGTGCTGACACGATGGACAAGATGGACACAAAAAAAGACCTGCAGGTCGCGACACTCGCAGGAGGCTGTTTTTGGTGTACAGAGTCGGATTTAGAGCAACTTGACGGGGTTGTCGATGTCATCTCTGGGTATTCTGGAGGACATGTGAAAAATCCAACCTATCGCCAAGTATCCTCAGGAAAATCTGGCCATATCGAAGTGGTCGAAGTCAAATACGATCCAAGCGTCGTAAGCTACGAGCAAGTGCTAGATTATTTCTTCCGCCATATCGACCCAACCGACGATAAAGGATCTTTTGTTGACCGAGGACCGCAATATCGTCCAGCAATTTTCTATCACAATGCTGAGCAAAAACACATTGCCGAACAGTTCATGATGGAAATCGACCAAGCGATGATCTATCCCAAACCACTGAAAACAGAGCTCATCAAATTTGAGACTTTCTATCCAGCCGAAGAGTACCATCAAGATTATTACAAAAAGAGCAGCTTGAAGTACAAGTACTACCGCTATGCATCAGGGCGCGATAAGTATCTGGACCAAGTGTTTGGCGATGATCGAAAAGAGCATCCTAAAACATTACGTCAGCTTATTAATGAGAAAAAACTGCTGAAGAAAGTGAAGCCATACAAAAAGCCTTCACAAGCGGAAATAAAGTCCAATCTCACCGAATTGCAATATTACGTAACTCAGGAAGACGGAACAGAAAAGCCCTTTGACAATGCGTATTGGGACAATAAAGCTGCTGGTATCTACGTTGATATTGTCACCGGTGAGCCGCTATTTTCCTCGACAGACAAGTACAAGTCAGGGACAGGTTGGCCAAGTTTCACTAGACCAATAAATCCAGGTTACATCGTGGAAAAAACCGATTACAAACTGTTGTACCCAAGAACCGAAGTCCGAAGCAAATTTGGCGACTCTCATTTGGGTCACGTGTTTGAAGATGGCCCAAAACCAACCGGGTTACGTTATTGCATGAACTCCGCTGCTATGAAGTTTGTCTCCGTCGATCAAATGGCGAAACAAGGTTATGAGGAATACTTGTACCTCTTTGGCAAATAAACCGGGCGGCGATGAGTGGATTTGAGCATGAAAGGTTTTAAAACTCATCTACCGACGAAAATCTGTCCCGTTTGTGCGCGCCCCTTCTCTTGGCGAAAGAAGTGGGCGAAAAATTGGCAAGATGTGGTGTACTGCTCTACACGCTGCCGAAGCAGCAAGCCGAAAAAGAAGCCTACCCTTAAGGCTTGAAGCATGGTTTTACCATGGGAGTATTTCACCATCGTACGCCCAAAATGCCCCGCTATCTTGCGGGGTAGCTTTTTCCAGCAAGCCAAGCAAATCCTCCGCGACGTGTTGTGGTGTGAATAACTTACCGACTGGCACATTGTCCTGAAATGGCTCGGATAGCGCGGTATCGGTTGTCCCGGGGTGGAAAGCTAATACGACACCCTTTTTTACAGTTCGTTGCCATTCAATCGACATCGTTTTAAGAAACATATTGAGAGCGCTTTTTGATACGCGATAACTGTACCAGCCCCCTAATCGATTGTCGGCGATACTACCCACTTTCGCAGATATAACCGCAAATTTAGGGGCTTGCCTGCGCTTTAACTGAGGAGTGAAATATTTTGCCAACAATAGACTGGGCAAAGTATTCACGGTGATATTGCGCATGAAAAAGTCTGGGTCTAACGCACCTAGGTTTTTTTCTGGTCCTTTTTCAGGGGTGTGCAACAGACCAACACAATTAATCACCCAGTCGATATCTTCAATCGATTCACTGAGCAGTTGAACTTGAGATTCGTTGCTCGCGTCTAATTGATGCCATACAACACGCAGAGCCTGCCAAGCTGGTTTTTCTGTATGATATGTGGCGTGTACATCTGCATTAGGGAAACGTTTAACGGCCTCTTGCACCATAGCCAAGCCAATCCCCCCATTGCCGCCAACGATTAAAATTTTCATTATAAGCTCTCCAAATTAGCGATGTAGTGCTCAGCCGTCTGTAAAATAGCGTTGCGTTGTGCGGTTTCCATATTGTCCCAAGCCCGAAAAATCATCCCGATGCGAGGGTTGTGGGCCAAACGCTGCTCGTGCTTGTGCATGAAACGCCAATACAAACTATTGAATGGGCAAGAATCTTCGCCACTTCGGGCTTTATTATCGTAATGGCAGTTTTTGCAGTAATCGCTCATTTTATGGATGTATGAACCGCTCGCCGCGTAAGGCTTTGTCCCCACAATTCCACCGTCAGCAAACAGCGCCATGCCACGTGTGTTAGGCATTTCCACCCATTCAATTGCATCAACATAAATGCCGAGATACCACTCATCTACTTGGTCGGGGTCTATTTCGGTTAACAGACAAAAATTACCGGTCACCATTAAGCGTTGAATGTGATGAGCATAGGCGTAGTCTAGAGACTGACCAATCGCATTTTTCATGCACGCCATCTTGGTTTTACCCGTCCAAAAATAGCTCGGAAGTTGGCGCGCAGCACCCAGTTCGTTCTTTATGGGATACTGTGGCATATTGGCCCAATACACGCCGCGGATAAACTCTCGCCAACCTAGGATTTGACGTATGAACCCTTCCACCTGGGCAATGTCTACAGCCGGGTTTGAATTGAAGGTGCTCAATGCGGCATTAATGACTTCTTGTGGGTGGAGTAATTTACTGTTGAGCGAAAAAGATAAACGACTATGATACAGGCTCCACTTTGCTCCATGCTCCGCCGTCATCGCATCTTGAAATCGCCCAAAATTTGGCAAACAAACTTGGCAGAAATGTGCGAGTAGTGACAAGCTTTGCGTGCGGCTTATAGGCCAAAGAAGCTCGCCTTCCATCCGACCAATGGTCTGAATGTTATGCCTTTGCAATCGTTTCACGACGTCATTCACATCTGAACTGAACATCAAAGGGGCGGGTAGTTCCTCAATATCTTTGCGCTTTAACTTATTGCGGTTGTTTGCATCGTAATTCCACTTACCACCGATAGGATTACCATCCTGCATTAAAATGTTAAACCGTTTCCTCATGCGGCGATAAAAATGTTCCATCATGACGTGCTTCCCTTGAGGGAACTGCGTTTCTATCTCCTCAAAAGGCAACAAGAAATGTTCACTATCAACACAACGTATGACGACATCATTTATTTTCAGTTGAGCGAGCTGCTCTAGCAGCCGATATTCATCTGGTCTTTGATATTCAAACTTTATCGCGCCTACCTCGCGAGCATAATGTTTCAGTAAGTGTTCGAGATTCTCGAAGGGAGCAGTATCGTCTAGCGAAAGATACAACACATGATGTCCTTCACTTTGCTTTTCCTTAGCGAACGTTGCCATCGCAGAAAAGAAAGCGCATACCTTCTGAATATGATGCGTCACATAGGTGTTCTCTTGCTTGAGCTCTGCTATCACGTAGATCACGTTATCATCGACTGACTGAAACCAAGAGTGATCACTGTTGAGTTGATCGCCCAAAATCAATCGTACCGTTTTATAACGCATTCGACACTCCCCACTTGTTTTCTCTTTGCCATCATCTCAATCAACGGTTCGTCCCATCGTTCTCTTTCCACGTGGTCATATACGGAATGGGTCTTTAAATCGATCGATTGCAGGTGCCTTCTTGAATACAAAACCGAAGGATGTAACCGTGTTTTCATACGATAAACCTCGCCTCGACCACCTCATCGCGCTTGGTTCAACAAAAATGGCGTACTGACATTGAAACAATTTGAACCAGACCTCTTAAATTCATTTTAGACACGCATAAATTCAACAAAAGTAATAAAATTGAAGCGATTATCATGAAAATCCGTTAATCTAAAGTCATTCCCTTTATTCTATTGCCATGTCAGGAATGAACGACGAGTTTAAGAAATCGACCGCGAATTTAAAGAAAGCGGTGCCATTAATGATAAAAAACTACGTAGCGACAACGCCAGCCAACTATGCGTTGTGGTATACGTATGTCGATAACACCATCCCAGAACTCAACTTTGAGCTAGACAAAGTACTGGAAGATTATGGTATTTGCCCACCAACAGCGACAACGCGTCTATACAGTACCTACGTAGCAAACAAATCAGAAACCAGTCTTGACGATCTACGGGCTAACATAAGCGTCATCCTGAACGAAGCTTCAAGCACAATGTGCGATACCCTCTCAGATACCGCGTCCTTCTCCGAGATGGTAAATAAAAGCTTTGATAAACTAGAAAAAGTGGAAGATGGCAACCTAAATCTTGAAGACGTGATGGTAGTTATTCGTCAACTGGTTTCGGAATCACATGACATTCGTCATTCAACGGCCTTTCTAAGCCGCCAGCTCAACAATGCCAGTGGTGAAATTGCTCGCCTTAAAAAGCAACTTGAAGAAGTACAAAAAGAAGCATTGTTCGATGGTTTAACGAACCTTTACAATCGGCGCGCATTCAACAAAGACATCACTACACTAATTGAAGCAAATCAAGACATGTCGATCATCATGCTTGATATCGACCATTTCAAAGAATTTAACGACAGTTATGGCCATCTTTTTGGTGATAATGTTCTCAAAGCCATTGCAAAAAGACTGCAACAAAGTTGTCGAGACGGCGCGTGTGCTTATCGCTTTGGCGGAGAAGAATTTGCACTCATCATTCCCAATAAATCGTTGCGTATTGCACGCCAATATGCGGACACCTTACGCCGTATGCTAGAAAAGTTACGTGTTACAGATAAGCGCACCGGGACACAAATCCACAATATTACCGCCTCATTTGGTGTGGCCGAGTTCGAGAGCGGTGACACTGCCGAGTCTTTAATATTTAAGGCGGATGAGCACCTTTACGACGCCAAGCAACTTGGTCGTAATCGAGTGATGCCACTTTGATGTCGTGAGATGAATTCCGATTTTCGTGAGTTTAGTGCCGATAGATAAGCAAAAACCCTGCTCTCACAGAGACAGGGTTTATTTTTTTCACGTCCAGTGACAGGTTGTAAGCGACCAATATAATGGTCCATGATACGCCTCTCAACCCACCCGGTAACAGTAGCTCAGCGTATAGTCGTCACCGTTTTTCGCGGTGTATTCTTTATCTTCACTGCATGCCATCGGTTTACCCTTTTGGTCACCTTTCACCAAACTTATCCAGTGACGCATTGCCGTAGGTGCATTGCCTGTGAGTTCTGGCGAAAACGTTGTCCGAGTTTCAAGTTGGATGTCATCAATGTCCATCAATTCAACACAACCTGTCCCCTTGTGACAACCAAACAGCACTTCAACATGGTTGCCCGAATCGTCTTTAAATAAAATTGATTTCGGATCTTCTTTTTCACCTGTGTATGCAACAAAATGTTTTGGGCTTTTCAGACCGCTATGTGTGCCATCTTTAAAATACGCCAACACATGACGGTAATCGATAACATAGCTAGAAACATCTTGGTGGGATCCGTTTTCTAAAGGAAACATACGGTCGAGCAACTGCTTAGCTTTTCCTTGCTTTTCGTTTTGCTGAGATGCACTTACCGCTTCGACGGCAAATACAGCTTCAGCGATAAATGGGCGTTGTTGTTGTGTCATTTCTTTATTATCGAAGTTCAGCATATTCATCGTCATATCCTCGTACTTGAACACTCTTTTAGAGTAAAAACTTAATACTCTCGTTTAAGTTTCAGGCAAATCTGTGAAGTTGATGGTTAATTTTCTTGCCTGCTTATTATGTAGACTAGCGAAAAATTGACTACAATTTCACAACAAAAATTTTACAATGTGAATTTTACAAATGTCTGTGTCAAAAAGCCTTATTCGTCAGTCTCACTTTCTAGGTACAAAAATTCGTAACCTGAGGAAGAATAACCATTTAACAATGGAAGACTTGTCTGCGCGCTGCGTTAGAATCAACCCAGAGTACGCTCCGTCTGTGTCTTATCTTTCAATGATAGAACGCGGTAAACGCGTGCCAAGCATCGATATGCTAGAAGTGATCGCTGAAGTTTTTCAGAAAGATCCAGCTTGGTTTCTAGATGATGAACCAGAGCTCGACGCCATCACACCCAACAAGGGCAATCGAGGCGGAATCAACGGCATGGCGCTTGAACCGAGCTTCCTATTTTCCAACGACATCCTCCAAATCGCCATTCCGGAAATGCTGTCCCAAACCGGTATCACAGGACGTCAATTTGCCCACTTGTTAATTCGAGCTCATCAAGAAAACCATCAAAACCATTTCCCTGATTTAGAACGTGCCGCTGAAGAAATTGGTCTAAAGCGCTTAAATCTGTCGGTAGAAGATTTGATCGACATTGCCAAAAGTATGGGGCTAGACATTCGTTGGATTGACCGCGCACCAAAAGATGTGATCGATGAACTTGGAGTGAGTGCAAAGCAACTGGTGACGTCTTTTATGGAAGCGCCCAATACTATTTACCTAAATACACGCATGCGTGACTATCCAACAAGACTCAAGTACGATTTGGCGGTGTACATTGGTCATCGAGTTTTACATAGCAGTGACGCAATGAACAATGTGCTTTCTATCGGACACCAGCACAACTGGGAACAAACTGAAACTCAGTTCTCCAACTCAGAACTTAATTCGCAAGACATTTTGCAAGCTTGGCGTGATTTCGAATCCAGCTTCTTTGCCGGTGCATTGTTATGCCCCAAAGTTCCGTTCCGACAACTCCTAGACCGATCAGGGTACGAGATCAGTGTCCATAAAAAGGCAGGTGTTTCCCCGTCGGTCGCGATGCGTAGAATGACCGTCGTGTCTCCCTACCCTCACTGGCACTATTTCGATGCATATGGACCAGGTAAACTCAAAGCTGTTTACAGAGGGAATGGCATTCCGCTGCCTTGGGGCAACATGCGTAAAGTGAACGACCCTTGTCAACACTGGGCGGTTTTCCGACGCTTAGCACAACCGTTGGATACCAGTTCCGCACAAATTTCAATTCTCAACGTGGGTAATGAGCCACGCATTTACTGTTGCGAATCGATTAATGTTGCCGACCCTGCGGGTAACAACCGCGTATTATGTGCTGGCATCGATCTGAATCCTGCGATCTCTGCCCAAGGCGGTGATGCAATATCCATCGCAGAAGAGTTGAAATCACTCTGCGTGTCATCTGGAGGGAGCAGTGTCATCCCTAGACATATTAAAAAAGACTTAACAACTATCGCGAAGATCTTAAATATCAACTGGATAGAGCGCGGAATTCAAACAGAAGCGAGATTAATCTGTTCTCGAGGAGCCGTCTGTCCAAGACAACCAAGCTGCTACAGCCATAGCGGCGAGAGCAATTGCAATCAAGCGGACAATTTAGGCGATCAAGTTAACTTACTTGATATGTAACACTAGCAGTAGAAAAATAGCGGATACTAAAAGAAAAAACGCCAATCACAATAAACGTGATTGGCGATAGATAAATGTGAACAAAATGTATTCACTAACAACGTCAGTTGGCTAGGTGACCCTCGGCTTAATAAGGGTCACCTAACATCTAGCATTATGCGTGCCAACATTTAAAATGTGTCATTCAAACGGTTATTGGTGCATATCGTTGCTTTGCCAATCAGTTTATTTGCAATACGCAAATGCAAAATGCAAAAAAAAACCAATAAGCCACTCAATGCAGTGAAACTTGTTAAGCTCGACTTTTGTGCTTCTGTTGATACATCTTTTCATCTGCCACTTTTAACATTTGCTCTGGCGAGAGCATTTTCGGATCAAACATCGCGTAGCCAATGCTGACCTCTAAATAAATAAGATGCCCGTCATAAATGATAGGAGTTTTACTCAAAACACCTTTTAGCTTAAAGATTAACGCTTCCAAACTTTGTTCAGATTGAGGGTTATGCACGATAGCTAAAAACTCATCCCCCCCCATACGAGCAACAATATCAGACTTTCGTAAGCCGCCTAAAATACGCTCAGCTGCCGCGATCAATACTTTATCACCAGCATTGTGCCCATAGGTGTCATTGATGCTTTTAAATCGGTCCAGATCGATATTAATCAAAGCAAAGCTATAGTCTTGTTGGTAACGTTGAGCAATTTCAAATTGTCGCTTGAATGAATGCATAAAGTTCCGACGATTAGGCAAACGAGTCAGCTCATCGTGCAACGCTCGTTGGTTAGCGATGATGTACAGTCGGTAAATCACGATGATCGCAATGCTTAGCACCAATAACATCGGATAACCAATCAATCTCACGATGTTCACCTCGTACCACGGTAACTGTTCTTTGAGTTTATCCCCAGAAAACACAGCCATGCTCCATCCACCATAAGGAAAATGGACCACCTCTTTCGCATACAATTTGCTTGGGTCATTTGCGGTACCAAAAAAAATGTCCCCGAACTCCCCACTGCTATCATAACCTCGTATGGTTAAAGGGTAACGATAAGAAAAGTCGAACACTCCAGCATCTTGGAGTAGCGAGTCAAAATTGATGACAGCGCTGATCACGCCCCAATAGTTCTCGTTGAGCGGCGCATCACTAAAAACCGGTAATCTGGCAATCAAGCCACGTCCGCCTTGAACCAATGAAGTAGGTCCAGCAATAAAGATTTCTTGTATCTCTCGCGCTTTTTTCACTTGCGACCACTGGTTAGGAAAATGTCGATACTCCAACCCGAGCACACTTTCATTTCCTTGCAACGGAAAAACGTGACTAACCACGTCATTTGGTGCAATCCCGATAGTCGAAATATGTTTACTCTTGCGCTGTATTCGCTCGGCAGCCACTCTCAAATCTCGTTCATCACGGTTTGGCAACAAGGAGATCAATGTAGCTAAGGTGCTCACTTTATAAATATCTGCCATGAGAATCGCTTCTAAATTAGAGCGAATGACTGACAGTTGATCTTTTGCCTCAATTTGATCGCGTCTTTGGTAAACGTTTTGCTGATCGTGGTGAACCAGCTCAATAATCCCTACACACGAAGCGAAAAAAGTAAGAAAAAAAGATACAAAATAACACGGCTTTTTGGGTGAATAGCGCATTGGTGTCCTACTGATTCACAGACTCACTCTTGTGGCGAGCTTTTATAATTTATTGTTAAAATCGTCATTTAAGAATACTCAAACATTGTAATAAAGGTAATCTTAATCTGAGTTTTTTTATGAACTAGGAAACATTAGGTGCAAAAAGAAAACCATTTATGTGAACAGCCACATTGGCGAGCAGTGGATCAAGGCAAAATATACTATCATCCAAGCTTTCTGAGCTCATTGGAAGCAGATGATTATTTTACGACGCTACGAGCAACCTTGCCTTGGCAGCAAAAGTCCATCACCTTGTTTGGGCGCTCGGTAATGCAACCTCGTCTACAAGCATGGCATGGTGATGCATCCTACACATACTCAGGGCTAACCATGCCCCCAACCCCTTGGACACCCGAACTCAAAGAACTCAAGCAACGCTGTGAGGCTATCGCTCAAGTGCCATTCAACTCCGTATTGGCCAATCTATACCGCAATGGACAAGATTCGATGGGATGGCATCAAGACAATGAACCAGAATTGGGAACCAACCCGGTTATTGCTTCTTTAAACTTGGGAGCCACTCGCCGATTCTTATTAAGAAATTTACATTGTAAAACGCAGATAGAATATGAACTTTCTCATGGTTCACTATTGATCATGGCAGGCGAGCTGCAGCACCATTGGAAGCACAGTGTCCCAAAAACAGCAAAACCAAAAGGTGAGCGCATCAATCTCACTTTTCGCTATATTTCTTAATAAGATCCGTCGATTGTTTTACCGGAGCTTTACATAGATTTTATAAGTTAGTGGTACGTTAAGTTACTCAATGGCTCTATGGGAATATGCTATGCAAATCAAACCTCTATCTCTGGCAGTATTACTCTCCTGTTCACTGGCTCTCAATGTTCACGCTGCTCAAAATGAAACATCTAGCCTAAGCTATTCTCAATCAGCACAATTAATTAAAGAGACTTACGAACGCGAACTGTTTACTTTTTCGGCCTTTAAAGAAGGCCACTTTGGCCTGCGTATGTATCGACAAACGCTTGATGACCAATATCTTGCTGCCATTTGGACCGATATGGCACAAGTGGCCAGCCGCTTAAACTACATCGCAAACGAAGTCGTCACACCAGAAGATGTGGTTTTGTATTCTTCTCAGCGACTTGCACAATACCAAAACAAAGATGACGAACGCAGTCAGCGCCGCTATACGGTGACCAAACATCATCCCGAATATCTCTACCTTGGTATTGACTTGTTGGGTGCAATGGCGCGAGCTGATGAATACGGTCTGAAACATAAAAACGATAAAACGTTAAGAAGCGTAATTCAACGCTATGACTTCACACGCTATGCCACCGATCGTGAAATGATCGAAGCGTGGGCCGCACAGTTAGCCAATCAAGTGTATTGGTTGCGCCAACTTGGAGAGCAAGACGTGGTTGACGATTTCACAAAAGCGTTCCGTGAGACGTACCCTGATGAAAAAGACAAAAAACTCTCAGCTCAACAATACGGCAACAAGCTCTATGGCATGACGCACATTATATTTGCTGACTCTCAGTACTACCAAAAATCAGTCAGTGAAACTCAGCACCAATGGATTTACGACTACTTTCGTAACAATATCGACACCATATTATTGCGTGCAAAAGAGGATGTGATTGCAGAAGTGGGGATCTCATTCTTACTCGCAGGCTTGGAAAACGACCCTGTTGTCGAGAAAACGAGACAAGCTATCAGAAAAGCAATTGACCCAGACCAAGGCATGATCCCGTCTATCGATGGTGACTTTGAGTTGGAATATGGTGAACATCGCAACGTACTGGCGATTATGCTACTCGATTGGCAAGGGGTTA
Source organism: Vibrio mytili (assembly GCF_049563345.1). Classification (NCBI taxonomy): domain Bacteria; kingdom Pseudomonadati; phylum Pseudomonadota; class Gammaproteobacteria; order Vibrionales; family Vibrionaceae; genus Vibrio; species Vibrio mytili. The sequence continues at coordinate 142,790 of NZ_CP110482.1, read as the reverse complement.
ACCAAGCACCCACAACCCAAAACACCCCAAAAGCGTTTAAATCCGTGCCTTATGGATTGATAGAGAAAGAGTTTGGTCATAAGCCATAGTGCGGTGAATTCAAATGGCTCTTACCTGCAGTTTAAGTAAGGATATTAGTACTCTTTTACTTATTAACACGTAAAAATGGCCAATAAATACGCAATCAAACTCGAAATGCGAAAAATGCGCTATTTTTGACTCGCCAAAAGATAGAGTTTGGTTATACAATTCGATTGCTTCTTACGAGGCCTCTGCTTATGCAGAGCATCATGATGCCGAGATGGTGAAATTGGTAGACACGCTAGCATGAGGTGCTAGTGCCTTTGGTGTGAGGGTTCGAGTCCCTCTCTCGGCACCATATCCTTTCTTATTCAAAGTCGTTTGAGTGTAATGCAAAGTTCTAAGCAGGTAAGACAATCCGCTGATGCTAACCAGCTTCTAAGTGAGCTTGCTGTACATGCATTACTGCATCTTCACTTTAAAATCCATGCCTCTTCTCAAGCCCTTCCTTTAAAAGCGCGCAACGATCTACTGCAAAAATGGCTTAAGCCTAAGCTGAAAAGCAATCGTTACAAACTGATTAAAAAGCCGTTAAAGTCGATCACTCAACAGGCGAAAGGGGAAAATGGTAATCTCGAAGCCCTACTTGAACGCTGTGTAGGAGCAGACAAGCCGAGTAACCCTCAACCACATTTGGACAGCTATCTATTGCTGATTAATGAAATCGAGAAGAAACTTGGCACAACCGTTATGCTCTCACGCCCTGAAGATGTGGATTTATCACACGACCAGCATGGCTGTCTGCTGTGTGTATTGTCGGAGAATTTGAACCAGCACTTTGACGATAATAACGCGCTCATCACACCGATTTCGATGCTGTTCCGCGGCCCGATGAGTCAACGTTCTCTGTTCTTAGGCAGCATTTACGCCAGTGGTACTTTTAACTATGAAGTGCAATACCAAGATGAGCAGTTTGTGCGTATCACTCTAGAATTAGCATAGTTGCTATAGCACAATTCAGCTCAAGCGGTTTCTGCCTCCTCACCTATATTTACTTGCGCGTCCAATTTATCTCTTACTTTATTGCAAATGTATTCCCCGATAGGCATGGCAGATGTGGCGGCAGGTGAAGGCGCATTGCAGACATGCAAACTTCTTGCGCTTTCAGCAAATAAAAAATCATGAACCAGTGTACCGTCAGATAGGACGGCTTGTGCTCGAATGCCTGCAGGATACGGTTTTAGATCCTGAGCTCGAATGCTTGGGCAGTATTTATTCACTAACTTTAAATAACCGGGCTTCCACCACGAGTTTTTAAACTCAGCGATTCCCGTACGAAGGTGCTTGTGAGTAACTTTCCAAAATCCCGAGAAACTGAGCATTTGCAGCGTATCTCTAAGACTGAAATTAATCTTAGCATAACCCTCGCGTTTCCAACCTTGTACGGCATTTGGCCCAACGGTAACTGAACCGTCAATCATTCGAGTTAAGTGAACACCCAAAAACGGTAAATCCGGATCGGGAATGGGATAAATAAGGTGATTAACTACGTGATTGTGCTTGCTGTCCAGTCGATAGTATTCACCTCGATACGGGATGATTTGAAAATCCGTCTTAATACCCATCATTTTGGTCATGCGATCGGCCATTAAGCCACTGCATGTGACCAGGAACTTGGCATTGATATTCACGGGTTGCCCATCATAATAACAAGTCAGCAACACATGTTCATCCTGCTCTTTGGCTGCTGAGACTTTCGTTCTCAAGCTAACTTTTCCACCAAGATTTTGAAATTCATGCGCCATGTGCTTGGTCACTTGTTGATAGTCGACAATACTGGTGGATTTTACGTAAATAGCGCCTAACCCAGTTATATTCGGCTCTGCGAGTTTCAACTGTGTTTGATCTAATAGCTCGACGTCAATCTCATTGACCTGACAACGCTGATAAAGCTCGTGCATCCGTTCCACTTCTTGATCGTTAGTCGCGACCAGAAGTTTGCCACAGTTTTCTACCGATATATTGTGTTCGGCACAAAATGCCAATGTACGGTCGACGCCGCGCTTACAAAAATCGGCTTTTAAACTCCCAGGCGCGTAGTAAACCCCTGCGTGGATCACACCGCTGTTGTGACCCGTTTGATGCTGAGCAAGCCGCGGCTCTTTTTCCACCAGCAAAATCGTACTGTCAGGATAACGTTGTTGTAATTGCCATGCCGTCGACACGCCGACGATGCCGCCTCCAACGATGACGTAGTCATAGACTGAATTCATAGCGCCTCTGTAATCGATTAACGAAAAATCAATAGGTATGTGAATCATAGTAAGGAAACGAGACAGAGGTAAAAAGGCCCTGATCGTGATCAGGGCCTTGTTTCTAGAAATCGACAGCAGATAGACAGATATTACACCGCGATCTCGCCACCATCTTCACGACGAATCACCACCGTAGACGCGCGCGGACGAACCGTGGTTCCAGCAGGCGTTTCCTCGGCAGCATCATCACTGTATGGCCAGTTGCCTGGGTGTTGGATGTTCACAAACAAAGACTTGTGATCTGGACTGATAGTAAACCCAGTGACTTCACAGCCATTTGGTCCCACAAAGAAGCGTTTGAGTTGCGCTTGGTTATCGGCACTAATTACCGCTGGGTTTCCATCTTCGTCAGTCAAAGTCGAAGGTACAACCGCGAGCATTTGGTCGTTGGTGTACGAAGTGACTTCATCGGCACCATTATCAGTTTGAATCCAGAGAATACCTCGTGAATCAAATGATAAACCATCAGGGCTCGCAAACTGGTTAAGCTCAGTTAAACTTGAACGGTTGGTATCTGCGTCACCATTTGCAGGCGCACCAAAGACGAAGATATCCCAAGTAAATTCCGTTGATGTTTCACCTTCATCCCAACGAATCACGTGACCAAACTTGTTGTTTAAGCGTGGGTTTGCCGCGTTTGTATCTGAAGTACGCTTTGTATTGTTGGTCAATGTCAGGTATACCGTGCCAGTAAACGGATCTACGGTACACCACTCTGGGCGGTCCATTGGTGTTGCACCAACAAGGTCAGCAGCGCCAGCGGTGTTAATGATGATAGCAGCCAATGAATCAAAATGATCCGCAAGTGTCCCACCGTTTGTCGTTACGCTATCCAACGTCAGTGGCAACCAAGTGCCTGAGCCATCTTCGTTGAAGTGCGCCACGTATAGTGTGCCTTCATCCATGTACTTGTCACCTGTCGCAAGGCGGTTACTTGGATTCGCATCCGCTGGATCCCATGCTGCTGCAGATTCAAACTTGTACAAGTACTCAAAGCGAGAGTCGTGACCAGAGTAGAATACCACTGGCTTGCCCTCTTCCAATTTACCGTACGCACAACCTTCGTGACGGAAGCGGCCAAGCGCTGTACGTTTTTTCGCACGCGAGTTTTGTGTATAAGGATCGATTTCAACGATGTAGCCGTGGCCATTCGCTTCGTTACGGTAATCATCCGTTGCTGATGCGCCAGTTGGGGCGACATTAAAGCGAGTGAATTCCTCCAAACGCTCTTCAGCGTTACCTGCTAAGGTATCCCAACCATAACGGGTGCCTTGAGCATCAACACCAATACGATCTTGATCTTCCGTGCGCGTCCCTGCATTAACAAAATAGCCCGGCCAGTTTTCTTCACAGGTTAAGTAAGTCCCCCAAGGTGAATATCCATTACCGCAGTTGTTCAATGTACCACGCGCTTGGCTTCCGTCTGGTGAGAAACGTGTCGCGGTTAATGCGGTATGCGCGACTGGACCAGATAAGTCCATGACCGTTGCGCCCGTATAACGGCGGTTAAGCGGGTCAGCATCAACCAGCTTCCATTGATTATTCTCGAGCTGAATGCGCACAACAGAAACACCATGTGCGTTAATCTCTTTACGCACTTCATCAACGATAGTGCGAACACCATTTTCCACCGTAGGACCATTTGGATGCAATGCTCCTTGGTCGATGTATTCATGGTTAATACATAGCAAACCATCGGTTGTGCTGTCATTTAATGGGAAGAAGTGCATGCCGTCGTGGTGCATTCCTAGCGCGTTTAACTGATCATTTCCCGTATTTGTACCGTCACTCTTCCATGCGCCACCTTGAGCATTTAACGGGGTGCCCCAAGGTACCAATACTTGAGCCTGATAGCCTGAAGGAATAGAAACCGCGTCAGTTAACGAACCTGGAATTGAATCAAAATTCAGTACGGCTCTTGAAGCACTTGCACCTTTCGCTGTTGATGAGCCTGAGCTTGATGAGTTACAACCTGCTAATCCAAAGGCACCGAATGCCGTCATTGCACTGATACCTAAACCACCTTTAAGAATGCTGCGTCGAGATAGGCTCGCTTCTAATACATCTTCAAAAGGTTTGTTGTTGCTCTGGTTATAACGCGTCGCGTCAAAGGTTTCCTTACTCATGGTTTTACTTTCCTAATGTTAAATTTAGTTTTTAATCATTTATTTTATGAATAATGACTTTTATAAATAATTGAGCGAGGAGAATTTTGGCGAAAAAATATGACAGAAATGATCGACAACAATGAAAGTTATATTGCTCAAATATTACATCGCCGCTTGTGAGTCTCGAGAGCGTTAGCGGTTAATTAAAACTTATTCGAACAAATAATCATCACATGTGCATGTTCATTAGGATTTTACTTGGGTTGTGGTTGCATTAAATGTATAAGGGGCAGCAAACCTACCTACTCAAAGAGATAATCATGAAATTAGATAGAATTGAAAATAAAAGTCGCCGTATTCGCAAGAAACTGTTTCTGGGAGAATTCGCTATTTTAGGATTTGAGGTGAGTTGTGAAACCGACATCACTGACTTTGACCGTTATGATGTATTCGTTGATGAGTTTGTCGACTACATTGACGGTTTGGGCTTATGCTTCGGCGGTGGTGGACTAGAGCTGTTTGAAGGCTTTCTATGCTCAACAGAGCGCTACGGTAGCGCCACAGAAGAGCAAAAAGCTCAAGTCGTTGCTTGGCTACAAGCTCGCCCTGAAGTGAAAAGCGCACAAGCAAGTGACTTAGTTGACGCAAACTATCTATGAGTGCAAACAACCCTATAGCGTAAGCAGTATTTGGCACGGCACCCTTAGTTGAGAGTTAGAGGGCAATAGCGCTAAATAAGCTTACCGGTGAATTACAGAGAAAACATTTGTAGATCAGTAGAGCGAATTAAAACACGACAATTGTTTTAATTCGAAAAACTGTTTAAAAAGTTGGGAACTGTATACGGGGACGTTCTTGAGCTGGCAGAACAAGGAAGTCGATCTCACTTTGCCAGCTCTGTGTCGTGCTTATAATTAACGAATTGCGCTAATTATTAACCACTGATTTTTTAACTAAGATTTTTAGAACTATGAATTTTACGGTTATGATTTTTTAGCTGGTGTGTCTTTCGTATCTTTCCAGTATTGGATACGAACACGATGTAACTGAGCTCTTCTCATTTTTTTCATAGTGATTCTCCCTCATTTTGTATAAGTAACGCTCTTGGTGAGCTTATTGTCTAAGGTTATTTTTCCTATTGAATCTACATAGGAATCAGTAATTTAACCATGATTTTTTTCACAGGACAGCGACAAAATAGACGCCTTTTGAGTCCTTGTTTCTATGCAAATGCACGAAAGATTGCGAGACACGATCAAACTACTCAACAGATATGACAGAAAAATGTCAATCAAGTTCCCGTCTGTCCCTGTCATTGAAACTTCATAAGAACTTACGAAGTGAAAGTAAACTATTACCACAATTACAATTCAAAAGTCTAGCGTTAAATGTAATTATTTTCTCATTCTTCACAACAGTATTTTTTCCGCAATTAAACTGTGATCCAAAGCAAACGTTTGCCAAACGTAAAACGCCATTGATGAATATATTCACTACTAAAGTTGTGCGAGATCTCTTACAAATAGTGTAAGCAAAAAGACCAGACGTGATTAAGAAGCAGGCTTGTTTTTATTTTAACTGACTGAAAATTAATAACTTAACACCAGAGACACAAACAGGGCTAAAAAATATTTTTCAGAGGGTAATTGAGCGAAATCGTCAAAGCATCAATACTGCAGTTGTCGACAGGATGTTGGCAGGAACAGGAAAAAGCCTAATGGATTAGGTATCTTCAGGACGAAGATTTGATGGCTTAGGATGAGCTATCAGCAAGGAAGTTACACGCTCTAGGATAGAGTTCGCCCGTCAGGATGACAGGCCAGAATGGACACCGCTAGGAAGGCGATGAACAGGGAAATCGGTTAAAGGAATTAGCCACAATCAAGGATAGATGCAGGGAGCACCTATAGTAGCCGGATTGCTGCGAAAAAGAATAGACCCCGTCTGGGAAACCAGGCGGGGTTTTATTTTAGCGAGAACACCTTTCGTCACGAATAGCCGCCGAGTATCGATAAAAGTTTTTTGTCGTTACGACGCGTATTTTTCTCTTTCTTCTCTTTATAAAACCACCTAAGGTTCGCACCTCTGACAAAGTGGTTACTCTGCTACTTTTCTATACCCACCATCCTCAAAAAATACTTGGGTATAAAGCATTTAAAGTAAGTAGATCCTGTCATATCAGGATCATCTGCCTACGACATTCTATACTTAAACTTAATGTTTTTTATTTTGGTACTGACTGACTAAGGAATTGCCATGCGTATTGCTATCCTCTCTCGTAATGAGAATTTGTATTCAACCATGCGCCTCAAAGAAGCAGGCGAAGAGCGCGGACATCAAATTGATGTGATTGATACGCTCCACTGCTACATGGACATTACGAGTAATAACCCCAAAATTCGTTATAAGGGTGAAGAGTTACCAGAGTACGACGCGGTCATTCCTCGTATTGGCGCATCAATTACATTTTACGGTGCAGCCGTAGTCCGTCAGTTTGAAATGATGGGTACATTTTGTGTCAACGAGTCTGTAGCAATCAGCCGCTCACGTGACAAACTTCGTTCGTTGCAGCTTTTGTCGCGTAAAGGCGTTGGCTTGCCACGTACAGGGTTTGCTCATCACCCAGACAACATCCAAGACGTTATCAAAAATGTAGGAGGGGCTCCTCTGGTAATCAAACTGCTTGAAGGAACACAAGGTATTGGCGTAGTACTGGCTGAAACGAATAAAGCGGCAGAAAGTGTCATTGAAGCGTTTATGGGGCTCAAAGCCAACATCATGGTGCAAGAGTTTATCGAAGAAGCAAAAGGGGCTGACATTCGTTGTTTCGTGGTCGGAAATAAAGTCATTGCAGCGATGAAGCGTCAAGCAAAAGAAGGGGAGTTCCGTTCTAACCTTCACCGCGGTGGCTCTGCGCAACTGGTAAGATTGAGCAAGGAAGAGCGTGCGACTGCAATCAACGCAGCCAAAGTTATGGGGCTGAATTTATGTGGTGTGGATATTCTTCAATCGAAAAATGGTCCTGTGGTCATGGAAGTCAATTCATCTCCAGGTCTTGAAGGAATCGAACTGGCAACGAAAAAAAATGTGGCCGGAATGATTTTCGATTTTATCGAAAAGAACGCGAAACCAAATGCAAACCGCACTCGTGGTAAAGGGTGATAACGCCTAAATAGTATGGGGACCATTCGTTGGTCTCCGCTAGGAAGACAAAAACATGAACAATAAAATAATCATTGGCAATGCGGAAGCGATTTGTTTGCCGGAGTTAGGCATTACTCACTTAGAAGCACGTATCGATACGGGCGCAAAAACGTCCTCACTGCATGTCGATAACATAGAGTGCTTTAAGAAAGATGGCCGTTTTTATGTCGAGTTCGATCTGCATCCGGATATTTACCATCTAGAGCAAATCGTACGCTGTACAGCGCCATTAAAAGCTAATCGCAAAGTAAAGTCCTCCAATGGCACGTTTGAGCATCGTTGCGTCATCACGACGATGATGCGTATGAAAGATCAGCAGTGGCCAATCGACATTACTCTAACCAACCGTGAGAACATGACCTACATGATGCTATTAGGGCGTCAGGCGATGTCAGACAAAGTATTGGTCGATCCTAGTCAGTCTCACTTACTGGCATCTTAACTCCAGGTGAGCGCAAAGTCGCTCATCTCCCCCAGTTCCCTAAACGCATCCCACGCCCATTTTGGATTAGTTTTACTAATCCAAATCATAGATTTTTATCTTGCTTAACGCTGCTTATTTCAATTGCTAATTATTGGGCCAAGAATTAATATCTCGCCCATACCACCCAGTATTTCTAGAAAAAAAATAGTACTCCATTCGGAGGACTCAGCTATTTTACGTCTTAAACTTTTGGAGATTTTCGTAAATGTCAGCTTCATTTCCATTAGTCAAACTTACTCTTTTAATTGCTCTATTAACAGCGGTGGGTCAAATGACTCAGACCATGTATGTCCCTTCCATTGGTCATATGGCAAATGAGTTTTTTGTTTCTGCTTCATCTTTGCAGGCTGTGATGGCGTGCTATTTGATCCCATACGGCTTATCGCAGTTCATCTATGGTCCATTGTCTGATCGTCTTGGCCGTAAACCGATCATTGTTTCCGGTCTGTTGATTTACCTTGCGGGTACGTTAGTGGCTTTATTTGCCCATCAATTTGAATGGTTCTTGGTTGGCAGCTTTATCCAGGGGCTTGGTATTGGTTGCGGTGGTGCAATGGCACGAACCTTAACCCGCGATTGTTTTGACGGTGCCGAACTCCATCGAGCTAACAGCTTGATTAGCATGTGTATACTGTTCTCACCATTGATGGCGCCACTTTTAGGCGGTTATTTAACTGAAGCATTTGGTTGGCGATCCAGCTACTTGTTCCTAGCATTATTCGGCGTGGCAGTTGTGATCACCATGATGACGAGCATGATGGAGACACTACCTAAAGAGAAACGCCATTATGAAGCCGTCACACAAAGCTACAAATACGTATTGTCTGACCGACGTTTCCAAGGCTTTTTGATCTGTCTCGTCGCGACGTTCGCTGGCGTTGGCGTCTTCGAGGCTGCAGCTGGTGTGCTCTTAGGTGGTGTCTTAGCTTTACCTGCGACCACGGTAAGCTTACTGTTTATTATACCGATCCCGGGATACTTAGTTGGCTCGGGGTTGTCGAGCTATATTGCACGACGCCGATCCATGCGCCGCGCGCTGAACGTCGGTTTGGTGGCCATTTTTATTGGTTCCGCGACGATATTAGTACCTGGCCTGTTCGGACTTACGACCGCTTTAACCTTAGTCGGCGGAGCCACGATCTATTTTTTAGGTGCGGGCATCTTGTTTCCTGCAGCAACAACGGGCGCAATTTCTCCATTCCCATGCCATGCGGGGACGGCGGGGGCAGCGCTCGGCGGGATGCAAAACTTAGGAGCGGGTGTAGCTACCCTCCTCGCCTCTCTATTCCCAGCGCATAATCAAATGCCTTTAGGGTTACTGATGATGGCGATGTCGTTCATTGCTATGCTGGGGCTTCGTTGGATCAATCGTAGGCCAGACCATACCAACGAGATACCACAAGTGATCTAGGTTTCACCGTAAATAACATCAGGGTATGCGAAAGTATGCCCTTTTTTTTGCCACCTCGTATATCCTGTTCTCATAACAAGTAATGTTGATTTCATATTCAGACTAATGCTTGCTACAAGTAATACCATTAATCACAGTAGTTCAGTCATCAGATATGAAGTGATCAGATATAAGGACTCACCGATGCGTTTCACTCTTACTATGTCAACCATATCATTAGTACTGGCCAGTGGATGCAGTCATCAAGGAAATTCGACCATGAATCATCAGTCTCAATTGCAAACTATTGCCCAACAAACGCTGGCTCCTGTGGCGAAAAAAATCCCCCACACTATGACCATACATGGAGACACTCGCATCGATAACTATTACTGGATGCGTGATGATGAGCGTAAAGATTCAGAAGTCTTGCAGCACCTCGAACAAGAAAACCAATACGCGGATACGGTGCTTAAACACACCGAAGCATTGCAAAAAGAGTTGTTTGAAGAAATTAAAAGCCGAATAGCTAAAGACGATAATTCCGTGCCCGTTCGTAAAGGAAGCTATTTCTATTCGAGTGAGGTTTCTGGCGACAACGAATACGAAGTTCATCTGCGCTCTAGGGATTTCGCTGGCACTGATAAGTCAGTCATCTTGGATGTAAATGCGCTTGCTAAGGGGCATGAGTTCTTCAATATTGGTGGGTTGTATGTCAGTCCTAACGAGAACTTGTTGGCGTACGGGGAAGATACGTTAAGTCGTCGTATTTACACCATAAAAGTTAAAGATTTAACCTCCGGAAACTATCTTAAAGATGAGATTGAAGGCGCATCGAGTGCCATCGCTTGGCAAAATGACAACCAAGCGTTTTACTACATTAAAAAAGATCCGCAAACCCTATTAGGTTATCAAGTTTATCGCCACACATTAGGCACTGCACAAAGTAAAGATGAACTGATTTATGAAGAGACGAATACCGCCTACTACACGCACATTAGTAAGAGTAAAGATGGCGAAGAAATCTATATTTGGCACTCCAGTACCGAAACCAGTGGTGTTTCCATTATTGATGCCAACGATCCTAAGTCGAAAGCAACACTGTTTTTGCCATTGAAAGAAGGCGTCGAATACAGCATTGCGAAATTAAACCACTGGTATTACATCTACACCAATGAACAAGCGGTGAACTTCCGACTGATGAAAGTGCGCAAGCAAGACATTCACGACCGTTCCAAGTGGCGAGATGTCATTCCTGCGGATGATGATGTTCAGCTCGTCGACTTCGAACTGTTCGATGATCATATAGTGTATGAACAACGCAGCAATGGCCTGTCAACGGTCACCGTGCGCGAACTATCTACGGGTAAGGAATTTCCACTGGAGTTTCATGACACGGCATTTGCCGCCTATCTAACGGGGAACTATGAGTTAGATAATAAGAAGGTCCGTCTCTACTACAGTAGCTTGACGACACCGGGAACCTACTTTGACTTTGACCTCAAGACGGGCAAAGCAGAAATTATGAAGCAAACGCCCGTACTTGGCGATTTTAGTGCTGATAACTATCAATCTGAACGAATCATGATCAAAGCACGCGACGGCAAGCAAATCCCCGTTTCTTTGGTTTATCGTAAAGACTTATTTAACAAAGATGGCACCAATCCAATTTATCAATATGGGTACGGTTCTTACGGTTCAACTATCGAGCCCACCTTTGGTTCAACTCGCTTAAGCTTGCTTGACCGTGGTTTCGTCTATGTCATTGCCCATATTCGTGGTTCGGAAATGCTAGGTCGCCCATGGTATGACGATGGTAAAAAGTTAACTAAACAAAACACTTTCAACGACTTTATTGACGTAACGGAAGGACTCGTCGAACAAGGTTACGGAGCCAAAGACAAAGTATTTACGGTTGGCGGTTCCGCTGGCGGACTTCTGATGGGGGCGGTGATTAACCAAGCACCTGAGTTGTATCGCGGTGTCGCCGCTCATGTCCCATTTGTGGATGTAGTGACCACGATGCTGGATGAATCTATTCCATTAACCACTAATGAGTATGATGAGTGGGGCAACCCGAACGACAAAGCTTACTACAACTATATGCTGAGCTACTCACCCTACGATAATGTCAAAGCCCAAGATTACCCCAACATGTTGGTGACGACAGGCCTACACGATTCACAGGTCCAATATTTTGAACCAATGAAGTTGGTGGCGAAATTACGTGAAATGAAGACGGATAACAATGTCCTCGTTTTCAAAACTGATATGGAAGCCGGCCACGGTGGCGCCTCTGGTCGCTTCAAACGAATAAAAGAAGACGCGTTGGAATATGCATTCTTTTTGGACTTACTTAATACGCAATAACATAATGATGAGGTTAGCCTTGTCCCTATAAAAAATACCCGCGATTTAGCGGGTATTTTTCTCCCTAGTAAGCGCACAGAGATTACAAACCCCAACGGGAAAGTGGGTGTTCACTATCAACACCTTGACTTCCCCAACGGTCAATCGCATCTATTTGCAATATGCGTTCAGCGCCAATCAGAGACGTGAGTAATTTTGAAGGTCGTTTATCGGTGACTAACCACAGCGTTTCATCTTGCTCAAACTGAGCTTTCAACGCACGCTGGTCGTGTTCCGTCCACTCAAATTCTGGCTTGAATTGACGGCCGACAACAAACAGCTGATTACCGGAAGCAAAGTCTTCTAAGGCTTCACTCATTAACACGACTGAATCAATCCCCTTATCAAAAATAATCGACTGCTGTTGGTTGATGAGCGTCCGTACATTCAACATGAGTCGTTGTTGATTGCGCTCAATCACTTGTGCATGTTGTGGGTATACTTTTTGTAGGTCGTCACCAACAATACCCGCCATTCGGATCAAGTTAGTTGGATTTAGCCAAGCGTATTTAGACCGGGTTCCGTTGCCTAACGTCAATGTTGCCACACCTTGAGCACGCGGTGAGAGCGCTTGTGACGCATCAATTTCTATTAAACGAATGTTTCCCTGCCGAGCGTAAATATAAGTCGGATCTTGCTCCCAGATCGCACTCAGGGTTATCGCTACCGTCGCTTCTTGCCCCGCGGTTTTAACCGTCGTGGCTCCTTTATCCGAAAACCAATTCACTAAACGCTCGATACCGTAACGCTTTGGCGGTAAGTAACGCGTTTCCACACTCGTACCTTTCATGAGCTGTTCTGCCAACATGTAGGTTACGGGTGTACTGGTAATGATATCTTTCGCGTTTGCTAACGATGCACATAAGGCCAGCGCCATTAAACTTATCGTCCGTATTTTTTTCTTCATAATTGCTGACTCAAAATTGATGACTTATAGAGGGTTATTTGGGTATATGCATAATTCGGTAAACCGTAGCGGTTAAGAAAAAGAGGGCAGAAACAATGATGATCGAAGCACCTGATGGTACTGGCAGCTGTAACTCCATAGGGAGAACGGTGCCAACCAAACACGCAACCGTCGCCAATAGCGATGAAAGCAAAACAAAACTACCCATACGCTCAGTCAGCAACCTAGCCGTTGCACCAGGAATTAATAACAGTGCCCCAACCAATACCGCGCCGATAATTTTTACCGCCGCGATGGTCACAAGCGTGATCATCATGACAAACAAGTAATCGTAGAATCCGGTATTAAACCCTCGTACCCGCGCAATGTCAGGGCTGATACAGGTCAGCAATATTCGATTGAAGGTTGGGATCAGCAGAAGCAATATAATCAGGCAACTGACCGCAAGTATGGTGATGTCTCTGTCGGTGACCGTCAAAATCGAGCCAAACAACACGTTTTCCAGCATGTGAATATTGATTTTACGCGCCACGTACATCAATAACGCAGCCCCCACCGCTAAGGCAAGAGCCAGAAAAACGCCCACTAACGTGTCATAAGGCACATTGGTTCTGTTGCGCACAAAATGCAGCAGCAGCGCGAAAATCATACAAAAGCTGAACAAACCAATGATGGGATTCTCAGGTGATTCACCGAGTAAGACACCTATCGCGATGCCCGTTAATGCCGCGTGCCCCACGGCCTCTGAGAAAAAGGCCAGTCGTTTCGCAATCACCAAGGTTCCAAGCCCACCGAGTAACGGTCCTAGTATGAATGCCGCAACAATCGCATTCACCATAAATGCGTATGAAAAACTGTCGCTCAACCAACCTGCTTCAACGCCATTGGTTGCTAGCGCACGTAGCCAATCCATCATGCGGCTTCAACCCCTCCGGTATAGTGCTTAAACAGCGACTCAATACGATCCGGTTGAAGTACCTGTGAATGATGACCAGAGTCGATAATTCGACGATTGACCACATGAACATGCGCATCCAATCGACGCACAGCCGTTACATCATGATGCACCGCCAGAACCGTTTTCCCTTCTCGAACCACATCACGAATGAGCCCTTCAAGATAGCGAACCCCTTGTTCATCCATCCCTGTTGCTGGCTCATCTAATACCAATAAACGCGGATCATCCAATAAGGCCTGAGCAAGCAGTACGCGTTGTTGCTCACCCCCAGAGAGTTGTCCCATACGACGGTCACAACGCGTCGCCATGCCAACTCGATCTAGTAGCGCCAACGCTTTTTGGCTCTGCTTGGTTTTACTTCGCCAAAACAACGGCACGCGAGTCTGATTAAGAAGGACAAAGTCCATTACGGTCAGTGGCAAGCTGGACTCAAACATGGCTTTTTGCGGCACATAGCCAATTTGGCTTGCGTTTAGTTGGTCACCGGCCCAATCCAAAGAAATACTTCCCTTAAATGGTGTTAAGCCTAAAACAGATCTCAGAACAGACGTCTTTCCTCCACCATTTGGCCCCATCACGACATGACACTTTCCCGCCTCAAACCGAGCAGTAATATCTTGTAAAATAACATGTTCACCGTAGCGTAAACTGACGCTGTTCAATATGATAGAGGGCCCCGTCATTAGGTAACCTCCTGAGAACGCTTACGCGCAACAAACTTCATGGCTTCAATCAATGTTTCTACATTTTCGCGCATCTCCAATTCGACCTTTTCGGCTTGGTAATCACCGTGAGTCATGTGCGAAAAACGGTAAAGTCGAACACCGGTCGCTTCTTCAATGGTGTCCACAAATCGGTTTGGCATATTGAGCTCATAAAACAACACGTCAATGCCGGACTCGCGGATCTTTTCGATCGTATCTTGCAACTGACTTGCGCTTGGCTCAACACCATGAGCGGGCTCAATGACGGCCGCAACATCCACACCAAATTCTTGCAGAATGTACCCGTAAGCATTGTGGGTCGTGGCAACTTTCATTCCTGCAGTGTCCAACTCGCCTAGAGAAATCATGGCATCGCGCTTCATCAAGCGGAACTTCTTGGCATATTGGCGGGCATTTTGGCGGTAAAAAGCCGCATTGTCGGGATCAACCTTACCCAGTTCGCTGGCGATGGTATAAACTTTTTGTACCGTCGTAGATAAACCAACAAAGGTATGTGGATTCACCGCCCCTTGCCCCACAGATTGACCCATTGCTGGCAATAAAGGGACATCTTTATTGGCTTCTATCACAACCAAATCTTCACGCTGAGATGCTTGAATGACTTTTAAAGCGAAATCATCGTGACCAATGCCATTCACAACGATGACATCCATTTCACTTAGGCGTTTGAGATCGTTTGGTTGTGGTAAGTAGTTATGCGGGTTAAAGCCTGCATCCACCAGCGGGAGAATGTCCGCCTTATCACCGACAACAGCTTCAACGTAGCTGTAATAAGGTTGAAGGGTAATACCGACACGGAGTTTGTCCGCTGCATAGCCAGAAGAGGAAACAACAAGCAAAGCAGCCACGGCAAACACGCGACGTAGAAGATACGAGGTTTTGTTAGTCAATATCATAAATGATCACTTAGTGGGCGTGAGAATGAGAAGTTGATTGAGTCGTGACTATCTGCCGCCAGCCATTACCTTGACGCTGAGTAAGGTCACTTACGTCCGATATGCTTAGCCCATCATCCAGATCAGAAAACCAGATGTCTGCCTCCGCATTATGACTGTCTAAAAGCACCGAACTGGCTCCTTGCTCATCGTGTTTAATACCTAAATAGACACCATCCTTTAGTCGTTGCCATTGGTGCGAGCCTTTCCGTTTCCAACCTTGATCTTTGACAAACGGAGCGATCCAAAGCGCTTCCAGCTGTTTAATTTCTGGCCAAACGCCTGATTCCAAGTACAGGTCCCTAATTTCTTCATGCGCGAGTTTGATATCAGCAATAAACGCGATCTGCTCTTGATTCAAATCAGACATATGTACTTGGTAAGGCTCTAGTTGAGTTTCATTGGTCGACACTTGATGATGAGGTAATAATGTGGCTGCAAACGCAAGAATCACAATGATCATTAACGCGACCCACTTGCCTTCTCGACTCCCATTGTCTGGATGAACGGTTTGGGTTGTCATTTCTCGTTGATCTCAACAACATCAACTTCAACTGGGCTTTCATGGCCAGCATCAAACACCAAATAGAAGTCCGTCTCAGGGTGGGAGAATGTGGCGATGGATCGCTTATCGGTGGTCTCTTTTGCAATCAAGTTATCGTCGTAGTCGAACATTTCTACTTCATAACTAACCGCCTTTGAACCATCAGAATAACCGGCCTCACAAACCACAGTATTCTGCTCGAAATAGCAACTCATAAGAGGAAAGTGAGCAAAAGCTTTTAAGGGGATAAATCCACTGCAAAGTATCGCGGTGGTTAAAAGGTTGGCTTTTTTTGAGAGAGAAATGTTGTTCATCGCAATTCCAAAGAGGCTCGTGTATCCGAGCCCTCTTGTTTATTAGTGAGGTTTATCCGTGATACGGGCTTATCAATTCAGTTGAGCTTCAAACGTCAAATGCACATTAGCGCTTGCTTTATCCGCTAAAGGATCACCCATTAAGTCCCCTTTGTAGTTCGCTTTCATAAGGTAGCGACCCGCCACCTCTGGCGTAAACGTCACTTCACCGTTGCTATTACTCACAACCTCAATCTGCTCTTGATGATTACGATACAAGGTACCTTCACGAGTAATTTCCGCAGTCACACCACTTTGAAGCTTTCCATTGAAGTAGAACTGGAAGGTCACAGGCTCGCCTTCAATAATGTCTGACGGGTGCGTCACGGGCTTCATCTCAAGAAACTTACCTTCAATCTCGGATGCTTTGTCCGTCGGCATGCCCACCGTGATGTAACTCTCCGCTCGTGTGTAGCTCAGCATTGTGACCACATCGCGTGCTTGTTCTGGTAGCAGTTCGGCACGTTCGACCTTATTCGCTGGCGACCACTTCACGGTATCGCGACGACCCGCTTTGTACTGCGTGAAGTATCTCGGTTGATTATTGATCGCAACTTTATGCGTTCCTTGTTCAGTAAAAAAGAAGTCGAACATAGAACGGCGTTTACCACGTACAACAAAATTAGGGCGCTCTTTTCTGCCATCCGGCATGATCACAAACGCCTGATCACTCCCTGCTGGCTTATCAAAAACAAATGTGCCATGAGAAGCGGTCACATCGAACGTCAGCCAATCCCCACCTTCTTTTGATACCGTAAAATGAGAAGGTAAAACCCAGCGTGGATGTGCTTGTACTGTTGTTGCAGCTAACCCCACAGCTAGCACACCGACTAACGTCGTGGCTTTCACTTTGTTTATCATTGTTGCGTCCTTTATCACTTC
The DNA here is from genome assembly GCF_049563345.1 of Vibrio mytili. Lineage (NCBI taxonomy): Bacteria > Pseudomonadati > Pseudomonadota > Gammaproteobacteria > Vibrionales > Vibrionaceae > Vibrio > Vibrio mytili. The sequence continues at coordinate 125,555 of NZ_CP110482.1, read as the reverse complement.
ACTTGGTAGTTGACGGTGATAGCCCCCGTCTCTTGAGTTGGTTCGATCTCGTAGCGCATTTCGCTATCCGCTAACGTCATTTTTTGACGTAAATAGTTACGTCCGCCGTGCTCACGTACGACTTCGATATATAGGGTGTAATCCCCTTGGTCTATGCGAATCCCCTGATCGTTGGTGCCATCCCAAACAAATCGGTATTGACCAGCGGGGCGAGTGGCCGATGTCACCGCATCCACCAATTCACTATCGTAACGACCAACTTTGCGCCACCAACTGCGTAGATCCTTGAGCCATTCGTCTTTGCCAACCCATAACTCAATCGTTTTGATCGGTTTGCGCTTTTCATCTTCAACCCACACAGCAACATAAGGACGTGCATACATAGATGTGTCGATTTTAGGCAGTTCAAACTCAACATCGATTCTCGCATTATCCGGCAACGGTTCGGCCAGCAGTGACAACGGAGAGAGTGCTATCACCAAAGTAGCAGTACGTAAAAAACGACGACAAAAACAGTGGCCGGTAAGCAACATGTTTTTTTTGATCAACATGTTTTTTTGGATCAACATAGTATTTTTCTCTGCATAAGCTGTTATGGAACAGCGACAATATAAACAATGAGCGACAAAGCCGTACCAAAACCCATCCATTGCAATGACGTTCTTAATGTCTTTTTCTTCGGCAGCAACAAACACACACCAGTTAACACAAAAAACACCATCAATAGCGCAGTGGCATCAATAAACCATTTCCATACATCACCGCTATTGCGTCCTTTGTGTAGATCATTAAGCAGTGCGACAATACCGTAGTGCGTCGTTTCCACTTCTGCCTCGCCTGTGGTCATATCGACGAACACCGTTGCGTTATAGCCCGGACCTTTAAAGTCCATTGATAGTTCACCCACGAGCAGTTCGCCCGCTTCCACTTCGGTATAGACATCCAAGGCCGAGGGCATACCACTGAGTTGCACTTCTCGCTTTAAGTACGCGATCACTTCTGAACGGTTCGGTTGAAAACTAGTTGAAGATAAAAATAAGCTTGCTGCGGGGATAACTAATGCATGCTGCTGAACAATAGGCTCATTCCGTTCAAACAATTCAGAACGATTTAGAGTAATCCCTGTTATCGCAAAAAATAGAGTGACTAATAGCAACGCCATCGAAATATAGATATGTAAGCGTCTAGCCCAAGTCTGGACACCTTTGCTTTTTAGCAACATAAAGAGTCATCAGCCAAAAATTTAGAAGCCAATTTAGATGATAACTATTCGTATTGGCATTTAATTTACATTGTTTACATTGAGGAGATGCAGGTTCGAATGTTAGAAAAAAAAGACCCGAGCGAATGCTCAGGTCTCGATGAAACAGTGACTTAATATTAGGTATTACGAATTTTGGGTTCCACCTACTTTACGCAGTTGGGTCAAATACTTCACCCAGCTTTGTGTTTGGTCAGAAGGTTTAATCTCATGCGCTCTTTTCGCGTTTGCGAGTGCATCATCAAAGCGTTTCAGTTTATAGTATGCGCGAGCTTTGACTAACGCCACATCAGCTCGACGGCCACGAACATTGTCTAATGCAGCAAGCGCCTGTTTATAGTGCCCTTCTTGCACTAGCAATTGGGAATAATTCCAGTAGTACTTTGAGTTAAGTTTGGCAGCGACTTGCCAACTATCAATCGATTTCTCCCACTCTTTTGCCATTTGCCAATACGTGGCTTGCTGCGCTTTAAGTGCGCTATTGGAGTTTACATCGACAAGCTCATTCATCACTAACGCCGCCCGCTCCGGTATCCCACGATTCCCGTACAATTGAGCAAGCAGTTTTAGATCATTTTGACTTAGGTTCAAACCTTTTAGCTTAGCCAAAGCCAACGCATCAAGTGCACGCTTGTTGTCATTAATACGCATATTTAATGCAACGAGTTGACGCCACCACGCAAGCTTTTCAGGGTCAATCGCAATCAAACGCTTAATGGTACCAATGGCTGGCTTCCACTTTTTCAGTTCCATTTCAGCAGACAGCTTAATTGACAGCGGACCTAACTCGTCTCGTTTTCCATATTTGTCGTAGCGCGCCATGGCAGATAGCACTTTCTGCCACTGACTTAGCTGATAATGAGACTGAGCAATGCGTAACCAAATGTCATCGCCTTTTTGGCCCTTAGGTATGGATTGGCTCAACGCATAGTAGTGTGGCAGTGCTTTTGAATAGGCCTGCTCGTTCAACAAAATATCGGCCAACATTTTGCGCGTTTGCCAAGCTTGATCATCTTGCAGTAACTCACTGTCAACCGCTTGGCGCAATTGCTTAATCGCAGATTGAGTCCGCTGCGCTTGCCAATAAAAGATCCCAAGCATACGCGCAACGTACGCTTTGTCATAAGCTCTCGATAATTCGAGCGCCTCAAGTGTTGAAATGGCTTCTTTCAGATTGTCTTCTTGAGCCATGTTGTATGCCCGCTGAACGCGCACTGCGGTATACTGACTCAACTCATCCGCGACCGAGGTAAAAGTGCTGACGATCAACAGCGCAGCGATTAAGAATTTTTTCATCATTTTGCTAACTTGAACTCCACTTTTGCGGTTTGTCCGAACTGCTCAATTGACACACCATTCTCAACTTTTGGCTGATATTTCCATTTTTTGACGGCACGTATCGCCTCTCTCTCGAACATACGACTTGGCTCAGCTTCAATCACTTCGATATCTCTTGGACGTCCAGCCTCGTCGATTGTAAAGCGCAACACAACATAACCTTCGACCTTGCGTTTTAATGCCCGGCTCGGGTAACGAGGTTCAACACGATGCAAAGGCATAGCCTGCTGATTGCTCATCGTACCTTTTAGGTTTGGGGCGCTGATTGCGACGCCATCTAATGCGGTGTTTAAACCTAAAGCACTGATTGGCGTAACCTGACTCATCGCTTCAACTTGCGTTTGCGCCTGAGAGAGATCCATAGGTTCTGGGGCTTGTGGCGGCTTGGGCTGTTCAGGCACAGAGCGTTGACGGCGCTGAAGTTCGGCTTCATTTTCAACCATCACCATGTCAAAACGCACCGCCTCTGTTGCCTCTGGCACTCGTTTGTTGCCATTGTCGACCATCCATGCCATGAAGCTAAACAGACTCACTGAAATCAATAAGGACAGTGGTAGCGCAATAAACAGCCTTGCCATTAAGGAGCCTCCGCCGCCAACGCGATATTTTTCACACCCGCGCCTTTTGCCGCATCCATCACTTTCACAACGGTACCATTATAGGCATGCTCATCCGCTTGAATCACTAATGTCGCGTCGGGCTGGTCAAGCAATAAGTGTTCAATCGAAGCCTCGACACGTTCAACGTCCACCAATCGCTTATCGATATAAATATCATTCGCTGCTGTTACAGCAATAAAGATACCTGCCTCTTTCTGGCTCACGACATTTGATGCTTGTGGGCGATTCACTTCGACCCCAGATTCACGCACAAATGAGCTAGTAACAATAAAGAAAATCAACATAATAAAGACGATATCCAACATGGATGTTAAATCGACTTGTGCTTCGTCTTGTTGATTAGGTCTGCGTCCGAGTCTCACTTCTGACTCCTTAAAGATTGTTCTAGTTGAATAGCTCTGCGCTCACATACTTTGCTTAAACGAGCATGAATAAACATACCCGCTAACGCGGCTACCATTCCGGCCATTGTCGGCAAGGTAGCAAGAGAAATACCCGATGCCATCAATTTGGGATCGCTGCTTCCCTGAGAAGCCATGACATCAAAAACGGTAATCATTCCGGTAACGGTCCCAAGTAGGCCAAGCATTGGGCAGATTGCCACGAGTAATTTGATGGTTGACAGATTTTGGCGTAGTTCAATCTTCGCTTTTGCCACCCATCCTTCGCGGATTTGATGCGCGTACCAAGAGTGGTGATCAGATCTCAATTGCCATTGCTCGCGGAGCTGCTTTTTTACCTTAGGAAATACGGAGGTAAGATAGATCACACGCTCCATTACCAGTAACCAGCACACTGCAACAACCGCTGCCAACCACCAGAGAATTTGGCCACCTTGCTGCATAAAGCTCATCAAAGTCGTGGCCCAATCCTGACTGATCAAACCCAATGTGTTGAGTAGGATCTGCTCCATTACGCTGCGTGCTCCGCTCTGTTGTTCGCATTATTTCTGTCTTGCGGTAGGTCCTGTTCTGCCTGCTCGGCAACCAACCCAATACCTTGCTTCTCAAGAATATTGCGAATACTTTCTGCCTGAGAGCTCAAGACGTTGTGCGCTAGAAGCAATGGCATCGCAGCCACCAAACCAAGCACTGTCGTCACCAAGGCCATTGAAATACCACCCGCCATGACTTTCGGATCCCCGTTGCCAAACTGAGTAATCACTTGGAACGTTTCGATCATACCCGTTACGGTACCAAGCAAACCCAGCATTGGCGCAAGCGCAGCAAGCAACTTGAGCATGGAAAGGCCTTTTTCCAAATGCGTTTGCTCATCAACCACAGCTTCAAGCAGGCGTAATTCTAACGCTTCAACACTGCGGTGCTTGTCTTTTTGATAAACGCTCAGTACTCGACCAAGTGGGTTATCACCGGCCTGCTCCGGGGTCTTCAACTGTTTTGCAATTTTTTGCCGTGCAATAACTAGCGATGCTCCGCGAACCAAAGCAATCACTAAACCAATAGCAAGCAAACCAAGGATAATTTTACCCACGACACCACCAGCGCTAATGCGATCTTGTAATGTCGGAGAGTGAGCTAATTGCTCTAATAGCGTGCCGCGCGATGGGTCGATGACAATCGCATCAACGTCACCCGAACTCAATGTCTGAGCGGTTGGGCCATTGTCTGGCTGGCGAAGGTAGTTCACTGCATCACCACGTTGTCCGTTCCAGTTCACGTATCCATTGTCACTCAATAGTGCCATCGCACCTAGACGCACACCATCAACGGTTTGCTCTCTGCCTTCGCCATCTAACAAAGTAAAAGAGACATGAGCAAGTTCACCACTGGCTTTAATTTGCTCTTCCATGCTGTGCCACATTGCCTTCAACTGAGGGAGCGTCGGTAGAGATTTAGCGGTAACTATTGCGTCAATATCGTCCTGATAAGAGTTTGCGTCTACACTAGTAACAGATTGTTTTAGTTCAGAATCTAGCTCCTTGGCACTTTGACGTACGACCCCAAACAACTCACCCAAACTACCTGACTCTAAACGGAGCTTTTCTTCAAGTTGGGCTAGCTGCGCTTCATTCTCACTGAAAGATGTACTCAAAGAATCTGCTTCAGCTTGAATCGCAGCGCGCTCTGATACTAGACGGTTTTTAAGCGCTTGTAGTTCCTGCTCTGTTCGTTTGAAGCCAGCTTCTCGTTCCGCGTTGTGCGTGCGTTGTTGACGACTTTCTTGTTGAGCTTTCTGTACTAGCGAATCAGCAAATGATGCATGAGAAGTCATTACTGCGGTGGAAATCAAAGCAATCGATAATAGTCTTTTCATCATTTATTTGCCCTCCGCAATGCTCAGCGATACCGGTAAGGTAAGAATATCAGGCGCAATTTGCTTGTTTGCCATCGCAAATGCTTTGTCCAATTCCACTTTTTGATCGGTGGAGACTGGCTGCCACTCTCGCTGCTGCTGGGACCAGCTCCAGAAGGTTTCTCCTGATAGACTCCGTGCCACTAAAGTTGCACGACCTAAATATAAGATGTCTGCCTCAACCCGTTCGTTGGCCGCGAGTTCGATCTTCCCTTGATACACACCAAGTTTCGTTCCGTAGTCCATCTCTATTTGGTACGCCTCTAGAATACGGCGAAATTTTTCTGCATCGGCGACATCTGCGCGAGTCATCATTTCATCGAGTTTAGCGATACGCTCTTCACGTTGCGCTTTTCGAATTGGCTTATCATTCGCCAGAATCGTTTTTAAACCATCAAGCATGTGATACATCAGTGGTACAACACCCTGACGCGTATGAGCTATCTGATCAATTTGCTCATTTAAGTTTTCAACTTCCTGATTTTGGTTTTCTACGAGACTTGCAAGATGGTCTCGATAGATTTCTAAGTTGCTCACTTCTTCTTGCAATTGCTCAATTTCAGACTCTAACGTCAACGCTTTTTCTGCGCTTGCATCAATACGGTTCTGGCTGACCGCAGAGGCTTGGTTAGTTTTGCTCTGCACTGCTTGTGCATCGTTGAGATTCTCCGCGTGAACAGGAATCAAAACCGATGAGATCAATAGTGCGATACTTGATTTCATTAGATTCATACGAGTTTTAATGTAATTTCCTAAAAACGATCAAAGGGGAAGATGCCCTTCCCCTTCGCTAAGCCAATTTGTTATCAGTACTTAAACTGAATCGTCGCCATGTAATTTCGGCTTTCGCCAATCACTACACCGCTTGCTCCATCTTGTTGGCTATTCGTGCTACCGCCACCCGCTAGGTAGTCGGTGTCGAACAGGTTCTCAACATTGAACCGAGTCACGATATCCAAGTTTTCATCGTACTGGTGTTTGTATGACACGCCCATATCAACACGCGCATACCCGTCTTTCTTAAATGTGTTCGCTGCGTCTCCGTAGCGCTCACCTTCGTAAATCAAACCAAGATTCACATTGGTATTCTCTTGGACTTTGTAGCTAGACCAAAGACTTGCGGCAAACTCAGGAACGTCAGCAGGACGATTACCCTTGTATTCTGCACTCTCTTTAATTTCAGCGTCCAAGTACATAGCAGAAGCGGTTAACGATAACGCCTCTGTAACAAAACCTTGCGCAATAAACTCAGCGCCTTTATGAACTTGCTCACCATCTTGAGTTCTGTTGTACATTAAGTCACCAGCAACATCAAAACCGTCTTCTACGTCAAGAGCAATATTCTCTAGTGTGATATCAAATAGCGCACCAGACACAAACAAACGCTGATCGAACAGTTCCCACTTGGTACCAATTTCATAAGAGATACCACGTTCAGCATCAAGCTCTTCACCATCGTTTGTATATCTATCATCATTGACTTTACCCTGTGGCATGAAGCTTTCAGAGTACTGTACATAGACAGAACCGTTATTGCTTGGATGGAAAATCAAACCAAACTTTGGTGATACTTGATTTTCAGTCAGCTCGTCAGTGCTTCTTTCGTCGTAACGAACGCCCGCTAATACCTGCCAGTAATCGTTGATGGTCATCATATTCTGTGCGTAGATACCCCAGGTATCGTACTCACTCGTCGGCCACTTACGCGAACTGGTCGGTTCTGGTCGCGTTACCGTTTGCCCAGCCGCAACATCTTCACCATCGTGGAACGCCATAAAACGGTCATACTTGTAATCAAGGTAGTTAGCACCAATGAGAAGTGTGTTATCTGTCCCCAAAATTGAATAGTTTGTCGTGACATCAATATACGCGGTATCAAACACCCAGTTATCAGTACGTTCGTTGCCTTTATGCGTTATTGTTCCAGCTTCTTCATATTGGCCAAAACGTGGGTAAGACTCAACATCAAAGCGCTTAAAATCTTGGCGGTTGACACCCGCTTTAACGTTTACGTTGTCCGTGACTTGCGCATTGATATCAACGCCATAGTTTTCTACTTCGTTGTCAATCTTCGACCACTGAGCATCCCAAATATACTTATCACCGCGAACCGCTTTGTCACCAATAACATAAGCGCCCGAATCCACGTTACCCTTGTCTTCAGTACGATCGTAATGGGCGGATACCATAATGGTATCGGTAACATCGTAGTCAACCATTACGCCACCGACCATACGGTCTGTTTCAGGCTCTGTACCATCCCCATATCGGCGTGAAGAGCCATAACTTTCTTTGGCGAAAATAGCGCGAGCTCTTAGGGTTTCGTCTTGGTTTAATGCACCGCTAACGTCCAATACAGTACGAGAACGATCATGAGATCCAAGATCTTGACTCAAACTAGCTTGAGTTTTCGCGGTCGGCTTCTTCGATACCATGTTAACCAGACCACCGGGCTCAGACTTGCCATAAAGCAATCCAGATGGACCTTTAAGCACTTCAACTCGCTCCAAGAGCTCAATCGGCTGGCGGTAATGAGACCAATGTTGACGTCCATCTTTTAAGAAACCATCCGAGCTGCTCAATTCAAACCCACGTAAAGAGAACCGCTCGCGGTTTCGACTTGTACCACCAGCGCTAACACTTGCATCGTTGCGTAGTACTCCACCCAGTGTGCTTGCTCGTTGTTCATCAATCACAGTTTCATCAATCACTGCAACCTGCCCCGGGGTTTCAAGTTGCGTCATCTCCATACGCATTGCGGTACTGTTTGTATCCGCCTTGTAACCGAACTCTCGGCCTTCGACCACAAGATGTTCATCTGTTTGAACTTCAGCCATTACAGGTGCTGCCAGCACCGCACCGATCACTAACGCCAGGTGGCTCTTAGTTAACATATCCTTTCACTCCGAATTTTTTCGAAATACACATCTCCCTTGATGTATATCCGCTCAATTATTTCGCGGGTGAATATAAGTGATAATTATTACCATTTGCATTAAATTTACATTCTTTGCATTTGCCAACTTTTGTAAAGCACTCTCGATAAACAGAGTCTCTCACTGTGACATAAATCACAAAAAAGAGTTGGTCGTTCACTATTTTTGTTTGAATAAAAGTGAAATACATAATCCGCCTTTCGAGCGGTTTCGAGCCAAAACCTGCCCTCCCATAATACGCATCGATTCCTTAACAATCGCCATACCTAAACCATAACCACCTGACTTTTTGTTTCTCGATTGATCTAAACGCGTAAAGGGGTCAAAAATATCCCGCAGATTATGTTCGGGAATCCCAGGTCCATCATCGGAGACCGACAACACAACATAATGTTGCCCGTCGTTGACATGATTGGCTAATGACACCACTATCTCGGCTTGCTCTCCCGAATATTTGATCGCGTTAGCAATCACATTATTCATACAACGTACGACCAATAATTCATCACAATATACGTTTGTATCACAAACGTCTGAAATTAAGGTCAGTGTTTGCTGTGGCTTTAAATCGACTTTGTAACGCTCGACTTGTGGCGTGATAAGGTTTTCTAAATCAATCACTGCTCCGGTATTGTTGTAGCAAGTATTTTCAAGCCGACTGAACTCAAGGATCTCGCGTATCAAACTATTCAGATCTTCTGCTTCTTCTTCAAGTCGATGTACTAAGGCTTGCTCTTCTAACCCGACACGCTTTTTAAGCAAATGTAAGACTAGATTCTGCCTTGCGAGTGGCGTTCTGAGCTCATGAGACACGTCACGAATCAAAAGCCTTTGTTTTCTGGTCAGAAGTCGAATTTGTTCTGTCATGTGATCAAAATCTTGAGCAAGCTCGTTGAACTCAGTCGTCGTCGACTTCAACTCCTTCACTACGCTGACATTAAAGTCGCCGTTGGATAACTTTTTACTCGCTTCTCTCAATCGGTCCAATGGTTGCTGTAAGTTGCGTGCCATCAGTAATGAAAACAGCACTAAAATAACGGCAGCAATAACGACTTTTATAATAGAAAAGTACAGCACAAAATCGTTTGCAGGATGCAGTTGGTGAGGAATTTGAATCGCTAAATTATTGTTGTTTACTAAGGGAATGCTGATGATAGGTTGACTAACTCTTCCTTCTAATTGTGTATCGAGACTTCTTCTAAATTGAAGCTTAAACTCAAAGTGAGGATGCATTTGGCGGTGAGTGAGTGGCTGTAATTGGTCATCAAGAACAAAAACACGAAATTTCTGAGCGCGTGCCCAATCTGCAAGCTCATCCATGTCCCCATACCGAATGAGAACATTGGCCTGATGAGCAAGATCGAGCATTTCAATTTTAAGGCTATCCGGTACTTTTAGCATAGCTTTAACCATTGCTTGCTCAGCCAATGCTTGAAGGAGCAAAATACTGATCACAATGACGGACATATAACTAAATAGTTTGAAAGCTAAACGATCTTTTCGCTGTGCAATATAAGCCGTGTAGAATCGAATCATTAGATGTTTACGGCATCTAAATAGCTGTAGCCTTTACCCCTAAAGGTTTTAATACGTTGTTTAGACAGGCCGGCTTCGACTAATTTTCTGCGTATGTTGCTGATATGCATGTCTAAGTTGCGATCAAACGGGCTAAGGTCTTTTTTCAGCACTTCAGTTTGTAGCTCCGCTTTGGAGACGACAATACCTTGGTTTTTGACTAAATAACTTAATAAATCCGCTTCGGTACTCGTCAACGGTAAACTATCCAAGTTATCACTCATGCATTGAACAGTATTACTGATGGTTTGCCTTTGTCGCTCTAAGCCAACCCGTCGAAGCATTGCTTTGATGCGCATCAATAGCTCTGCAACGTTAAATGGCTTGCCGATATATTGATCCGCTCCCGCCTGATAACCATCTAGCATCGAATCTTCATCATTGAGTGCAGTAAGCATTAAAATAGGTGTAGCGAACCGCTGACATATTCGCCGTGCAACCTGCATTCCGCTCAAGTTGGGAAGCATGACATCCAGTAACACCAAGTCTACTGGGGCTTTTTCCATATACTGCAAGGCACTTTCACCACAATGCATTGCATGTACGGTATAGCCTTCATCCTGAAGAACGGCTTCCAATAGCTCACAAAGAGAAGCATTGTCATCTATGATCAAAACTCGCGACATAACAAACCAAAATGCAAATAAAAACGATTTGCATTTTATTACTCATTTATAGATTGAACAACTAAATATTGTATGCTTTTTATATGAGTGCGATGCATGTAATAGGATCTTGGAATCGGATGAGGACATTGGCGTATTTGCGCTCTCTGTCGCTCATCCAAGCTTAATGGAGAGATAGGGTCTGAATATTGAGCGATTCCGAGAGTGAGCTCGCAAACAGATATGTCTAGGTACTGCTGTACTCTCGTAATGATTTCCTGCTTAGCAACTTAATCCGGTTGATTTCGCGACATCTTCAACAACCTGTCTCAAATTCTGACTTATTGATTGGAGTGTTTTAAGCTCATCCCCCGTAAACGGATGAGTAAGAACCGATTCGGCCCCATTTTTTCCAACAACAGTCGGCAAACTTAGCACGACATTACTTAGACCATACTTACCTGACATCATTGTACCCACAGGCAAAACAGAGCGTTCGTTGATCATCACCGCTTGAATAATTCTAAATACACTCGCCGCAATACCATGCACAGTATTTTGTTTGCGACGAAATATTTCAAATCCCGCCTGCTTGACTGACTCTAACAGCTCATCAGCGTCAATACGTTTGATATTGTGCGTATCGCAATAATAATCGGCAGGCTGTCCAGCGATAGAAATCAAGCTTTTTGGGGTAAAGCAATGGCTACCGTGCTCGCCCAACACGTAACCGAAAATATTCTTCGGATCCAAGTCAACTCGGTTAGCAACGATGCTCATTAAACGAGCCGTGTCTATAACGCAGCCACTGCTGATCACTCTACTTGATGCAAAGCTTGTGTTAGCAGTGATAAAGTGAGTCACAATGTCGCAAGGGTTGGAGACAACGATAAGCACAGCCTTAGGAGCAACTCTCTCAATATTACGTGCAATATCTACGCCAATATTTGCGTTAATTTCCGCTATATCTAAACGCGATTGACCTTGTTTGATTTGAGCCCCAGCGGTGATAACGACAATGTCGGCTCCCAACAAATCGAGATAGTCGTTCGAGGGCACAATACGGGTATTTTTTGAAAACGTTAATGCCGTTGTATGACGAAAGTCAAACACCTCACCTTCCGCTCGTTCTAAATTTTGGTCTAACAACACCAACTCGCTCAGGCTACCTAATGTCAGCAAGTAGTTACACACGCCGACACCTACCGCTCCAGCACCAATGACACCGATTTTCATTTTCCTCTCCCTGATAATTTCATTGCCCCTGAAAAACAGTTCACCGTTTTACCCAAACAAGTGAACAATAAGAGCATAAATGTCCAATTCATTTATATTACTTAGAATTCTTTACCAAGCCAGAAATTTTATTCGACATAATAGGCCAGTGACCTACTCTGCTCATTCTTAATACGCGCCCATCACATACAAGCGTACTTTGCTGCCTCACTTCCTGATGGATACTAACGTAAGTCCAAGCTTTAGGCGTATCGCTAGCAACCATTTACACTATGAATTTTGAGGTTATTTAAAGAGAAAATAAGGCGTACAATCTGTTCATCATTCAAAGAATAAGAATAGTCTAATGAATACGCTGTTGATAGGTCACCGCGGAGTCGCAGGGCACTACCCAGAAAACACCAAAGTCAGTGTTCAAGCAGCCATTGATCTTGGATTAACGTGGGTAGAAGTCGATGTACAACCCACTAAAGATAAGATTTTAGTGGTTTGCCATGATCATACCGTAGACCGTTGCAGTAATGGAAAGGGACGAGTCGATGAACTTACGCTGGATGAATTATGCACTCTCGATTTTGGTCAATGGTTTGATCGTGCGTTTTCAGGTGAGCGGATTATGACCCTTAAAGAACTGCTGGAATTAGCGGCCAAACATGACCTCAATTTGAATATTGAAGTCAAAGTGGATCGCCATCCAACAGAGGAAGTAGCCCAAATCCTCAAGCAAGTTCTTGCCGACGGTCCTCTTTCACACGAAAAAATTCTTCTTTCGAGCTTTAGTCATGACGTGATTAGAGCACTCCACGAACACTGTAACGACTACCGCTTAGCTGTGCTTAGTGAATTTTTAACCAGAAAAGACAAAAGACTGTTAGAAGATGTAGGTGCCGAGTACTGCAACTTAAACATTAATTGGATTCGCGCACGCCAAATTAAGCAACTGCAACAGTCAGGGGTCAAAGTGATGTGTTACACCGTTAACAATCCAAACAAGCTGAAGCATCTCCCGCAACTAGATGGCTTTTTTACCGATTATCCCGATCGATTCCTGTAGCGGGCATCACGTTAATGGGGCTGTCAGCAACACAATCACCACTCGATAGCAATTGGTGTTCCCATTTTGACGAGTTTGATGAATTCATCCATCTCTTCGTTAGTAATGGCGATACAACCGTTAGTCCAATCAAAGCTTTGAATAAAGTTAGGGTCTTGAGTTTCGCCGTTTTTTAGGCCATGAATTTTGATATCTCCACCAGGGTCAACGCCTTGGCGGTGCGCCTCGAGGCGATCGATGGCGTCTGGGTAGCTAATATGCACAGAACGATAGTAAGCAGAATCATCGAACACGTAGTCGAGTGTATAGCTTCCTTCTGGCGTGCGATTATCCCCACGCTCTTGTTTGTGCCCTTTCGGATTTGCACCTAATGCGATACGGTACTCTTTAATAGTGACACCATTATCCATCAAATACATTCTGCGTTTCGATTTATCAACTTTTACGAGATCGACAGCGGCATGAGCACCAGATACAAATGCACAACACAAAAGTAAAGAACACCATTTTACCGACATTGTCAGAACGCCTAATCAAACAAGCTAAAAGGAAATACAAGAAGTCGTTATGCTAGTCAGTTGGTGATAACAAAGCAAACTGATTATCAAGAATCAACGTAAAAAGAGTTATCTTCTCCGTGTAGAAGCACAAAGATGCTGAACGATAACCAGTGTAAATCCGTTTATAAATTTATAAAAATAGAGAGAAAGTTATGATTAACATTGCCTTTTTTAGTGCTAAGTCTTATGACGAACACTCGTTTAATAAAGCAAAAAATGACCGAGATTTTGAATTTCATTATCACGACTTCCGCTTGACCAAAAAAACCGCCAAGATGGCACACGGATGTGAAGTCGTATGTGCCTTCGTTAACGATGATTTATCTGAGCAAGTGTTAAAGCAATTGGCGTTGGGAGGTACCAAGCTCATAGCAATGCGATGCGCGGGTTTCGACAAAGTTGATCAACAAGCCGCAAAAGCGCTAGGAATACAAGTTGTGCGTGTTCCAGCCTATTCTCCTGAAGCTGTAGCAGAGCACGCAGTCGGGCTAATGATGTGCTTAAACCGTCGACTGCACAAAGCATATCAACGTACCCGTGATGCCAATTTTTCACTAGAAGGCTTGGTCGGGTTTAACTTCTTCGGTAAAACGGTTGGTGTGATAGGTACCGGGAAAATTGGCGTCGCGGCTATTCGTATTTTTAAAGGCCTTGGCATGGAGGTATTGTGCCATGACCCTTATGAAAACCCTCAAGCAAAAGAATTAGGTGTACGCTACTGCTCTCTTGAAGAGATGTATACCAATGCCGACATTATTACTCTACATTGTCCTATGAGTAAGGAAAATTACCATTTGCTCAATACTAAAGCCTTTGAACAGATGAAAGATGGTGTCATGATCATTAACACCAGTCGAGGAGAACTACTCGATTCACTGGCAGCCATTGAGGCTCTCAAGCAAGGTAAAATAGGGGCACTCGGTTTAGACGTATACGACAATGAGAAAGAACTCTTTTTCCAAGATAAATCCAATGATGTCATTGTAGACGACGTATTCCGTCGTTTATCTGCTTGTCACAACGTCCTGTTTACTGGACATCAAGCGTTCCTAACACATGAAGCCTTGCATAACATCGCGACTGTAACACTTAATAACGTAGAAGCGTACTTCTCTGGGCAAACCTCAGGGAATGAATTGATCAACTAAATATAGGATAATAGAGCGAAGAATTTTAGCTATGCTATAATCCGCCACTATTTAAGAATTGAGTCAAATTACCATGAGCATTAAAACTGATATTCAAAAGCTGCACAACCGCGTAGATAACTGCCAACGTAAACTCGATGCAGCTCGGACTCGCGGTGATCACGAAATGATTTCTAAGTTTACTGACGAAGTTGAGCAGTTAACGAAAAAGCTTAATCAATTGAAACATAAGCAGAGTTACGAGCTAAATAAAGAGCGTAAGAGCCTGTTAGATATGCCATTTTCTCGTGAAATAACCAAAGAAGAACAGGCGGATATTGGTAAGCTCAAGAAGCGCGTTCGCGGCCTTGTGATTGTTCACCCGCTGACAAAAGTTGGCAAAGAACTGCGTCTAGATGTGATGACAGGGTTTGCTCCAAAAGAGTTCTAACAACACTGTTCTATACTCGCATATTAGAAAGCCCAAGCTACGTGACGCTTGGGCTTTTTTGTATTCGAAGTTCCGAAGTGAGATGCCTATGCTTTCTGTCTCATTAGCTAATACCAATCACAGTAAATAAGTGATCAGAAATAGC
Organism: Vibrio mytili; assembly: GCF_049563345.1. Classification (NCBI taxonomy): domain Bacteria; kingdom Pseudomonadati; phylum Pseudomonadota; class Gammaproteobacteria; order Vibrionales; family Vibrionaceae; genus Vibrio; species Vibrio mytili. Next base: position 110,334 of record NZ_CP110482.1, on the reverse strand, counting down.
GTAGGAAAAATGCTTGAGAACAAGGCGCTATTTTTCGATAAGTAGTTATTCTACAATCAACCTACTTTATAAACGAAAAAGGCAACGAAGTTATCGAGTATTTTAACAAGCTAGAATGACCAGTTATTTACTACGATTGGTATAAATAACTGTGTTCAATGCACTTCATCAATACTCACCATTGCTTCTACCAACGGTGATTTATCCGTCATAAATATTTATGACAACTGCTGTAGCTTGTGCTCTACAACAGGATCGCCTGGCGCTAATTGTTGCGCGACTTCCAGTAGCTTTACCGCATCCTTAGGGTTTTCTTCCTGATGCTTGATAGCAATATCCACTAAAGGCTGAATATCAATTTGCGCTTGATGCTCCTTTACGTGCTCTTTTTTCTCTTCACGCAACACCTTGTGAGCCTTACTCAGGAGCCCAAGTCGATGTTTAGAATAACCATTCGCTTCGTTGAGGCTTTGATAATAATCCTCTTTTAAGCGTAGTGTTTTAGTTTGGTGGCGGAATTGGGCAATGTCTATTTGCTGGTGACGGATGAAGTCGACAGCCACTTGCTTATAAAACCCAAACTTACTCAAATACGTTGCATGAGTACCATGACCCATTCCAAACACTCTAAGATGCTTTAGCTCTGGATAGCGTTTTGCATGACGTTTATCAATATCATTTGTTGGATCATAAATGATATAACCTTTAGCATCACCAAGGTCGAGATCGTGGTAATTACCCTTCCAATCAAACTGCTGCGCCAGTTCTGTACTCGAACGGTCATCCCACGGGACGATATCTTTATTTTTCGTACTCACAGGATGAAACAATAACACTTGATCCAGCCTAAGCAGCTTGGCAAAAGCACCAACTGCAAAACCTCCCCGACTTAACCCATAGCCCAGACGGCTCTCGAAAGGTTCCAGTAATGTTGAAAGTTGTTCAAGGAAGAAAATCAAATTTCGGCTGCGAAACCAATTGCTTTTACCAAGATGTTGAAAAGATATAACGTTAACATGCTGTTTTTGGGCTAGTTTGTAGCCCCAAGGCGCGAAATCCGAGTGTAAGTCCTGTACTTGAAAATTCGTACCGGCAGGGGAAAATGTAAACAATAACGGTTTATTGAGATCGACAAATTCATATTTAACGAAGACATCATCAAGTAAGTCTTCCCCAGTCATCGGTAAGCTGGTTTGTTGGTCTTCTCGAGTAAGTGTCAACCATTCATCCAACCAGTACAGTAACTTCATTTATCCTCCATCTAAATTGCGCCTAGCAATTGTGTTAAAAATCTAGTTTTTAGTGTGTGTGATTTCCTTGAAACAGGAACCCTGATACTCATCCTCTTTTAAAAACAAAGCCGTTGTTTGCTCATTAAATTGGGCAATATCTATCTGTTGATGGCGGATGAACTCCTCCGCCACCAGGTTAAAAAAATCCGATTTATTTCCTTGTACAGTTTGTGTGCCGTGTCCCATACCGATAACCCTGAGATGAATTAACTCTGGGTAACGCTCAGCATGCAGACGATCGATTTGATTGGTTGGATCATAGATAATATAGCCCTTCGCATTTCCCAACGCTCGATCACTATAATCGCTCTCCCAGTCATACTTTTGCGCCAGCTCTGTGCTGGGTCTATCATCCCAAGGCACCAACGTCTTATTCTTAGTACTAACAGGAGAAACTAGCAGGATATGGTTAAGTTTGAGTAGCTTGGAAAATGCACCTACGGCAAAACCACCCAAGCTCTGGCCATAACCCAGACGACAATTAAAAGATCCCAACAATTCAGATAACTGCTCTAGAAAGAAAATCAAATTGCGACTACGGAACCAGTTGTTCTTCCCTAAGTGTTGGAAGGAGATAATATTGACGTTAAATGACTGGATTAACTGATAACCCCAAGGTTTGAAATCCGCATCTAGGTCCTGTTCCTGTATATCAGTACCGGAAGGAGAGAAGGTGAAAATTAGTGGCTTAGTAAGATCGACGAATTCATACTTAACAAAGACATCATCAAGTAGATCTGCGCCAGTGATCGGTAGTCTGATTTGCTGCTTTTTGTGGGACAGGGTTAACCATTCATCTAATAAGTACAATAACTTCATTAACACCCTTCATAAATATACACATCTACTTGTCATCAACCCGACTTTAGCTCTTTTTTTAGGCGAAAAAAACCGCTGTAAGAACAGCGGTTTAATTTTTAAAAGTGGCGGAGAGATAGGGATTTGAACCCTAGATTAACGACTCTTCGTACCTTTAAGGCGCTGATATTAATAGCTTTTAATTTCCGCGCCTATCGAATGACTGGAAAGTTGACTCACATGGTTGATTGTATCTTATTTAGGGAATTCAGCAAACCAATGGCGTAAACCTGTTGGTTTATGTCTTTAAAATCCGACAACGTCGGTTGGTAGTTAAAGTACTACAGGATTGCTTGGTGATCACACTTCACGGCCGGCATTTCTAAGGCAGAAATCTCCCGGTTCGCCGAGGGACTTGATTGAAAAGATATGGCTTACAATACATCATATTCAAAGCGACAGCCACGCCATCAGGAAGATCTTAGATTTGGTTTGAACCAGCCTCTGCACAAAAACGGTGGTCTCGCCCTGAAGTGATCTTGGCTTCACGATCTATCAGGGTATGAAGCAACCCACCTTGAAGCTCGATTGGGTCTGACTGGATATACCTTCCAAGACTCGGGTCATAATCACGATAAAACTGATTTTTTATCTTCCGAGCCTTCCAAAAAGTTCCATCAATTTTCGAGTCCTTTTAAAGTTACGTCTACTTAAAGAGACATAAAATCCACCATTTCTATTTACTTTACTCTGTATTGTCTTTGGACTAATTTCGTTCAGTTTAATCTCATTCATATTTTATTATTCACCAGAATTGCTTTTACAAATCAAGTATGCAGCGAACGCAAAAGCTGGCAAAACGCACTTCCACCACAACCGTCACCAGGTTTTGGGAGTTCAGGAGGTATATAATCAGTATCAAACTATTTTGCATGACTAAGGAAAGCGAGTATCCCCCCTAAAAAAATAAATAGACGCATCGATTGCCTGCTTTTTACCAAATATTGAAGAGTAATAGTAATTATTCTTAGATATGAATTCATACCTTTTGCCAACGTACATTGTTTTTTTCGATGAGCATTACTTCCTTGATTGATGATGTACATATCATTTATTTTTATATCAATTTTTGGGTCTATAGGTGACAGCCTTTATAATCGTTTATCGAATTAAGCTTTGAGAAAACGATAAATAAATTTCATTGTAAGTCCCATAGTGCTTAATTCTTAAACGACATACTGAGTTTCAGGCATACTTAGCCCCACAAGATTTTGTTCAACGCTTTGACCATTGCGTTAGCCTCGCCAACCTGAGCGTTGTATTCCCTTAGGCTTAATTTGACAAAAGAAGTGTGTCCTAAATCTTAGGTTGACACACAATGGAGCAAAGGTGAGCCAGCGAAATTACGCTGACTCTTATTGGATTTTGAAAGTAAGTCGTTCACAATATATTGAGCCCAAAGATATCTTTCACATCAAACAGGACTTTGTCCGTCTTCTCCCGTGAAATTTTGCTTCCTTTAGCTAAGATATCAACCAGTTGAGCCTTATCATTTAGAAACTCAACTCTTCTCTCTCTTATGGGGCGTAGCAATTCTTGCAAACACTCTTCCAGTACTTTCTTCGTTGCACCATCGCCAAGCCCCCCACGCCGATAGTGCTCTTTTAGCCGGTTGATATAGTCCTCATCAGGGTGAAAGGCATCAAGGTAAGTGAACACAACATTCCCTTCAACATTGCCAGGGTCTTCAACCTGTAGGTGGTTAGGATCGGTATACATCGATTTTACAGCTGCCGAGATTTCTTTTTCAGTAGAACCAAGATTAATGGTGTTACCCATCGACTTAGACATCTTATTTTTTCCATCAGTACTAGGAAGCCGCGATGCATTACTTAGTAAAGGTCTGCACTCATTTAAAACAATACGTCCTGCTAGAGAGTTAACTTTTCTCACTATCTCATTAGTTTGCTCAAGCATTGGCAACTGGTCATCTCCAACGGGAACCAAGGAGGCGTTAAACCCAGTTATATCAGCAGCTTGTGATATAGGATATGTTAAAAAACCAGCTGGGATAGATCGTTCAAACCCTTTGTTCTGGATTTCACTTTTTACTGTAGGATTTCGCTCTAACCGACTGATGGTTACAAGATTACTGTAATACATAGTCAATTCAGCAAGAGCAGGAAGTTGTGACTGAAGGCAAATAGTTGTTTTAGAGCAATCGATACCAACAGCTAGATAATCAGCAACGACATTTAGAATGTTGGATGATACTTTTTTAGGATTATGAGCATTAGCATTGTCAGTTAGACCTTGCATATCAGCAACAAGGATCGTTTGCTCGTGCATGGACTGTAAAGCGACGCGCTGCTTTAAAGAACCGACATAGTGACCTAGATGCAACGGGCCCGTAGCTCTATCACCGGTCAAGATGATTTCTGGCTTATCCGTATTTGGTTTTGTGTTCATGAAGATACCTCCAAGTTAAAACAGAACGCTACTGGAGATACAAAAGAGATTACATTCTTAGCTACCTACCAGCAGCTAAAGAATGTAAGAATTCTGTGCCGCTCTAAATAGAGCGCCACCAGAAGAAGAATGATGTAGTCATTGAAATATATATCATGCCTTTAATCTAACAATAATCTTTTAAAAACTCTATCCCTTTACCATAACTGACATTAGAAATTAATTCGTTCAAAGCCGAAGTGCTCAAAGATGTAACTTGATTGACCTGAGAAGCTTAGGGACAGTTTCGTGCCAGCCGAGAGCTCGCTGACACGTTGATGAACAAAAGTTTGCCAGCAACTTTGCTAAATTAGCGATTCATGAATAACTACAGGTATGGGAAGTCGCTTAATTCAGTGCGCAGTTTTGATGGTAAACATTACCATTTTCAGGTTTAAGTTTTTCAGAGAGAACATATCACTGAGATGACGAGCAACAGTCGATTCGTGCACTTCTTCGAGTTGCTGCTTCTGTTGAGGAATCAGTATTATTTTCATGGCGCGTAGCATGATTCTGATTTCATCGAAAATCAAGCATCTTCAATAAAAACAGGTATAAATTAGAATAACATTAAAAGTTATTTTATATCGTTAGAACACACACTTAAAATTCGCCAAGTAATAACTTAAACCTAGCTCTGTTAATTGAATCTTATTATGCACCAAACTGATAAATGAATTTTTATCACAATACATTAAAACTATTCTAGGATCAGAAGTTAGCCATGATACATGCCTCTTCCTCACCTCGGATAATTCCATATTGCCTCGAGGTTGGTGTACCAACTCGTGAAGTAAATAAATCACATCCGACCGGATTGAACTAGCAGTAAACATCTTCGCCAATAAACCTTTTATGTTTAGCTAGCACTCAAACCTCGTGTAATAATGAACCAAAACACTCGGTCCAATCTTGTTGAAACTGATTGATAGCCTCATCGACACACGAATTAGTCATCATTTTATAAGCGATATCAACAGGAATAGTTACACTTGAATTGCCAACACTCAGACAATCAATAACTTGCTTCGTATTTTTAAAACTCGCACCTAAAACCTGACACAATTGAGCATGATTGGAAAGTAAATGAGAAATACTATTAACCGTTTCGATTGCATTTCCGGAAAGCATATCAATTCTATTAATATAAGGAGCGACAAATGATGCCCCTGCGAACGCCGCCATAATCGCTTGTTGTGAAGAGTATATAGCTGTACCTAATGTAATAATTCCTTCTTTTTTTAGTACTTTGATCGCTTTTACTCCCTGCATAGTGACAGGAACTTTCACCACAAAATTGTCGACTATCTGATTAAGCTTACGTGCTTCTTCTACCATTTCATCACAGTTCTGACTGAGTACCTGACCAAAAATCAATCCATTGCCACTCAAAGCTTCATGAATTTTGGGGAGTAGTGTTGCCATCTTTTCTCCCGATTTCGCCACGATAGTAGGATTAGTTGTTACCCCTGAGATAGGTAAAAAATCTGATAGTGTTTTGATCTGTTCAACATTACTGGTATCAAGATAAATAGCCATATTTAATTTCTCCAATTAAATGTAAAAAGGCTAATACAGGTGTTAAGGAGCAAGGGGGAACCTGTATTAGCGTATAATAAGTTTTAAATAACTAATAAATACCAGCTTGATGAATAGAGCTAATATTCACAACACCTAAAAAGACTTTACTATCTCTCTCAATAACGGGTAGCGCGGTAATCGAGTGTTTATGCATATCGTCTATGGCTTGACTGCATAATTGGTCAGAGAAAGAATATTTGAAACTTGCTGTCATAACGTCGCTAATTGGCAGCATTAAGTCATATCCCAGGTGAATCGTTCTGCGTAAATCACCATCAGTAAAAACCCCAACGACGTTGGTCTCTGATACGATTGCGATCAACCCCAGCCCGGTATTACACATTAAGGATATCGCATCAGCAATTTTTGTATTAAGACTACAAAATGACTGTTGCTGCCTATCGCCGATTAATCTATCCATAGTGAGTAACAAAGTATTACCTAAAGTTCCCGCTGGATGTGATAAGGCAAAATCATGTTTGCTAAACCCTCTCATTGTCATGACTGTAAGAGCGATAGCATCACCCAGAATCAAAGTGTTAACCGTACTCGCACTTGGAGCTAGCCCTAATGGACAAGCCTCTTTATCGACAGCCGTTGATATACGATAGGTACATTGATTGGCTAAAAAGCTATTGAGGTTTTGTGTTATCGCAACTGTAGCAACAGCTTTTTTTGTCAAGATAGGTGACATTACTTTGAATTCTTGTGCTTCCCCTGAATTCGACATAAAGATCATCATGTCAGAAGATTCAACCATCCCTAAATCACCATGCAAAGCTTCGCTCATATGAATAAAAAATGAAGGTGTTCCGGTTGATGCAAAGGTAGCTGCGATTTTCTTCCCAATATGCCCCGACTTCCCGATCCCAGAAATGATGACTTTACCTTTACAATCCAGTATCGCTTGACAAATGGTGACTAAATTATTGTCTACCGTGTTTATGAGTTTACTTGCTTGGTCTAGCTCTTCTCGAATGATGTTAAGAGCAGTAGAGAGTACTGTTTCAGTAATATTTATTTCTTCCATTCTTTAAACAACCTTTCACTTTGAAAGCTCTTTTGTATTTACCCCTGTTATTTTTTTAAAATATATTCATTTTATTCCTATTTCAATCGCCTAAAAATTTTCATTGTTAGTTCACACAAAAAATACAATCATAACTTATTGTTTTTAATAGATTAATAAATTAACTTAAATTTTCATTACTTTCATTTTGATTTCATTTATTTTCACTATGTGAGCAACATCACTTTCAAAGTAAAAGTTAGTGTGCATAATCTCGTCACCAAATAACGAAAAGGTGAAACAAATGGATACAATAATTTTAGGAGCGGAATGGTTTATAGGACTGTTTCAGAAGGGTGGAGAAACATTGCTGGGTATGATGACAGGCATCCTTCCACTCTTGATTTCACTGCTTTGTGCAATGAATGCGCTTATTGCGTTTGTTGGTGAACATCGAGTAGAAAAACTGGCCGGTAAATGTGCGAACAACCCTGTCTCCCGTTACTTAATTCTACCGGTAGTGGGCACTTTCATTTTTTGTAATCCGATGACGCTTTCATTAGGTAAATTTTTGCCTGAGCGTTACAAACCAAGCTATTACGCTGCGGGTTCTTATTCCTGCCACTCTATGAATGGTCTTTTCCCACATGTAAACCCAGGTGAACTATTCGTTTATCTCGGTATCGCTAGCGGAATTACAACATTAGGTTTGCCCTTGGCACCTCTGGCTGTCGCTTATTTGATTGTTGGCGTTATCTCGAATTTCTTTAGAGGTTGGGTAACAGACTTTACAACCATGATGGTTGAAAAACAGCAGAATATTCAATTAGACCGTGAAGTACATTTCGATTAATGAGGAAATGATAATGACTACCACATTAAAAATTAAAGCAGGGAAAGGCGGCTGGGGTAAAGAGCTTATTGTCGACTTTCCAAAAAACAAAAAAATCATGTACATGGTTGGCGGAACACGCCCAGCTCTGGTTGACCGTTTGGTTGAATTAACTGGACTCGAAGCTGTCGATGGATTTGCAGATGGCTGTGAATACTCAGATATGGCTGTAGCGGTTATTGATTGCGGCGGTTCAATGCGTTGTGGGTTATATCCTAAAAACAACGTCCCTACTCTAAATGTTATGCCTACGGGTAAGTCCGGTGTCATGGCAAAATACATCAACGAAAACAACTATGTGTCTAATGTAGATGTCGACTGTGTCAGCCTTGCAGATGAATCTGAAACGGCCACCAAAACTGCATCTGAAATGTCAGGTGAGGTTTCAATCGATTCGAGCGGCGGCGCGACCCTCAGTGGAGGTAATTTTATTGATACCAATAAAAAGTTAACCGAACAGTCTGATGGTTTACTGGCTCGTATCGGTATGGCGATGGGTAATGTCATGGCCGTATTTTTTCAGGCAGGCCGCGACACTATTGACACTGTGATTTCAACCATTATTCCATTCATGGCATTTGTTTCTATGCTCATCGGGATAATTTTAGCGAGCGGCATCGGGGATACCATTGCTCATGTACTCGTACCACTAGCAACCAACCCTGTTGGTTTGATTATCCTTGCGTTGATATGTTCGTTCCCATTTTTATCTCCTTTTTTAGGGCCTGGCGCAGTCATCGCTCAAGTTATTGGCGTCTTGATCGGTACACAAATAGGACTCGGAAACATTCCGCCACACCTCGCACTACCAGCACTGTTCGCGATCAATGCTCAGGCCGCTTGCGACTTCATTCCAGTAGGTTTAGGCCTTGCTGAAGCAAAACCAGAAACTGTTCGAGTAGGCGTTCCCTCTGTTCTTTATGGAAGGTTCTTAACAGGTGCACCGACGGTGTTACTAGCATGGTTTGCATCAATGTTTATTTACAACTAGGGATATAAAAATGAGCTTATATAACGTTGAGATTGTTCAAGTTGGTAACAGTGCTTTGGAAGCATTAGAAGACGATATGCTTATCTTATTTAACAACTCTGTACCTGCTGATGCAGCGGAGTTTTGCTTTGTACATACCCACGATGAATTAAAAGGTGAAATCACTGTAGGTGGCGAAGTTGTGATTGATAACACAAGTTACCCGATAACCGCTGTCGGTGACGCTGTTAATCAAAATCTGGGGAATTTGGGACACATTACGTTGCGATTTGATTCAGCGAGTCAAGCTGATTTCGTTGGCAGCCTTCATTTAGCCGGAGCTCAGCCAAATACACTGAGCGTTGGTTCAACTATTAGCTTTAATTAATTTTTTGGAAGGTGCGTCTCTAGCACCTCCTCTTTTAAGGAGATTCGTTATGAAAACAGCAGTCGTTATAGGTGGTGGTCAAACTCTGGGTGAATATCTTTGCAAAGGTCTTTCTGGAGAAGGATACAAAGTCGGTGTGGCTGATATCAATGCACAAAATGCATCAAAAGTGGCAGATGATATCTGTACATTGCAAGGTGAAGGGATGTCTGTTGGAGTGAAAGTTGACGCCACTGACGAACAAAGCGTAGCAGAGGCATTTAAAACCATTAAAGACAAACTTGGTAGTATCGATGTATTGGTATACAGCGCAGGTGTAGCCAAAGCGACAAAAATTACTGATTTTACACTTCAAGATTTTAATTTTAATGTGAACGTAAATCTAAACGGTTACTTCTTGTGTGCACGTGAAGCTGCACGCTACATGGTAGAGCAAGGAAATGGCGGACGTATTATTCAAATCAATAGTAAGTCAGGAAAAGTGGGCAGCAAACATAATGCTGGTTATAGCTCTGCTAAATTTGGTGGGGTTGGCTTAACTCAATCTATTGCACTTGATCTTGCGGATGACAAAATAACGGTGAATAGCCTGATGTTAGGCAACTTGCTTGAATCTCCGATGTTCCAGAGCCTGATTCCGCAATACGCGAAAAAGCTCGGACTTGAAGAACATGAAGTCATGAAACATTACATTGATAAAGTGCCACTAAAAGCGGGTTGTGGATACGACGATGTTTTAAATGTCCTTAAATTCTACATTAGCGAAGGTGCTAAATACTGCACTGGGCAGTCCATTAACATTACCGGTGGTCAAGTAATGTTCTAATGTCTACCCATTGGTATGTAAGGGGCTGGAAAGCTCCTTACATTTAAGTAATTTAGGGCCTTCACCTCATGAATATAATACTTACCGTTGGATTTCTACTCATCATGTGTTTGGGAACAAGATTATTTCTAAACTATATGAGAATCACGCCGAAGGTAAAAACAAAAGAAAACCACATCAATAATCAGTAGAATGTGTTGATCATACTAAAAGTAATGACACGGACTTTCTATCATTACTTTTATCAACCAATGCATGCAGCCATAATATAAAGGTGACCTATGGAACCGACTTCTTTATTAATCATCGTAGCTATTGTTGCCTGGGCTGCACAGATAGGTATGAGTTTTTTTCAAGTTCGTGCTTTTAACAGAATGATTCAATCAATGGCAAAAAAAGGCAACGTTAAGATCGGACGAACTAAAAGTCGCTGGAAAGCCAGAACAATTGTGGTTTTAGTGGAAGGAAATGATGGCGCGATTATTGATGCTAGAGTACTCAATGGAATGACGGTCTTTGCCCGTCCCAAAGCACTACCCGAGCTTATTGGTTATGCTTTTCCGTTGGATAAAAAACGGTTGCACGGACTTAGCCAAGGCACTATAGAAGCGATTGACGTGGCCTTTCAGAATGAATAAAAAGCTTTCAAATCACTTTCAAATCGTTAAGGTTCTAGTGTAAAATGGTTTAAAACTAATCGGCAGACAGAATGATGAGTATAGATAGCAGACAAAATCAGTTGGTTTCATACCTTCAACAACATGGCAAAACAGCCGTAAATGACCTTGCATCCATCTTTCAGACCTCAGGGGCAACCATTAGAAGTGATTTAAGATCTTTAGAGGAAAAAGGCATCGTTGCAAGGCGGTATGGCAGTGCAGAAGCGATTAAATCTAATCATTCCAACGTCAGTGTTTCTGAAGATATTGCTATGGATGAAAAGAAAACTCTGAATTTGAACAAAAAAATCCGAATAGCAAAAAAAGCAGCCGAGTTAGTACGCGATGGAGACTCCATTATCTTAGACTGTGGAAGTACCACTCTACAAATGGTTCCTGAGTTCGATAAAATTATGTCATTGACTTTAATGACAAATAGCATGGATATTGTGCAGGCCATGAATGAGTTGAACTCCGAGCATACTGTTATTATGCCCGGCGGAACTTATCGCAAACGTTCAGCTTCATTTCACGGCACTTTAGCTGAAAGTGCTTTTAGTCATTTTACATTCGATAAACTGTTTATTGGCGCTGATGGTTTTGATTTGATGCAAGGTTGTACGACTTACAATGAGGCCTACCAAGTCAGTCAAGCTATGTGTAAGTCTGCAAATCAAATTATTGTCGTACTCGATTCATCAAAATTTGGCCGTAAAAGTCCGAATATTGTTGTACCAATTGATTTGATTGATGTTGTCGTGACTGACGATGAACTGTCTGAAGAACATTTACTGGGACTAAAAGATAAAGATATTACCGTTCATCTTGTGTGATATTTTTTATTTTGAAAATTTCTTTGATGATTGAAATCACAATTCAAAACACTACTTCTGTTTAAAAAGCAATTCTGTATCAAAATAGCTCCTATGATGTACAAGTTTATGTGTGAACTTTATGGAGTATTTCACTCTCAGCGCTGAGTGGTTTTTCGGGCTTTTTCACAAAGGCGGGGAAGTCCTTTTAGACATGATGACCGACATCCTGCCGCTACTCATTTGTTTGTTGGTTGCCATGAATTCGTTAATACGTTTTATCGGCCAACACAGAATTGAAAAACTGGCTGCGAAATGTGCTAGCAATCCAGTAACCCGGTACCTCATTCTTCCTTTTTTGGGAACATTTGTTTTTTGTAACCCAATGACACTTAGTTTAGGAAAGTTTCTTCCTGAACGTTATAAACCTTCTTACTATGCTTCTGCTTCCTTTAGCTGCCATACCATGAATGGTATGTTTCCTCATGTAAATCCTGGTGAGTTATTCATTTACCTTGGTGTGGCTAATGGGCTTAGCCAACTTGGCTTATCCTTAGCTCCGCTGGCTATGGGGTATTTACTAGTTGGTTTAGTTTCAAATTTTTTTAGAGGCTGGGTCACTGATTTTACTACTGCCATGATATCTAAGCAGCAAGGTAAGGCTCTTTCGGATACCGTGGATTTTTCTGTAAAAGGTAATCAGGCATGAAACAATCGTTAAAGGTCATTGCAGGAAATAACGGTTGGGGTGGCCCACTTTACATCCCTATTATTTCCGGAAAAAAAGTACTCTATATCACTGGAGGGTCTAAGCCTACCGTTGTAGATTATATCTGCCAAATTACTGGGCTTGAGTCCGTTGATGGATTTAAAAATATTATTGCGGATGAAGATGTTGCCTTAGTCGTCATTGATTGTGGTGGAACTCTTCGATGTGGTTTATACCCGAAGAAAAACCTATATACCCTTAATATCCATGCGACCGGGAAATCGGGACCACTTGCTCAATTCATTCATGAAAGCATCTATGTGTCATCGGTTAACGAAGCTTGTGTCACTCTTGTTGATGTAAACAATGAGTCGGCAAAAGAGAGTGAAGAGCATACAACGCACAAACCGGCGCAATCCAAAAATCAGGCTATATCCTATGATACGACTAAAAAACTCAGTGAACAGAGCGGAGGTGTGATAGCTCAAGTTGGTATGTCGATGGGCAATATCATGTCCACATTTTATCAAGCTGGGCGAGACACCATTGATACCGTGCTCAAGACTATACTGCCTTTTATGGCGTTTGTTTCAATGTTAATAGGTGTGATCATTGCTTCTGGACTAGGAGACATCATTGCAAATTTGCTTAGTCCTTTGTCCACCAACCCAGTTGGATTAGTCTTGTTAGCATTGATCTGCTCATTTCCGTTATTTTCTCCCTTTTTGGGCCCCGGTGCTGTTATTGCTCAAGTGATTGGCGTAATAGTAGGTGTTCAAATAGGAGCAGGTGCGATTCCTCCTCATTTGGCACTACCTGCATTGTTTGCTATTAACTCACAAGCAGCCTGCGATTTTATCCCTGTAGGATTAGGACTTGCAGAAGCTAAACAAGAAACTATAGAGATTGGGGTTCCTTCCGTACTGTATTCTAGATTTATCACTGGTGCTCCAACAGTATTGTTGGCATGGTTCGTTTCTATGTTCATTTACCACTAAGTGATCTCAATGTCTTTACAATTTAAAGCCACCATAATAGATATCGGCACCTTAGCGAATGAGTCATTAGAAGAGAACATGCTAATTCTGTTCAATCAAAGTGCGCCAGAAGATGTTAAGGAGTATTGCTTCATTCACGATCAAGGAATAGATGCCGGAGTTATAAGCACACAAAGCACTTTATTGATTGCTGAAAATGATTTTATTGTTACAGCGGTTGGAAGCGCAGTGAGTCAAAATTTAGCCAACCTGGGCCATATAACAATAAAGTTTGATGGCCAACTTGAGCCAGAACAACCAGGAACTGTTCATGTCATTGGGAATTGCCCAAGAAGTATAAACATTGGTGATGAAATTATATTCGGCTAGATCTAACAGTGTCTATTAACTACAATTGTCACCTCTTATTCGGCTATAGGATTCATCATGCCATTACCAAAAATACCTTCAATTCAGGGGGGGTACACACCGCTCTATCGAAAGCCATAACTTTCACTGGTAGAGTTAACGCTAGTATTGATATCAAGAGCTTCTTCATCATTATTGCCCTCCCATAACAGCTTGCACCTCAAAGTTGCACGACTTTTGGTGTTCCTTATAGCTTCGCCCCATTGTTATCGCCCCAGCGATCTGCTCATGGAACAAATCATAAGCTTTTAAACGCTCACGAGTGTTCATTTGCATTGCTGTTATTTTATTTGTGTACTTAAATGCCTCCTCACCGCCAATGCACATAGAGCACTCAATCGCTCTCAATGAGAGGCGTGCATTATTTCTTGACGCTTTTTTATCATTTGCTTGGGTTAGCTTTAACTGATTAACTTTAGCTGTTTGGAGTAAAACCAATCTCATGGCTTCTTGGTCTATATAGTTGATGGTTATGAATCTTTGAATATCATCTCTCACTCCGTCCCCATCTGAGTCGATACCCGCCAACGTCATATCATTTCCCGGGCCAGGATCTGGTGGAAGGTGAGTGATTAATGGGTTTTCCAAAATTGTTAGAATTGCCGATAAAGGTGAAGGGAGAACTTTTTAGACTTACCAGCTTTTAACTCTCGAACTTGAATTGTTCCATAGGAGCGTCTAAAGGAACATTGACGGTCACTGTTATTTCATATGATTTAGTTTATAGTGTGTCTTCAATAATACTAGGAGTTATACTCACCCACCTCTGCAACTCTGGGACAACATAAAGCTTTATGCCTTCCACATCAGCCCCATTTGCCACTTCTAACTTTATCTGTTGTGCCTGGCCTTGACCGATATTGATATCCAGAAAATCAGTAGACCATGTTATTTTGTCAATTGCATGAGCCGATATTGAGAACAATATCGCGCATAATATTAGAAACGTTTTGTTCATATTTTCTTCCTTGACTGACATTGGAAGTATGATTTTAGAAATAATTAATGTTATTTACGAACCAAGTTGCTTATCGTCTCGCATATAAATTCCATTTCACTTTATTTCATTATTTTCCTAGTTACATCTCGGCATTAAACGGCCCATTCTCTAACACCTAATCGTGGACAAATATCTTCATTCACTCAGGTAATTTTTGGACAATCGCTCTTGCAACATTTTGGTTTGCTCATCGACGCACTTAGCACAAGCAGACATTTGTAAGAGAGGAGTAAGGTCTTATATTAAGCTAAGGCGTCATCCTTGCTCCTTCAGTATCAAATTCAATGCTAACCCAAATTGTAGTAGTCCATGAAATTATCAAAATTAGTACAACCGATACAATCAAGTTACCCAATTAGGCACACCTTTGAACTCCAACATTATCGAAGACAATTCGATTCTTAACCATGTTTCGCATCAGTTGCAGCAGGATACCTATGCAATTATGAGAAACGGCATGGATTGTTACAGGATGGAGTTGGGAGTTTTCGAGATCGGCCTCATGACAGCCGACATAAAGAAAAGTAAGGTGATTCCGGTGTCACGATCTGCCATTGAGTAATTGCGTTAACGCAGAATGGGGCATAAATGTGCTAGCGGTGCTCGTGCTGGCACGTCTCTGGACAAAAATGTACCCGTGCTTTTACTAATGTAGCCGACCACCAATAACTGGAAGTATTGCAAAGAAAGTTATGGACAGCTAGGCTTGCGCTAGCTAGAACGCCTGACTTTGGGTGCACATTAAACATGAACCTTTGATTATGCTAACGCAAAATCGATATTTAATTTGATGGAGATAGAGAATGAACGGCAGTTGGGCTAACTTCTTTCCGTACTTTGCTGGAGCTTTTAAGCTTATTGTATTGGGTATTGGAGGCTACTTAGCTATTAAATGGCATTTTGATGAAGAGGCGAGAGTGAGAGAAGAAGAAGGCGTTGTATTTGATAGGTCAAGCTACATGAAAAAGATGGCAATGATACTAGTCTTTCTAGTCACTCTAGTGGTTTTAGTGATTTATGCTACTAACTGGTTTCTCGACTGACGGGCTGTATTGATACGAAATGCTTTCACCTAGTGTGTTAACACCGTCAGTTTGTTGCGGTTTACTACTACTCGTATCGTGCTTTATCTCTCCTAGCGCTTTAGTAATCGATTTGTTTTCACCACGAACACGACTGGATTAACTTATTGTTACTTAGTTTTTCAAGGAACAAGCGGCGCACCGCGTTTATGGCATCTCTCGCATACTTCCGCGTTTTTACCTTCTAAAATAGAATAATACGATTTTGGCGATGCATATTTAAAGATACGCCACACGAGCTTCACCAACTTGCATTAGGCATCTTGATTAATATGAATAGGCAGATTGGCAATCCGATATGTGCCACAACAACAATGGGCAATGCATTTCCAGTCCTGCGCTTATTGCGCTACTTGATTCTACGTATGCGCCCATAGTCCCACAGGGCGTTTTAGGGTTTCTGATTAATCTAGCAAAATACGAATATGATCAAGTATGGCAAAACCGTTTAACTGAATATCTATCTGACAGGTGCAGAAGAAAACAAATTGGAAACCAATCTGGATAAAAATCACCGTAAGCGTATCTATGCTCAATTACGGGTGGCAT
This sequence comes from Vibrio mytili, assembly GCF_049563345.1. NCBI lineage: Bacteria > Pseudomonadati > Pseudomonadota > Gammaproteobacteria > Vibrionales > Vibrionaceae > Vibrio > Vibrio mytili. The sequence goes on along the minus strand of NZ_CP110482.1, from coordinate 93,853 downwards.
CCCTCAGTGAGCTTTTCCAAGTGTTCCTCAACCATATTATTACCCGATAAATTAACCTACTATCCCTTTAGGGATATATCGCACATAAGTTGCTGGATAGAGGCTATATGTTTTTGGGTAAATCAAGGTTGTCGTAGTCCAAATTTTTAGTGACTACTCACTATTAATACAGGAATGTTAAATTATAAAATCTGTTATATATAAATATTAGTAATCTGTATATTGATTTTTTACATCTCTATTTTTAGTGAACACCCTTCACATTTTCAATAATACGAATAAATTATTTCTATTCTAAAATTAATTTTATATATACATTTAACCATAAAATTAATAACCACGAGATACACAAAATGGATATTTTTAAGCATAAGATTTTACTTAGCTCTTCTTTAGTGCTAGCTATTTATCCAATGGTTGCATTTGCTAATAAGGATGTGAAATTGGGTAGTGATAGTGTAAAAATACTAAATGTTGATGGAAAGTCTTTTAAAGATTTAAATAAAAATGGCAAGCTGGAGCCGTATGAAGACTGGCGTCTTCCTCCAGAAGAAAGGTCTAGAAACCTAGTGTCGTTAATGACAGTAGAGGAAAAAGCTGGACTGATGATGCACGGTTCTGCACCGAGTTCAGGAATCTTAGGGCGCGGTTCAAGTTACGACCAAGAGAAAGCCAAAAAACTCATTGAAAACAATCATGTTTCCTATTTCATCACACCACTTAAAGGGGACGTCCCTAGCCATCTGGCTGAGCAAAACAACATATTACAGAAAATCGCGGAAGCGACTCGTTTAGGGATTCCAATTACCATCAGTTCAGACCCACGAAACTCATTCCAATATCTCGAAGGAGCCTCTATCGCTTCTGGTAAATTCAGTAAATGGCCTGAAACGCTAGGTATTGCAGCGATTAACGATGAAGCACTAACTGAAAAATACGCAGATACCGTACGTCAAGAATACCGCGCTGTAGGTATTACAGAGGCTTTATCACCTCAAGCAGATCTTGCCAGTGAACCTCGCTGGCCTCGCATTAGTGGTACTTTTGGTGAAGATCCTGAAGTGGTTGGTAATATGACACGAAGTTATATTACTGGTATGCAGTCTGGCTCAGAAGGGATTAATAAAGACAGTGTTATTACGATTCTGAAGCACTGGGTTGGATACGGTGCGGCTAAAGACGGATGGGATAGCCACAACTCCTACGGAAAATTTGCAGATTTCACATCAACATCGTTAGAAACACATATTGCTCCGTTTGTAGAAGCATTTAAAGCAAATCCAGCAGGTATTATGCCTACATATTCAATACTGCAGGGGGCTATGCATAATGGAAAAGAGCTCCCACAAGTCGGCGGAGGTTATAATCATTATCTCCTGCAAGATCTATTGCGAGATACTCATGGTTTCAAAGGCGTTGTCTTGAGCGATTGGCTGATAACAAGAGACTGTAAAGACGACTGCATAAACGGTTTCAAAGAAGGAGAAAAAGTCCTACCAAGAGGTATGCCTTGGGGCGTTGAAGATCTCTCCGTAGAAGAGCGTTTTGTAAGAGCTATCGACGCTGGTGTGGACCAGTTCGGCGGTGTAGTTGATTCACAGATAATCGTAAATGCTTTTAACAACAAAAAGGTAACAGAAAAACGTTTGGATGATTCTGTGCTCCGTTTGCTGGAACAAAAATTTAAGGTTGGTCTGTTTGAAAACCCTTATGTAGATGTTAAGAAAGCAGTTGACATCGTTGGCAATCAAGAGTTTTCTGCTTTAGCCAATATTGCTCAATTTAAGTCACTGGTATTGTTGAAAAACGATAACGTTCTACCACTTAAAACTGGCCTTAAAGTTTGGTTACACGGTGTGAACAAAGAAGTGGCCGAGAACTCTGGTTTTCACGTTGTTGATAAAGTCCAAGAAGCAGATATTGCGCTTATAAGAGCAACGACACCATTTGAAAGACCTCACAAAAATTACTACTTCGGTAAAAAGCATAATGAAGGTGCTTTGGATTTCAAACCTGATAATAAGGATTACTTAGCGATTAAAGAAGCGTCGAAGCATATACCGACTATCGTGACTATTTACCTTGATCGCCCAGCGATTATGACCAACGTGATAGAAGATTCCGATGCCTTAATTGCCAACTTTGGCGTGAGCGATGAAATGTTATTTAAGCGATTAACATCAGATGAAAATTATAGCGCTAAAACTCCATTCGAACTTCCGAGAACCATGCAGTCAGTTTTATCACAAGATCCAGCTAAACCTCATGATTCGAATTCCCCACTATTTCCAATCAATTATGGATTGAAAAATTAATATCGAAACCTCATAAATTAAAACTTTAATTAAATTACCTATATAATTTTTAACACCTTCATGGTTATTATAAATCCATACTCGATGTTTATACAGTTATGTATTTATCTTGAATGTAAAAAAGAGAGCGATATAGGTAGTCTATTTCACCTATCGCTCTCTTTTTAAGTGTGTCTATTTATTATTAATTATATTAGATGCTAGTTTTTGATATTCAGCTGTTTTCGGATTAGTTAGACCAGCAATGACAAAAGCACACATTGTACAGCTACCAACTAGATAAAAACTTCATATCATATCAGTGGTATTAGAATAATTAATCCAAAGCATGGAAAGTGGGATAACTTGGTGTTCAGTATTGATAGCGATACTCTTATTGTGGTGAATCACGCTTAATAAGACTCCAGTCTTCTTAAATTAGAATGCAGACTGTTCCGGCAAAATAACTGATTGTATTAGCTCATGTAGACACATCGTAAATGGCTCCCGCTTGTGGCTCTGTTTAAAAAAAGATGAGAGAGAATAGCTTATATCGTCACCTAGTTTTACGGCTGTCACTTTTGAACTGTCATACATAAAGTCAGGTAAAAATGAAACCGATGGTACGGTTTGAACAACTTCGTAAGCCGTAGATAACGAATCAACATATGCCACTTTTTTAGGTTCAAGTTTTAGCTTCTCTAAAAGGCGATAACGATGTTCATTCCAGGAAGGTAATCTGGACATAATCAGCAAATTATCAGGCACATCATCTAATTGAGTAATTTGCACATCGGGATGGCACGCTAAGTAGACATGGTATTTGCAAATATGCCTTTGAGTGATGCTTTTATTGGTTTCAAAGTCGCTAAAGTGCACACCAATATCTATGTCCCCCAAATCAATACCATCAAGGGAGTTCTTCCCCCAACGTTGGATATGAACTGTCGCTTGCGGAAAATGTTGAAGCAAAACTCTTGTCAATTTTGCCGCGGCATACTGATAAATATAAGAATTAAGCGCGATCACAATAGGCTGGGTATATTGCGAAAAATCAGTATGGGAAGTCGCAGCTTGCTTCAATACGTTCGCTATTTGATTGTAATGTTGCTCCACTTGCGGAGCGAGTTGTTGAACCAAAGGCGTCAGCTCCATACCCTGAGCACTTCGAATAAAAATCTGATCATTCAACTTTTCACGCAGCTTAGTGATATCTCGGCTAACGGCACTTTCAGACTTGTTAAGAATGTCCCCGACTTTCTTAAGACTCGGGTTGTGATAGAGCAGAACCATCGTTTTCATTAGCTCTAATGGCAAATCTACATAACGATTTTGTAATTCCATGCTTTGCTACCTTCTTGCAAAAAACGCAAGTCAATCTTAACTTTAACTATGTTTTTTACAAGGGCATTATCATATGAAATTGACCACACTAAGGTTATAAATATGAAAGTGAAAACTCTGACTCTAGCGCTAGCCTCTATCATGGCGTTAACAGCAACATCATCATTTGCAGCTAATAATGCTGATTTCAACTCTCCCTACATGAATGCGAAAGATACGCCACTAACCCACCTTCCAGAAAACGGTAATAAAGCAAAAGTAAATCAAGAAACTGCCGCATACTGGAACTTAGACGTGAACAGCACGCAGCGTGCTTCTTACGATGACCCAATTACAATAAACGTTGCCGATGGTATTTGGACTTTTGCCACTCGTTCAATTTTGAATGTAAGTGTCATTGAAGCACCTGAAGGTTTGATTGTTTTTGATACTGGTGACAATGGGCATGATGCAGCAGAGTTCTATGCCATGCTGCGTAAAGAAACAGATAAGCCTATTGCTGCAATCGTATATTCTCACGAGCACTATGTTTTCGGGGCGCGTTACTTCGTTGAACAAGAAGCAGCCCGTGGCAACAACAATATCAAAATCATCGGACACCATAATACCAATGCCTCGATCGCTAAAAATGGCGGTGCCGCATCCATCCACCCAGAAACTAGTGGCATAACAATCGGTCGTAGTATTGAGCAATTTAATGCTTATGCAACACCAGAGAAAGGTGACAATGCTGCATACAAGAACACCATCATGCCAGACCAAAGTGGTTTCGTGCCTGTGAACTTATCGCCAACTCGTGATGGTCAAACCATTAATGTTGCAGGCTTAGACATTGTGTTCTACATGGACGGTATCGCTACTGATACTGCAAATCAGCTAATGTCTTATATTCCAAGTAAAAAAGCAGTAGTGAACAACGTTCTTTGGGGATGGTTCCCGAATATCTACAGTGCTCGTGGTGGACGTTACCGCAATCCAAATGAGTGGATGAATGCGGTAGAGAAAATCAAAGAACTAAAACCAGAAATCGTCATGTCAACGCATTCAACTTCAATGGTTGGTAATGACAAAATTAATAAGCGCCTGAAAGATTACCACGATGGTTTAGCGTTTGTTCTTGACCAATCATTGAAACATATTGCATTAGGTCAAGGTCCGGACGAGCTTCGTTATAGCGTAAAACTACCTAAATACTTGGAAGAATCACCAATTCTTGTACAAAACTACGGTGAAGTATCCATCATGGGTCCACGTATTTTCACTGCACTATTTGGTCAATTTGATCGTAATGCAGCACATTTGAACAAGTTGCACCCACAAGACGAAGCGACACGTATGATCGCGGCAATGGGCGGCGAACAGAAAGTTTACAATCTAGCGAAAACCGCCTTCGATAACGGCGACTATTTATGGTCGGCGCAACTTTCTGATTTTCTGGTCAAGATCAATCCGACTAAAGAAAACAAAGAGTTAAAAGCTGACGCTCTTGAACAGATGGGTTACCGTGCAACATCAACTAACTCTCGTTCTTTCTATATGGCACAAGCGGCTGAACTTCGTGGACAAGTGAATATCATTAAGAACGTTCCAGCATTACCTGCAGCTATCATGAAAAATATCAACGATTACGTTGACTACTACCGTATTCGTATCAACCCAGAACGTTCAGGTGATACTCAGGCAACCATCAAATTCGATTTTGGTGACAGTCACGTTTACGGACTTGAAATCAGCCGAGCGGTAGTCAATTACCTTGATAATGCTGAAATGAGTAAAGCTGAATCAGATGTGACCGTACAAATGAAACCAGAAGTTTGGGCTGAAATTTACAATAACATCGCGACTTTTGATGACCTGCTAAAAGCTGGCAAGATTAAAGTCACTCAAGGTGGTAACGATAAAGCCTCTCAGCTAATGGGATTATTTGACCCTATTTATGATTGGAAAAACGATAAAGGCTTACAAGCTCTAGCAAAAATGCTTGGTCAGTCTGAAAAATAATTCGTTGTCATTTTTTCAGTAGTCGCCACTGGCGACTACTGATTATAAGAAGGAAAAAATATGAATACAGATATGTCACATCTAGGTCGTGAATTCCAAGTAATAAATGGTGACATTACCATTCAGGCTTATGAAAAAGGTTATTGTTTTCGTTCATGGTTTCCCTGACTCAGCGAATGCTTGGCGTCACCAAGTTGACCCATTTGTCAGTGCTGGTTACCGTGTCATTACTTTGGACATGCGTGGCTACGGTAAAACATCTAAGCCAATGGAAAAAGAACATTATCACATCACGATGCTTGCTTCGGATGTGAAAGCTGTTCTCGATCACCTTAATATAGAGAAGGCTCATGTTGTGGGTCATGACTGGGGTTCGGTTGTGTCTTGGGCTTTTGCCGGTGTTTACCCACAAGCGACAAAATCTCTGACTGCAATTTCGGCTGGTCATCCACTCGGTATACTTAGTATGCCTGATATCCAACAGCGTGAAATGTCATGGTATTTCTTCTTCTTCCAATTACCGATGGCGCAAGACCTGCTCGCTGCTGAAGATTGGAAACTATTTAAAGAGTGGATCCGAAACCATCCTGAATGGGAACATTGGAAAGAAGCTTTTAAAGAAGGAAAAGATATCATCCCAGGCCTTAACTGGTATCGCAATGCGTTAAACCTAGAAAGCCCAATGAAAGCGGAAGACCTTGGCCTAGTTCAAGCACCTTGTTTCGGTATTTGGTCGGAGCATGACTACTATTTAGGTGAAAAGCAAATGAAGGACTCTTCGCATTTCATTGGTGAAAAAGCCAGCTTTGAATTTGCTCGTGTGAATGATGCAACTCACTGGGTGCAGCTTGATAAACCAGATGAAATTAACCAACTTGTACTCGGCTTTACCGAGAAGAATCGTTAATACACTGAATATTGTCGTATTTTAATTAAGCCAGTAACTTATGTTACTGGCTTTTTCTTTATCAATGCCTCGAGTAGATACTAGAAAATTGTATTCCTTACTCAAACCAAAGCTGCAAGAAGAAGGAATCAAGCTAGGTAGAGATGCACTCTTTGATTACTTACGTGACGAACAAGTGCGCGTTAAACCTAAGCGTAGTTTTACGAAGACGATAAATAGTCGACATTGGATGAAAAAATACCCTAACTTGCTGAAGGACTACAAGCCTCGTCATCCTGAAGATGTGTTGGTGAGTGAAGGGGCTGAATTGAAATGGGGCATAAATGAGTCAGCTCACTATTGGCTGACTCAATGATAGGCAAACTAGTGTCAGAACTTATCGGTGCTGACACAGAATCACTCAGTAAGAATTGGACGGAAAAAGCTACGTTCATAACTCACTACGCAGTCCGTTTCTTCTGCATACTTGAATGCAGCTTTACAATTTTCGTCTGATGCCGAGTCATGACGGTATTTTTCATAGTCGGATAAAGATGGAAATGAAAACAATGCCATTGCAATGTTATTCGCTCCTTCCGACGGTAAAAAATACCCATGATGTATACCACCAAACTGTTCAACGAGTGGAATCCACATACGGGCATAATGTTCAAATTCAGGGATTTTCTTAGGGTCAATAACGTATCTAACGTAACAGGTGATCACTGACAGCTCCTTCTTTTTCTATAGGCTACTCACATCCTGAGTATTAGATAAATTTGGTCAGTGAATCTGGAATTCAAGCTAAGCAATTGAAGTTAGTAACACCGAATAGGGCAAATTTGAGCTATCTACATCATCTAGCTCATTAAGGCCGCTAAGTGTTTCTCATTGAATTCAGACAAACTCTGTAATTTTAGGTGTGATTCAGAAAAATCTTGCTGATATCTGTCTGGATGGGGGACAACGATGGTTTTGATATTCGCTCTCGTTGCTGCGAGCATTCCTGAGTACGAGTCTTCAAACGCAATACAGTGAGCGGCCTCAACACCTAACTTATTGATTGTCGATAAATAGACATCTGGCTCGGGTTTGCCTTTTTTGACATCGTCAGAAGAAGATATTGCATCAAAGAAACTCGCTATACCTAACTTATTCAATATGACAGGGATAAGTTGATACGGCGAGTTTGTTGAAAGTCCTATCTTCATACCTTTGCTTCTGAGCAAGGAAAGAGTTCTACTTACACCCTGTAACTCGCTCCCCCTTTCTTCAACTAAAGCTTCGACCCTATTTATGACAGCATTCTCCACGTCATCAAGATGCAGATCAGACCAAGGATAGAGTTTAAACCAGAACTGTGTAACCTCTCTCGTTGTCATCTTAGCTGTTTGCGCAGCTAACTCGTCAGTTACTTTCACACCAAGGGAAGAAAATACCTCTCGTTCCGCGAGTTGCCAAAGTGGTTCAGAGTCAATCAATAAACCATCCATATCAAAAATTGCTGCTTGTATCACTGTGCTTTATCCCAAGTGTTGTTTTAACTACTGCTAGAAACTTTGAGCCTCTCCCTGCCGCGATTCAAGAGCATAACATGTAAATTGAAGTGGTGTGATACAACGTGTGACTTGCGAGTAATACTGATGGCTTGATGCGTTCGCTCTATCATCAAACATGTAACTGATGATAGAGGTAACCTATATATCAAGAGATAAATGACTGGCTATGATTTTTCGTTAAGAAATTTTGAACGTACATTCTAAATAACTAGATATATTAAAACGAATCTCAGGCGTAAGATACACCTCATAGAAAATTAGCCAGACTTAGAGGTCGTCATGATTCAAAGAACAAAAGCAAAAGTAATGGGTGCACCAACGCCAATGGCGGGCTTAGCACTTGGTATTGCGAGCTTAGGTTGGAGTTGGGAAAACTTCGCTGAATTACATGGCTATGGACAGTGGATTAGCGCAGGTATTGCCAGTGTATTGCTAGGCATATTGGCGGTTAAATTTCTTTTTCACAATCATCTGTTGAGACAAGATCTTGCCCATCCTGTGGTTGGCAGCGTTGTTCCAACTTTTGTGATGGGAACTATGGTGGTATCCAATTCATTAGGACACTTTTTCCCGATTGCTGGTGATGCACTTTGGTTGTTTGCAGTGTTGTTACACATAGTGTTCTTGGTGACTTTTTTGTACCATCGTGCGAAAAATTTCGAGCTTCACCACATGGTACCAAGTTGGTTTGTACCCCCTGTTGGTATTATTGTGGCTGATGTTTCGTTCTCTGGAAATCTGTTGCTTGCGCCAATTGCGCATGGTGCATTGGTGTTTGGTATGCTCGCTTACGCGGTGATGTTACCAATGATGATTTACCGCTTTATGTTTACTCATGAGATCCCAGATGAGGCTAAACCAACCATGGCAATTTTAGCGGCGCCAGCGAGCCTATCGTTGGCTGGTTACTTAACCGTTACAGCTACACCATCTCCCGTGATTCTTGCTCTACTATTTGGTATCTCAGTCTTGATGACAGCCATCATCTACTTAGCCTTCTTCAAATTGTTAAGGCTGCCATTTAGTCCTGGTTATGCAGCGTTTACTTTCCCGATGGTCATTGGAGCAACGGCACTGTTTAAAATGGCCAATTGGATGGAAGCGCACGGTCTATCGGCTGACTATGTCCACCAAGTTCGTGGTTTAGCAGGGTTGGAGTTGATTGTTGCGACAATTGTGGTTACTTATGTCTCTCTACAATACATTAATAACCTATTGATCCAGAAGCCTTTGATGGCAGCGCCTCAGGCCTAAATTGATAGGCAAAATTCAGCTTCATCATTTAGTTTGTCATGAGACTTTTTGTTGCTGAACCATCTCTTGTCAGTGGATTTGTCGTTCCAAAATACGTTGAAAGTCTTTTAATTAAAGCCAGTAAGTTATGTTACTGGCTTCTTCTTTGCCAAATCACTTTCTCAACATGTGGGTTCTATAAAAGGAATGGGACAATAATATCTGCGACGTGCGTATGAATTATTATAGACCTGATATGCATAGAATAATATTGGTGGTATTACACTTATTACGTCAATGTATGGCATATATTGCGCCTAACGGATGTAGTGAGCAACGCCGGCCACCTAGCCTAATTCATTGTGCCGTAATACACTTTGTAAAGATATGGTCGTCAAAAACACTTCCTCGAATCACATAAGCGTCCTTTACGACCTTTGAGAGGCAAAATCCACACTTTTCGAGCACTTTCTCCGAGGCAACGTTGCCTTCTGTCACTACGGCTTTGTAGCGAGAAATTACGCCAAAAGAAGTTGACCACCTCAATACCGCTTGAAGTGACTCAGTAGCGTACCCTTTACCATGAAACATTGGGAGGAATAGGTAACCAACCTCCGCAACTCCATCGGATAGACGCAACCCTGTTACTCCTACCTTCTTGCCTGTTTCTATCTCGATGATCGTTAAACACAACCAATGCTCCGAGCCGATTGACCATGGTGGCAGCCGAGACTCAAACCTATCTTTTATCTCTACCACACTTGGCTCATCAAAACATAAGCTGATGACATCAGGGTTTGAGTGAAGGCGTTGAAATAGATTCCAGTCATTATCTGACAGCTGCCTTAATATCAATCGCTCTGTATGTATCGCTATACTCATTTAACTCACTATTAATATTCTTTGCCAAATGCCTATAATGCGTTTAATCATGAAGAAAACAAAGTCACAGTTTGTTCTCATTGATACTACCGAGAGAGCTTAAAGCCAAAACTCGCATACTCAAAATACGTTTCAACGATAAAAAAATGCCCTGCATGAGCAGGGCATTATCAATTGTGAGTCATTATTTCATTTCTACCCAGTACTCTTTGTTTGCTTCAAGTAAATCCTCCAAAATCTCTTTTGCTACTTTGGCACTAGGGATGGTTGCGGACAGCGTCAGCGCTTGCCATAGTTTTTGTTTAGAACCCTGAACGTGCGCTTGAACAACCAGTTTTTCTACCGATACTTGCTGATTCATCATCCCTTTTTGAAACTCAGGGATTTCTCCAATTTGCAGCGGCTTAGCGCCCGTGTTGTCAACGATACATGGAATTTCAACCATTGCTGTTGGATCAAAGTTATTAATCGCACCATTGTTGGGCACTATAAGTAGCATGCGTTCTTTGGTGTTGAACGCAATGGCTGTCGCCAAATCAACAATATATGAAGCGTGCTCTTCCACTTCGATCGTCGTATCTCTCGCAGTACCATTGGCGATGATACGATGACATTCGGTAAACACTTCCTTCTCGCGGCCATCCATGACTTCATTTGCACGGGTGAACTCTTTGTTAGAGTGTTCTACGACGTAATCAGGATACATGTAATATTTTAGGTATGTGTTCGGAATAGTCTCAGGATCAAGTGCATACACATCACGTACTTTAATGAAAGTCTCCTTCCAAGATTCATCGGTGTGCTGAGCACCATTCATCGCACTTGGTGGCAAATATCCATATTGTTTAATATATTCTTTGATACGCGGCATGAGATCTTCACCGGTTGCCTTGTCTTTGAACTCTTTCCACCAACCAAAATGGTTAAGACCGTAGTACATGATGTCGAACTGCTTACGATCGTCATAACCTAAAATCTCTGCAATACGAGTTTCGATACCAATTGGCATATCACAGATGTTCAGTACTTTTGAGTTTGGACGCATAACACGGCAAGCTTCAGCTACAATCGCGGCTGGGTTTGAGTAGTTCAACATCCAAGCATTTGGCGAGTATTTCTCCATGTAATCAATTAATTCCATAACAGCAGGAATCGATCTCAGGCCATAAGCCATACCACCAGCGCCACATGTTTCTTGTCCCACACAGCCGTGACGAAGTGGAATCTTCTCGTCTTGTTCGCGCATGGCGTAAAGTCCTGCTCTGATGTGAGCCATGCAAAAATCGATGTCACTAAACGCCTCTTCTGGGTCAGTTGTGTAAGAAAATTCGATATGCGGCGCTCGTTCTTGAAGTAAGATTTTACAAGCTTCAGCCACGGTTTCCTGGCGTGCCGCAAAGTTATCGTAGAATTTCAGTTTGCGAATAGGAAAACGCTCCTGGTTTTCTAGCAGCATCATTACGATGCCAGGAGTAAATGTTGAACCGCCGCCTGCAATAACAACTGAGAATTCTTTTTTCATAATATGCCTCTCTTTTTTCGGGCAACGCTTTCGCCGCCGCTACAATAATTGTTTAAAGTTATTTGCTTCTAATTTGCTTCTAATTAGCCGAGCTAAGCGTTAATTCTTCCGTTCGTTGCTCTGACTTATATTCGTTAATAATCTTTTCGCACTCCTCACGTAGCTGGGGCACATTCAAGCCGATGATCACTTGTACAGCATTGCCATTTTTTACTAAGTTCACCGCGCCAGTATCTATAAAATATTCAGCAGGATTGACTTTGCTTGCATCTTCCACGGTCACACGTAAGCGAGTGGCACAGTTGCTTAAATCTGCAATATTTACGACACCACCTAAGCCATGAATAGTCTCAAATGCTTGGATTTGTAGTGGGCTAGTACCTTGATTGTCTTTACTGGTAATCCCGTACTTTTTATTAAAGTCTTCTTTGGTATGCAGTTTCATTTCGCCTTTGCCTCGACCTGCAATTGGCACATCAAACCGAATGATTAGGTACTTGAATACGAAGTAGTAAAGGACGGTAAAACATAAGCCAATTGCGATTTGTGTGGTCACCATACTGGTGTGATTGCCAAGTAATGGAATCCAATTCCCCGTTGCAACTTCAATCAAGCCACCGCCCATATTGCCTACCACACCAAAGCTGTACATCACCATTGCCATAGTGCCTGCAAGCAATGCGTGAATAGCAAATAGCCAAGGTGCAATAAAAAGAAACGTGAACTCGAGTGGCTCAGTGATACCAACCAGCACTGCGGTTAATGTGGCCGGGATAAGTAACGCTGCAACTTTTTTACGGTTTTCTGGTTTTGCTGTGTGGTACATCGCAAGCGCAATACCTGTACAACCAAAAATCTTGGAATTACCGTGCAATGCAAATCCACCTGCTGGGAAAAGGTCTTTCATCGCTTGGCTAGACTGAGTGAACACTTCTAGATTGGTAAACCAGTCAACGGTAATACCATTTGGCGTCGCCACATTACCGAACACGAACGGAGCATATACAAAGTGATGTAACCCTGTTGGGATTAAGATGCGTTCAAGAAATGTATATAACCAAACTCCAAACGAGCCAGACTCAACCATAAAGTATTGTAAATTCAGAATCCCATGTTGAATTGAAGGCCAAATGAACAACGTTAACCAAGCTGAAGGAAGCATAGCGAAGAACGAAAGCATCGCGACGAAAGAGGCCCCTTGGAAAATGCCTAAGTATGAAGGTAGCTGCTTTTCAAAGGTGCGGTTATGTATATAAGTCACCAAAGCGGAAATAATAATTGCGCCAAAAATACCAGTATCGATGGTTTTGATACCTGCAATTTCAGTTAACCCTGAAGTTCCACCAATGGATTGAGAAAAATCGACACCAAAAAATTCCCCCCAAACACTTCCCATTGCACCGATAAAGTAGTTGAAGGTTAAGTATGAAACCATCACCACCATGACTGCTCTGGCATGGGCGGTTTTTGCTAAACCAATTGGTAATCCAACCGCAAACAATAGCGCCATATTACGGAAGATGGTCCAGCCACCTTCTTCAATCACTTGTAACACTTGATAATAAAGGCCGCTTTTATCGGCCAAATCACCAACAAAAATCGGGTTTTTGAGAACAATGGTTAGTCCTACTAATATCCCGACAAACGGAAATAGTAAAACAGGGGTAAACATTGCTCCGCCTAAACGTTGTATCGCACTCAACATGGCAGGATCCTTAATTTATTATTTATTCATCTTCACAGTGTTCCGTCTTTCGACACTGTCAAATTACTCCCGCGCCCAAAACAATACAAATTAAATACAATTAATTTGTGATCTGATACAAATAAAGAACAACCATTGAGATTCAGGTCACATTGCATAACCTATAAATAACCTTTACGGGTTTTATATGCACTTAAAAACCGCATAAATGCGATACAGAGCGACAAAGGTCATTGATTTGTATTATCTGCGATGTGATAATTTCGTCAGTAATTAGAGAGGTAACTTATGCTGTATAAACAAATCATGCAGGAGATAAAAAACCGTATTGATTCAGATGAATTTGCAATTGGTGATACGCTTCCGACGGAAAAAGCTTTGGTTGAACAATACTCAGTTAGTCGTATTACCATTCGAAAAGCAATTGATGAACTGGTGAAGCTAGGCTTAGTAGAAAAGCGCCAAGGGGCCGGAACAACCATCATTGGTAAAACGATGGTTGGCTCAATGTTGGAATTAAAAAGTACAAGTGAATACTTTACTGATTCAAGTAGCAGCCTTGAGTACAAGATCGTTGAGTTTACTGTTATTGATGCCGACGAAGAGTTAGCACAGATTTTACAGTTAGAAAGAGGTGAAAAAGTCTACTTTATCCGTCGTTTCAAACTAATCAATGGCGTGCCTTCTGTCTACGAAGACTCATATATGGCAATGGCGATGTACCCCAAAATGAAGGTTATGTCTCTAGAAGGGTCTAAATACGCCTACTTAGAAAACGAACTTGGTTTTGAAATCGATGGTGCATATCAAGACTTTGAGGCCATTATGCCCACTCAACACATGTGTGAGATATTAGGAGTAGATAAGAACAAACCCTTGATGTGCATCTCATCAGTCGGCATTCTTACTGATGGTCGAGTGTTTGAATATACACGCATTGTATCGAAGCCAGAAACGATGTCTTACAAACATTATCTCAAACGCTGTAAATAGTTGATCTTACTGATCGAATGAAATGCTCTGCTTCCGATATTTTCTTCACAAACGGGCCAAATATCGCAATTGGCTTCTCTATTTGCGATACCGCAGATAAGGCTGGCTCTACTGTGAGAAACGGGATCAACGCAACCAATAATACCTGTTAGTAATAATCGAGGTTAATTAGTCGAAGTTGAGCTCTTTATGAAGCCAAGATTTAAATGCATTAATTCTTAGCGCGCGTGAAGAAGCAGGATCGCTAATGACAGTATATCGAATACCTGGATTCAACCCGATATCAAAAGGCTTGGTTAGCAAGCCGCGCTCGACAAAATCTGCCGAAATGCTTTCCGTCGCTAGGCAAGCCCCATGTCCAGCGACAACAGCGTTGATTGCCATATCAAAGGTACTCACTTCCATCCATTGAAGCACTTCTCTTTTCGTGCTGACATTAGCACTTTGAAACCATTGCTCCCAGCTAAACGATGCCGAGTGAAAGTCAATCAACCAACAGTTGAGCAATTGTTCTGGTCGAACAAAGTTGATGGACTCGGCAAGTTGGGGCGAGCAATAAGGATAGATCGCTTCTTCAAACAATGACTCTTGCTCTAAATCTAGGT
The DNA here is from genome assembly GCF_049563345.1 of Vibrio mytili. Classification (NCBI taxonomy): domain Bacteria; kingdom Pseudomonadati; phylum Pseudomonadota; class Gammaproteobacteria; order Vibrionales; family Vibrionaceae; genus Vibrio; species Vibrio mytili. The sequence continues at coordinate 78,829 of NZ_CP110482.1, read as the reverse complement.
GTTCGACACGCTCATCTCCCTGCCATATTAATACGTCGGTTTCAGTATGCCGAATATCAATATCCTTGACGGTTTGCACTCGAATCGGGATGTGTGGGAACGCCATCGTGAATTTCCACAACCTAGGCATCAACCAACGCGTTGAGAATGAACGCGGAGCACTCACATTGAGTATGCCTTCCAAAGGTTCATTCTGAATTCTATTCAGCCCAGTAATGATGTGTTTAAAGCCATCATTAACATGATGTTGAAGGATTTTCCCTTTGTCAGTCAGGTGCATTTCTCGTCCGCGACGAATAAACAATTTGCACCCTAAACGCTCTTCAAGCTGACGTAATTTTTGGCTAATCGCAGCTTGGGTTACGTGTAACTCTTCAGCTGCTTTACTATAGCTTTTTAGTCGCGAGGCAGATTCAAAATAGTGAAGTGCCGAAAGGAAACGAAGTCGGTTGTCCATAAGCTGTACTTATACTTCCCGTAATAAATGGTTGTTCGTAACTGGTCTTCATAGTCTTGATAATAAAGGTATCTAATCCAGAATCAAGGCTCGACGAATGTTAAACTTTAGGCTAACCCAAAAGGGAAAACTCTTTAATATACTGAAAAACATATGCTTAAAATTGTTATTTCGTCGGAATCGAAATCAGGTTACGAATCTCACACCTCATATCCGAAAAGACATTGGGCTCCATCATGAAGAAGGAGAAAACACACACTTTTCGAGGTTTTTATAATTTAAACTAATTGGTATAAAAACAAAAAACGGTTCTCTCAATACACATGAATAAAGGAAAGTGAAGATATGGACATCGTGATTGATGATTTATCCGGTGGTGAAGTGATCCACTTGTTGGAAGAGCACCTTGCAGACATGTATGCCAACTCGCCACCAGAGAGTGTTCATGCTCTAGATGTCGAAAGCCTTAAGTCACCCGACATTACCTTTTTTAGTGCCTGGATAGGAGGTGAATTACAAGGCTGCCTAGCCATAAAACAACTGACCCCAGAGCACATAGAGTTAAAATCGATGAGAACGTCATCCTTGGCGAGACGCTCGGGTGTGGCTAGTGCAATCCTAACTCATGCACTCAACACCGCGATTGAAAATGGTTATCGAAAAGTGAGCTTAGAAACAGGTTCCCAAGCTTTTTTTAAACCCGCACGTAACTTGTACGAAAAGTTTGGGTTTTACTATTGCGAGCCTTTTGCCGAATATACAGAAGATCCCATGAGTCGATTTATGACAAAAATGCTGAGTGAGAAAACCACCGCGTGATCACACGTTATATTCTGGCATTGCTTCGAACCATTTTCCTATGCTCTCCGTATCAAGCACCGGATGAGGCTCAATGCCGGTAATCAAAACAATATCGACGGCAGGCAATGAAGGCATATTATCGAGAATCTTTAGATCGCTAGTGACACTTATCCTGCCCATCGCTCCGACAGCCATTCCTGCACGGACAATCGCTCGCTGAGCAGAGGCAGTATTGCTACACGCCAGCAATCGATAGGCCGTGCCTCGCTTGGTTAAACTATCAATCGCTGCGGCGTGGTACTTGCAGTCAGTCTGAAATAATGCCAAAGGCAAAGGCTCGGCGTCATTGAATGTGAAATCGGGATGGCAAATCCACACACCTTTATCGCTGGTAAGCCAGTAGCCTTCTTCACTGTCCGGCGCTCGAGTCACAATCGCCGCATCCAGTTTTCCCTGATCCAGTTTCTCTCTCAGGCTGATACTAGGTTCACTGTACACATGAATAGAACATGTCGGCTCCGCTTGCTGTAGAACACGAATCACATGCGGCAAAATATTATCATTGTAATCTTCTGGGCAACCCAACCGGAATGGGCGTTTATTCTCATACCGCTTTACTTGCTTGAGCGCTTGATTGTGTAACCTAACAAGTTGCTCCGCATGGGAACGAAGGGCCAACCCAGCTTCACTTAAGACCAGGTTACGACCATTTTTCTCAAATAAGCTTACTCCGAGTTCCTCTTCTAACTTACGCATTTGAGCGCTAAACGCAGACTGGGTGCGATTGATTTGTCGGGAGGCTCGGGTAAAGCTGCCTGTCTCTACGAAAGCAAGATAACTGCGTAATGCATCGATATCCATGTCGAAAGTTCATCCATCGTTTTTGTGAAAGTATTCCATCAAAACTATCCGTTAGTTCCCGGGAAAACAATCAGATATTGTTATTTCATTCTTCGCAACAACCCATCGCATGGAGGCTCAAATGCAATTGTTTATTGGTAATCAAAACTACTCAAGCTGGTCACTGCGTGCCTGGCTGATCTTCTCTCAATATGATCTAAATGTGGAAGTGACCAAGCTGAAACTGTTCACTGAAGATTTCTACCGAACCTTGGAAGGCATCACACCAACCGCTAAAGTCCCAACCCTAGTTCATAACAATATCACAGTATGGGATTCACTCGCGATTTTGGAGTACGTGAACGAACAACTGCTACAAGGAAAAGCGTGGCCAAGTCATGCGGCAGAAAGAGCAAAAGCACGGGCAATAGCATCGGAAATGCATTCCGGCTTTACCGACCTCAGGAATGAGCTTCCGATGAATATCCGAGCTCGCAGAAACGTAACACTCAGTGCAGGCGCGATGAAGGATATTGCTCGTATCGACGCGATTTGGTCAGAGCAAGCCAAACAGTATCCGCAAGGATGGCTATTCGGCGAATGGTCTATCGCCGATGCCATGTACGCACCAGTAGCACTGCGTTTTCAAACCTATGGTATTGAGCTTTCCGAAAGTGCGAGCGCTTACCAACGCAAAGTGTTGACCAGTGCATCGCTGCAACCGTGGTTGCAACAAGCGAGTTTAGAAACCGACATTGTGGAAGAAGATGAAGCCGGTGAGGAGGTTTGATAACTCGCTTGCTTCTTCCCGTTGAATACCAATCTCATCCGGATTGGTATAAACGCTGAGTGGTTTGAGGTTGTTTGGGTATATGCTGTATTCTTGTCTCCTTGTTCAACGAGTCGAGAAGCACATGTCACCAATACAGTTTTCGAAAGGCAATCTCACCGCTCACCAGCAAAATCAATTGACCGCTGGCTTTGAGTCCCATAGCCAAACCCAACTCGCGCCTCCTTATCACAAAGAACGGTTCAACTGGACGGTTCAGGATGAACAAGGCAATCTCATTGCGGTACTTACCGCTGATTTACTCTGGGATTGGCTTTATATCGATGAGCTTTGGGTTGACGACAGCTGTCGCGGGACCGGAATGGGGAAACAGTTAATGGTTCAAGCAGAGACGCATGCGAAAACACTCGAGTTATCCGGTTTATGGCTCTGGACGCAAAGCTGGCAGGCACCTGTTTTTTACCAACGACTGGGCTTTGAAGAGTTTGCTCGTTTAGACGATTTTCCCAAAGGTCATAGCCGAATCGGGCTGAAAAAACACCTGTAGATAAGCGAGTGCGACTTCCCCAGAGATAGCAATAATACCGACTAAAGATGTTGGGTATAAAAAGAGACCGATATATCAAACGACAATTAAGTCAGCTGTAAATATCGGTCACGTTTACTGGTGACTATTTTTTAAGTTGTGATGGGTCTCTTAACCATCGAATCAAAGTCAAACTACAGGCTAGAATAATCAGTGTCGCTGGTAAACCACCTAAGTTGGAGAGCTGCTTAACACCATTTATTCCTACTGTACTGACCATTATCCACGCCACCAAGCCAATCAGGGTTCCCCATAGGATTTTAATCGGCAGTGCCGTGCCTTCGTCTGATTCAGAGGTGAAATCTTTAGTACATAAGTCACCAATCGCATCCGTACTTGAGTCCGCAGCCGTCACATAAGAGATAAACGCCACCAAAATCAGGAAAAATGAAGTCACACCACTCAACGGCATTTCATCCATGATGTAATACAGAAGCTGCTCAACACCACCATTATTCAATACTTCGTATAGCGCACCACCTGAAGTGGTATCCAAGTATAGCGCTGTACCTGCAAATACTGATACCCAAAACAAGATAAACAGACTTGGGTACATCAAATTGACCTGAATAAACTCTTTGACGGTATAACCACGTCCAATTTTACCAAGGAACATCGCAGTGATCGGAGCCCACGCAAACCAAACAGCCCAATAGAATACACTCCACCACTGAGGCCACGGGTCATTCGCTGCTTGACCAGTGAATAAGCTCAATCGGAAGAAGTTCTGTAGATATGACCCCAAACCTTCCACACCAATCGATAACATGTACACCGTCGGCCCACAAACCAAAACAAATACAAACAGCGCGATCAGCATCCAAAAGTTCGCTTTCGACAAGCGCGCAATACCTTTGTTTAAGCCGCTTGCAGCAGACATTACAAACGTCGCGACGATAAGTAATATAAATACACCCAACGTGATCGCATTCCGCTCAATATCGATAAACTGACTCACGCCGCCAAGCAAAGTTAGAGCGCCAGTACCCAACGACGAAGCCATGCCTACTACCAGTGAATAGAGTGCCAAGGCATCGATAATATCTGCAACGCGTGGTGTTAACGCTTTACCAAACACAGGACGAAGCGAACTTGAGATAGAGAATGGTAACTTTAAGTTATAAAACGCCAAGGCAAAAATCAGCGCAGGTACACAGTAAATAGCGTAAGGCGTCGGTCCCCAATGGAGGAACATCGCAGAAAGTGCAAACAGTGATGCATCTGGGCTACTCGCTTCGATTCCCAAACTTTCTGGTGGCGTATGCAGGTGATAAATCGGCTCAGCTGTGGTCCAGAACAAAACCCCTACCGCAAGCGTGGTACACAGTACGATCATAAACCAACGCGGTTTGGTGATGAGCGGCGTGCTGTTTTCACCACCGATACGAATATCACCGAGTTTCGAAAAATAAGTAATAGCGACCAAGACCAGCAGATAAAAACTGCCGAGGCTAAATAACCAAGAAAACAGTTCCAATACCTTGCTATTCAATGCGCTGGTAACGGCAGTAAAGTGTTCTAAATCCACCAAGCTGAGGATAAGCGCACTTACAAGAATCAAAAAGGTTGGATAAAACACCAACGGTCGTAAAGCTTTAAACATTTTCCTTCCCTGAATATCCAATTACATGAAATTACGTTTGATGGTTTCATCAAAGCTCTTTTCGAAAATCACCTCATCATCATGTTTGGCTTTCCAGTGCGCTTTGATATAAAAGTTGTCCTGATCACAAGTCATAACATATTGGGCTTCAATGCCTGTACGCCAGCCATCACGCCCCATGTCGACTCGCAGGCGAATATCATTCTTTGCGCTATGAGGATCTTCTGGGTGAATAGATAAGAACTGATGAATATCAAAATCAATTTCACTTTGCGCCGAATGGAAGTACTGGCAACCAAAGTCATCAAACGTTTCCAGCGTCGTCACTCCGGTTTTATAGTCACGATGCACGACACGTTGACTGTTCGTGGGTCTGCGTTGCTCACCATTAAAGCTCACGGCTCGGCTATAAGCCGGGACTCGATCTGTTGGCGTTTGAGTGTAGTTAAGTGGCAGTTCAACCGAACATTGTGCTGTATTAAGCGTCAATGTCGCATCATATTCAGACGGCCAAGTCAAAGGCCAGTACGCAGTAGATATTGCTACGCGCAGCTTGTGTCCTTTAGGAACAACATAAGCCATGTGATAGAGCGGGACTTCCACGTCATAGTCTTGCCCTGGTTCCATCGCTTCTGGGAATTCATGACTATCACGGTGTGCTAAATTCAAAATTCCATGCGTTACGCGTGTTACTTCTCCTGTTGGGTGGACATCAGAGACACGAACCACAACATGAGCATTGGGTGCAGAACTGGCCAGAGACAGTTTAGCTTTGATCTGTCCTGCTATCGGCAGATCATCACTCAACGTTTCGGTTTCAAATAACAGTGATCCCGCATCGTCATGACGTTGATCACTAGGCTGCTCCATTTCCAGACGGATACCAACACACAAGCGACCGCCATCAAGACCGACATCTTGAGGTGAACGAATCGTAAGCGGGGCGTTCCCCGCAGGTGCATCCGCTAGGGACTTATCATTTAAATAATAAGTACGATACTGGGTATCAGGCGATGGCCATGTTGGCTCACTGACCCACTTTCCTGATCGAGCATCATAGTCGCTGCGTGGCAATACGCTCTCTTGCAAGTAATACTGAAGCTCAGGCTCTTTCTCTATGCCGTTCTCAATACCTTTCAACCAACGATCCCACCAGCGAACGGATTCCGTCACATAATCCATTTTAGGATTCGGATAAGCAATGTTCGGATATTTATGTGCCCAAGGTCCAATCAAGCCCTTCTTCGGTCCAGAAAGGTTACTCAGCAGAGAAAAAACGGTATTACGATAATTATCAGCCCAACCACCAATGGCGTAGACAGGAATTTGAACCTTTGAATGGTCTTCACACACCGAACCATGTTTCCAGTAGTCACCGCGCGTTTGATGACTGATCCAAGGTTTGGCTAAGAATGGCATCTGATTGAGACGCTCAAGCCAAATTTCTTTCCAGTTTTCCCCAACTAAGTTGGCATCCGGACTGCGTGCCTGAGCATATGCCCAAAAGAAAGCGGCCCAATCCATATTGTCGTTTAGCAGACACCCCCCTAAAAAATGAATGTCATCTCGGTAACGGTCATCGGTTGAGCACTGAGTGATAATGGCTTTAAGCGCAGGAGGCTGAAGTGCCGCAACCTGTAGCGAGTTAAACCCACCCCATGAAATGCCAACCATACCGACGTTGCCATCACACCAAGTTTGCTCAGCAATCCAGTTAATAACGTCGCAACCATCTTGTAGTTCCTGGGCTGAATACTCATCGTCAAATAAACCGTCGGACTCACCACAGCCTCTTAAGTCGACACGAATACACGCGTAACCGTGAGCGGCAGTTTCAGGCATGGTTATTTCATCACGAATCACTGTTCCGTCATTTTTTCGATATGGTAAAAATTCCAGAATCGCCGGTACAGGATTTGATTCAGCATCTTCCGGCATCCACGCTCGAAACGCCAAACGAATTCCATCAGGTAAAGTCAGCCAATCGTGGTGAATCTCTTTAACGACTTTCATTCAGTCTCCTTGACTATTAACAAATTGATCACTTTTATCTTAAGCTTTGAGGTTCATCCGTAAATCGTTAAATAGTTAAGGTATACTTAACTAAAAGTTAACGCAGAGTAAGAACATGCCCTTTAATCGCAAGTTAATTCCAAATACAAGCAGCCTGATCATGTTTGAAACAGCCGCTAGGCTTGGTAGCTTCGCCAAAGCGTCTGAAGAGCTTTGTGTGACCACTGCTGCGATAAGCAAGCAAATAAAAACCATTGAAGAAGCGATTAATATTCAGTTATTTAACCGAAGTAAGTCAGGCGTCACACTGACAAGCCAAGGTGAGCGCTATCTGGAGTCAGCATCAAAAGCATTGCAAATATTAGAAAATGAAGCGAATCACTATGTTGACGTAGATGAAGCAACTTCTGTATTAAACGTGGAAGTAGGCCTATGCTTCCTTCACTTTTGGTTACTACCAAAATTAGACAGCTTTCGCCAACACTATCCGAATATTCAGATAAATCTGATCGTTAATAATGAACGCACAGAAGCCAACACAGATGATGCGTATGATGTCGCCTTTTTTTACTCAAAAGTCGATACGTCGAATCGTGATAACTATTTGCTGTTTCACGACCGAGGGTTATTAGCCGCCAGCCCCAACTTTGTGAACTCACGACTCACTAACTCAGATTTAAGCTACATCCTTAAGCAACCCAAGATCATGCTTAAAGAAGAACTGCCTATCTGGGAGGGTTGGGAATCACTATGCAAAAAATTAGGTGTTGAATACAACATTTCTGATGATGTGCTTTTTGTGGAAGACCAAGTCGCAGTAATGCAAGCGGCTATTAATGATGGTGGCATTGCGCTCGTAACAGAGTGGCACGCCCAAGATTTACTTGAGTCTGGCCAACTCGTCGCCCTAACACCAACTGTAGAATATGAAGACAAAGCTTACTTTTTGGCGGAATCCAGCACAGGTAACCACGAAGCTGCGAAATTGCTGATAGACTGGGTGACGGCTCAAGTCTAGCCTACTGAAGAGGACGCTATTCACAGCGTTGAACGGTATTGATTAACACGTGTGTATAGCAAGTAGGAAGCATATCAGCTTCCTACCTATAACTCAGGGTTTACTATACCTCATGACTTAGTGGGTATGATGCAATAAACCCGAAGAAATCATGGCTGTTGTCGCAATGGCCTGGCAGCGCGAGGACTTCACGCAACTGTCAGCGGCCACGTGTTGATCAATTGAATAGACAGTTTGGCCTTCTTTTATCGTTTCCAATACCTTGATATCCGCTAACTCTTCCGGTTTTACCGTTAATGGATTGGCAGACAAGATGGCCAGATCAGCCAGTTTTCCGGCTTCCAACGAACCTTTATTTTTCTCTTCTTTGTATTGTGTGGCTGCCCATAATGTTTGCGCTTTTAACCCATCAAGTGCCGACACTCTCTGTTTTGGTCCCAAAACCTGACCAGTACGGCTTACACGGTTAACGGTCGCAGAGTAAACTCGCATTGAGTTAGGCAGAGCAACCGGAGAATCATGGTGAGAGGTATATATCATTCCTAAATCTCGAGCCCATCCAGTAGGTGAGATGTTTTCTGCTCGATCTTTGCCTAGAACAGAATTCATATGCCAATCCCCCCAATAGAAAGTGTGCATCGGGAAGAATGAGGGAAATACCCCTAATCGTTTGAAGCTTTCCACCTGATCTTTACGCGCGGTCTGAGCATGAATCGCGATAAAACCTCGATCAGGTATGCCATGCTTTTTCTCACTCGCTTCTACCGCTTTGAGGAGCTGATCGATGGCGGCATCACCATTAACATGAGTAAGCAATTGCCATCCATTTTTTTGGGCTAACTCAATATACTCCGCGGCCTTTTCATCACTCATACTTGGGTAACCTTTGTAACCTTTCTCTTGCCCAACAGGAGGGATGAGATAGGGCTCAGTTAGCCATGCGGTTTTGCCTTGTGGAGAGCCATCTAGGTTGAGTTTCGCACCCGCCACCCGAAACCCATTGGTATAGTCATCAGAATAATAAGGGGGCGCAATGACTTCTTGAGCAATCTGTATATCAGGGTAAGCCACGACATCGATGGGTAGTTTTCCTCGCTGTGCCAAACCATACATGGTTTTTACTGCCGAAGTCGACGCTCTGCCCTCTTGTGCAGTGGTATAACCAAAACTAGAGTAGAGGCTCATACCCGCTTTGAAAATGACCTCATTTTCTTGCTCGTTGAGTTTTGAGAATAATGGAATCAATGTTCCAAAGAAAGCCGTTTCCTCCAACACACCATTTGGCGCTTTACCATCGAGCTCACGGCGTACTTTCCCTCCATCAGGATCGGAACTTTCTGCCGTCCAACCTGCCAACTCTAAAGCTTTGGTATTCAGAGTGGCTAAGTGACCGGATTGATGAATAATCAATACCGGAACATCTTCAGAGACCGCATCCAACTCTTGCCGTGTTGGATGTCGTTGCTCTTCGAGTTGCGAATCATCGTAACCAAATCCCAAAATAATACCATGCTGACTGTTTTCCGGCTTAGCCACCCAGCTTTTAAGTTCTTGTTGCAATGCAGCAATACTATTCACGTTACCATCTGGGGCAGAAAGTAAATTAGCCGATAACGCTTGAATGCCCGTGTTAAACACATGTCCATGACCATCAATAAAACCAGGGATCATCGTCTTACCTTCTAAATCAATCACGCGAGTCTTGTCGTCACGTAATCCCATCAATTCTGACTCTGAACCCACAGCCAAAATTCGACCATTCTTAACCGCTAACGCCTCTGTCATTGGTGCAGAGTCGTTAACAGTAATAATATCGCCGCCAATATAAATGGTGTCTGCAGAAGGTTTGGCTGGGCTTGAGGCAAACGCAGTAAAGCTGATAGTGCACAGGCTTAGTGCTAAAGTTGAGACTCTCACAGCATTAATTTCCCAAGGTGATTCGCTATATTAGGAAAAAGTATAGAACAAATACATGATTGTTGACGCGATACTCATCGATAAGATGGTTGGTCTCATTGCACAACTTTTTCCAAGCAAATCGATAAGTCCTGAATTAACATTCCTTGCCAATATGAGAACGGCACAGTTATCGAACTTTCCCCCTCAAAACCAGACGGCAATTCCCTGCCTCTTTACCCACAATTAGGTGTTGATTTCTTTAGCGATCATCACGCTAAGATTTGATAGAAAGACCGCAATGATCGCACGCTAAACCTGCCTACCTCTTCCAACACCATGTTTTTAAATAATAAATAAAAAAGTAAGAATACTCTGACAAAAGGGTCCGATTCCTGCATTAATTTCGTGACTGAAATTTATTGGTCATAGCAACGAGAATCGACTCAAGTTTTTGGTCATATCAGTCGAAACTTCTAAAGTAAGCAATAAAAACAAAAACAATAAATAAGCTCATATAGCGACCTTACCAGTGTTGGCTCAGTCAGAGAGAGCATGCTCATAGACTAAGCAACGCAGGGGGAATATGAACAACAATAAGCATCGATTAATCATGGGGCATATATGTTTAAGAACTTGTCACTAAAAAACAAACTGGCGATCTCCGCCAGTGCTGCCATTATCCTCGGGGGAGTGTTGGTTGAAGGGTTGTCTTTCAGAGACTCTCTGCAAAGACTCGATATCGAAGTCGCACAGCGCTTAGAAAGCACCAGCACATCTTACAATCAATATGTAAGTGATTGGCTAACCTCTAAAGAACGTGCACTGACGGCACTTTCTCAAGACGCAGAGCCTTCATCACTTGTGACCCATTTAAAACAAGTTCGAGATTCTGGCGCCTTTGATAATGTATTTTTGGCCTATCCGGACGGGTCACAAAAAAACGCTAACGGTGTGATTTTACCGCCAGGAAACAATGATCCTCGTAAGTGGGGTTGGTACATCAACGCTAAAGCGGACCCTAGTTCCGTGTTTATGGATAATCCGACTGTCGCGGCAGCGACCGGGGCCAATGTCGTTTCCCTAGGGAAAGCATTGCAGTTGCATGGTCAAACCGTGGTACTGGGTGCTGACGTTGAGATCACGGACATCCTCAACAGTCTTAACCAAGTCATCCTTCCTGGTAAAGGCTATATGTTTATCGCCAACCAAGACGGCAATATCTTTACGCACAATAATACTAAACTGCTTAACCAACCTTTGAGCAAGCTTGGTTTAAATAGCAACGACCTTAAATCGGCGTCAGGGGCCGGCATCAGTCACCGAGTTACGATCAATGGGGAAGACTACGTCATCTACTCAAAACCGATCAAGGGAACAAAACTAACAACGGTGACCGTCGTCGATCACAGCTCGTTGGTGAAGCCAATATACGATGCCGTTTGGGACCAAATTATCGCAACCAGTATCGTAGTGATCATCTGTGTGGCACTGTTTAACTTGTTGTGTAATATCCTGTTCCGTCCATTGTACAACGTGTCTAACGCTTTATCTCAAATCGCTAACGGTAGTGGGGATCTCACCCAGCGTATTCAGGTAGAGAATCATGATGAAGTGGGCAAGTTGGCAGAAAACTTTAACTTGTTTGTCGAAAGCTTGCATCAACTGATCGGTCATATTCGAACACAAGCAGAAGAACTCAACCAACAGTCGGAACATAGTACAACTCGTGCAAACCAATCGGTGACGGATTTAAACCACCAGCAACAAGAAATTGCGATGGTGGCGACTGCCGTAACAGAAATGGCATCAGCAACTCAAGAGATAGCGTCTCATGCAGAACAAACCGCGAAAGCTGCGCAAGATTCCTCATCAAGTACTCAGAACGGTCATGAGTTGGTGATCAATACGAAATCATCAATCAACAACCTGTCGTCTGAGGTAAATGAAGCCAGCATGGTCATTGGCGATCTGAATCAGCACGCGCAGGACATTTCTACCGTACTGTCTACGATTCGAGACATCGCAGAACAAACCAACTTATTGGCTCTTAACGCGGCAATCGAAGCGGCCCGCGCAGGGGAACAAGGACGTGGTTTTGCGGTTGTGGCGGATGAAGTTCGCGTTCTATCTCAACGAACCCATACGTCGACTGAAGAGATCCGCACAACCATCGAGACACTGCAACAAACCACACAAAAAGCCGTAACTATTATGGAAAAGAGCTCTGAACTGGCCCAAGGTTCGGTAGAAGATGCCGATCGTGCAGCGCTTGCACTGGATGAAATCAATTCCGCGGTCGCACTGATCAGTGATATGGCAACGCAAATCGCAACGGCCGCAGAGGAACAAACACACGTGACCAATGAGATTACGCAAAACGTGACATCGATTAAAGATGTCACCGATCAGCTTGTCGTGGGAGCCGAAGATTCGATGAGCCAATCTTCCGAGCTCAAATCCCAAGCAGAAAGCCTAAACTCAAAAGTAGCGACATTTAAGTTATCCTAATACCAGCACGATAAATCAACGATAATAAAAACCCCGCTGAGTCATCACGGGGTTTTTTATTATCAAGGGTGCGTAAACACTTGCTGCATGGCTCTGTTCACAGAGGCATATTAACTGGGAACAGATTTCAACTCCGCAGAGCTCGCGACTTGCTTACGTCGTTCTCCCATTACGAGGAGTAAACGTTGCAGCCCAATGAAGCCAAACAGCAAAATGCCGACAATGATTTTTGTCCACCAAGAGCTCAATGTACCGTCAAAGGTAATGTAGGTTTGAATTAAGCCTTGAATGAGCACGCCGAACAGCGAGCCTAGCACCGTGCCGACCCCACCGGAGAGCAACGTCCCACCAATTACAACCGCGGCAATGGCATCCAGTTCAACCCCAACCCCAGCGAGTGGGTAACCCGCAGAAGTATAGATAGAGAACACAATACCAGCACAAGTCGCCAAAAAGGTAGAGAGCATATAAATGCCAATGACTGTTCTGCGCACTGGCACGCCCATCAATCCAGCCGAGGTCGCATTACCACCAACGGCATAGACATTGTTACCAAAGCGGGTGCGGTGGGCGAGCAAGATCCCCGCGACTACAACAACCAGCATGATCACCGCCATCAGGCTTAAACGTCCCCCGCCCCATATATGCCAAGCGGTACGGGAAAGCTCTTTAAACACCGGATCTTGAATAGGAATGGATTGCTCTGAAATCAAAAAGCTAGCCCCACGTAAAAAGAACATCCCAGCCAGAGTGACGATAAACGCAGGGATCTTCAATGTATCGATGATCCAGCCCATAAAGCCACCAAACAGCATACCCATGATCAGCACAATGCCCATGGCAAAGAACGGGTCAAAGCCCCACTCACCGATCATGGTTGCCATGAATACGCCCGTAAACGCCACGACGGACCCCACAGACAAATCAATACCGCCAGAGAGGATCACAAACGTCATGCCAACGGCAAGAATTCCCAAAAAGGCATTATCAGTCAGAATATTACAGATCACTCGGGTCGTCATGAACGCAGGAAACTCAAGCGCACAAAAGACATAACCAATACAGAAAACACAAATCGTAATAAACAGAGGAAAGTTACGTTTAATCATGATGGAATTTCCTCTTGAGAGCTTGAATCACGGCTGGAGACTGCATCACTAGAACAGTCAGTACCACGACGGATTTAACGATGTGGTTCCACTGAGGCTGATAGCCAGAAAGCAAGATACCCGTGTTAATACTCTGGATAATAAATGCCCCAATCAATGCTAAGAATAAATTAAAGCGCCCTCCCATCAGAGACGTTCCGCCAATCACCACGGCAAGAATCGCATCCATTTCGAGCCATAAGCCCGCATTGTTTGCGTCTGCACCTTTAATATCTGCTGCGACGATAATACCCGCAAGCGCGGCCATCAAACCACTCAACGCATACACAGACATCACGATGATCGGGGTATTTATCCCCGCGTTTTTGGCCGCTTTAATATTGATACCAACAGATTCAATGAACAGCCCGAGTGCGGTTTTTTTGGTTAAACACCAGATGCCAAGCATAGCAATAATCAACAATATGATCGGTGTCGGCAGCAACATGAACGATCCGCTACCAAACCAAGCTAAGGTGTCGTTATCAAAGGTCACAATCTGTCCTTGCGTGATTAACTGTGCAATACCTCGCCCTGCAACCATTAATATCAAGGTGGCGACAATTGGCTGGATCTTAAATACCGCAACTAAAAAGCCATTCCACAAACCGCATGCGACACCTGATAACAAGGCGCAAACTAAAATGGTTTCTGGCGCGTAGCCTTGTGTTGCCATACTTGCCATCACTGCCCCACTAATGGCCATGACCGCACCAACAGATAAGTCAATTCCGCCAGTCGCGATCACTAACGTCATTCCAATCGTTAAGAGCGCAACAGGCGCACCACGGTTAAAAATATCGATAACACTGCCAAATAAACGACCATCTTGAATATGAATCGAAAAGAAATTATCAGCGATTATCGCGTTTACTAAAAACAGACACAAAAGTGCCAATATCTGAGGTGCACCTTTAGGGAGGCTAAACCTCGACTTTGGTCGTGCACTTCCCTGAGTTGAAGGATTAATTGTTGTCATCGGAGCCTCACATCGCTATTGCTTGCATGATCGCAGGAACGGAAAGATCCTCGGTCTGGATTTCCGCGACTTGTTTTCGGTCTCGGAGTACAACGACTCGATCGGCATAGCCCACCAGCTCTTCCAGCTCAGATGAAATCACCAACAACGCAAGACCATTCGCACATAGAGATTCAATTAAACGTATTATTTCCGCATGCGCCCCAACATCGATGCCCCGAGTAGGCTCATCCAAAATTAAAAAACGTGGCTTGGTCAACAACCAGCGAGCAAGCAGAACTTTTTGCTGATTACCTCCAGAAAGAAACTCTATCGGCTGCTCAATATCCGGGGTTTTTATACCCAGTTGCTTGATAAAACGCTCAGACATCTCTTCTTGCTCTGATCGAGGTATTGGGCGGAACCAACCCCGCTGAGCTTGCAAGGCCAAAATGATATTTTCTCTAACCGAAGCCGCGCCCACAATGCCATCCGTTTTGCGGTCTTCAGGACAAAATCCAAAGCCATGTTGTGACGCTTGGCGAGCAGACGTGATTTTGATTGGCCGACTTTTCAGTTTACAGCTACCACTGTCACTGGGATCAATCCCAAAAATCACTTTTGCCGTTTCGGTCCGGCCTGAGCCTAGCAGCCCCGCAAGACCGACGATTTCACCTGCATGAACTTTGAGGTCAAACGGCTCGATCGTGCCTTTTTTTCCATATTGAGAAAACTCAACCGTGGGCTCAACACTTAGTTGAGTTTTACCCGCCCGCTTAAGTGCGTTGTCTTCGAGTTCACGTCCTAGCATCATCTTAACCAGCTCGATCTGAGGAAGCTCACTGGTTTCACGAGTCCCCACTAACTCGCCATTGCGTAAAACCGTGATCCGATCACTCACTGCATACACTTGGTCGAGGAAATGCGTAATGAATACCAGACTAATGCCCTTCTCACGCAAATCACGCATGATGCCAAACAGCATCTCGACTTCATTACTATCCAAACTCGCGGTGGGCTCATCAAGAATAAGGATTTTGGCTGACAGGGACACCGCCCTAGCAATGGAAATAACTTGCTGAATAGCAACCGAAAAGCTATTTAAGGGTTGAGTCACATCTAAGTGAAGACCATAACTGGACATGATCTGGGTGGCTTGTTGCGTCATTGCTTTTCGGTCAACAAATCCCCATTTTTTCGGCTCGTTACCGATGAATAAATTGTCCATGACGGACATATTAGGCAACAGGTTGACTTCTTGATATACCGTACCGATACCTAATTGCTGTGCATGTGCGGTATTTTGTGGAGAAATAGATTGCCCCTCTAGGAAAATATCACCCGCATCGCGATGATAAACTCCGGTGAGCGTTTTGACTAAAGTCGACTTACCTGCACCATTTTCTCCAAGTAATGCCATAATCTCCCCTCTTTTTAGCGAGAAATCGACATTTTGCAGTGCTTTTACGCCAGGAAAGTGTTTACTAATTCCTTCGGCACGTAAGACGTAGTCATCGTTAGGTTGAGCAGAAGACATACAAACTCCAAAACCTCCCACTAATAGTCAGTGAGAGGTTTTTAGCTAATTTTTAGTAACCCAAATCTTTTTTCATTTCAAGTTGCGACTGCGCATCTTTAGGTAAATAAAGCTTGGACTCTGTCACTATTTTTTTCGGTGGGGTCACGCCATCATTTTTGAATGAAATAAGCGCGTCAAATGCAGGACCTGCCATATTTGGCGTAAGCTCAACAGTTGCATTTGCTTCTCCGTCAATCATTGCTTTAAATATATCCGGAACCGCATCAATAGAGACAACTAAAATATCTTCACCCGGTTTTAAACCGGCTTCTTTAATCGCTTGTATTGCACCTATCGCCATATCGTCGTTATGCGAAAATACGGCACAAATACTCTTTCCGCCATCTTCTGCTTTAATGAAGCTTTCCATGACTTCTTTACCCTTACTCCGGGTAAATTCGCCTGACTGCGTACGTACAATCTTGACATTGTCAGCATGGCTGATCGCTTCGTTAAAGCCTTCTTTACGATCGATAGCGACACTCGCGCCTACCGTACCCTGCAATTCAACCACGTTACAAGGCTTGTCTTTGACGGTATTAAGTAACCATTCACCTGCGACTTTGCCTTCAAGTACATTATCCGCTGTCACTGCGGTCATATAAAGAGAATCGTCATCGACGGTAATACCCCGGTCGAGCAAAAACACTGGTATATCATAATCTTTTGCTTCTTCCAGTACCGGTCCCCAACCAGTTTGAACCACAGGGGCGATAAAAATGGCATCCACGCCCTGTGCAATGAAGGAGCGAACCGCTTTGATTTGGTTCTCTTGTTTCTGCTGAGCGTCAGAAATTTTTAAGTTAATACCGCGCTTCTCCGCTTCAGTTTTTGAGACGGCGGTTTCTGCTGCTCGCCATCCAGATTCTGAACCAATTTGTGAGAAGCCTACTGTCAGGGAGCTAGCAAATACGGAAGCAGACATACAAAGGCTACCGATTGCCGTTGCTAGGGTCAGTTTTTTTAGCATAATCGTTCTCTACCTGTTATTTATAATTCACATTTAATTATTGGAAAGGTACTGCATGAATGTATATTTCTTATACATTCAGAGGTTAGGACACATTTATATGATCAGATTAGATCTTGGTCACATTGAGTTTTCGATAGCAAAAAAATCCATTTTAATAGCAATTAAATTAATGATTTATTTTAAAAACACTCACCAATAGATTCATTTTCAATCAAACCAAGGTCTAGTTCGAACGAATACACGAAAATAAACACTATTTCCAATATCTATTTGCTTGGTTAAGAAGAAATAACTTCTGCTATAAAATGGTCTTGAACTAAGATTTCGAGCTGTGAGCGCAATGTCTATTTAGCTCTGTTTCTATAATAAAAAAAGGCTCCTTAAGTAAAGGAGCCTTTGAAACTAAATAGCGAACCAAATAATAAATTTAGGTATTTTCCCGATATTTAAAATTATGCTTTTGAACCCTGTTTGTAACGGTCAAATATTACCGCGGCTAGTAAGATTGCACCACGTACAACATACTGAGCAAATGGCGACATATTCAGTAAGTTCATCGCATTCTCTACCGTTCCCAGAATAAGCACACCCGCAATAACGTAAGAGACTTTACCGATACCGCCTTTTAGCGACACACCACCCAATACACAAGCAGAGATAACCACCAGCTCAAAACCGACCGATGTCATTGGCTGTCCACTGGTCATACGCGCAGCTAAGATTACACCAGCAAGAGCAGAGATGAAGCCAGACACCGTGAAAATGATCATCTTAGTTTTAACAACATTCACACCCGCTAAGCGCGCTGCCTCTTCGTTACCGCCGATCGCCAGCGTATTGCGGCCATAAACCGTACGATTCAGCAAAAAAGCAAACACCGCAAAAGTGATAATCGTTAGCCAGATTGGTGTCGGGATGCCAAGCAAAGAAGAATTACCTAAAGCGAAAAAGCTTTCTTCTGTGATACCAACCGCTTTACCGTCGGAGATAATGTAGCCAAGGCCACGCGCAATTTGCATTGTCGCCAGAGTGGTTATTAATGCGTTAATTTGCAGTTTGGCGATCACAAAACCATTAAGCAAACCAAAAGCAACACCAGATAGCAGGCCAGCACCGACACCGAGCACAACACTGCCAGTGGCATTGATTGCAACGGCGGTGACGACACCAGAGCAAGCGATGATGGAAGCGACAGATAAGTCAAGGTCGCCACATGCCAAACAGAATAGCATGGCACATGCCACCATCCCGCTCATCGAAATAGCCAAGCCAAGACCTTTCATGTTAATGAAAGTAGCAAAGTAAGGTACGAAGAACGCACACAATAAAAACAGACCCGCGAACACCATCAGCATACCGAATCGGTCCCAAATCCCAGCAAAATTCCACGAACGCTTAGCGCCCTTTTCTTCTAGTACTTTTGTAGAGGTTGTAACAGACATAATGATATTCCTTCGTTTTAAGCGGCTGCTGAGTCTTCTTTATCTAACATTGCTAGGCGAAGCGCAGTTTGTTCATTAAATTCGTCGCGTTGTAGTTCACCAGTGACCTCTCCTTCTTTCATGACAAGAACACGGTCAGAGATACCCAACACTTCCGGTAAATCGCTGGAAACGACGAGTACCGTGACTCCGTTTTCTGCCAGCTTAAAAATCAGTTCGTAAATCTCAGATTTGGCACCCACGTCGATACCGCGCGTCGGCTCATCCAATAAAATGACACTCATTGCCGTTGATAACCAACGTCCAAGAATCACTTTTTGCTGGTTACCGCCGGATAACTTGCCAATGGGTTGATCTAATGAAGACGCTTTTACATTTAACGCCTTTTTCTGTTTAGTGGCGTTTGCATTTTCCCACTCAAAATTGATCAAACTCTTGAGTTTTAAATTCCAAGGACGAGCGCTGATATTGGTGTTTTCTTGTACCGACATAATAGGAACAATACCGTCAGCTTTCCGGTCTTCGGAACAGAGTGTAATGCCGGCACGAATCGCATCTTGGGGGGTTTTGATGCCAATCTTGACATCATGCAAGTAAAGGTCACCACCCGTTTTTCTGTCCGCACCAAAAATCAAGCGAGTTAACTCTGTTCGGCCAGCGCCTACGAGGCCAAATAGACCCAGTATCTCACCTTGCTTGATATCCAAAGAGACTGGTGCAGTGAGCCCCGGCCCTTCGAAATTGTCCAAGCGCAGGCCACTTTTGCCTAGATTACGAGAGCGATAGTTGTAAATATCATTAATTTCACGACCAACCATGAGTTCAACTAAGCGGTCATGAGTCAGTTCCGACATATCGTGGAACGACTGAACATGTTGACCATCCTTAAAAATGGTAATGGCATCACACAAGTCAAATATTTCTTCCATACGGTGTGATACATACATAATGATCTTTCCAGAGTCTCGCAATTCACGAATGACCTTGAATAGATTCTGAATTTCACGCTGGGATAGGCTACTGGTGGGCTCATCAAAAGCGATAATTTGCGCGTTACGGCTAAGTGCTTTTGCAATTTCAACCATTTGCCATTGACCGATTGACAGCTCTTTTAACTGGCAAGACGGATCAAAGGTTTCACCTAAACGCTCTAGCTGAACTCGGGCATTATTGTTGAGGGTTTCGGTATCAACACGACCACCTTTGGTCGGTAGTTGACCAAGGTAAATATTTTCAGCAACCGTCAGTTCTGGCACAAGGTTCAGCTCTTGATAAATAATCGCGATGCCATAATCAAGTGCATCATTGGTGGAGTTTAGAGCCACTTCTTTACCATCAATAGCGATGTGACCTTCGGTAGGCTGGTGAAAGCCACTTAACGTTTTGAGCAGAGTCGATTTACCCGCACCGTTTTCACCCATTAAAGCGTGAACACTGCCCGCATCTGCGCGAAAACTAACGTTGTTCAAAGCTTTAACACCTGGAAAGTGCTTCGAGATATTTCGAAATTCTAGGTAAGAGGGGGACTTCGCCATGACATTCTCTCCGTTAAATCAATTGGTGACGGCCAACGTAGCCGTCACCCAAGGTGAACTTACAGCCCTTTTTTCGCCAGTTCGTCTTTGAAGTTTTTACGTGTAATAAGAACCACGTCCGTCACTTCAACAAATTTCTCTGGTTCAACGTCATCTTTCACCCACTTGTAAAGCGATTCGATACTCTTGTAGCCATGTACATCTGGGCTAGGGAGTAATGAACCGTAGAAACCAGTTGGCTGAGATTTCGCTAGCTCGTTCACCGCATCCACACCATTAATACCGATACCGATTACGTTGTCAGCACCAAAACCTTGACCTTCTGTCGCACGAATACCACCAAGCACGGTGTTATCGTTCATGCCAACCACAAGCCATTGCTTGACATCTGGGTATTGAACCAGCAGTGAGTTTGCTGCATCTAATGCACCAGGAATATCATTGGTTTTGGTTGGTACACGATAGATTTGCCCTTCAGGGAAGCCAGCAGCTTTTAGAGCAGAAATAGAACCGTCTACACGGCGACGTGCTGTATCAAGCTCATCGGCTGTAATTGCCATGACACCTGTTGTAGAAGCATCCCAGTTACGTTTCTGCATTTCTTTGTACAATTCGTTACCTTGACGCTCACCGATTGCGGTCGCCGCCATCATGACAAGCGGAACATTTGTCATCGGCTCACCTTTAGCATTTAGGAATTGGTCATCCACGGTAACCACTTTCAGGTCATAGCTTTTTGCTTTGGCCATAATCGCAGGACCCAACTTCGGATCTGGCGTACAGATAACGAAGCCCTTTGCACCTTGAGCCGCAAGAGTATCAATCGCATTAAGGGTTTTTTCGCCATCAGGCACCGCCATCTTAACCACTTCAAAGCCGAGATCCTTACCGGCTTTTTCTGCAAACGACCATTCGGTTTGGAACCAAGGTTCCTCAGGTTGTTTAACTAGGTAGCCAAGTCTCATTCCATCATCTGAACCGAAAAATGCGTTAGCAGACGCGCTGAGCATAGTCATGCCAGATAGAGCAGCAATTGTGAGTAGTTTTTTTAGTTTCATTGTTATCCATCCACTGGTAGAGGTAAGTGTTCGCTATACATATTTGAGCATTCTGACAAGATTATTAGTGACGAGAATCACAGCAAAAAAATGTAGCAATTTTGTCCATCCATTTAGCTAAAGAGGATATGACTCAGCTCGCAATTATTCTCCATTTCGAGAAATTAACCTAATTTTAGTTATCAAAACGTTAAATGAGACCATTTTTGTTTAATGATTAACCAATTGAAATACTAAGTTACAAGTGACACAAAAAACCACCCTCGACGTTTTTGTCCATAAATATAGCAACGTTATTTATGGGATAAATGGCAAGCTGAGTCTATAACATCAAGTAGATTTAATTTGCTGACCAAACGTTGGAGTTGTCATGGATACATTGAATACGCAGCAGCATGTAATTGGTTTGGACTTCGGGTCGGATTCCGTACGTGCTCTTATTGTAAATGCAGAAACAGGCCAAGAAGTTTCTTCTTCTGTTGTTTACTACCCCAGATGGATGAAGGGTCTCTACTGCCAGCCAGCTCAATCACAGTTCCGACATCACCCGCAAGATTATTTAGATGCAATGACGAGCGCAATTCAAGAAGTGTTAACCACTGTTCCAGCATCAATTTCGGCTTCAGTTGTTGGTATTGGCGTGGACACGACTGGCTCAACCCCAGCTCCGGTAGATGAAAACGGTACAGTTTTGGCGCTATTACCTGAGTTCGAAAACAACCCAAATGCGATGTTTGTACTGTGGAAAGACCACACATCTGTGACCAAAGCGGATCTGATTAACGAGCTGGCACATTCAGGCCAATTTACCGATTACACGCGTTACATTGGTGGGGTGTATTCCTCGGAATGGTTTTGGGCAAAAGCTGCCTGGGTCAGTGAACAAGATGAACAGGTTGCAAAACACGCTTACAGCTGGGTTGAGCTTTGTGACTGGATCCCAGCAACTCTAGCGGAGACTCAACATCCAGCAAAATTGCGACGCGGCATTTGTGCTGCAGGGCATAAAGCAATGTGGCATGACAGCTGGGGTGGTTTGCCAGACCAAGCGTTTTTAAGTGCAATTTCACCAACTTTGGATGGCATGCGTGAACGCATGTTTACCGAAGTATTTACTTCCGATCAAGCTGCTGGGCACCTGTCTAAAGACTGGGCAGAGAAATTAGGATTGCCAGAAGGTATCGCCATTGCGATTGGTGAATTTGACTGCCATATGGGGGCGGTCGGCGCTGGTGCTGGTGCCAATGACTTAGTAAAAGTTATCGGCACATCAACCTGTGACATTCTGATGGTTGAAGCTGACCAAGTCGGCGACCGCACAATTCACGGCATCTGCGGCCAAGTAGAAGGCAGTGCAATGCCAAACCTGCTCGCCTTAGAAGCCGGTCAATCCGCGTTTGGTGACATGTACGCGTGGTTCAAAAACGTCCTAATATGGCCGCTGCAAGCGTATGCAGAGAAAAATCCAGACTTCGCTAAAACAGCAGATGACATTGCTTCTGAGCTACTGCCAATGTTGTCAGATGCTGCGGCACAGCAACGGATTGATCAATACACACCAGTGGCCATGGACTGGCTCAATGGACGAAGAACGCCTTACGCCAATCAGCGCTTAAAAGGTGCAATTTGCGACTTAAATCTCGGCAGTGCTTCACCCGCGATTTTCTCAGCCTTAGTCGAGTCCACTGCACACGGCGCTAAAGCGATCGTTGATTGTTTCATCGATCAAGATGTTAACGTAGAGCGCGTCATTGCTATTGGCGGTATCGCCCAAAAGTCACCTTACGTGATGCAAATGTGTGCTGATGTGATTGGTCGCGAGATCATCGTAGTCGAATCGGATCAATGCTGTGCTTTAGGAGCAGCTATCTTTGCCGCCGTTGCAGCCGGTGTGTACCAAGATACCAACGCGGCACAAGCCGTGATGGCAAGCCCTGTTCGTCAGACTTACCAGCCAGATCCAAGCGTCCAAGCGTTACGTGCAGACCGTTACGCGACGTATCGTCAATTAGGTCAACATATGGAACAAATTGCGGAATTCCATCAAGAGCAGGAGCGAAAAGATGTCTGAACAAAGCATTTTGAATGAAGTGTCGGCGCTATCTGACAGGCTCAAAGCACTGCGCCATCAGGTATGGCAAGCCAATCTGGACCTCGAACGCCACAATCTCGTGACCTTTACGTGGGGGAATGTCTCCGGCATTGATCGTGAGTCTGGTTTAATCGTCATCAAACCAAGCGGTGTGGAATATAGCGATCTCTGTGCAGAAAATATGGTGGTGGTTGACTTGCAAGGTCAAATTGTCGAAGGCGATCTTAATCCGTCGTCTGATACCGCTACTCACTTGGAGCTTTATCGTCAGTTCCCAGAAATCGGTGGCATCGTCCATACCCATTCACCACAAGCAACGGCATGGGCTCAGGCCGGAAAAGCCATTCCAGCCCTAGGTACAACCCATGCTGATTATTTCTACGGCCCCATCGAGTGTGCGCGCGCATTAAGTGATGAAGAGATTGCGACGGACTACGAGCTCAATACTGGCAAAGTCATTGTCGAAACCATTGGTGATTCTGATGTGATGGCTTCACCCGGGATTCTAGTTAAAGAGCACGCGCCGTTCACTTGGGGAAAAGATCCTCATCAAGCCGTTCACAACGCGGTTGTGGTTGAAGTTGTTGCTGGCATGGCACTGCAAACTCTGCAAATCAACGCAAGCGTCAGCGCAATTAACTCAGCGCTTCTCGATAAACACTATTTACGTAAGCACGGCGCAAACGCCTACTACGGTCAAACCAAAAAATAAGGATACAAGATGAAAACTTTCAATGAAAAGCAGGTATGGTTTGTAACAGGCTCTCAGCACCTTTACGGTCCAAAAGTACTAGAAAGTGTTGCCAACAACAGTGAAGAGATTGTCGCTGGCTTAAACGCTACCGAAAGTATCTCGGTATCTATCGCAAATAAAGGAACCGTAAAAACACCAGACGAAATTCTTGCGGTTTGCCGTGCTGCGAACAACGATCCTGACTGTGTTGGTTTGATGCTGTGGATGCATACATTCTCGCCAGCCAAAATGTGGATTGCAGGTCTGACCCAGCTCAACAAGCCATTCCTACATCTTCACACTCAGTTCAACGCCGCGCTACCGTGGGATGAAATCGACATGGATTTCATGAACCTAAACCAAAGTGCGCACGGTTGTCGTGAGTTTGGTTTCATCGGCACTCGCCTTAATATTGAACGGAAAGTCGTGGTTGGGCACTGGCAAGACAAGCAAGTACATAAAGACGTTGATGACTGGTGTCGTGCGGCGATTGGTGTCAATGCTGGTCAACAACTTAAGGTCGCTCGCTTCGGTGACAACATGCGCCAAGTAGCGGTCACAGAAGGCAACAAAGTTTCTGCGCAGATTCAGTTTGGTTACGAAGTGAATGCCTATGGCCTTGGTGAGTTGAGCGACGTGGTTAACTCGGTATCAGATGCAGATGTAAACAGTCTGTTGGATGAATACGCTTCAACGTACGAGATGTCACCAGAGCTATTCAGTGATGCTGATCTCAAGAAACTGATGGTGCAAGAAGCACGTCTAGAGCTCGGTATGGAGTCATTCTTGACGTCAGTCGGAGCGAGTGCTTTCACAAACACATTTGAAAACCTAACCGGAATCACAAATCTTCCAGGCCTAGCAACACAGCGCTTGATGAGCAAAGGCTTTGGTTACGGTGGCGAAGGTGACTGGAAAACCGCAGCAATGACGCACATTATGAAGATCATGGGTCAAGGTAAGCAAGGCGGCACGTCGTTCATGGAAGACTACACTTACAACTTTGGCGGTAAAGGTCAGGTGCTCGGTGCTCATATGCTGGAAGTTTGTCCATCCATTGCGGCAGCCAAACCAAAACTAGAAATCCATCGTCACACCATTGGTTGTCGCTGCGATATTCCGCGTTTAATTTTTAGCGGTGCATCTGGCGAAGCGCTCAATGTGTCGATCATAGACCTTGGCGATCGCTTCAGAATGGTAGTGAACTTATTGGATACCGTCACTCCTCCGCAATCACTGCCTCACTTACCGGTGGCGCATGCGCTTTGGGAGCCGCAGCCTAATTTAAATGTTGCAGCCGCAGCTTGGATTCATGCTGGTGCTGCTCACCACTCAGTATACAGCCAAGCAGTAACACTACCAATGCTTGCTGACTACGCAGAAATCCTTGGGATTGAGATGGTGGTTATTGATAACGACACTAACCTACGTCAATTCAAACAAGATCTTCGTAACAACGGGGTATACTACCGTCGTTAATGCCACCCAACAAACGTGCTCCCTGAGGGGGGCACTTTGGAGTCCACTTGTGAATGATACAGATGTCGTAATTCCCCCAACCTTTGAGATAAACCAATCACGCTGGGTATTGAAGCTGTCTACCGCACAACCTGCGAATTTTGAACTTCAATATGACGGAAAAACATACTATGTCGGCACGATGGAAGTGGTAAACAACGGAGAGCATATTTCTGTCAGTGAGGCAAATTGGCAATTTCGTCACAAACCCGACAAGTTAGAGCAATGGTGTCAAGTTCACCACACCGACACTTTGTCCATAAATATGAATTACTACTTCGCTGATGATGCCCTCGTGATTGAGTACTTAGCACGCAACACGGTACCAACTCGTTTAGACATTCGACACGCGATTCAACACTTACCGCAACAAAACGAAATAGAGTCACGAAATTCAACGCCCAATTGGCAGCATAAGCGAGATGGGCTTCCGAGCGACTTTTTTCCTCAAACAGAAAAAACCGACTTTTTCAGAGAGGCTTTCTCGGCTAAGCAGTGGATAGTTTTAAAAGAACTGTGAGAAGCGGCAGAGCAAAGCTTATGATTCCACAATACAATAAGTTAAAAGCCTAAATTGATACTGCATGCAAAACAACGATCCATTAAAACCTGGGTACAACTTCGACGCTCATCTAGTTGCTGGCCTTACTCCAATCATTGAAGGCGACGAGCTGGATTTTGTTATTGATCGTCCTGGTGGCATGAAAGGGTTTATCATTAATATCACTTGCCAGGGAGAAGGGACGATTTTCCATGGTGATGATGCTTTTGATGTCAAAGCAGGCGACTTACTGCTTTTTCCACCCAGTGCGACTCACTACTATCATCGTAAAAAAGATAACTCGTCATGGTTTCACCGTTGGGTCTATTTTCGCCCACGTGCATTTTGGAATGACTGGCTGTGCTGGCACGATAACCGAAATGGTGTGTATGTCACCAAAGAACTGGATAACGGTACGGTATCCCAAATTGAGCGTTTGTTCACCGATATTGAGTATATTTCTAAATCCGATATGCCCTATCGCGATGATCTCGCCATCAACCTACTCGAGCAATTGCTCATTCGCTGTAAAAGTATTCAACCCGATGTCGTCAGTAAGCCGCTTGACCCACGTGTGATTGAAGCGATGAATTATATGACGCAAAATTTAAACCAGAACTTTACATTGGAAGACATTGCAGACTGTATTTGCTTATCGGCTTCGCGTTTAGGTCACCTCTTTCGTGACGAAGTCGGTATGACCATAACCCAGTGGCGTGATGACCAGCGCATCAGTCGAGCCAAACAACTACTGGTGACCACCAACTACTCGGTAAACCACATCGCTAGAATTGTTGGCTATACTGATCCACTTTATTTTTCTCGTGTTTTCAAGCGAAAAGCTGGCGCAAGTCCAAAACTGTACCGCGAACAAATCAGTTAATCAGTGCATGAGCATAAACCTTACCTTGAACACCAAACACACCCTGACTACAATAAAGCACTTTTTACGAAACCCAGAGTCATAAAATGAACGATACGACTAAACCAGCTCTACCAGACCGCTTAGCGGGTAACCCTCGTAGCCCATTCTTTATCAAAGAATGTTTTGAGCACCAAATTGGCATCCGTTTCAATGGTAAAGAGCGTACTGACGTAGAAGAATACTGCATCAGCGAAGGTTGGGTAAAAATTGCCTCTCCAAAAGCAAAAGATCGCTTCGGTAACCCAATGCTGATTCAACTTAAAGGCGCGGTTGAAGCCTACTACGTGTAAGCTCGTCAACAAGCGACAACGACGAAATGCTAAAGCTCGAGCTTCGCTCGGGCTTTTTTATTCCCCCGCCATCTACGCCCTCAACTAATCCAACATCTTCCCTTCTTCGTAAAAAGACCAATAACGATAAATCACTATTCTTATTACTTTGTTGTCTAGACTGTTATAGATGTACCCAAACAGCTTAAAGACGCGGGATTCAGGAAGAGGAAATGGACGCCCCACTCGTTACACTGAAAAGTGCTAGCAAAAACTTTGTCGATGGCAAAGAGACACATCGCGTGCTAACAGAGATCAACTTCAACCTTGCGAATGGAGAAAGCGTTGCTTTAACAGGCGCAAGCGGCAGTGGTAAAAGTACGATGCTCAATGTGATTGCAGGCTTTGAACCACTCACCAACGGTGAATTATGGTTAGACGGAGAAAACACGGTTGTGTGGAAAGACCCTCAATGGAGCCGCTTTAGACACAATAAACTGGGCATTATCTTCCAACAATTCAATCTGTTAACGCCATTAAATGTGAAACAAAACATTGCCTTCCCGCTGCATTTGAACCAGAAGAAATGGGACGGCTGGTGTGATTACTTAGTAGAAAAGTTAGATATACAAGCTCTACTCAATAGACATATTTCTTCCCTCTCTGGTGGTCAGCAACAACGTGTCGCGATCGCTCGAGCCTTAGCCCAACAACCAAAACTCTTACTAGCGGATGAACCAACAGGCAACCTCGATCAAAAAGCCGGTCTAGAGGTAATGGCGTTGCTTCGTGACCTCACCATCCAGGGCGGCACTGCGGTATTATTGGTCACGCATAGCCAAGAATGCGCCGATTTTATGCAGTCTCAGTTGCGTTTGAACGACGGTCATCTTGAACAATGGTCATCCGCATCAGATCCCGCTTGCCCGCAACCAAGAAAACGACAAGCATTGCTATGAAGCCAACTAGGATCTCTCACACCCAACTGACGCTATATTTGTTTGCATGCCATTACCGGCATGCACCACTCCAAGCGACGGCGATTATGGTTGGCATCGTACTAGCGGTCACGTTATTTGTCGCAGTACAAGCCATAAATCTTAATGCTAAAAACAGCTATGCTGAAGCGACCGAACCACTTGGATCACAAGCACAACATTTCATTATTCCACCAGCCGGGCAGCGTTACTTTTCTGAATCAGTCTACTTTTCGTTAAGGCAAAACGGATTAAGCGCTTCACTTCCAGTGATTGAAGGTAAAGTCAGGGATGCACAAGGTCGCCGATGGTCAGTACAGGGCAGTGACCTTATTGCAGCGATCGCTTTAAGATCTCGTAACTCCAGTGAAGCCAATAGCCAGCAAGATGTTTCTTTGTTCGATAGCACACTGCCTCTGCCTCAGCTTTTGGCTGGCAAACCGCTGGTTATGATGAGTGAATCCCAGTACCAAAGCTTAGGTGAAGTAACATTCATGGTTCTGGATGACATCAAAACCAACGTGGTTGTACTGCCCGATGAATGGCAACTCGGCAGCCGGATGTTGATGGATATTGGTTTCGCCCAGCGGCTACTCAACAAGCAAGGCCAACTAAGTTATATCGCAGTCTTTAACACAGGCAGTGATGCGCAATCGAAATGGCAGAATCTCGTCGGAGAACAAGGGCAATGGGTAGCCAACAATCAAAGTGCAGATCTTGGTTCGCTTACGGCAAGTTTCCACCTCAACCTCACTGCAATGAGCTTATTAGCGTTTTTGGTTGGCCTGTTTATCGCTTACAACGGCGTAAGATACAGTTTACTCAAACGTCACCGCCTACTGGTGCAAATTCAACAGGCGGGTATAGAGCCCGTGGTCGTGCTCTCTGCGTTATTGGTCGAATTAACCATACTGGTGATATTTGGCGCATCCCTTGGCTTTATTCTCGGAATTCAGCTGAGCCACTGGTTACATCCGGCCGTTGCTCTGACTCTAGAGCAACTGTATGGCGCGACGTTGTTGCCCGGCACTTGGCAGTGGCTATGGTGGGGGCAAGCATTAGTGCTTACTTTAGTCGCGACCCTCATCGCGTGTTGGCAGCATTTTAAACAGCGAGTTCACCAACCGCTTTCCTCGCACAGCGGCTTTTATTACACACCGGAGACATCCAATGACGGGCAACTCCTTGCCTTTGGCGCTTTTCTCACAGCACTTGCGATGTCTGGCTTGTGGTTGAGTGAGCACCATCGCTTCACTATGGCCTGGCTGGGTTTGTTCGTTGTCGCCATTCCTTTGTATCTGCCAAAAACGCTCGGCGTGTTAGCCCACTGGAGTCAGCGACGTTGTAAACCCGGCCTACTCCAATATCTTTTTGCCGAATTGATTGAACTGATTGCTCCACTTTCACTGGCCATGATGGCGTTACTGCTCGCGGTGACTGCCAACATAGGCATGAATACCTTGGTCGGCAGTTTTGAATCCACGTTAAAACAGTGGCTAGAACAAAGGCTGCATGCGGATATTTATGTTAGTCCTTCACAAAGAGAAATCATTAACGTCGCTAGAGCTCTGGAGCAATTCACCAACGTTGAAAAGGTCTATAAGCAGTACTATGTCGAAGATGACTTACAAGGTTTACCCATCTTGCTCGGCACCAAAGATAACGACACATTGGAACAAACCATGGTGTTTAAATCTCACGTTCCTAATTTCTGGCCGCGCTTTTACAAAGGGGAGTTGGTTGCGATCAGTGAACCCACCGCGGTGAAACTGAGTTTATCCGTGGGAGACCCATTGAAGCTCGACGCGCTGAAAGACAAAACTCTGTTCATTGGCGCCATATTCCACGATTACGGCTCACCTCAAGGGGAAGTATTAATCGCGCCCAAACTTTGGCAGCAAAGCGGCTTTACCAATATCCCAACCAGCCTTGGCCTCAAAGTATTGGGAGACAAAAAAGTGATCTACGAACAACTGCAACGCCAGCTCAATCTGCATCCTAGCCAGCTGTACGATCAGGAGGAAATCAAGTCCACGGCGTTAGATATCTTCTCGCGAACGTTTGCGATCACTCGCGCACTCAACAGCGTGACCTTAATGGTGGCCGTAATAGGATTATTCAGCGCCTGCTTCATGTTGCTCGATGCACGTAAAGCGGCTATCGCAAGATTGTATGCGCTGGGCGTCAATCGTCGCAAACTGATGGTCATGGTGGTCGGTCAAATCGTCACCTTAGTCTGCTTCACACTGGTTATCGCTTTACCCCTTGGTGCGTTAGTCGGATATATACTGACTGACGTTGTCACCTTGCGCGCTTTTGGCTGGAGTTTAACTTACCTCTGGAGCTGGAGTGACGCGATGAGTATCGCCTGCATCACCGTTATCGTTGCAGTATTAGCGACCCTGATTCCTCTCTGGCGGTTAGTAAGCAAACCTATGATGTCCAGTTTACAGAGCGAGGTACTGTGATGAAGCGCATTATGAAAAGCATCACGCTAATTCTCGGTTGGTTGTCTGTTATTGGCTGTGAAGAGCCGGAGCCAAAAAGTATGACGTTGCTATTGGGGAACAGTGCAAGCCAAACGGAAAGTGAGTTATTCACGCCAGTGGAGAGGGGCGTTACGATCACCTTCCCTACCGACCATCAAGCCCATCGAGATTTTCGTCATGAGTGGTGGTACTTAACTGCAAACCTAAACGATGAACACGGCCGCCCGCTCGGTTTGCAATGGACACAATTTCGTTTTGCAGCGGCGCCTCAAAAAAATAAGCCATCAATAAAACAAACCACATGGCACAGCCAACAAATTTATATGGCGCACAGTGCCGTCACAACTCTCGAGCAACACTATGCCGATGAGAAGTGGTCTCGGGATCACACTCAGTTAGCCGGTGTAGATGACTCACCATTTCGTGTTTATCTCGATGACTGGCAATGGTTATCATCCAGCGATGACCTTTTCCCGGCAACCTTAGTAACCCAGTCCGAGCTGTTCGCTTACTCACTGACGCTAACCAGCGATGCTCCTTACCAAAAACAAGGCGAGCACGGTTACAGCATAAAGAGTGCCGATGGTCAGGTCGCATCGTATTACTACAGTCAGCCGTTTATTGATGTTCAAGGAGAAGTCACTATTGATGGAAAAACGCATCAGGTGACTGGTAAAGGGTGGTTTGACAGAGAGTGGAGTTCACAATTCTTACTCGATTCACAGCAAGGTTGGGATTGGTTCGCCCTTAGACTGAATGAGCATACGAGCTTAGTTGTGTTCCAGCTGCGCGATTCAAAAACCGGACAATCCAGTTATTCCCATGCGCGATTGATGAATCAAAACGGAACAAGTACTGCGATTCAACATGACGACATCCATTTGCAAGTTATCAAGCAGACCAAAATTCAAGGGCACCATTACCCGACAAAGTGGCAGCTTTCCATTCCAAGCCAATACGTTAAACTGACGATTACCGCGCTCAATCCAAAAGCGAAAATGCCACTCTCTGTGTCTTATTGGGAAGGGCCAGTGGCGATTGAAGGCTCCCATTCAGGAACTGGCTATATGGAACTGACGGGCTATTGAATACAGATTATGCTATTAAACTGAAAGACTAGGGATGAGTTCACCAACGGAGTGGCATAAAAAATCCAGTGTGTAGGCAATCACACCGATAAGAATGATATCTACGATCGCAACCTTAGCAACAAGGAGCATCATTATGGAAACACAACACTTTGCCCCCACCAAGCTAGCGTATATACGTGTGACTGGGCCTTACGGTGAAGGCTATGAAGAACCAGCGCGCCATCTTTACACATGGGCGGGCATCAATGGACTAGCAGGCAATACCTGTATTTTCATTTATCACGATAACCCAGAAACCACACCCAGCGAAAAATGCCGTACTGACATCTGTTTGATGGTATCAGAAGACACCGAAGTCCCAAGAGATATTGAACTGCAAGACTTTTCGGGAGGCCAATACGCGGTTATGCGTCAACACATTACGGAAAAGAGCCAATACCCAAAAGCGTGGGATGAATTACTGAGTAAAGTGGTTCAATCTGGCATTGAAAGTGATGATCGTCCTTGCTTCGAGCTTTACCATAGCGTTGACCCACAAACTCACCATGCAGATGTCAGTTTTTGCACTGCCATCAAATAACAAAAAGCCTGCGAAGAAGCAGGCATTTTTATCGGGTTGCGTATTACCACGCCATTAGATCGCTTCACCATTAACCGTTACCGCCACGTCGATATTACCACGGACTGCATTTGAGTAAGGGCAAACCTGATGTGCGATACGAGTCAGCTCAAGTGCTTGATCTTGTGGTAACTCCAGCTCTACCGCTAAGCTAACAGTAAGAGCAAAACCGCCATTTCCGTTCTGGCCAATGCCTACTTCTGCTGTTACTGGCGCATGTTTTAGGTTTACTTTTGCTTCACGTGCCACATGTAAAACCGCATTAGAGAAACATGCAGAGTAACCAGCCGCAAACAATTGCTCAGGGTTGGTTGCCGCACCAGTCCCACCCATTTCTTTTGGGTACGCCAGTTCAAGCTCTAGCAAGCCATCGTCTGTTTTTACTTGACCATTACGACCAGCAAGCGCTGTCGCTTGAGTTTTGTATAGTGTTGACATAAGAGTACCCCTTTTAATTTAAGTTGTGTACAATTTAATTGTTAGCAATTCTATATCGAAACCAAGATGATTTGCAACTATATTGTGCGCAATTTATTTTCATACCCCATTTTCAAGTCATTAAATAGGCCACGCCATGAACCAGTGCAATACAGAAAACTCACTGAGCGACCAAGAGAAAATACTGTTGGAGAATCAAGTTTGCTTCCCACTCTACAGTGCGGCGAATGCTGTCATTCGCGCTTATCGTCCCCTACTTGATGAGCTGGATCTGACCTACTCTCAGTATCTGGTTATGATGGTTCTGTGGGAAAAAGACGGTGTCAGTGTGAAAGAGCTGGGATCACGTCTTTATTTGGATTCAGGCACACTCACGCCTCTGCTGAAACGACTAGAGGCGAAAGGGTTCGTTACGAGGGGCAGAAGCGAAAACGATGAGCGTGTGCGAGTTTTGAATCTCACCATGCAAGGAGAGCAGTTAAAAATACGCGCTCAATCGGTTCCTGACGCTATAGCGTGCAAAGTAACATTAGAATTGGATGAACTGGTTACTTTAAAGAATTTGTGCAATAAGCTATTAGATACACTGTCATAACTCACACTCACCCAACACAGCAACAACAAGAAGCCCGCACGCATTGATTTACATTGTCCAGAAGCGTTGAGGTTAATTCGGTACATAGGAATCAGCTATCAATGAGATAGCTAAAAGCAATTTTATTTAACCTCACTCCGATGCGAATATACTTTCCGAAAGCAAGATTTGCTCAACCAAATTAACCGAAAGGAAAGGAAAGTAAAGTTATGATCAATACTAAAATCAAACCATTTACAGCTACAGCATTTAAACAAGGCGAATTCGTACAAGTAACTGAGCAAGATGTTCTCGGTAAATGGGCGGTATTCTTCTTTTACCCAGCAGACTTTACCTTCGTATGTCCAACTGAACTAGGTGACTTAGCTGACCACTACGAAGAGCTTCAAAAACGTGGGGTTGAAGTGTACTCAGTTTCAACTGACACTCACTTCACTCATAAAGCTTGGCACGACAGCTCTGACACAATCGGTAAGATCAACTACTACATGCTTGGCGACCAGACTGGCAATATCACCAATAACTTCGGCGTAATGCGTGAAGGTCAAGGCCTTGCAGACCGTGCAACGTTCCTAATCGACCCAGAAGGCACAATCCAAGCGATGGAAATCACAGCAGAAGGCATCGGCCGTGATGCAGAAGATCTACTACGCAAAGTAAAAGCAGCTCAATATGTTGCTGCTCACCCAGGCGAAGTTTGCCCAGCAAAATGGAAAGAAGGCGAAGAAACACTGGCACCTTCTCTAGACCTAGTAGGCAAAATCTAATCTCAGATTAGCCTCTATCGGTTTCAATTCAAGAACCAGACTTAATTAATGAGAGCAGATCGGGTCAGAGACCTTGAC
Organism: Vibrio mytili; assembly: GCF_049563345.1. NCBI lineage: Bacteria > Pseudomonadati > Pseudomonadota > Gammaproteobacteria > Vibrionales > Vibrionaceae > Vibrio > Vibrio mytili. Next base: position 44,489 of record NZ_CP110482.1, on the reverse strand, counting down.
GACCTTCTGCCCGATTTGCTCTCCCTCACTGTTTTTATCCAGAGTAACCATTCTTCTGTCTATTTATTAAAGGTAGTAACGACTATGTTAGACCAAGCGATCCAACAACAACTCAAACAATATCTGGCTAATGTAAAAGAAGACGTCCGTCTAGTGGTTAGCCTAGATGAAAGCAAAGCGGCAAACGAACTTTTATCTCTCGCGAATCAAATTGCAGAGATGAGTGAACATATAACTGTTGTTCGTGACGACGCGGCAAGTGACCGCAAACCAGTAATGGCAGTAACAAATCCAGCGAAAGGCACTTCGCTTCGCTTTGCTGGTCTGCCAATGGGTCACGAGTTTACTTCGTTGGTTCTTGCACTGCTCCACTCAGGCGGTCATCCAATCAAGCTTGAGCCAGAAGTTATCGAGCAAATCGCCGCACTAGACAAAAATTTGGATGTAGAAATTTTTATCTCTCTGTCGTGCCAAAACTGTCCTGACGTTGTTCAAGCCTTCAACATGATGGCGGCGATCAACCCGAAAATCAAAGCGACGATGATCGACGGTGCGTTATTCCAAGAAGAAGTGAAACAGCGCGATATCATGGCGGTACCAAGTGTGTTTGTTAACGGTGAACTATTCGGCCAAGGCCGTATGTCACTGACTGAAATCCTTAACAAAGTCGACGACAGCGCCAGCGAGAAAGCGGCGAAAGCACTGGGCGAAAAAGACCCATACGATGTACTTGTTGTTGGTGGTGGTCCGGGTGGTAGCGCAGCAGCTCTATACGCAGCACGTAAAGGCATCCGCACAGGGGTGGTGGCCAAACGTTTTGGTGGTCAGGTGATGGATACTATGGCGATTGAAAACTTCATCTCGGTCAAGCGCACTGAAGGTCCTAAGCTGGCCGCTGATCTTGGCGAACACTTGAAAGAGTATGATGTGGATGTGGTTACTGAGCAACAAGCGAAAAAGCTCATGGGTGCAGCACACACGGATGATGGTCTTATCCATATCGAGCTGGAAAGTGGCGCAACGCTTAAAAGTCAAAGCGTCATCCTTAGTCCTGGCGCACGCTGGCGTGAAATGAACGTACCGGGTGAACAAGAGTACCGCAACAAAGGGGTTGCCTACTGCCCGCACTGTGATGGTCCGTTGTTTAAAGGCAAGAAAACAGCGGTGATCGGTGGCGGTAACTCAGGTATCGAAGCGGCAATCGACTTGGCTGGAATTGTAGAGCACGTTACCGTACTTGAATTTGCGGATGTACTACGTGCCGACCAAGTACTGATCAACAAAGCGAATTCACTGCCAAACATTGACATCATTACCATGGCACAGACAACCGAAGTTGTGGGCGACGGTAAACGCGTAACAGGTCTTAAATACAAAGACCGCCACACCGATGAAATAAAAGAGCTGGAGTTATCAGGTATCTTCGTCCAAATCGGTTTGGTTCCGAATACTGAATGGCTGAAAGATTCAGACGTGAAGTTGTCTCCACGCGGTGAGATTGAAGTTGGTAACCATGGTGAAACCAGCTTGGAAGGTGTGTTTGCGGCAGGTGACGCAACAACAGTACCTTACAAACAGATCATCATTGCGATGGGTGAAGGTGCAAAAGCAAGTTTAGGCGCATTTGATTACTTGATACGTAAACAAGGATAACCACTCGTTTCCGCTAACATCGCCGACAGGGTGCGTAACAGTAAAAGCCAGTAGCACGAAGCTATTGGCTTTAAACTATCTCGAAACAACTATCGCGTAATAGCTATCGCTAAACAAACATCACGTAATAACGACCGCGACAAGCTAAACAAATAAAAGTAAGTGAATACTTACACCGATTATAAAGACCTTGGTAGAAAGACTTCACCCAACATACACCGCACCGAGCCACCACCAATCGACTCGATGGTAGAAACATCAAACGGCAGCAATTTACCATGAGTAGCAAGCTGCTTTTTTTGCGCTGCTGAAAAGGCGTTATGCGCTGACTGAGACATCGCAATCACCTTGTCACCGTCAGCGGTCTCTAACTGAAGAATATTGCCACAGAACTGATTCATCTGAGCGAGTGAAATCGAAATCACCTGCTTATCTTTTGCCAATGATTTAATCACAAAGCGACGCTCAAATTCTGGGATCACTTCATCACAAATCACGCAGAACTGCTCACCCACAGACATCATGACATTGGTGTGATAAACCGGAGCCCCTGATGGTAAATGCGTTTGAAATGAAATCACGCGCTCATAACCAATGCGGTCCGCATAATCTTCAAGTACCAGTCGGTCACAGCGCTGAGAAAGCGCAGCATAAACCGTCTTATTAAGGTGGTCGAAAACCATCACTCCGGTACTTTCTAAATACGCTTGTTCTTCGACGTACTGTGTGAGACTACTTTGTTGAAGCACTGACCTTCCCGCTTGCGTGAGCGTATCGACAAGTGCAGTTGGCCGCACTTCGAGCTGACGATTTTCACAAGCCATCGGAAAGGTGTACAAGGTACCGTCATGGGTAGTGCTAAACCAGTTATTGGGGAATACAGCATCGGGCGTCGCTGTATTAGACATTGGGTAGTCAAACTCCACAACCTGAATTCCGTGCCGACGTAACCCAGCAACCATGGTATTGAACTCCTCCATGGTTTGACTTAACACTTCTTCTTGGCTGAGCGCAACCTTGGTTTGAAACTCATTGTCTTGAGCCGTCTCTTCATTAAACCGAAATTCTTTTGGTGGCACCATCACTACGCAATTTGCGGTATGGCGCAAAGTACTTTTTGTGCTCTGTTGTTGCCCACCTGAAAGTGGCGGCACAGATTCGTGTAATCGCATCCAAAACATTCCTTCTCACTAGAATGAGGAGATTGTAAATTTATTGTTACGTCCAGTTTTGCTGTTTTCACTATCAATTTAATTATCAAAAAGTAATTTCCACTGGATCTAAGTCCTATCTCCCGACTTTTTATGGTCAGCTTGTCAGTTGAGGGCGTTCCATGGTTACGACACAATCCGCGTCATACCGTGAATTAAGCGCCCAACCATACACAACTAGCCGCATTTAAAAACATATACATTACCCATAAAGCATAACTCATAATTATCATGTTGGTTTGAACTGGACTGTCATGCCTTCTTCACTACTTCGTGTAATACGATTAAAAACGTTCATTTATCCTGATGGCCTTTCTCATTCATGGGACACAAATGATGATAACGCTCACACTTTTTCTGCTAAAATAACAACTCGTTACGTATATTGAGTAATGGGCACGATACGGAGTTTCGGCTGGTTTCTTTGTGAATCTACTTTTTGAGAAGCCGCTATACTTGATAGACGGCTTAAGTATTATAAAAAGGTAAATTGGCTTATGTGTAAATGTGGTTCAATGCAGATAGTGCAAATCAAACCGAGTTGGGCTGACAAATTATTTGGCTATTCAGAACGATGGAAATGTCAGCTTTGCTGTAAGATCTACCGCATATAAAAACAAAAAAATTATAACCAAATGACTTCAAGATGCAGGATTCAGAGCACTGTCACTGGCATGAGTTCAAGGAAAATAGCGCAGCGGAATAGTGAGCTCTTTCCAAGCTATTTGACGCTGAAATCGTGTCAGTGACATGCTCCCGAAGGGCGAGTTGCCTTGGCTCACAGCCTTTGTTAACGATTTTTGATTTAGAACCACTAGATCTTCAAATCGTTGCCGCGTCTGAGAGCCAAGTCATTCTCGCTGAACCTAGCACCTTGAGGTTATTTGGTTATACTTAGTTTCTCTAAGAAAAAGCAGTGACCCGGCGAAAGGCTTTTAGACCTTGAGGCCGGGTTTGTTTTATCCCATCTTCACCCTATCCACTTTTCAGACCAATTGCAGCACGACCTTGCTTAGGTGTATACCAAATGACTTCAAGATGCAGGGTTCAAATCGTTGCCGCGTCTGTGAACCAAGTCATTCTCGCTGAACCTAGCATCTTGAGGTTATTTGGGTATAAAATTTGCTCCAATTCATTCATCCCTAACACATTACTGGTCACTATGAACAAAAGTTTGCTAACGAATATCCTCGCAATTATATTGATGGGAACCGGCTATCAATCGCATAACGATTACCTTTGGTATGCAGGTCTTTTTGCGTTTTCTGGTGCAATTACCAACTGGCTTGCTATACATATGCTGTTTGAGAAAGTGCCTGGATTGTACGGTTCTGGTGTTATCCCAGCGCGCTTTGAAGAGTTCAAACGTGCGATCAAAAACTTGATGATGGAACAATTTTTCACCGATACGAACATCGATCGCTTTTTAAATAAAGAAATGACGGGTGGAATCAACATCAATTTAAAACCAGTCATTGATAAAGTTGACTTCAACCCGGCGTTTGACTCGCTGGTAGAGGTGATTGAAGGTTCTCAATTTGGTGGTATGTTGGCCATGTTCGGAGGCGCAGAAGCACTTCAACCGATGAAACAGCCTTTCGTTGAAAAAATGCAGGAATCGCTAGTCGAATTAAGCCAAAGCGATACCGTTAAAGAAGCGCTAAAAGAGCAGCTAGAGTCACCCGCGATGATGGATGAAATCAAACAGAATATTGAGGGCATCATCGACCAACGCTTAAACGAGCTTACCCCCGCTCTCGTTAAGGAAATGGTGCAGAAAATGATTAAGGAACACCTCGGCTGGCTCGTGGTTTGGGGTGGTGTTTTTGGTGGATTAATTGGTGTGATAACCAGTGTGATCAGTGCTTAAACACTCTCTTTCTTACCCCAAAAGGAGCCTGACGATTCGGCTCCTTTTTCGTATACTCAAGTAACCTCAAAATACTTTTTCAGCGACTACTACCACTGTGATACAAACAGCATCAACCAAGTAATTCTGGGTTCACTCCAAATCCCTTTTTATGCTCCTCGATCACCACTTCACTTCTTGTCTGGATCACGCCGGGTAACGTCCCCATCTTACTTGACATAAACTCCTGGTAAGCCTTCATACTTTTTACTCGCACTTTGATCATGGTGTCGAAATCACCAGACAACGAATAGCATTCTTCGACTTCCGGTATCAACTCAACGGCTTTTGCGAACTTCTCGAAAATAGAAAAACTGGTTTGATCAAGGCGGATATGAATGAACACTTGTACATCCAAGCCTAACTTCTCCGCATTTAGCTCGGCATGATAGCCATTAATATAACCTTCTTTCTCAAGGCGCTTAACCCGGTCGGAGCAAGGAGAAGTGGTTAAGTTAATCAGCTTTGCTAGCTCAACAACAGGTATTCGCCCTCGCGAATGCAGCACTCGCAAAATATGTAAGTCAATTCTATCCAATTGATAACTCATCAACTACATTCCTGTAACAACTCGAAGAGCTCCACATTAATCGTTACGAGGAGATTTGCAAATGGATTAATAAAGAAGGTGTGAAATTAGATTTGTTTTATGATGTCTGAGCATGAAAAGCAGACCAACATAGCCTAACTCGCACGCTTTATGTCCGAGGGTTTGCTCATACGGGGAGAGTTTTTAAACGAAGTAAATCAGAAAAACAGAGACAGTTTCCAAGGTAAAGACTTCTGCGGGTCGCCTAACAGAAAACGTATCGCCACCTAAAGGAAAAAACACCCAATAAAATCACCAGACGCACTAAGGATTAGCAAAGTACGTTTACCATGCGATGCAAAGCACTATCTGAACGGCAAATAGTTTTAACAACAGAGCATCTTAAGAGTATAGATAAAGAGAATAGATCACCAACCGCTTTGTCGCGGCATCGCTGTATACCTAATTGGATCTTGAGTACCTTTTATTTAATTCAAAACGCTGACTTGCCACGATCTACTCATCATCACTTTCAAACAGAACAGTAATACGGGCAAAAACGACATATAAACAACGCTCAAATTAAACCACGGCAGATCTTCGTCTCGTTGGATGGGAGACAACTTCACCTATCGCTCGATGGTTACAACAGCGACAATAGTAATGTGGCTCCATTTCATAATAATGCTCACCTGATACGAACTTCGCCATCAACTGTGTAAAACTTACTACCTTGCCCGTCAGTGTTTCACCTACTTGAGGCTCACAACGCTTCATGACCACTTTGTGCTGAGTTGACTTTCTGCACGCCGAGCAATACATCTCTGGCATCTTAATTCTCCTAAAGTTTTTCGTTACTACTGATAATTGACATATTTTGTTCAAAATAATTCCACAAAGAAAAAGTATCTTTACTATTTTGTGTCGCATATTCAAAAAATAGCCCCAATTCCCCAAAAAACTGAGACATTGGTCAGATATCAATTTTTGTTCGATTTATCTACAAACTCGTATAGGTGAGCTCAAGGCTACGATACAACGCGCATAACTTACTGTTAAAAAAGATGATTGGTGACAATTTAATGTTAATTAATTGCCTCTAAAAACCGCAAGTTCGTATTAACTTCTTATAAAAATTTACATTGTTAAGACCACATTTGACTTGAACTCACCACGAACAGTGGACATCAGTACCGTATCAGATTGGATTAACAGGAAAAACAACGCCCGCTTAATAGCGGGCGTTGTGGTTAGTACATTCAGATAAAGTCAGTCTAGTCTAAATCAATCAATTTTTGCTTGTATGACTTATGTTGCTCTAGCACGTCATGTGCGGCACCACCCGTTAACTTACTTACCAATACGATAGCAAGCGTTGAGAAGAGGATACCCGGGACAATTTCATACACGTCGAACCAACCACCAGACAACTGCTTCCATATCACGATAGTAATACCGCCAACTAGGATGCCCGCTAACGCTCCGTTGCGGTTCATACCACTCCAGTAAAGACTTAACACAACTGCCGGACCAAATGCCGCACCGAAGCCCGCCCAAGCGTAAGAAACAAGACCTAATACAGAGCTGTCTGGCGTCATTGCTAAAAATAGCGCGATAATTGAAATGACCACCACACCTATACGACCAATCATCACAATCTCTTCAGAAGATGCGCCAGGTTTAATCACTTGCTTGTAGAAATCCTCTGCAAGTGCTGAAGATGAAACAAGAAGCTGAGAATCCGCAGTACTCATTACCGCAGCCAAAATCGCAGCTAATAGAATACCAGCAATCACTGGATGGAAAACGGTATTCACAAGTAGCATAAAGATCTTCTCACCATCTTCTAACTGCGTACCAGGATGGCCTGTGACCCAAACAAGGCCAACAAGACCAACCAACATAGCCCCCGCCATAGAGAGCGCAGTCCAACCAACAGCGATACGGCGAGCGCTTGTTAGTGACGCGTTTGAACGCGCCGCTTTAAAGCGAGCGAGAATATGTGGTTGACCAAAGTAACCTAGGCCCCACGCAGCAAGAGAGATGATCGCGATAGCCGAAAGTGGCTCCCCTTTCACATCATTCCAAAATGTAGCCAGCTCTGGATTGATATTGTGCAAATCAGAAGATAATTGACCAAGGCCACCATCCATCACAGCCACAGGCACAATCATCAGGGCAGCAGCCATCAGAAGACCTTGGACTAAGTCAGTCCAAGATACCGCTAAAAAGCCACCAAATAAGGTGTAGGACACCACACACACAGTACCAATGATAACGGCATAGGTGTAATCAAGACCAAAGACTGTTTCGAACAGTTTGCCCCCTGCAACTAGACCAGAACTGGTGTAGAAAAGGAAAAATAGAAGAATGAAGAACGCAGAGATAGTCTGAATCAGTTTGGAGTTGTCATTAAATCGACGCGACAGGAACTCCGGCAGCGTAAGCGAATCAGTCTGAATACTGTATGTACGAAGACGTTTCGCACTGATCAACCAGTTTGCCCAAGTACCTGCAAGCAGACCACCTGCGAGCCAGAATGCTTCAAATCCTGCAGCATAGGCGTAACCAGGTAGGCCGAGCAATAACCAACCACTCATGTCTGAAGCACCGGCGGATAACGCAGCAGGCCACGGACCCAGGCTACGGCCACCTAGGAAGTAATCTGATGAATTGGAAGTCCTCTTATACGCGTAAACGCCAATCGCAATCATAAGTATTAAATACGCCACAAAAGTGGACGTGATAGCAAAGCTATTTTCTATCATTAGATAGTCCTCGTTATAATTATTTCCGTCCTTGTCTTCTTTGATATTTTGCCCTCTCAGCAATACATCAAAGTAAGAGATACCAACCGGGCAAAGTACTCAACGTAGTTGCACTCGGTTGGTATCGCAAGTCAGGTTAGTGAGTTTCGTTCCCTAACTCGAGTAGAGTCGCGTTGCCACCCACTGCGGTAATATTTATCGTTCGAGTGCGCTCAGTAATAAAACGCAACGAAAGGTGAGGATCATGAATCAACTTAGGTGAATCAAGATCCGTTTCAGAAACCAAACCGACGATCGCCCCGTCGCGCTTAGCTAATTGAAGATTGAGCGTATGCTCAACCTGAGAATTGCCCACATAACCAACACTACGTACGTCACATTCAAGCAGCGAAGCTGATGCATCGTACGCAACCACTTGGATCAAGTCAGATGGGACATTTGCCGACACCACAGCTTGCTTAACCAATTCGGTTAGATCTGTGTTGTCGCTACAAACAATCACACTGTTACCCGCAATAAGAGCACAAGTGATCATTGAAATGGCACTGTATAGCGCGTTTTCAGTATTGACGACAGTATTTTCATTGACGACAGTATTTTCGCATATCACAACCGCTACGCCGCGTCCCGCAGAGTACAACTCGTTGGTTTCACCCGTAGGACCGACCAACTGATGCGTTTCAGCAAGCAGAGCAGAAGCTTGCTGTAAGTGGTAAGACACCAGTTTGGCTACCAAGGGTTGCTGAGCTTCAAAAGCGGATTTAAAGGCGAGTACGTGCTCACACTTAAAATCAAAATCTGTCAAATTCCACTGCTGCCACGCAGAGAATGCATCTTTAAAATAGGTGATCTGATGAACCATAATGCGACTCCTTATGCGTTCTCTGGTTGCGCAAGACAATGTTGAGTAAAGCGATACAAGTAATGAGGTCCACCAGCTTTCGGACCAGTACCAGACAACCCTTGCCCCCCAAATGGTTGGACACCAACCACTGCACCAACTTGATCTCGGTTGATGTAGCAGTTACCGACACGCGCATGCTTTTCAATCCAACGGTACGTCGTTTCATTACGGCTATGAATACCCATTGTCAGACCAAACCCTGTTTGATTGATCTTCTCAACGACGTTCGGCAATTCTGACGCTTTAAAGCGCACAATGTGCAGGATAGGACCGAATTGTTCTTCTTTCAGCACATCAATACCTGAAATTTCGAACGCACTTGGCGACACAAAATCACCATACTGGCACACGTCATCCAACGCCAACTCCGCAACTTTTTTCTGCGTTTTACTCATATGCTCGATATGAGCAAGAAGTTTTTGCTTCGCATTTTGATCGATAACTGGACCCACATCGGTTTTATGTAAATATGGCAAACCAACATGCAGCTCATTCATCGCCCCTTGGATTAATGTGATGATGCGATCGGCAACGTCTTGCTGCACAAACAACACACGTAGAGCTGAACAACGCTGACCCGCAGATGCAAAAGCAGAGCGAATCACGTCACGAACGACCTGTTCTGGTAGTGCGGTACTATCGACAATCATCGCATTTTGACCGCCGGTTTCGGCGATAAACGGAACGGGTTTTGCGCTACGCTCAGCTAACGTCACATTAATACGTTGCGCAGTTGCTGTAGAACCAGTAAAGGCGACACCTGCAATCGCATCGTGAGATGTCAATGCATGGCCTATTTCACTGCCACGACCAGGCAGCAATTGAATTACATCCGCAGGGAAGCCAGCGTCCAACATCAAATCAATCGCACGAGCCGCAATTAAACTTGTTTGCTCTGCAGGTTTCGCGACGACCGTATTACCGGCAACCAACGCAGCGGTAACTTGACCTAAGAAAATCGCTAACGGGAAGTTCCATGGACTGATACAAACAAACACCCCTAGGCCTTCACGGCTGGAAATACGTTTCACACCCTCAAAGCCTTCTAGCTCAAATGGTTGCAGGTTTTGGGACTGTTTGGCGTAATAACGACAGAAATCAACCGCTTCACGAACTTCATCGATACTATCGTGAATGGTTTTTCCCGCTTCCAGATGACAAATAGCCACCAGCTCTGCCAAGTTTTCTTCCAACAAGTCAGCCAACGTATCTAAGCATTGTGCTCTTTGCTCGATCGGCGTTACTTTCCAATTAGGGAAACCCGCTTGCGCCGCATTGATTGCTGCGGAAACATGATCAAGGTTTGCGAAAGCGACTTTGCCGACTTCAATACGGCGATCATAAGGTGCCGTAATGGTCTCGCAAGCGTTATCCTTGATCATGCTTTCGGCAAACGTCTCACCGTTGATCACTGGACCCGCGGTCCATTGACTTGTCAGGAATCGTTCAACTTGCGCCTCGAATGGCTTGGCCTCACTATCGATATCAATGTTTACACCGTAAGCGTTCTTGCGTTCCGGGAAAATATCCGTCGGTAGTGGGATCTTGTCGTTATTTAACGTTGCAAAACTGTTTAATACATCGACAGGGTGATGAGTGAGCTCATTGATAGGACATCGAGCATCAACCAGGCGGTGGACAAAAGAGCTGTTCGCTCCGTTTTCTAACAAGCGACGAACCAAGTAAGGCAGCAAATCAGCGTGACTGCCGACTGGCGCGTAAATTCGTACCGGCTGACCGTACTTCTTCATTACATGGTTGTACAGAGAATCGCCCATGCCATGCAAACGCTGAAACTCATAGTCATTATGTTGAGCCATCACGGCTATCGCGGTAACAGTGTGCGCATTATGGCTGGCAAATTGTGGGAAAATGTTGCCACGTACGCCTTCACTTAATAAGAAACGAGCACACGCAAGATAAGCGACATCAGTCGCTTCTTTACGCGTATAGACTGGGTAGTTTTCGTAGCCAGCTTGCTGGGACCACTTAATTTCGCTATCCCAATATGCGCCCTTCACTAAACGAAGTGGGATTAAGTCACCTTGCTCTTTAGCCAAAGCGTTTATCCACACCAATACAGGTAGCGCACGTTTTGAGTAGGCTTGGATAACAAGACCGAATTTACCCCACCCTTGCACCAGCTCACTGCGGTATACTTTCTCAAACAGCTTTAAAGAAAGCTCGAGACGATCCGCTTCTTCTGCATCAATCGTGATAGCAACGTCCACTTCGATCGCACGCTTGAGTAATTGCATTACCGTGTCATACAGCTCTGTCATCACTCGCTCTTCATTGGCGACCTCATAACGTGGATGTAGCGCAGACAGCTTAATGGAAATCGACGGGGCTGGACTGGTATCGTTGCCGTAGGTATCTCTCCCAACGGCTTCAATCGCCATGAGGTAATCTTTGAAGTATTTATTGGCATCCGCAGTCGTTAATGCCGCTTCTCCGAGCATATCAAACGAGTAGGTGAATCCTTTATCTCGCATTGGTCGGCCATTTTTCTGCGCTTCCTCAATCGTGCGACCACGCACAAATTGATGGCCCATAATCTTCATCGCTTGGTACATCGCCTTACGAATCACAGGCTCTGAAAATTTGTTCACCAAGCGGTTTACAGCTTGACCTGGGCTTTGGCTACCCTGTTCGCCAAGACCAACCACTTTACCTGTGAGCATTAAGCCCCAAGTCGATGCATTCACAAAAACAGAGTCGGAGTGCTTCAGGTGGGATTTCCAGTCCGCAACACTTAACTTATCTTTGATTAACGCATCTGCCGTCAGTGAATCAGGGATACGCATGAGCGCTTCTGCTAGACACATCAGCAAAATGCCCTCTTGTGTGTCTAGGCTGTATTCCAGCAGTAAAGCATCAATCATCTGGATTGATTTTTTATCCGCACGAATGGCTTCTATAAGTTGGGTTGTTTGGATAGTGATCGCCGACTTTTCGTCCTCTGTCGGCGTCGCTAGCGGCAGTAGTTGCTCTAGCCATTGAGACTCGTCCACCATATACAATGGCGAGATCAGTGACCACAACTTATCAAGCGGTTGCTCGATAAATTCCGGTGTCAACACGTTTGTAGCTGTAAACATGTGTGTTCCTCAATCTCACTCCTCGAAAACCGCTTCGAGGATCATCAATGGCTGGAGTGTATTTTGAGGCCGACAATAATACTTGTCAAAAACTACGGAGTTTTTGCTAAAAACTCGCTTTTATAACAAAACATCCACACAATCACATGCAAATACGTAATATTTTGTTTTGTAAATTTTAATTTTTATGGGTAATAAAAAACAAAACATTAATAATATCAATAAGGTTATTCTCTGAATTATCGATAGAATTGTATTTTTCAGAACAAATGGGGGGTTTAACCAACTTGTTGACCCAGACCCAAACAAACTACGGCCAAGATCACAAAATAGGCCTTATAAATTAAATGGTTTTATCGGATGGATACAACACCTTTGACCTTTCGAGATGATTTACCCCTAAAAAGTCAAAAAGCACAGAGAAGAATTTAGCCGACTTGTTTCTTGTATTGAGAAGGAGACAGGCCCTGAAGACGAGTAAATGTGTGTGTGAAAGTACTTTGATTCGAGAAGCCAGTAAACTCCGCGATTTGACCTAAAGTAAGATTGCCTTGCTTTATTAAGTCACGAGCCATATCGATGCGCTTACCCAAGACATACTGGTGAGGCGTGATCCCCATTTGTTCTTTAAACAAACAATGAAACTGACTTTCGCCTAAAAACACTCGTCCTGCTAGCTGAGCGACACTGATCCTGTGACTTAAATGCTGTTCGATATAGCGATCTATCACTTCCAGGTCAAAACGCGATTCCTTTCGACCCGTTTCAAAAGCCGAAATATGCCGTTGCATTAACGCAATCACGGTATCGTTACAAGCACGGCTCAGCAGTAGATCATCAGGATGATTGTTCATCTCATGAACCAGCATTTGGATCAGCTTCTGAATTTGAGCATCTAACTGAAAATAAAGGTGCGACCTTTCTATATTATTGAGTTTCTGCAACATTTCGGGATCATCATTGCTCGGTTTGGGCATATTCAATACCAAAATATCCGATTGATGAATCACGCCGCCGAAAGCATGATCAGAGCAGGCACTCACTACACACCCTTGCCCAGGACCGACTAAATTGCCCTGGCCACGCACTTCAAACTCCGCCTGCCCTTTCAAACCGATCACGATCTGGGTATAAGAATGATCGTGACACTCCATATAAGAAGGAAGTGTAATAAGTTCTGCTGGACGAGGCAGCGTACTTCCTTTATGCAACGGGGCTTTCACGTTATCTGACATCACTCATCTCATACCTTCATATCATGCACTAGGCGTATATCAGTGCATAATATACTTTATGCCAAAAATTTGGAATTACTCCCCTCTCAACAAGCACGATCAAACCCACATGCTCAAGGAAAACATCATGATCATTGTTCCGGAACGATGATCATGCCTGGTTAAGTTACGGCCAACGAACAATCAATTTCCCTATATAAAACAATATAATAATAAACGAGCAGCGCATCTTTGTAACATATCGCCAAAGATCCTCATCAAATTATCCTTAAATGTTCAATCAGCCACTTTAATAAGACGATTTGGCCTATGTACAGCACAGAGACGCCCCACCCTAACGGCGTTATGCCAGTAATAGACGTTAAAATAGCGAAAGCATGATCAAGGATAAAGCAAGAACCTACTTATAGGTGAGAAGACTATGTTTGCTGTGCTCAAATAAAAATACCGCTACGAATGAGCGGTATTGATTGTTCAGTGAACGCCTTATGGAGCGAGACGATCAATATCCCACTCACCATTATGCTGGGAGAATAAGAAGCGATCGTGTAGACGGTGCTCGCCACCTTGCCAGAATTCAATACTCTGGGGTTTTATCCGGAACCCACCCCAGAACGATGGCATTGGAATTTCACCTTTGGCGAATTTCTGCTTCAACTCTAGGAATTTGCCTTCTAACACCCCACGAGCCGAAATACGGCTACTTTGCTTACTGGCAATAGCAGCAAGCTGGCTTTCCTTCGGGCGAGAGGTAAAGTACTTCATATTCTCCATCGCCGTCAGCTTCTCTGCGGTACCCGTAATGTGGACTTGGCGTTCTAGCGGATGCCATGGAAAGTGAAGGCTGATGTTTCTATTGTGTTCCAGTTGTAATGCCTTGCGACTGCCTAAATTGGTATAAAATACGAAACCATTTTTATCGACATTTTTCAGCAGTACGATTCGTTGATAAGGCATACCATTTTCATCAACAGTTGCGACAGTCATTGCTGTCGGGTCAGTTAATCCAGCCTCTACTGCTTGCTCCAACCAGAAATTGAACTGATCAATCGGATCCGCTTTTAAATCTTTACGACGTAGGCCACCTTTGGTGTACTCTCTACGAATATCAGCAAGTTCCATCTTTACTCCTTCACAATTTTTTGTCGATTGTGCGCTTGATAATGGCTAAATACAAGGACATCTCTCGTTGTCGTTACGGCTCACAGCAGCAGTCAATACATTTTGATAACATAGCGCAAAAAACCAGTGAGTCGTCTGTGAATTTACTCAACCCTAAAGCCGTACGCTACTTTTTAATGCTCTTGTTTACCATTGGTTTGACAGGGCTTGTATTTACTCATCAGTACGCGACAACTTACCAGCACGATAAGTGGCAACAAAAGCTCACACGTCAAGCCGCACAAGTCACGCAGGAAGTCGATTACGAACTCGCAAAATTTGAGCAAATCCCAAATCTTCTCAGTCATGATCCGCGCCTGCTCCAAGCCATTAAACAAGGCACCGAGTCTAAAGAGCTCAATCTATTACTTGCCAACTGGTTAACGCAAAGCCTGGCAGACACCATCTATGTACACGATCGTTCTGGACTGGTCATCGCTTCAAGTAACTATCTGCAGCCTGATTCATTCGTTGGCTCGAATTTCAGTTTTCGCCCGTACTTTCAAATTGCCCGCCGCGGACAGGCCGCACAATATGTTGCGTTAGGTATTCGTTCGAACGAACGCGGTTACTTCTTTTCCTCTCCCTTGTGGAAAAAAGGCGAAATAATCGGTGTCATTACAATAAAAGTGAATCTAGAACAACTGGAACAACGACTTGCGCAAAATGGAGCGGATGTGTTGCTCACCGATAAACATAACGTCGTATTCATGAGCAGCCTACCACAGTGGCGTTACCGAGCGTTGTTTCCACTCTCCACGGCCGCCGTCGATGAACTGACCAAAACCCGACAGTATGGCGATACTTTACCAGCCTATTATGGAGAGCTTACAGGGTACCGAAACGCATCAACGTTTACTGATAATCAATTGATTCTTTCACCACACTATCTCGCCTATGCATCGCCGTTGTTAGACAAAGGTTTTCGGGTTATTGCGTTTATTAATCACAACACAGTACTTACGTCCGTTATCCAAGCCGACGTGATTTACTTAATTTTATATGCGCTGCTCGCCTTAATCGCCCTTGCTTGGTTCCAAATGCTAGCCAATAAAGCCCGTCTAGCGAACCTTAATGTCGAACTTGAGGAGAAGGTCGTCCAACGAACACACATTTTGAGTGAAGCCAACCAAAAACTGCAGCAAACGATCCTTCAATATGAGCAGAGCCAAGAAGAGCTGAAGCAAACCCAACAAGAATTGACCCAAGCCGCCAAACTCGCGCTGCTAGGTGAACTCTCTGCCAGTATTAACCACGAAATCAATCAACCTCTATCGGCATTAAAAACCTTCACGGAAAACTCGCAGCGTTTGTTAACCATGGAACGCTATTCTATGGTGGCAGATAATTTAGATAAGATGCTGATGCTCAATGATACGATTGCAGAAGTGATCGCACGATTAAAAGTCTTTACCCGCAAAACCGATCACGGGTTTCATCATGAAGTATCGATATTGCACGATGCCGTTCATAACGCCACCAGCATATTAAGCAACAAATTAATCAAACAAGGGGTGACATTGAAAGTGCCCGATATAGATAATAATTTGAGATTAGCCATTCACAGCGTAGAGTTAGAACAAGTATTGATCAACCTATTCCACAACGCCGCACAAGCGATGGATGGGCATAGTCTCAATCCTGTGATTTCTATTTCGGTTCAATGCCATGAATCGCATTGCGACATCTTAGTGTCGGATAATGGCCCAAGTATGTCAGATGAAGCGCTAGATAAAATATTCGATCCATTCTTTACCACTAAGCCGGAAGGACTAGGACTTGGGTTAACTATCTCAAAGCGAATTCTAGAAAGCTACCAAGGTTCATTGAGCGCTCACAAACATTACGATCTTGAGTCAAATCAACCTACCGGTATGACGTTTGTGGTCACCGTGCCAATGGCAACAGCACAAAGCCACAAACATAGAAAAGATAACCAATAAAGGAAAACAACGGTGAATAATTCTGTTTTCTTTGTCGATGATGAACCGCATATTCGAGATGCGGTATCACAAGCCCTTGTCATCGAGGGGGTGGATGTAACTTGTTTTCCCAATGCTGTCGAAGCGTTACGTCAGATAGACCCCAATTTACCTGCCATCATCATTACTGATATCCACATGCCAGTGATGAACGGCTTGGAATTTATGCGAACACTTATCAGTAAAAACCCTCACTTCCAATTTATCGTTTTAACGGGACACGGAGACGTCAAAACAGCAGTGGAAGCAATGAAAAGTGGCGCTTATGACTTTCTCGAAAAGCCGTTTTCAACGGAACAATTACTGAGTTCCCTACATAAGGCCAGCGATAAACTCAGCCTGTTGCAAGAAAACATTTTGTTGAAAAAAGAACTCGATATGCAAACGCATGTTGGACCAAAAATGATTGGGCACAGTCAAGCCATCGTTGACATTCGCCGAGCATTAATCAGCGCTCCTGAAAGGCGGCCTCTAATTTTTGTCGGACAAGAGGGCACAGGACGAAGATTAGCGGCACAATTCGCTCATGATATCCATGCGCTTCCTGATAGCGAATTGATTGCAGCGTCTGGCGAAGACATATGCGAGCTTTCACTCGAAGGCTTGGACAAAAGCATCTACCATTTGACGCAGGGAAAAGAGCGTTGCAGCTTGTATTTGCATAGCGCAGAGCACGTATCGATTTCGCAATGGCAACGCTTACTTAACCATCCGGGGTTAGAGCGCGTGTTTGGTGCGACCACTCGAATACAAGAAACAGAACTGAACCAACTAGCAACATTGATTCACTTGCCTCCTCTTGATGAACGGAAAGAAGATATCGGCCCTCTTTACAAACATTTTGTTCGTCACGCCGCGAGTCGATATCAACTTCAACCTCCTCATATCAGCTCAGAGGAAGTAAAGCAGTTGACCAACTTATCTTGGCCAGAAAACATTCGACAGTTACGGCAATTTGCTGAACTTCGCGCACTTAAACCAGAGCACTTTCGGATGGAAGATTGGAACTCTGAAAAAAGCATTGAAATACAAAGCATGACTCAACGCACAGAGCACTTTGAATATTGCCTGTTGTTTGATGCGTTACAACGACATAGAGGCAGACTCAAAGAGGTTCAACTAGAATTACAAGTATCACGTAAAACCTTGTACGACAAACTGAAAAAGCATCAACTGGATAAAACCAAATTCAAGGCGTTTTAATCACAGGTTGAAGCATTGTCTCCAACGAGAATGAAGAAAATACCACTAATTTCATATCATTGTTGGCTGTCGTTGCTGACAGACACTAGTAAAGGAAATAGAATCAAAAGGGTAAGCAGTCGCCATAAATTAGAGAAGTAAGATGAGCCGAGATAATTACAGCAAGCTAAGCAACAATGAATTGAACTTCGTCGATGATAAAACGGCGGCGTTGCTTCTCAACACGCCACACAGTGCACGCTTAATGCTCTGGGTGATGATGTTATTTTTTATTGCGGCCATTGCATGGGCATCTTGGGCACAAATAGACAAAGTGACGGTTGGTCAAGGCAAAGTGATCCCTTCATCACAAGTCCAGGTAGTACAAAATCTCGAAGGCGGCTTGGTTAAAGAAATCCTGGTCAAAGAAGGCCAACTGGTTGAAAAAGGTCAGCAGCTACTGTTGATTGATGACACTCGCTTTCGTTCTGACTATCGCGAGCGCGAACAGCAAGTGGCCAACCTTACAGCATCAGTACTGCAACTGTCTGCGTCCATCAGCAGTGTGACCGTGAACCGTGATTTTGAATCCAAGGACTGGCGACAAAGTGTGGTGTTAGATTATGGCAAACTCACCTTCCCGCCGGCACTCGAAGAGAGTCAACCGAAACTCACGCAACGCCAGAAGGCAGAATACCGAGAAAATTTGGATAATTTAAGAAGTCAGCTTTCTGTCATCGATCAGCAAGTACAGCAAAAACAACAAGACTTGGTCGAAATAGAAGCTCGAGTACGCAACTTACGCCAAAGCTATCAATACGCCTACAAAGAGCTGGATATCACCAAACCTCTCGCAGATGAAGGTGTCGTACCTCGAGTGGAACTACTTAAACTTCAGCGACAAGTAAACGACACTCGTCGCGAAATGACATCAAGTGAACTGAAAATTCCCGTTCTAAAATCCGCCATAAGAGAAGCGATGCTTAAACGCCTGGATGTCGCATTAAGATTTCGCTCAGAGCAACAAGAAAAACTTAATGACGCCCAAGACCAGCTTTCCGCATTAGTAGAATCTGCCGTAGGGCTGGAAGACCGAGTGAATCGAACTGTCGTCAACTCGCCCGTCACAGGCAAAATAAAAACCTTGAACGTGAACACTGTGGGTGGCGTTATACAGCCGGGAATGGATATTGTCGAAATTGTGCCAACCGAAGACACGTTACTCGTCGAAGCGAAAATTGCGCCAAAAGACATCGCATTTCTACGCCCAGATCTCCACGCCATTGTTAAGTTTAGCGCTTATGACTTTACTAAGTACGGGGGCCTAGAAGGTAAGTTGGAACACATCAGTGCAGATACCACGCAAGATGAAGACGGCAACAGTTTTTATATCGTGCGCGTCAGAACAGACAAAACCAATTTTGGCCAAGACGCGGATTTACCGATTATCCCGGGTATGACCGCTTCAATCGATATCATCACCGGGAAGCGAACCGTTTTGGAATATTTGCTTGAACCGATTTTAAGAGCCAAAACGAACGCCTTGAAGGAGTGAGTCACACAAAAGCATTCACAATGTGCGACAGCGCTCGATAAGTGGTTAAATAAAAAGCACTTACTTGTAACTAATTACGCCATTGGAAGAGTACACTTGTGATATGAGTCTAATATGCGAGCCAAATTGAAGCGTAAAGTTACATTAATACTCAGTTTAAGTTGTTTTTCGTTCCAAAGTGACGGGCAAAACAATACTAACGCACCATTGACGAAAGAAGAGCAGCAATGGGTGAATGCAGTCACACGAGTGTATGGAGAACGAGCGGGCATCCGCGTCAAAACATGGCGAAAGGAACTTGCCCATTTAAACAATATGGAGACTCGTGACAAACTTGCGGGCGTTAACAGTTTTTTCAACCAGTTATACTTTGTTGATGATATTCAGCTGTGGGGAAAGGCGGATTACTGGGCGACACCACTCGAGTTTTTGGGCAGTAATGGCGGAGATTGTGAAGACTTCACCATCGCCAAATACTTCTCGTTGCTTGAGTTGGGGATACCAGACACAAAAATGCGTTTGGTCTACGTAAAAGCGATAGCACTGAATCAGTTTCACATGGTTTTGGCTTATTACCCTACCCCAAGCTCTGAACCGCTGATCCTCGACAACATCAACCCAGAGATTGTGAGAGCCTCCAAACGTGGCGACTTGCTACCAATATACAGTTTTAATGGTACAAATTTGTGGTTAATTAAGTCTTCTGCAGGCAATGGAGAGCTTGCTGGAAAATCATCACGATTGAGCCTATGGAATGACTTACGTTCGCGCGAGCGTAAGTTACAGTTAAATAAACCTAAAATAAACTACGACGAGTGAGAAACATGACCCTATATAAAAAGCTAGTAGTGGGAATGGTTACGGTCTTTGTACTCTTGATGACATGCGTATTCGTAATCCAATTCAATACTACTCGAACCAGCTTGGAGCAACAGCAGCGTTCAGAGGTCAATAACACCATAAACACCGTAGGTTTGGCGTTAGCGCCTTACCTAAAGGACAACGATAAGGTCGCGATCGAGTCAGTCATCAACGCGTTGTTTGATGGCAGTACTTATTCCGTTGTTCGACTCACTTCGCTTGACTCTGACTACCAGGTTGTGCGCTCTTATCCTATCAAGCCAAGCACCGTTCCAGAGTGGTTTATCGATCTCAATCTGTTTAAAGCGATTCATGATAAACGGGTCATCACCAGTGGATGGATGCAACTGGCAGAAGTTGAGATCATCAGTCATCCGGGCGCCGCTTATGAACAGCTTTGGAAGGGGTTCGTCGGCCTACTTTCTGCGTTCAGTATCATTTTCTTAGCGGGATTAGTTGCGATCTCATACATCTTACGTCGATCGCTTAAACCATTAAGAGAGATCGTGCAGAAAATGAAGGACATCGCAAACAACCAGTTCGGTGAACCTCTGACTCGTCCTAAAACGCAAGATCTGATCGCTGTCGTTGATGGTATAAACATCATGTCGGCTCAGATTGAACAATCATTCAGAGAGCAGGCCAACGAGGCACGACTACTTCGCGCGAGAGCTTACCTCGATCCAATTTCTAAGTTGGGTAACCGTTCGTTTTATCTAAACCAAGTGGATCAATGGCTGGCTGAGGAAACCCAAGGCGGTATCGCGTTGCTCCATGCTGAATACATCGGCGATATATACGAAACCAAAGACTATCAACGCGCCGATGCGCACGTAAAAGAGCTTTCCCAACGTCTTAAAAATACCATTGATGTTCCAGGAGCAACCATCGCTCGCCTTTCCAGTGACGAATTCGGTCTGCTCTTCCCGCACATGGATGAAAGCGAACTGCGTATCGTTGCCGACAGTATTATGAACTGCGTCAATGGCTTAAATACTGATCCTACCGGACTTGCTAAACCTAAAGCCGCTCTGGGTGTCGCTCACAGTAAAGAGCACAGAAGTCGCTCTGATGTGCTATCGATGGTGGATAACGCGCTGTCGAAAGCAAAAGCGGAACCGGATAAATTGTACGGATTTATCGGTAGTGAATCGCCATCGAACCTCATGGGTAAACAGCAGTGGAAAGCATTGGTCGAAGAAGCGATCCACAGTGGCTGGGTGAACTTCCGTTTCCAATCTGCCAAAAATGTTTGGGGCAAAGTTTTTCATAACGAGGTCTTTTCAAGCATCCAAAAGGATGGTGAAACCTTCCGTGCCAACCAGTATTTGTTTGCTTTAGAGCAATTAAATGCGACCAACATTTTTGACCAGTATGTGATTGAATCCATGATCAAAATGATTGAAAGTGGTGAACAGACTGATCCCGTCGCAATCAATATTGCTCATAGTAGTATTGCTCAACCTTCTTTCATTCGTTGGGCAACCAATACCTTGGCAAAACATGCCGACGTTGTCTCACAGCTGCACTTTGAGATCCCCGAAGAATGCTTTATTGAACACCCACACCACACTGCCCTATTGTGTAACGCCATTCGTCAAGCAGGCGCAGTATTCGGAGTGGATAATTATGGCCGCAATTTCCACTCGCTTGAGTACATTCACGAGTTTCGTCCAAACTACGTCAAACTCGACTATCTATTTACCCATAACTTAAACGACGAAAAACAGAAATTCACCTTAACGTCGATTTCGCGTACTGCTCATAATTTAGGTATTACGACCATTGCATCGCGTATCGAAACTCAAATCCAATTGGACTTCCTCAACGAACACTTTGTAGAAGTATTCCAAGGATTTATTGTCGACAAAGAATAAAAGGCTTCAACGATGCAAGACCCTTTACTGAATTCGCTTATCTACGTTAGTCGTTACTATGGACTGGCGAATTCACCAGAAGCTCTGGTTAATGGGCTCCCTCTATCAGAGGGCAAACTTACCCCGTTTTTGCTTCCTAGAGCGGCAGAAAGAGCGGGCTTGGTCGCCAAAGAAAACCGCTCAGAGCTGGAGAATATCTCCAGCTTAATTCTGCCCGCGATATTGGTTCTGAATGACGGAGACTCTTGCGTACTAAACAGCATCAATCATGAGACGCAAGAGGCTGAAATCACCACCATGGAAAGCGGCATTGTGCCAATCTCCATTCCGTTGAAAGAATTACAAGCGCAGTACTCAGGTCGCTACTTTTTAGTTAAGAAACAATTCCGTTTCGATGAGCGCTCGCCTGAAGTTCTCGACACAAAACAGGGGCACTGGTTTTGGTCCACGCTGTGGCAATCAAAACGAATCTATCGCGATGTATTTATCGCCTCAATACTCATTAATATTTTTGCTATCGCAGCGCCAATGTTTACACGCTTGGTGTATGACAAAGTCGTTCCAAACCTTGCGTTTGAAACCTTGTGGGTCTTAGCCAGTGGTATTTTTGTTGTCTTCGCCTTTGACTTTATACTCAAATCATTACGAAATTACTTTATCGATGTCGCGGGGAAAAAATCCGACATACTGATCTCGTCCAAACTGTTTAGTAAAGTGATGGGGATTCGTATGGAGTCTAAACCGCCTTCTGTTGGTGCTTTTGCACGGCATTTACAAGAGTTTGAGTCGATTCGAGAATTCTTCACTTCAGCAACGATCAGTGCGCTGATTGACTTGCCATTCGCCCTACTATTTTTGTTTATTATCTGGCTAATGACTGGCAACCTTGTTCTCGTCCCTCTAGTTGGTGTCGTGCTGCTGGTGATTCATTCTTTAATCATTCAGGGACCGTTAAGACGCTCGATAGAAGAAGGTTCTCGTCTCGCTTCACAGAAGTACGCCAACCTGATCGAAAGCTTAGCAGGACTTGAAACCGTAAAAATGCTCAGTGCGCAGAGCCAATTCCAATATCGTTGGGAAGAGGCGGTCGCGCACATGGCAAACTGGAACATTAAGAGCCGCCGCATTACTGATAGCATCCAAAACTCTGCCGGATTTGTACAACAGAGCTGTAGCGTAGGGATGATCATTTTAGGTGTTTACCTCATCGCTGAGGGTGAGCTCACGATGGGGGGGTTGATTGCAGCGACCATGTTAAGCAGTCGCGCTATTGGTCCGCTGGTACAACTTTCATTACTTTCTACGCGCTATAATCAAGCAAAATCATCCATGACCATCATCCACCAAGTGATGCAAATGCCTGATGAACAGGAAGAAGGCAAGCGTTACATCCACCGTCCTATCATTCAAGGTAAGATTGAGCTAGAACACGTGACTTTCCACTATCCCAATGCGCCAGTCCCATCGATTCGTGATTTGAGCCTGACGATAGAGCCTGGCGAGAAAGTGGCCATTATTGGACGTATAGGTTCAGGGAAAACCACATTAGAGCGCCTCATAATGGGATTGTACCAACCAACGGAAGGTCATGTCCGCATAGATGAAACCGATATTGCTCAGCTACATCACGTTGATATTCGCCGCAATATTGGCTGTGTCCCTCAAGACCCGAACCTGTTCTTTGGTTCCATTCGCGATAACATTACTTTAGGTCGTCCACTGACAGATGATCGAGATGTCATGGATGCAGCTAATCGTGCGGGGGTTACCACCTTTACTCAATCAGATCCTGCCGGATTAGAACGTCAGGTGGGAGAAGGTGGTGCCCTGCTCTCGGGTGGCCAGCGCCAAGCCGTAACGATTGCACGTGCGTTCGTGGGCAGACCGCCAGTACTGTTGCTGGACGAGCCAACCAGTGCGATGGATAACCGCTCTGAAATGCATATAAAGCACCAGTTGGCTCAGCTCAAACCGAGTGAAACGCTGATACTCATCACGCATAAAACGGCCATGCTCGATATTGTCGATCGTGTCATTGTTATGGAAAAAGGCAGCATCATCGCCGATGGTCCAAAAAGCAAGATCTTGAACGATTTGAAACAAGGGAAAGTACGAGCAGATTAACATCGTCTCTCTATTTTGTATGATATCAATCAAGCCCTCACTTCAGTGCAAGTTTGAGGGCTTTTTTATGGCAAATGTTGGTGGACAACTAAGATCGAACTCTGACAATAAATTCGTAACTAGTACATGAGAGCTTGAAACTTTTCTCAGACTGAATGTCACTGCATGTTTTGGTTCTGGCACACTTTTGTACAAAACCTTGTTAGCGTCATTTCTAAATTAGCATTTAGCGGATTATCTTAGGTATCGAAAAACCTCTAACCTTGAGGCCAAATTCATTTATCCACTACAGGGGAGTAGTTTTATAAGCTTGTGGAACTGTGACTGAAGCATAATAGTTCCCTCCAATCGTTGTCTACTTAAGTATTACAACAGTTAAAGGGAACAGAGCCTTGCGTTTAGACGTCAACAACGTCAGCATTCAAACATATCGACATGAGTTTGGATTTTGCAGGGGAGGCTAAATGGGTCGGTACCCAAAAATCAAATGCACCGTTGGCGCGGTTAAAAAGAGAGATGCACGTCTCTCTTAATGGATCATTGGAAAATTGTATTTTCATGATACTTTCTGAAGCGATCACCCTCCCCTTTAACCGAAAAAAACGCTCTACCATAAGGCTGCGAACGATTATATTGCCTTCGTCTATTTCAATGATGTTGTCCAGATTAGACACTCGGGTTTGAATAATCCCAAACAAAATAGGCAGGGTGACTAAGGCAACCGCAAATAGAACTATCGCTATCACAAACTCCATAACCTCGATCACCTACCATCAATTCCATTACCGTTTCCAAATATCCTACCACAAACCAATAAAGCGAACCCCAGTTTAGCTTAAACACTAAAATCAGAAAGATGACTGCTGGAGGGAAAGCACACTTAATGAAAAGATGAATCAGTCGTTGACCTAAACCACTAGGGCGAAATCAAGCTAGTTACCCAACCAGTTATTAAGTGTTGATAAGCCACTTCTGGACATTAATGAGCTACGCTAACCTCCTTAATAATCGGAATTGGCATGAGGAAATGTATCGCAAACCTTAGTTGGAACGCTTAATATTTATCTAAGGCTGTTGGTGGAACGTTTTCCTCCATCGGTTAGGGGTTACCTCATAACGCTCTTTAAATTTATCTCTGAAAATGAGAACTGAGCTAAACCCTGTTTTTGCGACAATCTGTTCAATAGACAAATCTGTAGATTCAAGTAGGTCCTGAGCCAAGTTTAGTCGCTCAGCCGTCAGCCATTCTCCAAATGACATACCTGTAGCTCTATTAAATTTTCTCGTAAAAGTTCGGCGGGTCATCATCACTGAATCTGCTAGCTCATCCAGTGAATATTTTTGATTGATATCACGCCTGATATTGTCCATTAATGCATTGATACGTGAATCAGATGTCGTCACAGGTATAGGCTGATCGATAAACTGAGCTTGCCCACCATCTCTGTATGGAGGCACAACCATTCTTCTTGCTACTCGGTTCGCAATCATACTGCTGTAGTATTTTCGGAAAACATACAGACAGCAATCGATACCTGCGGCAGTACCTGCTGAGGTGATCACCCCGCTATCTTCAACATATAAGGCATTCGTATCGAGCGAAACTTCTGGAAAGCGTTGACTAAAATCCTGTTCTAATTCCCAATGTGTCGCAGCTCGCTTCCCCGCTAATAAGCCAGCATAAGCGAGAACATAACCACCAAGACATAAACCGACAACCAATGCGCCTCGGGCATGAGCACGACAGAGAGCATTGAGCAACTTTTCATTAGGGCGCTCGTCAATTGTTCTCCAATAAGGTACAACGATGATGTCGCAATACTCTAGGAAATCAAGCTGCGCCTCGGTATGAATTTCCATACCGATATCAGATAAAATCGGTCCTTCCTCTCCAGCGACAAATTTAAGCTCGAAAAAAGCTTCATTAAGGGTATCTCTTCCAAACACAATGCTAGGGACAGAAATATGAAACGGGCTAAAGCGATTGAAAACAACAACAGCAACGGAAGGAATTTTATGGTTTTCATTGAGATACATAGTTCGTTTCCAAAGTAAAATGCACAGAGCAATGTTAGTACACTACTCTGTGCGGTTCATAAACGCAGGCCATAGGTTTGCTTTATGACATCAAAACTAGATTATCACTGTTTCACCATCTTCTGGAACAAACACAAAATCGCTAATCATATTTGCAGCTGCGTATTCGCGCATTTCTTGAGTAGTCACCAATACATGGTTAACCGCCCCCATATGAGTCGCAACGATTTTCGCTTTAGGTAGTACTTGGTGTGTTTTTAGTACATCTTCTTTACCCATAATAATAGGACCAAAGCCCAGTACATGCGCCCAACCTGTATTGAGAATAACGACACCTGGTTGTTCTTTTTTCATGGTTTCTTCTACACTTGGGATCCAAATCGTATCACCAACCACATATAACTTTTCTTCATCGGCATGGGAAAAAATCACGCCTGTCACTTCACCCAAAATTTCAGCCATTTGATCATGTTGGAATGCTGCATCAGAGCCATGCTGGCAGACTGTACGTGTAAATGAAATACCGTGATATTCAGTCTCTTCAGAGAAGATTTTAACGTTGGTAAAACCTTGTGATAGAAGAATAGTTTCATCACCTTCGTGCTGTACAAAAATCAATTTATCTTTAGGTATCGCATTCACTGCTGTTTCATCCCAATGGTCTGGGTGAGTATGAGTTAGAAGAACTGCGTCCACATTGATGATGCTTTCAAGAGGCAGAGGCAATTCAACTGTTGGATTGCGTAAGTGTGAATTTGCTGTTCCTTCAAATCCAGAGTAAGTGCCTTTTGGCGCTAACATTGGGTCAATAAGGAATGTTTTACCTGCATAATCTATGACTTGTGTTGCATTGCGAATTTGTGTGATTTTCATAATTGTGCTCCAGTATTGCTGTGTTTTGCTGTAATGGAGTCATTTTATGCAATAGGATAGACGCTCAAAAGTGGCTTAAAGGACACATAAGGATACTATTGGGACAAAAATTTATTCTTGGAATTAGTTGTTATTAGATAAATTGAGGGAAACTAATAGAAACCATTTTAGTGTTCATTAACTGACGTAACACTGTTTGGGGCACAGGCTTTCCAGAGGTATGAAAAGCCCGTATCAGTCCTTCTAGCAATCCGTTTGCTCTGAGAGTCTCAGAGCGTCTTCTAGTTCAACGCCAAGATATCTAATAGTGTTATCTAGCTTCGAATGACCAAGTAAGATCTGTACCGCCCTGATGTTTTTCGTTCTGGCATAGATCAGAGTAGCTTTAGTACGACGCATAGAATTCGTACCATAATAGTCTGCATTCAAACCAAGCTTTACAGCCCAGTTCCTGATAATCGTACGATAAAACGAATAGCTGATGGCTTGGCCTTTACGGCGACAGCTTGGAAATAGAAAACTACTTGCCTCTAGATGTGCTGAGTAAACCCACCGACTAATACTCTGTTGCGTTCTCGGAGTAATCTCATAGTGTACATCGGTACCTGTTTTTTGCTGGATGCATTGAACCCTCTCATATATCACGCCTTGCGAAGAAACATCATATACGTGCAGCTTTAGTAGATCACTCGCCCTCAACTTGCTATCAATGGCTAGGTTCAATAGTGCAAGCTGCATTAGGTCGTTTTCAAGCTCTAGCCTGGTTCTGATTCGCCAAATCTCTTCCAACTTGAATGGTCTTTTTATCCCGCTACATTTTCCTGAAGATAACTTTCTCATGTTGACCTCCTCTTAGGTGTTATTGGTCAACATAAAGTCTGGCCATAGACTACAACTGTTGCAGCAGTGTCGATCGCTGTCGGTCAGGGCGTGCAGGAACGCCCATGGACAAAAGCGCGTTAGAGTACAGGCTCTAACGTGCGAGATTTGGATTAGAAAAGTATCTTGAAGCCTTAAAAGTCGTTTGTTAAGCGCACTTAAACTGCATTTTGGTGCAAAAAGAGCGCTTTTTCGCCTTTGAGGTAATAGCTAGTAACTAGCATTCACGGTCTACTAGGTAGATGTGCCTTTGGACCTTTCCACTCAAAGGCATTGAGTAATCGGTCAAATATCGAGTGTAAGTGATTCATTGAATCGGGCGATACGTCCACTTCACCATAGTGGCCATCCGCCATGGTAGAGCCATACCTAGTACCATTGAGACAGTTCAATAACAGAATGCCACCATCAGCCTTAGCTAATTGATTGTCTATAGGTTTTAAGTCTAATTGTTGAGGCGGCTTACCTCTATGTCCAGCACCAAGACCTCTGGCTCTGTCCTCCATGTGTTGTGCTGTATTGCGTACTCCACGTAGGTCAGGGAAATTATCACCTATTTCATTGTGAAGCTCAGCGACAACCTCTGGTGTGCCTTCTTTGTTCTTGAGCACTTTAATGAATTTATCGAATGAATCAAGGGCATATAGAAATGCTCTGGCATAGATGAACGACTGATTGTGTGTAAACTCTCTTGGTAGTTCACCCGCTTGCCACTTTTCACGTTTAAACTGGATTTCAGTCTTGATGTAGATTTCATCATGGACTTCACGGGCGTATGGGTCAGGGTAGCCCTTTTCGATTTCAGTTTGAATTACACGTCTACGTTCAGAGTCGCGTTGCCACTGGTCACGGCTAGGTGGTGAACGGTGGTAACTAATCGATTCTAAGAACATATTGAGCGTTAAGTTAGCTTCATAGAATTGACCTTCTATGTGCCTAAGGAGCGATTCAACTTCGAATGCCCAATCTTGATCTTCGTGAACTATCCAAGTACCAGGTTTGGTTACTTCGTATATCAACATCAATGCCTCCTTTGAACTGTTACTAACCATATAGACACTTAGTTTCATAATAGGGAAATTAGATAAATTAAGTCAAAGAGGAATTTATATAAATGTTGCGAGTATCAGCTCTAGCACAGAAAGGGGCATAAATGAGTCAGCTCAGTAATGATTGACTCAATAATTGGCAAACTAATGTCAAATGAATGTGACCAAGCTTTACTTCATATTGCGGCCTTTTATGACATCGAGCCATTGAACATTCGTAACACCGCACAGGCCGAAGACTACAACCGCATTAATGGTATTAATCGAACAAGCCAAGCGCATCAAACATCGTCTTTGGCCGCGCTACTGCTTCTAGGGGAAGTACGGATGCAGGGTGTACCGGGGTGAAACCCGGAAAGATACCCGTTGGTATCACTGTGAAACGGAGCGCCATTGACTCTATGGCTCGCACGGATCTTAGCCAGCTCGGACTCAAATATTTCACGCTCCACTTTGAGACGGTTGATACGTAGGTGGATCTTTCTGACGACATAAAACAAGCTATAAAAGACAATGATGCCAAAGATCAAGTGTACGGGATGTATAACATCAAAGAGCATTAGGTCTGGTTGGTCGCCGAAAAACATAGCTGCGCCTCTTAAGTTGAAAAACACAATTTTCCAAGATGTGGCTGGTCACGTTGGATTATGTTGTGGTGAGCAACGCTCGATACGGTTTCAGGTCACACGGACAAAGCTTCTTAACTTAAATGACTTAGAGACATCAGTTCGGATAAGAAAAAGTATCTGAAACCTTAGTCGTTTGTGATGCACTTTTTTCAGCAAACATTTGCTTGTACGATTTCGTTTGCAATGCTGCCCGTGTTAAGCCAAATTTATTAGCCAAAGCTTCCAACTCAACTTTGTAAGACGATAACATAGATTCATCATCTGTCATGATTGCGAACTCGGCAAAATCACCGATACCCGCCAAGGAATCAACGGTAATATGAAAATCGCCAACAAAGTAGATACTCCGAGTTTTCTCCGCTTTTAGCACCACTTCAAACCCCATAGTTTCCAACATGCTACGAGCGATTGAAGCATCAGCAATATTTGTCGCCTCACAGCGATCAGCTTCCGGTCCCTTTACTATCCACAACTTGATCCCCGAAGGCTCCATCGTTCGAATACAAACGCTTTTACCCTCGGTCTGTAAGGCTTTAGTTGGTAAATCAAAATACCAGTCGCGTTCAATATTATCTTCGAGCATAACTTCGTGAGGTAATAATCTTAATACTTCGAGGAAAACCGACTTCGAGTCGAGTCGATACTTGAGCTCAACCTCGTATTTACCTTGGAAATGATTGTGATTCATAATCGACTTCAACATAAAAATAGAATTTTAACATAAGTGAAAGTGGTAATCTCAGCTCAAAAAGGATCAAAAGCTTGCTAGATCAAAAGGCAGGCTACGACAAAAAGCGTCGAGACGTTTCAATCTTTGTTGTTCACCGACAGCAAAACCAAACCATTCGTCCAAGCCAATTTATTTCAAGCCAAGGTAATTCAGCTCTTCGAGAACCACCCAAATCAATACCAAACCAACGATCACCACGAGCATCATAATGGCTTTTTCATCTTCTTTCATTCGATTCATACCAAGACTCTCCCCAAAACAAAGGAAACCCATTAAGATTAGCTAACACACTTGAATACAGCGAAATTTAGTGCCAATAGTGATACGTCATGCAAAATAATTCCGGCGAATTGCACTGATACACTGATGATGGTTATGGCAATACCAAATTTATAATGACTAGTCGTAAGGTTTAGGTGTTAACAAGACTTGGTTATAGTATGACTTAGGCTCTAAAAGCGACTTTCTTGATATCTGCGAGTAATAAAATGAATGATTGGATTCAACTGGATCAACTAAGCCCGTACCTCACAGAAGGGTCGTTGGGGTACAAAATATTAATGGGGATCGTCGTTCTCATTGCTTACCGCATACTTAAGACAATCGCCAACCGCGCGATCTTAAACATTGCATCCGCGAAACGCGTTAAAAAGGCGCGCGTGAGCTTTATCCAACGCTGCTTTAATGTCGCCCTTTTGTTCGTAACCGCATCTATCTTCGCGGTTATTACCGGCATTGGCTATGGTGACGTCTCGCTCTTTATTTCATCTATCTTTGCGGTCTTAGGTGTGGCGTTTATCGCCCAGTGGTCGATACTTAGTAATATCACTGCCAGTTTTTTGATCTTCTTTGTGTTCCCCTATCGGGTCGGCGATCGGATTAAAGTGGTCGATAAAGATGAAGACATCAGTGGTGAGATCCAAGAGATCAGCATGTTTCACGTGTTGATCAAGCATGACAACGGTCACCTGATCACCTATCCGAACAACCAAATTCTGCAAAAAGCCGTTCTAAAACTGGCCAAAAGCAAACCCGTACCCGTCAAAACAGCGACTAGAATTTACACGCGGAGAAAAAAGTAGCCCCAAACTTTACATTGTAAAGACTTGGAGCCATTTGTATTGGATTACTGCTTGATGTACAGATCTTTTGAGTAAATACGCCCTTCTACGTTGTTCTTAGCAAAACCGCCAACGTTTGGCCGAACCAGTCTCGCCTGCATGTAGTAATAGATAGGAGCGATAGGCATATCTTCCGTAAGCAACTGCTCAGCTCGATCGTAGAGCCCTTGACGCTGTTTTTCATTTGTTGCAGCAAGCGCTTGTTTCATTACTTGATCATACGCTTGGCTGCTGTATCGAGCAAAGTTCCCCGACGAGCCAGAACGCAACAGACTTAAAAACGTGGACGCTTCGTTGTAATCGCCACACCAAGACGCACGCATCACATCAAAATTACCTTGTTTCCTTGCAACCAAATAGGATTTCCACTCTTGATTTTCTAACTCGACATCTGCCCCGAGATTTTTACTGACCATCGAAGCAATTGCCACTGCGATCGACTTATTGGCTTCACTGGTGTTATAGAGCAACTTGAATTTAAGTGGCTTGCTATCCCCGTACCCGGCTTGTTGGATGAGCTCTCTGGCTTTTTCATCGCGCTGTTGCTGTGTCCATTGGCTATACTTGGGCTGGGTCGCATCAAAGCCCGCCGTGTATTTGTGGGCAAACGTGTATGCAGGCAGGTTCCCCACTTGAGTCACACCATTGGTCACCACATCTCGCATGATCGAGTAGGAAAACGCCTGGCGCACTCTTACATCGTCAAACGGTGGTCGAGTCGTATTAAACGCGTAGTAATAAGTACACAGTAAAGGCACGGCTGTATAAGCCTCAGGGTAATCTTCTTTGAGCTTATGCGCCAAATTGGTGGGAACATCCGAAGTGATATCTACCTCACCAACTGCATAACGGTTAATAGACGCCTTTTGGTTCTCGAACGGTATGTACGTCACTTTAGTAAGATGTGTATTCTCGCTATCCCAATAATTCGGATTTTTCACCAATTCAATGCGTTCATTGATCACCCATTTATTTAGTACAAATGCACCGTTACCCACAAATTGACTAGGTTCACTCCAAGGCTTGTCATTGTGTTCCACCGTTGCTCGATGAACGGGCATCATCGATGTGTGTCCTGTCATCGCTACAAAATATGGAACTTGACTCTCCAGTTCAAAACGTAATGTGTGTTTGTCTACCGCAGTAATACCCAACGCAGTCAAAGGTTTCTTCCCATCAGCAACATCTGCAAGATTTTTTATATTGGTCATCTTCAGATACCAAACATTGGGAGATGCCAACTTAGGATCCACAGCTCGTCTGAGGCCATAGACAAAGTCATCCGCAGTAACAGGATCGCCGTTCGACCACTTGGCATCTTTGCGCAGATGAAACACGAAAGTTTTGTTGTCATTGGTTTCCCAAGAGGTTGCGACCCCAGGCACGATATTGCCTTCTCTATCCTGTATCACCAACCCTTCAAATAAATCACGTAATACGTGCATTTCAGGCAAACCTTCTGCTTTAGCAGGATCAAGTGTCGCGGCTTCAGCATCATTGGCACGGATCAATTGTTGAACGGGATCAAGTTGCACACCATTCGGTAATGCATCAGCGAATGCTGAAGCCGATAAACCGGTCGCTAACAGTGAAGAAATAATCAACCCTGACGAGGGTAATTTGATATCCATATTGTTTTTATTCTCCTAATACATCATGTTAAGCAAACGCTGTAATGTCTTATTCTATACCCAATTCCATTCGTATGCAGAAATATGAGCATTGACGAGTATGAGGGCATCTAGCTAACCTAAACGAAAAATGAAATACTGAAAACGACTTCAAACTGGAAGATGCAAAGCGACTTTAACCCGCTCAGTTTGCCGTTAATTTAATTAATCGCTCGCACATTAGGAGAGCAAGGTGAGTTTGATTCCAAGATCAGAAAGAGCTGCGTTTTTAATTCAACCTAAACTATTTGGTCGTTCTGTCATGAACGCACCTTTGCTTTATTTTCCGGCGCAAATCCAAAGTGATTCTCGCGGCTTAATACTCGCTGGCACGCATGGTGATGAGACCGCTTCGATAGCAGGTTTATCCTGCGCGTTAAGAAGCTTACCCGCGCACTGCTTACGTCATGACGTGATACTGTCGATGAACCCTGATGGTAATCAGCTGGGAACCCGTGCCAACGCAAATCAGGTTGATCTTAACCGAGCCTTTCCGACTGAAAACTGGACAGAACACGGCAGCGTTTATCGTTGGAGCTCTCACACCCCGGTGCGAGACGTGAAAGTAAAAACGGGCAAAGTCGAACAGCTTGAGCCAGAAGTCTCTGCGCTGATAAGCCTTATTGAAAAGCGACAGCCCAAATTCGTTGTTTCGTTTCATGAACCACTGGCGTTTATCGATGATCCGGCTCAGTCAGAATTATCAATATGGCTGGCAAAGCAATTTGACCTAAAGGTCGTTGAAGATGTGGATTATGAAACACCGGGGTCCTTTGGAACATGGTGTAAGGAAAGACAGTTGCCCTGTATTACGGCGGAGTTGCCAGCCGTATCCGCGGATCACACCATAGAAAACTATCTCACGGCGTTCATAGCGCTTCTACAGTATGACGAAAAAAGTGAGTAAAACATCAGGACTGAATGACACAGACGCGCTGTTTACAACCAAGTGAGGCAGTTTACACTGTAAACAGATAGCACCATACCAATCAGAATAAGTAAGTGATGGATGTATTGCGCCGGAAAAATCGCTTAGAGCAAAGCATAAATTGCAGTAACACGTGATTCCAATTTATGACGCAGCTATCCACGATTTTAACCAGCAACAATGATTCATAACGTATTTTGATTGGTATTAATATTTAACGGCCGTTTTACCAATCGATGTACTGCTTTCAATCCGTTTGTGCGCTTCTTTCAACGTTTCCGCACTAAAGCCATACAAGGTATTTGTGAGCGTAGATTTAATACGGCCAGCATCAATCAAATTCGCCACTTGGAATAGGATGTCTTGTTGTTTCTGGATATCGTCTGTATTGAAGAGTGAACGGGTAAACATGAGCTCCCAAACGAAACCTGCAGACTTACCTTGTAGTGCCGATAAATCAATCCCGCTATCGAACTCCACTATAGAACTTATCATGCCTTGTGGTGCAATCAGCTCCACCATTGAATCCCAGTGCCCCTTTGTGTCTGCAACATTGAAAATATAATCAACATGCTGAATGCCTTGCTCTCGCACAGACGCAACAAGGTCACGATGATTGACCACATGATCAGCGCCCATCTCTCTGACCCATTGTTCAGTTTCGGGCCTTGACGCTGTTGCGATAACATTGAGACGGGTAAGTTGCTTTGCCAGTTGAATTGCGATAGAACCGACACCACCCGCACCACCAATAATCAGTAGCGATTTTTTCTCTTCTGGACGGACACGCAGGCGCTCAAACAACGCTTCCCAAGCCGTAAGTGTCACTAACGGCATAGCTGCAGCAGATTCATCAGACAGGCTCTTTGGAGCATGAGATACAATACGGTAATCGACCGCTTGATATTCTGCATTTGCCCCCATGCGCGTCACATCACCTGCATAGTAGACACGATCACCGACTTCAAAGCCTGTAACGTCTTGGCCTTTTTTAACCACTTCCCCTACTGCGTCATACCCCAGCACTTTTGGTTGCTCAAGCGTTTTATCTTGAGCATTACGAATGCGAATTTTGGCGTCTGCTGGGTTAATGGATGTCGCGCTAACTTTAACCAGTAGATCGCTCCCTTTTAACTCAGGAAGGTCTGTTTCAAATTCAAACAGACTGTCTTGCTCAGTGATTGCAAATGATTGGGTAAAGCCAATTGCTTTCATTTTTGATGGTACTGCCATTGTTCTGTCTCCTTGATATGATTCCGCTAATTTCAGCCAACTCAGTATCTAAATAAATCGCCAAAGCCCACAACAATTATCAAATTAAATTTGACAATTAAATACCAACTATCGAATTGCAGGAAAGGGGCCTATCTATATCGACTTCGAATTTATCTAGCTAACTTAAATACTTTATGGAATCATCATAGAGGAACAATTAGTAATGAGAAACGGCATCTCATTTGATTAACTATCAAAAATAAATTGAAAATACAGTTAAACAGTTGGAGAGCTTGCGTTTACATTCGCTTTAATCTGAGTTTTTGGGACAGTTGCAAGAGGAAGAACTCATGATGTAAACCCTTAGCAAGGTCTGGATAGTGGTTGCTATTGTGCAAAGAGCCTTTTGTTGAAATAGAACCGTCATTTGCGGTTTGTGATTAATAAACCTAAAAATGAGTGAATCGTTGACATAAGACAGGATGACTTGGTGAGCACAAGACCACAGCCAACATGGTAAGACGGTTCTTGATCGCTTAAACGCTTGTATGGGAGCTTTTTCTAGCTATCAATGATTTTTCTTCTAACCACTTTAACGCAACCAACGCTGCGACTGAACAAACGATTTCATCATTACCGTCAATGAACTTTTGCTCTTCGATTTCAGCAGCAGGAATGAGTTCGCCAGTGTAATCAGCAAAGTAACAAGTTAGTTTTACTGAGACACCCTGTACTTTGCCATCAGCCTGAGCCGTGAATGTCCCCATGTATTTAATACTGCTTGGAATAAGATCAACTGACAGTTCTTCTTTGATTTCACGAGTTAGGGCTTCAGTGTCGCTTTCACCAATTTCACGTTTACCGCCTGGGAGATAAAACAGCTCTTTACCTTTAGATCTTACAGCCAAAAACTTACCATCTTGAATCAAAACCCAAGCGAGCTTATCAATTACGTTATTCATTATATTACTCAAAATTTGAAACTTTACCGGATTGCCGAATGCTTTCTACACAGATTATAGCAAGGTAGATTCCTATTGATCGCATGTTAAAGGATAAAGGTCTAACGCGAAAAGGGACTTGCTTACTTTCGGTTAATTATACCAAGTTTATCGACAACAAAATCTAAAAACACTTTCACTCGCTCTGGGTGATATTCGCCACCGCGATAGAGAGCATATAGCGGATACTTCAGAGTTTTAAAACCAATATCAAGCTTTTGCAGTAAGCCCTTTTCTACATACGGCGCTGCGATAATATCAGGTTGATAGCTTGCTCCAACAGCAGAAAGAGTCAATTGGCGAATCAGCCTTGGGCTATTACTTTTGTATACCGGACGTATGGCCAGGCTCGTACAAGCTTTGCTCTGGCGAGAAGAGCTGTCTAGGGGCCAGCGAGCGATGGGGTGAAGGTTCGTATCGATAAGGCAAGGCAACTGATCCAATTCCACATCATGTCCGTACTCTTTGGCGAACTTGGGCGCAGCGTACACAGAACTTTGCAGTGACATTATCTTGCGATACCTTAAGCCAGAATCCTCTAGTTCACTGGCACGAAATGCAACGTCTATCGCTTGTTCTACCAAATCCAGCTTTTGATTAGTAACGATGATATCAATTTGAATCTCAGGATAGCGTGCGTAGAAATCAGGAATAATCGGGCTTAATAATTCCTCAGCAAATCCCTGCGAAGCAGTCACTCGTATAACCCCAGACACAGATTTATTCGCTACATCGAGTTGATGGTATAACTTATCGAATTTCGCTAACACAGCTCGCGCTTGCAGATAATATTCTTGTCCTGACTGATTAACCGAAAGTTTTCGAGTCGTGCGATGAAACAATTTGACACCCAGCTGATCTTCGACTCGATTAACGTATTTGGAAGTTAGGGATTTGGAAATGCCTAAACGTTCTGAAGCCGCGGTAAATGATCCTGTCTCTATCACCGCCACGACTGTTCTCATTCCATCGATAGTGTCCATTTATTGTCAACATTTTGGAAATTGTTATTCCATAGTAGCGGGGTTTTTCTTCTGTGCAACTTGTTCTTAAATAGAATAAACAACTCGCTGAGGAAAAAACGATGATAAAGCTATATTGGCACCCTCTCTCAGGGCATGCACACCGTGCACACATGCTGTTAAGTATGCTCGAATTAGACTTTGAACTCATAACCGTCGACTTGCCTGGCGGAGAACATCAACAGCCAGAGTTTTTGACACTTAATCCTTTCGGTCAGATCCCCGTATTGGTCGACGGTGAAACCGTCATTTCTGACTCAAACGCGATCTTGGTTTATCTTGCGACCGTCTATGATAAAGAACTGACGTGGCTTCCAGAATCACCTCAAATGCGTGCCTATATCGAACAGTTTTTATCTCTCGCAGCTCATCGACTGGCGGGCTCAATAGCCAAACTGCGTGCGGCGAATTTGTTTAATCGCAGCATAGACAGTGCTCCGCTCAGTCATGAAGCATATAAGCTCCTCACACAAGTTGAGCATTACCAAAGCAACCGCCAATGGTTGGTTGGTACAGGTCCAACTATTGCTGATTTAGCCCTATACAGTTATATCAAAGTGGCGCCAGAAGGTGGGATAAGTTTAGCTGACTACCCTAGCTTGCAAGCTTGGCTTAAACGAGTAGAAGCACTGCCAGGATTTGTTCCAATGAAATGTTCGAAGGTCGGACTAAGACAAACTGCACTTAAGCGTGATGTCAGCCAAAAAACTAGTTAGTTTAAATGTGATTGCAAAAAGAGGTGCAGTTGATGCACCCAAAAAACGTCAAAATGCGCCTGAAGGGCGAGTTAATTGGGCACGTCCTCTTCTTCAAGGTTAGCGGAGACTTTGATTTCATATTGATTGAACTGGAATGAACATCCGCCGTGACTGCGCTTAGTCGTGACTTGTTCATCTCCAAATTTTACCGTAACGCGCGTAAAAACTTTCTCTTTTGCTTCAACAGTGCACTCCGTAAGTGCCACTTCTAACTCAGCTTCCATAAGATCTAACTTTTGTTTAATGTCTTCGAGTTGAGTACTGTTTTGTTGTTTAAGTTGCTCAATAAGAACGAGCTCTTCGTCGCTACGCTCTGACTTTGGACGTTTCTTGTATTCTAGTTCCTTACGGACGACATCCATCGTTTCTTGTTGTGCTTGTTTATATCGCTGTTTTAAATCGGCGATTCCGTCTTTGAATACTTGATAGCGTGAGAATGCCTCAACATCTGTAGCTGCATCACCTTCAACACCTAACTGCAAACACCGTACTCGGCCGCCAACTTTTGCCATACCGCCGCTTAATGTGCCATTCTTTTCAGAAGCGTCCATCACCGTCAGATTATTTCCACAAACGATGTCGTTGTTCATGCTATGTACCGATAACTCAATATCCTCGTCGGCGACAAGATCGGAATATTGTGCGTAGCTCGCTCGTATTGTGCCCTTGGTTTTTACCAGACAGCTTTTTGGCTGGCCGTCACTGACTGTATGTCCGATGATACCTTTGCTTACTTGAATATCACCATGAGCCTCAACGTCAGCAGATTCAATGAACCCACCAACTGTAATAGACCCTGTTGCTTTCACGATCATCCCTGATTCAATGTTACCACCGATAATGACATTGCCTTTGAACTTCACGTGCCCTGTGTTCACACCCACATTATTCAGAAACATCGCATTGTCGACTTCGATTGTCCTATCTTTAATGAGCGGCGTACCAGAGACACTCGCGATGAGAAGGTTCGGATCATTAGGGCTGATTTGCGTTCCCTTACCTGGCTTTAAGGGCCGCTCTTGCCCTTCTTGCGCAGGGACAGGAATGCCTTGTACAGTATAACCAGCTGTCCCTTTTGTTGCTGGGATGCGGCGCATCACCTGATCCCCTACCCCCACATCAATGATTTCTCCGAGGTTTCTTAAGTCGATTTTATCACTGGTTGATTGTCCCTCTTTCGGCTTGAGGATTCTCTTAGTGATATCTTTAACAAGTGGTTTGAAGACAGAGTCTTTGCCTTTGATTGGTTGTTTACCGACGGCGACTGGTTGGACAAAGGTGCTACCTGGTTTAAGCTTTGTGCTGACAACTAGCACTTTTTTGAGCGCTAATTTATTGATGCCTTTCGTTACTCGAGCATTAGCAAGTGCATAGATCACTTCAGGGCCACGCAAACCACGTCCACCGTACGCCCCAGTCACTTTAATACTCGCCAACATATTATCATCAGACAATACAACATCGAGTTGGGCATTGGTTTTCCGAGCAATGACCGTTCCTTCGTAAGCTTCTGGTTTGTGTTCTCTCGCATTAACAATGAAAGCGTCCACTTCCTTTTGGTCGACGAGCAACTTGTCTGCTTTTAGCACTTTTAACTCGTCTTCGAGTTGTTGTGGGTTTAGCTCAAAACTAACGTCCGCATCCCTCGGAAGACTGGCAACAATTTCTGTTTTATTTTCAGACCAACCAAGACATAAGTTCCACATTTCGACACCGCTCTTTTTATAACTGATTTAGTTTTCTATCAACGTATCCAGTCTACTTCAAATAATTTTTTGGAAAAGAATTCCGTAGTGAATATAAGCAGTACGTCACTAAAGCAGAGTTATAGTTATGGCTTACGAAACAAAGTGTTGGATACCTATTACTCAGTTCTGATTTGGGATGTCCGTCTCTCTCTTTTCGGTTATGTATTTTGACTATTTTGGGGGGCTTTCTATCAATAGAATCTTACGATGTCGATATACGTGAGCAGCACCAACGGCAAACTATCAATAAACGTTATCACTCCGACATGATTAAAAACTCGGATGGCCGTCGTTGTTTGCGTTTAAGTTAAGCTTCTCTATATTGAAAAGCAAAAGACAAATTTACAGTGTAAACCTCTCTCTTTTCGTCGGGCTAAGTTTACAGTGTAAATTCAAGATACGCCTTTTACAGTGTAAATTTGCTTTAAACGTTGATTGATCTCACTTCGTAGCCGCTGCTCTACTTGCTTTCTGCCAGCCAGTTGAAACTGCTTCGCACACATAGCCCAGTCATGATTGAGAAAAACCTTGCTAATGAGTAAATCGGAAGTCGAGTCTAAGCCAGACTGCAGCAACCACTGTTGCAACCATAAAAGTACCGATTCGTAGCTCCCACCACCTTGGCAATAATTGTGAATCAGCGTGAGTTTATTCGGATGTAATTTGTCTGTCCGGGATGGTGATTGTAATAAGCGACGATACAAACTAGCTTCAATTTTCGGATACGTTTGAATGACACTTCGCGATAATAGTTCGTGCATTAATGCGCTCGCTTCATCGATCCATACCTGCTGTTGATGTTCGGTTTGCCTAACCATCAATAATGAATAGCATCCGCTAGCAGCATCGCGAGTAGTACCGAGCCGAATCGGTTGGTATCCCGCTTTAAGCCAAAACTGAATAAGCTCGTCTGTCGCGCCGAAGCTGGTGGACAAATACGATATATGGGAGTCGAGCGTGGCCTCTAGAAGTTTCAACATCGACTGACCTACGCCATGTCGGTGAAGTGACGGATGAACAGCAATTCGCATTATACGTAATGTTGAAAGGCGCCCAACTTGAGGGTAGCCAAGTTGATTCACGATGGTAATAGGCGTCAGATGCCCTCGAGGACGACGTTTACCGATGGCGATATCGCAAATAATATCATCGTCTAAATCGCCCTCTTCGACAGTGAGCATGACCCCTACAATATGATGTTGATCTTTGGCAACCCACATATGGCTACGTTCGTCTTGCAACAGGTGAAGTAAATCATTGGGTGAAGTTTGATAATGTGCATTAACGAGCAGCGCAAAACACTCGCGCAACAGCATAGGGGAAGCGATAAGTTGTTGCTTATCCATTTTTGTTAATTGTATCTGCCCAGAGAGTTCTAATGATGACTGCCTGATTTCAGCATCCAGCAAAAACGCGTCATAAGACCACGCTTCTAAATGGTCCGTCTCGCTCCAACGTATCGGTTGTTTTAAATGACAAACATGCATCCCAGGTCTGTTGGCTTTTAGCCAGTCAACAAACTTTAAGGTAAAACCGCGGCCACACCCTTCGTAACCATGTACCGTAGAGGAAAACACAAGACGATGGTAGTGCTCGGTTATTCTTTTTAATAACGGAACGGGAATCGCTGCTGCTTCGTCAACAAGAAGTAGATCACACTCAGGTAAGCGATTAAGCAGCTCGTCTGGGGCAACAAATTGAAGACTGCCCTGCCCGACATCTAATCGATCTTTTCTGATTCTATGTCCATCCTTCGTTCCACGTGAAGCGTGAACGAAAACGGGCTCTACCGCATTGAGCGATGGTGCGGTAACTAATATACGCAATGGCTTTTTTACCAGCAAATTAGCGCTTGCGATACCAAGAGCACTACTTTTTCCTCGCCCGCGATCGGCAGTTAAAACAAGTGGACGCTTGCGATGACCAGTGATCACTTTTTCAATCGCTGCAATTGCATCCAATTGTTGTAGATACTTCGTGGGTCGTGCCGCCGATGAGAATGCCGGCACGGAGGGTACTGGGCGATGTTGTTCAAGTACTATCAGTTTATCCCATTGTGCTTTCAGCCACTGTTGCGCAGGGTCGTTTGACGTTTGTGTCGGTACAACAATAATCAAAATACCCCCGCCGACGAGCGAGCCAATCGCGGCGCTGAAGCTATTAGCATCGAAGCCTTGCCTCGCGTCAAATAACAAGACTTCACACTCTCTACCGAGCAACATATGACCTTGCTTCACGGAGACACAATAGTCATCAGCCCATTGCCAATCTCCCATACAAAACCAGGTTTGATGTTGTTGGTATTGGTGAAACTCATTAATGACTTGATCTTGCCAATCAGAATCTCCGCTAATCACGACACCGACACGCTGAAAAGCTGCCGATACTTGGTGTTGAAGCTGTGAAAGAAATTGAGAATGTGCGTACATGTAAGCTATCCGACGTTGAACTGAATCTATGGTATCACATCACTAACTCTATGCTCTCTGACTATAAATGACAGCGATAAAAAAACCGCCCGGAGGCGGCTTGAAACGTCAAAAAAAGAGGCTATTGCATCTTACTCTGCACAAAGGCAAGTATTTCCTCCATCAAGGTATCGTCCACCTTTTTAAGGTTTAAGGCTAAATTACTGCCTTTACGACTATAACTAGCGCGGCCCTTAATCAGCTCAACTTTTTCAGCTTTTTCACTCGGCTTCGCTGGTAACAACTCTTTAATCCAATACTCAAGATTCTCTGTGACTTCTTTAGTTAAGCGAGCAACGCCTTGAGCCTGGCTTCTTTGCCATAAAAAGCCTTCGCTTGTGCGGCATTTATCTAAAAGTTCTTGCTGCTTGTCAGGTGTTAGAGTCGAAAACTGTTTGTGCAACTTGACGATCGTTGGTCGGCCAAGATCCGCTACATTAGGATACGCTTGCAGCAATTCCAATGGCAGCGCCGCTGCTTTTAAGGCACCGCTAACTAACGCCTCGCTACATTGAAACATTTTTGCTAACGCTTTTTGATCTTCCGCTTCACCATTTTCTAGCTTGGCCTGCATCTCTTTACCTTTCTCGTAAAGTGATAGCGGCTTGTGCGCGTTTGCGACATCAGATAAAAATTTAGCGTGATTAGAGTTAATCTCTTCGCCAACATAAACAAGGAAATCTTGCTCAGCCAAAATACAAGATTTGCGTCGACGACTACCATCAAGAACTTCTATCTTGCCATCTTTAGTACGACGACCAACCGCGGGATATTGCTGTCCTCGTTCTTTTAGCGTAATCAGAACATCAGACAAAGCATGTTCATTTAAAAACGATTGTTCACGAGCATTGTTTTCAAAGACCGTGGTATCAGTCTCTACTTTATGGGCAGGTACACGAACCAGTTCAAATTGAACCGTATTCTCACCCGCAACTGCCAACTCGATCACCTGCGCTTTATCTTTTGCTGCAGTTTGTGCTTCTTGCGGAGTCGCTACACGACGTTTGTTGGTTTTACCAAACAATTTTGCGTTTAATTCAGACGTTTTTAAAGCCATTTACTTATTACCCCTGATTTAATGATGGCCAGTTAGAGTGTAATACACGCTCTAGTTCCAAAGCGCTCTTCTGCACTGCATCTTGAGCGGTTGCCAGCGTTTTCTTACCACCTTCAAAATCACTAACGGTTAAGTCAAACACTGTACTGTAAGTATCTGCACACGTCTCGAATGCACGGCTACGCGGTATCGTTGCCATCATCACTTGGTCACCAAGTAAGTAATTCATCTCAGTTAATACAGAAACTTGCTTCTTGTTATCGTCCTCAAACATGGTCGGCATCATGCGCACAAATTCAAGGCCATTCCAGTCTTCTGGGAACATCTCATATACCGTCGGTAAATGTTGGAAAAAGTTCACAGT
Source organism: Vibrio mytili (assembly GCF_049563345.1). Lineage (NCBI taxonomy): Bacteria > Pseudomonadati > Pseudomonadota > Gammaproteobacteria > Vibrionales > Vibrionaceae > Vibrio > Vibrio mytili. The sequence goes on along the minus strand of NZ_CP110482.1, from coordinate 888 downwards.
AGAAGCCCAGTCAAGACGCTTAGCCGCACATGGAATAAGCAGCGCGTTAGACGCATACATGGCATTCCAAACAAGTGGATCAACGTGAGGACCCGTATCAATCATAATGATATCGAAATCGTCAGCAATTTTGTCAATCAGTTGCTCTTTGAGTAAACGAACAATATCCAGCGATGGGTCTTCGGAAAGTGTTTGCCATGCTTCAGCATTAAACATCGCATCTTCAGGAAAAGCTGAAATGGATTTTAGGTTTGGATATTGTGTGGGCAACAACACATTCTTACGTAAGAACTCACTATCAATTTCAACTTCATCCGGCACGTTACCTAACATAATATCGACAGCAGAATAGATGTTGTCATGCTCGGCCATACTGATTTGTGGATTCAAAAATAGACGTAAAGAACCTTGAGGGTCCAAGTCAATCAGACAGATACGGTAACGTTTATCCAAATTCAATGCGAGACATGCTGCCAGATGTACGGCCGTCATTGATTTACCCGTACCACCCTTTTGGTTTTGTACGTTGATAATCCAAGGCTTGTTGTTTGAATTTTTTTTACGCTCATGGAATTTTGGTACTTCCGCCGCATCCATAAGCATGTGCGCTTCTTCTAACGTAATGGAGTAGTGGTTGGCATTGTTTTTTGTAAATTGATGGCCTTTTGCTTCCATTTTGCCGATAGCGTCGTCCAGTTTACGACGAGTCAAACCAGAACGCGTTTCCATCATTGCCTTAGACATTGGAGGGAAGTAGTTATCACTTCGCTCTTCTAAAACAATCTCTATACGGTCAGCCTGAACCTGTTGTGTCAATTCAGCTAACTCATGAAGATTCTCAATCGTTTTTTCTCTTTTCATGCCAAATTCCGTTGAAAGGATGTAGAA